>JAFKEE010000031.1 GCA_017307505.1 Acidobacteriota bacterium | reverse complement strand
CTTGCATGTGTTAAGCGCGCCGCCAGCGTTGATTCTGAGCCGGGATCAAACTCTCGTGTATATACAGTTGAGTTTTTCGTTCCGGTTTGACTCAAGTCTGAAACGGAATTAACTTCGCGTTCAACCAGATTTTCAATGATCTGAGCAGCCCCAACCGATCCACCGAAGTGAAAGAGTCGGTAACTACTGGCCTCGAACTCGTTTTGGCGCGCACTTGACTACCCCCTGGATCTCTTTACTGCACGATCCAGGTCTCGCAAGTTTCAGCCAAGAACTTTTGGAAACTTGAAGAACTGCTTCTTCCGGCTCTCCGACCAGCTCAGCGTCCCGCTTTCGCGTCTCGCGTCTCGCTTTTCGTCGGCGCCCATCAGCTAGACTAACAAGCTCTTAGCCCTTGTGCAACTGTTTTGGCCATTTTTCGTGCCGATTCCGTGAATTTGGCCATTTTGCTGTTTCTGTGGCGAATACAAGGCGATAACAGACCCATCCTGGGACAGTCATACCGGGTTCCGCCATGCCTCCCGCGGCTCAGGCCGCGGCGGTGACCCTGACGATCCAGAAAATGTCGTCGGCGCAGGCGAAGGCCTTCCGGTCCGCCAGGCTCGAGCTGAGCAGATGCAGGCGTTCGCTGGCCGGCGCGACGGAGGGAATCGAGATGGTTGCTCCTGGCGCCAGGGCACATTTGTAGTTGCCGCCGATCATGTTGGTGATCTCACCGAGGACGTCATGGACTTCTTCATCCACCTCGCCGGGCGGATCCATGGCAAGGAAGAGGCCTGTGAGCCGGCAGGCGTGTTGCGGAGAGGTCTCAAGCAGCAGTTCGCCGGTCCAGCTTCCTTTCAGTTGGATGGTCGCGGCCAGATGATCCGGCTGCGGAGACCAGGCTCTGTCGACCTGTTCCACCTCCAAGCCCATCATCAACTGGAATACCGAAGAGACGATCTGTTGAAGCTCTATGTCTTCTATTGAAGTGATTCCTGATTGCGTCGCCATACTTCCCCCTCAACGCGCGATATACACCACGGCCGAACCAACCATGCGGCGTTCATATAGGTCATCCAGACCAATTGGAGCCTCCGCCGTACCCAGCAAAAGCCAGCCACCCCTGAACAGCGTTCCGTGCATCTGCCGCAGAATGGACCGGCGTGTCTCGAGATCGAAGTAGACCAGGACGTTGCGGCAGAAGACGAGATCGAACGGGCCCAACGACCGCATGGAACTGCGCAGGTCGAAGGGCTCAAACCGAACCATGGACCGAACCTGATCGTTCAGCTGCCATTCGAGTCCGGCGCGGCGGAAGTACTTCACGAGGAGGGAGACGGGCAGGCCCCGATTCACCTCGATCTGAAGATACTTACCCTGGCGTGCCTTGTCGACGACGTGACTGGTGAGGTCGGTGCCGAGTATCTGAACATTCCAGCCGCCCAGTCCCTGCTCCATGAGGAGCAGAGCCAGGCTGTAGGCTTCCTGTCCGGTGGAGGAAGCCGCGGACCAGCAGTTGATCTTGCGCGTGGCGGAACGCAACCCCTTGACCTCCGGCAGCAGCACGCTGGAGATGGCGTCGTACTGTGCGGGTTCTCGGAAGAAGTAAGTTTCGTTCGTGGTCATCGCCTCGATGACCTGCTTACGGACCTCGTCTCCGCCGGTGGCCCGGAGGAGCGCGCAGAGATCGTTGATGGATTGCAGACCGCGCGCCCGAGCCACGGGGGACAGGCGCGATTCGAAAAGGTAGTGCTTTTCGTGATCCAGCACGATGCCGGAGCCACGGTAAACAACATCCTGAAGGAAGTGGTAGTTGCCTGGATCAATGGTGCCCAGGGCGGACGTCAGCGCGGCCATTGGGCCTCCGGTGAAGACGTGAGATTCCGAGCCGCGACGGAGCGGCTGGCGCGGGCGGTGTGATTCACGATCGCCTTGGGGATGAGCTCGAGGGGAAGGACTTCGTTGGCGAGGCCGGCATTCACGACGGCTCCGGCCATGCCCCACACCACACTGGTCGCTTCGTTCTGGGCGAGAATATACGCGCCCCGGGCGCGCAGGGCCCGGGAGCCATTCAATCCGTCCTGGCCCATACCTGTGAGCATGACGGCGAGTACGCCAGAGCCGAAGACCTCGGCCATCGAATCGAACAGCGCATCGACGGCGGGGCGGCAGGAGTTGATGGGCGGCGACTGGTCCAGGCGGATGATGGGTCCGCGGGAGCCGGATTCAACGCGCATGTGGTAGTTGCCTGGCGCGATGAGGACCTTCACCTGGTCGAGCGGTTCTCCATCGACGGCCTCATGAACGTCCAAGGGACACAGGGTATCGAGGCGTTCGGACAGAAGATGGGTGAACAGCGGAGGCATGTGCTGGACGATGAGCACCGGCACGCTGAAATCGGCGGGGATGGCGGCCAGCAGGACGGCGAGGGCGGAAGGGCCTCCCGTGGAGACGCCGATGCCGACGACGCTGGAAGAAGAGCTGGCATGAGCGGCATAAGCTACCGGCCGGACCGGCGGGGTAACGGGGGAAGGCGGGAGCAGTTTGGCCGGCGGGGCCGCCGGAGTAAAAAACTGACGGATCTTGGGTATGAGTTCATCGCGGAGGCTAGCCAGCGAGCGGTCGAGCCCGCCGGCGTTGGATGCCTTGGCGACATAGTCGTCAGCGCCCAGGGAGAGCGCCTCGAGCGTGGTGGCGCCGCCGCGTTCCGTCAGGGTGCTGAACATCACGACGCGCACCTGCGGATGATTGCGGCGGATGAGACGCAGGGCGTCCAGGCCGTTCATCTCGGGCATTTCGATGTCGAGAGTCACGACGTCGGGTTCGGTTTCCTGGATCTTCTCGAGCGCGATGCGGCCATTGGCCGCGACGCCGACGATCACCATGTCCTGGGCTTCCTCCAGCACATGCGACACCAGCCGCCGGATGACCACGGAGTCATCGACGATCAGTACGCGTATCTGCTGCCCTGGCCGCAGGGTCTTGCGAAGGAGGGTTGGCATTTGAGTCCTACATCTGGATCCCGGCCAGGCGCAGTTTGTCGCGCAGCACATCGGAAGTGAAGGGTTTCATGACATATTCATTCGCTCCGGCCTGGACGGCGGCGGCAACGTGCTCCATTTCGGTCTCCGTGGTGACCATGACGATGGGCAGGGAGTCGTAGCGGCGGTCGGCGCGCAGGCGCAGCAGCAGGTCCATTCCGTTCATGCCGGGCATATTCCAATCCACGAGGGCCAGGTTGAAATCAGCCGGCTGGCGATCGAGGATTTCGAGCGCCTGGAGCCCGTCGCCGGCCTCCTGTACGTCGTAGCCCAACTGTCCCAAAGTGCGTCCGAGGATCATGCGGATCGCCCGGGAATCATCCACGATTAAGGCCTTGCTCACGTTGCCATCTCTCCTAAGTAGCTTTGCCCGCTAACAGTGCAGTCCGGCCGGTAGTGGCCGGCCGGACTGCTTCGACCGGCGTTAGAACCGGTATTTACTGACGACGCTCTGCAGTTGGGCCGCCATGCGGCTGAGCTCTGCGGCGGCCCGCTGGGTCTCGGTAGCGCCCTTCGTTGTGCTCTTGGCGGCTTCGGCCACGCCGGAGATGTTGCTGGCAATGGCGTTGGTGCCCTTGGCCGCCTCGTTCACGCTGCGGCCGATCTCGTTTGTCGTGACGGTCTGCTCTTCGACCGCGGAGGCGATGCTGTTGGAGATGTCGTTGATCTGGTTGATGATCGCGCCGATGTCGCCAATGGCCTTGACGGCTTCCTTGGTATCGGTCTGGATCGCTTCGATCTTGCCGCCGATCTCCTCGGTCGCCTTGGCGGTTTGTTTGGCGAGTTCCTTGACCTCGTTGGCGACGACCGCGAAGCCTTTGCCGGCTTCTCCAGCGCGGGCGGCTTCGATGGTCGCATTGAGGGCAAGCAGGTTGGTCTGCTGGGCGATGGAGGTGATCACCTTAATGACCTTGCCGATCTCCTGGCTGGAGTCGCCCAGTTTGTTCACAGTTTCGTTGGTGGTTTGGGCCGCGCCGACGGCGTTGCGGGCAACACGGGCGGCTTCGTTGGCGTTCTTGGCGATTTCGCGGATGGAGGCCTGCATCTGCTCGGCTCCGGCGGCCACCGCGGTCACATTGCGGGAGACCTCGTCGCTGGCGCTGGCCACGACATTGGCCTGAGTGGCGGTCTCTTCGGCGTTGCCGGCCATCTGGTGGCTGACGGCGGTGAGCTGTTCGGCCGAGGAAGCCACGGTCTGGGTGTTCTGGGAGAAGCTGCGGATGCTGTCGTGCAGATCCTGCGCCATGCGCCCAATGTCTTCCTTGAGACGGGCATGGTCGCCGCGGTAGTTGCCCTGGACGCGCGCGGTGAGATCGCTTTGCGCGATTCTGGCGAGCACGGCGGAGGACTCCTGGAGCGGGGCGATGACGGCGTCGAGAGTCTGATTCACGCCTTCGACGATCTTCCGGAAGTCGCCCTGGTGGCGGGAAGCATCGGCGCGGACGGTGAGTTGGCCTTCCACGGCGGCTGTCACAAGTCTGGCGCTGTCGTCGGTGACGGCGCGGATGGCGTCGACCATCAGGCTGAGGCTGTCGTTGATGCGGGCAAACTGCGTCCGGGCTTCGGCAGTGAACTCATCGGCTTCCCCGAGTTTCATGTTCACCTGCAGGTCACCTTTGGCGATCTGGGCGAGATTGGTGGCAACGCGGGCGACTTCGACGTTCGTATAGTCCTTGGCCTTGACGATGCCGGTCAAGTCCTGCACGACTTCGACGAAGCCGATGTGCTCGCCGCGCGTGTTCGTGATCCTGGAGGACTGCTGCTTGCACTTCTGGCCGTTCCAGTCGAAGTAAGTTTCTCCGACGCCTTTGCTGAGCTGCACGAGGCCGCAGTTTTCGGTCTTGCAGATGTTGGCGCGGGCGGAAGAACAAGGCATGCCGGGCGCGTCGGCGCGAGTGCGGATGATGTTGTTCTTGACCATCAGGGCTTCGAACGACTTGTTCAGGAAGACCCAGTTCATGTCTTTGTCGATGACGTGGATGGGGGACGGTACCGCGTCGATGATGGCCTGATACCAGTTGACCTTGTCCACGACGACATCGAGGGTCGCATTCACACCATCGACGACCTTGCGGAAATCGCCGCGATGTTTGGAGGCGTCGGCGCGGGTCTCGAATTTGCCCTCTTCCGCCGCCTTGACCAGCATGGCGGCATCGGCAACCATCGCCTTGATGTTGTCGATGCAGTTATTGAGGTTGATCTTAATCTCGTTGAAGTCGCCGTTGTAGTTGTCGGTGATCTTGGGCGGGAGGTCGCCTTTCGAGATGCGGTCGACGTACTCGGCCGCGACGTTCAGCGGACCAATGACGGCGTCGAGCGTCTGATTGACACCTTCCACGATGCGACGGTAGTCGCCCTGGTGATGAGAGGCATCGGCGCGGGTGGCGAGGCGGCCTTCGACCGCAGCCTGGACGAGGAAACCGGCGTCGGTGACAAGAGACTTGATGTTGTCGATGCAGTTGTTGAGGTTGATCTTGATCTCGTTGAAGTCGCCGTTGTAGTTGTCGGTGATCTTGGGCGGGATGTCGCCTTTCGAGATGCGGTCGACGTACTCGGCCGCAACGTTCAGAGGACCAATGACGGCGTCGAGAGTCTTGTTGACGCCCTCCACGATGCGGCGGTAGTCGCCCTGGTGCTTCGAGGCGTCGGCACGGGTGGCGAGGCGGCCTTCGACGGCGGCCTCGACCAGCATGCCAGCATCACTGACCAGCGCCTTGATGTTGTCAATGCAGTTGTTGAGGTTGATCTTGATCTCGTTGAAGTCGCCGTTGTAGCTGTCGGTGATCTTGGGTGGGATGTCGCCCTTCGAGATGCGGTCCACGTATTCCGCCGATACGTTCAGGGGGCCAATGACGGCGTCGAGCGTCTGATTGACGCCGGCGACGATCTGCCTATAACCGCCCTGGAACTGCTCGGCATTGCCGCGAGTGGAGAGTTTGCCAGCGACAGCGGCCTTGGACAGTGAATCTGCTTCAGCGATCAGGCGGCGGAGGGTATCCATCACCTGGATGAAGCTCTTGCCGAGCAGATCCTTGTCGGACTTGGCAGTGACTTCAACAGACATGTTGCCGGCGGCGATCTGCTGGGCGAGCTCGGCGCGTTCGCGAATCACGCCTGCCATTGTGCGAAACGCACGGCCCAGGGCACCGATCTCATCGTTTGTATCGAGATCTATGTGGACATCGACATCGCCCGCGGCGAGCTGCTCGGCGGCGTGCTGCATACTGACCAGCGGCTGACCGATGACGCGGGAGAGGATCCAGCCCAGGAAGAGGGCGATTGCGATGCCGATGATGTTGATACCGATGATCTTCCTGATTGCGGAGGCACCGGCGGCGGTGGCGGCCTTCTGTTCCTCCTCGCCGGAACGAGCGTTGATATCGATGAGTTTGCGGAGCAGTTTCCGAGTCTCCGCCTGCACGGGCAACGCCGAACCATAGATGACGTCCCAGGCCTTGGCGTCCTCGCCGTTGAGCGCGAGTTCAATAATGCGCGCACGATGTTTGAGGTACTCCGAATAGGAAGACAGGAACAGCGGCAGCGTCTCCTGCTCCTCCTTGATCAGCACGGTCTTGGTGTAGGCTTCGAGATAGCCGTCCATCTTTTTGGTTTCCGCCTCGATCACAGCGGCGTGCTCGCGGCGCTTGGCTTTGTCGGTGGTCCGCATCATCTGCCAGATTTCGGTTCTGGCGATCAGGAACGCCGCATTGGCGTAGCCCAGGTCGCGGATGGGAACAAGACGGTCAGCGTAGATTGTTTCGCTGCGTGCCTCAAGTTCTTTCACGCTGGAGTAACCGACCCAGCCAATGAGCCCGGCGATGGCGGCCACTAGCACGAAGCTGACCATGAGCTTCGTGCGAACATGTTTATCATTCAGCCACTTCATACAGTACCTTCCCTATCCCAACGAACTTTTCCAGGACGCATCCGCATCCGTACCTTCTTCAACCGGCGATCGCCCAAGGATCGCGCGGGCCGGAGCCAAGCTCAGATTTGGAGTCATGGCGACGGCACCTCCCATTGCTGCCAGCGGAACGGACCCGCGGTGCGGCACCCACTGTGGCAGGCGGCCCCAGCGGGAGATAGTGTGAGTGGACCGGGTCCTCTGCGGGACCCTTTGGGTGTGAAATCCGGAATGATCGCCGATTCCGGCCGGCAAGCCAACCCAAACCCGGTCGAGGACCCGGAGGGGCGGCAGAATCCCGGAGCAAAGCAGAGACTCCATAACGCAGCGAGGTGAAGGCCGGGGTTCATGTGAGTTCTTCCCGTTTCTGAAAGACCGGCCCATCGGATGAAAGGCGCGCAAAATAGGGCGCCAATTCAGCGGGCATCTCCTGGGTCTGTTCCGTAGCCAGCAGTCCTCCGGGCGCCAGCGCACGGTGAAACATCCTGAGAACCTGGATGCGCTCCGCCGGCTGGAAATGGAGTAGTACGTTCTTGCAGAGCACAGCGGTGTAGCCGTGCCCGATCTCCTGCAGGGAGAGAAGGTCGTGTTGTTGGAAGGTGATGCGGCGGCGCAGTTTCTCGGTGGCGCGGCGGAAACCGGGTTCCTGCTCCGGTTCAAAGTATTTCTCGAGGATTCCGTCGGGCAGGCGGTTGAGCTCAGCTTCGGGATAAAATCCGTCCCTGATGGTCCGGCCGAACTGGCCGGTGGGTTCGACGTCGGTGGCGTCGATGCGGAGGTTGCCGAAGGCGAAGTGGCCGAGGCGTTCTGCGAAGAGGATAGAGAGGGTGTAGGGCTCCTGACCTGTCGCGGCGCCGGCATCCCAGACGCGGGGATAGCTGCGGCCGGCGATGATGGGCAGGCTGTACTCCACCAGTTGTTCGAGCACCTGGAGATCACGAAAGAAGAAGGTGAAGGCCATGGTCAGTCTTCCACCTTTAACCGGATCACCGGGAGCCACCGGCCGGCGGTGAGGGCGCCCCAAGAGGGGAGGCGGGCGCCCTTCCGCTGCCGCCAGCGAGCATTCCGTGCTACTGATTCTGCTTCGACGTTCACTGTCTCTACTTCTTCGTTCCTAACAGCGGGCTTACAGCCGGTATCTGCCGACGATGGTCTGCAACTGGGCGGCCATGCGGCTGAGCTCTGCGGCGGCGCGCTGCGTTTCCGTCGCCCCTTTGGTGGTGCTTTTGGCCGCATTGGCGACGCCGGCGATATTGCTGGCGATGGCTTCGGTGCCGTTGGCGGCGACCCCGACGCTGCGACCAATTTCGTTGGTGGTGACAGTCTGCTCTTCCACCGCCGAGGCGATGCTGTTGGAGATGTCGTTGACCTGGTTGATGATCTCGCTGATCACCCCGATGGCCTGGACAGCGTCGCGGGTGCTGGTCTGGATGGCGTCGATCTTGCCGCCGATCTCTTCCGTGGCGCGGGCTGTCTGTTTGGCGAGTTCCTTCACCTCATTGGCCACGACGGCGAAGCCTTTGCCGGCTTCTCCGGCGCGAGCGGCTTCGATGGTGGCATTGAGGGCGAGCAGATTGGTCTGCTGGGCGATGGAGGTGATGACCTTGATGACCTTGCCGATTTCCTGGCTGGAGCCACCGAGGCGGTTCACGGTCTCGTTGGTGGAGTGGGCCACGTTCACCGCATTCTTGGCGACGCGGGCGGCCTCGTTGGCGTTTTTGGCGATCTCGCGGATGGAGGCCTGCATCTGCTCGGCTCCAGCGGCCACAGCGCTGACGCTGCGGGAGACTTCGCCGCTGGCCCCGGCCACGACTTCAGCCTGGGTGGCTGTTTCTTCGGCGTTGCCCGCCATCTGGTGGGAGACGGCGGTGAGCTCCTCTGAGGAGGACGCTACGGTCTGCGTGCTCTGAGAGAAGCTGCGCATGTTCTGGTGCAGATCCTGCGCCATGCGGTTGATGTCGTCTTTGAGGCGGGCGTAGTCGCCGCGGTAGGAACCGTCGACGCGAGCGGTGAGGTCGTTCTGGGCGATTCGGGCCAGAACGGCGGACGCCTCGTTGAGTGGTTCGATGACGGCATCGAGCGTTGAGTTGAAGCCCTGCGCGACCTTGCGGAAATCGCCCTTGTGGCGGCTGACATCGGCGCGCTTGCTGAGCTGCCCCTGGACGGCCGCCTCCGCGAGGGAGAGTGAGTCGGCAATGAGGACATTGAGCGGCGTGACAATGGCGTCGAGGGTCGAGTTGAAACCGGTGATGATCTTGCGGAAATCGCCGCGATGGACGTTGGCATCGGCGCGGACATCCAGGCGCAGATTGGCACCGGCATCGGCCAGCTTTTCGACATCGGCCATGAGGCGCTTCAGGTTGGCGCGGACCTCCTCGATGATTTCGTTGATGAACGCCTTTTTGCCAGGGAAGCGCTCGAGGGACGCTTCGAAGTTGCCCTTGCCAAACTCGGCGACGCAGGCCAAGGCCTTCTTCTTCACGGTGATGTGGCCATTGACCATCTCGTTGACACCGCGTGCCATCTCCAGGTAGGCTCCGGCGAATTGCTCCTCCGGAATTACGACGTCGATATCCCCCTTGATGTGTTCCGCCGACATGCGCTTCATCTCGGCGATGAAGCGAAAGAGCGGCTGGGAGATGGCGTCGACGATGAGGTTCACCCCTTCCATCCGGTGGCGGGCGGATTCGGTGGTTCCAGGCATGTCCAGGTTGAGACGCGCGGCGAGGTCCGAGCGCTGCTGGGCGGCGGCTACGCGGGCCACTTCCTCGTGGACCAGATGGTCCTCTTCGGCCGAGGGGTCAAAGATCTGGCAGACGCCGACGACGTTGCCTGCTTCGTCGAGCCACGGCGCGGAGTGCACTTTCATGTGCAGCGACTTGCCTCTGACCTGGGCGCAGGCCAGGGCGGTGGCGGACTGACGTGTCCGGATCGCACGGGCCGCGGAACAGGTGCCTTCCCGGCATGTAGGAATGTCGAAGACATCCCAGACCTTGAGGCCTGCGCAACTCTCCACTCTTCTGCCCGCCAGTTTGGCGGCTTCCAGATTGATGATCTGGATTGTGTGATTCACATCGGCCATGATCAATGGCAGCGGGAAATTGTCGAAGAAGACACGTTTCCCCGCATCGTCTGCCGATGACTGCGATCGTTCCATTACCGCGGAACCGGTTTGCCCTCCAAACTGGTTGCCGAGGCTCTTACTATCGCCTGATACTCGTTCCACTAACTCACTCCTCCAGTACTACTTCCAACACGCGTCGGGCAGCCGGTTAGACCAGGGCTTCAGATCCGCGTTTGCGCGGGCCAATGCCTGTCACGGGGCTGGACGCAATCTCGACTGTTTTTTCGGTGTCCAGAATCAACAGGAGCCGCCCTTTGAGTTTGAAAACGCCCTGAATGAGTTCGCGGGCGGCGGGGTCCAGGTTCCCCGGCGGTTTCTCATAGGCGGACTCTTCCACTTCGAGGACGTCGCCAATCTCGTCGACCAGCAAGCTGACGGCGCCTTCCTGGACACGCACCACCATGTTCATGGCGGTCTCTTCGTCGGCCCGGGGCGGGAGTCCAAGACGCCCGCGCATATCCACGGCGGTGACAATCTGACCGCGGAGATTGATGAGCCCTTTGACCACTCCGGGCGCCAGCGGCACGCAGGTGAGTTCCTGATGACGAAGCACTTCCTGTACGTTGAGAACGTCGATGCCAAAGAACAGGCTGTCGACGAAGAAGGTGGCGAACTGAGTTCTGGTGAGGGTGCCGGTGGACGAACCGGATGCTGATTCCTGCATGGGTTTACTTCCTTTCTCCGGCCCCGACCTCTTCCAACTCAGTCAGAGCGGCGGCAAGCCGTGCCACTGACCGCACCATGGATTCGCGGTCGAATTTCTGCAGACAGTCCTCAAAGCCGGAGTGGACGGCACCGGGCGGCGGCGTTCCGGCCGTGAGGGAAACAATGGGAAGGGTCTCGAGGCCGGGGATTTCCCGGACCGCCTTGAGGAGGGACTTGCCCCCGCCCGGCGTAAGATCCATCGAGGCGACGAGTACGTCGATGCGGCGCTGATCGAGGGTGCGGAGGACGTCCTGCTCGTTCTCGGCTTCGACGACACGGTAGCCGGCGGATTCGAGATCGGAGCGGAGGAGCGTCCGCGAGAAGGCAGAGCCCTCGGCCAGCAGGACGACGGGCATGCCGGCCAGGGATTTGCTTTCCTCGAACCAATCGCCGCAGGCGGCTTCCAGGATGGCGTGGAGGTCGAGGAAGTCGGTGACATTGTTGCCGACCACTGCGGAGCCGAGCAGTCCCGGGCGGCCGCCGCGGTGCTGAATGACGGCGGAGTCCTCGACGATGTCGATGATCTGGTCGACGACGACGCCGACGCTTCGATCCCGGTCGGTAAAGACGATGGCCTGGACCGGATCCCGGGAGAAGGACTCGTCGGGCGTTCCGGGCTCGAGGAGCGAGGTGAGGGAGACGAGCGGCAGGATGGAATCGCGGTATTGAATGACCTTGCGGCCGCCGGTGTTTTCGAGGGCGGAGGCCCGGAACTCCTCCAGGCGGGCGACGAGTGCCAGCGGTACGGCGATTCGTTCGAGGGAGCCGGCGCGGAACAGGACCAGTCGCTTCAACTGGGATTCGGCGGAAGCCTGGTTCTTGCGGGAATCCGCTCGATTCTGCTCGACGGAACCGGTGAGTACACCGGAGAGCTGGCCGATGCCGACGACATCGAGGATCAGAACGACCTTACCGTCGCCCATGATGGTGGCGCCGGCGTAGGTGGTGAGACCCTTGAGCTGTTTGCTGAGCGGCTTCACGACGATTTCCTGGGTGTCGCTGATGCCGTCGACGACGAGGCCGAACTGGCGGTCTTCGGCCTGCAGTACGACGATGTTCACGGCCTCGGCGTCATCAGGCCCTTTGAGCCGCAGGACGTCATTGAGATAGGCGATGGGCAGCAGCTGTTCGCGGCGCCGGTAGACCAGCGTGCCGTGGATGCGTTCGATCTGTTTGCCGCCGGCCTCACCTTCGAGGCGGATGAGTTCCAGCAGATTGACCTGGGGAATGACGAAACGCTCGCCGCCGCTGGTGATGACGAGTCCTGGAATGATGGCCAGGGTGAGGGGGATCTTGAGCCGGACGGTGGTGCCGAAGCCCAGGCGGCTGGAGACGTCGACGAGGCCGCCGATCTTCTCGATGTTGGAGCGGACGACATCCATGCCGACGCCGCGGCCGGAGACCTTGGTGACCTGCTCTGCCGTGGAGAAGCCTGGATGGAAGATCAGGTTCAACGCTTCGCGGTCGCTGAGCCGGTCTATCTGTTCCAGGCGCAGGATGCCACGTTCGAGGGCTTTCTGCTTGAGGCGGTCGAGGTCAATGCCTGCGCCGTCGTCACTGATCTCGATGTTGACGTGGCCGCCCTCATGGTAGGCACGGAGGAAGACCACGCCCGCCGGTTTCTTCCCGGCCGCCACGCGGGTGGCCGGGGATTCGATGCCGTGGTCGCAGCAGTTCCGGACCAGGTGGGTGAGGGGGTCCTTGATGGCCTCGATGATGGTTTTGTCGAGTTCGGTGGAGGTGCCGTCCATCTCCAGGCGGATCTGCTTGCCGAGGGAGTAGGCAATGTCGCGGACGACGCGGGGGAGTTTGTTCCAGACCACGCCGATGGGCTGCATGCGGGTCTTCATGACGCCTTCCTGCAGTTCGGTGGTGATGAGGTTCAGCCTCTGGGAGGTTGAGTTGAGGGAGGCGTCGTCGTTCTGGGTGTTGTACTGGAGAACCTGGTTGCGGGCGAGGACCAGTTCGCCCACGAGATTCATGAGTTTGTCGAGGAGGACGACGTCGACGCGGATGGCGGAGTCGGCGACGGAGGAGGAGTGCTCGGAGGAGTCGGAGGCTGCGGGCGGATCAACGGGCTCCGGCAGGGGCTCCTGGTACGAAACAGGAGTGGCCGGGGCGGGCTCGACCGCTTTTTCCGGGACCGGCGCTTTTGCAGGAGGTGCGGCTGCCTGAACGGGGGCGCCGGACTGCTGATAGACCTGTTTCAAGCGGTCTGAGAGGTCGGTATAGAGGCTTTCGCCTTCCTCGCCGTTCTGTTCGATCTCGGCCAGGATGGCTCTTACGGCGTCGATCACTTCCAGAATGAGGGAGATGACGTGACCAGTGGCCTCGAGTTCACCGGCTCGCAGCTTGCTGAGCAGGCTTTCGGCGGCGTGGGTCACCGTTTCCAGGTGGGCGAAGCCCAGGAAGCTGCACGTCCCCTTGATGGTGTGAAAGGTTCGAAAGATGCTGCCGAGCAGCTCTACATCCTTGGGGCGGCGCTCCAGTTCGACGATCTCGTTGTCGAGGCGAGCCAGATTTTCATTGCTTTCGATCAGAAACTCTCTTATTACTTCCTGGTCTTCCATCATGGTTGGGTTCCTCCTATCCCTGAACCGGTTTGCCGAGCAGCAGAGTCAAGCGACCTTCGGCGTAGCCGGTGATGTTCGCCGACACGTCGGAACGCAGGAGCGGGGTCTTGAGGACCTGAGCCGCTTCGACGGGCAGGGAGTTGAGGTCGCTGCACACTTCAGCGAGAACGACGCGAGCTTCCTCGTGAAAGCAGCGCGAGCAGATGTTGAGGATCTCGCGGATCGTCTCCATGAGATCTTCGTCCAGTTTCCCGGCACGGATCGCGTTGGCCACGGCGAAGGGTGGGAATACGAGCATGGCACCCGCGGCATTGGCGGCAAAGACCAGGTCTACGACGCAGACGCAGACGCGCCCGGTGGAGGCCTCGCGGTAGACGCCAAAGACTTTCTGGACCCTGGGCCCCATGTCGAGAGGGGGTGACTTGGCGACGACGACCTTTCTGCCCAGGATTCCGGACAGAAGGGTTCCAATTGTAGTCACATCGGGGAGTTTGGGTACAGCGCTCATGGTCTCAATACCGTATTGAGGGCGAGTTGGAAGTGTTCCGCTGTGAAGGGCTTGCTGATGAGGTAGTCAGCCCCGGCGTCTTTGGCCTCGAGCCGCATCTCATTCGTGCACTCCGTGGTGACGAAGACGAAACGTAAGTCTGGAGTGCGCTGGCGGATGTTTCGCAGAAGTTCCAGACCGGACATGCCGGGCATGTTCCAATCGCAGAGCATCAAGTCAGGAACGTTGCCTTTGACCATCTCCAGCGCTTCGTCGCCTGTGGAAGCTTCCAACACGTTCTCACTGCCGTATCCGATCTGACGAAGCGTTCTGCGCACGATCATGCGCATGGCCTTGCTATCGTCGACCACAAGGATGTTCATCTTCTGACCTCATCTGCATTGGGGTGAGTGGTCTAGACACCCTACCCCGTGTAGCTACTGGCATCGGGGTCCGAGTAGGTAAGTACCCCGATGTCTTTTATTCGGCGCTCTCCGAAGTTCTCATTAGACGTTGGTCGATAAATGTAGATTTCCTCATATGAACCATCCGTAGCCTCTATGTTTATGTTTTTGTTAGGTTTCACGGTGAGCCCTTGATAACATTGTGTTTAGGATCATTGGGTGCGATTCTCGCGTGTACAGGCTCGATTACGGCTGCCGGCAGATGGGTCTAATGGAAATCTCCTGGGGTGTCGATCAGAAGATTTCGGAGCTCGCTCGGCGCGCCGGAAGGCCCTGCGCGGGGCTGGCGATGGCGTTCTGGCAGCGCGTCGAATCGTGTACGTGAAGGCACTCTATGTTTGTGATCATTGGCATCATTGTTGTATTTGGCTGCATAGCCGGCGGTTATTTTCTAGAGAAGGGTAATTTTCTGGTTCTGCTGCAGCCAGCGGAGCTCCTGATCATCGGCGGCGCGGCTGTCGGATCGGTGCTGATTGCGAATCCCTTAAGCATTCTTAAGAAGCTGGTGGGAAGCAGCCTGCAGGTATTCAAAGGTTCGCGCTATTCCGCGACGGTGTATCTGGACACCCTGAAGTTCCTGAGTGAGTTCTTCGATGCCGCGACGAGGCGGGGGCTGATCAGCCTGGAAGACGACGTTGTGGATCCGTCGAAAAGCGCGTTGTTCCAGAAGCATCCGACGATCACGAAGAATCCTGAAGCGCTCTACTTCTTTTGCGACACGATGCGCAGCGTGCTGATCGGCGGGGTTTCGCCGCACGACATTGATCACATCATGGAAGCGGACCTGGAGATTCTGCAGAAGAAGAGCAAAGCTCCGGCGGCGGCGCTTTCCACGATGGCCGACAGCCTGCCGGGCCTGGGCATTGTGGCGGCGGTGCTGGGTGTCGTGATCACCATGGGCGCCCTGGGCGGGCCGCCCGAGGAGATCGGCCACAAGGTGGCGGCGGCGCTGGTGGGCACGTTCCTGGGCATCCTGCTCTGTTATGGACTGGTTGGCCCGATATCGCAGAACATCAAGAAGCAGGTGGATGACCAGAGCGAGTATTTCGCCTGCCTGCGCATGGCGCTGGTCTCCTACATCAAGGACATGCCGCCGTCGCTGGCCCTGGAGGCGGCACGGCGGACGATTCCGCATCACGTTCGTCCGTCGTACGAGGCGATGGATAAGGCGTGCCGGGCGGCCCGGGGCGCCGGAGGAGCGGCATGAGCGGCCACGGCAAAGAGCAGCCGATCATCATTATCCACAAGCATGCCGAGCACGACGATGAGCACGGCGGCGCCTGGAAGGTGGCCTATGCCGACTTTGTGACGGCGATGATGGCGCTGTTCATCGTGCTATGGCTGCTGAGTTCCAGCGAAAGCGTGAAGAAGGCGGTGGGCGGATATTTCCTGGATCCGACAGGCAAAGGTAAGCAGGTGGGGTCCAGCAACGTCGGAGCGGGCGATATAGCCCGGCTGAATCGGAACGATATGCACCAGTTGAAGGACAAGCTGGAGCAGGCGATGAAGCAGACGCCCACGTTCGCCAAGATGGAGAAGCAGGTTCGCATCACGCAGGGCGCGGAAGGGCTTCGAATTGACCTTCTTGAGACGCAGAGAGGCGTCTTTTTCCTGACGGGTTCGCCGAGTCCCACGAAGGAGGGCGTGGAGCTGATTCAGATGCTCGCCAACGAGTTGATGAAGCTGCCCCACAAGGTCGCGATCGAGGGGCACACCGACTCCAAGCCGTTTGGCGAGGGGGAGTATTCGAACTGGGAGTTGTCGTCGGACAGGGCGAATGCGGCCCGGCGGATTCTCACCGCGCACGGGATCGGGGAGGAGCGGATCAGCCAGGTGCGGGGCTTTGCCGACCGGCGGCTGCTGCTCAAGACCGAGCCTACGGATCCGACGAACCGCCGGATTTCGATCATCGTCCGCAATCTTGGATTGGATGAGATGGAGGAGATGGGCCGAGAGGTTCCGGCGACAGAACCGCCCGCGCCCGAAAAGAAGGAAGGGGCCGCAGCCGGCCACCAGGCAGCAGCCGCACCCAGTCACCATTGATCACAGACTCGACGGCGTGCCCAAGACCTGTAAGATGATCTTGATTCCCATGCCGTCGCGGTCACTGTCCCTCGTTTCCCTGTTCTCCGTTGCTCTATCCGGTAGCATCCTGCTTCCAGGAGGAAAGGCCCACGCGGCCCAGCCTCCGGCGGCGGGGTATGACCGGTTGTATGTCTTTGGAGACAGCTATTCAGACTCGGGGGCAGGCTATGTCGACGGGAACGGGCCTACGGCCGTGGTCTACCTGGCCCGGCACATGGGTTTGGACCTGCTGCCTGCCACCAAACCGGAGAACAGCCGGTCGAGCCTGAACTACGCGGTGAGCGGCGCCCGGACGGACCGCGGCACAGGGCGGCGGATCGACACGGCGCTGCTTGGCTATGGCATGCGAAACCAGGTGGAGGACTTTGTGGCCGGAGTGCGTGCCCGCAGCATTGAGTTCAATCCGGGGCGGGCACTTTTCTTCCTCGCGGGCGGCTTGAACGACTCCAGGCTGGCTAGCGCGACGACGGTGGAGAACCTGAAGGAGGAGATCAGGATCCTTCACTCGGTGGGGGCGCGGCGGTTTGAGCTGGCGCTGCTGCCGATGTCGCTGCCCAACTTCAGCGCGGTGGGGCGGCGTTTGAACCCGGAACTGGCGCGCATCCCGCACGAGATCCGCATGGAGTTTCCCGATGTTCAGATCACGTTGAGCAGTTGGGGGCTGTTCATGGATTACGTGATGCGAGCTGCCGTGGACTACGGGATCGAGAACACCTGGGCGGCCTGCGCGGGCAGAGCAATTTTCCGGGAGGACACGACCCCGTGCCTGCAGCCGTCGACCTACTTCTACTACCATTCGGGCCATCCTTCGACTGCTGTTCACCAGATTGTGGGCGGGAAGCTGTATTTGGAACTGCTGAGCGCAGGCCCGAAGCCGGAGTAAGGCCTAAGCGAGCGGTTGACGCGATTGAGGCAGGGGCCGCACAGCCAACCGGACTATTCTCACCGAATGCTGGCGCATTACGTGTGCCTGTCATATGACATACGAGGTAATTCGAATTCAGCGGCACCCGGCGGCTAGACTGAAGTCGTGGTGGATCTTCATTCGCACATTCTGTTCGGCATGGATGACGGGGCGCGCACCCTTGACGACAGTCTCGCCATGGCCAAAATGGCGGCCGCCTGCGGAACCACAGACATTGTTGCTTCGCCTCATGCCGACAGCCAGTATCATTACGATCCGAAACTGGTGGAGGAGCGCCTGGAGCAGGTGCAGAAGCTGATGGGCGCCACGCTGCGGATGCACCGCGGCTGCGACTTTCATCTCAGCTATGAGAACATCCGGCTGGCGCTGGAGAATCCCAACCGGTATTCGATCAACGGCCGGGGTTACCTGCTGGTGGAATTCTCGGACATCCTGATTATGAGTTCCACGGAGCAGATTTTCTCCGAACTGATGTCCGTGGGACTGGTGCCGATTGTCACGCATCCTGAGCGCAATCCGCACCTGGCCAAAGACATAGGCCGGCTGACCCGGTGGGTTGAGCGCGGGGCCTTTCTCCAGGTAACGGCCCAGAGCCTGCTGGGGAAGTTCGGACCTGCCGCCCAGCGGTGCTGCCTCAGCCTGCTGGATTCCGGCCTGGCGCATTTCGTGGCGAGCGATGCGCACGATACGCAGCGGCGGCCGCCGCGGCTGGACCTGGCCCGGAATTATCTGATGCAAAGATACGGACCTGAGTATGCGGAGCTCATTCTGGAGATCAATCCGCGAAGTGTAGTCGATGGGCGGGCGCTGGACCCTGGTCCGCTGCCGATCCCGAAGGCGCCGAAACGCTGGTACCAGTTCTGGCGTTAGACCTCGGCGCGGAAGTCTTTCATTCGACGGAACCAGCCTGTCAGACGCGTCTCCGTATGACATATGAAAGACACTAAAGTCTTTAGAATCTGCAATTTATAGCTTGCAGAGAAGCATTTCCGCACGTAAGATTAGGACTGCAGTCAATTCTTCTATAAGGAGGACGTGTCGATGCGCATTTGGACAGTAACGGTACTTCTATCCGTTACGGGACTAATGACGTGGGCGGCGGGTCCAGTCGCGACGGCATCGAGCGGAGAGGATTTTTCGCTCAAGGGTGCAGTGGCTCCGGTAGCAGGGATTCCCTATTATCCGGTGATGGCCGGCGACGAGATTCGCTCCGGCAGTGCAGCGACCACGTTGCGATTCAAGGATGGGAGCAAAGTCACACTAGCGCCGCATGCGACAGCACGCGTCGAAGATAGTGGCTCACAGGTTGCGGTTCGCCTGATGTCCGGCGACGGGGCCTACCAACTCAACCAGGGCAGTTCGGTGCAGCTCTTTGCCGGTAACAAGATGGTACCGACGACGGGTGCGACCGGGCGGTTTGCCCTGCCGGCAACGGCCAGTCCCGTTGCGGTTTCCGCTACCAGGTTCGCAGCGGAGGTTGTATCGTCCACGCCACCGGCTATCAGCCGCCGGCGGTAGAACGATCCCTCCCTTGATTTCCCTAAATCAAGGGAGGCCTAACAGTTCAGCCCCGGACCCGAAAAAGGCGGGGCAGTTTGAGTCAGAGCAGCCGGCAGAACTCCACAGAATACCGAGGGGTGAGAACCAATGCCGGTTGCCGGCCGAGTTAACTACAAGCATTTGAGGCTTGGAGAGATCTGATCGGGAGGAGTGAATTCATGATTCGATTCGCTTTGGCGTTTCTGCTCGCACCAATGGCCATGATGGCCGCAACGATTTCCGTGAATGTCTATGCCGCACTGGGGCCAAGCCCCTACCCGGGCGAATCGCCCTCGTACGGCACCTCCTATCCACAGTCAGGCACATGGGCCACGACGGTCCAGGACGCCCTGCAGGCGGGCGGCGCGGACAGTGGAGATATCAACACGTCACCAACAGCATTCAACAAGGTGACATCGGTGAATGCGTCGGAGATCCTGACGAGCGCCGGGAACTTCAATCTGTGGCGCGGAAACACCTCGCCCACGGGGAACTTCGCGAATGAGCAGGGCACGTTCCTGTTCTTCCCGTTCTCTATCACCGTGACGGGCGGCCAGGTGGCGCTTTCCGACATCACGTTCACACAAACCTTCAGCAATCCGGCGCTGCAGGCTGCCTACGGAGTGAACTACACGTACTCCGCGGCGGACATCTACTCCTTTGAGGAGATGGGTTTCGTTGGCCCCTCCACGTACCTGACCTCCGGCGAGAGCGCCACCACACCCGTGGATGGCATCTTCAATACCGGCGGGTTCTTTGCCTTTGCGTACAATGCGACCGCCAACGGCGGTGCGACGCCAAACGAGCAGATTGCCAATACGCTGGCCGCGATCAAGGCCTTCGGCGATTACACGATTTCGACGTGTGTATCGGTCGGGGGTGGAGCGTCGAGTTGCGCGGATGTCAATGTAATGGCGCCTTCGTCAGTCCCGGAACCGGGGACGTATGCGCTGATGGGTGCGGGGTTGCTTGGCCTTGTCGCCCTGCGGCGCAAGCGCGCCTAATGCAACGGGATTCTCCGGAGGCCGCGGATGCAAGGCGGCTTCCGGACCGTTCTTCCCGCTGAGGCTCCGCGGCGGCGTTGATTGAACGCAGCCGGCGATGGATCGATTCTCTCTGAACGAACCAAGGGTCTGCCTTTCGAGGCAGACCCTTTTTTGTACCCTGAAACCACGGCCGGTGTAATTGCCCGGTCCGCCGGCCTGGTTGCAGAGCAGACGTGAGTCCAGCGCGGCGGACCCGAATTATGGCCCTGGAGGGATTAGTTTGCCGATCTGGACGCACAAAGTTTTCGTCATTCCATTCCTGCCCGTCGGCTTCTGTGTCTGGACAGTCGTGTTGGGCTTACTGATCCGGCGCCGCTGGCTGGTGTGGGTGGGTGCGGGGGTACTGCTGCTGAGTTCCCTGGGCGTCGTCGCCGACCGGATCCTCGGCCGGCTGGAGGACGGCTACCCGCTGGTGCTGGCCAGCCAGTGTCCGCAGGCCGACGCCATTGTGGTGCTGGGGGGCTCCACGCGGCCGGAGGCGCCACCGGGCGCGCTGGAATGGAATGAGTCTGTGGATCGATTTGAGCGTGGGGTCGACCTGGTCCGTTCGGGCAAGGCCCCGGTGCTGGTGTTTACAGCGGCACGCATTGCGTGGCATCCGGCGGTAACGGAGGGAGCCATGCTCCGCGAGGAGGCGCTGCGGCGCGGGCTGAACGCGGATCAGGTGATGATCACGGGTGAACTTGTCGAAAATACGGCGGGAGAGGCACGGGCAATCCGGATGATGATGCAGCAGCACGGGTGGAAGAAGATAATCCTCGTCACCAGCGCGTTTCACATGCGCCGATCGATGCGGCTGATGCGGAGCGAGGGCATTGATTGCCTGCCCTTCCCCACCGACTACCAGACGCGGCGCCAGGGCGCGGCGGAGCCAGCCGATTTCCTGCCACAGGCTGACTCCCTGGCCAAAACCGAGCGCGCACTGCGCGAATGGATCGGGATTCTGTTCTACGCCGTTCGAGGCAAATAGCCCTTGGCGTCGAGGAGATCCTGATACCAGAGGTAAGTCTCGCGCAGCCCTTGTTCCAGGCCGATGCTGGGACGCCAGCCCAGGCCGTGCAGCTTCGAGGTATCCAGGAGTTTGCGCGGAGTGCCGTCCGGCACGGAGGAGTCGAAGCGGATGGGCGCGGGGCAATCCACCACCTGGCGGACCATCTCGGCGAGCGCTCCGATCTCAATCTCCTGGCCACTGCCGACATTGACAGGTTCTTCTCCGTCGTAGCGATCCATCAGGAATAGGCTGGCGCTGGCGAGGTCGTCGACGTGGAGAAATTCGCGGCGGGGCTTGCCGGAGCCCCAGACTACGACCTCCCTGGCTCCTGCAATCTTGGCTTCGTGAAACTTGCGAATGAGCGCGGGCAGGACGTGCGAAGACTGGAGGTCGAAGTTGTCGCCCGGGCCGTAGAGGTTGGTGGGCATCAGGCTGATCGCGTTGAAGCCATATTGGTGGCGGTAGGCCTGGCACATCTTCAGTCCGGCGATCTTGGCGATGGCGTACCACTGGTTGGTGGGTTCGAGCGGGCCTGTCAGCAGGTGCTGTTCCTGGATGGGTTGGGGCGCCAATTTCGGGTAGATGCAACTGGAGCCCAGGAAGAGGAGCTTCTTCACGCCGTGCCGCCGGGCTGCGTCGATGACGTTTGTCTGAATCTGCAGATTCTCAGTGAGGAACTCGGCCGGGCGCGTGTTATTGGCCATGATGCCGCCGACGCGGGCCGCCGCCAGAAAGACATAGGCGGGCTTGCGAGTGCTGAAAAAGCGCTCGACGGCGTCCTGGTTGCAGAGATCGGTCTCCTGCCTGGTAGCCGTAACCAGATTAGAATGGCCGGCGGCCTGCAGCGCCCTGAGGATGGCCGAACCGACGAGCCCGCGGTGTCCCGCGACAAAGATGGAGTCTGTGGAGTTCATCATAGGCTGCCTATCCCAACACCGTGGCGCCGACGTGGCCGGCCTGCCGCAGCGTCTCTTCGCGGCGCGCCAATTCCAGATCGTTCGACGTCATCATGCGGACCAGTTCACGGAAGTTCACAGCGGGCTTCCAGCCGAGGCGGGTGCGGGCCTTGGTGGAATCGCCCAGGAGGTAGTCGACCTCGGCCGGGCGGAAGTAGCGCTGGTCGATCTCGACGACGGATTTCCAGTCCATATCCAATTCCTCGGCGGCGGCGTCGAGGAATTCCCGGACGGAGAAGGCCTCGCCGGTTGATACGACGTAATCGTCAGGCTGCGGCTGTTGCAGCATCATCCACATGGCCTTCACATAGTCGCCGGCGAAACCCCAGTCGCGGCGCGCTTCCAAGTTGCCGAGGAACAGTTTGTCCTGAAGGCCCAGCTTGATTCGGGCCAGGGCGCGAGTGATCTTGCGGGTCACGAACGTTTCGCCGCGGCGGGGGGATTCGTGATTGAACAGGATGCCGTTGCAGACGAACATGCCGTAGGATTCGCGATAGTTCACGCCATACCAGTGGGCCGCCACCTTGGAGACGGCGTAGGGGCTGCGGGGGTGAAATGCCGTTGTTTCGCTTTGCGGAGGGGCGGCGGCGCCGAACATTTCCGACGAGCCGGCCTGATAGAAGCGGACGCGGCGACCGGTGTTCTCGCTGTAGTCCCGAACGGCTTCCAGGAGACGAAGCGTGCCCGTGGCGACGACATCGGCGGAGTATTCGGCCTGATCGAAGCTGACGCGGACGTGGGACTGGGCCGCCAGATTGTAGATTTCATCCGGCATGGAGGCTTCCAGGATGCGCCGCAGGCCGGTGCCGTCGGTGACGTCGCCGTAATGCAGTTTCAGCCTCGAACCGCTGTCGTGGGGGTCGGAGTAGATATGGTCCAACCTCCCGGTGTTGAAGGTGGACGCGCGCCGGATCAAACCCGAAACGTGGTATCCGGCGGTTAGCAGGAATTCCGTCAGATAGGATCCGTCCTGGCCCGTGATACCGGTGATCAATGCTCTTTTCAAGTCCATCTCCTCAGTGAGTTAGTGCCGTCGAATCTCCAGCTTTCTCAAGAAGCTGTGCCTGGCCTGAAGCGAAGTCCGGGGCTGGCGGCCAAACCACAGAGCCACCCCGCCACTAACGCGTTGGCCGGAATGTACATGTTGAAATCCACGAGACTGTGGATCAGAAGGGTGCTGAGCGAGCCGGCCAAACCGACGGCCAGCGCCCAGTGGGTGGAACCGGGCTCCAGCACGACTACGCGTACGAGTCCTGCAGCGATCCAGAAGAACAAGGCGGCTCCGATGGCAATGCCAACCACCCCGAGTTCCGCCGTGGCCTGGAGGTAATCGTTGTGCGCGAAATCCACAGTCTGCATGGGGGCGACCTGCTTGTAGCGCAGGAAAGCCGATTCGTAGGTGCCCAGGCCGCTGCCGGTGACGGGGTAGGCGGCAATGAGTGTGCGGGTATCCCGCCAGATCTCGCGGCGGGTGTCCTTGGTGATCTCGTCGGTTTCAGCAAAGGAGGCGAAGCGCCTGATGAGCTCGTCGGTCGGCAGGTAGATGGCAGCCAGAGCGGTGCCGGCGCCGACGATGACCACGGGGGCAACCCAACGGAGGCTCCGCCTGCGCCCGTAGCCGGGTTCGGAACTGGTACCCAACACCAGGACACCGGCGAGCAGGAGGCCCATCAACGAAGCCATAAAGCCCATGCGGGACAGGGAGAAGACCACGCCGACCAGAAGGCAGGCTGCGACACCCAGGAGGCCGCAGGCGGCCAGAGCGGGTCCGGCAGGCCGTTCGTGACGGGTCTGGCCTCGCTTCCAAACGGAGAAGGCCCAGAGCGCGGCGAGGGGCAGCGCCATTTCGAGCAGGCCGGCGAAGTGATTGCGGTTGACGTAGGTCCCGATGGAGGAATCCGCAACCCCTGATTCGCCGCGCGCCAGGGACCACTGCGCCAGACCCAAGAGGCTCTCGAGCCAGGCGACGGCGATGACTGGAGCGACGGCGAGCCACATCCGCTCCCGCCATTGCCAGCCCAGTTCGCGCGCCAGGACGAAGGCAACGAGAGCGGGCAGCATGTTGAGAAGCCACTCCCAGGTCGCCCGGGGAGCAACGCTCAGGGGGAGCCACCCGGTGAGTCCCGCGGCTTGCGCTGTTTCCAGTCGGGCCGGACTGACGACTCCCACGAGGGCAGGCGGCAGAGGAACCATCTGAAACAGCATCCAACCGGCGAACGCGGCCACTAAACCAAGAATGGCGCCGCCGCCAGGCGCCAGATCGCGCGGGCGGATTAGCAGGAGGTAAGCGGTGGAGAGAACGCCCATGGCGGCGGCGCACCAGATCCACTGGGCCGGCCAGACTCCACCCTTCAGAAGTGCTCCGGCCGCCAGAATCAGACCCATTCCGATCAGCAGGATTGTGCGCACGCTCGCTCCTTTTCAGCCATGGGCGTCAAATACGAAAAAGGCCTTCCGCGGGGAAAGCCCTTCGTAACGTGTCTGACAGTTCTTTGCGGCCCGCCAGCATTCACTCGGCGGCGATCTCGTCAATGCCACCGACGACGGCGGCGCGGGCATGCACGTTTGCAGCGGGTTCCAGGATCTCGGCGCCGGGCCATTCGCCGGCGGGGTACTGCCCGAGGGTGCTCCAGAGAACCTCGGCGAAGGGCGCGAGAAGGTGTACGGTCTTATCGGAGCCGTAGTCGTGCCAGACCTTCACCTCGCCTCGTTCCCCCAGGGGGACGGTAACCCACCAACCGGGCTGATGTTCGACGTTGCTGGTGAATTCCTGGCCATCGACGCGCAGACAGCTCCCCTGGAATCCCATCTCCAGGCAACTGGCTTCCAGCGCCACCCAGTAGTCCACGGCCGATTGCGCGGCCTGGAGGCGAAGACGCGCCGAGCGCAGCGCGAGTTCGGCATTCAGCACTCGGCGGAACGAGCCGCGAAAGAGCAGGCGGCTGGCCATGTTCAATTCGACGTAGCCCAGGCTTTGAATTCCAACCCAGGCAACGGCACAGAACAGAACGAGGACGAGTCCGGCAAAGGGGTTGGTGCTGGTGCTGCCGATGAGCGCGCAGGCGGCGCCGACGCCGGCGGCTCCGTAGAGGACGAGCACGGCGCGCCGCGTCGTCATACCCATGTCCAACAATCTGTGATGAATATGGCCGCGATCGGCACCAAATATCGGCTGATTTCTGAGGAAGCGTCTGACGATTGCCAGACTGGTGTCCAACAGCGGTACGGCGAACGCCATCAGCGGAGCCGTGATGCCCAGGATGGTAGCGGCCTTCTGGCTCCAGAGGATGCCGAAGCAGCCCAGAAGGAAGCCGATCGTATAACTGCCACTGTCGCCCAGGAAGATGGAGGCCGGGTTGAAGTTGTAGCGAAGAAAGCCAGCGAGGGCTCCGGCAAGCGGCACGGTGGCGAGCACGAGGGCGTAATTACCCTGCATGAGACCCGCCGCCAGAGTGGTGAGAGTGGCGAACAGTCCGACGCCGGTGGCCAGGCCGTCGACGCCGTCGATGAGGTTGAAGGCGTTGGTACAGAAGACGAGGAGGAAGAGCGTGACAGGAATGCTCCACCACCACGTGTCCAGGCCGCGGCCATGCAATGTCACGACGCGAACCCCGCCCCAGAAGGCGAGACCAGCCGCGGCGAATTGCAGTAGAAACTTCGGCCAGGGCTTCATGCCGTGGAGGTCGTCGTACAGGCCCACGGCAAAGATCAGCCCAGCTGCAGGAAGCAGGCGAATGACCTGCCACAGTTCATTCCAGACGACGGCTCCGCCCTGGAAGCGCAAGAGCAAAAGCGCGGAGAAGGCGACCAGATACCCGAAGGCGATTGCAATGCCTCCGACTCGTGGAATCGCCTCGGTATGAATCTTCCGCCCACCCGTGGGCGAGTCCACCAAGCCTTTGCGCCGAAAGACATCCCGCACCACCGGTGTGGTGAGCAGCGCAACGAGAAAGGACACGACTGCCAGGAAAAGGATGGAGTACATTTTCTTAAAGGTCCGCTCTCTTGTGAAGTGCCGCGCGGGTCTCCTCCGAGGCGCGGCCGATGGGCGATCCCTATAAAACTATAACCTGAAAATGAATAAATTGAGCCCGCAAATACTAGTAACTGACCGCCTATTTCACATTAATTCCGCCGGCTGTCTGTCACCTGCGTGACGCTCGTCATGCCGCACGGCAGGGCGAGAGGCAGAGCGTGCCGAGACGTACAAGTTCACTGATTCGTCACGAGAAATGTGCCTTGCCGTGAGACACTTACGCGAACCCCTCGGGCTCCGTCACAGCGCTCAGGGATTTTCGCCGTTCTGCTTCGGCTCGGATTTCAGGCTTCACCGGGAGTCCGAGATAATCCAGAATTCTGGTGACTCCGATGGGCAAATCATAGTTGCGTTCGAACACGGAGCGGGCTCTCCGGCCAGCAGCTTCGACTTCCCCGGGATGGGTTTGCAGCCAGGCGAGGAGCGAGGCCAGAGACCGGGCATCGCCCGGGTCCACCTGCCAGCCGACGCGATGTTCCGCGATGATGCGAGCCGGAGTCGCGGCAGCCGGTCCGACAAAGAGGACGGGCCGCCCCGCGGCCAGGATTCCATAGGTTTTGCTGGGCACGACCGTTCCGCAGGTTGCGGGAATTTGCGTCACGAGTCCGACATCTCCGGCGCCGAACGCACTGCCCAGGTCACCGCGGGCCGCATAGCCGCCGAACTGAACATTTGGATACCGGCCATGTGCCCAGTTTCGCAGGGCACCCATGCGGGGGCCGCCGCCGCTGAACCGGAAGCGGTAGCGTTGTTCAAAATCGGGCTGCTCGCCGGAGAGCTGCTCCACAGCGCGCTGAAATGTTTCGAAATCGTGAGCCAGCCCGGCATTGCCGGAATAGAATACCTTGAGCCGGCCGTCGCGCAAGAACTGCATGGGGCGGATTTCGGCTCCGTCCGCCCAGTTATCGGCCTCGAAGAGGAGGTCGCGCGGAATGCCGCGGGCCACGAGCCGGTCTGCCATGCAGGGTCCCAGGACGAGAATGCCATCGGCGCGGCGGCGCGGCCGGTCAGCGAACCAACCCACGAGACGGTCAAATGCGCCCCCGGCACGGAACACACCGAGGGAGGTGGCAACATCGGGGTAGACGTCCATCTCCCAGAGGAAGTGGCGGGAGCCGCGCAGCCGCTGGGCCGCCCAGCCGATGAGCCCCAGGAGAGGTGGCGTGGTCATGGTGACGACCACATCGGCTCTCGGACCGGACAACATGCGCCACGCCGCGCCGGCGTAGAAACCGGCATAGCTGGCCAGTTTCCTGAGCTTGCCGTGGCCGAAGCGCGAGGTGCCGACACGCGCGACATGGACACCTTCCGGCGGCAGACCCGTGGGTCCTCCGTCGGGGGTGTAGCCTCCGGCCGCGCAGATTACGGAGACGCGGCCATCGACGGCACGAACGAGATCCGTCAGAATCTGGCTTGTCGCCGCTTCGTCCGGCCAGAAGAACTGGTTGGCAAATCGGATATTCAAAACGATGGACCCACCTCGAGCGGGACGAATGCACTGCTGAGACAATTGCGGGCGACGGGCAGGCCGGGCGTACTTTCAATCCACCCGGGCGGGACAGTCTTCGGTATCGCTGACTGCGGCGCCTTGCCCGCCCTGGCCGGCCAAGGCGAGCAGATCCGCCACTGTGTCATTGGAGGATGCCACCGAATGGCGATACCACTCGACCATGCGCTGGATGCCTTCGCGAAATTCGATTCTGGGCCGATAGCCGAGCGCGGCCTCAGACTTCGTGAGGTCAGCGTAGGTCAGCGGCACATCGCCGGGCGGCACGGGCAGACGCTTCAACCTGGCCTGTTTGCCGGTGGCCCGCTCAATCTCGGCGACCATCTGCTGAAGGCTGACCGGCGAGGAGTGACCAAGGTTGAAGATGTCGAAGGAGCGGTCGAGGTGCAGGGCGGCCATGATGCCATCGACGGTGTCGGAGATGTAGGTGTAATCCCGGCCCATGCTGCCATCGCCGTAGAACGGCAACTCTCGGCCCTCTTCGACACACTGGATGAACTTGCGGATCGCCAGATCGGGGCGTTGCCGGGGGCCATAGACTGTGAAGAACCGGAGGCAGATGACCTTCAGCCCGTACAAGAGCGAGTAGGTGAGGGCCAGTTGTTCACCGGCCAGCTTGGTACCGGCGTAGGGCGAGATGGGCTGGAGTTGCGTCTCGCTCTCGCGGAACGGCACGCGCGGTGAAACGCCGTAGACGGAACTGGACGAAGCGAAGACGAACTCTTTCACGCCGGCTGTGCGGGCCGCTTCCAGCAGGTTTACGGTGCCCACACAATTCACCTGGGTATAGAGGGCGGCCTCGTCCAGGGAAGGACGAACTCCAGCCCGGGCGGCGAGATGCACGACGTTGTCGGGGCGGAACTCCTGGAAGGCGCGGCCCACCAGATCGGCGTCGCGGATGTCACCGCGGTAGAAGGCGATGGGGCCGATTGCCGCGACGATGGCCAGGTTCTGCCGCTTCAGACGAGGGTCGTAATAGTCATTCAGATCATCGATGATCGCTACTTCCTGCCCTTCCCCCAAAAGGCGTTCTGCAACATGTGAACCGATAAAACCGGCTCCTCCGGTAATGAGCGTCCGCACTGCTTCTCCTCTTTCTTTTGCACCAACGGCGATTGGTCAGCGGACAAACTGACTGTTGTGTACTTCCGATCCAAGGCTGAGATTCCAAGGTTCCCTGCGGCAACCGCGGAGGCATGGCGGCTCACTCTGCCGCCTTCTGCGGGCTTTGAGTGGCGGCGGAAGGCCTCCGCCAGTCGTCCTGGCAAAGCATGCAGTCAACCAGGACGCGGTACCACGCGGCCTGAAGGAAGTGGTAGACAAAGCCGCGCCCGCCGTCCAGGATCCCCAACATGAAGATGTAGCGGAAGACCCAGTAGCCGAAGGCGCGCCATACCGGCGGCAGGCGGTAGAACACTCCGTTCTTCGCGGTGCGCTTCCACTTCGCCTGTCCGCCGAAGTTCTCAGAGGCGGTGCCATTCGAGCGGGCGTCGATACATTCGCGTTCTGCATACCAGACGTGTTTGCGGCTCCACTCGGCGAGATCTTTGGGGATGATGTGAAGCAATTCGCCTTCGACCTTGGCAGTCTGGCCGGAGCTCAACACCATGTGCTCGTCCATCCAGCGGTCCTCGCAGGACGCGGTGCCGCTCCTCCAGGCTCGCAGCAGCCAGACGGGATAGGTGCCGCCAAACCTCAGGCGTTTGCCAAGAAAGACGGTGCGGCGGGGCATCAACAGGCCGTTGACCTGCGCGTCGCAGCGGTCGACAGCCGTTCGAATGGAACGGGCCAGTTCCGGGGAGATGCGCTCGTCGGCATCCAGGCGGATCATCCAGGCGGCGTTGGACGGCACATTCCCGAGAGCCCAGTTCATCTGCCGTGCGTGGTTTTCAAACTTATGAAAGAGGACCGTGGCACCGGCGGCCGCGGCGATTTCGAGAGTCCGGTCGGTGCTTCCGGAGTCGATCACATAGACCTCGTCCGCAACCAGCCGCAGGCTCTCCAGGCAGCCGGGCAGATCCTGCTCCTCGTTCTTGGTGAGAATGATGGCCGCGATGCCGGGTTGATCCGTGGTCATGGCTCAGACCTCAGTTCCCTCGGTTTCATGACGCGCGCGGGATTCCCGGCGGCTACGACCCAGGCCGGCACGTCGCGATACACCGAGGATCGAGCTCCGATGACAGCGCCCTCGCCGACTCTGGTGCCGGCGGCCACAAACACGTCCGCGGCGAGCCAGGCCCGGGCACCGATTTCGATCACACCAGGACGCAGCGGCATGGAGGCCCGCTCATAGTCGTGAGTCGCTCCGCAGAGGTAGCTGTATTGAGACACAGTGGCAAACGCACCGATGCGGACGCCGCCCACGTTATAGCAGTCGACTTCGGGGCCGAGGCAGGCGTGGGGGCCCATCTCGAGAAGCCATGGAGCCCAAATCCTGGCTGTTGGATAAACGTGTACGCCCGGACCCAACTTTGCTCCAAAGCAGCGCAGGACCATGCGCCGCCAACCGTGCAGGACCTTCGGCGACGGCCAAACGAGGATCCGCCAGGCGATGCCCCATAGGACGCGCATCGCCTGATTTCTCCAGCCATGAGGACTGGGGAACGGGTCCCGCTCAGTGCCGTGTTCCAGGGCTGACACAAGTCCGGACATGGATCTTCCGATTTCGCTCATGCGTCCTTTACGCAGGCCGGACGCGGGCCACGGCCGAGGATCCAATCGTAGACGCTGACCATCTCGCGGGCCACGCGGTCCCAGGTGAAGCGCTCTTCCACGAGACGCCGGCCGAGAGCGCCCATCCCGGCCCTCTCTTCGTCGCTCATCGCAAGCAACTGGTCCAGGCCCTCGCCATCCGCGGTAATCCTTACTGCTGCCTGAGCCGCGAAGCCTTCGAGCAGGTTGCACTCATCCGTCATGGCCACGGGCACACCGTAGGACCATGCCTCCAGGACAGAAACCGGGAGTCCTTCACTGAAGGAGGGCAGCACGAAGGCATCCGCCTGCCGGAACATTTCGGCTTTGCGCTCGCCGAAAACAGGGCCGGCGAAGACCACGCGGCCAGCGAGCTTCAGGCTCTCCACGAGGCGGCGCAGTTCCTCTTCGTGGCCGTTCTGGTCCCAACCAGCGATGACGAGCCGCCAGTTACCCGGCGTTTCTCTGGCCCACCAGGAGAGCAGGCCGGGCAAACCCTTTTTGGGGTGGAGTCTGCCCAGGAACAGGCAAGTGCGTTCCTGCTCCTCTTGCCGGCGGCCTAAGTTTTCAACCGCACTGGAGCCCCCGGCCGCAACCGCAGGCAGGTCGACACCATTGGGGATGACACAAATGGGATTCTCAAGGCCATAGCTGCGCATCGCCTGCTCCTCCTGAGGGTTGAGCGCGCGCAGGCAGGCGGCCCGGCGAAGGTGTTCTCCCTCATACAGCAAAGAGCTCAGGCGCTTCTTCCAACCCGAGTTGCGCACTGCCCAGGGATCAAGCATGCCGTGTGTGGAGACAATGTACGGCTGTTTTGTCCTGCGATGCCAGTTCAGCGCGGCCACGGAGGGATACATCCAGATGCCGTGGACGTGGAGAAGATCGGGCTGCCACGATGCCAGATTGCGCAGCCAACCCGAGCTGTAGCCGAAAGCCCTGGGCCCACGCAGTTCACTCATCGTGAGCGGGACCCGGCCCCACACTGATGCATCCTCCCTGGTGAACTCGTCTTCCGTCGCCAGCACGAGGGTGTCCCACTGGTTCGCATCGGAGTTCACCTGCTGGGTCAGCCGTCTTACGGAGTGCTGCAGTCCGCCCGCATTGCGCGAGATCGAAGCTGTCAGAACGCCTACCTTGGGGCGCATAGTAGTCTTGACACCTCCTGTGCAAATCGCTGGGGCGTGTAGCCCGCGATGATTGTGGTTGAGCGCTCACCCATCGCCTTGCGTGCCGTGCTGTCCAGGCGTGTCATCTTCCACAGGCAATCGGTGATCGCCCCTACATCGCCGGGCTCGAAGAGCCAGCCGTTGCCGCCTTGCTCGATGAGATCGTCCACGCAACCGCAGCGGTTGGAGACAAGAGCAGGAAGGCCGGCCGCCATGGCTTCGTTCACGACCAACCCCCAGGGCTCGCTCCAGCTCGGCAGGACGAGGCACTCCGCCCAGGCATAACATTGCAGGAGGGCGGCCGGCGGCCGTGCGCCCATAAACCTGACAGACGCGGTGACACCCTCTTCGTCCGCTTTCTTCTTCAGTTCGCCTTCGGCGGGACCGCCACCGGCCAGCATGAGGTTCCAATTGCCCCCTCCGCGGCGGTAGATCGCAAACGCTTCGAGCAATCGCATCAAGTTCTTCTCTGCCGCAAGGCGGCCGACATAGAGGAAGTAAGGCCTCAATGCCTCAAGCTCGGCAGGAGGTCCATCGCGCCTGATGCGGGCGCACCCTTCGGCGAAGTAAGCATTGTCTACCACGTTGTGGCCGTAGCCGATCTTCGTCCGTTCGACTCCGAGCGATTCGGTATATGCGGCGGAGCGCACACCACCGACGACGGCACCGTCGTAAAGGGCCCGAACCAGTTGCCGCTTGCACCGCTCCGCCCAAGCCCGCCGTGGCCGGTCACCCATTGTGGACTCGTTCATCAGGAGGGCTGGCCGCCGGTGGAGCTTCGCCCACACTGCCGCCGTCAGTGCCATCCCTTCCGCATAGCCCGGGACGAGTACTGCTGCGGGATTCGCCTCGCTCAGCGTCTGCCAGATGGTGGGCGCCAGGCTCAGATGGCCACCCTGTTCGAGCCCGTCAAGGAGGGTGCGGATTTTGAGGTTCGGCGGCGCCGCCACGCGATCCCACCCCCGGGCATCCTCCCGTCCGTGGATCTGGATGGCCACGACATCGCAAACTTCATTCAACGCCGTGAGCCTGGCCATATGGTAGGGCCCGAAGTTCGACCACAACACCGCGACGCGCAATCTACCCATTCAGCGCCTCGATCAACCTTGCTCCATACTTTTCCACCGTGTGATCGGCGGCCCGCTCCAGAGCGGAGCGCGACATTCGCTCCAGCAGACCTGGCTCGTCCACCATGCGAATGAGCTTGCGGGCGATTGCCTGGGGGTCGCGAATGGGAACGATGAAGCCGTCCACACAGTCGCGGACGACACTGCCCGCATTGGGTGTCGCAATCACAGGAAGGCCGGAGCGCAGGGCCTCATAGCAGACGGTGGCAGAGCCTTCACAGAGGCTCGGAAAGACGAACACATCGGCCCAGTCGAATTCGGAGGCTACTTCAGAGCGCGGTACAGGGCCACGCAGTTCCACATGAGAGGCGACGGCGCGCCGACCGTGTTCCGTCAGGCCGATATTGCCCACAGCCCGGAAATCAAACTCCGTGGGACTGAGCAGGCTAGCAGCCCTAGCCAGATACTGGATACCTTTCCTGAGTCCGACGCCGCCGACGAACAGAACCCGCAACCGGCGGCCGCGCGGACTTTCCCGCACTCTGCCTGTGGCCTCGCCATCGTGCCCGACGCCGTAGGGAACGACGACACATTTCCGCCAGGGCCCGCCGGCGCTTCGAATGCCTTCGCGCACATACTCAGATCCACAGACAACGACTGAAGCAGCTTCCCACTCCGCCTTCTCCCGGGCTATCAGTTCTTCACAATCACCGCTCTCGCCGTCGCGGCCCTCCCAGCCTGGGAACTGCTCCGCTTCTTCGCGGAGCACGGCGGATTCCACTTCCATCGGGGCTATGGTCTGTTCGACGACGCCCTTCACCCCAGAAGTTTTCGCCCGTTCCATCGCTTCAAGAGCAGCAGTGTTGAACATGTAGATGGCGTCACCCTCTAACGGGCTTGCCTGCAGCACGAGTTCACAGAACGTCCTGCCGGCCCACAGATGCGCCTTACCCATTTCTGCTTTGGACCGGGCCGACCTGCGCCGCCGGGCGTACTCCCAGCCGAATGAAGTGAACGCCCTCACCCGATCCGTGGGGACTCCGGAAGGCACCCGGCCTCGCAGTCGCTTCATCCAGGGCGGCAGTTCGCGCTCCGGCAGATAACGCAATAGCTTCGGCCAGCCTTTCACAGAGCAGATGTCGGTGTAGAAATCCTTCAGATAACCGCGCTCAGAGAGGATCCTGGCCACGGCGTAATGCATGCGGCTGCCTAACTGTCCGACGACGACCCCGTTCGTGCTAAGCATGTACTTTTCCCTCGACGCCCGGGCGTGCTCTCAACTCATATCTCCGGCGTGCCGTGCGATCTGAGGCGCGGTCAACTGGGATTCAAGAACCCGGCGGCGCTTGAGGCGATCAGACACGACGCGCCAGCGTCCGATGCGACACATACTCAGGGCGACCACCAAACCCATTCCAGTGGTAGGGAGCCAGGTGATGGGCCACAGCATGGGGTTATTCATCTCGCCAAAGCCGAGCATGGCCGCTGAGACGGCCAGAAACACCTGGGACACTCCAGTGAACCTCATTGTGTAGAAGTAGACGAACTGCATCATGATGCCTGTGAGCAGTCCGCCGAGGATCACGCCGATTGGACCGCCGATGTAGTAGAACTTGCCGACAGCGCCGGGCGCGGGTCCTGAGAGCAGGCCGGCGTCATTCCGCCACGTGGCGGTGCCCGCAATTTCGTGGATCTTGCTCCATGCCTCGCCTTCGGGATAGACCTTCTCGGGCCAGATGGATCTGGGGATGGGGCGGGTCAAGAGTTCCAGCAGAAGCTGCCCCTTGTCGAACGATACACTGGCCGGCACGTAAGTCACCACGGCGCAGGCCATGCTGAACTCCAGACCGAGCGGCGCACCATCCGCCTCTTTGTTCCCGCGGAAGGAGGCCAGGCTGCGGGACAGGGCGTCTTCCAGATTCACGTCGGCGTTCAGTCTTCCACCAAACATGTCGCCGCGAAACGCCGCGGTGAAGCCCACCAGGATAATCACCCCAATGCCGCCGAGGAAGACCATGGACCATGGCGGGTTCCTCCGCTCGGCACCGTAGTAACCGCCCAGGAGCAGGACCAGGGTGAGAATGACACCAGAGCGCGTGCCGCTGTATACGTCCCAAAGCAGCAACACAATGAACCCGGCAATTACCGGACGGAACAGCATGCGGTAACGATTGCCCTGCCTGGCCAGGCAGAGAACGAGGCAGAGACCAACAGGAATGAAGCCGGGGAGCGCCATCTCATAGCCGGAGAGGGCTGCGAAATCAGTGCCAGTTCTGGCGGTGGACAGATAGCGGCTGAGACCGCCGGAGACGAGGATGATGTGGATGTAGCCGTAAGTGCCAATGATCAGCATCACCACACCGAGGGCCAGGTAGCGGCGACCCACATCGGGTCCGCTATTAATAGGCGCGCGTTGGGCCAGGCGTTTGCCGAACTTCATCCTGTAGCCGATGCAGACGCAGATTCCCAGGAGGATATGCAAGAGGAGAGTGATCTGCACAACCGACTCGCCGTAGACGTTGATCCAGGACTCCAGGTGAGTCGTCGATTCGTAGAAACCGAACATCAGGTACAACGGCCAAAACGTATTAATGGGGTTCAGAAAATAGAACGAGCGCCAGGTGGAATGGTAGAACCATAGCGGCACGGCAAGCACAAGAGCCAGCAGTAGCCCTGTCATTGGTTGCCTCCAAGGGGTCCGGCGGATTTGTCAGAACTAGCGTAAGTGGGCACACCGAGAACGCTGAAGTCGATGCGACTCGAGGATTCCGGCGGCCGCGCGTCCCTGAGGGCTGCCTCAATCGTTTGAACAACCCGCTCCTCCCAGTTTTCGAAGGCGAAATGCTTCTCGAATGTGGCGCGGATGGCATCGCGGCCGAACTGTCCGGCACGCCGTTCCTGGTCGAGGCGCAGCAGGCCATTGGCTATATCCACGGGGGATTCCGGATTCACGGCACGCCCCAGGCTGTGCTCCTTCACCAGAAGTTGTAGACCGGTGAAGTTGCTGGTGAGTACCGGCAAGCCGCAGGCAATGTATTCGGTGAGGCGCCCTGGCGCCTGGAAGAAGTTGCCTAGATCATTGTTCACGTGGAGCAGGATGCCGATGTCGGCATTGACACTGAACTGGAGCATATTGGCATACTCCTGAGCGCCCAGAAAGATGATCCGGTGGAGGACGCCATAGCGATTGGCGACGGACTCAATCGCCTTGTTCGGGCTGCTGGTCATGGCGAGCCGGAAGTACTGCGGCAAGCGGCCAAGTGCTTCTATGAGCACATCGGTGGCGCGCAACATCGAATGGCCACCGTGCAGTACAAGCAGGGTTTCGTCGGGCCCAACGCCAACCGCTGTCCGCGCTGCCTCGCGGCGGGCTGGAATCGGCCAGGCAGCAGGGAGGTTCGGAGGCGCAACCATGATCCGGTTATTCAGCCTGTAGAAGGTCTTGCAGAGGTAAGCGCGATGGTACTCGCCGTTCAGGTGGCAGGATGCTTTGCGAGCCAATACGCCCTCCAGCGCGAAGCGCACCGGGTAGCTGTTGGGATCGAAGAAGTCGTGTGTGTGATACACGAGACGCTGCTTGCCGCCGGAACCGATCAAACTCAGCGCCGCGCGGGGCGCAATCGCCTGGCCCATGATGTAGGTCAAGTCGTACGATCCAAATCGTCCGGACAGAAGCCACCGCTGTAGTGCAGCCTCGCGGCGCAGCGAGTGGCCCGGGGGCAAGTCGACGCGCCTGGCAGGAAACGGCAGATATTTGTTGTAGATCGAACCCGTGGCGTTGGGCGCCACAATCGTGAGGTCCCAACCGCTCCGCGCAAGGCCAGGCAGGGCCAGTTCAGGAATGGGATTCCTATCGAGGTTGGCGAGACTCAGATACAGCAGCCGCTTCGCCACCTTAGGATCTCGCTTCCGTAGAAATTCGATTCGGTCTTTGCTTCATGATTCGCTTGCCGGAGATTATTCTTTCCACGCGGCGTTTATAGTGATTTCGCAGTCTGAGACGGCCGGAGCACGGATGAAGACAGCTTGCCGGCGGCACGTTGGATGTCCTTGAGCAGTGCCCGCACGTCGAAGCACTGCGTGAGGTAGTCGAGGATGTTGAATTTCATTCGTTGGCTGGCGATGGAAGCCACGATCAGGGCGAGGCCGGTTTCCCAGCCGAGGATTGCCAAGCCGGCCCCGGCCAGCCCGTACACTTTTGCACAGACGCCGACAAGAGTGATGGAAACACCGGCGATGAACACCAGCGGGACAATGGCGAGGTGAATCTGATTGCTCGCCAGCAGGAGCACCGAAAAGGAGGCTCCGATCACATAGGGAATGAGGGAGAGCAGCAGGAAGGTCATGAGCCTGGGCTCATAGGAAGCAGTGGGGCCGACCCAGATGTGGTACAGCCTTTCGCCAGCCAGGGTCACGAGGGTAATGCCAGCCAGGACGATAGCCAGCCCAACCTGCGAATTGCGAATCATGATACGCATGATGAGCCCTTCATTCCGCTGACCCAAAAGAGCCGGCACTTCGACGGCAATCGCGTTCGACAACTGCCCTACGACTGCTTTCATGCCGTTCACTACGATGCGCAGCGTCTGGAAGGCACCGACCGCCGTGGATCCGAGGATGGTTCCGAGCACCAGCAGAACGCCCTGATTCTGGAGGGCATTCACGAGGGGCATACCTGCGTGGCCCAGTCCTGGCAGGACATAGGGTTTCACTCTGTGCAGAGACACCCCGTCGAAGGAAAGTGTGAAGTGCGGCATGATGCGGCGGCTATCGCGAAACACAAGGAACAGCCAGCAAGCCTGAGCCGCGAGTTGAGCGGCCAGATAGTTCTGCGGAGCTCCGCCGAAACCGAGGGCGGTGGCTCCCGCGGCCAGCGTCATTGCCGAGCCCAGGCTGCTCATCATCCCCCATCTCGGATTGGCGCCGGCACTGCGATAGATGCCGGAGAGCAGAAAGCCCTGCTGCAGGATAAAGATCTGCACGCACGACCAACCGATCAGGCCTGCAGCCCGGCTATGCGAGAGGGACTTCACACCGAAGATCCGCCAATCGACCAGCCAGGCGACACCCCACCCGATGGCCACAAATCCCAAGGCGGCACAGATCAGGACCACCCAGGAGCTGCGATAGAGCCGGACGGCTTCCTCTTCTTCGCCGCTAGCCGAAAGGAATGCCATACGGTTGACCACGGCGCCGGCGAGTCCGAAGTCCGGAGCAAGCATCACATAGGCCGGAATTGCCGTCAGAATGAGCCATTCGCCGTAAACGTTCATGCCCCAGGCCCGCACCATCAGCGGCACAAGAACCAACGGCCCGACGGAAGCGATCAACCTTGCCAGGACGCCCATCAGGACGTTGCCTGCGATATCCCGAATGATTCGCGCCATGGTCAGCTTCGCGCGAAACGGTCTTCGACATCGAGCAGCAGGCGCCGGTTCAATACATGCTCCATCAGCCGGACCACCTTGCGTGTCATGGCGGGCAGCGACTGCGCCGCGGCAGCGAGGAGGAGCCACCAGGCGGCTCGCAGTGAGATCGCACCGTACTTGCGCTCGACAAAAAGACGAAAGAGCTGCCAGCGCTGATTGTCATGGAGCACCACGGAATCCATGAAAAGCCGCGGAGTACTGAAAGTGAAGGAGTCGATGGAGGAACGCAGGCACTTCAAAGCGCGCTCACTGATGGGCAGTTCCAGCAGTGTGCGGATCCCGATACAGGCATCGAGTTTGGACCACTTCTCCGCCTGGCCCAGAATGCCCGATTCGGCAACCGGGCTGGCTCCAACCGCAATGCGATTTTCGCGATTGTCGGCATCGGAGAGAAGCGGGCAGATGAAGGGCGCCCAACTGTAGCTGTAGAGGTAGCCAAAGCGCAGCCGGGACAGGAAGTAGCTGCGTTGAAACACATTCGCGGAGAGCGCGATGAAGAACAGGTTGGGTTCAGCTTCCATGGCGTCCAACAACCCGTGATAGAGGCCAGGTTTGCGATGGACGGGTCCGCCGGTTATGGGGAACCAGAGGTAGACCAGGTCGCGCCCGGCACGGATGGCCGTTACGACCTCTTCGACGGCGTTGGGCAGAATGGCGTCATCGTCGCAGAGCGGCCAGATGTAGTCGCCCAAACCCATCTCGAAGATTCGCAGACTGTTGCCGGTGAGACCGAGATTGCCCGCGTTGCGAACTACTTTCAGCTTGCAGAAGATTTCCGGCCCGAACGCCGATTCCAGGGATTGAGCAACCGGCACTGGAGAACAGTTGTCGAGCACGATGAGTTCCACGTCGTTCCGGTCAAGCTGGGGTAGAAGCCGCTTGATGTTATCCACCACACAGTCGTTACGACGATAGGTTGGAATCACAATGGAAAGGATGGGCGCAGCATGCTCGCCCGCGACCCCGCCTGGTTCGCCGGAAAGGCTTAGCTGACTCGCGCTGTTTCGGACTTGATCCATGTCAGCATCCTTTCCACACCTTGCGCTACATCGACCTGAGCCGACCACCCAGTGGCGGCTTCGATGCTGCGGGTGTCCGCTACAAAGTAACGTTGATCACTGGCGCGCGCGGGCAGGTGTTCGACCTGAGGCCGAACGCCGACAGCATCTCCGCTGCGGGCCAGCAACTCAAGAATCGAGAGGCTCTGCCCGGTTCCGCCGCCGATGTTGAAGACACGGCCTGCTACCGTATCGGCCTTGGAAGCCGCAGTGACATACAGGCGCCGCATGTCATCGGCATGCAGCAGGTCGCGCACCTGTTTGCCGTTGCCCGAGACAGTCAGAGGCCGCGTGTCGCCGCCAGCCTGGCGCAGCACTTCCCGGCAGAACCAGCCCACCCAACCCTGGTCGTAACTGGCGAACTGCCGGCCGCCGTACATCGATGAGTGGCGGAACGTGACAGTACGTACGCCGTACATTTTGCAGTAGTCCTGCATGTATTGATCAGCTGCGCCCTTGGAACAGCCGTAGGGGGAGGCGAAAGCCAGAGGGATGGATTCGTCGAATCCATGCGGGTATTGCGTCGCCTCATAGCGGGTTTCACTCTCGCTCAAGGTCACCCATTCCAGGTCGCCGTAGACTTTGTTGGTCGAAGAGTAGAGAACCACTGACTCCGTACCGGCGTTTCTGACAGCCTCCAGCACATTGAGCGAACCCAGTGCATTGACTTCGAAGTCGTAGCGGGGATCACGGAGGCTGGTGGTCATCGCGACCTGGCCGGCCAGATGCGCGATGTACGCTGGCCTTTCTTCGCGGACCAGCCTGGCCACCGCCTCGCCGTCCCTGATGTCGTCCGTTACCAGCCGCCAACCGGAGCCGTGACGTCCGCGCAGCCAGTCTCTGTTCTGCGGCGAGCCCAGCCGGCTGAGGTTGTCCAGAATGACGGCCTCGTGGCCCTGGCTCAGGACCTCGTCGGCGATGTTGCTGCCGAGAAAACCACAGCCGCCCGTAATCAACCACTTCGCCATCAACACTCCCTCCGTCGTTCTGTGTCAATTGTGCGGATGAGACCTGTGTCCAACCCGACGCTGGGCGACCAGCCCAGAGATTGCAGTGGGCCGATATCAGCCTGAGAATGCATAACTTCCCCGGCGCGGTAGGGCAATGCCCCGAATCGCAACTCAGTATCCGCGCCGCACGCCTGATGGATGCGGCGCACCACAGAGGCCAACTCCCGTGCCTCACCGGAACCAATGGTGTATTCCACGAAAGGCGTCTTCAACCGATCCAGGTTCCGCAGCAGCAGGAGGTAAGCCTCGACGGCGTCTTCCACATACACGAAGTCGCGGCGTTGCTCGCCCCGGGTGAGATCCACGTGGGCTTCACCACGCAGGAAGGCACGAATCAGAAAGGGAATAAAGCCGCTGGAATCGTCGTTTGGCCCGTAGATATGTTCCAGCCGCAGGTTCATGAAGTTCGGTCCCGCCCCTGCCGCAAAGCGGCGGCCGTACTCTAGGAACTGCTTCTTCGAGAGCACGTAGTAGTTGAGCCCTTCGGGCAGTACCGTGTCAGTGTTCAGGAACGCCTGCGCGGAGTGCCGCTGCGCCAATTCCAGAAGTTCCAGCGGCAGCAGAAGATTCGACTCGATGACCTGACACACGGACTCACCCTTTCGCCCGTAACAGGTGGCGGCATGTATCACGATGTCGATGCGTCGGCGTTCAAACGCTTCGCTCAGAGGAGACCGGTCCGCATCCAGAACTTCGATCCGATCCAGGTGGTCCGCTATGCGCCATGGGTTGGAGGTGGAGCGCTTTATGGCCACCACCGAGTAGCCGTTTTCCACCAACGACCGCAGCAGATAACTGCCGAGAAAGCCGGTGGCGCCGCTGAGAAGCACTGTTTGCCCGGTATTGTTGCTCATCCCACCTCAGTCCGCCGCCAGGACACCGCTCACGGCGGGTTTCATTCCCGGAGCGCTGTTCCGGTACTCGTTCAGGTCGTCGATCACAAGAAGACGCGCTCCACGGCCTTCGCTGCGGGCGCGATACCACCGAACGGTGCGGGCCACGGTTTCTTCAAAATCCCAACGTGGCGACCAGCCCAGGAGGTGGAACGCTTTGTCCCAGACCAGATTCAACTTCCCCGCCTCGTGAGGCGCGTCCGCTTCCGGCACCGCCGCCCATTCGCCGGGCCAATGCCGCAGCACTTCGTTGACGAGCGCGGACACAGGCCGATTGGAACTCAATGCCGGCCCAAAGTTGAAGGCGGAGCAGAGCCGGTCGAGAGTGGAGTGGTTCTTCGCTTCCAGGGCGAAAGCCTGGCTCTGCGCCAGCAACAGGTAACCGCCCAGGGGCTCTATCACGTGCTGCCACGGACGCGTGGAATGCGGATTTCTCACACGGATCGCGTCGCCGCGTTCCAAATCCCGCATGGCATCCGGCACAATGCGATCGAGTGCCCAGTCACCGCCTCCGATGACATTGCCGGCCCGCGCCGACGCGACTGCGATTCTCCCACCGGCTCCAGGCCGATTTGCGTGAAGGAATGAGTGCCGATAGGAGGCGACCACCAATTCCGCGGCGGCCTTGCTGGAACTGTAGGGATCGTGGCCACCGAGCGCGTCCTCTTCCCGGTAGCCGTGCAGCCACTCTCGATTGGCATAGCACTTATCCGTTGTCACCATCACAGCGGAGCAGGTGCGTCCAGACGTCCGCTGATACTCCTGATCCAAGCGCCGCAATCCATCCAGCACGTGGACGGTACCCATGACGTTGGTCTCGTAGGTGCCCACCGGTTCTGCATAGGACAGGCGCACGAGGGGCTGCGCGGCCAGATGGAAAAGGAAATCCGGACGGGTATCCAGGATCAGATCCATCACCGAGGAGCGATCGCGAATATCCAGGACATGATGGTCCAGGCGAGCGGCCAAGCCGAGTTGATTGAACAGCGCGGGCTCAGTGTTTGGAGGAAGAGCCGCACCAACGACCTTCGCGCCCAGGTCCAGCAGCCATTCCGATAGCCACGCCCCTTTGAATCCGGTATGGCCGGTCACCAGAACGGTCCTGCCTCGAAAAGTGTCTTCGAACTGTGCGGTGTGTAGCATCGGTTCTACTCCCAGGCGTCAATCACCACTTGAGCCGGCGCGGCTCCGAACTCCTGGATGAGCGTGCGTTGAAAGCTCCGGATCATCGTCATGGGGCCGCTGAGATAGTACACGGCGCCGGATGTGCCGCCGGTTTCCCGCACAATCTGTTCTACGCTGAGGCGCCCGCTTCGCACATCTCCGCCGGCTCCGCACTCGGCCCAGAGTTCCACCCTGAAACCGGAGAGTTCCGCCGCACAGCGCCGTGCCAGCGCCTGGTAGATGAGCAACTCCGGGGTTCGCGCTCCGTAGTACAGCGTGACCTCCTTCAGCGGGAGAGCGCGTGCGTGGAGCGCCTCGTCCATGAAGGCGCAGAACGGCGTAATCCCTGTGCCGCCTGCAATCAGGACGGCTCGCTCGCATTCATCCCGGCTCTCGATGCTGAACTCACCGTAAGGTCCCTTGCCCCATACGGTGCCACCGGGGCGGACTTCGTCCAGAATGCGCCTCGTGTAGCGGCCCTGGCGGCTGATAGTCAGTTCGAGAGTCCGGCGGTCCGCTACGGCATTGGCGACGGAGAAGACGCGGCTCTCCGGCCAGAAGCCCGACGGGTCGTACTCGTCGAGAGTCAAGTGGATGAATTGGCCCGGAGTGAACCGGGGGAGCCGCTTCTCCGAGATGAGGCGGAAGCTCGCGACGTCGGCATCGTGCTGCTCGACACGGTCCACTACCGCCTTGAAATGTACTGGTTGCGCCATTGAGGTACTTACCTCGCCACCTTTTGCAGCACGTCCACCACGTGGGCGATCATGCCGGGGGTAAGCCCCGGGTAGACACCCAGGAAGAATGTGTTGCTGGTGATGACATCGGTGTTTGAGAGAGATCCGGCGACACGATGCTGGATAGCTTCATAGGCAGGATGGCGCAGCAGATTGCCACAGAACAGGCTGCGTGTTTCGATCCGCTCTGCTTCCAGTGCCGCCACGATTGTGGTTCGCGTCAGGCCGCAGTCTGGCCGCACTGTGATCACGTAGCCGAACCAGGATGGATCCGCTCCTTCGGGGCATGTGTGCAGGATCAGTTTGTCTTCGAGATTCGCCAGGCCGCCGGCCAGCATTGCGTGGTTCGCCTTGCGCTGTTCAATAAAGCGAGGGAGCTTTCGTAGCTGCGCAGTGCCGACTGCGGCCTGCATGTCGGTGATCTTCAGGTTGTAGCCGATGTGACTGTAGACATACTTGTGGTCGTAACCGAACGGCAGGCTGCCGAACTGCTGGCTGAAGCGTTTGCCGCACGTATTGTTTTCGCCGCCGGAACAGTAGCAGTCCCGGCCCCAATCCCGAAAACTGCGCGCAATGCGGGCAAGGCCGTCGTCGTTCACGGCTACGGCGCCACCCTCGCCCATGGTGATGTGATGTGCCGGGTAGAAGCTGAATGTGGCCAGATCGCCGAAGGTGCCAGTGAGTTGGCCATCATACCGGCTGCCCAGGGCGTCGCAGTTGTCTTCCACGAGCCACAGTCCACGGCGCTCGCAGAGATCCTTCAAGGCCCGCAGCTCAAACGGGACACCCATGGTGTGGGCCATCATCACTGCTTTGGTGCTGGGCCCGATGGCTGCCTCGATCTTCTCGAGTGTCGGGACGTAGGTACCGAGTTCGACGTCAACAAACACCGGCACGGCCTGGTTCTGGATGATCGGGTTGACTGTCGTGGGAAACCCGGCCGCCACCGTGATCACTTCGTCGCCGGGCTTGATGCGCCGGTCTTTGAGGGACGGACTGGTGAGTGTCGAGAAGGCAACCAGATTGGCGGAGGAACCGGAGTTCACCGTCAAAACATTCTCTACTCCGAGAAAGTCGGCAAGGCCGCTCTCAAAGGACTCAGTGAAGCGTCCGGCGGTCAGCCAGAAATCCAGGGACGAATCCACGAGGGTGCGAAGTTCATCCGCGTCGAAAACACGGCCTGCATAGTGCACCGTCGAATGGCCTGCGGCAAATCCGGCCTTTCCGGATTCGCTCGCCTCATGGTATTCGCTCACCAGTTCGAGAATCTGCCGGCGGATACCCGCCTTATCGCGCGTCTCTACGTTCACCAGATTTTCCAAGGTGCCTCGCCCTTCTGCCACAGCTCTTCGAGCAGTGTCTTGTCCCGCAGTGTGTCCATCGGTTGCCAGAATCCGTGATGGTCGAATGCCATCAACTGCCGCCGTGCGGCCAGTTCGGCTAGCGGCTGCGCTTCCCAACTGATACGGTCGCCGTCAATCAAGTCGATGCATTTCGGCGACAGGACAAAGAAGCCGCCATTGATTACGCCACCGTCCCCCGGGGGCTTCTCCAGGAAGCCGTCTACCCCGTTCCCGTTGAGCTTCAGGGCTCCGTAGCGGCCAGGCGGCCGTACCGCAGTGACGGTAGCCCATTTGCCATGCTGCCGATGGAAGTCAATCTCAGCTCTGATGTTGACGTCGGCCACGCCGTCACCGTAGGTGAAGCAGAACGATTCCTCGTCCTTGACATAGTCCCGAACTCGCTTCAGGCGGCCGCCAGTGAGCGTTTCGTCGCCGGTATCAACCAACGTGACTTTCCACGGCTCCGCCGTGCGTCGATGCACCTGCATGCTGTTGTGGGCCATGTCGAACGTGACATCCGACATATGCAGGAAGTAGTTCGCGAAGTACTCCTTGATCAGATAGCCCTTGTAGCCGCAACATACGATGAACTCGTGGATGCCGTGCGCCGAGTAGATTTTGAGGATGTGCCACAGGATGGGCCGCCCTCCAATCTCCACCATGGGTTTGGGCTTCAGGTGAGTTTCCTCTGAGATCCTGGTTCCTAAGCCGCCCGCCAGAATGATCGCCTTCATTGGTTCAAAACGTCCTCGCTCCATCCGTACTGCTGCCACTGCTCCTGGTAAGAGCACCTTGGAAATCGCGGTTCGCCGGCTTACGCGCAGCTTTCATCGTTTGCCTGGCCTGGCGAGAATCTCGTCTGTGTCTTTGAGGCGTCTGGAATCCAGTGACTCCAGTCCGTAGCCCCATGAGTGGAGCAGGTCGCAGCAAGCCCGATGGACGGCCGGGCCATGTGTCGCCAGAAACAGTACCGGCTTGGATCGCCGAATAACAGACTTTGCCCCCTGCAAAAAGTCAGCTTCCGCCCCTTCGATATCGCACTTGATGAGGTTCGGCAGAGGAATGCGGCCGTCCTCGGCCAGGTTGTCGAGCGAGACCACTTCCACCTGGATCGTCTCGCTTCCTCCGGAACCTTCGCCGCCCACGTGGCCTGTCATCGGATTTGCGCCAAGGTGAAAATCCACGCTGCCGGGAGCGGCCCCAGCGGCGTTCTCCCACACGCGCACATTGGCGAGTCCGTTCAGGCGCAGGTGCTGGCGCAGTAAGGACAGGTTGCGCGGCAATGGCTCGAAGGCATGCACCTGTCCTGCCGGCCCAACCAGCCGCGAAGAAAGCAATGTGTAGAATCCGACATTCGCACCCACATCGAAGATCTTCATTCCGGGCCGGATGAAGCTTGCGAATCTGCGTTGTTTATCGCTTTCATAGGAGCCCAGCCAGCATCCATGAGTCGCCGCTCCGGCGACCCATTTCATACCTTGTAAGGGCCCCTGAAGCACCCTCACCGTCGCGCCGTTGGGGACGAGCCGAAGCGGGGCCCGCATCGCCTTGCCCCACCATTTGCCGTTCGATAGTCCCGAGAAGTTCAGCATCTGTAATCCCTCGTCAAACGAGTTCGATACTCTGCAAGGATCCTGCAATGCGAAATGAATGCGGCCAATCCAGGAGCGCCACCGCTTTGAACTCGAGCCGAGACGAGGCCTGTCATTTGCCGCTGAACGGTTGCGGATCCCGCACTGGCCGTGCAGTGGAACAAGCCGTTCAGGGTCGATGACCGGGTCCTGTCCATCGAGACGGCCAGGTTGGGCGCGGGCGTCGATTGTGCGATCAAGTGGTTTGCGGCGGCCGTGGCCACAAATTGGATCGCGGACTAGCCAGTGACCCTCAGCGGGCTTGAGGCGCGGCCGAACCGATGGGCTGAAGTGCCGTCATTCAGCAACGCTTCCTGGCGTGTGCCGCGCCCATGGCAGTCGCGGTACGGGTCTCTGATGGTCTGGCAAGTTTCCTGGTGCCTCAGGCGCTCTCGCCCTCTGTGGTGGGCCCATAGTAGCGCTTGTAGTACTTGCCGTAATTGCCATCGTAGTATCCGTAGTAGCCGCCCGGGGACTGCTTCGGATTCCAGTCGTTCAGGACGGTGCCTACCACGTGGGTACCGTCGTCGCGCAGCCGGCCTCGAGCCGCCATGGCTGCGTCGCGCGTTGTCTGGTTCGCGCGCACCACCAGCACGACACCGCTGGCCAGGCGCCCGATGACTCGGGCATCCGGGATCTGCAGCATCGGCGGGGTGTCAATGAAGATCATGTCAAACTCATCCTGGAGGTGACTGAGAAGCTCCGGCAATTGCTGTGAGTAAAGAAGATTGGTAGCGCCGGCCACACCTGGGCCGCTGGGCAGGATGTACAATCCATCGACCTTTGTCTCCACTACCATTCCGCTGAGCAAGGTGGCGAGTTCACTTGTTAACAAGCCCGCCCTGGCACCACCAGTTCCGTGGGCGGCCGGCTCTGCACCGGGCCTGCCGTTGTGTAGTTCGGTAGCGACGTCACCGTGTCCCTCACCGGTACGTGGACTGGGAGCCAGTCCATTCGCCCTTCCGTTCTCGCGCGAGTCGCCATTCCTGCACGGACGACCATAGCGCGAGGCGCTGCCGTTCTGATTGGTGCCTCGAAGGATGGTGGTGAGGCCACGGTCGTTCCCCAATCCGAAGATGGAGTGAATTCTAGGTTTGCGTGTATCCGCGTCGATCAGGAGCACGCGCTGTCCGGTTTCCGCCAACGCAATGGCAAGATTCGTCACAACGGTTGTTTTCCCCTCACCGGGGGAGGGACTGGTCACCACCAGCATTTTGGGCCGGCGGCCCTCCTGCCCGGTGAACAGAATACTGGTGAGCGTGGCCCGAAAACTTTCAGCCAACAAACTTGGCTTGCGCTGGAAGGTCACTAATTCCAGCCGTTGCTCGTCATCCAGGCCAAGCTCGTCGGAACCGCCATCTTTCCTGTCGTTCCGGCCGAAGTACTTCATCCGTTTCCCGGTCATGGAAGATTCGGCCGGGATCATGCCCAGTTCCGGGACGTTCAGGTAGTAAGCAATGTCAGCCGGCTCCGTCAAAGTGCGGTTGGCGCGATCCGTTGTGACGACGAAGGCGATGCCGAGGCAAAGCCCGCCCACAAACCCGAGCGCTGCATTCGTCGCGAAGCTCGGCTTGTAAGGCTTGGTGGGGATTTTAGCGGGATCCACGACACGGACATTGCTGGCCTTGAGAGCGCTGGAGATGGCGCTTTCCTTCACACGCTGCAGCATTGAATCGTAAAGCTGCCGGTTCGTATCCGCCTCCCGCTTCAGGATGTTGTAGGTTATTGCTTTGTCACCCTGATCCGTCACGAGTCCTGCCTGCAGGCGGTAGTCTGATTCCAGCAACTTCTCGCGGCGCAGCGCTTCGTCGTACTCGTTCTTGATTCGCTTGAGGATGTCGGCACGCTGCTGTTCCAACCTTTTGGCTACAGAGATGACCTGGGCTTCCACGCGCTTCACCTTCGGATTGTCGGAGGTGAACGTTTCCTCCAGTTCCGCCTTCTGCCGCCGCAGATCCGTCAGCCTGGTCTGGTAGTCCTGAAGGGTCTTGTCGTCCAGCACGTCCGGCAGGGTATCCGCCGGTGCTGTGGTCGCCATTTCCCAGCGGCTTTGCTTTTGCACGCGTTCCGTCTGGGCTTTCGTTAACGACTCCTGCACCTGCTTTAGCTTGTCCGTAGTGACGTTGGTCTTCTCATCTGTGAAGAGCAGGCCGTTCCGCCTTGCATAATCCTGCAGGGCATCCTCACTGCGCTCCAATTTGACTCGGGTCTCATCAATCTGTTTGGCCAGAAACTCGCCGGTGCGTTGAGACATTTTCCACCGGGCATCCATGTTCTGCTCGATGTATTCCTGGGTCAGCCGGTTGGCGAAATCGGTAGCGAGTTTGGCGTCGGTGGAATCCACCAGGATTTCGACGATTCGCGTCTGCCCGCTGGCACGGACTTTCATTTCTCGCTGAGCCATCTTGAGCGCTGCGGTGCGGTCGTCAGCACCGCTGGGCTCCGGCAGGTTCAGCGCTCTGCGCCAGGCGGAAATGCGGCTCTTTCCCCGCCCGAGTTCGGATATGTCTTTCGCCTTCAGCGAAGAGACGACCCGGTCGAGCAGGCTCTCGCTCTGCAGGATTTTGATCTGTGTCTGGATGTCGGTCATCAGGTTGGATGTGCCGCCATCGGCCACCTGCTGGACCGTCTTCATGTTCATAAAGTCCTGGTTCAACTCCAGGATCTCGAGTGTGGTCTTGGCCTGATAAACCGGGGTTTGGGGTAGGGTCACCAGCAACGCAAGGAGAAGTCCCATTCCGGATATCAGGATCAGGGTTCCTTTCCGCCGGCGCAGGATGCGCCAGTACTCAATCAGTCCTCCATGGTCCGGCTCTTCCATATCGGCCGGGTAGCCTGAATGTTGGAAACCGCGATCTCCCGGCCCGTAGGCGGGAGCGTCGATTACCTGTTGTCTTGCGGGAAGGTTCATGCCACCCCGTCCTGTATTGAAAACTCGGTTTTGATCTTCCATCTGTTACCGCCGGTAGATCGCCAGCCCAGTGCCGATTCCGATTGCCGCCTCTGCTGAACGCGCCATTACCTTCTTCGTGCCGCTTATCGGCACGAACAGGATGTCATCCTGTTCCATTTGCACGTCCTTCTGTTTGCCATCGAGGATCTTACTCAGGTCGAGGGCAATCTCCAGCCGTTTGTCCGGGTTGTCAGTCTTCCGAAGGATCTTTGCCCCGCCTCGCTTGGCGAAGTTGTCGCAACCTTCGGCCATCGAGAGCGCCTCAAGCACTGTGGTTTTCTCTTTTTCACCCAATACGAACCCTCCGCTCTTTTTCACTGCGCCCATGACGTAGACCATCTGTCCTTTTGGCACTGTCACTACATCCTGAGGCTTCACCGGGATGTTCTTCTCCGGAGAGCGAGCTTCCATGATCTCCTTGACGCCAACTTCGGCCACCCAGTATTGCCCGGTGTCATCCAGCCTCGCGCCCGGAAGCGGGATGGGACCCCACTCCTTCCTCCGCGCGATTCTTACGGAATAGCCGGCCTCAGGCTGGAGTCCGCCTGCCAGGCTCAAAACTTCCAGAAGACTCTTCTGGCCCTGCAACTGGTGAACTCCGGGGTTACGGACGGACCCCAGGACACTCACCGGCTGACTTCGCATCTCGTGCAGAGTCACCGACACGTCCGGTTGTTTGATGAACGACTTGAGGCGCGTGGCGATCGCTTCTTCCAACTGCTCAACAGTCATGCCCTTGGCCTGGATGCGGCCAACCATCGGCAAATTGACGTTGCCGCGCATGTCGATCTGGAAAGCTTCCTTAGACATCTCTTCCATATCCAACACGCGCACAAGAATCTGGTCACCGGGGCCCAAGACGTAGGTAGAGCGCTCGTCCGTTTCCTGCTGGCCCCAAACAACGGCAGAACACAGGAGCAGCAGCAAGAGTTTCATCATGTTCCTTCCACCATCTGCGCCAGCCGGTCGAGCCTCGCCTGCAAACTCGAGAGCTTCTGGTCCAGTTGCTCTATTCGCGATTCCATCGGCGCATGCCCGTTGTGCGGCATATCTACCAGCCGATGCATCGCCTCACGGGCCAAATCGCTGATACTTCGCGCCCCCGTGGCCTCACACACTTCACGCAGCCGTCGGAATTCATCGTCCGAAAGCCGGATGCTCACCATCTTGCTTCGCTTGTTGAACAGGGTCATCTACGTCAGGGCCTCAACACTTTCCGGGTCTATTTCAACCTCCACGCTCCTTTGCAGCATGTGTACCGACAGTCTCAACCGGTATTGATTCTTGACCTCAACTAACCGTCCCTCCACGCCCTTCATCGGACCGCTCCGAATTCTTACCAGCGAACCTTCCTTCAGGTACGGGCAAGGAGAGGCGGGCAGCTTGCTACTCACGAGCCGCCGTACAGCTTCGATCTCTGTTTCAGGGATTGGGGCGGGTGCGCCATCAAAGGAAACGACATGAACTACACCTGGGGCACTGAGAACAGGCACCATTTGACTGTCATTGAACCTACAGAAGACGTAACCATCGAACAGGGGCACGTCAATGACCTTAATCCGGTCGCTCCACCGCCGCCGAACCTGATAAATGGGCAGGAATTCCTCCAACCCGGTCGCGTTCAGAAACTTGGACACGACCTGCTCCTGCCGGGATCTGGTACGCACGGCGTACCAGGCAATAGCCGTTATTGACATGGGAAAGTTTTGAGCAGGCTTCGCCCCCTTGAGCCCCAATCTCAAATTGAGACGGGAACTTGGTTCAAAGGGGAACTCGACGGGGGTTCGGCATATCGCCCCTCAGTCGCTGAGTGGGGATATCCACCGAAAGCTACAGAACGATGCTTGTTCTCAGGTGCAAGAAACTTAATAATGGACTAATGTCAGGCGAGTGTCAATCAAAAAATCGCCGTCAATTCTGTCAATCATCCATGAATCAAACTACCGCTTCCCGGCTATTTTCAGCTCGGCTTATAGTCCCTGCGATGCTCGTCATTACAGCCTCTGTAACACTGCTGCAGGACTTCGGCGAACCCTCGCCCAATTCCGCACCATGCCGCTTTGGATTCTGCCGGTCCGACCAGGTGAATTCGGAGTTGTCATACACCGCAATGGATCCCGCAAACCCATATAAATGGGCCGCCTACGCTGAATCCCTCGACAATTCGGGCGATGTCCGGGCCGCTGAGAAAGCCTTTGACCGGGCTCTTGCGCTGGGGCCTGCGATCGCGCCGGTGCAGATGCGAGCACTGAACTTCCATCTCATTCACGAACACACAGCGGAGGTGCTGGCCCTGGGGAAACGTATTCTGCAACTGACCCCTGCCTACAACGAACTGATTTTCTCCGATTATTTCGGCGTGGACATGGGCGAGATCCTGCGAAAGGGCATACCGCCTCAAACGCTGCCGGCTTACCTCACGTGGGCCGAGGGTACGCTGCCAACGGCCGATCTGGTGAAGATCTGGGCATGGATGAGTGAGAGGAAGCTCACAGACGAGAACAGCGCCAGCGGCCTCACCACGGCGCTGTGCAGGCGCAGGGAATACTCGACCGCCGCGCATCTTTGGGCGGCCTGGCTGCCCTTGGAACGCCGTGCTGGCTACCTGCAGAGCAACTTCCTCAGCAACCCGAATTTCGCCGTACCATTCAAAACCCCTCTGGACTGGACGCTGGATTCGCCTGGGGGCTTGGAAACCATTCACAAAGACGGGCTTACGGTCACGTTTCCCGGAACGGCCAATCTGGCGTACAACAATGTCAGGCAATTGTCATACGTAATTCCAGGCGCATATCTTTTCACCGCGGTGGTGGAGGGGCTTGGAATTACAACAAATGAAGGGCCATTCTTCCATCTGTTTGACGCAGATCACCCCGGTGGGTTTGGCATCTCAACGGAGCAGATCCACGGAACAACACAACGAAGGACGATCGAGGTCCGATTCGTCGTGAGGCCGGAAACCAGGGCCCTGGTGACACAGCTGGAGCGGAAAATCTCGGAAAAACTCGACAACAAAATCGCAGGGACCCTTAAAATCCACGAAGTCACTCTACGGAAAATTGACTAAGCAACCGATGTTGGCAGTGTGGCACAGAATACAGTTCCAGAAGAGTTAGCGGAGAGAAGGCGCAAGTCGCCGTGATGACACTCGGCAATCCAGCGCGCAATGGACAATCCCAATCCGGCCCCTCCCGAGGTGGCGGACGAGCGGCTGCGCGCGGGATCAGCCCGATAGAAGCGATTGAAGATAAAGGGCTGGGCGTCTGGTGGAATACCGGGGCCGTTGTCCTGGACGAAGATCTCGTAAAGTCCCTCGCGACGCCCTAGCCGAATGCTGACGCGGCCACCAGGTAGCGAGTACTTCACAGCATTGTCGAGCAGGATCATGACCATCTGGCGCACGAGGGACTCATCGGCGCAGCAGAGGGACTCTTCCATAGGCGCGGCTTCCACATTCACTGACAGTTTCTCGCCGAGCACACGAGCCGCGGCGGCCGTGTCGGCCAGCAGTTCATCGAGATAGAACTTGCTGGGACGCAGGGGCACCGCGCCGGAATCGGCTCTCGCCAGCAGGAACATATCCTCCACAACACGTTTCAGGCGGCGCAATTGTCCATCGATGATCTGGAGGGCTTCGCGGTATTCGCCTTCGGTGCGGTTCGGCTGATCGAGAGTGACCTCTGTCGCAGTGTGAGCGACGGATACGGGGGTTCGAAGTTCGTGGGAGGCATCGGCCATGAAGCGCCGCTGCTGCTCGAAGGCGGTGCCCAGACGCTCCAGAAGACGATTGAAAGTCTGAGCGAGAAGCCCGAGTTCATCCGCTGGGTTGAGGATAGGCACGCGGCGTTCGAGGTTTCGCGAAGTGATGGACTCCACCGTCTGGGAGATCAGGACGACCGGTGCGAGGCTCTTACGCGCCAACCAATAGCCGCCGAGGGCGGACAGGAGCACCGCAACCGGTACGCCGACGAGAAAGGCCCGCCGGAGCGTGGCCACCTCCCGCTCCGTTTCCTGTTCGGATTCCCCGGAGACGATCATGTACTCCCCGTGTACCGGCAGCGACAACCGGAGCGCGGAGTAGCGCCAACCGTGTTCGGACCAATGGGCCGGGTTTGTTTGCTGAGTGAAAGCAGCGGACTCTTGGATCGCGGTGCGAGCGACGGTCCGAGCCAGAGAGTCCGGCTTCTGTCCGACCGTGCGATTGGCCTGAAGGATGGTCACGGCCTGTGCCGGGAAAGTGAGCTGATGGATTGTGATGAGAACAGACCGGAAGGATGCCTCGCCGGGCGCCTTTCCTTCGTGCTCCTCGATTTCGTGTTTCAGTGAGGCAGCCAGCACCCGGCCAGCCAGTTCCAGGCGTGAGTCCAAGCGCTGGTAGCGGCTCTCGACAAGTTGTGAGAAGACAACAAAACCAGAGACCGCCAGAATGACGCTGAAGACGGCCACGTACCAGAGGGTGAGCCTGGCGCGAATGGACTTAATCATCCTCGTCGTGCCCGCCAATCCGGTATCCCTCGCCGCGCCGGGTATGGATGAGCCTGGACTCACCGGGAGTGTCAATCTTGCGGCGCAGCCGTTGAATGTAGACCTCGATCAGGTTGGAGAACGGGTCGTAGGTTTCGTCCCACACGTGCTCAGAGATTTCAGGCCGGGTTACCACCTCGCCCTGGCGTTTACTTAGGTATTCCAGGAGCGCATACTCCTTGGCGGTGAAATCGATGCCGCGGCCGCCGCGGTGGACGGAGCGGTTGCGGGTATCGATGGTGAGGTCGGCGACGCGGATCACGGGGTCCTGGAGGGCTGGACCACGGCGCAGAAGAGCTCGTATGCGTGCTGACAATTCACCGAAGTCAAACGGCTTGGTGAGGTAGTCGTCAGCACCGCTATCGAGTCCTTCAATCCGGCTCAGGACCTGATCCTGAGCTGTGAGCATCAGAACAGGGGCAATGGCACCCATACGGCGCATTTCACGGCAGACCTCGAAGCCGTTCCGGCAGGGCAGCATGACGTCGAGGATCACCAGGTCGTAGGTGTTTACGGACAGCTTCTCCATGGCCGCGTCCCCATCGAACGCGATGTCCACGGCATAGGTCTGCTCCCGCAGCCCTTTGGCGAGCATCCGGGCCGCGTCCTGTTCATCCTCAACCAAAAGAAGCCGCATGACTGCCAGGTCCCAACGTCATGATATTTCGACGGGCGCGGCGGCATCCAGCTCCGTGGTGGGGGTCCGGGGCGATGCAAACCATGGGAAGACCACGGGAAGCACGAGCAGCGTCAGCATCGTGGCTGTAAACAATCCACCGATCACGACCGTGGCCAGAGGCCGTTGGACTTCCGCGCCGGCAGACCGGGAGAGCGCCATGGGCATGAAGCCAAGACTTGCCACCATGGCGGTCATCATGACAGGCCGGAGGCGCGTGAGTGCTCCCTCACGGATGGCACGGTGCAGGGGCAATCCCGCGTCCAGCATCTGGTTGATGCAGCTAACCATGACAATGCCGTTGAGAACCGCGACCCCAAACAACGCAATGAAGCCGACCATGGCCGAAAGGTTCAGGTTCAGGCCGCGAATCCAGAGAGCCGCTATGCCGCCGACCAGGGCAAACGGCACGGCGCTGAAGATGAGCAGTGCCTGTCGAACGGAAGAAAACGTAGCGAAGAGCAGGCCGAAGATGATTGCAATGGAGAGAGGCAGGACTATCATCAGCCGACGCACCGCGCGGTCCTGGTTCTCAAATTGTCCGCCCCATTCAATGGAGTAGCCCGCCGGCAGTTTGACGGTCCTGTTGATGCGGTCCTGGGCCTCCTTGACAAAGCTGCCGAGGTCGCGGCCGCGAACATTGCACTGCACAACGATGCGGCGTTGGGCGCCCTCGCGGTTGATCACCTCGGGCCCCTGCTCGACGGCGATTCGGGCGATCTGGTTGAGCCGTACCCGCTCGCCTGCAGTGGACTGCAGTTGAAGATTGCCCAGCGCCTGCAGGTCATTGCGGTAGGAAGGAGGCAGGCGGACAACAATCGGCACTTGCCGCTCGCCTTCGATCATCTCGGAGACGGTGGTGCCGCCGGTGGTGGAGTCCAACAGGTCGCGAACATTGCGGACGTCGAGCCCATAGCGGGATAGCCTGTCGCGATCGACAGACACGCGAAGTTCAGGCACGCCGGTAAGTATCTCGGCTTGGGAATCGGCCGCACCGGAGATGTTGCTGATGACCTTCAGCGCACGGTCGGCCAATTGTTCCAGCGTGGCGATGTCATTTCCAAAGATCTTCACGGCCACATCGGCCTTGATGCCGGAGACGACCTCGTCGAGGCGCATTGCCATGGGTTGGGTGAAATTGCAGACGAGGCCAGGAATGCGCTCCATCCGTTGGGACATCTGATCGACCAGGGCTTCCTTGTCGAGGCCCTTGCGCCACTGCTCATGCGGCTTTAGCAGGACGTAGACATCGGCCTCATACACGCCCATGGCTTCGGTCGCGAGGTCTGGACGTCCCAGCTTGCTGACGACGCCGCGGACCTCGGGGAACTCCATCACTGCTTTCTCAACCCGACTGCTGATGGCTACGGACTCCGGCAGGCTGACTCCCGGCAGTTTCCGCGTCTGGATGAGGATGGAGCCCTCATCCAGCTTCGGCATGAACTCGGTCCCGATGTACCCAAGGGAACCAATGGCCACCAGCATGAGCAGGAGAGAGAAAGAGACAATCGCAGTGCGGTGGTGCATCGAATAGTCGAGCACACGGGCGTAGTGGTGCAGGATCACCTCGAACCAGCGGGCGTGGCTTTCCTTGTCGGAGGCGCGCAGACCGAAGGTGCTGGCGACGGGCACCACAGTGAGCGAGAGGATCAGCGCTCCCAGCAGGGCAGAACAGACGGTGATTGCCATGGGCCGGAACATGCGGCCCTCGAGACCCTCCAGGGTAAGAATCGGCAAATAAACGGCGACGATGATGGCGACGCCGAAAACAATGGGACGGCTCACCTCGATGGCCGCCTCGCGCACAGTGCGGCGTACGGGCTGCCCTCCGGATTCGCCGATGCGGCGCACGGAGTTTTCTACCATGACCACGGCTCCATCGACGATCATTCCAAAGTCGATGGCGCCCAGGCTCATCAGGTTAGCGGATACGCCAAAGGCAGCCATCCCGATGAAACCGAAGAGCATCGAGACCGGAATCACGCAGGCGACCAGCAAGGCCGCGCGGAGGTTGCCAAGGAATAGAAGCAGAACGGAGATGACAAGTATGCCTGCCTCGAGCAGATTCCGCTCTACGGTGTGAATGGTGCCGTAAATCACCTCGCTCTGGTCATAGAAGGGAACAACGCGCACCCCATTGGGCAGGTTGAGTTTGGCGAGCCGCTGCTTGGACTTCTCAATGACGTCCAATCCATTGGCGCCCTTGAGGGCGATGATCATGCCGGAGACGGTTTCGCCATTGCCGTCTCTCAGAACAGCGCCCTGCCTGGGCATGGCGCCGGGCACGATGTTGGCCACATCGCTTAGCAGAACAGGCACACCAGCCCGCGCCAGCAGCACAGTCTTGCCGAGTTCGCTCAGGGAGGAGGCGCGGCCCAGACCGTAGACTGTGTACTGCTGGTCGAGGTGCTGGATGAAACCGCCGCCAAAATTCTCGTTGTTGTCCTGAACGCGGAGGAAGACGTCACGGAGAGTCAGCCCGTAGCGTTGGAGGGCGTCCGGGTTCACTTCAATTACGTATTGCTTTGTGTCGCCACCCCAGCTGTTCACCTCGTTGACGCCGGGAATGGTGCGAAGCTGGAAGCGCAGGCTCCAGTCGTGGAGGGTCTTGCGGTCCATGAGGGACTGACTGTTGCCGTCGACAGTGTACTGCAGGACTTCGCCGAAGGCCGTGGCAACGGGTCCCAGCGCCGGCTCCAACCCCTGGGGCAGGCGGGAACGGGCTTCCTGCACGCGTTCATTCACCAACTGCCGGGCGAAATAAGTGTTCACCTGATCTTCAAAGATGACCGTCGTCATGGAGAGCCCCAGTTTGGAGGTGGAGCGGATCTCCAGGGTCCGCGGGAGTCCCATGAGGGCAGTTTCGAGGGGAAAGGTAACGCGGCTTTCGACCTCGAGCGGAGGCATGGCCGGGCATTCAGTGATGACGACTACCTGATTATTCGTCAGGTCGGGGAATGCGTCGATGGGCAGGCGGAGCATAACCACCACCCCGACCACGATCACGGCCGCGAGCAGGGAAGCGACCAGCAACCGGTTGTTCAGTGCGGCATCGATGATGCGGTTGAGCATGATGCCGTTACTCCCCCTGTAGCGAGCTCTTGAGCAACTCGCTCTTCAGGGCAAATGCCCCGCGAGTGACCACTCGCTCGCCCTCAGTGATCCCGGCGGTGACCTCCACCATGCCGTTGGTCGTGGCTCCGATTTTGAGAGTGCGTACCTGAAAGCTGTCGCCTCCGGTCTGCACAAAGGCAACCTTCTGACCATTGAGATCTTCGACAGCCGATTCGGGGATGTAGAGCGCAGCGCGGCTGTCGCGCTGTTCCAGATCGACCTGGGCGAACATTTCCGGCTTGAGGTTGCCCTGAGCGTTGGGGAGATTGATGCGGACTTTGAGCGTACGGGTGGCCGGATCGAGTTCCTCACCCAATTGCAGTACCGTACCGGCGAAGGTGCGCTCAGGAAACGCCCGGACACTAATGCGCGCCTGCATGCCGGGGCGGACGGCGCCCAGATCCGCTTCGTTCACGCCGGCGATCACCCAGAGACTGTTGAGGTTCGAGATGGTGAACGCCTCCTGGCCCACGGAGAGGACGCTGCCGCTGCTGACCAGCCGGCGCAGGATAACACCGTCATTCGGGGCCTTGATGGGCACGGCATCCGGGTCGTCGATCCCATCCTCGGCATGTTTGATACCGTGGGGATCGATCTCCAGGAACTCGGTCATGTGCTGCGTTTCCTTCTCGAGATCGGCCCGGGCCCGTACGATGGCGGCCTCGGAATTGCGCAGATCATTGGCAGCCTGGTCCGCCTGTTCCTGTGAGATGGCTTCGACTTTGAGGAGCCGTTGCGCGCGTTCAGCGACGCGGCGCGCCATCTCCTTGTGGGCGATGGCCCGGTCCAGTTCAGCCTGAGCCTGAATGTAGGCGGCACGGGTCTCGTGGACGGTGTGGCTGTGCATCAGAGCCAAAACCTGGCCCTGTTTGACGTGATCCCCAATATTGGCGAGAACCCGGGTCACTTTGCCTTCTGCGAGGGCACCCACGTGCCAGGTTTCGTTCTCGTTGACCGTGATCTGTCCATTGGCGCGGATGGTATCCTTCTCCACTCTTGTGGCGGCCAGCACCAAACCAAGATTGGCTTCCTTCTGTGCCTGCTGATTCAGATGAATCAGATCGGTGGAGGGCTTGCCGCCGGCAGCTTCCGCGGCGGCCGGCGGAGGCGGGGCCTCACCTTTTCGCGCCAGAAGGATGTAGGCCATCAAGGCAATCACCACGGCGGTAAGGGCCACGGCGAGCATCTGCAGCCGAGTTCTTTGCTCGACGAGTTCATTCTCAGTCATGGGTTCACTCCCGCTGCGACTTCAAGGGCCACGGCGCTCTGCTGGAAATCGGCCAGCGAACGGGTGTACATGAGTTGCGTCTCGATCCGGACCCGCTCCGCGTCGAGCAATCGGAGGACATCCACTCCGCCCTCGCGAAACGCAAACTGAGCGATGCGGGCGGAATCTCGCGCCCGCTGGACCATGCTGGGCAGCTCGCCGCTTACCAGTTTGCGTTTCAGTTCGTAGTCACGCAAGGCTGACTGGAGTTCGGCCGCTACCTGAGTTTCGACCGCACGAGCGGTTTCCCGGGCAGCGCGCAACTCGGCTTCGGCCGACGCGATGTTGCCCTGATTGCGGTTCCGCACCGGCAGGTTAATCTGGACTCCGGCAATGAGGGAGTCGAACCCGGCGGTTCGTTTGTAACCGAACAGGTAATCAGGATCGGGTTTTGCATTGGCCATTTGGAGTTTCACCTGTGCCTCGGCCTGTGCGATGCTCCGTCGCGCCAGGGTGACTTCGGGACGCCGCTCCACGACGGTGGCAGGATCAGGAACAGGAACGTCACGCAGCGTCTCGAGGGGCTCAGTGAATTCCACCGAAGGGGGCGGACCCGAACCAATCTCCCGGTAGAGTTCCAACCGGCTGCGATCGGCATCCTGTTGAGCAACGGCCAGGAGGGCGTCGACACGCTGGGACTCAAGTTGAATACGCAGAAGATCCGCCCCCGCCGCCGCGCCTTCCTTGACGCGCGATTCGGTATAGCGGACCACTTGCAATAGGTTCTGGCGTTCTTCGTTCAGGAGCGCGACGATGCGCACAGCTCCAGCCGCGGTCCAGTAGGCTGAGGCCACGCGGGCGGCTACATGCCGGCGAAGGAGAGACTGGTCGGCTTCCACTCGTGCCGTGTTTGCGGCGGCATACTCGACGCGCTTCTCGCGTTTGCCGCCGCTTTCCACGGTGTAGCCGGCGTAAGCAAAGGTGTCGGTATCGCGCCAGTAAACAAGACCGGGGCTTTGCCAGAAACGGGCATTCTCCTGCTGGAGATAGATCCTGGGATTCGGCTTCAGCCCGGCCTGCTGATGCAAGCCCTGCGCGGCTCCAATGCGCTCCTGTCCGGCAGAGAGGTAGGCGTTTTTATCAAGCGCCAGTTGGACGGCCTCCCGCAGCCCCAACTGGACCTGCGCCTGGGCCGGAAGGCACGCGATGGCGGCAAACAGGATGGGAAGGAGGAAGACTGGAGGCCATCTCATGATGTGTGCCCAGGATAGTCCAAACGAGTTAAATAGAAGATAAATCCCGAACATGGGCAAGGGTCATCCGAGTTGTCTGATGTTGGGTGCAACTCATTTCCTTTCACCTGCTTAATAGCACTAGGCGAAGTGGGTGGCTAGCGAGTTGGAAGCCTCGGATCCAGGGTGCCGGCCAGCCTGGGTTGGACGACCACCGCAAGGGAGGCCGATGCAGCGCCTGTTTTTGGGGGAGAATTCCTGAATGGAAGATATCATCCGCCAGTTGGACCTGAAGCGGACCGCAGCCCGACTGGGCGGCGGCGAGGCAAGGATTCAGGCCCAGCACGCGAAGGGGAAACTGACGGCGAGAGAGCGAATTGAGCTACTGCTGGATCCCGACTCCTTCGAGGAATGGGACATGTTCGTGGAGCACCGCTGCACGGACTTCGGCATGGCGGAACAGAAGGTGCCAGGCGATGGGGTGGTGACCGGCTACGGCACGGTCAACGGGCGGGTCGTCTTCGTCTTCAGCCAGGACTTCACGGTATTCGGCGGATCTTTGTCGGAGTCGCATGCGGAGAAGATCTGCAAGATCATGGACCACGCCATGAAGGCGGGCGCGCCGGTGATCGGGCTGAACGATTCCGGAGGCGCGCGCATCCAGGAGGGCGTAGCGGCGCTGGGCGGATATGCGGACGTATTCCAGAGGAACGTGCTGGCGTCGGGAGTGATCCCTCAGATTTCGCTAATCATGGGACCGTGCGCGGGAGGCGCCGTCTATTCGCCGGCGATCACCGATTTCCTGTTCATGGTCAAGGACAGCTCGTACATGTTCGTCACCGGGCCCGACGTAGTGAAGACGGTGACGCACGAAGAGGTCACGGCAGAAGAGTTGGGCGGAGCGGTTACTCACACATCCAAGTCAGGAGTGGCAGACCTGGCATTCGAGAACGATGTGGAGGCGCTGATGATGGTGCGGCGGCTGATCGGGTTCATTCCGTCCAGCAATCGCGAGAAGCCGCCTGCGGTGCCACCGTTCGATCCGACCGACCGGGTGGACTATTCACTGGACACGCTGGTGCCGGACAACCCAAACCAGCCATATGACATGAAGGAACTGATTGAGAAGACCGTCGACGACGGGGACTTCTTTGAACTGCAGCCCGACCATGCGAAGAACATCATCATTTGTTTCGCGCGAATGGACGGCCAGACGGTCGGCATCGTGGCCAATCAGCCGATGGTGCTGGCGGGATGCCTGGACATCAAGTCCTCGATCAAGGCGGCACGGTTTATCCGGTTCTGCGATGCATTCCAGATTCCTGTGATCACGTTCGTGGATGTACCGGGGTTCCTGCCCGGCACGGCGCAGGAATTCGGCGGGATCATCAAACACGGCGCGAAACTGTTGTATGCCTATGCGGAGTGCACGGTTCCGAAGGTGACCGTAATCACCAGAAAGGCCTACGGCGGGGCATACGACGTAATGGCGTCGAAGCATCTGCGCGGCGACGTCAACTTCGCGTGGCCCTCGGCGGAGATCGCTGTCATGGGCCCGAAGGGAGCAGTGGAGATCATCTTCCGTAAGGACATTGGCGATCCGGAAAAGATCGCGCAGCGCACGGAGGAGTATCGGGAGAAGTTCGCGAACCCGTTCATCGCAGGCCGGCGCGGATTCATCGACGACGTCATCATGCCCCACGAGACGAGGCGGCGCATCTGCCGCTCACTGGCGATGCTGAAAGATAAGAAGCTGGAGAACCCGTGGCGGAAGCACGGCAATATTCCGCTCTAGTTGAAGGGACCAGACCAGCTATGTTTCAAAAGATCCTGATTGCGAACCGCGGCGAGATCGCGTGCCGGGTGATCCGAACCGCGAAGCGGATGGGCATCCGGACTGTGGCCGTCTATTCCGAAGCGGATCGTCGCGCATTGCACGTACGGATGGCCGATGAGGCTGTGGCGATTGGCCCGGCTCCGTCGAAGCAGTCGTACCTGTGCATCGAGCGGATTATCGAAGCGTGCAAGGCGACCGGAGCCGAGGCCGTCCATCCGGGGTATGGCTTCCTGTCCGAGAACGCCGAGTTCGCCCGCCGCCTGGAGGCGGAAGGCATCGTGTTCATCGGCCCGAAAGCCTGTTCCATCGAGGCCATGGGCGACAAGATTGCCTCAAAAAAGCTGGCCATGAAGGCCGGTGTGAACACGATTCCAGGGTATGCAGGCGTGATTGCCACTCCGGACGAAGCCGCGGCCATCGCGGAGAGAATCGGGTTTCCGGTGATGATCAAGGCATCGGCCGGCGGCGGGGGCAAGGGGTTGCGTGTAGCGTGGAACGCGGAAGAGGCTCGCGATGGCTTCGTTTCGTGCACGACGGAGGCGCGAAACGCCTTTGGAGACGACCGCGTCTTCCTCGAGAAATTCATCGAAGACCCGCGGCATATCGAGATCCAGGTCCTGGGCGACGCGCAGGGAAACCTGGTGTACCTGTGGGAGCGCGAGTGTTCGATCCAGCGGAGACACCAGAAACTGATTGAAGAAGCGCCTTCGCCGTTCCTGGACCCGGCGACTCGACAGGCAATGGGTGAACAGGCCCTGGCCCTGGCAAAGGCAGTGAGTTACCAGAGTGCGGGCACGGTGGAGTTCGTCGTGGGCCGCGACCGCCAGTTTTACTTCCTGGAGATGAACACGCGGCTTCAGGTGGAACACCCGGTTACGGAAAAGGTGACGGGGCTCGACCTGGTGGAATGGATGATCCGGGTGGCCGCCGGTGAACCGCTGGGCTTCGGGCAGGGCGACATCCGGATGGATGGGTGGGCCATGGAGTGTCGAATCAATGCGGAAGATCCGTTCCGCAACTTTCTGCCATCTGCGGGACGGCTGGTGAAATACAGGCCTCCGGCGGATTCAGAGGCTGGAGTGCGGGTGGACACCGGCGTCTACGAAGGCGGCGAGATCCCGGTCCATTACGACTCCATGATCGCGAAGCTGATCGTTCACGGGGCAACCCGCGAGGAAGCGGTAGGCAAGATGCGGAACGCGCTGAACGCATTCTATCTGCGCGGCGTGTCGACGAACATTGCGTTTCAGGCTGCCTTGATGCAGCATCCCCGGTTCCTCTCCGGCAATTTCCATACCGGCTTTATGGCCGAGGAGTATCCGCACGGTTTTCACGCGGCCGATGCTTTGCCCGAGGATCCCGCTTTCCTCGCGATTGTGGCAGCGGTAGCTCGGCGCCGATATATTGACAGGGCCGTACTCATTAGTGCCCAGACCCGAGGCCTGCAACGTCGGGTGGGCACAGACTGGGTGGTACTGATCAAGGACAACCGTTACGCGATCTCCCTGAAGCCGGTGGAGGGCGGTTACGAAGGGCGGCATGGGGATAAGACGTATCTTGTGCTGACAGACTGGAGTTTTGGCAGCCCATTGTTCCGAGGGATTTGCAATGGAGTGCCCGTGTGCCTGCAGTTGGAGCGAATCGGGCTGCGCTTCCACATCGCCTACAACGGGGCAGCGGTGGATGCGATTGTCATGACGGCGCGCGCGGCCCAACTCCTGTCTTTGATGCAGGCGAAGCCGAAGCCGGACCTCTCGAAGTTCCTGATCTCACCGATGCCGGGCCTGCTCACGCACCTGAACGTCGAGGTGGGGCAGGAGGTGAAGGCAGGCGAACGCCTGGCTGTGATTGAGGCGATGAAGATGGAGAACGTGATTAAGGCAGAACACGATGTGGTGGTGGAGGAGATCCTGGCCCGCAGCGGGGAGAGTGTGGCGGTGGACCAACCAATCCTGAAGTTTCGCTGAGCCCTGCCCGAATCACGAAAAGAGAACCTCGCGCGAGTTGCCCCAGACTGCCGGCTGACCAGCAAAATTGACCAGGACGATTGCGATTGCAGAAAAGCTCGCATAGAATGTCTGCGGTCAATTGGAGGTAAGGTTGTACCCCAGTCCATTGACACCGGTGTTTAGTCTTGTTAGGTTCCGTGTCGATTGAGTGGACCCGACTCCACCAACCGGGGTATTTACGGAGGCTCATCGCTCATGACAATAGTAAGAGGCCGTTATCTCTTATTCCTGGCGCTGGCATGCCTGGTTTTACTGCCATCCACAGCGTCCGCGCAAGTCACAGCTGGAACAATCCTTGGCTCAGTCCGGGATGGAACAGGCGCGGCGGTCCCTGGCGCGACAGTCGTCGTGAAAGAGGTATCAAAAGGTACCAGCGTCGAGTACCAGACAAATGAAGATGGAGCCTACACCGCCCCATTTCTCTCCCCTGGTACTTACACAGTCAATGTGCAGAAGGCTGGCTTCAAACCGCAGGCAACGCCACCCTTCGAATTGCAGGTGGATCAAAGGGCGCGCATGGATTTCACGCTCAATGTCGGTGATGTAACCGCCACTGTGGAAGTGACCGCGGCAGCGCCGCTGGTGAAATCAGACAGCGCCGAACTGGGCCAGGTGATTACGGAGCGGCCCATCAAGGAATTGCCCCTGAACGGGCGCAATTTCGCGCAACTGGTGTATCTGGCGCCCAACGTGACACCAGGACAGCAGGGCGAGAACCTCTCCGGCGCCAGTTCGTTCAACCCGCGCGGAGCTTCCAACTTCAATGCCCTCGGCAGCCAGGCAAATATGAACGCGTGGCTGGTCGATGGCATCGACAACAATGAGTACACGTTCAATACAGTCATCCTGCAGCCGTCCATCGAGTCGGTTCGGGAGTTCAAAGTGCTGACTGGCAGCTTCTCGGCCGAATTCGGCCGCGGCGCCGGCGTGGTTTCGGTGTCCTCCAAGTCCGGCACGAATGAACTGCACGGCAATGCGTTTGAGTTTCTGAGAAACGATGTTCTGGATGCCCGGAACTACTTCAACCCGAAGTCTCAAGTGAAACCGCCGTACCGGCGCAATCAGTATGGCGTGGCGGCGGGGGGGCCCATCGTCCTGCCGAAGCTATACGATGGCAAGAACCGAAGTTTCTTCTTCATGGACTATTTCGGCATGAAGGAGCGCAAGGGCCTGACGTTCGTGAACACAGTACCCACGGCGACGAATCGCACGGGTGACTTCAGCAACTTCACGGATTCCAGCGGAAACCTGATCCGGATCTACGATCCGCTGACCACCCGCCTCAACCCGGCCTATGACTCCACCAAGCCGGTCAGCACCACGAATCCTCAGTTCCTGCGCGATGCCTTCACCGGAAATATCGTCCCAGCGAACCGCATCAATACCGTCAGCGCCAATGTTGCGAGCATCTTTCCGCTGCCGAACGGCTCGGGCAACTTCAACAACTACACGTCAAGCATCCCGCGGTCGGTCAATGACGATGGATTCAACCTTCGCATCGATCACCAGATCACGGACAAGGACAACTTCTTTGCCCGCTACAGCTATGAGACCTACCGCCTGAGTGCTCCGCAGGGGCAGGCAAACTGCTGCCTGCCAACGCCCGCGGCCGCAGCCAGCAAGTTTGAGCTCGGACCCTACGTGGCCGGCCTGCAGGTGACGGATCTTACCACTCAGGGCCTGGCGATCAACGAGACACACGTATTCCGGCCAAACATCGTGAACGAGTTTCGCGGCGGCTTCGCCAGGACCAATCCGTTCACACGGCAGTCCGACTTCGGACGCAACGCGGCAACTTCCCTCGGGATCACCGGAGTGAATGTCAGTTCCTACAGTTCCGGCATACCGAACATTAACATCACGGACTTCACGGGCCTCAGCGGAGGGCCCGGCTTCCTGCCGGCCAATCCGAGGGAGACTCACTGGCAGGCGGAAGACGGCGTTTCGTGGACCCTGGGCCACCATCAGACGAAGTTCGGCTATCGGTATGTCCGGCGTATGACCTCGACCTATACCGGACCTCCCGGAGGCGGTCCGCGCGGCGACATCACTTTCGGGAAGAACTTTACCAACGATCCAGTCACGAATACGCAGGGCACCGGGCTGGCCACCATGCTGATCGGTTACATCAGCGGTGGCTCGGGACGCAGCATCCTGCTGGAGCCGTATTACGCGACGGCCCAGGATCACAGCTTCTACTTCCAGGACGACTGGCGCATCAACTCGCGGCTGACCGTCAACATGGGCCTGCGATATGACGTCTTCGTGCCCGACGTGGAGATCAGAAACCGGCTTGTGAACTTCGATTTCACCAACCTGCGGCTGGCGTATGCGGGCGAAGACGGCATTTCCACAGCAGTGGGAAAAGAGACCAGAAAGGGCAACTTTGGTCCGCGCATCGGTCTTGCCTACAACCTTGGCGGCGGCAAGACCGTGATCCGCGCTGGCTTTGGCCGCACGTACTTCCCAGTAAATCCGTCGGGTTCCAACATGCTGGGCGAGCAGGTACCTTACACCATTTCGCAGGCTCCGTTCGGCAACATCGCCACCAATCCGGTGGATTACACGGTGATCCCGACGATCGCCAAGCCGTTCCCGGCCATATCCGTGGTAAAGCCCAAAACCACGGCTGAGCTGAATGCGGCGAATCCCGTGGTGCTGGGCCATGGCTTCGCCAACCAGACACCTTCGATGAATACATTCACGTTCAATATTGAACGGCAACTCACCAGCACCATGATGGCCGAGGTGGCCTACGCGGGCAGCGTCGGCTCGCACATCACCTTCGGATACAACGCCAACGAAATTCAGCCGGGAACGGGCTCGAACGCATCGCGCCGGCTGCTCCAGCCGCTCTCCAATGTGGCCACGATCAGCATGTTCGATCCACGCAATGCGTCCTCGTATAACGGGCTTTCCGGCAAGTTGGAGAAGCGGTTCTCCAATGGTCTCCAGTTCCTGGCGGCATACACGTTCGCCAAGAGTCTGGACTTTGGCGGATCGGCCGCCAGCGGGGGCGGATCAGTCGGCGGGCCGCAGACAATCACCAACATTCGGGCCTCGCATGGCCCCTCCGGCTTCGATGTCAAGCACCGGTTTGTGGCGAACTACCTTTACGAACTTCCCTTCGGGAAAGGCAAGAAGTGGGTTTCGAACGGACCGCTGACGTGGCTGGTGGGCGGCTGGAACCTGGCCGGCATCACCACTCTCTCGACGGGCCGTCCGTTCTCATTGTCACTGGCGAGCGGTGTCAACAATGGTGCGCCCAGCTGGCCAAACCGGATTGGCAGCGGCAAGCTGGATAATCCGGATCGCGCCAGATGGTTCGACGCTACTGCCTTCGTGGCGCCGCCACCAAACACCTATGGCAATGTGGGACGTGGCGCCTTGTACGCGCCCGGTCTCGTCAACTGGGACCTGTCGTTCATCAAACGCACCATGTTCAAGGAACGCTATGGAGTAACCTTCCAGCTGGATGCGTTCAACATCACCAATACGCCCGCGTTCGGCTTCCCGAATGCGAGTATCGGTTCGCCGACGGTGGGCCAGATCACCTCGACGAACTCTGACAACCGCGACCTGCAGTTTGGGCTGAAGTTCCAGTTCTGATCATTGATCACCCGGCTCCGGACGCTCAACCGGAGCCGGGTGCCCTCCTCGAATCCCGCCTTCGCCATACCTGTAAACTCTTGTTCGTCGCCGTCGATTCAATCCTCACCTAGAGCGTCGAGTGGAGTATCCTCTCACATAGAACCTCTAGGCGAAGGAGAGCACTGTTGGCACAGGGCAGGAAACCGGATAACCGGGAAATGGTGCAGGGCACGCTGGACATGCTGATCCTGCGGACGCTCGTCGGTGGGCGGGCGCACGGGCACACCATCGCGCAGTTGATCGAGCAATCGTCCGACGATGTGCTGCAGGTGGAACAGGGTTCTCTCTACCCGGCCCTGCACCGTTTAGAGGACCGCGGCTGGGTCGCATCATCGTGGGGGACGAGCGAGAATAACCGGACGGCTCGATTCTACGAATTGACCAAGGCGGGACGCGGGCAGTTGACCAGAGAAGCCGACCGGTGGCGCGCCATGGCCGATGCAATTGGCCGGGTATTGGGCGACTTTGGCACACGGGGCCGCCGGAAGCCGAAGGAGAGCGAAGGCTGATGTCCTTGCGCCGCTTTGTGCAGCGCGCTCGATGGGATGAGGAGCGGCTGCGCGAGCTTGACGCCCACATCGACCATCTCACGGACCTCAATGTGGCCCGGGGCATGAACCGCGACGAAGCCCGGCGGCAGGCTTATCTGCGTCTCGGAAACCCAACTCGAATTCGGGAAGACCTCTACCAGATGAACACTCTGACACTGCTCGACTCACTGTGGCGGGACCTTCGCTATGCGGTGCGCACGCTAGCCCGCACTCCGGTCTTTACGGCGATCGCGATCCTCGTCATGGCCCTGGGCATCGGAGCCAACTCCTCGCTCTTCACGGTGGTCCGGTCGGTCTTACTGAAACCTTTGCCGTTTCCGGAGTCGGAGCGGCTCGTTTCGCTCTACGGCCGCAGTATCAAGGGCGAGACCATCTACAACGTCGTTGCCTCAGGCGATTTCCGATCCTGGCAGAAGCAGACTCACGGTTTCGAGAGTATGGCCATCTGGTCGAATCAGCGCTTCAACCTGTCGGGCAAGGGGAACCAGATGCCGGAGGTGGTGAATGCCATCGCGAGTTCCTGGGAGTTGCTGCCGACTCTCGGTGTGCAACCCGCCCTGGGGCGCGGCTTCACGCCAGAGGATGACCGCGTCCAGGCGGCCCCAGCAGCCCTGCTGACGTGGAGTTTGTACGAGCGCCGGTTCGGTGGGGATCCTTCCATTCTCGGTCGAACGATCTTGCTGGATGCGAAGAGCTACACCGTGGTGGGTGTGCTGCCGAAGTGGCTCGCCTATCCGGATGTGCGGACCCAACTCTGGGTGCCTTACTATCACGTGGTCTCTCCTGAGAACGCGGAGAGCCACGGCAACCACACGTCCTCTGTGGTGGCGCGTCTCAGGAGGGACATTGCTCCTCAAGCCGCCATCCAGGAAGTGAACGCACTGCAGGAACGCATCCATCAGCAGTTTCTGACCATCCCCGTTTCGAACGGCGCGGATATGCGGCCGCTGCTTGAAGATCTCTCGGTGGATTTCAAGAAGCCGCTGTATGTGCTGCTGGCCGCTGTAGGCTGTGTCCTGCTCATTGCCTGCCTGAACGTTGCCAGCCTGCTGGTGGCGCGGACGGCATCGCGCCGGCGGGAAGTAGCAATCCGGGCGGCTCTGGGCGGGACGCGCTGGCGCCTGCTGCGGGAACACGTGGTGGAGAGCCTGGTAATCTGCGGCGCCGGTGGAGCACTGGGCCTCGTACTCGGGAGTTGGGCCACAGCCTGGCTGCAATCAGAACGAAAAGATCTGCCACAGATCAATGCAATTAAAGTGGACGTACCGGTGATCCTGTTCGTCCTGGCTATCACCGCGTTCACCGGAGTGATTGCGGGTTTGCTGCCTGCGCTTTCGGCCACCAGCGACAAGATCATGGATGCGCTGAAGGATACATCACGATCCATGGGGGCAAGCCGTTCGCGGACGGCACTGCGGAAGTCGCTGCTCGCCATAGAGGTCGCGCTCACGGTGATGCTGCTGGTGGGTGCAGGACTGTTGCTGAAGGGTTACCTGCACTTGCGGGGCGCGGACCTCGGCTGCGAGACCGACAATCTCCTGACGATGCGCTATGCCTTGCCCAAGTCCGGCTATGCGGATCAGGACAGGCTCACCGCCTTCCATGAGTCTTTACTTGGCCAGGTGCGGCAGATACCAGGTGTCGAAGCCGCCTCTTTGGTCTCTGTCGTGCCCGGCGGCGGATACTGGGGCGACAACATGTTCGAGATCCCCGAACATCCTCCGCTGGCCCAGGGAGATCACGTATTTGCATTGTTCCGTTCGATCGATCCGTCCTATTTCCAGACGATGCGGATTCCCCTGAAGAAGGGCCGTTTCTTTCGCAATGATGAACGCTCCACGCACACGCGGGTGGTGATCATCAACGAAGTGATGGCGAATCAGCACTTCCCTGGGGAAGATCCTCTGGGCAAACATCTGCGGTTCCTGGAGGATTCAGAGCCGAACGGCCAGAAGGACTACGAGATTGTCGGTGTAGTGGGCAATACGCGGCACCGCCTGGGCGCAGATCTCAAGGCGATGATGTTCTTTCCCGTCTATGCGGATGCGCAAGGCGACAACCGGTCCGTCGCCCTGGTAGTCCGGGCCCGGCACAATGTGGAGAGTCTGGCTCTGCCCATTCAGAAACTGATGACCCGGATCGATCCGAACCTGCCGGTGTCCGACGTGCTGACGATGAGGCAGATCATCGGGCAGTCGACCACGGGCGCCAGCTTCAACGCCATCCTCGTTCTCGCCTTCGCCGTACTCTCTCTGTTGCTGGCGAGTGTTGGCTTGTACGGTGTGTTGTCTTATCTCGTGGCGCAGCGCAGCGGCGAAATCGGGATTCGAGTCGCCCTGGGCGCAGGCAGGCAGCAGGTTCTCGGCCTCGTGCTGCGGGATGGGTTGCAGCCGGCTGCCTTGGGCCTGGCAGCGGGTCTGGCGGGCAGCCTGGCTGGCGCACGCCTGCTGCAGTCGATGCTCTACGGAGTAAGCCCGTTTGACTCAGCCGTCTTCTCGGGCGTCGTGCTGCTATTGGCCGTGGTGTCCTTCCTGGCCAGTGCGGCGCCTGCCTGGCGGGCCTCGCGCCTGGACCCGCTGAAAGCACTCCGAATGGAGTAGGCGCTCCAGCCAACTGCGGGGGGCCCACTTGACCGCTCAGTGGGCCGTTGACACTATGCACCGCAGACTGCAGGTCGCGAATCGGGAATGACGACTGCCGCAACTGCCTGCCTCTTGATGGGATTGTCGTCGACCGCCGATCCTGCGATCTTCAGTAGGGCGGCCCGTTTCGCAAGCATCGCAGCCCCAGGAAGGCGGTTCAAATGAAAGCGCTCGTGGTGTTAGCCTGCCTGGCGATGGCTGGCGGAGTGTCTGCGGCGGACTATCGCATTCTGGACCGGCTGGCCGTCGGCGGCGAAGGCAGTTGGGACTATCTCACCGTCGATCGGACAGGACACCGTCTTTTCGTCTCTCATGGGACACATGTCGCCGTCATCGATCTGCAAACCGGCAAAGCAGTCGCGGATATCCCCAACACCCCCGGGGTCCATGGCATCGCGCTGGCCCCCTCCCTGGAACGCGGCTTCATCAGCTGTGGCCGGGCCAATCATGTCCTCATCTTCCATTCGAAGACGCTCAAGCCGCTGGGTGAAGTGGCCACTGGTGAAAACCCCGATGCCATCGTTTTCGACGCGGCGTCCGGTAGGGTATTCACGTTCAATGGCAGGTCAAAAGACTCCACCGTGATCGATGCCTCCAGCGGTAAGGTGCTGGCGACAATTCCCCTGGGTGGCAAGCCCGAGTTCGCCGTCGTGGACGGTCACGGCCGGCTGTGGGTAAACATAGAAGATACCCACGAGATTGCCGAGCTGAATACCGCCAAAGCGGTGGTAACGCGCCGCTACCCATTGACCGGCTGCGAAGAACCCTCGGGCCTCGCCCTGGACCCGAAGAAGCTGCGTCTGTTCTCGGTCTGCGGCAATGAGGTCATGGTAGTGTCCGATATCGCCACGGGCAAAGTGATCGCGAAGCTGCCCATAGGAGAAGGCTCCGACGGCGTGGCTTTCGATGCGGACCGCGGCCTCGCCTTCAGTTCGAATGGATCGGGCACACTCACCGTAGTCGCCGAAGCCGGCGCAGGTTACAAGGTGGCAGCCACGTTGCCGACAGAGCGTGGCGCCCGCACCATCACCTTGGATCCGGAAAGCCACAAGCTCTTCTCTCCGTCCGCCGCCTTCGGCCCCGTTCCGGCCGCCACCGCCCAGCAGCCGCATCCGAGGCCAACTGCCCTGCCCGGTTCGTTTCACGTTCTGGTGATCGGCCAGTAGAACTCAGCGCCAGTGGCGCGTAATGAGCTCCACCACCTCGTCAATAGCGTTTGGGTCGTGTTGTGCGCAGTGCTGCAGATGGCTCGTCAACAACACCTTGGAGACTCCGGAGAGGGCTTGCTCCACGGAGGCCACCTGGTTGATGATTTCCGCACAGGGCCGGTCTTCTTCCACCATCTTCTGGAGACCTCGGACCTGGCCCTCTATTCGGCGTAGACGCTGAATGGTCGATTTCTTCGTGTCACAGTTCATGCAAGTTTTCTCCTGGCCAGGCGAAGGCTGTTCGTAAGGACACTGACGGAACTCAGGCTCATGGCGGCGCTGGCGAGCACCGGATTCAGCAGGCCCAGGGCGGCTACGGGGATGGATACCGCATTGTAGACCAGCGCCCAGAACAGGTTCTGGCGCATGGTGCGCACCGTGGCGCGCGCTAGTTTCAGCGACGAGGGGACCATCGACAGGCCCTCACGCATGAGGGTGACGTCGGCCGCTGCGATGGCGACATCGGCTCCCGAGGCCATGGCGATGCCGGTGGCGGCGGCCAGCGCGGGCGCGTCGTTGATGCCATCCCCGACCATGGCGACGTGGCGGCCTTCGGCGCTCAGCCGCTGCAGCACCTCCAGCTTACCGGCGGGCAGGACGCCGGCGATGACTTCATCGATCCCCAACGCCGCCGCCACTCCGCGCGCGGCAGGCTCCTGGTCCCCCGTCACCATCAGCAATCGCAACCCCATCTGCTTCAGCTCGGCAAGTACCGTTCTCGCCTCGGCACGCGGCTTGTCGGCGAGGGCGAACACAGCGGCAAAGCGCCCGTCGACGGCAGCCCACAAGGTCGTCCATCCCTGCGCGGCATACTGATCGCCCGCCGGCGGCTCGATGCCGCGCTCCTGCAGCAAGGAACGGCGGCCGATGACGACGTGGTGTCCCTCCACTGTGCCTTCCGCGCCCATGCCGGGCAGTGCCTGGAAATCCGCAACCGCACTCGCAGCCTCGCGGCCCGCCGCATAACGGACCACCGCCTGGGCCAGCGGATGCTCGCTGGCATGCTCCAGGGCAGCAATCCACGGCAGCGGATCGGGCGATAACGCGGGTTCGTACGCCACAACTTCCGGATGCCCTTCGGTCAGCGTACCGGTCTTATCAAAGACAATCGTGTCCACCCTGTCCAGCCGCTCGATGGCCTCGCCGCCCTTGAACAGCAGCCCCAAGCTGGCAGCGCGCCCCGTGGCCACCATGATCGCCGCCGGCACGGCCAATCCCATGGCGCACGGGCAGGCGATGATCAGCACCGCCACGGCCGCGGCGAAGGAAGCGGCAGCGGATTGCCCAGCCGCGAAATACCAGGCAGCCATGGTCGAGAGAGCGATAAGGACAACCACCGGAACGAAGATCGAACTGACCCGATCGGCCAGGCGCTGCATGGGGGCTTTCTCCCCTTGTGCGTCCCGCAGCAGGCGCAGAACCTGCTCCAGCACAGTCTCTGACCCCAGGGCCGTGGCACGGTAACGGAGCAATCCCTGCTTGTTCAGCGTTCCACCGATCACCTTGTCGCCGGAGGCTTTATCGATGGGGATCGGCTCCCCGGTGAGCATCGACTCGTCGACGCTGCTGAAGCCCTCGAGAATCACGCCATCGGCCGCGATGCGTTCTCCTGGCCGTGCAATCAGCACGTCGCCCCGCTCGAGATCCTCTATGGGCAGGTCGAGTTCCTGGCCCAGGCGTTCCACCCGCGCCGTGGCCGGCTGCAGCTTGGCCAGGGCCTGCAACGCGGCCGAGGTCTTGCGTTTGGCACGAGCCTCCAGCGTATTGCCAACAAGGACCAACGCCAGGATAAAGACGACAGCCTCGTAGTAGACGTCGTGCGCCGAAAACACCGAATACAGGAATGCGGACCCGGTCCCCAGCGCAATCAGCGTATTCATGTCTGAAGTCCTGTGCCGCAGCGCAGCCCAGGCCTTGCGGTAGAAGCGATTTCCGGCCCATACCATCACGAAAAGACTGGCCGCCATGTGGGCCGCATTCATCGCGGTGTGCGGCAGGCTATGCAGGAACGGCATGAGGGCCATCATCACGGCCCCGATGCCGAGGCTGACTCCCGCCCGCAGACGCAGGCCACGGTACTCCGCCTCGGCCTCCCGATCGCGCTCCAACTGCTCATCGGCAATGGACCGGCGGGCTACAGGCAAGGCCGCCTCGTAACCCGTATCGTTCACCGCGTCGACCAGCGCTTGCGGCGTCACAGCCGCGGGGTCAAACTCCACCGTCGCATTGTGGAGCATCAGGTTGACGGTGGCGTCGCGCACGCCGGGCTGGGCCTGCAGGGTTTTCTGTACAAACGACTGGCAGGCGGCACACGTCATGCCACGCACCGGAAATGTCAGTTTGTTCTCCACCGCTGCGCCGGCCATATCAATTCTGCCGGGCGCTGAAGCCGATCCGGTTCACGGATTCAACGATCTCCGCCGGTTCCACTTTCGTCTCGTCGTATTCCACCTCGGCCGAACCGACCGATACCTGCTTCACATCGACGCTTTCCACTTTCTTCAGTGCCAGCGTGACGCGATTGACGCAAGATCCGCAGTGCATTCCATCAATGGTGAGTTTGAGTGTCTGGGACATGTTTGATATACCCTCTGCCCGTATCCTATATACCCCCACCCCCTATGTCAAGCGCAAACAGTAACACTCAAACGCACGAATGGCGGTGAAACCGGTCGGGCTCCACCGCCATTCGATGTTCGGACTCGGATTCGGTTAGAAGCCGAGGCGCAGGCCGAAGCGGATCTGGCGTTCGCCAGAGGAGCTCAGGATGCGCATGAAGTTGCCGCTGGTCACGCTGCCGCTGGACACACCACCGAAGTGGGAAGTGTTCGGCAGGTTGTAGAATTCAGCACGGAAGGCGGTGCTGACCCGCTCGGTGATCTGGAAGGTCCGGTTGATCATCAAGTCGGTATTCCAGACACCGGGGTTGCGCAGGATGTTGCGGCCCGTGGTGCCGAAGCGGTAGGCGCCGCCGGTGCGGGCCAGTGTGACATCGGCGAAGGCGGCCGGATCGTAATAGTACGAGCCGGCGCCGATCGCGCTGATACGGTTGACCGGGCCAACCTGATCGGCGGTCGCCGTGTTGCTGGCAGCATTCAAGGCGCCGCTGGAACCGGTCACTGTGAACGGCGTGCCCGTGTAGTTGGACATCACACCGTTAACCGACCAGCCACCGAGGATCTGGGAGGCGATGCCGCTGGTGGCAAGCTGCTTGCCCTTACCCATCGGCAGTTCGTAGACCCAGCCCATCTGGAAAACATGGGTGCGGTCGTAGCCAGCCGCGGCACGGTTGCGATAGAAGGCCGGAGCATAGTTCCAGCCCACGCCGGCCCAGCCATCGTCGTCGGTCATGTTGATGGCCTTCGACCACGTGTAGGCGCCCTGCAGCATCAGTCCCTTGCTGAGAGACTTGCGAATGCTCGTCTGCAGCGAGTGGTAGTTGGAGCTGAGGTAGCCATCCCACATGTTGGTCGCCAGGTTGCGGCCGAACTTGTCGTAGTAGGGGCGGCGCGAAGCAGCGCCGGCCGAGGGGCCAGGTGTGCCGGAATTGATGTCGTAATCAGCCAGCAGGTGCACCGACGAGGTGCCCACGTAGGCGATCGACGTCAGGATATCCTGCGGCAGCTTGCGCTCGATCGTGAAGTTCCACGACTGGGTATAGCCGCGGTGGATCTGGCCGAGGTTGGGGCTGCGCATGTCAGCGTTGTTCGGCAGCGTCAGCACGCCGGACGTCAGGTCAGGCAGTGGGGTGGCCGGGATGCCCTGATCGAGAGCGCCAGCGGTGTCGTAAGAGCCCTTGCTGTTGGTGGCGATGTTGATCGTCAGCGGGTAGAAGCCGCGCAGCGGCCGCGAGAACGGCAGCGGATCGAAGTTGATGCCGTAGCCGGTGCGGATGACGGTCTTGTCGTCCAGGCGATACGCGATGCCCAGGGTGGGCGAGAAGAGCTTGTGGCTCACCGTCACGCCAACGCCCGTCGGGTTATTGCCGCGGCCGCCCAGGTAAACCAGGTTGGTGGCGGGGTCCAGCCGCTCGATGCCCTTGCCGGTGGCGCGGGTCATCAGCGGATACAGCTCATAACGCAGACCGAGGGTCATGGTCAGCTTGCGGCTGATCTGCCAGCGATCCTGCGCGTACCAGCTGAACTGGAACTCGCGCGGCGTCATGGTGATGTACTGGAAGCTCTTCTGGATACTATTCGACTGGCCAAGCAGGAATGCCGAGTAGCCATTGAACTGATTCACCGAGGCGCCCGTGATGGAGGTGGGGCCGCCCGTGAAATCGAACGAACCGCGCGGGCCGGCGCCGAGTTCCGGCTGCCAGTGTGTCATGCGGTAGTTCACACCGTTGAAGCCGAAGCGGAAGTTGTGCTTGCCCTTGGTCCAGGTCAAGTTGGCGCTGAGAGTGTAGTTCTCCTCCACGCGCGTCAGAGGCATCCAGCCAGGGACGCCAAAGCCGTTGTAGCCGTTGACGCTGATGTTCGGGAAGCCCTGCTGACGGGGATCGGGACCGCCGATGCCGGGGATGCCCAGCGTCGTCGAGAAGTCCTTGCCGTAGTCCACGCCACGCACGGTCTGGTCTTGGCGCTGATAGCCGATTACACCGTCGAACAACAGGCTGGTGGTGATGACCCGGTTGGTACCCATCGACATGTTCTGCACCTTGGTGTCGCCGGTGCCGGGGTCGGCGCCGGGGGCCGGGCCAACGCCATCGCCAAATAGAGCCTTGCCAACAACCAGGGCCTTCATGATGCCGTAGTGGCCGAAGATCTGCTGCTTGTCGCTCATGTTGTAGTTGATCTTGATGTCGTTGTAGTCGCGGTTGAAGGCGGGGACCGCCGACGCGAAGTAGTTGCTCTGGTAGCCGGTGAGGTTGGTATTCGGGGCCGGGTAGTAGCTCTGAATCTTCTGCGCGGCCGGGCTCATGCGGGAGGTCGGAATCTTGTTCCCGGCAAAGGCGGTGCGGCCGGTGCCATCAGCGGTGCCCGTCAGGGGGTCGTAAATGGTGGTGCCGGTGGCGCTAAAGTCGCCAGCCTTCATCGCGGCCGTGGGAACGGAGTAAAGACCCTGCGCGCCATCGCGCTGGCGGGTGCCGTCAAAGCTGTAGAAATAGAACAGCTTGTTCTTCTTGATCGGGCCGCCGATGGTGCCGCCATAGTTGTTGTAAATACGCAACGGCTTGGTGATCGAGGACGGGCCGCCAGAAGCCGTCGCCTTCGTGAAGTAGTTGAAGGCCTTCAGGTGCTGATTGTCGTGATACTCGAAAAGGCTGCCGTGGATCTGGTTGGTGCCCGACTTGGTCATTACGGAGACGGCTGCGCCGCCTGCCATACCCTGATCGGAGTCACCCGCAGCAGTGGTGACGTTAACGGTGTCGACCATTTCGGCCGGCATCACATAACCGGCATGGTGAGGCAGCCAGAGGTTGACGCTGGCCGCGCCGTCAATACGGGTGACGTTATTGTTCGCGTTCGTACCATTGATGTTGGTACGCAGCGAACGCCCGGGGGAGTCGGTAATCGAGTTCTGGAAGCTCGCCGGCGTCGCGCCAGGCACCAGGTTGATCAGGCTCTGATAGTTGCGGAAACCGGGCAGCGGGAGATTGGCCACCTGTTTCGCGTTCAATTCCGTATGCGTATCGGCCTTGTCAGTCTGCAGGGCAGTGGCCGACGCTTCCACAGTAATCTGTTCGGCGATCGCACCAACTTCCATCCGGAAGTCGGAACGCGAAACAGACGCGGCCGAAACGCGAATGTCCGTCCGGTTCTGGGTCCGGAAACCGTTGGCGGTCACCTTCAGGTCATAGTCGCCGGGCAGGACGTTGGGGATCAGAAAACGGCCACCCTCGTCTGCTTTCGATTCGTAGATCTGACCAGTGCCTTTGTTTGTTAGGGTGACTGTCGCCTGAACGATCGCGGCGCCCGAAGGATCCTCGACCTGACCAACAACCGACCCATATAGGGATTGGGCCCATGACGGCATGGACCAGCTAACGATCATGGCGAGAACCACGAGCGTCAACATAAATTTCGAAGAATTTTTCATTCGTTACCCCCTGCTTGCCTGAACTAACTCGCCCAAGCCGGTCCCGGCAGGTCTGCAGCTCGGGTAAAAGCCGCTACTGCCATGGCCGACGTGTCCTAACTGTATGTAATTGGGCCGATAGTCCAAGACCCCACTTGGTTGAAACGGAGTAGGTTTAATCTAAAGCCATTAGGGGGCTCATGTCAAGGGGAGGGGGGAGAGCCAATGGAATCAGCCCTTCCGCGCAACCGCTTGCAAACAGGCGGGAAAGACGACGTTGAAACCGTTCATTCGCCTCAGGGCTGGGGCGGCTCGATCTCAATCCCCTCGGCGGAAGTAGACTTCCTGATCGCTTGGTACGCTTTCAAAACTTCAGCCGCCTCGGCCGTCTGGCCGGCGTCCTGGTAAGCCCGTCCCAATTGGAAGTGAAGGCTGCCATCCGAGTCAGAGGGGAGCGCCGCTTTCAGGTGTGGGATGGCCTCTTTCCCTCGCCCTAACTGCAACAAAATACGGCCCAGCACCGCATGCGCGGCACCATAATCAGGTTTCAACTGGACCGCTTTCTCCAAAGAGGGTAACGCCTCCTCCAGGTGCTGCTGGTTCACAAGGGAGTCACCGAGGATAAAGTGCAGTTCCGCCCAGTCGGGGTTTCGGGTGAGCATCTCACGAGCCTGCCGCTCCGCCGCCGCGTACTCTCGATTCACGTAAAGCGAGGATGTGACTTCCATTTCGAGCCGCGGATCGCCGGGCGCCAGAGCCAGAGCCGCCCGCCACTCGTTCAGGCAGTCGGCATTCCTGCCCTGGCTTCGATACAGTTCCGCCAGGACTTGGTGCGACTCCACAGACGGCGGCAGTTTCTCCAGTTCAGCCAGGGCCGTTCGAGCCAGCTCATTGGCCGCTTTCGCTTGCCAGTACAACGATTCCAGCGTCTTGCCCGCCAACGCGAGAGCTAAAGCCTGCTGGAACCGGCCCTTCGTGAATTCACAAGCGGCGGAGGCCACCGCACAGGCCAGCGGCGGCAGCGCCTTCTCCTTCGCATCCTCCACGGCGGCCCAATCGGGATGATTCGTCCGCCGGTAGACCTCGGCCAGACCGGCATGGGCGCCGCGGAATCGGGGCTGCTTCTCCACCACGGCCTTATAGAGCGCAAACGCGGCGGTGTTCCGGCCCAGCTTCAAACGCACTTCGGCCGCCAGCATCAGCCACCAGGGAGAATCCAGCCCTTTCTTTTCAAGCTCATCAAACGCCTTCTGGGAGACTGCCTCGTACGCTTTCCCCAGGGCGTACCACGGTTTCGGGTTCCCGGGGGTAGCGGCGGCCAGCTTCCGCAAATGAGGAATTGCGGCGGAGAACCGGTCCAGCATGATGAGCGCGTCGGCCAGCATCGCACGGCCCTCCAGATCCTCCGGAGCCTGCGCGATGGCTTTCTCCAGCGGACCCACCGCCTTCTCCGGATGGCCCAACCTCATCTGAGACGCGCCCAGCAGCATCAGGGCGGGCAGCGCGTTCGGTTGCTGCTTCAGCACCAGTTCAAACTGGGGCACCGCCTTCTCGTCGTTGCCCGACAGATGCAAAGCCATCGCCAGATTTAGCCGCAGGCCCGGATTCCCCGGCATGATCTTCACCAACTCTTCGTAGTAGGGCACGGCCGCGCCATAGCGCCCGGCGGCCATGTGAGCCTTGGCCCGGCGCGAGAGTTCCTCCGGGCCTGGTGGCTGGGCGAAGGCAGCGCCAGCCAAAACCGCGGCCCACAACAGAATGGCAGCCCTTTTTGTCATTACTACTACAGTCGATTTCCTCTCGGTCAGCACCTCGCGGCGTACGTGCGCGATAGTATAATCATGCTACGTTCCGCTTGGGTCCTGCCGGCCTTTCTCTCCCTGGCCGCCGCCCAGGCTCCCCCCGTCCAATTCCGCAACGTGGCCGAGTCCGCCGGACTCAGGTTCGTCCTTGAGAATGCGGTGTCGCCCGAGAAGCGGATGATCGAGACCATGGCTGGTGGTCTGGCCGCCTTCGACTACAACAACGACGGACGCACCGACATCTTCTTCACCAATGGCGCCGCCTACCCGTCGAACGTCAAGGACGGGCCCAAGTACTTCAACCGTCTCTTCCGGAACGACGGCAGCTTGAAATTTACGGATGTAACCAGCGAGGCAGGCTTGGCCGGGGAAGGTTATGGGATGGGCGCCGCGGCCGCGGACTTCGACAACGATGGCTTCGTCGACCTCTTCGTCGCCAATGTGGGCAACAGCCGGCTATACCGGAATCTCGGCAATGGGAAGTTCCAGGACATTACCCAGCAGTCGGGCATCCTCGACAACGAGTGGGCCGTTGCCGCCGCCTGGTTCGATTACGACAACGACGGCAAGCTGGATCTATGGGTGACCCACTATGCCAAGTGGCCGCCCGCGACCGACCGGTTTTGCGGAGACTCCCAGAAAAACATTCGCGTCTACTGTCATCCCAAATACTTTCAGGGACTGCCCAACCGGCTGTTTCACAACCTGGGCAACGGGAAATTCGAGGACGTCAGTAAGAGCGCCGGCCTGCTGGCCTCCCCTGGCCGCGGAATGGGCGTCGCGGTGGGCGACTACGACGCCGATGGGCGCATGGACGTCTTCGTCACCAACGACAACGAACCCAACTCGCTCTTCCACAACCTCGGTGGCGGCAAGTTTGAGGAGGTCGCGTTAATCGCTGGCGTCGCCATGATGGACAGCGGCAAACCCGTCGCCAGTATGGGCGCCGACTTCCGCGACTACGACAACGACGGCTGGCCCGATATCGTCGTCGTGGACCTGTACAACGAAACCTTTCCCCTGTTCCGGAACACCGGGAAAGGCGGCTTTCGCGACGCGACCTATGCCAGCGGTCTGGCTCGTCTCAGCTCCAAGTTCAGCGGCTGGGGCCCCGGCTTGGCCGACTTCAACCTCGATGGCTGGAAAGACCTGTTCGTCTCCAGCGCGCACGTCAACGATCTGGTGGAGCAATTCGAACAAACCCAATACCGGCAGCCCAACCGCATCCTGTTGAACGAAAAAGGTACGTTCCACGATGTATCCGTGACCGCGGGTGCGGATTTCCAGGCGGCGCGCGCGCATCGCGGCCTGGCCTTCGCCGATTTCAATCAGGATGGCCTGCTGGATGCCGTCGTCTCTTCGCTGAACGACCCGGCCGAACTGTGGATCAACTCCACCGCTACCGACGGCGAGTGGCTCATCGTCCAACTGGAAGGCGTCAAGTCGAACCGTGATGGCATCGGCGCACGCCTCCAGTGGGGCAGCCAGTACAACGTGATGACGACCGCCATGGGGTACTCATCCTCCGCCCATTATGGAGTCCACTTCGGAGCTCCGAAAGGGCAGGCCCCGGCATCACTCGAGATCCTCTGGCCCTCAGGCAAACGACAGACCGTAGCCACTCCGAAAGCCCGGCAGGTGATCCGGGTGAAAGAAGAGCTGTAACCCCTCAGGGGGTCTGCAGACCTTTATACTGAGAGTTCTCCCTTGCCGCGACTTACCACTCTTTTTTCATCCGTATTCCTGCCCCTACTATTGGCAGCCCAACAGCCCGTCGAGAGGCCCGGAGCGGCAGGCAACGCGCCCTCTGCGCCGCCCGCCAATGGAACGGCACCCGCGGGTTCGACACCGGCCACCGGCACCGCGCCCTCGCCCGCCGAGGACACAAAGCGCGTTGAACTGAATCTGCTGGGTAAGGTGAACAGCGCCGCCGGTGAAAGCCGCCGGAATGAGAACGTCCAGTTCAATCTCGTCGACAATAACGCGCTGAAGGAACTGAATCTGCGCCTCGGCGTCGTGGCCACGATTGTCCAGGATTTCCGGGTGGATCGCGGCTACTTCGGATCGGAGTTCGGCAACGCACCCACCTCTGTCTTGCACGTAGCTCCGGCACGCTGGAGCGGCTTTCACGGCAACCTCTACTACACCCACCAGAACAGCATCTTCAGCGCCCGGTCCTTCTTCCAGGTGGGCGGCGTGAAACCCGCCCGCGAGAACGACTACGGCTTCCGCTTTCAGGTCCGGCTGTGGCGCGGCGGCTTCCTGCAGCTCGATGGCAGCCAGGACCGCATGCGTGGCAACGTGAACGGCAATGTCCTGGTGCCCAAGCCGGATGAACGCACGCCTCTGGCCACGGATCCGGCGGTGCGCGCCCTGGTGGCGCGCTTCCTCAGCGCCTATCCGGCAGAACTTCCGAATCGCACCGACATCAATGCTCGTGCGCTCAACACGAATTCGCCGCAGGTGATCAACAACAACAATGGCGGTCTGCGTCTCGATCAGGCGCTCGGTTCGCGCGACCGGCTCGTGGCGCTGTATCAGTTCACGGCCCAACATGTGGAAGCCTTCGAACTGGTCGCCGGCCAGAACCCGAACACCGACACGAAATCGCACCGCTCCAGACTGACCTGGAATCGCACGTGGAGCCCCACCATGGTCACCGAGCTCTCGGCTGGCTTCGATCGCATCGGCTCGCTGCTGGTGCCCGAGAAGAACGCCGTCGGTGTAATGGTTTCCATTTCCGGACTCGAAACGCTGGGGCCGCAGGGCTCGATCCCCATCGATCGCGGCAACAACATGTTCCGCTACGCAGGGGCTCTGAGACGCACCGATGGCCAGCATCAGTGGTACACCGGTTTCGGCATCCTGCGCCGCCAGTTCAACGGCATCGAATCTGATGCGCACCGCGGAGTCTTCTCCTTCGCCAACGACTTCGGACGCGACGCCATCACGAACCTGCGCATGGGGATTCCCACTCAGTACATCGTGTCGATCGGCGAAGTAAACCGCGGCTTCCGCAACTGGGACCTGCAGTTCTACGCGGGCGATAACTGGAAGGTCTCGAAGACCCTCTCGCTCAACTATGGCCTGCGCTATACGCCCGCCCCGGCTCCGCACGAAGTGTTCTATCGCAACCCGGTGCCCTACTCCTGCGACTGCAATAATCTCGCGCCGGAGTTCGGCTTTGCCTGGAAGGCCCCGGGCCGCCTGGGCATTGTGCGCAGCGCCTATGCTCTGCAGTACGGCGAAATCTACCCGGTCACGTTCCAGCAAACACGCTTCAGCCCCCCGGGCAGTGAAAAGATCGTCGTCCCCTCACCCAATCTGCTGGATCCGCTCAGCGGCGTCACCTCCGTGGGCGGGCGCCCCGATGCCTTGGGCAATCTCTACCTGCTGGCGCCCGATCTGCGGACGCCCTACTCCCATCAGTACAACTTCTCGTGGGAGCCCGAGCTCAGCAGCAATTGGAAGCTCCAGTTCGGCTATGTCGGCAGCCGCTCGCACAAGCTGCTCATCATGTGGTACCTCAACCGCGGACAGGTGGTCCCCGGCATCCCGCAGACCTCGTCGACCCTCAACCAGCGCCGCGCCGATCCCACACACGCCGAGATCCGCTATGTGACAAACGGCTCGCGCGGCTACTACGACGCCTTCCGCGCCTCCCTCTTCGCGCCCCGCTGGCACGGCCTCTCCATGGACATGCAGTACTGGTTCAGCAAAGCAATGGATCTCGGCGCGGCCTACTCCAACACGGCTTACGACAACGACTCCCGCATCTCGCGCAGTCAGAACGAACACGAGACCCACGCTGATATGCGCGGACTCAGTTCGTTCGACCAGCCGCATGCTTTCCTGTGGCGCGGCTCCTATGCCCTGCCCGGATGGAATCAGAAGCCTCTGCTGAAGAACACCGTCGCCGGCTGGAACCTGGCCGGCGTGGTGCTTATCAAGCAGGGCACGCCATTCACTGTGATCACGGCCGACGGCCCCGGCTTCGGCAACGTGGACGGCAACGGCAACGACCGGCCAAACCTGGTGGACCCCAGCATTCTGGGCCGCACCGTCGGCAACCCCGACGATTCGCGCGCTCTGCTCCCGAAGTCGGCCTTCTCGTTCATCAAGCCGACCGACCCGAGCGGGAACCTCGGCCGCAACACCTTCCGCAAAGGCGTGATCCACAACGTGAATGCGACACTGTGGCGCTCGTGGGTCGTGACCGGCGAGAAACGCCTGACGCTGCGTGCCGAATCGGTGAATCTCTTCAACACACCGCAGTTCGCCGATCCCGGTCTGGACGTGACCAATCCGAACTTTGCCCAGATCACCAACACGCTGAACGATGGCCGGACCTTCCGCTTCCAGTTGCAGTTCAGCTGGTAGCCGGGCGCATCATGGAATCAGGGAGAGGGCCATGCAGCGCGAAAGCCAATTGCTGAAGCAGTTCCATTGGTCGGCGGAAATCGCCAACTATGAAGCCAAACGCCGGACGGCGGAGCGCATCGCCAAAGAAGTGAAGGACGGCCAGGTGATCGGAGCCGGCAGCGGCTCCACCAGTTTCGTCGCACTCACCACGCTGGCCGAACGCGCGCAGCGGGAAGGGCTCCGTTTCCGCGCGATCCCCACTTCGCACGAGGTCGCGATGGCCTGTGTGGCGCTGGGCATTCCCACCCTGCGCCCCATGGACGCCGTGCCCGACTGGTACTTCGACGGCGCCGACGAAGCCGATCCAGCAGGCAACCTGATCAAGGGTCGTGGCGGCGCCATGTATCAGGAAAAACTGATCCTGCGCAGCAGCCCGAAGACGTTCATCCTGGTGGATCGCTCCAAACTGGTCGAACGTCTGGGCACCCGCTTCCCCATCCCGGTGGAAGTACATCCGATGTCCGTGCGCCTGGTGGAAGCGGAACTTTTGCGGCTGGGCGCGACCGAGATCCGCATCCGCTCGGGCTCTGGCAAAGACGGCCCGGTGATCACGGAGAATGGCAACCTGATCTTCGATGTCCGCTTTGCCTCGATCGGAGCGGGCCTGGAAAAGGACATCAAATCGATCACCGGCGTGCTGGAATCGGGCCTCTTCTGGGGCTACGGCGTCGAGATCATCACCCCCGGCAGCTAGCGCGCCAGCACTTCCTGGTAAAACGCTTCGTAGCGCGGAATGATGTGCGAGGTGCAGAACCTGGATTCTGCCGCGTCGCGGGCCGCCCATTTCATGCGGTTGCGCAGCTCTGCATCGGACAGCACTTCCATCACGCGCTGCGCCTGCGCGGCTACGTCGCCCACCTCTTCCAGGAATCCATCCACTCCGTGCGTGATCACTTCCGGCACGCCGCCTACGCGGGTCGCCACCGGAATGACGCCGCACGCCATGCCTTCCAGCGCCGCCAGACCAAACGACTCCATTCGGCTGGGCAACAGCATCATGTCGCACTGCGGGATCAGCCGCTCGATGTGGTCCTGCTTGCCCAGGAATTCCACGTGTTCGTGGATCCCGAGTTCAAAGGCGAGCCGCTCAGCGGCTCCTCGATCGGGCCCGTCCCCCGCCATCCACAGCTCACAGTCCAGATGCTCACGCACCAGCTTCAGCACGCGCACACAATCTGTGATTCGCTTCACTTCCCGGAAATTCGAAATGTGAAGCAACCGCGGCCGGCCCTCGTGCGGCCTCTTCGCCATGCGGTAAAGGTCGCAATTCACGAAATTGTGGATCACCCGGACTTCGTTCTTCACTCCGAACACGTCCAGGGTTTGCTGCTTCAGATGATTGCTGATGGAGGTCACCCCATCCGACTGCTCGATGGAGAACTTCGTGATGGGGAAATACGACCGGTCCGTGCCCACCAGCGTAATGTCGGTGCCGTGCAGCGTGGTGATGTAAGGTAAACGGCGGGTCGGCGTCGACATCGCCCGCGCCAGATAGGCCGATGCTGAATGCGGGATGGCATAGTGCACGTGCAGAAGATCAAGATTCTGCCACTCGGCGATCTCCGCCATGCGCGAGGCCAGCGCCAGGTCGTACGGCGGGTATTGGAACAGCGGATAGGTGGAGACTTCCACTTCGTGATAGTGGATGCGCGGGGTACCGGGGTCGAGCCGGATAGGATTCGCGTAAGTGATGAAGTGGACCTCGTGCCCGCGGACGGCCAGTTCCAGACCGAGTTCCGTGGCGACGATGCCCGACCCGCCGTAGGTGGGGTAGCACGTGATTCCAATCTTCATGACGCTCCGTTCAGGGCTTCCAGATCAGTTCGCCGTAGCCGATTTGGCCGTGGACGTTCTCCGCCGGGTGGGCCACATCACCGCCACCGTACCAGACACGGACCCGCGACGGCTCGACGATCACGGTCGGGTCGCACATCACCTTGCTGTTCCAGGGTTCGCTCCCCTCGATGACCAGGCCCGTCCGTTTCCATTGAACGCCATCGTCGGAGCGCGCCAACCCCAACCGCCGCACCTCATTCCGGGCCCGGCCGGTGTAGAGCATCCAGTAGCTGCCGTGCGCCTGCCACACTGCGGGTTCGCCGAGCCCGTTTTCATCAAACGCGTTCTCTTCGCCCAGCTCCAGCACCGGGCTGGAGCGCAGCTTGGTCCAGCGGCTCCCATCCTCGCTGACGGCAACACCGAGACGCTGGCGGCGCGCACGATCCTCACCGAGATAGTAAAGATAGAGGCGGTCGCCGGATACGAAGAGGTAAGGATCCGCCGTCGCGCGTTCGTCCCAGGCGCCGCGAGGCCCGAAGCCAACCACGGGTTCAGGGTCTTTCTTCCAGGTCTTCGCATCGTCATATCGCGATATGCCGATACGTGGTGGAGTGCCCGCTTGATAGAGGTAGAGGATCTGGTTGCGCCAGACGGCCGCCGCCCCGTTGGCGGCGATGTAGTCCCCTTCCCAGGTCTTCGGGTCCGGCGAGAGAATTCGCTGGCCGCCGGCCCAAGTCAGGCCATCCGAACTGCTGGCTGTGGCAGTATGCCAAACTTTGCCGTCGTAGACCGAGTACAGATTGAGCAGCGAGCCTTGCCAGGCCAGGACACTGGGATTCAGGGTATCGACAGCCTGCTCACGGTAGATGGCCCCGGCATGCGGCGACCATTCGTAATGCCCTGATTCCGCAGGCCCAACCGGGGCAAGTTGGAAGTCGGCGTAGCGGCCGCAGGAGGCCAGCCCCAAGGCGGCCAATAGGAGGAAGAACTTCATATCGGCAGGCGGATCTTGAGTTCCGAACCTCGGCCCGGGCGGGAGGAGAGGGCCAGGTCGCCGGAGAGTCCGCGAACCCTTCGCTGGATGCTAAGAGGCCCGATCCGAAGGAGTTCCAGCTCCTCCAGCGAAAATGTACCGGCGAAGGGAAAACCCGTGCCGTCGTCCTCGACATCGATCAGCAGGGTGTCTTCGGCGCGAGCCAGGCCGACCGCAACCCTCGATGCGCCCGAGTGCTTGCGCACATTGTTTAGGGCCTCCCGGACAATCTGTACAACTTCCGTAGAGCTGTCGATGTCGTCGTGCATGGCTCCGGGGTCCACCTTGAAGGTGGCAGGGATCCCGGAATCTTTCTGGAAGAATCCGACGGTAGAGCGCAGTGCGGCGGCGAGTCCGGCGCCATCGACTTCCACGGGCCGCATACTGCGCACAAAAGTCCGCACTTCCGTCACCTGCTGCCCGCAGATTTCGCGCAGTTCCTTCAACTCCGCCATACCTGCGTCGAAGTTCCGCTCCAGCATCTTGCGGACGATCTCCAGCCGCATCTGGATGCTGATGAAACTCTGGAGAGGTCCGTCGTGGAAGTCGGCCGCGATCCGTTCCCGCTCCGCCTCGCGCGCCTGCTGGGCCTCTTTGCGGTACAGAACCGCCTGGCGGGATGTGTTGGAGAGCCGGTCGATCAGGCTCTGTTTCTGCAGGGCCACCACACAGCCGAACATGCCCAGAATCAGCACCAACGGCTCAAGGATGTCGGCGTTGGGCGGCCGGGCACTGATGATAAAGGCAAGCGAAAGTACTGTGGTGAGAAGGACATCCCGCCAATCCTGGAGTGTGGCCATGGCCAGGAACAAGTAGAGCGCGGCCACGGCAGCCAGCCACAGACTGTCGGTATCGCTGAGGGCGACACACAACAGGAACGTGACCACATCCAGAACCAGGTTGAAGATATCCAGCCTGTCGATCCGCTCTGGCCAGCGCCAGAAGATCGATACCAGACTGTAAATGGTGAGGATCACGACCAGGATCAGCCAGGTGCCGGTCGCCACCGCCGTGGAAGCCAGCACGACCCAGAGGCAGGCGGCTCCGACAAGCGCGCGCAGAAAGCTCAGGTAGCGGCGCCAGAGATACGGCAGGACGATCTGATCGGAAACCACGGTAGCGAACCTCTGCTACTGCCTAGCGGATATAGAGATACAGCGTATGGCTGCGGCCTTCCCCGTCGTCGGGGATGTGCTCTTCCTTGTCGGCGGTCCAACCCTTGAACATGAAGTCGTGCGCCACGATCCGGGTGCCCTTCTTGAGCTGTTTTTCCAGCATGGGCCGGATCTTCTCGTTGGAATTCGGTAACAGGTAGACCGTCAACAAGTTGGCGCTGGAGAAGTCCTGCTGGGTGATGTCGCCGTTGATGATGCGGGCGTGCTTTTCCAGGCCCAGGGACTTGATGCGGTCCATCGACTGTTTGCAGAGATCCTGATCCAGCTCGACACCCGTGGCATCGGCTTTAAACTGCTGAGCCGCCATGATGACTACGCGGCCGTCGCCCGAGCCCAGGTCGAAGATCTTCTCGCCTCGCTTGAGGCCGCCGAACTTCAGCATCCGCTCCACCACGCTGTCCGGTGTGGGGTAATACGGCGCAAGTTTCTCACCTGCTGGTTTGGGAGCGGATTCCTGTGCCGAAACAACCAGCAGGAAGAGGGAGAGAACAAAGGGGATTCGGCGGATCATGGAGTTTCTCCTGTTGCTATGGTACTTGCTTTCCCGGGGAGCGCGCTTCGCTGGCCGGTATTACTGCGCGACGTACAAGCGCACTCGATTGCTGGCTTTACCACCGGCCTCAAGCGCCAACTCCGAGGATCCGGTATCTACGAACTCGGGCAGTTGCACTTCGACCAGGTAGTAGCCGATGTATCCGGGCGCGAGCGTAGCGCGAACGACCTCGAGCGGGGCGCCGTCCAGCGTCGCGCGCACCCGTGCCATGACACGCGGCGCGTCTTCCAGCGGGGCGGCCATGCCGGTGGGCCAGTCAGGTTGTACGCGCCCCAGACCGCTCATCAGGATCTGGACGCGCATGCCTGGGCGGGCAGGGTGCATGGCATCCAGTTGCACGCCGGAATCGGCATCAATCAGCACGGGTGTGCCGTCTCGATCGATAAGCACGGCCGGGGCGGTGCTGTGCAGCGGCAGGCCGAACACGACGGGTCCCTGTGCCGCGTTGAGTACAAGTTGCAGGGAGTCGCCGGTCACTTCGTACGGCACCTGGATCTGGGATTCGGCTTCGTTTGAGGAAAGGACGGGGACAGAAGTCCGGTTGGCGGAGGCCGTTCCGACCCTGGCGCCAAGCACGCTCAGCAGGGCACCGGGCGCGGCGGCCCGCTGGCCGTAATCGAACGTATGGACAACACGCGGCTGGCGCAGCCGGTGGGGCGCCAGAGCGGCGTAGACGCCATAGCCGTCCACCGCCGCGATGAGCAGGTTGCCGTCGTCGTCCAGACGCACGTCGCGCACGGCGGCATCGGGCAGGCCGGCACTGAGAGGCTGCCATCCGGTGGGCATCGCCGGAGCCCGTAAGTCAGCCATCGTGTAAAAGATACCGCGCGCAGTGGCAAGATAAAGCGCGCCGGTTGAGCGCTCAGCGGTCACGCCGTAGGCGGGCCCTTCCGCGAGGTTCGCCGAGAGGTCGTCCCAGAAGCCGCCGCCGTTCAAAGTTCTCAGCACGCGGGGGCCGGCGCCTGCGCTGGACAGCGCGGCCAGGGCGAACGAACGGTCTGCCGGATCAAGCCAGATACGTTCCACGGCACCCGAACCGGGCAGCGCCGGGAAGACGCGCCAGGACCGGCCGGCGTCAAGGCTCGACCAGAGGCGGCCGTCGGCGGCACCGGCGTAGATCGCGTCGCCGTAGGCACTCGCCGTCGTGATGGTCGCGTTCAGGCTCGTGGAAAGACTACGTTTAAGTTCCGTTTCGATCGTCGAGGAACTTTCCTTGACAGGCAGCCAGCCGGCGTTCTGTCCGGGTAGCCACTCGAGATCGCGATGGGCGGGCTCCGTCCCGGAATCGACAGCGATACGGACGCCACGGCTCCCGGAAGGAGCGGCAAGGATGCGGCGCACCGGCAGGTTGGGCAGCGCCTCGTTCAATCCTTGCCAGGAAAGTCCAGCATCCACCGAGTACCAGACCCCGGTGGCGGTGGCCGCCACCAGCCGCTGATCGTCCGTGGGATCGACGGCGAGGTCCTTCACATCCGATCCGAGGAGCGACTGCGCGCGATACTGCGTCAGGTTATGCCAATTTAATCCGCCATCTTCAGACCGCCAGGCATTTCGGCCAGAGGCATAAAGCACGGTCCGGTTCGAATTGGCCGGCACAAGCCGCGCGGAAACCTCCGGGGCAACGGCTCCTTCGGGCGCCGCCGGGAAGGCCGGAGGTTGGGCTGAGTCCGACTGCCACTGCTCCAGATCGGCCGTGCCATACACGCGTCCGTTGGATAGCCGGACCAGAATGCGGCCATCCTGGCTGAACCAGACTCGATCCGCTGCGCCGCCGGCGGGCGACGGCAAACCTAACAACTGGCTGGAGTTGCCAATTCTTCGCCAATCAAGAAGAGAACGGGAAGATTGGGCTTCGGCGGGCGCAGCCAAGGCGGCACACGCCAGCACTGTGAAGGCGGCGGCGGTTCGCTTGGTCAGGATTGTGTACCGGCGACCCATGGCCTGCGTCTATTCTACCCTGATTAGATCGACCACTCCTTGCAGTAAGTTCACGTACCTTACTGATTTTTCAACAGAATTCACTTTCGGGCTACTACTTGCATTGCAATTTTGGTGATAAAGTAGTGTTCTGTGGGTCTGTATGTTCGCTCGTAGTGGGTTGAGCTTCGGCAAGGTCATCACGGCGTTTCTGCTGGCGGCCCTTTCTCTGCCTGTTCTCACCGCACAATCCCTCTTCCAGACTGACACCGCCGCCAAGGCGATCACTGTGCAGGGCAGCGTGTCCCTTGTCAGGGAGACGGAGCTTTGGGCGGTCAGCATGGGCGATTCCATCCAGGCGCGCCAAGTCATCGTGACCGGTCCGGACGGATATGCGGCCTTCCGCGTGTCAGACGGCAGCACGTTCGAAGTATTCCCCAACTCTCGTGTGACATTCCGCGCGAACCCGGGGAACTGGCGCGACATGGTGGACGTCTGGCTGGGCCGCATCCGGGTTCACATCCAGAAACTGGGCGGGCAGCCGAATCCCAACAAGGTCCATACCCCGACGGCGGTCATCTCGGTCCGCGGCACGATTTTTGACATTAGTGTGGAAGACGACGACGAGACCACCCGGGTTGCAGTAGAAGAGGGCCTGGTTGCAGTCGAACACCGGTTGATGCCGCGCGATGGCGATCCTCGCCTGGTCGCGGCCGGCGAAGAACTGGTGGTTTACCGGAATGCGCCGCTGGCCGCCGAACGGCGGATCGACCGCGGCCGCATGATGCAGTATGTCGCCGACGCCATCTATCAGATTCTGTTGCGGACCCCGCGTCTGGGCGGCGGCAGTACTGGCGGGGTGCCCGGCGGCACGACTCCGCCTCCGACCTCGGGTGGTGGTGTCCCTGGCGACACCGGCGCAACTCCGCCCCCACCCCCGCCGCCACCTCCTCCGCCTCCGCCCCCGGGCGATTAGTCTCGCTTATTCCCACGCCAGACGGTTGCTCCAGTTAAACTGTGTGTAGAGTGTCTCACGGCATAATCACACTGCTACTTGCGCTCCAGGCTGCTGCTCCCGTTCCGAGCATTGCACCGGATTGGGATTTGAAGCCGAAGGTGCAGAAGATTGGTCCGGAGGTCGAGAAACTGCGTCCTGTGCTGGTTCAACTGCAACCGGAGAAGTGGACGGCCGCTGGCGCGCCGGTGGCTTATGAGAAGCAATATCAGGATTGCCTGACGGCCATCGGATATGTGCAGAACACCGCCGCGCGGTTGGCGGAACAACCGGCCAAACTTTCACTGGCCGTGGAAACGCTGGTGCGCCTGGAAAGCCTCGTGCAGACTGCGACCAGCGTGAGTCAGGCAGTACGGCGGTATCAGAACCCGGCGATTGCCGACCTTCTGGACGGCGAGATCAGCGCGGCCGGCGCCAGCAGGGACTGGCTGCGGCAGCATGTCTCCGACCTGTCCATATTGAGGGAAAAGGAGCTTTCCGTGGCCGAACAAGAGGCGCAGAAGTGCCGCGCACAGACGCTGCACCAGGGGAGCCGGAAGTGAGCCCGCAGACTCCGACGGCGACAACGGCGAAGACGCTTGTCTGCAATATTTGCCGGGAACCCTCCCAACGCATTTGTGTCTGGTGCACCAAGGACACCTGCAATAACCATTTGTGCGCAAAATGCGGGCGCTGCAGCGATTGCTGTGAATGCGAACAGATCAGAGAGCGCGGAACCAGCGAATCATGAAAAAGCGGATTCTTTGCCTTCATGCCCATCCGGATGATGCGGAGATACTGGCAGGAGGCACGCTAGCGCTGCTCGCGGCGCGCGGCCACGAAGTGGTGATAGCGACGATGACCGCGGGCGACTGCGGGTCAGTGGAATATGGTCCTCAGGAAATCGCGCGCATCCGGCAAGGCGAAGCCTCCACAGCGGCAGCGGTGATCGGGGCAGAGTATCAGTGGGTGGGCTTCAGCGACCTGGCCATCTTCTCCGACGACGGCTCCAGGCGGCGGGTGACGGCGGCTTTGCGGCGGGTGCGGCCCGACATCGTGCTGACCGCCTCTCCGCGCGACTACCACTGTGACCATGAGGCCACATCCATCCTGGTGACTGACGCCTGCTTTGGTGCGTCCGCACCCAACTATCTGACCCAGGCCTACGACCAGGCTCCCGCCCTACCGGCGATTCCGCACCTCTATTACGTCGATCCCGCGGAAGGAATCGATCGCGAGGGCAACACGATCGCTCCACACTTCGCGGTGAATGTGGCCGGCGTCATGGACCTCAAGCGCCGGATGCTGGAAGCTCACGAGAGCCAGCGCAACTGGCTTCGCAAGCAGCACGGGATGGACAATTTCGTGGAAACGATGGAGACCTGGTGCCGGTCGCGCGGAGCGCTGGCCGGGGTCGAATTCGCAGAGGGATTCCGCCAGTATGGCGGCCACGCCTATCCGCGCACGCCGCTGCTGCAGGAATTGTTAGCCGACCTTGTGGTGCCCGTGCAGCGCTGAGGCGGCGTCGTTTCCGGCGCGATTGATCCACAACCAGCAGGAATAGCCCAGCAGCGGGACCAGCGTCGCGCCCAGGAATGCCGTATCCCAGGAGCGCGCGTCCATCAGGCGTCCAAACCAGGGCATGGAAAGCGCCACAAACGCAGACCACGAACCAGCGCCCAGGCCGGCGATGAGGCCGGCATTTGCCGTAGTAAAAGTGTGCGTCGCGTAGCTGATGGCGACAATGACATTGCCGCCGGCCACGAACATGGTCCAGAACAGCACGAACAGCAGCACCGGGAACGACTGGATGCGAGCCCCCAGGCAGAGAGGCAGCGTCATCAACAGGGCTGCCACGGTCAGGCCCCGGTAGACCGGCATGGGATCGGGCCGGTTGCGGCGCAACCGGTCAGCAAACCAGCCCCACAGAAAGTAGCCGCACTCCCAGCCCAGTGGCGGGATCCACAGGACGTGGCCGATTTCGACCTGGGACTTACCCAGTCCTCGGGAGAAGTAGATGGGTGCTTCATAGAGGACAAAAGCCAGCGGCAGACAGCCGAGGGCGTAGGAGGACATGAAGCTCCAGAGGCGGGGATCGGTCCATTTCATGGCGGGCCGCGGCGCCGTGGACAAGGTGCGGCTGCCGGATTCGACGGGAACAGGATGCGTCGCGCGGAGCTCCGGACGCCGGCTGATGAGCAGCCAGGTGGCCAGCCAGAGCGCTCCAACAAAGCCGGTGAAGAGAAAGGCGGCGCGCCAGCCGAAGGCCTGATAAATGGGCGTGACGATGAGTGGGGTGAGCACGGCGCCCAGGGAGCCTCCGCTGTAAGCCAGGGCTACGCCCCGGGAACGAAGCCGGTCGGGCAGAGTCTGGACGACGGTTCGCAGTCCTCCCGGAAAAGTGGCGCCTTCTCCGAAGCCGAGGGCGGCGCGAGCTACGGCGAAGCCAAGGAAACCGGAGACGTAGGCGTGCGCAGCAGACGAGAGAGTCCAGAACGACACGGCCACCAGCATGCCCACGCGGACGCCCCACCGGTCGAGCCAGCGGCCCCACAAGGGGTTGCCGAGCATATAGGCCACCGAGAACGAGGAGATGATCCAGCCATATTGTTCGGCCGAGAGTTGGTTGTCGCGAAGGATCGTGGGCGCCAGCAAGGCCAGCGTGTTGCGGTCGATATAGCTGATCAGCGAGACCAGCAGCATGGACACGGCGGGGACCCAGCGTCGCCAGGACGTCGAAGGCATTCCCCGTAGTGTATCGGTTCGTCCCACCAGGGCGCCGGTTTATCCGGCCATTCTCCGTTTCATCGGATTGCGGCGGCCCGGGGCAGGAACGAGTAGCAGACTGGATCCATGAAGAAATCACTGTGGCTGGCATTCGCGGCGGGTTCGTTTGCGCTGGGGCTGTTGACGGCGCCCGGCCGGGGTCAGGAGACGAGCCAACAGGCAAAGGCAGTCCGTTTCGACCACATTGTGAGGAACGACTTTTTTGCCGGGCTCTCCGGGGATAAGGAAGCGTTCGTCCGGGCAATGCGGGCGTCCGAGGAGACGCTCAAATCCGATCCAAAGAACGCCGAGGCACTGGTCTGGCATGGCGCCGGGCTCTTCTCGCAGTCGGGGCAGGCGTTTCAATCGGGCGATCTCCAGAAGGGGCAGGAGATGTGGACGCAGGGGATCGCGGAGATGGACGAAGCCGTAAGGCTGCGCCCGGATAGGCCGGCGACGAGGATCCCGCGCGGGTCGGCGATGCTGACGGCGTCGCGTTTTGTTCCGCAGGAGCGGAAGGCGGCCCTGCTGGAGCGCGCCGTGGCGGACTTCTCGCACATGTACGAACTCCAGAAGGATTCGCTGGACAAGCTGGGTACCCATCCGCGCGGCGAACTGCTAATGGGGCTGGCGGACGGTTATGACCGCAGCGGAGAGAAGGAAAAAGCGAAAGCTCTATTGACCAGAGTGGTGAATGAGATGGGCCCGACAGTGTACGGCCAGCGCGCGCAGAAGTGGCTGGAGACAGGCGATCTGCCCGTGATGCAGCGCAACTGCATTGGTTGCCACACGGCCGGGCACTAACCGGTGCCGTGAGTACACTGGAGGTCTGAGATGCAGTGGGCGTATTCCGAGGAAGCGGGCCTGACCTGGCGGCATGTGGGCATGGTGCTGCTGTTCAACGCAGCCATCGGGCTGGTGTTGTGTCTGTTGAACTTCGCCTACAATCCGCAGGCGCGCAGTTCGGAATTCGGACTCTACCTGCTGGCCAATATGATCTACGCGCAGCTCATCGGCTGCACGGCCGCGTTTACCGTTCCCTGGCTGGCCGTCCGGATCTGGCGGCTGCCCAAGATGGCGATGTGGCTGGTCTACCTAACGGCACTGATCGCGGTGGCGGCTGTCGGGACTCTGCTGGCGGTGGGCGGCTTGCTGCTGGCCGGCATCATCTCCACTCATCAGTTCTGGCCGCAGTTCGTGGGCAGCGTCCGTACGGCTACGCTCATCACGATTATCGTCGGCATCGCCAGCTTCGTCATCGAAACGCTGCGGCACCGCGTGGAGCACACCACGCTGGAACTGAAGCAGCAGCAACTGGAACGGGAACGAGCCCAGAAACTGGTGCTGGAGGCGCGCCTGAGTTCGCTGCAGTCGCGGCTGCAGCCGCACTTCCTGTTCAACACGATCAACTCCATCCTTTCGATGATCCGCGACGAACCGAAGGGCGCTGAGGAGATGCTGCAGCGGCTGGCGCGGCTGCTGCGGTATGCGCTCGACTCGCAGCAGCGCAGTACAGTCTCGTTGGGCGATGAGATGAAACTGGTGAGCGATTACCTGGAGATCGAGCGGACGCGCTTCGGCCAGCGGCTGAAATTCTCGATCGACATGGACCATGAGGCCTTGCACTGCGAAGTGCCACCTTACGCGTTGCAGACTCTGGTGGAGAACTCGATGAAGTACGCTATCGCGCCGAAACGGGAAGGCGGGCGGATCGGGATTGCGGTGCAGAGGCAAAATGGCTGGCTGGAGATCTCGGTGCAGGACGACGGGCCGGGCTTCAGCCGCGACGACCTGAGCGAAGGGCACGGCCTGGACACACTGGAAAAACGGCTGGCCCTGCTGTATGGAGAGGCAGGGGTCCTTTCCATCGAAGGGAATCGCGTGAGTCTGCGTTTGCCTGTGGGGGTACCGGCGTGAGTCTGCGGGTCTACCTGGTGGATGACGAGGAATTGGCGGTGCGCCGCCTGGATCGAATGCTGCGCGAGACGGGCCGGGTCGAGATTGTGGGCAGTTCCACCGACGCCGTCCGCGCGCAGCAGGAGATCGAACTGCTGGTACCGGACGCACTGTTCCTGGATATCCAGATGCCGGGTATGACGGGCTTTGATCTGCTGGCCAGCCTCAGCTTCCAGCCGCTGGTGGTGTTTGCCACCGCGTACGACCAGTATGCGCTGCGGGCGTTTGAGGTGAATTCTCTGGACTACCTGCTAAAGCCGGTGGAAGAGGCGCAACTCGACCGAGCGTTGGGAAAGCTGGAGCGGCTGGCTGGAGGCGAAATGCCTCGCCCGGCCTTGAAGTCGCTGATCGAACAGATGCAGGCTGCCCTGCAGGGACAGTCGCGGCAGGAGGGACTACAGCGTATCTCGTCGCGTGTCGGCGAACGGGTGCACTTCATCGAACTTTCGCGCGTGACGCACTTCTTCGCCGAGGACAAGCTTACGTACGCCGCTACCGCCGAGAAGAACTGGGTAGTGGACAAGACAATTGCGGAGCTGGAGCAAAAGCTCGACGCTCAGCAATTTGTGCGTGTGCACCGCTCCACTTTGGTGAACCTCAGCTTCGCGGATGAGCTGTACCCGTGGTTCGGAGGCAAGATGATTCTGCGGCTCAAAGATCCGAAGAAGACGGAGATCACCGTGGCTCGCGACCGGTTGAAGGATCTAAAGGACAAACTGGGGATCTGAGAGGGCGGCGGCCTACTCGGGACGCGGCGCCGCAGGCAGGTTGAGTAGTTCGCTGACAGTGACAAACTCATACCCCGCCTCGGCCCACTTGGGCAGCAGAACCCGCAGCGATTCCAGCGTCGACGCGATATTGGGACGGTGGGTCAACTCCCGGCCATCGTGAAAGCAGAGGATCGCTCCCGGGTGGGCGCTGGCTTCCATCCGGGTCGCCACATCGGCGCCGGAGAGGCGCCAATCCCGCGCCAGGGTGGTCCACATGACGCCGAGCAGGTGCAACCGCTTCTGGGCGGGACGGAGTCCGAACCACCGGGCACCGAACGTGGGGCGCACCAGGGTGGGGGTCACGCCGCAGGTTTCGGAGATAGCCTGCTGGGCGCGTTCCAACTGGTCGTAGATAAACTGCGAAGACCGCAGATAGAGGGCAGGGTGGGTGTCAGTATGATTGCCGATCTCGTGGCCGTCGGCGAGGCAGCGGAGAGCCACGCCCGGCAAACGCCGGACATGGTGACCGCACTGGAAAAAAGTCGCGCGGGCGCCGTACTCGTAAAGCAGGCTGAGCAGATCGGGAGTAGACTCGCTGGGTCCGTCATCGAAGGTAAGGGCTATGGCGCGCCGGTTGGCCGGGCCTTTCCAGACGGAGGGTCCAAACAACTGCGCCGAACGGCCGCGCACACCATACGCGGTAAGGCCGGCCGCCGCCAGACCCGCGGCTCCGAGAACTTCGAAAACCATTGATGGGGAGTGTATCAAAACGAGGTCATGCGCCGGCGGAGGACCAGCGCTGGCTGTGATCCCCGGTGACGGCCCAGGTCTCAGCCGGTGAATCGAACTTGAAGTAGGACCAGGGGCCGGGGATCCACGGGAAACGGTCCAGCACAGAGAGATTCACGTCGATGCCGAATCCGGGGCGCGTTAAATCCAGTTCCAGGACACCCTTACGGATGGGCAGCGGTTCCGTCAGGATCTCTTCGGCCAACGGGAACGGGTACATTCCGGGCTGGGTGATGCTGCGGTAGCAGGGATACTCCATCCAGGGCACCACGGTGTCGGGCCAACAGACACCCAGGTGGGCTGCAGCGAGAATTTCCAGGTTCGTACCCCACGAATGAAACGCAAAGGAGAGCCCGGCCCGGGCCAGGGAGGCGAGCAGGCGGCGCCCGAGGTTGTAGCCGCCCTGGCAGACCAGGTCGGCCTGCACGTAGTCGACGCAGCGGCTGGCGATGAGGTCGTCGAACCCCGCCTCATCCGGTTCGTGTTCTCCCGCCGCCAGCGGCACCTCGTCGAGGTCCTTCAACCGGCCGTAGGCAGCATGGTTATGGGGCGGAAGGGGCTCTTCCAGCCAGGTCACCTGCAGCCGGCCCATCTCGCGAGCCAGGCGGCAGACGGTTTCTTCGCTGTAATTCCGGTCGCCCATCCGCCACCAAGTGTGGGCATCCACCATGATCTCGAAACCCGGTCCGGTGGCTTCTCGGATGCGCCGGATGGTCTCGAGGTCGGCGTCGGGGCCCAGGGCCGGGCGAAGTTTGTAGGCGGAGAAGCCGTGGGCCGCCAGTTGGGCAGCTTCATCGGCGTACCCCTGCGGGCTCTGGTACATGCCTGCGCTGGCGTAGACACGGATTTCATCGCGTACGCGGCCGCCCAGCAGGTCGCAGACCGGGACGTCATAGCTGCAGGCGGTGAGATCGAAGAGGGCGATCTCGACGGCGTCGTAATAGCGGGAAAGGGCTCGCGTGACGCCCGGTTGCTGGTGGAACAGGATCCGCAGGACATCGGGATCCAGCAGGCTTCTCCCGACCAGAAATGGGGCGATAAAATCGCGAATACCAGTGAGCGCATCCTCGTGTGCGGGTCCCGGGGCGTAGCCCTTCAAGCCATGTTCGCCCTCGACACAGATCAACATGGCGTCGCGTTTGACGATAGTGCGCTCACCCCCGTGGTAGGGGAGAACAAGCGGCTCCGCCAGCGGCGACGACAGCAGGAAAGCCTGCACGGAACGAATCTGCATTCGACCTTCAGAGTTTCGCAATTAAGAAGGGAAGTCAACTCACAAGGTGGGCGCGAAAAAGGGGCCGGCGCTGGTCAAGCGTCCGGCCCTGAGTATTGCGAACCCTAGGAAGGGTTGCGTTTGGAGGAGATGGTTTCAGCCCAGAAGTCCGCCGTGCCCGAGGCAGGCGATTTCCCAGCCGGAGACCCGGTAGCGGGCCAGCATCGGGGGTAACACGAGATCGACCACGTTGCGCTTGGTGGAGCGGAAGCAGCCGGGCGCCGAGACGACCGGAACATCGTCTTTGTAGCCGAGCAGGAGGAGGTTGCCCGGCTCCACCGGCGCCAGAAACCGTTCCAGATGGCAGCCGCAGCCCAGCATGGCCCGGCCGATGACGTCGTCAGGACCGGCCGGGGCTGTGGTGGATGCCACGAGAATCGCCGTCGGCCGGGAGCGCAGCAGGTGGCCGAGCGCCTTGGTCACCGCCGCCTCTTCTTCGATACAGGCCAGGGAGAAGCGGCAGCTGAGACCGAACTGGTCGAGCCTCTGGCGCATGACACTTTCGAAGAGCTGGCGGGCGCGGTCACCAGAGCAGGGGTCGGTATAAAGGACGGCGACCGCGGGGTCGCGGATGGGGCGCGCCTGGAGAATGGGGCCGCGTTCGTTGAGGATGGAGAGCACGGCGTCCAGTTGCTGCTGAGACACGGCGAAGGGCGAACTTTTTACCGTCGCGACACGGTCGCCGGCCTGGGCGAAGCTGAAGTTCTGGGCGGTGGCGATGACGACGCTGGCCGTGCAGTTAATCTGCTTCAACAGCTCGTCGTCGACCAGGATACTGGAAGGTTCTGTCGCAATCAGGTTCGCCCGGCCGCCCGCGGCCAGCCGGATCTCGAGCGATCCGCAGCCGATAAGCGAGGTGACCTGGGCCACCGCATCGTCTTCGCCCACTTCGCCCTCGTCCAGTTCGGTCACCCAGACCTTGCGCATGCCCTCGGTTTCCAGCAGCCGCACGTCTTCTTCGCTGATCAGATGGCCTTTGGCCAGCAGCTTCTTGCCGCCGGGGCGGAAGATGGTGCAGCAGAGGACTCTGCCGTTGGCTTCTTGTACGTCGATGGTCTGGGCGCGCATGGGACTCCTATGCCAGGGAGACTTCGGTCTGAAGTTCCGCAGCTCGCGGGCGACCGGTTTGGCTCACCCGTCTGCGATCTTCACAGGAGTAGTGCGCGCCAGGTGGAGAATCTCTCCACCGAATATTCGGATAAAGGAATCAGTTCTGCCGAAAAACGGGGATCTGAATCAGCGTCTCTTCCACCACGTTGCGGCTGATGGAGGGCAGGGACGTTTCCGGCTTCAACGCTTTGAAGACGGCAATTTCGTCGCAAGCCTGGAACTTGGGACAGCGCAGGCAGTCCTTCCAGGCCTTCAGCGGCAGTTCGCCGCGATCGACCTCGTGGTAGCCCATTTTGTCGAAGAAGCGCGGCACGTAAGTAAAGGCAAACAAAGCGTCCAGGTCGTATTCCCGGGCTTCATTCTCCAGCGATTCCATCAGGGCGCGGCCGGCTCCGGTGCCCTTGGATTCCGGCGAGACAGCAAGCGAGCGGACCTCAGCCATCGTGGGGCCGTAGAAGTGGAGCGCGGCGCAGCCCAGCAGGCGGTCGCCCTCGTAGAGAACCGTGAAATCGCGGATTCCTTCCGAGAGTTCAAATTCGTTCCGCGGCAGCATAATGCCCTGCCGGGCGTAATCATTGATGAGCTTCAATATGGCGGGAATATCCACCATTCTGGCTTTACGGAGAGTCACTGCTGAGCCTCCTTCACGATCCGCGTTCCCAGCACTTCGCCATTCAACAAGCGCTCAATCACGCGCGGGGCGGAACCGGGCGCGATGATGACTTCGCCAACACCCTGGGCCAGCGCGGCGCAGGCGGAGTTCAGTTTGGCCTGCATGCCGCCGGTGGCCACGCCCTGGCTGATCAGTTCCTGGCACCCTCTTACATCGAGAACGGGCAGCGTGGAGCCATCGGCCGCCCGGACACCATCCACATCGGTGAGGAACAGCAACCGGGCCGCTTCGTAGCCCGCGGCGCAGGCCACGGCCATCTGGTCGGCGTTCACATTATAGATTCCGCCCAGGCGGTCGCCGGCCACACAGGCCACCACGGGGATGAAGCCGTGCTCCACCAGCGCATTCAGGACGGCTGGGTTCGTTTGGACAATCTCACCCACAGCACCCAGTTCCGGATTGAGCTGGCGGGCCTCGGCCAACACCCCGTCGATCCCGCTCAGGCCAACGGCAGGAGCCCCGGCGGCGACGAGAGAAGAGACGAGCTCCTTGTTCACGCTGCCGGCAAAGACCTTCAGCACCGCGTCGATCACGTCCGGAGAGGTCACGCGCAGGCCATTCACGAAACGGCTTTCGACACCACGTTCGGCCAGGAACCGGGTCATTTGCTTGCCGCCGCCATGAACGACAACGGCTTCGACACCGAGAGCCGGCAGGGCCGCGATCTGGGCCGCCAGGCCGGCACGCGAATCCAGGCTATCGAGCAAGGTACCGCCCAGCTTGACCAGAACTCTCATAGCAGTCCCTCGGTTTCCGCGAACCCGAGCATCAGGTTCATGTTTTGAACGGCTTGGCCGGCAGCGCCCTTGCCGAGATTGTCGATGCAGGAGACCACGATGGCGCGGCCCGTCTTCGCATCGAGCTTCACACCAATGTCGCAGAAGTTGGTACGGTTGACGCCGCGCAGATCCGGCATCGCGCCCACGGGGTAGAGGCGCACAAAGGGCTCATTCCGATAGGCATTCAGGTAAACGTCGAGCAATTCGGCGGAGGTGGTCACGCCCTTGGCTCGGAAGTAAATGGTCTCCAGGATGCCGCGATGGATCGGAATCAGCTGCGCGGTGAAGCTGAAGTCCTCTTCCTGGATGCCGGAGTTCATCAGAACCTCTGGAACATGGCGGTGGTCGAGCAGCGAGTACGCCGAGTAGTTCTCGGTCACTTCAGAGAAGGCGGTCTTGAGGCTGGCTTTGCGGCCCGCGCCGCTGACTCCGCTCTTGGCGTCGCAGACGATGCCGCGGGCCGGGTCGATCACACCCGCCTGCACCAGCGGGCGCAGGGCCAGATTGGCGGCGGTGGGATAGCAGCCGGGATTCGACAGCAGGCGAGCCTGGGGTACGGCCGCCCGATTGAACTCAGGCAGGCCATAGACGGCTTCGCGCAGGATCTCCGGCTGGGTGTGGTCGGATTTATACCAGTGCTTGTAGTTCTCCGGGGTAACCAGGCGGAAGGCACCGCTCAGGTCTACGACACGGATGTTCACAGCCAGGAACGCTGCAGCCAACTCCATGGAGACTTCCGGCGGCGTGGCGAGGAAGACCACCTGGATTCCGGCCTCACGGGCCGCCTCGGCGGTACACGGGATGCGCTGCGGCCCGGAGTGGCCAATGGGCTGTGGATCCTGCGTCGAATCAGCGCGATGCTCCAGCAGCCACGGGGTCACGCCGGAGTGCGCCGTGAGAATCCGTTCCAACTCCATTCCGCTGTAGCCGCGGAAACCGACAATACCGACATTCGTGGTCATGAGTCTATCCTGGCCTCGGCGATGGTTAATTATGCATCGCTGTGTATAAATATACCAAATCAGACAAAGTCGAGGATGAACATCCCTACTTGATAGATAAGCACGGAATCAGCGGGCGGCTGGGTTCAAGGTCAAGAACTCGACCCGGACCGTGTGGTGGTAGTAGTCCAGTCCGGGCCCCGAGAACGTCAGCCGGCTGATTTTGGGATTGGCTGCCGGCTGGCCCTGAAAGTATGTCGCGGCGGCGGGCAGATTCGTGGGCAGGTGGCTGACCAGGTGGGGTGTGCCCAGCGATTCTGCCATGACGCGGTAGGTCGCTTCGCCTGAGGAGGCGGGGCTGATTGTCATCCGTAGTTCGGGGACGTGGTAGAGCAGTTTGGCCAGCTTCCCGAACGCCGTCAGTTCCAGTTCGACGCGCGCAAATACAGGCAGGGACGAGTCGGGCACTGCGATGCCCTGGGTGATGTCGATGGATTGGGTCTGGAGCGGTTGGAGTGGAACGGAGCGCGGTTGGGCCCGGCGGCGCAGCAGGAGGTATCGGGGCTGGGTGAGCTCTGGTTCGTACCACTGGAAGAGAGCGAGCATAGTCGCCGGGTTGTCGTTCAGCGGGTGGCGGCCGTCCACGATAAACCACTCCAGGAGAACCTTTTCCGGACCCTGGCGGGCGATCCAGGCGGCATTCCGTTCATCCAGCTTGCGAGTGCACGGGTAGCCCTGGGGCAGCGGCAGGGGTACGAAGGCAAGGTTGTGCCACGCGGCCTGAATCAGTACGGAACTGACAATGCTGATCGAGTGCTGTCCGATGGCCTGGAGGAGTGGCGGATCCAGGGGGAAGTCGCGCCCGTAGGGCGGTAAGGGCTCGTGCGCCAGGCGCTGCCTGGTGTTGGGCAGGTCCAGGACGCCGGCGAGGGTGCGCAGATTGCTCCAACCGGAGATGTCATCGAGATACGCCCAACCCAGACGCCACTGGACAGATTGGAACGCCACAACCACCAGCAACATGAGCAGAATGGGCAGGTTGCGATTGAAGCGCCAGGATTCCATGAACAACAGCAACAGGCCAAGCAGCAGCAGGGCCATGCAGAAGAAGTTGATCACATGCGCATCCTGGCGGACGAACCCGTGTTTCACCGACACCAGCAGCGGGACGGCGAAGGGAAGCGCCAGAATCCATTGCCTTTGACGGCCCAGGAAGGCCATCAGGAAGACTCCGGCCAGGCAGGCGAAGACGGCAAGGGCCCGGAGCTTTTCGTCCCACGGGCCATCGGTAGCCATCAGGACGCTGTACTCCGAAGAGATGTCCACAAGCCCTTGTAAGTAGGGGCCCATCGCCCAGGTTCCGGTGCTGAGCCGGAAGGAAACCAGGGTCAGAATGGGGATCAGGAGAGCCGAGAGCGCAGCGGCGACGGCTGCCCTGCGCCACTCGCGGCGTATGGCCAACGCGGTGATCACCCCGCCCAGCACCCCGATGGCGATTGCCATGCCGGTTCCTTTGATCAGGACAATGGGCGGAATCAGCAGGATCAGAAGGAGAAAGCGTCTCCACAAAAATTCCCGGAGAAGGAGCAGAGCGGCCAGGACGAACATCGCCGTCAGCAGCAGACTCTCGACGCCGCCGAAGTTGAAGTGGAACAACGGAGCGGCCAGCGCGGTGCAGCCGAGGAAGGCGCCGAGATTCCGGACGGGCACGCCAGCCAGGAAGCAGAGATCGGCGGCCACCCAGAGCAGGACGATCCAGACGACTCCCTGGGCGATCAAACCGTGAACCAGATTCTGTCCAAGATCGAACGGCTGAAACAGGTACCCGAGCGGGCCGGTGGTCCAGATGATATCGACTCCAAAGGCAAGATTTCGCAGCGCGGCCACGTTCATGGCGTAGACCCAGGAGGTGTCGAGCACGTTCTCGTGGAACAGCGAGAAGTAGCGCAGCGGGCAGAGCAGGAGCCCGAGAAACAGGAATGCCAGCACGCGCGGCAAGGCTCGGAGGTTTCCAGGCAGCATCAAAGGGATCCGGTATCGGGCGCGGGGATGGCTTCAATCCCCTGCAAATTCTCGCACTTCCAGCTATCGACGGAAGGAGGATGCGGCCTTTACAGCGGGAGGGAAGCCGAGGGGTTTATTTCTGTTCGGAGACGCTGCGATCGGCTAGTTCCCCGAGGATCGGCAGACGGAAGTTGTCGCCCTGGTTGGTCTTTACCATCATGAAGATCCAGGCGCCGAAGACCACGGCTTTGAGGGCCTTGGCGATATAGTGCGGGGCTTCGATGGAGTAAGTAAACGGCGCAAACACCCAGTCGACGAACAGCCAGAGAACGAAGAGGTAGAGTCCCTGGAAGGCGTGGAAGCGGACCTCCCGCTCAGAGCGGAAGCGATCGGAGGCGAGGATGATGATCGACACGATCCAGCCGGCAACGGGGATGTAGCACATCAGGGAGGCGTTGCGGGGCGTGAGGTTCTTCAGGGGGTCGTTGGCGGGATTGTGCGGCGGGGGCGGCGGGGCAGCGGAAGGGCGCGCCGTGGAGTCGGCCGTGCCGGCTTCCCGGACCTGGCGGGCGCCACAGGCTCCGCAAAAGATATCGGCCGGTTGGACTTCCGTGCCGCACTGTGTACAAAAGGGCATTGCTGACTTCCCCGTAGTTTACTACGACGATTCAACGCGTTCTGTTCCCTATGATAGGATCACGCCATGCGCTGGACGCTTGTCTTCCTCATGGCCGGAGCACTGTCGCTGCCGGCGGCGAACCGCAAAACCCTGGAAATCTCCTTTATCGATACCGAGGGCGGTCAGGCGACCCTGCTGGTCACGCCCTCCGGGGAGTCCCTGCTGGTGGATGCCGGCTGGCCCGGGAATAACGGCCGGGACTCGGATCGGATTATCGCTGCGGCGAAGAAAGCCGGGCTGACGAAGATCGATTACCTGCTGGTCACCCACTACCACCTGGATCACGTGGGTGGAGTGCCGGAACTGGCGGCTAAGTTCCCTGTTGGCACCGTGGTGGATCACGGCGCCAATGTCGAGACGGGCCGTGGTGCGGATGCATTGAATGCGGGGTATCAGAAGGTGCTCGCAGCCGGCGCCAAGCGGCTGACAGTCAAGCCGGGCGACGTGCTGCCCCTGAAAGACATTCGGGTTGAGGTGGTTACCGCCAATGGGGAACGGATCCCCAAGGCACTGAAGGGCGGAGGCCAGAAGAACGCGGTCTGCGGGACTGAGCAGCGGCGCGCCGACGATCCGTCTGAGAATGCGCGGTCGGTCGGCGTACTGATGACTTTCGGCAAGTTCCGGTTCGTCGATCTGGGCGACCTCACCTGGAACAAGGAACTGGACGCAGCTTGTCCGGATCACCTGATCGGGCCGGTCGACCTGTTCCTGACGACGCATCACGGGCTGGACCAGTCGAATTCCGCCTCGATGGTGCATGGCCTGCATCCGAGGGTCGCGATCATGAACAACGGCGCCCGGAAGGGCGGCTCGCCCGCGGCCTGGAGCATTGTTTCCGCTTCGCCGGGACTGCAGGATCTGTGGCAGATCCACTACGCCGTGGCCGGCGGCAAAGACCACAATGTGGTGGAAGAACGAATCGCGAATCCTGAAGAGAAGTGCCAGGGTGTGGGGCTGGAAGTGTCAGCGGAGAAGAGCGGGAATTTCAAGGTGACGAATCCGCGCAACGGGTTCAATAAATCGTACAAACCCTGAGGGCGGACCCGCGCGCGGCAAGTATAATGGACTTTTCGTTCCGCGTGCGCCTGCATGCTCCTCTCCAGTTCTGTCTATTTCGTATTCCTGACGGGCATCTTTCTGCTCTACTGGCCGCTCCAGCGCTGGCGCATGGCCGGTCTCGCGGTATTGCTGTTCGCGAATTACTACTTCTATGCGAAGTGGGACCTGTTCTATCTGGTGCTCATTCCCGGCGCGTCGCTGGTTGATTACCTGATTGGGCGCGGGCTGGGGGCAGCGACCGGCAAGCGGGTTCGGCAATTGCTGGTATCTACCAGCGTTCTCATGAACTTGGGCATCCTGGCGACGTTCAAGTACATGCCGTTTTTCCTTTCCTCCTGGGCGGATTTGCGGCATACCAAGCCGCCTGAATGGCACTGGACCTTCCCGCTGGGCATCTCGTTCTACTGTTTCCAGTCTCTGACGTACACGATCGACCTGTACAGAAAAGACGGCAAACCGGTGAAGAGCCTGCTGGCGCACATGACGGCGGTCAGCTTCTTCCCAACCACGCTGAGCGGCCCCATTACCCGGGTGCTGTCGCTGGCTCCGCAGCTGGAAAAGAAGGACAAGCAACTCTCCATTGACGAGAGCGGCAAGGCCCTGTTTCGCATCGCGTTAGGGCTGATGAAGAAGTTCCTCATCGCCGATTACCTGGCCGAGAACCTGGTGAATCGGGTCTTCGATACGCCGAACCTTTACACCGGGGTCGAGGTTCTGATCGGCGTCTATGCCTATGGGCTGCAGCTCTACTACGACTTCTCCGGTTATTCCGACCTGGCCATCGGCAGCGCCCAGTTGTTGGGGCTGAAGCTCCCCGAGAACTTCAACCGGCCGTATCAGGCGCTGAATATCAGCGAGTTCTGGCGGCGGTGGCACATCTCGCTTTCGAACTGGCTACGGGACTACCTCTACTTCTCCCTGCCGGGCCTGCGGTCGAAGTGGAAGGTTTTCACGTACACCAATCTGTTCCTGACGATGCTGCTGGGCGGCCTGTGGCACGGAGCGAGTTGGAATTTCATCATCTGGGGCGCTTTGCACGGCGGCGCGCTGGCGATCCATCACGGCTTCCGGACCTGGCGCGGCAACCCGAAGCCGTCTACGAACCGTTGGGTGCGGATCGCCTCGCAGTTGGCCACGGCCCACTTCGTCATTTTCGCCTGGGTCTTCTTCCGGGCGACCACGTTGGCTAACGCCTGGGAGGTCCTTGGGCGGATCGCCTCGCTCACCGCCAGCCTGGCCAATATCTCGATGCCGATTGCGGTAGTGCTGCTGATCGCGGTGACCATGCATTATCTGCCGCGCAAGGTATACGATCTCTCTACCAAGACGTTCGTCAAAGCTCCGTTCTATGCGCAGGCCACGGCGCTGGTGCTGCTGGTGCTGGCGATTGAGTACATTGCGGTGACTGGCGCCGCGCCGTTCCTGTACACGAAGTTCTGAGACGAAAAATGAAGTCGCCCTGGCCATTGAAACCGTTCCTCGTCATCGCGACGTTCGCGCTGGGGATTACGCTGCCTCAATACATTCCGCAGTGGTACAACTGGCGCATCTACGAGTGGAGTGCGGCGCCGGCGATTCTGGACTTTCAACCTCGCTCGCGGGCAGCGGCGCCCATGCAGGAAGAGATGGAACGCCTTCGTCCGGATACCGTACCGGTGAAGGCGGATGATTCGAAGATCCACGATCCGGGCGGCGCGATGGACAATTTCTACGCCGCGCTGCTTCGCACGGAGCGGCGGCAGGGCAATGCGGTTACCCGGATTCTGCACTATGGCGATTCGCCCACAACCGCCGATCTAATCACTGCGGACGTGCGCAATTTCCTGCAAACCCGATTTGGTGATGCCGGCCACGGCACATACCTGATTGCGAAGCCGTGGGCGTGGTATGCCCACCGCGGTCTGGACGTCAACGCGTCGGGCTGGAAGATGGATCCGGCGACTCTGCACGGCCAGAGGGACGGGCGCTATGGCCTTGGCGGAGTTAGCTTTACCGGCAGTGTGGGGGCTGAGAGCAAGATCACGCTTCGGAACTCCGGCCATACGAAACTGTCGCTCTCCTATTTCGCTCAGCCGGACGGCGGTGAAGTCTCGATCGACGCCGGTGATGTACACATCGCCACCCTGGACACCTCCTCGCCCGAGGCGGCGGCCGTGGAGCAGACCTGGCCCATCCCGGCCGAGTCCCAGAAATTCCAGATCAAGGTGACGCGCGGCACGGCACGGCTGTTCGGCGTCACCTTCCGCAAAGATACGCCGGGCGTCATGTACGACAGCATCGGCCTGAACGGCACGTGGGCGGGTGTCCTGGCCTCGCATGTCAACGGGCAGCACTGGATCGAGGAGTTGCGGATGGCCAAACCGAATCTGGTGGTGATCAACTACGGCACCAACGAGAGCGGCTACCGGAACTATGTCGACACGACGTATCCCAAAGACGTGAAAGAGATTCTGCGGCGCGTGAAGACGGCCGTCCCCGAGGCTTCGATCCTGATCATGAGCCCGATGGATCGCGGCGCACGGGAGCAGGGCGGAACAATCGGCACCGTACCTACCCTGCCGCAACTGGTTTCCGTCCAGGCCAGGCTGGCCGCCGAAAACGGTTGCGCCTTCTTCAATACGTTTCAGGCCATGGGCGGTCCCGGGACTATGGGAAAGTGGTATATGGCGGAGCCGAGGCTGGTGAGTGCGGATTTTATCCATCCCCTGCCCTCGGGGGCGCGCATCGTGGGAACGCTGTTGTACCAGGCACTTGTGGACGGCTACAACAGCTACAAGCTCAAGCAACTGCGCCAGAATCTGGCGGCCGTGCCGAAGCAGACGGTGGGTTCGAAACCATAAATGAGGACTTTGGCACTCATCTTCGCGGCGGCGCTCGTCGCCTTGCCGGCGGCCATGGCCGTGGCGCCGGTGCCCGCAGCCAGCGCCAAAAAGAAAGCCAAGACCTCCACCCGCAAGACAGCGGCCAGGAAACGATCAGTCCCCAAACCACCCCCGGTGACCGCAGAGCAAAAGGCGGAAGCGACCGAATCCGTTCAAGCCCATATGGCCGAGGCCGTCGACCTGGGCATTCAGAATGCCGCCGCCATGGTCCCGTTTTACGAAATGCTGTATCGGCAGCAGCAGCAGCCCGGCAGTGAACCGTTGCGGGTTCTGCATTTCGGCGATTCGCACACGGCTTCGGACGATTGGGCCGGGGAGCTGCGGGCGCGGTTCCAGCAGAAGTTTGGCGATGGCGGACCGGGATTTGTCCAGGCGGGCCGGCCGTTTGCGGGATTTCGCCGTTTCGACGCCAAGGCGACGATGTCGCGCAACTGGAAACCGGAGGGCCTGTTGGCCCGCGAAGGCGATGGACTCTACGGAATCGCCGGGGTGAGCCTGGCCACCGCCCGGGCCAATGAGACCATCACGTTGGAGGCGGAGGGGCAGACGCTGGAGTTCTATTATCTGCTTCAGCCCGGCGGCGGCTCGTTCACTCTGGCAGACAACGATGTGGTACTGGACACGGTTTCGACCGATGGGACAGTAGGGCCGGGCTTCTACCGCAAGGAGCTGGCCGCGGGCGCCCATCGCCTGGTATTGAGGACCGTGGACAATGCGCCGGTGCGGGTACACGGCTGGGTGCTGGAGAAACGCGGCGGCATCACCTGGGAACCGTTGGGGATCAACGGCGCGCAGGCGGATCTGCTGCTGCTGTGGGACCAGCAGGTGTTAAGGAAAGAGATTGAACGCCGCAATCCGGCCCTGGTCGTCCTCGCCTATGGCACGAACGAGGCGCGGCGGCCCGACTGGACCAGTGAGTCCTACGCGCAGTCGCTGGGCCAGGTGGTGAAGGCGATCCGGGCCGCCTCGCCGACAACCAGCATTCTGATCATCGGCGCTCCGGACCAGGCGATCTATTCGCGCCGCCGGGTTGTGCCGTACGAAGCGGTTGATAAGATCTTAATAGCGCAACGCGACGCCGCACTGGCGAACGGATGCGCTTTCTGGAATTTGAGAGCGGCCATGGGCGGCAAGGGATCCATGAAACAATGGGTCCAGGCCGGCCTGGCCCAGGGCGATTTCGTACACCTGACCTCGCCAGGGTACCGCCTGGTGGGGGATTCTTTATTCGAGCTCATCATGGGCCAGTACGGAGTCTTTCAAACCGTGCGACGCCAGGTATTAGGAGCTAACGATAATGGACCGTCGATCAAAACTCATTGAAATCCTGAAGACAGTGACCAAGCAGGAGACCTTACCGGAACCCGGCGACTCGCTGTTCGATTCCGGATTGCTCGACTCGTTCGCCTTGCCGGACCTGGTGAGCGCGCTGGAACAGGAGTTCTCCATTCAGATCCCCGACACGGATTTGAATCCTCGCAAGTTCGACTCTATCGAGCGGATCGAAGAATATCTCGACTCTAGGAATTGATTCGGGCAATGGCATTTATCAAGGAATTCGGTAGTTGGCTGCCTGAACGGGTGGTAACCAGCCAGGAGGCTGGCAGCTGGGTGGGGGCAGACTCCACTTGGGTGGTCAACGTCTCGGGGATTGAAGAGCGGCGGTTTGCCGTGGAAGAAGACACGGTGGCCGACCTCGCCGCCCGCGCGGGCAGGGATTGCCTGGAACGCGCCGGTGTAGCTCCGGGCGACCTCGGCATGGTGATGGTGGCCAGTGGTTCGGCGGAGCGCTCGTTCCCCGGGCCCGCCTGTGTCGCGGCGCAGAAGATGGGCGCGGCTGGGGTTCCGGCGGTCGACCTGCCGATGGCCAGCGCAGGTTCTCTGTTCGGGCTGTCCATGGCTGCCCGGCTGACCGCGCAGATTGGGCCGATTCTCGTGATCGGCGCGGAGAAGATGTCCCGGATTGTCGCCAGGGAGCCGCAGGAGCGCGGCGTGGCGGTTCTGTTCGGCGATGGTGCCGGCGCCTGCCTCATCACGGCCGAGAAGGGCCGCGCGGAGATCGTCGATTCCGTTCTGGGCACCGACGGAAGCTACTCGGAAGACCTGACGCTGGAAAACGGCATGCCCATCAAAATGAATGGGCGCAGCGTTATCCTGCAGGCTTCGCGCAAGATTCCGGCGGCCATCCGTTCGCTGCTGGACCGCTACAAGATTCAGCCGCCCGATGTCCTGGCGTTCCTGATGCATCAGGCCAACCAGAATCTCATCGACAAAGTAGCCAACACTCTGGGTGTGCCCAGCGCGAAATTCTTCTCGAACATCCGCAAGTATGGCAACACCTCGTCGGCGTCGATGCTGATTGCGGCGTGCGAGTGGAGCCAGGACAACGACTTCGAGCCCGGCCTCCCCGTCGTGTTTGCGGCCTTCGGCGCCGGATTCAACTGGGGCGCCCTGCTCGTCCGCGGCGTTTAAGTTCACACATTCCCCACTCCCGGCGTCTACTCTTTAGAAAATGGCGGAGGAGACCCCAGGGCTGGTCGAAGCCGCGCAACACGGCGACCGTGCGGCCTTTGGTTCGCTCTATGAGCGATATAGCCGAATGGTGCATGCCCTGCTGCTGGCGCGTGTCCATCGCCAGGACACCGACGACCTGGTCCACGAGGTCTTCTTACAGGCCTGGCGGGCCCTTCCTTCCCTGCGGGAACCGGCCGCGTTCGCGGGCTGGCTGGCCCGCATTGCGCGCAACAAAGCCATGGATCACTATCGCCGCGGGCATGAAGAAGAAGAGCTGCCACTGACCCTGGAGGGCGGCGGGCGTCCCGGCGATGACGGACAGTACATCCTCGCCATGGTGCGGACTCTGCCGGAGGCGTATCGTGAGACTCTGCTGATGCGTCTGGTGGAAGGCATGACCGGGCCTGAGATTTCGGCGCTCACCGGTCTGACGCATGAGTCGGTGCGGGTGAACCTGTCGCGCGGCATGAAGATGCTGCGGGAGAAACTGGCTCCGGGCTCCGAGGAACCGGGGCAGAGCGAGGAGAGACAGTCATGAGCGACTGGCACGACGACGAACTCGAGCGATTGCAGGAAGCTTTGCGGCCCCTGCGCTACGAGCCCCGGAGGGCCGAACTCGAGGCGCGCCTCACGCCGCGCGTGCCTGTCCGCGTGGTGGCATGGCGCCGTTACGCGATCGCCGCCGCCGTGCTGCTGACGGTGGGCGCCTCTGCAGCCGCGTACCTCTATCAGCGATCGCCCGGCTGGGCCATTGCGAGCACAGATGGAGAGGTGCGATTGAATTGGAGTTCGAGGCTCACTCGGGTGTTGAGGCCGGGCGGGCAACTGGAGACCGCGTCGGGGCGCGCCCGGCTCCAGGTTGGCAATATCGGGGAACTCACCATCGGGCAGAACTCGCGCATCCGCCTGGTGGAATCGTCGTCCTATCAGCAACTCGTCTCACTGGAGCATGGCGAGATCCGGGCGAGCATCGTGGCTCCGCCGCGACAGTTCCAGGTGCTGACTCCCGCGGCGAAAGCGGTGGACCTGGGCTGCGCGTACACGCTCAACGTCGATATGGACGGGAATGGGCACCTGGAAGTCACGATGGGCTGGGTGAGTTTCGAGGATCGCGGAAGGCAATCGTTCATCCCGGTGGGGGCGGCGTGCCGGACAAGGAAGGGCCTGGGTCCGGGAACCCCTTACTATCTGGATGCCGCGCCGGGGCTGATCAGCGCACTGGAGCAGGTGGACTTCTCCGTTCAGCCGGCGGCGAGACTGGCGGCGAGGAAGTCATTGCTGCCCCTGGCCCGGCGGCGGGATGCGCTGACCCTGTGGCACCTGCTGGCGCGCGGCACGGAGGAGGAGCGGGCAATGACCGTGGACAGGCTCATCGCGCTGGCTCCGCTGCCGACCGGAGTGACCCGCGAAGCGCTGCTGCGACTCGAACCGGGCGCGCTGCAGCGGCTGTGGGACGGCATGAATCTCGGGCCGGGCGCGTGGTGGAAGCTGTGGGGCTTTACGCCGCCGCCGGCTCCGGTGGTTCGCCGCTAGATGGACAGAACATAAGGTGCCGGTGCCGCCCCGCTGGGTTATCCTGAGATCACAGGAGACTTTCGATATGGGATGCGGCGGTTCGATGCCCCCGAGACAAGAAGATTTGACCGGTAAGCGCACCGTGATGTGCGTGAAATTCGGGAAACAGATGGTTGGCCTGGACGAGGTGCCGTTCGACGGGCATCCGCTCGGCCAGCGGATCTACGAGAACGTCTCGAAAGAAGCCTGGCGGATGTGGGTAGAGCACATGAAGATGCTCATGAACGAGTACCGTCTGAACCTGGGCACCAAGGAAGCGCAGGACTTCCTGTTGGCCCAGATGGAGCAGTACTTCTTCGGTGAAGGCGCGCAGCTTCCGCCGGATTTCACCCCTCAGAAATCAAAGAGCTGAACGCCGCGGCGTTGCCATCACCGGCAGAGCCGTCGCGAACTGGAATTGCAGGCAGCCGTGGGCCTGGCGGAGTGAGGTTTCGACTTCCGCCGGCCCTGGCCCCTTCGCAAAAAGAAATCCCAGGTAGCTGCTTCCCTCCGGCAACTGCTGAAACCGCTGTCCTGGCTGCGCGGTAACCTCCACTCCGTCGATTCCCTCCACCGCCAGAGCCTCGTCCATACCGGTACAGCCTTCGTACAGGCCATTGCGCGGGATCGGAATCATCATCACGCCAGAGGCCGGGCCGTCGAGCCTGAGTTCGTGCACGGACTGCCCCACGGCGTGACGCAGGATCACCTCCTCCAGCGGCGTTCCTCCATTGAAGGTCAGAACGCGGGCGCACAGCCCGCCAATGGGGCGAGCCGCGACTTCCAGCACCCAGGCTCCACGGTCGTTCCAGCGCAACTCCGAATGGACGGGGCCATCGGTGAGACCCAAGGCCGTGGCAGCGCGCTGGATCGCCGTGTGCATTGCGGCCTGTACTTCGGGCGATTGCCGGGAGGGTGTGACGTAGAGTGTCTCCTCAAAGAAGGGGCCTTCCAGTGGGTCCGGCTTGTCGAAGATCGCCAGCGTGCGGAGTACACCCTGTGTCATGAGCCCTTCCAGGGCGAACTCGCGGCCAGGAATATACTCTTCCACCTGAATGTAGCCAAGCGCGGGATGGCGGTGCCGCAGCATCTCGGGCGCGTTCAACAGCGTACGGATTCTCTCGAAGGCGGCCGTGAACTCGGCGGGGTTGTCGGCTCGAATGACGCCGCGGCTGCCGGAGAGCCCAAGGGGTTTCAGTACACAAGGCCAGGGGGCACGACGGCAGACCTCCGCCGGATCGGCGTCAAGCGGCACGCGGAAAAAGGCAGGCACGGGCAGTCCGGCCGCGGCGAAGCGTTCGCGGGCGAGGTACTTATTGCCGGCTGCTTCCACGGCCTGGGGAGGATGGAAGGGCAGGGCCAGACGGGCCGCGATGTGGGCAGCCGCCACGGCCGGCAAATCGCCCACGGCGACCACACCCGCCAGGCCTGGCATCTCGCGCGCGAGGCGCATGGCGGAGTCGGCCGGTTTGTGGAATTTCAAAGGGAAAGCGTGGTCACCCCAGGGATCGTCGAGCGATCCGCAGCGATCCGTGGCCAGAACGGGCTCCAGCCCGATTCTGCTGGCGGCTTCGGCAAAGATCCGCGTCTGGTAGCCGAGTTTCGAGGCGACGATGAGGATTCTCATCTCCCTCCATTCTAGTGGGCGGTTCCCGGCGGCAAGTGCGAAACGCCGCAAGAGCGTGCGGGGCGAGCACAGGGAGGCGTATGCCGGACGCTTGGGTTCCGGTGATTGAGGGTATTATTGGGGGGATGAAGTCCATTCGGCGGCATAAGGGACTGGGTGAGATCCTGCCGAAACCGGGGCAGGCGGCTTGATATGCCGGGCAACGAGTCGGGCCTGCGGCGGATATGGGCGGCACTACTCGGAGGGGGTTCAGAACCAGTGAAGGAAGCTGTGAGCGAGGACATACTGCAGCGTTTGGAGAAGCTGGAGGCGCAAGCGAAGCAGGCAGCCACGCTGGCCACGGCGTGTTTCCGGATTGATCTCACGGAACATGAAGGGCGCCTGGCGTTCTACTACGTCGACGACGAGACCTATGGATTCCTGCCGGGCGACGCCCGGAAGAATCTCGAAATGACGGCCAGTCTGGCGGAAGAGTATCGGCGGACCCCAACGGTCGCTCCGAAGACGATCTTCTCCTGTGTGTTCGACCACTACTGGGCGCACGACCTGCCTTTCGCGTTTGTCGATGTCGGGGCCAATGTCGGAACCCTGGCCATCGATGCGGGGCGGTTGGTGCGGATGGCCGGGCGGCAGAATCGCCTGGTGGCTTTTGAGCCGGGCATATACAAGTCGCTGCTGCCATACAATCTGGAATTGAATGGCCTGGAGTCCCTCGTCCGGCACGAGGTTCTGGCTGTGAGCAACTACGACGGTCTGGCGCTGATGCTGGCGGAGTTGGGCAACAGCGTCAACAATCGGATTTCGATCCGCGACGTAGCCACGGAGTGGCGCAGCGAAGTGATCCGGACCGTCAAGCTGGACACCTACTGCGCAAAGCATGGAATCTCCGAGCATCTTGTCCTGAAGATTGACACCCAGGGACATGACTGGAAGGTATTGCAGGGAGCGGAAGCCCTCAGGCAGGACCGTCTGGTGACGACGTTGTTTGAGTTCACACCCTGGGCTCTGCGCACCTACTGCGATCCGGTGCAGGTGCTCACGGAGCTGTTGAAAACCAATTGGGTGATCGACTGCAAACAGCATTGCGTGGGGCCGCGTGTCCTGGTGACGGATGCGGTGACCGGAGTGACCAATGCGGATCAGCCGCCTGGATTCTGGACGGATATGATGCTGATTCCCAGGAAACTCCCCCATGCGGAGAAGCTGGTTTCCGCCATTCTGGAGATGCGGGATCAGGCATAGCAGCGGCGGGCGGTGCACGGTGCAAGGCCTCCGGCAGCGATGCGCGGCCGCTTTTCGCGCGCTGCGGAAAAATCGCATTTAGCGCCATCGCCTTTTCAACCTCTGTGCGTTATTGTGGTCCCATGAAGGGTCTTTTCTGTGTATTTTTGGCCTTGCTCCCGGTACAGGCGCAGTCGCTGACATGGAGGCTGCCGGAAACGCTGATCACCTACCTTGGTCTGACCAACTCACAGGCGCAACAGATCTCGAAGAACAATAGCAGCTATACCGAACTGGTCGCTCAAAAGAATGCCCGAATCTGGCAGGTACAGGAGGAGATCAGCGAGGAAACCAGCAAGGATCCCATCGACCCCAGCGCTCTGGGCGTGCGATATATGGAGATCGAGCTGATCTGCCGGGACATCAGCAAGGCGGGCGACGAACTGCGGAAGAGCAATGTGGCGTTATTGACGGAGTCGCAGAAAGTGAAGTTGACGGCGCTGGAGGAGGCGATGAAGCTTGCGCCAGTCTTTACCGCCGCGCAGAGCGCGAATCTGCTCGCGGGGATACGGAGCGGAGACTTCTCGGCGCTACTCGGCAATCCATTCGTTAATTTAGGCGTGGCCGGCTACACAACTTTTTCATCCTGCACATCGCCAAGCGGCGTTTTCATGGTCAACCCGGCGACGAAGCCGGGTCAGTTTGGTTCCGGACTAACGGCTGCACCGGCAGGAAGCGCCAGGGATTAGAGAAGAGCAACCTGCTCTTCAGTGGGCTCCGCTCAACAGTACCAGGGCTCGTCGAGATAGGGCACCGCGGCACGCGGGAGGAGGTCGAAATTCTCCGGCGGCGCGGCGCCGTGGACCAACTGCCAGATCTGCCGGAAGATTTCGTGCGGTGGATCGGCAGCCTTCTGGCGAGTGGCTACCAGATCGAAGACGCGGCGCGCCAGTTCGTCTATGGCCGGATCCGGATGATGCCAGCGATGGAGCAGGCCGGCGGGATCAAAGCCGTCCAGTAACGGCTGCACTTCCGGCAGTTCCAGAACCAGCGAGTGTGCCGGGATCAGCAGGCGCAAGGCGAGTTGAATCGGAGCGACGCTGCTCGCCAGTCCCGTTTCCAGCAGGACCTGCAGCATGTCGCAGTAACCTTCCCGCGTCGTCCACGGTGTGAACGGCACAAAGGTGGGGTTGAGATGCAACCCGGCTTCCCGAAGCAGATTCCGGGCAGCCAGGAAGCCCGCCCGGGAATGGCCTTTTTCCAGTTTCTGCAGCACGAGGTCCTCTGTCGACTCCACCGCGGTGGTGATGAACAGACAACCGGTGCGGGCCAGGACTGGCAGGAATTCGCGGTGTTTGAGCAGGTGCTCCACCTTGATGGTGGCGTCATACGTCAGCTCCGGATTCTCCCGGTGCAGGGCCTCCACAATCCGCAACGCGTGACCAGGGCCGTTGAGGAAATCCGGATCGCCGAAGGTGATGTGTTGGGCTCCTGCGCGCACCTGGCGGCGGATGTCTTCCAGCACGATCTCCGCGGGCACGACGCGGAAGACACCGTTGTAGACGGGGACTACGGGGCAATGCCGGCAGAGGTGCTTGCAACCACGGCTGGCCTCGGTATAGCCCACGGTGCGGCGCTCGCCGTGGATGTGCAGGTGGGCATAGCGGTCGAGCCCCGGCAGGAAGGATCGGTCGGGCACGGTGAACGGCTGTCGGTCCAACTGAATGAGAGGTCCGGCATCGCGGCCCTCGACGGCTTCTACAAGAGCGGTCTCGAACTCGCCGCCGATAAGGTGATGGACGCCCAACTGGCGCAGGTACTGCTCGTTCAGGGGAGCATAGAGGCCGAACGCCACGAGTCTGGCAGCCGGGTTGAGTTCGCGCACGCGATCGAGCACCGGCAGAGCCATGCGGGTGGCAGTGTGCATGGGAAGGTGGAAGGCAATGGAATCGGCTTCGCGGATTGCCTTGGCCGGCACAAGGCCGACAGCCAGGTCGGCACAGGTGACTTCGTGCCCGCGCGCCCGCAGCCACGCAGCAGCGGAGGATAGGCCGAAAGGCTGGCGGCCGAGTTCATAGGTGGAGACGAGAACGACGCGCAAGGAATCCGCCTGCTTCCATTATGGGCTGCCGGAAAAGAAGAGGCTCCGTCCGATGCAGGGGAGATCGGACGGAGCCAGCGGCGAGCACGGCCGTCGAATTAGAAGATGTACTTCAAGGCGAACTGCAGGTTCCGCATGTTGGTGCGGGTGCCGCCGATCACGCCATAACTCCCGGCGTTGGTGATGTTGCCGGCGGAATCGCGCTGGATCTGCCCGGCGTTGGTGTCCGGATTACCCCAGTTGGGGTGATTCGGGAGATTGAACGCCTCGAAGCGGAATTGCAGAGTGTGGTTTTCCGTTCCGGGGATTCGGAAGTTCTTGAGCGCCGAGAAGTCGATGCCAAGAATAGAGGGACTGATCAGAGTGTTGCGACCCACATTGCCGAAGGTGCCGAAGGGCTGGATCACGAACGCCGCCGGGTTGTACCAGCGCTGCGGATCGCGATTGCTCAGGTTCGGATCTGTGCCTGAGTTGTACATGGGTCGGTCGAAGCCGGCGCCCGTGTTCGACTGGTCGCGGCCGGAGACGACGGTGAGGGGGAAGCCAGTGGACGCGGTGACAATCGTGCCCAGTTGCCAGCCTCCGATGATGGTGTCCGCGAATCCGTTCTCGATGTTCCAGGCTTTGCCCTTGCCGACTGGCAGGTCATAGAGCAAGGAAGTCACAAAGCGGTGACGGGTGTCGAACGCGGAGAGGCCGCGCTCGCAACGCATGCAGTAGCTGTTCTGCGGGAACAGCGTATCGCCATCGTTCACGCGGATCCCCGAGGTCTCGTCAATGGACTTCGACCAGGTATAGGACACCAGCGTGGAGAGGCCGCGGGAATAGCGCTTGGTGAGCTTGATGCCGAGTGAGTTGTAGTTGCCGCGGCCGCCGTTGTCGACGAGCTGGATGCGCCCGAAGAAGGGATAGGGCGAACGCTGGACGACACTGCCGGTGGCTCCGGGCAGCGCTTCGTTCACTGCGCGCAGCGATTCGAGTTTGCGGCTGACCGATCCGAGGTAGCCGGCCTCGATGACGAAGTTGGAGGTAAACTCGCGCTGCACGTTGAAGAGGTACTGCATCGAGTAAGGGGTGCGGCGCTCGTAGAGGTTGGCGAAGGAATAGGGATTGGCGATCTGGGGGAAGGCGCCAACGATGGAGGCGAACGCGTTCGGCCACTGGCTGTCCGGGCGATCGCTGACGGCTTCCTTGCGGAAGCGGCCCGCGGTGTTGCGCGCCAGATCGAAGCGGGGATTGCCGGTGTCCTGGGTGTAGAACATGCCGGCGCCGGTGCGAATGACCCACTTGGAGGTCGGGCTCCAGCTGATGCCGATTCGCGGAGCGAAGTCGTTCTTGTCGCGGCTGACCAGGGTGTTGCCCAGCCGGCCGTCCTGTGCGACATCAATGCCAGGCCAACGGATGGCGATACCATCGTACGGGTTCTGGCCGATACCCTGCCGGAGGAAGATGGGGTAACGGCTGCGGTCCTGGATGGCTGGCGTCGAGTCCATGAAAGGCATGTACACGGTGAACAGCCGGCCGCTCTCATCAGTCCAGGGGGGCGTATTCTCGTAGCGCAGGCCGAGGGACAGGGTGAGGTTGGAAGCGATCTTCCAGGTGTCGTCCACGTAGAACGAGAAACTGGTGGCGCGGAAGCGGGCGCTGCCGATGGCGACAGCCTGTTCAGCGCGGCGTACTTCACCCAGAAGGAAGTCGGCGAAGGCGTCGCCGCCCAGGTTCGTGCCCGTGGGCCCTCGGCGCGAAGCATTCACTTCGAAGCCGAAAGAGCCGCGGGCGAACTGGTTGCCGTCCTGGTTGAACTGTTCGTTGCGCACCTCGCCGCCAAAGCGGAGGGTGTGGTGGCCGTGGATCCAGGAGGTATTGTTGAGGAACTGCACGGAGCGGTTCTTGTTTTCATAGGGCCCTTCGGAGTCGTCGCCAAAACCGGAATAGTTCGTGAGTCCTATGGCCGGGATGCCGTAGGTGATGGGCGCTCCGCCCTTCAACCCCGGGATGGCGAGTTCGTCCACCACATTGCGGACATTGGCCAATTCGCGGGCCGTGGAATTGTAGAATCGGGTATAGCCGAAGCGCGTCTCGTTCACGATGTTTGGCGTCAGAGTGCGGGTGTTTGAACCCATGTACTGCTCGACATTGGTCAGCACCTGGGACCCGTTGAGCTTCAGGCCCGCATTGAGCTGGGCTTCGTCGCCCCAACTGTAGCGGCCCGCCCACTGGGACTTGGCCGATTCCACCCAATCCATACGCAGAATGAACTGGTCGCGATTGATGGGCGCGCCCTGAGCCTGCTGGAAGTTGTTCACTCGCGGGGTGTTGGTGGCTAGATTCGGCGCCGGGTAGAACTCCAGGAGTTTCTTGGAGATGGGGTCGATGCGATCGGCCGGAATGATGCCGCCGGGGAAGGGGTTGGAGGTGATGGTTCCATCGGCTGCCACGGACCGGGTCCGGGGGTCGTAGACTCCACCCGCGATTTCGCTGAAGTCTCCGCTCCGCATGGCGGCGCTGGGGAGATTGTAGAGTGCCTGGGTGGAACGGCGCTGGCGGAATGCTTCATAGTTGCCCATGAAGAAGAGCCGGTCTTTCCCATTGAAGAGTTTGGGGATCACCACCGGGCCGGATAGCGTTCCGCCATACTGATTCCACTTGAAGGGGTCCTTTGGCGGGCGGGCACTGCGAAATGCGTAGTTCTTGGCGTCGAGTTTTTCGTTGCGTAGGAATTCAAAGAGCGTGCCGTGGAATTGGTTCCCACCGGACTTCGTCAGCACATTAATCTGGGCCGTCGCGCGTCCGAACTCAGCCGGGTAGACGCCGGTCTGGACTTTGAACTCCTGCAGTGCGTCGATCGAGGGCTGGATCACGAAGGTATTGAAGTTGGGATCCGTGTTTTCGACGCCGTCGAGAGAGTAGTGGTTGAACGAACTGCGCTGTCCGGCGACCGCGATGGACTGTTCCGAGCGGAAGCCGCCCTGCCGGGAACGGGCCTGGCCGGCCGAAGGGAACCCCGTGGAGGTGTTCGGCGAAAGCGACACCAATTGCAGGTAGTTGCGCCCGTTCAAGGGCAGTTCCACGATGCGTTTGTTCTCCACAACGGTACCCAGCGTGGAGTTTTCCGTCGTGAGGGCGCTGGCCTGCGCCGTGACTTCAATGGTCTCCGACACGGAACCGACGGCGATCTCGAGGTCGAGGCGGACGGTCTGTTGTACCTGGACTTCGATGTTCGTCGAGGTTGTGGATTTGAACCCGGGCTTTTCAGCCTTCAGGTTGTAGGCGCCAGGGGGGAGTGACGGGAAACTGTAGATGCCGGCCTCGTTTGTCACGGAAGAACGAGTGGCGTTGGTGGCCAGATTGACGATGGTGACCACAACTTCGGGGACGGCCGCCGAAGTCGTATCGCGGATCTGACCGGTAATCTCACCCAGCGTCTGCGAGAGCATGGGCAGGCCCAGCACAAGCACAAAACAAGCAACGTAGAGAATCCTCTTCATTGAGGCACCCCAGAGAGTGATGTATCGCCACGGGGCGAAAGTGTAGGTGGAGCATATCAGTAGAAATGGACGATTTCAAGTTCGTGAACAGAACTTATTTGAAATCGGTTCACGGAAACGGAGGTCAAACTCCCGTTTTCAGTCGAGATTCAGGCGAAGATCTGGCTCATCTCCGGATAGCTAACGAACAGGTGGATCACCATGCGTCCGGGCTTTGTCAGGCGACTGTCGGACTGTCATACAGAAAACAGTTTTTCCAGTTTCATCCATTCACATAATTTATTTACAACAGTTTACAGAGATGGCAGTGACAGCCCTACTTGGGAGAGGTAGCGGCTGTATCGGCCGGGAGGGAATGAGTGAGACCGGATATGGCGCCTGCCGATGCTCGCATGAGGATTCGAGTTGTCAGGCGCCCGCCGAGTGACTCTTTTCGGGCAGGGTCGCCGATATGAATCAATTCACCACAACTCGGCGCTAACTGGCATTCACAAATGAGAAACGGGCGGCAGGAGCGTAGGAACGCTCGCCGCCGCCCGTGCGGGACGTGGCTCGTGCAAACCCCAGCCTAGCTTCGGGCGAAGTAGAGATGCACCGCGCGTTCGATGTCCGGCTTTGTGACCTGCAGCGCGCGGTTCTCATACTGGCTGATGGCGCCGATGATGTTCACGATGTCCAGCGGATAGCAGGCACGTAGTTCGGTCCGCCCGCCGGACAGGCAGAGCTTGCGGAGGTACTCGCAGCTATCGTACTCAGCCGGAACGTTCTTGGTGGAGATGACGCGCTGGAAGATCATGTCGAAGACCTGCGGAGCAACGGGCTCGACCTCGATCTTGTTCTGAATACGGCGGAGGAACGCTTCGTCGGCCAGATCCGAGGGATCGAGGTTGGTCGAGAAGACGACCATCAACTCGAACGGAATCTGAAACTTGACGCCGTAGCGGAGGGTCAGGTAGTCGACACGGCGGTCGAGAGGAACGATCCAGCGATTGAGCAGGTCGCGCGGGCTCATCAACTGGCGGCCAAAGTCGTCGATGATGAAGATGCCATTGTTGGCTTTCATTTGCAGCGGCGCGGCGTAGATTCCGGACGCCTCGTCGAGGCGCAGTTCAAGCATCGACGGGATCAGTTCGCCGCCCACGACGATGCATGGGCGCTTGCAGAGCACCCAGCGCGGGTCGATGTCGGGATCGTCAAGTTCCAGGCGTGTGTGCACCACGGGGTCGTACAGGCTGAGGATCTGGTTGTCGACTTCCACGGCATAGGGGATCAGTACGGCGTCCTGATAGACGCGCAGCATGCGCTCGGCGATGGAGGTCTTACCGTTTCCGGAAGGACCGTAGAGGAAGATCGAATTCTGAGAGATGAGGGCCGGGCCAAGTTGATCCAGCAGGCGATCCGGAACGACGAGGTCGGAGAAGGCCGCGCGCAGGGCGCGGCGATCGATGTTGACCTTGGCGGCCTGGCGTTTAGTGGCGGCGTGGTAGTCCCGCAGAGCAACGGGACAGGCACCGGCATACTGTGAAATCTGAAAGCGGTCGGAGGCCAGCTGTTTGCCCGATTGCGTGAGGACGAACGAGTAGTCGTTACCCACCATGCCTTTGACTTCGATGATCTGTTGCTGGCGCAGCTGGCGGAACGCCTGATCGATGATCGGCAGTGAGAGCCGGAGAGCACGGCTGAGCCCTTCCAGTGTGCTGAAGCCCTCAAGCATGGTACGTCGAAGTACAAGGTCGATCACCAGGGATTGGGAGATGCCCAGATCCGGCAGATTCTGCGGGACAGGCGGGGCATAGTTGGCGCGTGGTCCGACCAGGGAAGTCATGGCAGTGGTCTATCGGCCGATTTCGGATTGGAGTTTAGCTGGACGGATAACGAATCATTCTGCACGCCGTGCCGTGAGCCAGCGTCACTCCTGTAGGATCGGTGTCTCTTCGTATCTACACTCTTGCTGTCTGCCTGTGTTCGCTCGGGATTGCCGGCGAGAGTGGACCCTCGCTCTTCAAAAAGGCTCGCAAGGCTGAGGCCCGGCGCGACTATGCAACCGCCTATCTGCTTGCATCCCAAGCAGTTGCCGCAGATCCGCAGAGGCCGGAGTATTGGAATTTTGCGCAGGCCGTCCGCAGCAAAGCCCTCCCCAATCTGAAAGTCGGCCTGTCGCCGGTACCGGTCGCAGCGGTATCCGGCAGTGGGGCATCCCCGGAGCAGGGCGAAATTCCGGCAAAGACGGCGACAGGTGCTGGCGATACGGGTACTCCCGGCGGAGTCACCTTCTCGGGCATAACGGACAGCGAATTGAAAGAAGCCAGGCAGATCCGGCCGCTGCCCGCTTTGGCAGGTTCCCCGGGGCTGAGGAGTTTCAACCTGCGCGGCGACGCCAAGCGGCTCTTCGAGCAGGTGTTCCAAGCTTACGGGTTGAGCGTAGTTTTTGACTCGGACTACCAGGCTGGCTCGCCAGTCCTGTTCCGGGTGGAGAACATAGGGTGGCAGGAGGCCATCCGGGACCTGGAAAGCGTCACCAGTTCGTTCGTGGTGCCTATCAGCCCGAAGGTGGCGCTGGTCGCGAAGGATACGACGCAGAAGCGAACGGAGATCGAACCGGTGATTTCGGTGGTGATTCCCTTCCCGGAGCCCTTGAGTCCGCAAGAGGTTCAGGAGGCGGCCCGCGCGGTGCAATCGACCTTCGACATGACGAAGATGGGCATCGACAACGGCCGGCGGCTGGTGCTGTTCCGTGACCGCGTGTCGCGCCTGCGGCCGGCCATGCAACTGTTCCAGGAGTTGATGGTGCACCGGGGCCAGATTATGACCGAAGTGGAGCTCATATCGGTCAACCAGGATTCATCCCTCAGCCTTGGCATGACGCTCCCGGGCAGCTTCCCGTTTTCGTATGTAGGCGATCTGTCGCCCATCAACTACACCCCGGTGTTCGCGGCCGATAAGAACACCTATGCCACGTTCGGCGGGGGGAGGAGCCGCTTTGCCATGGGCCTCGTGGGAGCCAGTCTGTTCGCCAGCATGTCGCGTGGCCAGACGAATTCGCTCATGAAAGCGGAACTCCTGGGCCTGGATGGTCAGGCAGCGCAACTCCATGTTGGCGATCGCTATCCGATCATCACCAGCATCTACTCCGGTGCGGCCACCGGCTCGACGACAGGCGGCTATGGCACGGCGCCCAGCATCAACTTTGAGGACCTGGGCATCGTCCTGAAGATCACTCCGCATCTTCATGGAACGGACAGTGTAACCCTGGAAGTGGAAGCAGAGTTCAAGGCCCTGGCCGGATCGGCCGTGAATGACATCCCGGTGATTTCCGAGAGGAAGTTTGCGATGAAGACGCGGCTGAAGTACTCGGAAACGGCTGTGATTGGGGGTCTAGTCCGCGAGACGCTCACACAGAGTTGGAGTGGCATTCCTGTGCTCTCCCTGGCATCACCTCTGCGCGACAACGACAAGTCGATGGAGCGGACGCAACTGCTGCTCACACTTCACCCGCGCCTGGTCAATCTGCCGCCCTCCGAGTTTCCTTCGCCCCAGGTTTGGGTTGGCTCTGAAACCAGACCGCGAACAGTTCTCGAGCCCATGGCGAATTGACATCCGCCCACCGGATGCTGTCCGATCAAGAATAGACTATGCTTGGCTCTGAACCGCAACTGCGGACTAAGGAAGGAGACGGTTAATGAGCGAAGGAACAGCAAAATCGCCCGAGGAACTTGCCGCCGAGCTGGAAAAGTTGAAAGCCGAGAATGCTTCCCTGAAGAAAGCACGGAACGCCGGTGTCAGTTTCAAGGTCAGCGAGAAGGGCGCCGTTTCGGTATATGGCCTCGGCCGGTTTCCGGTCACTCTATACAAGGAACAGTGGGAACGCCTGCTCGCTTCCGGCGACCAGATCAAGTCATTCATGGCCGACAACGCAGACAAACTGAAGATCAAGGAGTAGACTCCCCCCTCAATGTCAAAAATGCTGGCTGAGATCCGTGAGCAGCCCACGGCGCTCGAACGGACCCTGAAAGCGGAGCTGCGCGGATTTGAGCGCCTGCGCGCACGTTTCGAGAAGGAGCGGCCTCGTCTGGTTGTCCTGGCAGCCCGTGGGACCTCCGACAACGCGGCCCAGTTTGGGCGCTATCTGATTGAAGTGACAACCGGTATTCCGGTTTCCCTGGCCGCTCCGTCTGTTTCCACTCTGTACCACGCCAACCTGCGCATGGAAGGCGCCCTGCTGGCCGCAGTGTCGCAATCGGGTGAATCCACCGACACGAATGTCGTCCTGGAAGAGGCCAAGAAGCAGGGGGCCTTTACCGTCGGAATCACCAACGAGCCGGAAAGCACTCTGGCCCGCATTGCTGACCATGCTGTCCTTGTTCGGGCCGGACGCGAAAAGAGCGTTGCAGCGACAAAGACCTATACCGGCCAACTGCTCTCGTTCTACCTGCTGGCCTACGCGCTGGGAGCGAAGATCCGCATCGATGACTTGCGCCTGCTGCCGGACCTGGCGGCCAAGGCACTGACGCTGGAGAAGGAAGTCGCTGCGCGGGCCGAGAAGTACAAGTATGCCCGCCATGCTGTCGTGATCGGCCGCGGATTGAACTACGCGAACGCCTTCGAATGGGCCCTCAAGATGATGGAGACCTGCTACATCATCGCCGAGCGCTTCTCGCAGGCGGACATCCTGCATGGACCCATCGCGATGGTGGAACCGTCGTTCCCTGCATTTGTCCTCGCTCCGCCCGGCCCGACCTGGCCGGTTATGAACGAGATGATTGCAAAGCTCGGCGGTCTACACGCCGAGACGCTCGTCCTCACCGACAAGTCCAACGTGGAAGCGCCGAAATCCGCCCTGCGCATCCCCGCGAAACTGGCGTTCAAGCCGGGCAAGAACGGACCTGCCCTGCCTGAGGACCTGCTGACGCCGATCCCCTACATTATCCCGGCCCAGATCTTCGCCGCTTCTTTATCCTCCGTCAAGGGCCTGGATCCGGACCAGCCGCGGGGCCTTTCAAAAGTCACCCTCACCCTCTAGCGGTGTAATACGATACAGGGCAGTCATGCTGAAAAAGACTGCCCTGTCCGCCTTCCTGCTGATCCTGCCCGCCCTTCTCCCCTCCAAACTCTGCGCGGAAGACAAGATTGTTGGCGGACCCTTCGCCGTAAACGTGACCGGCAGGAGCGCCACCATCGGCTGGGTGGTTCAATCCGGCGAAGTGAAGGTGGGTGAATCCCGCCTGGTGCCCGTGTTGCGCGCGGAGAAGGTCTCGATGACCGGCCTGAAAGCCGGAGAAACCATCAGTTACACGATCCCCGGCGGACTCCATGGCACTTTCAAAACGGCGCCCGCCAAGCCTTCCGCTTTCGAAGCCGTGGTGTTCGGAGACACTCGTACCCGCCACGATCTGCACCGCAAGATCGTCAGCGCTATCGAGAAGACGAATCCGGACCTCGTATTCCACACCGGGGACCTGGTCACGGACGGGCTCGACACCGAACAGTGGCCGCGCTTCTTCGATATCGAACGGGGCATGCTGAACAAAACGGCGTTCTACCCCGTGCTGGGCAACCACGAGCGCAACAGCCGCCGCTTCTATGAATTCTTCGACGTTTCCACGCCATACTATTCGCTGGACTGGGGTGGGGTTCACTTCGTCCTGCTGAACTCCGATCTGGGCAATGCCGCGATGAGCGCCCAAGCGCGGGAATCATTCTGGTCGGAGCAACTCCGCTGGCTGGACGAGGATCTCGCCAAGGCCCAGAAGTCGGAGTTCCGCGTCGTGGTCATGCACCACCCGCCCTTCACCGCCGTGAAGTCCAGGCAAGCGGGCAACACGCCAGTGATGGCGATGGTGCCGCTGTTTGAGAAACACCACGTCGCCGTAGTTTTCAGCGGCCACGACCACAACTACCAACACCATTTGAACAAGGGCGTGCACTATATCGTCACGGGCGGAGGCGGTGCGCCGTTATATCCCGTGGACGCACCCATCGAGGGCACAACCGTGAAGGTGGAAAGCACCGAGCACTATGTGCGTTTGCTGGCTGCACCAGGATCCATCCGGATGGAAGCGATTGCATTGGACGGCCGGAATCTGGAAAGTTTCGAACTGAAACCGTAAAGAGAAGGCGTGGAAGCCCAGCCTGGAGATCTCCGGGCGGCGGCCTCCGTTTGGGTCCAGAATCGGACCCGTAGCTCCGGAGCGCACTACGCTTGCATGCTCCGGCAGTATATGATGTTGTTTCGGTTCGCGCACCATGACCCTACACCTAATTGACTACGTCGTCTTGGCGCTGTACTTCGGATTCGTCCTGGGTATCGGCTGGTTCCTCCGAAAGAACGTCAAGTCCAGCTCGGACTTCCTGACCAGCGGCCACTCGCTGCCGCTGTGGATCACGTCATTGGCTTTCCTGGCCGCCAATATGGGTGCGCTGGAAATGATCGGCATGTGCGGGTCGGGCGCGAAGTACGGCATGATGACGTCGCACTTCTATTGGGTGGGCGCCATTCCCGCCATGCTCTTTGTCGGCGTCTTCATGATGCCTTTCTATTACGGCAGCAAGGCCCGCAGCGTGCCGGAATACCTGAAGCTGCGATTTGACGAAAAGACCCGTGGCTTCAACGCCATCACGTTCGCCATCATGACGATCTTCAGCTCGGGGATCTCGATGTACGCGCTGGGCATCCTGCTGCAGGCGATCTTCGGGTGGAGCTTCACGTTCTCTGTCCTCGCTTCGGCGGGCATCGTGCTGGCCTACACCTACCTCGGCGGATTGTCGAGTGCCATCTACAACGAAGTGCTGCAGTTCTTCCTCATCGTGGCCGGTTTCGCCCCGCTGGCAATCCTGTCGGTGAACAAAGCCGGAGGCTGGAACGGCATCGCTTCGCGGCTCAGCCCGAAGATGACCCAGTCCTGGCAGCACATCGCTAACGCCGGCGATAACCCGATGGGCGTCGAGATCATCGGCCTGATCATGGGTCTCGGGTTCGTTCTGAGTTTCGGTTACTGGTGCACGAATTACCTGGTGGTGCAGCGCGCCATGGCGGCCCGGAACATGACCGACGCGCGAAATACGCCTATTGTCGGCGCCTTCCCGAAGATGTTCATCCCGTTCGTGGTCATCGTGCCCGGCATTGCCGCCGCCGCCCTGGCCTCGATGAGCGTCGGTTACGCCCTGCCGCTGAAGAACGGCAATCCAGATTACGACAAGGTTCTCTTCAGCCTCATGTCCCAGTTCTACCCCAGCGGCATGCTGGGCGTGGGACTCACGGCCTTGGTGGCATCGTTCATGAGCGGCATGGCCGGAAATGTAACCGCGTTCAATACAGTCTGGACCTATGACATCTACCAGAGCTACATCCGTAAACACGCTCCGGACGAGCATTATCTTTGGATGGGCCGCATGGCGACGATCTTTGGCACTGGACTCTCGATCGGCGCAGCCTACCTGGCGCAGTCCTTCAACAACATGATGGACTTCCTCCAGTTGATCTTCGGCTTCGTCAATGCGCCGCTCTTTGCCACCTTCCTGCTGGGTATGTTCTGGAAACGCTCCACCGGCCACGGCGCATTTGCGGGCCTGATGAGTGGGACCGCCGCCGCGGCTGTTACCTATGGCCTGACGGAAGCAGAAGGCAAGGGCGGCTGGCTGTCCGTCCAGTATCACTTCCCCTCTTCGATGGCTCAGAATTTCTGGGTTGCGATTGCCGCCTTCTGCTGCTGCCTGGTCGTTACGACAGTCGTCAGCCTCGCGACAAAAGGCAAATCCGACGCCGAACTGGTCGGACTGGTCTACAGCGTGACACCGCGCCAGACCGAGGAAGCGGAGTGGTATCGCCGTCCCGCAACCCTGGCGATTGTGGCCAGCGTGATTTGCATTGCGCTGAACTTCGTATTCTTCTAAAGGAATAACCATGCTGGATCTGCGAAAACCGGCCGGCTACTTCTTCGGCCTACTTGGCCTGCTGCTGACGGGGACGGGGCTGATGGCGAACTTCAACGCGCCGCTGCTGGACTCCAACCTGAATCTGCAGTTCGGAATCTTTTCCATTGCTTTTGGAGGCATCTTTCTGTGGCTCGCGCGCCGCGCATAAAGCACTACCACGCCCCCGGGCGCGTCAACCTCATCGGTGAACACACGGATTACAATGCCGGTTTCGTCATGCCCATTGCCATCGCCGTGGGCTGCGACATCCGGGTTTCCTCAATCCGCAAGAAAGAGATCCGGCTGACCTCCAAGCAGTTCGCCGGGGAGATGGCTTATCCTCTTGCCGCGATCGCCGGCATGTCGAAAACTGGCACCTGGGCCGACTATGTGCTCGGCGTTGCCAAGCAGATCCTCGCGCTCGGGATCGACTTGAAGCCCCTGCACCTGGCTATCGATTCCTCGGTGCCCACGGGCAGCGGGTTGAGTTCCTCCGCGGCTCTGGAGGTCTCCAGCGCCCTGGCCCTGCTGGGCGACAACCAGATCACGAAGCTGGAACTGGCGCAGTTGTGCCAGCGGGCGGAACGCGAATTCGTCGGAATGCCCTGCGGAATCATGGATCAATACGCCTCCGTGTTTGGTGAGGCGCACAAGGCGATCATGCTGGATTGCCGTTCCAATACGCACAAACTGGCCCCCATTCCCGATGGCGCGGAGATCGTGGTCGTCAACTCGATGGTCAAGCACGAATTGGGCTCTTCCGCCTACAGAGACCGCGTGGCGGAATGCCACCAGGCGCTCTCGCACTTTCCCGGAAAGGCCGCGCTGCGCGACGTCACCCTGGGAGAACTCGAGCGCACAGCCTCGAAAATGGAGGAGATCCCGCTGGCCCGCGCCCGCCACGTCATCCTGGAGGACCTGCGGGTGGAGAATTTCCTCGCCGCGGCCGAGGACAACGACCTGCCTCTCATGGGCAAGCTGATGGTGGAGTCGCACCGAAGCCTGCAGCACGACTACGAAGTCAGCTGCGTGGAACTCGATTCTCTGGTCGATAACGCGCTCACCATCGACGGCGTGTACGGCGCCCGCATGACCGGCGGCGGCTTCGGCGGCTGCACCGTGAATCTGGTGGATCCTGGCGCGGTGGATCACTTCGAGAAGGAGATCCGCGCGCGCTACCTGGCACAGTGGGACCTGACGCCGGCTGTCTACCGTTTCACGCCCTCGGCCGGCGCACGGCGTGTGGAATAGGCTTGTGAACAGGCAGGCCGTATGGCTTGCCTGTGTCCTGGCCCTCGTCACGCTTCAGTTCGCGAGACAGTTCACAGCCGCTCTCCAGGAGACTCAGGTCTTTGACGAAGGCCTCCATCTCTCGGCGGGCTATTCCATCCTGCTTACGGGGGACTATCGCCTCAATCCGGAGCACCCTCCGCTGGGCCGGGTTCTGAATGCGCTGCCGCTGCTGTTCCTGAAGCCGGATCCGAAACTCGATACCCAGGGCTGGAAGGACGCCGACGCCGTCGCGGTGGGGCGGGAGCTGCTTTATCATCAGCAGACCCTGACTCCGGAGCAGATCCTGCTGCCTGCACGGCTTGTCACGATCTTCCTGACCGTGGTCCTGGCCCTGACCCTGGCTTTCTGGATGCGAGCCCGCTACGGCCAACCAGCCGCTCTGCTGGCCGTGTTCCTGCTGACTCTGGACCCGAACCTCTCCGCCCACGGCCACTATGTCACCACGGACTTCATTGCAACGCTGACGTGCTTCCTGGCCGTTCTCGCCTTCGACCGCATGCAGCGGCGTGGCGGGCGCCTCGATATTTCCCTGGCCGGACTCGCTCTCGGGGCAGCACTCGTCTCCAAATTCTCCGCAATCTTTCTGCTGCCGGTCTTCGTGGCCCTGTGGCTGTTTCACAAGACGCCCTGGCGAGTGGCATTGCGCCAGATGGCGGGCCTGATCGCTGTGAGCGCCCTGGTTGTGGCAATCAGCTACGGACCGGAAACCTGGCGGTCGCGCCATGCACCCCGCCTGAACGAAGTCGTCAAGAAAGACACGGCCATTGGCTATGCGCTTCGAGTAGGCGGACGCTACCTGCACCTGCCGGCTCACCCGTTCTTTCTCGGGCTGAATGAGATGGCGCTGCACCAGAAGGCCGGCCACCCTTCCTACATGCTCGGCACGGTGCGCCAGCACGGCACCTGGAATTACTTTCCATTCGTTTTCCTGGTCAAGACCCCGCTGGGCGCCCTGCTGCTCTGCCTGCTGGCGCTGCCTCTGCTGCGCCGCTTCCGCCGCGACCTGCTGGTGCTGGCCGTCCCGCTTTGCATCTACTGGTCGCTCTGCCTGACCAGTGGCATCAATATCGGCGTGCGCCACCTGTTACCGGTATTCCCATTCACCTACGCGCTGGTGGCCGTTCTCCTCGCCCGGCACTCGGTGGAGTTCTACCGCAAAGCGGCTCCTGCCCTGGTGGGGGCGGCCTGCCTGGTGCTGGCCGGAGAATCCGCCTACATCGCCCCGCACGACATCGCCTTCTTCAATGCGGCTGTAGGCGGACCGGCGAACGGGCCGAAACTTCTGCTGGACTCGAACCTCGACTGGGGGCAGGACCTCGGCAATCTGCGGCGCTGGCTGGACGCCCGGGGCAGGAATGATGTGTGTCTGGCGTACTTCGGCTCGGCGGACGACAGATACTACCGCTTCCAGGGCTGGGCGGTGGCGGCCAACGCAAACCTGCGGTCCGGCGAGCGTCCACCCTGCCATTTCGCGGCCATCAGCGTGACTCTGCTCGAAGGCGTGTATCACGAGCGCGCGTGGTACGCCTGGCTGAGGGCCCGGCAGCCCGTGGCACGAATCGGCTGGTCTATCTATGTCTACGATGTCGCGGACATCTCGGAAGGAAGGGTCCCAAAGGAAAGCTTCTGATCCCACCGGAACCAGTGAGGTTCAGGGAGTCAGAGCAGAGGGTCCGAGCCGTTTTCCACCCGACCGGCAATGGGCTGGCGGTGTTTCTTCTCCAGGTATTCAGAGAGCTTCAGCAGCGTGCGGCCGCCGCGGTCCACATAGCGATTCGCAGCCTTCTGGTAGCGCCGCAGCACTTCCCGGCGATTGGCATCGCGCAACTCGCACGCCTCGATGTCCAACAGCACCTCCACCTCCCAGGACTGGAAGGTATTGCGCTGGATGCGGCCGCGCAGCAACTCCTGCATCAGCTTGTTGAACTGGTGCAGTCGCCCCTCAAGCTCGTGAACAGGTAAACTCATTTCCCCCGAGTTCTGATTTTAACTGGAATTGAATGCCGGTGCGGAAAATCACGTACGATCAGCTCCGGATTAGGGCGAAACAAAACGATGCCAGCCTTCCACGATACCCGCTCTCTGGTTGTCTCCGGCGCGGCGGTAGGCGCCCCACAGATTGCGCAGCATGCGGGCCACAATGGTCCGCTTTTCGCAGGGAGTAAACTGCAAATCCACCGGCTGGCCGGGCCGTGGCGTGAGCTCACGGATCTTCTCCACACAGTCCTCTTCGGTCAGCAGGCGGCCCTGATCGAATACGTCGACATACACTCGCACCAGCCCGTCGTTGTACTGGCAGACGAAATGAGCCGGCAGCGCTACACCGTAGACCGGGCGCAACAATCGGCGTGCGATCTCCAGGTAAATCACAGAGAGGGTAATCGGCAGCCCCTTGCGCCGCTCGATCACCAGCGGCAGGCAGCTGTTCTCGGCTGCATAGTAGTCCTGCCGGTCGCCGCGCAAGCCCACACCGTCGAACAGAACCCGGTTGACCGCGCTCAGGTACTGCGCACCACCGGCCCCCGGCATCAGCATTTCGTCAATCTGGCCGGCCCATTCGTCCAGCAGGCGCAAAACCGGAGCGGGCTCACACGGGCCAGTGTGGATGGTTGCCAGCTCAAGCGCGGCGGCGTCGAGCTCCATCGCCTGCTCATCGCCAGCCAGCAGGGCCCGGAAGGCGGCTGAAGGCTCTACCGGCATGGTTTCTCGCAGGGTTGGCTTTCCCGCCCGCGCCTCGGCGCCATCAGGCCCACCGGCTCAATCCACCGGCAAGGGAAACGACACCCAGGGCCGCGACGATCGCGCCGGCCAGACGGAATGTGAGGGAGGCCGGCGGTTTCCTGTGCGAAGTCTGTACGGACCACCAGGGTGCGCCGTGCAAGCTGCTTTCGAACCGCTGAATGCCGTCCATCATGTCTTGCGCAAGCTGCCAGGAACCAGCCGGATGGAAAATTATCCACGCCCCCGCGTAAATCAACCCGGCGCCGACCAGGACAGGCGCCAATGCGCCGCCCGCGCCAACTGAAGGCAGAAGCATGCCTCATGCTACCACTGGATTCGGCGGGATCGGCCCGCAAAGGCAGGGCGCCGCTGCTGTCTTCCTCTGGCGGCTGCTACTTGAAGAAGATGTCCAGAAACTTCGTGTTTCGTCCGGTGGCGTCGACGCAGTACTCAAACGGGCTGAAGCTGATGTTCCGATCCTTGCGGTCGACGTACAGCAGGACCTCTTCCTTGGGAAACTGGAGGATCTGGATCACGCCGCCATCGCACGACCGCGAGCGCCGAATGCTCGCCACCGTGATGTCGGCGTGCGGGCTCTTCGGCCCCCAATCCTCCATAAATTTCTGCAAGTTATAGTCACGGCACGGCTTAGCCGGGTCGCAACCCCAGAGACGATAGGCGTCTTCGTACTTTTTGTCTTTCAGCAGGTCGAGAAACTTCGAGATCTGCCGCTTCTCCTGGAAGTCGTGCAGAAAGAAGTAACCCGCCACGGAAAGAAGGACAACAGCCACGGCGGCGATAACGACGCGTTTCACTCCACGTTCGCGCTTCGCATCGGAAACTCCGTAGCTGTCCAGATACCCGGCCATGACTCGGGTCCTCCTGTCCTAGACTACTTTTTCGACGGATACGCTTTGTCGTAGGCGGCGGTGACGTCCGCCGAGATGTCCAACGTCGGCTTGAAATAGAGGAGGTTGGCGCCGTCGACGACGAAGTCCAGACCTTTCTCTTCGGAGACTTTCTTCACTACTTCCTGCAGCCGCTGGCCTACCCGCTGCAGAATGTCCTGCCGCTCACGATTCACTTCGTTCTGCAGGCCTTCGCTGTTGCGCTGCAACTGGCGCTGTTTCATCTGGATCCTGGCAGCCATGTCGGCCAGGGCAGACTCGTTGTACTTGGCCTGATTGGCTTCGTAATCCTGGGTCAGTTTGGCAACTTCCTTCTCCAGGTTCGCCAATTCATCCTGGCGGGGTCCATACTTGGCCTTCAGATCGGCTTCAGCCTGCTTGATCTCGGCCGTATCGGCCAGTGCCTTCTGCAGGTTCACGGCAGCGACTTTCACCTGAGCCGAGGCAGCCATCGTGGCGCAAAGCATCACAGCAGCCAAACCGGCGAGACGTTTCCAGCGGATCGCAATCATGAGAATCTTCAAACTCCTTAAAACTTACTTTGAGGGGCCCGGCTCTAGCCGAGCACCGCCAGAATTTCGTCCTCGCGTAGAATCAGGTACTCGACTCCATCGATCTTTACTTCCGAACCGGAGTACTTGCCGAAGAGAATAATGTCACCGGATTTCACTTCGAGACCGCAACGCTGTCCGTTCTGGAGCAACTTACCATTGCCGGTGGCAATGATCTCGCCCCGCTGCGGCTTCTCTTTCGCGGTATCCGGAATGATTATACCGCCCACCTGCGCTTCGCCTTCGTCGACGCGCCTGATCAGCACTCTGTCGTTCAACGGGCGCAGTGCCATAGGTCTCTCCCTTAGTATTAGACGCCAGAACTTCGAATTCGGACGCACAGGCCGCCTACGGATGCGGCCGTGCTGGTCCATCTTGCATTGTAGAATCCCCAGCACCAGATCCTCAACTGCCGAATGGCCCGCTCGTCCGTTATCATGAACTCTGGAAGATCGCCTGCAGCAGGGTCGCAGGGAGTTGTTCCCTCGAGCCTCAAGTGCTGTCTTAACCGTTGTATGACGGGAGCGGGCATCCAGGCGTTTCGGAAAGATACAACGCCGCATGAACGAATTCAGCGACGAAGAGCTGGTGGCTCGGGCGCTGGAGTCCGGCCGTCCGGACCCGTCAAATCCTTGGCTCCACGAACTTTTCTCCCGGCACCAGCGCCGCGTCGTGCTGTGGTGTTTACGTTATTCAGCCAACCGCGAAGAGGCCCTCGACCTATCGCAAGAGGTGCTGGCCAACACCTTTCGCCGGTTGGAGACCTTTCAGGGCAACTCGAAGTTCACCACCTGGCTCTTCACCGTCTGCCGCAATCATTGCCTCAACGCCATCAAGAGCAAGGCCAGCCGGCCCGAATCCGGCGGCGAAGAATTGCTGCTCAGCCTGGCAGCGCCCTCCGGAGCCTCGATCGAGGACCGGCTCACCCAGGAATCGCAACTCGAGTTGGCAAGGACCTGGATTCGAGAGTCCCTGGACAAGACCGAACAGCGCGTGTTCGTCATGCACTTTTTGGAAGAGATCCCGTTGGACGCAATCACGCGAGCCATGGGTCTCACCAATCCCAGCGGGGCCAAGGCCTACATAGTCAGCGCCCGTCGAAAACTGTCCGAAGCCGCGCGACGATGGAGGTCGCAGCATGAACGATAAAGAGGCCTTCCGCGCTCCCGGTCATTGCCTGGAACCCGATGAAATTGAAGCATTTGTGGAAGGGCGCGCAGATCAGCTGGCGGGTCACGTGGAAGCTTGCCCCGCCTGCAGCCACATCGCTGCCTCCTATCGCGAGTTCCTGGAAGCGGAGGTCCGGGACGAGGAAAAGGCCGATGTCGCCTGGATCGAATCCCGTCTGAAGAAGCCCGCCCCCAAGCGCAGCTGGTTCGCCTGGCTGGGGCCATCACCGCTGCCGCGCTGGGCCTTCAGTGTCGCCGCCATTCTCCTGATTGTGGCCGGATCCCTGCAACTGCGCCGCATGGCCGGTCCCGGTCTGCGGCCGCCAGGATCGGGCTCGAGCGTCGTCCGATCCGCACAGGTTCACCTCGTGAGCCCCTCCGGAGATGTGGAAACCGCGCCGGCTACGTTTCAGTGGGACCCGGTCGACAAAGCCGCGGCCTATGAGTTCCAGATTACGGAAGTGGATGGTACTCCTCTTTGGACGTGCCGCACAAATCAGACGAAACTAAATTCCGCCCCGGACATCCAACGCTTCATGCTTCCGCGCAAAGCCTTGCTTTGGCGCGTGAAGGCCTTGTCGGCCTCAGGTGGGGTGATCTCGGAATCCGCATCGGAACGGTTCAAAGTTCTTCCCTCCGCTGGCCAGTGATTGAGCTATCCTGTTCAAAACGCAAACACTGATCAGAGGGCAGATCGCATGAAACTGGTGTTGATTTTCCTTACAGCCGGATTGGGACTGTTATCAGCCGGCGACTACTCCGGGTACTATGGCGGCAAGTACAAGGGTCTGTGGCTGGAAGTGTCCAGCGAGCAAGCCCCATCGGGCGGCGTCGCCCAGGTTCGCATCACCCTCACGGAACCCAAACCCATCATCCGCACCAAACTCTACCTCCAATTTGATGAACAGGTAGTTGAAGACATCCTCTCTGTCGGCGCTTACAGCGAGAATGTGGAAGCCACGGGTCTCGCCACGCGGAGAGGCAACGTCCTCGCAATCGAAGCCGCATCGCCCACCGGGAATCTCGGCAAGATGCCCTGGTACCCGATCTTCTCGATCTCGGTCAAACTCCACGACGGTCTGCCCGCCGGCACGAACACGCTCTTCTCGGTAGCGGATGCTTCCGAGTTCTACCAGCCCGACGGCACGCCCTGGACGATTGAAAGCAACAAAGCCGGCAGCGTCACTGTTGACGGCTCTCTCTGCATCAATGACGTTTTTCCCGGCGGCGGGACCATCCACCCCGGCGAGTTTGTAAGGATCACTGGCCGTGGCTTTACCCCGGAGAGCCAGGTGTTGGCTTACAGCGCGCCGGGCCAGACCCATTACGCAACGGATGCGTTGCAGGTGGAGTATGTTTCGCCAACGGAACTCCATGTCACCTCCGGCAACCCCTTCAGCCTGGACCTCCGTTATCTGGAAGTAATCAATCCGGACCAGTCGGAGAAACGCTTCTACACGTCGCTGAGCGGCATCGACACTTCCCCCAGCCTTTACGACAATCTCAGCTCAGCAAAGCCGTTGTTTGCGCCGCGCGCGTTCAGCACCGCCACGCTGCCGCTCTCCGCGATCACACCCGATTCGGGGGCATTCCAGGGCGTGGCGCTGCAGAATCCGTCCCAGGACGCAATTGCGGTCCGGTTGGAACTGGCAGATCCTGACGGCGTCAGCATCGCTTCCACCAATGCCACCCTGCTTCCCAGGGAACAGCTGTTGAAAGATATCGATGAAATCTTCCCCGGCCTGCCGGTCGCAGCGGGCTCCACACTGCAGATCCAGCCAAGCGCTCCGGTGCGGGTGATGGGCATTGCGGGCGACCGGAACGCCGGCACGATGCAGCCGGTCATCCCTTCCGGGCCAGCTTTGAACTAAACGCAAGACCGGCAGCCGCCAGCAACGCTGCCGCGCCGGCCAGCAACTCACTCCAGGACCAGTACGGTGTGAGCGGGCTCATCCCGTCTCCGGACAGGACAAAGGCCGCCCAATCCGCGACGGGCGCCCCCTTCTGCATCATCTCGATCTTGGCCACCCGCAGGGCTTCACCCCGTGGCGTGCCGCTGCTGAGCTCCCGGTAGAACCGCTGCATGAAATCGGCGGCGGCCTCATCCCGGACCGCCCACAACGAGCCCACCACGCTGCCGGCTCCAGCTTCCAGAAAAGCCCGGGCCAGGCTCATCGGTGAGTCGCCGCGCGCAGCGGCGCCCGCCTCGGTTTCACAGGCCGAGAGCGTGACGAGTTCCACCCCTCTCAAGTCGAGTTTGGCCACCTCTCGCAGGTAAAGGTACTCTGGGCCCGCGAAAAGGATGCGCGATCGGGCCGGATTCTCGTAATCCGCGGCTGCGTGCGTGGCCAGGTGGATCACCCGGAACTCGCGTGCCTCACTCAGAGCCTGCTTGCGGGCCTCGCTTCGCACTCTCAGGTCCGCCTGCCCGTTGAGCTGCTTCGACACCGTCACAAGCTCGAAGGCCGCTCTGGGGAGGTGGACCCATTCCGGATCGCCAGGCAGTGCTGTCCGGACCTCAGGATCACCAACCCCCAGCAATTGCTCCTCCCAGGGCCAGCGCGCGGCCGGTTTGCGGGCCGGGGCGGGCAGAAACGTGGACGACGGCAGGTTCCAGGTTTCATAGCGCTCCACCACCTTCGTTCCGTCGGCCCACGCCAGGGCATCGAACGCGATCCCGGCGAGCGTTCCGTCGGGCACCAGAATCAGGCGGCGCGCTCCGCCCAGGGGCGGCAGGACGTCCTCCGCCGTTCGCGCCGGAATGCGCACCGCGCTCCACGCGCTGCCGGCCGCCGTGATCTTCAGCACGCCAGCCTGGTTGCGCCCGGCCCAGTAGACAAGCAGGGCCGAATCAGCCGGCACCTTCGACTTCAACTGGGCAAGCGGCAGGGTGGCACGCCCACGCGACCGCTCCAGCCAGTCCAGACGCTCGGCATCGCTGGAGGCGCTGGCGATCAGAGCATCGAAGACGTCGCGTTTGTCCGCCAGGAAACTGCCGCGCAGTTCCGCCCGCCGCAGGTCGGCCCGGGTCGATTCAATCACCGCCGCGGCAGCCAGCCATTGTGACCGGTCGTGGTCCACCCGGCCCAGGCCGTACAGCGCCTTCCACTCTTCTTCCGGCAACTTGAGGCTGTGCGCTTTCTCCAGCACGTTGCTCCAACGGACGCGGGCGCCGGCCGTGTCGCCTGAGCGGTACAGCGCTTCCCCCAGGTACAACTCACACTGCATCTCCTCGCGCTTGTTGCCGCTGCTGCGCGCCAGGGCCAGCGCCTCGGTGAAACCGCTGCGCGCGGCCGCATAGTCCTGAAACTCGATTGCCTGCGCAATGGCGATGTTCTTCATCGCACCCAGTTGCCCATCAATGTCCCGCACCTGCCGGAACAGCGAGACGGAAGCCCGCTCGGTCTCCAGGGCTTTGTAGGGGTCACCGAGCCTCCGGTACAGAGCACCCAGATTCGACAGGACCCGGGCCTCTTCACTGGCTTCCATCTTCCGGCCGTCCTGCCGCACTTTTAGATAGATGTCCAGCGCGTCGTGATCCTTGCCGAGTTTTTGCAGTAAGGCCGCGCGGTTTACATCGACAAACTGCAGCACGTCCGCGGCCCACGGCTCACTGGAGTGCTCCTGCACCATGGAAGCGGCGCGATTGTAGACGTCCCAGGCCTCAACGTAGCGGCCGCGATAGAAATGGACCGCACCAATATTCACCCACGAGACGGCCTCCTGGCGGCTTTCGCCCCGTTGGTGAAACAGGCTCCGTGCTTTGCCAAATGCGTCGAGAGCCTGCTCGTACTCACCGCTGTAAAGGAACTCGCCACCCGCTTTGTTCAGGGCCTCGGCGTCGCCGGAGACTTGCGCCCAACAGGCGGCGGTAAGCACGATGGCGGCCGCGAGGCGAATGATATGATGGCCCGGAAACGGTGCATCTCCTCTCATGAAAACTCTTCGAATCGCATCCATTTGCCTGATCGCCTTGGGCTTATGCGCCCCCGTCAATCATACCCTCCAGGCCCAGGCCCGGAAGAAGAGGCTGCTCGTCATCGGCGCCAACAGCACCAGCGGAGACCGGCAGGGTTTTCAACACGACTCCACCTCGCAGGCCATGGCTACCCTTTGGAATCTGGGCCGCGAGTCCACGCTCTGGGATACCTACTTCAAGAGCGACACTTACCTGCTCACCAAACAGAAACTGCCCAACAACGCCAAGAACCTCGACTACTTCGATGCCGTCGCGTTCTATACGACCGGCAACTTCCCTCTCACCGACGAGCAGAAGTCGGCCCTTCTCTCCTTCGTCCGCGATGACGGCAAAGGCTTCATCGGCATCCACTCGGCGCCGGACAGCTTCTACGACTGGCCCGACTATGGGGACATGATCGGCGGCTACTTCGATGGGCATCCGTGGAACACTTTCCAGGCTCCCGTCATTGTGGAAGATCCGTCAAACCCAATCGTGCGCCACTTCCCCAAGGAGTTTGCCACGCTCGATGAAATCTATCAGGTGCGCAACTTTTCCCGCGAGAAGTGCCGGGTGCTGATGCGCCTGGACGAAACCAGGATCGACCTGGCCAAGCCCACAGTAAAACGGACGGACAAAGACTTCGCCGTGGCCTGGATCAAGAACTACGGCAAGGGCCGGGTTTTCTACTCCACCTTCGGACATACGGCGGAATCGTGGGATCGCACTGATGTCCGCCAGATGTGGCTGGAAGCGGTCAAGTGGACGATGGGGCTGACCACAGCGGATGCCACTCCACGCCCCCGTCCGGCCAAATAGCGGATCTTCGCGCGAACTCCGGCGCCCGACCGCCGGGGTTCGCCCGCCTGCTGGCGGCAGGCAGCCTTCCTAGACGTCCTTCGCTCAGACCCCCTCCTGCATGTTCGCCGAATAGCCGCTATCGTTCGCCGCCACTCAATCGAGAGCCCATCCTGGTGCAGAAAGTCAGGCCTGCCAGCAAGTAAGTCTCTCGCGGTGAGTTGAACTCTCCGGCTGTCGTGATGCCCTCGATACAAACTCTGGCGAACAGAGCCGGCAAACCAAAAGACAGTGCTTTGTGGCGGATGCTTTGGGTTTAAGATCCATTCCGGACGTCTGTCGACTCGTGTCCGCGCAGCAGAACGGAGTGCGCACGCGCCTCCTTCAACGTGCCGCGCGGGCTGTGTGCCGGGCGGCCTGGCCGATGCACCCTGGAAAGCGGCCGTTATGCTCGTCGCTGAGCGTGGCGGGGCACGCATGGGCAGTACCACGACACGAACTGAGTGAGCCCGAATCTCCGGCTCACTCCGGGCAGCCTGAGACCGTTTCCACACACGGGCCCGAGCCGGGTCCTCCAGCAGGAACTTCAGCGCCGGAGTCTGACGGCCCCCATGCCGTGCGAAACATCCCACGCCGCCCGTTGACCGGGCCAGAAACTATACGGGGGGAATTCATGCTCTCTCGATTGCTGACTTTTGCTCTGGCAACCGCAGGCCTCTCAGGACCGGCACTGGTGGCCAGTCCGATCGCGGGCTTCGTTCAAACCAACCTCGTTTCAGATATTCCCGCACTGGCTCTCACCACGGACGCCAGTTTGAAGAACCCATGGGGCATCGCGATGAGCCCCACCAGCCCGTTCTGGATTTCAGATAACGGCACTGGGCTCGCGACCCTCTACAACTCCGCCGGGACCAAACTCGGCCTGGAAGTCACCATCCCGGGGAACGGCACACCGACGGGGCAGGTATTCAACGGCACCGCCGGGACCTTCAATGGCGACGCTTTTATCTTCGCCACCGAAGATGGAAAGATCGCCGGCTGGAGAGGCGCGCTGGGCACCACCGCGGAAGTGCTGGCGGACTTTTCGGGTGCGGGCTCCGAGTTCAAGGGGCTGGCAGTTGGCACGAATAATGGCGTGGTGACTCTCTATGCCACGGATTTTGCCAATGGCACCATCCGCACAGTCACGGATGGAGGCGGACCTGCCCCGACAGGCACATTCACAGATCCCAATCTCCCCTCTGGCTTTGCTCCGTTCAGTATCCAGAACATCGGCGGAGTCCTGTACGTGACATACGCCAAGGTTGGCGCGGGAGGCGATGACGAAGCGGGACCCGGCAATGGCTTTGTCTCGACATTCGACCTCAACGGAAACTTCCTTCAGCGGCTCGTCTCGCAAGGTCCCTTGAATTCGCCTTGGGGCCTGGCCATTGCGCCGGCTGGTTTCGGCGGCCTGGGCGGCAAACTGCTGGTCGGCAACTTCGGTGACGGCAAGATCAACGCATTTGACCTCAATGGCACGTTGGCAGGCACGCTCGCAGACCTGAGTTCGAACCCCATCGTGAACCACGGACTGTGGGGCTTGGCCTTTGGGAACGGCGGGAACGGAGGGAATGTGACATCCCTCTATCTCACGGCTGGTCTCAATGACGAATCCGATGGCTTGTTCGCCCGGGTGGATGCGGTTCCTGAGCCGGCGACACTCTCGCTGGTTTCCGCCGGGATGGCACTGTGCGCTCTTCTGCGGCGAAGGCGGCAAGGAGCCCGATAAGGCCTTTCGAGACGCCAGATCCAACAGGAACCCCTGCGGACGAGCAATTCCAGGAGGGCGGACGGATGGGTCTGCCCACCGGGCGCCCGCTATCGCGCACCAGCGGACTTGCAATGGTGTCCTCATGGCCCTGCGGGCCGCGAAAGTCGATGAAAGTCCCAGAGGCTTGGCGCAGGTGGGACGGCGGACCCCCTGGTCCGCGGACGACCCCCTGGTCGGCCACCCGGAGGCGTATCGTCGCTCTACGGCCTGACTTTCAACAGAGTCCCCATGGCCCTGCAGGCCGCGAAAGCGCACAAAGCCGCCCACCCGTCCCCGGTCCCGAATCGCCAGCGTCGGGCTAGCCAGGGCGTTTTCAACGCAGCGGGCACAGGCCGGTTCGGTGTCTTCAGCGCATCAACCCGGCGACCGTGAAACTGAGGCCGGACTGGAACGCTGTCCTCGCGCGGGCAGCACCAATCCGTCCTCAGCAGGCAGGTTCGTTATCGGCGTGCGTACTCGTTATACAGTTTCGTGAGATCCGGGGCACCCTCGTAGATAATGGCCCTGTATCGCAGCACAAGCGTCTTGCCGGCCGGCAGGGTATAGCCGCCATCCGCATTCGGGTCTTTCGTGAAGCTCTTGAGTGCGAACGGGTTCGCCGCGTTCAACCCATAGCCGCGCGCATGCCACCGCGTGGGATGCCTCAGGTTTGAGGGATGGTCAAACATCGCCACGCCCGCCTGGCCGCCTTCCACAGCGGCGGAGTAATCCACCCACAGCGCCGGCTTGCCCCAGATCTCCTTCGTCCCGGTCAGACCGTCGGAGTTGCGCAGGCGCGCACCCTTGTCCTCACGGAACGACTCGTTCAGGCGGAACGCAAAGCCGCCATCGTCGCTGTCTCCGAAGGTGAGACTCGCACCGCGGTCAGCCAGGATGGTGATCACCGCGTCGAGGATGCGCAGGCTGCCCTGGTCCGCGAAGTGAAACTCCTGGCGCATGGAGCCGATCGCCTTGCCGTCCGGCGGCATCATCGAGAGATCTACCGCCACGCTACCCCGCCCAACCCGCGGTCTCCCCTTATTGATCAGCCGGGCTGTCTTGTCCCGGCCCTGTTCCCGCCAGAAATCCGCCCCATTGATGCTGCCATGGCCGTACCAGAAGCCGCGATGCCACGCGTGATCTTTGCTATCGCCTTCCCGGGGCTCCATCGGCCACCCGCGCGACAGCACTTTCCCGGAGACCGTCTGGATGGGGTAGAGAAACGGCTTGTCGTAAGCTTCGCCGGAGTAGAAGTTCGCCGCGACCCGCGATCCAATCTGGATCGCCACCGGTGCCTCTTCCGCCGCCATCAAAGTTGCGGCACTGCCCAATAGGAAGTTTCTTCTATGCATGAGAGCCTTTCTCTACCGATGCCTGACGCGACGCAAGCCAATGCCAAACCGTGCCCTTGTCGCCAGCCTCGGCCGGCCTGTCCAGCAGGCTGGCAGCCCACCCGGCCGCAAACAGGATGATGTTGCCTACCGCACCGATCGTCAGGTCGTCGCCGGGATAGTTCATCGGAGTCAGGTTCACCAGTGGAGTGGCTCCCTTTGTCAGCACAGCCCACACGGTGAATACCGAACTGCACGCGATGCCAACCCAGGCGCTGCGACGCGTAGCGCGGCGGCTGAGGAACGCGAGGAAGAAGAGGCCCGCCAATCCGCCGGAGGCGATGGCCGAAACCGCAAACCACATGGACAGTGCGCTGCCCTTGGTCTGGACAAGGATAATCGCCGTGATCACGTTCAGCAGTCCCACTACCACCACCAGAAGCCGTGCCACCTTGAGCCGTTCGTTGTCTGTCGCCGCCGGCCGGGCCGCCCGGTAGAAGTCCTCCACCAGCACCATGGAGAGCGTGTTCAGATCGCTGGCCAGCATGGTCATGGCGGCGCCCGTCAGCGCGGCGAGCAGCAGGCCCATCACTCCGGGCGGCATGTGCGCACTGAGAAAGTAGGGGAACATCTGGTCGGCCTTCTGGATCGTCTGGGGGATCGCTTCGCCCGTGAGCCGGAAGAACGACCAGACGCAGGTGCCGATCAACATGAAAAAGGCCCATACGGGCACACAGAGCAGGGCCCCCATCGCCACACCCCTCATCGCGCCGCGATCGGACTTGGCCAGCAGGTAACGCTGCACCATGGTCTGATCTGCCACATACCGCTGTCCGTACCAGAACAGCCCATAGAGGATCGCGACCGGGATGGTGGGCCGCGTGAAGTCAAAGTCCGGGCTGCCCAGGGCGAATTTCCCGCTCTTCGCGGCTACGGCAAAGACAGCGCCCGGCCCACCCGGCGGCAGGAACAGGAGATACCCCAGCGCAACAGCAATGCCCGCCCACATCACGAAGCCCTGTACGACGTCGGACCACACCACCGCCTCAATGCCCCCGATCACGGTGTAGAACACCATGACCACGGCCACTGCGCAGATTACCGTGACGATGTCCCATCCCGTCATGCTGGCAATGGTCAATGCCATCAGGTAGAGCACGAAGCCCATCTTGCTGAAGTGCGCCAGTGAGAATGCGACGGCAGCATACACGCGCGCCGGCCGGCCGAAGCGCCGTTGGAAGTACTCGTACGCGCTCATCCCGACCTCTTCCCGATAGAAGGGAATAATGACTTTGCCGATCACAGGCAGCAGCGCCAGCAGCAGGAAGCCGGGCACCAGCAACGACCAGTCCTTGCCGTACGACGATCCCGGATACGCAACGAACGTCACGCTGGAAACCATCGTGGCGAGCATGCTCATCCCCATCGCCCACGAAGGCACCGAGCGTTTCGCGACAAAGTAATTCTCTGTCGAGGTCTGGCGCCGCGAGAACCACACGCCCAGTCCAGCCATCAGCGCCAGATAGGCGGCGACAATCGCCAGGTCGAAAACTCGTGTCATGGGGCCACCTGGCTTGTTCCGGCGCCCGCCCGCACTAACAGCATGAAACCTTCCCGTTCCTTCTCATCTGGAGATTCCCAAACTCAGTATGTCCAAAACCCGCCCTGCTCACACTTGGCCGCCGGCACCTCAATTCAACCGTCCCGTCACCCGCCGCAACACAGGCGACCTCGCAATCTGCTTGCCGCCGGCCATCACGATCAGCCCTTTGCCACGCCCGAACTTGGTCCCTGTGCGATCCCAGACGATGGTAAGGGTCGTGCCGTGATAGGGCACATTGTCGAGACAGAACCAGTCCCAGCGCGCGGCAGGCACCAGCGGATTCACCTCCACGATTCGATCTGCCCTCGGCCGCAGGCCTGCCAGGCCAGTAATAACCAGGTCGTTGTATGAGGAGTGATTGTAATGATCTCCGCGCGCCGTGAACGTGCCCTTTTTGATCGCCAGGGCTCGCGCCCACCACTCGCCCGTCTGCGGATGGAGATTCTCGTCGATGAACGGCACAACCGACCCGTCGGGACGGCGTATCCTCTGGCTCCTCGTATAGATCTCAAATGTCCTGAAGTAATCATCCACTGAGATGTCGCGCTGCTCGTAGTCGTTCAGCACGTTGGCCAGTGCCTTGAGCGTGATGGCGGTGGAAAAGGGCCAGCTCGGGCCATTCCACTGGCAGTTGTCGCCCACCTCGTGGATGCCATACGCCGGATGGCGCTGCTCTGCGGTTGTCGGCCCGTAGGGAGCGAAAAACCCCTGCGGATCCATCAACTGTTTCCAGGCCGCCTCGAAGGCGTGCCCGGGTTCAGGTAGCTCGAAGTACCAGGGCGTAAAGCCGATCTCCTCACGCACACTCGCCAGTTGACCCGTGTCCAGCAGTGCTTTGAAGAACCGTGCCTCTTTGTCCCACAGCTTCCGCTCTACCAACTCTCGCAGGCGGGCCGCCTTCGCATCATAGGCCCGTGCCAACTCCGCCTTGCCGGCCAGGCGCGCGATGGCGGCAATCGCCTTCGCATTGCCGAACATATAGCTGTTGATGGTGGGACGGGCATTCTTGTTTTTCCGCGATCCGCTGGCCGACTCCTCCATCCCGTCGCGCACGTCGTACTGCCAGAACAGGCCGCTGGGCAGCAGGCGGTCCCGTTCCCACAGCTCGTAGTCGGTCACCAGGCTTTCCAACAGGGAGGTGGCATACTTCGTGTCGCCATCGGCCAGCCATCGTTCGTAGGCCGCCCAGGCCGTCCATCCGCTGTACTGATGATAGTGGCGCTGCAGTCCGCCCTGTTCCCCTTTGCGGAGCCAGAAATCAAGGTACTCGTCCATGTACCGCCGGTCGAGCAGCCAGCGGCCTTCCGAGAGGTGGTGGCCCAGCGCACAGCTGATTGTGTTGTAGGCACCCGCATGCCGGACCGGACGAAGGAACTCGGTCATGACGAACCCGTCAGGGGTCTGCTTGATGTGCTTCCGGAAGGTCCACCAGCGGTAATACCAGGTCCTCTCGATGTCCGCATCCGGGCACGTGAACAACGGCGTATTGCGCAGCATCCATTCGCCGGCCTGCGCGTCCGGAATCGCGTTGACGAGATCTTCCGGAAACGCGCGCTGGAACTCCTCTGCATAGTGAGCGAATCTCTCGCTGCGCAGCACCGTTTGTCCGCTGGCCACTCCGGCCAGCATGAGGAGTCCAATGAATCTACGCATCATGCGTGAGCCCGGCTCCATCCTATTACGGGAGGGAACCGGACCGTGTCCCCCATCCTCAGAAACTGAGCCTCGCATTGAACTGCATTACACGGGCTCCGCGGGTGGACGTGAAGCGGCCAAAGTTGCCCGCCTCGATCGCCGTGGAAATGCCGGAGAAGTTCGTGTGGTTGAGCGAGTTGAACATATCGGCACGAAGCTGCAGCCGCACGCGCTCGGTGAAATCCAGATTCTTGGCTATGGCCAGGTCCAGATTCCAGAATCCAGGCGCGCGCAGCGCGTTGCGGCCGATATTGCCAAAGCGGAGCGGCGCATTCGCCATCCCCACTGGAATCTTGGCAAACGCCGCCTTGTTCAGGAACTGCAAAGTGGCTGAGGCGTCGGTCATATAGGCGTTGCCGCCAAGGTAGTCGGGCCGGGTGCTCTGGTAGGAGGTGCTCTGCGTCAGGTTGATCGGCGCTCCGCTTTCCGCGGTGTAGATACCCGACAATTGCCAGCCGCCCAGCAGCAGCCGGGCGCCCTTGCCACTCCGCCCGGTCAGTTTCATCAGCGGCAATTCATACAGATAGTCGAAGTTGAACCGGTGGCGGATGTCGAAAGGACTCGGCCCGTAGTCGCCGCGGATGTCGTTCGAGTTCTGCGGAGGGTTCGGGAAGCCGATGTTCGCCGCATTGCTGTAAGACATTGAGCGCGCCCACGTGTACATGCCGCCCATCTGGAACCCGTTCGCAAACCGACGCCGCACCGTGTTCTGCCAGGCGTTGTAGGTGCTGCTCTCGGAGCCGTCGTAGTAGTTGTACTCGGAGTAGCCGTCATACGGGCGCAGGCCGGTGAGCGGGTTCACCTGGTTGATTCGCCGGACGACGTTCGCGTGAATGGCGTGGTTGCCCACATAGGCGGTCTCCACGGAGAAGGTCTTCCCGATTTCTCGGGAGATGCTCATGGTCCATTGGATGCTCGATGGTTGCGGGAAGTGTTGCCCGATGACCGTGCCTGAAATCGGACCGGCGCCCTTCACCAGGGGCAGCACGGTTGCATTTGTTGTGGGGTAGGAGATGCCGAACCGCCCGGCCTCCACGGCGCTGAACACGACACGGTTTGGCTCGTCGATGGCATTCTGGATCAGCTCCACCGGCCCGCCGAACTGGTTGTGGGCACTGGTGAAGATGCCGCTGCCCGCCCGGATCACGGTCTTTGGCGTGACCGTCCAGGCAAACCCGGCGCGCGGCGAATAGTCGAACTTACTGCCGCTGTAGATACTGTCGGGGCTCGTATAGGGGCCAATCCCGAACGGGCCCGTGCGGTTGAAGATTCGCCCGGAATCCTCCGTCGGCACAGAGAACCAGTCCGCGCGGAGACCGACATTGACCATGAAGTTCCGGCTGATGCGGATATCGTCCTGCACGAAGAAGCCGGTGATCCAGTTGCGCAGGGTGTAAGGCCGCACCCCGAAACTGATCGTCACCTGGCTGGGTTTGTTGGCCAGCAGGTCGTTGGCATTGGCGAATTGGAACTCCGGCACTGTCTCATTGTTGCGGCCCGATTCATACATCTGGAACAGGCCGCCGAACTTGATCGAGTGCCGGCCGCGCGTCAAAGCTACAATCTGGTCAAAACTGTAATTCACACCGAGGTTCTCCATCAGCTCACCGGAGTTTGAGAAGCCAAGGGAACCAGTGATGGCGCTCACGCCCAGAGTGAAGATGTTATCCAGCCGGGCGCGCTCAAACCGGTTGTAGCCCACGCGCGTCTCAGCGCTCCAGCCGGCGCTCGAATGGATATAGCTGACTACACCTTTGTGCGTCGTCACATCGAAGGTACGCGTGTTCTGGGGCGACACACGAGGTGTCAGTTGAAACGGCGTGTCATAGGTATAACGAATCGAAAACATGTCGCGATCCGTCGCCATGTAGTCGCCGCGCATGCTGTAATGATTGCTGTCCTCGACACCCGAGGCCGCGCTCTGGTAGAACCCGGTCACTGCACCGGGCGCATAGCTGGAGTTGGGCAGCGGGAACGTGTCGAAGAATGTTTTCATGGCCGGATTCGCGTTAGTCGCCAGGGCGCGAAACTCGCCCGTTGGCACGTTGCCGCTGACGGCTGTGAACGCCCGCGACCTGTACCCTTCGTAGACACCGAAATAGAAAAGCTTGTTCTTAATGACCGGTCCACCGATGGAACCGCCGAACTGGTTGAAAGTCACGGGTGGACGGGTGGCCAGAAACTGGTTGCGGGCTGCGACATTCTCCGTGCGGTTGTTCTCGAACAGCGACCCGTGGATGTCGTTAGTGCCGCTCTTCGTGATCACGTTCACGTTGCCTGACATCGTCGGTCCCGTCTCAGCCGGTGCGATGCCGCTGGTTACCGTGACCTCACGTACTGCCTCCAGGCTCACGGCCTTGATGTAGCCTAGCGACGTGAGCGTCTCCGATTCACCGCTGCCGCTCGCGTTCGCTCCATCCACCGTAAACCGGAAGCCGTCCTGTGGCAGGCCGTTCATCGAGACCGCGTTGTTGCTCACTGTCATCCCGGCTCCAAGGTTGAGCAGTGAGCTCCAATCGCGATTCGCCGTCGGCAGCTCCTTCACCCGGGCAAGATTCAGGTTCAGCGACTGCTCGGCATTGGCGGTGTTGATCAGGGGTGTCTCCGCGCTGACCGTCACCGTCTCGCTCACGTCCCCCAGGGCCATCGAGTACTTCAGGCGCAGTTCCTGGCCCGCTGAGAGTTCGATGCCCGTGTTCCGGGATTCCTTGAACCCGGCGCCTTTTGTAGTGACGGTATAGAGCCCGGCCGGTAGAAAGGTGAGCGTGTACTCGCCCTGCGCGTTGGTAACGGTATTCCAGTTGCCGCCTGTCTGTTGATTTGTCGCGTTGACGGCCGCCTGTGGAATGGCTGAGCCGCTCGGGTCCGTGACGGTCCCATAGATGGTGGCGGTGTTTACCTGGGCAAAGCAACACGCGGAGACGAATATCGCCGCGGCCCAGACCCGGGGCCAATGTCTGACTTGAGACATGGTTTACTTCCTCCTCAACTGCTGTTGGATTGGTCGGGCCTCAAACCCCGCGAGGTTTGGACCAGTGATCCCGATACGTACGCCGCGTCAGCTTGGCGGCCTCGGCGTCACCAGTGACGGAGTCCGTACTCGCGTCGTAATGAACCGTGCGTCCTGTCCGCGCCACGATGTTCGCCAGGTGGCAGTGCACCACCGAGCGGAATCCGATCTCAATCTCTGCGTTCGGCGCCTTCCTCGACTTCACGCAATCCAGGAAGTTGCGGACATGCGCCTCGTCCTCGCCTGGGCGCTGCTCGTGCTTCACCAGCTTGCCCTTCTCGTCATAGACCTTGTAGCCCCACAACCTGTCCCATTTGCCGATCTGTACCATGCCGTTGCCGCCATACACCGCGACGCCGTTCTCCACACCCTCCAGGCCGTAAGGATTCCAGATCCGCAGTTCGAACATCAGCATCTTGCCCGGATACCGGAAGGTGGCGTTGATCGTGTCCGGCGTCTGCTGATCGTCCTCGAAGTACAACTTCGCTCCGGTGCCGGCCGCTTCCGTGGGAAGCTCTACGCCCAGTGCCCAGCGCGCCATGTCGATCTGGTGCGCTCCGTCGTTGCCCGCGTCGCCCGTGCCGAAGTTCCAGTGCCAGTGCCAGTTGTAGTGGAAGCGGTTTTCGTTGAAGGCCATGAATGGAGCGGGCCCCACCCAGGTGTCGTAATCGACATCGGCCGGCACCGGGCTATCGGCCTTGTGCCCGATGTCTGCCCGCCTCTGGACGTCCCAGGCCTTGGCCATTACAACTTTTCCGATGTTGCCGGCATGGATGTAGTCAATCGCGGCCCGGGTACTCTCCCGGCTGCGCGACTGTGTCCCATGCTGCACAATCCGCTTGTTGCGCCGCGCCGCCTCCACAATCAGCCGGCCTTCCCGGATGTTGTGAGAGCAGGGCTTCTCCAGATACACGTCCTTGCCCGCATCGCACGCCATGATGGCCGCCGGCGCGTGCCAGTGATCCGGCGTGGCGATCACCACCGCGTCGATCGACTTGTCGTCAAAGACCCGGCGCATATCGCGCACCACCTTCGGCGGCTTGCGGCCCGCCTTCTCCAGCAGTGCCGCCGCGGCGGGCACAACCCGGTCATCCACATCCACCAGGTACTCGACATTGGCATCGGCCAGTTTTGCGAATCCACCCGTCAGCGCCCGCCCACGGCCGCGCACTCCGATCACCGCCACGTTGACACGGTCGCTGGCCGCGGGCGCCATCCGGACAGCGCTGAGTCCCGCCGCTACCGTCGGCAGAAAATATCGCCTCTTCATTTGGACTCCTTTCGGAATGCGAAACTATATTCGGATTTGTGTTGAAGTTGACGTTATCATGCTCTGAAAACCACGTCAATACAGGTGTACAAAGTTTGCCGGTTGAGATAGCATGATGTTTTCGATGAAAGTTTCGGATACCGATTCTTCCAAGAGCATGGTGATGTCGCTGGCCAAAGGCTTCCGGGTCCTGGAGGTCTTCGATGCCCGTGAACCTGAGCTGACGCTCTCACAGATCGCCGCTCGCGCCGAACTCGACCCGGGGACGACCTACCGTCTGGCCAAGACGCTCGTCATGCTCGGCTACCTGCTTCCTGCGGAGGGCAAACGCTACCGTCTCGGGCTCAAGGTGCTGGATCTGGGCTTCAACGCCTTTGGGCAGATGGATCTCAATACCATCGCCCGGCCAATCCTGCGCTCCCTCATGGGACCCATCAACGAAGCTGCCAGCATCGCGGTCCTGGATGGCCCGGAACTCGTCTATGTGGAACGGCTGCAGATGCCACTCGGCCGTCTCGGCATCTCCCAGCGAGTCGGAGCCAGGGTGCCCGCTTTCTGCACGGCCATCGGCCATGCGATCCTCGCTTATTTGCCCTTGGAAGAACGGCTCCAGATTCTGAACGCCAAACCGCGGACAAAGATGACGCCCAACACGCCGGTGACCATCCCGGAGATCGAATCGAGGCTCCAGAAAGTGCGCGAACTCGGCTATGCCGTCTCTGATCAGGACACAGTAATCGGGGTGCGCGTCATCGCCGCGCCCATCTTCGATCCGGACGACCGGCCCTGGGCCGCCATCAGCGCCGCCGCGCCCTGGATGGCCTGCTCGCTGCAGGAGTTCGTCGAGCACACGGCTCCGGCTGTCGTCAGCGCGGCCAAGCAGTTGACGAAGGTTTCACGAATCTCGGGGTCGACCGGGTTCACGCCAGCGCGCCGGGGGGCTTGATGGATCGAGTGGGCATTATTGGAATCGGGCTGGTCGGCACCGCGGTCGCGGAGCGACTTCTTGCCTCCGGCTACCCTGTGACCGGCTATGACGTGCGCCCGGAGCAACTGGAGACCTTGCGTCAGTTGGGAGGAACACCCGCTTGTTGCGCCGCGGTTGTCGCCGCGGAGTGTGAGCGCATCATCCTCAGCCTGCCTACCTCGGCGATCGTGAGCGCGGTACTGGACGAGATCCGGCCGAAACTGAGGCCGGGTGCGATCCTCATCGACACCACGACGGGCGATCCCGAGGATGCGGTGGGCTTTGCTTCCATGCTGAGCCCGCTGGGCGTGGATTACGTCGATTCCACCGTCGGCGGCTCCAGCCGCCAGGTGAAAACACGCGAAGCCATCTTTCTTTGCGGCGGTTCCGACACCGCTTACGCCCGCTGCCAGGATCTGTTTGAGCAGTTCTGCAAACAGGCGTTCCATGTCGGCCCGGCGGGGAGCGGAGCCCGCATCAAGCTCGTCATGAACCTCGTTCTCGGCTTGAATCGCGCCGTCCTCGCGGAAGGTCTGGAGTTCGCCCGCGCTTCCGGCATCGATCCGTACCTGGCCCTCGAAATTCTCAAGGCCGGCCCAGCTTACTCCCGGGCGATGGAGACCAAGGGCCCTCGCATGCTCAAGGAAGAGTTCGAGCCCGAAGCGCGCCTCTCGCAGCATCTCAAAGACGTCCGGCTCATCCTAGCATCGGGAGAACGCCAGGGCGCGCGCCTTCCGCTGTCGCGGGTCCATGCGGAACTGCTGGAGGCGGCGGAACGCGCCGGCTTCGGAGCGATGGACAACAGCGCGGTCATCAAGGCCTTCCAGAACCAACTGCCCAAGGAGTAGCCATACACCCGTGAGCGGCGCGCTCATGCCCGGTTCGGCGGTTTACAGCCCCGTTCAATCGGCCTTCACCTTGCGCGATAATCTAGCTCAATGCCCGAACTGGCAATCACAGCGCCCGACGGTAGTGTTCGCAACTTGACACTCGACCACGGCCATCTTTCATTGGGGCGATCCGGGGACAACAACCTGCCGTTCCCCGAGGACGATTCCCTTTCGCGGCACCATCTGCTGTTCGAATCCTCGCTCGAGAACTGGTTCGTCACCGACCTCGGCAGCAAGAACGGAACCTTCGTCAATGGCACACGCATTCCCAACCGCCGCATGCTGGCCCCTGGGGATGTCATCACCGCCGGCCGCGTGCGCATGCAGTTTCGAGCCGCCGGCCCACCGCCCGCCCCCTCGCCCGCGATCTTCGACGAAGACACCGCACCCTTCCGCCTTACCGCCTCCACCAATCTCGCCAGCGTTCTCTCCGCTCACGTCGCCGGGGCAGCCCGCTCGGACCGTACGATCTCCATCCTGCTGCATGCCGGACGGGAACTCGCCGCGCGCCGTCCGCTGGCGGAACTCTTTCCTCTTATCCTCGATCTCGCCATCGAGGCCTCCGGCGCCGAACGGGGTATCGTCCTCACTCTCGACAACACGAACCTCGTCGCCCGCGCCTCCCGCGGCGAAGGCTTCCGCATCAGCAGCGCCATCCGCGACCGGGTTCTCAACCAGCGCGCCTCACTCCTCGTCCGCGACACCAGCCTCGAAGAGTCGCTTCGGGATCGCCGCAGCATTGTGACGCAGAGCGTCCGGTCCTTCATGGCCGTGCCGCTGCAGACCGAGGACCGCGTCTTCGGCCTCATCTATGTGGACGCCAGCGAATTCGTCCACTCCTTCTCGCCCGGCGACCTGGACCTGCTCACCGTCATCTCGAACGTGGCCGCCATTCGGATTGAGCACGAGCGCCTGGTCGACATCGAACGCCAGGACCGTCTGCGCGAGGCAGAACTCGAACAGGCGGCGCATATCCAACAGGGGCTTCTGCCGGCCGCCCCACCCAACATCTCCGGCATCGATCTAGCCGGCTTCAACGCCGCCTGCCGCACCGTCGGCGGCGACTACTTCGACTACTTGCTCACTCCGGATAACCGGCTGGCCCTGGCCATTGGAGATGTCGCGGGAAAAGGAATGCCGGCCGCCCTGCTCATGGCCAGCCTTCAGGCCCGCGTGACGTCGCTCGTCGAAACCGCCGTCTCTACCGCCAGCCTCATGCGCAGCCTCAACCGCGGACTCTCGTCCTACTGTCCGCGCAACCGCTTCATCACGTTCTTCCTCGCCATTCTCGATCCCGCCACCGGCGAGCTCAGCTACACCAACGCCGGTCACAATCCCACGGTCCTGATGCGCAGCGGTGGCCAGGTGGAACTGCTGGACGACGGCGGACCCGTCCTCGCCATCCTGCCGTCCTTCCCCTACTCCGAACACAAGGCACAGCTCCGGTCCGGCGATCTGCTCTTCCTTTACAGCGACGGCCTCACCGAAGCCGAGAATGACGAGGGCGAAGAGTTTGGAGAGAACCAGCTGAAGTCGGTCCTCGCCGCCAATCCATCTGCCTCGGCCGAATCTCTCATCGCGGCAGTTCGCGCCGCGGTCCAGTCCTGGACGGGCGGCCGGGCCCTGGCGGACGACCTCACGATGCTGGCGGTCCGCCGGGCCGGCTGATGCTGCATGACCCGCCGCTTACTCCTGCGGCTTGCCGTTCTTGAAAATCCGCGACAATCCCTTCAGCGCGCGGTCCACTTCCTTCTCGGTGATGACGTAGGGCGGCAGCATTCTCACCACGTTGTCGTGGGTGACATTGAACAGCAACCCTAACTCCATACCTTGCTTCACAAAATGCCGGCACTGGAAGTCGATCTCCACGCCGATCATCAGCCCGAACCCACGAACCTCCCTGATAATCGAGTGCTTCTGTTGCAGCACACGCAAACCATCCAGGAAGTACGCCCCAACCCGCCGCATCTGCGGCATCAGTTCTTCCAGCACATCGTAGAATTCCAGCGCCACCCGGCACGCCAGGGCGCCCCCGCCGAACGTCGTCCCGTGCATGCCCGGCGCAATCGACGCAGCCGCCTTTTCATTGCACAGGATGGCGCCCAGCGGCAGCCCGCAGGCGATCGGTTTGGCCATGGTTACGATATCCGGCAGGATCGCCGGCTCGTGCAGTTGATAGGCGAAATGAGTGCCCGGCCGGCCAATCCCACACTGGATCTCGTCGAAAACCAGCAGCGCGTTGTGCCGCTCGGTCAGCGCCCGCGCCCTGCGCAGCACCTCCGCCGGAATCGGGTAGATGCCGCCCTCCCCCTGAATCGTCTCCAGGAAGACAGCCGCCGTCTTGTCCGTCACCGCCGCTTCCAGCGCTGCCGGATCGTTCATGTTGACGAATGTCACGCCCGGCATCAGCGGCTCGAAGTCCTTCCGGTACTTCGGCTGGCCGGTGATCGACAGGGCACCAATCGTCCGGCCGTGAAAACTGTTCTCCAGCGCCACAAGCCCGGTCTTCTCCGGGTCGATCCGCCGCCCGTGCGAATGGGCCATTTTGATGGCACCTTCAATCGATTCTGTCCCCGAATTACAAAAGAACGCTCTCTGTAACCCGCTGGTCTCACACAACTTCTTTGCGAGTGGGCCCTGGTATTCGTGGTAGTACAGGTTCGAGCTGTGAATCAGCTGTCCTGCCTGTTCTTTCATCACTCGCAGAATGCGCGGGTGGGCATAACCTAACGAATTCACACCAATGCCGGAGATCAGGTCCAGGTAGCGCTTGCCTTCCACATCGGTCAGCCAGCAGCCCCTACCTCTCTTCAGCACCAGCGGATAGCGCCCGTAATTCTGCAAGAGATACGCGCGCTCCAGTTCCATCACCGCCTGCGTCGGCGAAGCCACGTTGTCCATTTATCTATCGTAGCGTCCCCAGCCCGTCAGGTCAGAATCTGGCCCTGCCCTCACCGGACCACGAATCCATCCAGGTCCAGGTAACAGCTGGCAATCGGCGACTTGCTCACACCCAGCGGAAATCGCATCTGCATCAGGTGATCCCCCTCGTTCGCCGCGCTGTACTCCGGCGACAACGACTGCCACTTCGTCTCCAGGGAGTACTCATTGAGGGGCTTCTCCTCCCCCTCGTCAATCGAAATCAGCCCGGAACAACGGTTTGCCGCCGCCGTATACTTCAGCTGAATCGACCGCCCCCGGAACCGGATCAGCAATCGCGACCGCGTGTCATTCGTGTACACCAGCGTCCCCTGGTACGCCTGCCCAAACTGCACATCCCTCGTCCATCGGCCGGAATAATGGCTGTACCGCGTCACATCGTCGTAAGTACCCGCCGGAGCATGTGCCGGCGGCGCCCCATGCATGCCTGGCGCCGGCGGCGACCACTGCCGTAACTCCACGTCCCCAAAGGACATCACCGGCTTGGTGAACTCCTCCAGGAAATCCCGGGAGTACACATTCGTCGCCGGCCGCGTACTCAGTGCCGAGGGCGCGACGAAATACTTCAACTTCAGGTCCTGGGCCACCCACGAATGCCCCTCCGGCGAAGTGGACTCCTTCAGCCGCGTGAAGAACGCCATGCTGTGCCACGAATTCGTGAACGCCGTCCCGTGGAAATTCGCCACCGCGTTATTCTCCATCCAGGCCACCCGCGAGTCCGGATCGTTCGCATTCAGCCAGTCCACCAGCTTCCGCTCCGGCGCCGACACCGCCAGGTACTCGTCCACCTGTTTCCGGTTGAACACCTGGTTCAGCGCAAACTCCCGGTGATACCAACCCGCCGCCGGCAGAAACATCAGATTCATCAGGACGGTGAGCCCGGTAGCCCACCCCAGCGCCCGCCCCAGCTCCGCCGTATGCGCACGGAACGACGAAATCGCAATCCCCACCAGCAGCGTCAGTATCGGCAGCGCCGGATACGCATACCGCAGGTTCGACTGCCCCGCAAACGTCAGCTCCAGCCCGGCCAGGCCCACCCAAAGCAGCACAAACCCCGTCTTCGGCCACCGCCGCCGGACCCCGAGCAGCGCCACCGGCACCAGCAGGAAGAAGAAGAACCCGAAACTCCCATCCAACCCTTCGATATACCTGGACGAGTGGAAAGTCAGGTCGTACCACATCCGCCACGACGGTGGCGTCACAAAGCGCGCGTCCGAAAAGTTCTTCTGCGCATCGTAAAGCGGCGAATGGAAAACCGCGTTGAAGAAGGGGAACACCGGATTCGAGGTCCGCAGCCAGGCCGAGAGGTAGGTGTAGCCCCCCACCAGCGCGGCAATCGGTAACCCCAGCACAAGATGGCGGAACTTCACCAGGATCACCGCCGCGCCCAGCAAGGGAATCGCAAAAGCCAGCGCCCCCAGCTTCGTCGACATCGAGATCCCGGCCAGGAAACAGGTGGCGTAGAAGTACACCCCCCGCCGCTCTTTCGCATATACCCGCAGCAACAGCGCCGCCCCCAGCAACAGCACCGCCTCCAGGTTCTCCACGAACAAAGACCCCGTCACATGCTGCGTCAACGGCGTGGAAAGGAACGCCGCCACCAGCAGGCTCGCAATCCAGCCCGGAACCCGCGCATGCAGCCGCTCCATCAGGATCCACACAATCAGCGCCAGCAGCCCCAGGTTCAGCAGCCGCGCCCCGTACTCCCCAGCCAGCTGCCACCCGATGGAATACAGGAAATCCCCGCCCATCGGCATGACCGCCCACACAAACTCCCGGACATTGAAGCTCCACGCATGCGCATACGCCATCCGCGCCGGGACCACCATATGCATCGCCAGCCCGTCCGCGCTCACCTCCGGCTTCAGCGTCACCAGCCAGTGACAGATCAGCGGGAACAGCGCCAGCGAGAGCGGACCCAGATCATGGGCCGTCTTCGGATACTCGAACTCCAGCGCCGGCACCAGCTGATGCCGCAGTGCGTAGTAAATAGGCAGGGCCGGCAGGATCCAGTACAGCACCCGGTAGTGGATCGGCAGGCCCGCCGTCACCAGCACCAGAAATACCCACGTCGCCAGCCCCAGCAGGATCGCCATCTGCGGGCTCCGCCCCGTGAAATCCCGGTGCCGCCGGAACCAGATCGCCCCTACCGCGAAACTCGATACCCCGAAATACGCCACCGCCACCGGAGCCAGCGGACCCACCGCCAGCATCGTATACAGCAGCATCAGCCCGCCCAGCGCGGGCAGATACCACCGGGGCGCCACGCGCAGCATCACCGCCGTAAACAGCGCATAACCCGCGGCAAAGCCCCCAAATCGAGCCAGCCCCACCGGCGTCCACACACTCTGGCCCGCCAGTCCGTTATGGACTATCCCGAACACCGTCAGCAGCAGGAAGATCGCCAGGAACAACCAGGCCAGGGCGCGTTGTACCATTGCTCAGGAAACCCGCTTACTGGGCCTGCCGCGACAGCGGTTGCGGATCGTTGTCGGGAATCTCCCCGAAGTTGATCCCCTGTTTCGCCGCGTTCTTGATCGAGTAACTCACCGACAACTCCGCCGCCGAGGTCTTCAGAATCTTGAACGTCCCTTTCAGCGGAGGCTTGAGGTCGAAGCTCACCACTTCACTCACCAGCCGCCCCTCGAAGCTGAAACTCACCTTCGGATTCAGCTTCTCGCCCGGCGGTACCGCATACGTGCACTCATACTGCCCCTGCACCTTATCGCCTTGCTGCGTGAACTCCGCCCGGGCCGCAACCCATTGATAGACATCGCCATTCTTCCGGGCGTTCGGATTCGAATACGCCCACACCCCCGCCAGCGTCGGCAAGACCATCTGCATGGCCGGAGTACCCCCCAAAGGAGCAACGGCAGGCGGTTCCTGCCCGGCCACGACTTGTCCCGCGGCCAGCAGAGTCAACAAAGGCACGGCTAGATGTCGCATGGATCGAAAGACCAGTCTAACTCCTATCCAGCGGCCTGTCATAGAGAAGCAGGAGAAGCTCCTGCCCCAATCCGCCCCGGGACCGGTCCATCTGCCCAAATGGGGACCACCTCCCTTTGCCCTCCTCCAACTGTAAGACCCACTACACTTTACCGGCTGCCGCTGCCCAATCGGACAGCCCTGTGATTTCAGTGAGAATAAGCCTTGCGGCTATCACAATATTGAAGGAGGCTGTCCTGCCAACAGCATGGACAGAGTACCTCGCCTGCGATAGGATTAGGAATATTTTTTTCAAGGACAGCCCGCCCTTCGTGTAGGTGAAAGAACAATCACCAGACTGGGGCTTGCTGAGCGGCAGCTTTGTCTCAAAACTGGGAATCCCAAAATCCGCCCAACTGGTACGCCCTGCGCGTCCGGCCCAATGCGGAGAAGGCCGCGGCCGAATCTTTGCGCCTCGCCGGACTCGAGGAGTTCCTCCCCCTCGCCCGCACCCGGCGCAATTGGTCCGATCGCGTCAAATTATTGGATATTCCCCTCTTTCCCGGCTATTTATTCTGCCGCGTTTCTCTCGATATCCCCTACCGCATCGTCGACACCCCCGGCGTGATCGGCTTCGTCGGCTTCCACGGAACCCCGGAGCCCATCCCCGTCGAGGAAATCGACGCCGTCAAACGCATGCTCGACGCCCGCCGCCGCCTCCGCTGCATGGCCCTCCTCCGCGAAGGCCAGCGCGTGGAGGTCCGCGACGGCCCGCTGGCCGGCCTCCAGGGCGTTCTTGCCCGCATTAAGAACGAGAATCATCTGGTCGTACACCTCCACCTGCTGCAACGCTCGGTAGCGGTGGAATTGGAAGGGGATGCGGTAATTCCTTATGCCTGAAGACAAATTCGACGCGCTGGATCTCACCGGGCCCGTGCGCCGCATGACGCCCGCCATGGCTTACCAGCAGGCTCCGCTGGCGCCCGCCACCGTGATCCTGTCCGAAAGCGACGCGGATCAGGTCTCCCTGCCCCTCTCGCACTACCTCTGGATCCTCCGCCGCCACGTCTGGAAGATCGTGGCGTTCGTCGCCGTCATGCTCATCGCGACGGCCATCGTCAGCCTCCGCCTCACCCCCGTCTACGAATCCACCTCCACCCTCTACGTCGACCGCCAGGAAGCCAAGGGCATCGTCGGCCAGGAATCTCAAAGCCAGGCCTACTCCACCCTCGACGCCGAATCCTTCCTCGCCTCCCAGATCCGCCTCATTCAAAGCGACTCCGTCGTCCGCCCCGTCGCCCAGCGCTACAACCTCCTCGAACGCGAAAAACAGATCAAACAGGAGTCCGATACCGCCCGCGCCAAGGATGCCCCCATCCTCCTCAAACAGCTCAAGGTCACCCGCCCGCCCAATACCTACCTCCTTCAGATCAGCTACCGCTCCACAGACCCGCAGCTCGCCGCCGACGTCGCCAACCAGATCGCCCAAAGCTACATAGAGCACACCTACAACATCCGCATCCGCAGCTCCGTCTCCCTCTCCAAATTCATGGAGCGCCAGATCGAGGAGCTCCGCGCCAAAATGGAATCCTCCTCCGGCCGCCTCGCCCAGATGGAGCGCGAACTCAACGTCATCAACCCCGAAGAGAAAACCAACATCCTCTCCGCCCGCCTGCTCCAGCTCAACACCGAATACACCAAGGCCCAGTCCGACCGCGTCGCCATCGAAGCCGCCTACAACTCCACCCGCGCCGGCTCCCTCGAATCCGCCCAGGTCTCCACCCAGGGCGAAGCCATCCGCCGCCTCATGGAGCGCCTCAACGAATCCTCTGAACGCTTCGCCGAGGTCAAGTCCCACTTCGGGCCCAATCACCCCGAATACCGCAAAGCCCAGGCCCAGGTGAGGGAGATCCAGGATCAGGTCGACGCCACCCGCCAGAACGCCATCAAACGCGTCGAAGTCCAATACAACGAAGCCAGGGCTCGCGAGCAGATGCTCCAGAAGAGCGTCGCCGAAACCAAGAGCGAGTACGACACCCTCAACCTCCGCAGCTTCGAATACCAGCGCGCCAAACGCGAGGCCGACGCCGACAAGAACCTCTACGACGAGCTCGTCCGCAAGATCCGCGAGGCCGGCATCAACGCCGGCTTCCAGAACAACATGGTCCGCATCGCCGACCTCGCCCGGCCCGCCTGGAAACCCGTCTTCCCCAAGCTCAGCCTGAACCTGCTGCTCGCCCTGCTCTTCTCCACCCTGCTCGCCATCGGCGTCGCCATCCTCACCGATACGATGGACAACACCATCCGCGACCCCGAACAGGTCACCCGCACCCTCAAGACCCACATCATCGGCACCCTGCCCGCCGTCAAGAACACCAAGGAGCTCGTCCTGCCCGCCGCCGTCGATGGCGCCGGAGTCCTCCAGGCCGACGGAGCCCTCGTCAAAGCCCCCGGCAAAATCATCGACCGCCAGTTCTCCACTTACGAAGAGGCCATCCGCACCATCCGCAGCTCCGTCCTCCTCACCGACTTCGACCGCCGGCTCCGCACCCTGCTCTTCACCTCCGCCACCGCCAGCGAAGGCAAATCCACCACCGCCGGCCACCTCGCCTACGCCCACGCCGAGCAGCAGAAGAAGACCCTGCTCATCGACTGCGACCTGCGCCGCCCCTCCCAGCACAAGCTCTTCGGCATCCAGCTCCACACCGGCCTGTCCAACGTCCTGAACGGTGAAACCACCTGGCGCGATGTCATCGTCCACCCGGCCAACAACCCCTACCTCGACATCATCTCCGCCGGTCCGCCCAGCCGCCGCGCCGCCGACATGATCGGCACTCTACTCGGACCCATGATGGAAGAGATGGCCCGCGATTACGACCTGGTCATCCTCGACGCCCCGCCCCTGCTCGGCTTCGCGGAAAGCCTGCAAATGGCCAGCTCCGCCGACGGCGTCATCGTCGTCACCCGCGCCGGGGAAACCAGCCGCAAAGCCGTAGCCGCCGCCCTCTCGACGCTCCAGCACCTGCGCGCCAACGTGATCGGCCTCGTCTTAAATCAGGTGAAAAAGCACCACTCGGATCACTATTACTACTACGGCTACTACGGCAAATACTACAAGAAGTATCAAGCCGCCTCCGAATCCGCCACCTAGCACCGGGGACATTCATCCCGTCGGGGACATTCATCCCCTGACCCAAAACGCCGCAACACCGGGGACGTTCATCCCCTGTCCCAAAACGACGACGACTCCAATCAGAGAAATCGACTCCAGGTGGACAGGGTGTGAACGTCCCCCACCGCCGCAGCTCCGAACAAAGCCCCAACAACCCAAATCCCCAAGCGCGTCAAGCCAGCCCACCCCGTGCCCACCGCCGCCTCCAGCCCGTCCGCCCCGGCCCCCCACCTCCTGGGCGACCTCCTGACCCTCTACGGCGTCCAGGCCATGAACTTCGCCGTCCCGCTCCTCACCCTCCCGTACCTCACCCGAACACTAGGCCCGGCCGCCTGGGGCGCCCTCGTCTTCGCCGAAGCCTTCGCCCGCTACACCGCCATGCTCGTCGAATACGGCTTCCAGCTCTCCGCCACCCGCGAAATCGCCCGCGCCCGCCACGACCCCGCCCAACGCTCCGCCCACATCGGCGGAGTCCTCGGAGGCCAGCTCCTCCTCGCCGCCGCCGCCCTCTGCGCCATCCCGCCGCTCCTCCTCTGGGGCACCCCCTTCCAGGGCCGCGGACCCCTCCTCTGGACGGCTCTCGCCTGGGGCCTCGCCCTCGCCGCCAGCCCCCTCTGGTACTTCCAGGGCATGGGCCGCATGAAGGTCATGGCCGGCATCGACATCACCGCCAAAATCATCTCCGCCGCCGGACTCTTCCTCCTCGTCCACCACCCCGGCGACGAAGGCCGCGCCGTCGCCCTCCAGGCCGTCATGGCGATCCTCTCCACGCTCTCCGGCTTCCTGCTCGTCGCCCGCGAAACCACCCTCCCCCGGCCCTCGGCCGCCGCCGGCTGGGCCGCTCTCCGCGCCGGCTTCAGCATGTTCCTCTTCCGGAGCGCCGTCAGCCTCTACACCACCGCCAACGTCCTCATCCTCGGACTCTTCGCCGCTCCCGCCGCCGTCGGCATCTTCGGTGCGGCCGAGCGCCTCATCCGCGCCGCCCTGGCCTCCTTCGCCCCGCTCAATCAGACCTTCTTCCCCCGCATCTCTTACCTCATGCAACACGACCCCGCCGCTGCCCGCCGCACCACGCGCACCTCCGCGCTCGTGATGCTGGCCCTCGGCCTCATGATCGGTGTCATCCTTGCTGCCGCCGCGCCTTGGATCGTCGCCATCCTCTTCGGCCCCCGCTATCAGGCCGCCGTCCCCCTCCTCCGCTGGCTGGCGCTCCTCGCTCCCCTCGTGGCGTTGAGCAATGTCCTCGGCATCCAGTGGATGCTTCCTCTGGGCCTCGAACGCGACTTCAACGTCATCCTGCTCGCCGCCGGACTCCTCAATGTCGCCTCCGCCGCCTGCCTTGCCCCTCGTTACGGGGCCCTCGGTATGGCCGCCTCCGTAGTGGCCGCCGAAGCCGCCGTTACCCTCGGCGTACTCTTGAGCCTCTATCGACGCCGCCTCAATCCGTTCGCCGGAACCGCGAATTGGGAGGCCGTAGCCGCATGACCACCGACTGGCTCATCGTCGGCGCTGGCTTCGCGGGCTCCGTCCTCGCAGAGCGTATCGCCTCGATTCGAAACGAATCCGTCCTCCTCGTCGATCGTCGCGACCACATCGCCGGCAATGCCTACGACACCCTCGACGAACACGGCGTTCTGGTCCACCAATATGGCCCGCATCTCTTCCACACCAACTCGGAACAGGTATGGGACTACCTCTCGCAGTTCACGGAGTGGCATCCCTACGAGCACAGGGTCCTCGCCTCCGTCGAGGGGCAGTTCGTGCCCGTCCCGTTCAACTTCGAATCACTGCGCCGCCTCTGGCCCAAGGATCGGGCGGAACAGCTGCAGGCCCGGCTGGTCGCCGAGTATGGGAGCGGGGTCCGCGTCCCCATTCTGCGGATGCTGCAGCACCAGGATCAGTCCATCCGCGAATTGGCCCAGTACATCCACGATCGGGTCTTCGCCGGCTACACCCGCAAGCAGTGGGACCTCGACCCCTCACAACTCGATCCCTCCGTCACGGCACGCGTCCCGGTCCAGATCGGAGAGGACGATCGTTACTTCCAGGACCGGTTCCAGGCGATGCCCCGTGATGGCTACACCGCACTCTTCCGTCGCATGCTGAGCCACCCCAATATCCATCTGCAGCTCTCCACGGACTACCGCGAACTCCCAGCCTCCCTGGAATGGCGTCGCATGGTCTACACCGGACCAATTGATGAGTTCTTCGGCTACCGGCACGGACACCTGCCCTATCGCAGTGTCCGGCTGGAGTTCCGCCATGAGGAAACCGCTCAGTTCCAACCCACCGGCACTGTCAACTACCCAAACTCGGAGCCCTACACTCGGATCACCGAGTTCAAACACATGACAGGCCAGCAAATCGCTGGCACCACGCTGGCGGTGGAGTATCCGCAACCGCACGAACCCGGCCGGAACGTACCCTACTATCCGATACCGCGCCCCGAGAGTGCCGCCATCTACGAGAAGTACCAGTCCGAAGTAGCGGCTCTGGCCGGCAGCACCATCTTCGTGGGCCGCCTGGCCGACTACCGCTACTACAACATGGACCAGGTAGTCGCCCGTGCCCTGAAAGTCTTCGAGGACACGATTGAGCCGATGGCCAAATAGCTGATCGTGGCTGCTCCTGAGTTGGTGTCGCGTTACGATCCGGACACTCTCAATAAGAGCGAGCAGATTCATACGCTGTCCGGAATACGTCGAATTTCCTGGAATCCAACACGCGCGGAGAGAGGAATGTCCCGCCCGACTCACTAATAGGATGAGTGGCTAGCATGGAGATCCTAATCTCCAAGCGAGCCACGTGCACACTGTCCCACGCTACGATGAGGGAGGCAGAATCGCTCCCGATTGTCATTTAGACAGCGTGCGAAAGTGGTGGATTGTGAATGGAGTCACCGATCCATTCGAAAAGATATTTCAACGATAAAATGCTAGGAATCCTCATTATCGTCGTCGCCGCCACGTTGGCCCTGGTAAGTCCGGCCTACGGTTACACGGACCCCGGGTCGGGTCTGTTGCTTTGGCAGATGGTCGGAGCCGCATTTGTTGGATCGCTCTTCTATCTCCGCAGAGCATTCGGCTGGCTGAAGATTAGACGCAAGAAGAGAGCGGATGAGTCTTAGCGCCAGCGGGATGGAGCAACCGGGTCAGGTCACATTCAGGGACCCAGGCGGACAGCTTGTCGCGCGCAATGGACGCATCTTTCGGGCTGTCTCGCACGAAGGTGTGGAATGTGCCCGTATCTTCCTGCGTGCGGCTGAGCTAGAGCCACTGCGTCGATCAGGAAACCTTGTTCGATCCCGCCAGCTTAGCGATGACGAAGCTAAGTCCGAGGGCTTCTCAGGCTGTGCGCTGGTGCTGGAGCATGAAGCCGTTTTCTTCCCCTCCTACCCCAGTGAATGGACACCAGAAATGCTCGCTGCTGCGGGGCACTTGACCCTGGACATTATGGAAGCAGCATTGCGCTCCGGCGCGAGTCTGAAGGATGCAACACCCTACAATATTCTCTTCGAGGGTGCCAAACCTGTCTTCGTCGATGCGCTCAGTCTAGAGCCACGTTCTCCTGGCAATCCCATCTGGCTCGCGTTGACGCAGTTTCAGCGCACCTTCCTCTATCCATTGGCAGCAGCAGCGACCTGCGGGATTCCACTGACGACCTCAATTGGCCTGAATCGTGAGGGACCGGAGCCGGAGCATATGACGGCCTGGGCCGGCCCAGTTCGTCGCTGGCTCCCTCCAATCCTAGGATTGGCAACTCTACCCTCTCTCCTAAATCGAGCAGCGAGAGTACAGGAGCAGAGTTTCTACCGGCAAGACCACACTACCTCGCCAGAGAAGGCTCGGTTCATCTTGGGTAGGGCGATCACTCGCCTTCGCGCGAAGCTCGATCGATTTCAGCAGGTTCGGCCAACGGCAACGAGATGGACAGACTACCAGGGAGACGCCTGCCACTACTCCAGCGGTGACCTTGAGACAAAAGACCACTTCGTCCGGAACGCCCTCAGCGGTCTGCCTCCGGCGTCAAGAGTTCTTGATGTTGGCGCCAATCTGGGGCGCTACTCCGAACTGGCGACTCAGCTCGGCCACCGCGTAGTGGCGATTGATTCAGACACCTCCGTAGCCGATCGCCTCTTTCGTAAGGCCGCCGGCACACGCGCCGACATCTTGCCCTTGGTCGTCGACCTCTCTGCTCCTACTCCCGCCACCGGCTGGGACAATTCGGAAACGCTCTCTTTCCTTCAGCGAGCCGAAGGCAAGTTTGACGCGGTCCTCATGCTTGCAGTAGTTCACCACCTGCTTGTGACCCACCGGATCCCGCTAGGGCAAATTGTCCGGCTTGCCAGTAGAATCACCAAAGACCAACTGGTCATAGAGTTCGTTGCGGCGAACGACCCACAGTTTGTACGGCTTTGCCGTGGGAGAGAGGCACTCCACGCTGGCCACTCTGTCGCAGCTTGGGAATCCGAGTGGGCTTCCGCTTTCAAAATCCGAGACCGGTTAACGCTGCCTGATTCCGGCAGAATCCTCTACTCCCTGAATAGCCGCAACGGGATCAACTAAGGTCGACAAATTGCTAGTGGAGTCGAATCCAATTCGGACAACCACCCAAAATGGCAGGGTCGGGGCCGCGACTCGGTATGCCATGAACGCGGCAATGAGCTTCTCAATCGCAAGCCTTTGCCTCTTCCGGGTATGGACTGAAGCGCCGCCCTTCGCGAATACCGCCTACCTCTCCCATACACGGGTTCCTCCTCTAGGCGCATATTACAGTGCCCTCTGCCTCAATTTGGCCATTCTGACCATCTTCTTTATGGTCATCCGGTGCTGGCCGCAATGGAACCCGGCACGCTGGACGAAGTGGCTCTCCGATGCGATTCTCGGGTTCTTCCTTCTCCTCAGCCTGAGTTCCATTCGCATCGCGTACTCAGCCCAGGTCAAATTCCTCTCTCTCTCCTATTCGATAGATCGGTGGGGCGGCTTGGTGACCCTATCGCTCGTATTCACGCTCCTTGTCTTCTGCTTGTTTGCGGTCATTCGAGCGGCCAACCAAGTTCGAAGGCTGCTTCGATATGTGCTTGTGGCATTGGCGCCGTTCGCGATTTGGAATACATGGGATGCCCTTCACTGTGCCGGAACGTCCAGTGCGGATCAATGGAAAGACCCACCATCGCGCGGATTCCTTCCTGCCTCGACCTCTGCGAAGAGGAGAGTAGTCCTGATCGTCTTTGACGAGTGGGACTATCGGCTTTCCTTTCCCGATCGCCGGAATGGCCTGCAATTGCCAGCCATCGATCGATTCCGGAATGGAAGCCTGCACGCCACGCAGGCTCAACCACCAGGGACAAACACCACATCTAGCTTCATGAGCATACTCCGTGATGACAGATCACAGCCGCCTGAAGCGCTAGTTGAGACAACACTGACCCCGCCCGGAAGACCGCCCAACGAAGACAAGCATAGCCTCTTCGCCAAGCTCGCCCGCAACCACCTGAATGCTGGAGTTGTCTCTTGGTACGTCCCGTTGTGCCGTATATATGGTGCCAACTTGTCGGCTTGCGAATGGCATCCGTATGACCTGGTGAATCCCCTCTACACCAACTCTACTAGTGAAGCCATGAAAGCTCAGCTGTGGGACTTGGCATCGCCTGGAGTGCTGACCGGGTGGCTGCCCACACCGCGGGCGTCGCGGCATATCGAAACACTGAAGCGGCTCCAGTCCGCCGCCGTTTCCATGACCTCTGATCCTCGGCTCTCCTTTGCCATGGTCCATCTGCCCACAACTCACCAGCCGTTTGTTTGGGACGCGGCGAAGCGCCGCATTTCTGTTAGGAGCCCTTCGCTGAGTAGTTATCTTGATAGCGTGACGCTGGTCGACCAGCAGTTCGATGAGATCCGGCGATCGATGGAACAGGTCGGAGTATGGACGTCCTCAACCGTGATCCTGACGGCCGACCATTCGCAACGAACCAAAACCATAGCTGGTGGTGCCAAAGACGCAAGGGTCCCATTCCTCGTTAAGATGGCAGGCTCTACATCAGGACGGATCTACGAACGTCCCATCAACACGGTTGCCGCTCACGAACTCACCCTGAAAGCATTGGATGGCACCGTGGCAACGCAAGAAGACCTCGTGCGATTCCTCAATGCATACTAAACTCTGCAAACACAAGCCTCGATTGCGGATCCGCAGTCAAATCGGCCATTTCAGTTTCTTGGTGAGTCCACTCTGCAATCTGGAGAGCGTTGTTGTTCGCTCGTCTCGCTGACATACTGTCCGTCCACAGACGGCTAGCCGGTAACATAGTCACACTGTATGTAGTCCAGGGCTTGGCCTACGCTCTCCCGCTCGTCACCGTCCCCTACCTAACCAGGACGCTCGGGGCAGAGACATGGGGCTCAACTGCATTCCTCCAGTCATTCTCGGGATACTTCACTTTGGTCGTGGAATTCGGCTTCATGTTCTCCGCTACAAGAGAAGTGGCCCAAAACAAAAATCACCCCGAACATTGTGGGGCGTTGTTGGGACATGTCACCCTTGCCAAACTCATTCTCACAGGCGGCGCGATCGTGGTGGGCATGGTTCTCTTCTGGAGCGTGTCCCTTTTCCAGTCAATGGGCGCACTCTATTGGTGTGCTCTCTTCTTGGGGTGCTCCCAGGGCTTCAGCTTCCTCTGGTTCTTCTTGGGCCTCGAACAGCCTCGAATGGCGTCCCTCGTCGAGATTCTGTGCAAGTCCTTGGCAGCGATCGGCATTTTCAGTCTCGTCCATGGCCCGGGGGACGCGTGGAAATACCTGTTTCTTCAAGCAACTGCCCTTCTGGCCGCCGCATCCGCCCAACTGGTCCTCGCGTACCGAGTTGTTCCATTCATAAAACCCGGACTTGCAGGAGCCTTTAGACAGGTTCGCACTGCATCTAGAGTTGTTCTCTTTCGTGCCGCGGAGACGGTCTACACCACGGGGAATCCATTCCTTTTGGGCATTTTTGCAGATCCCCGCCAAGTCGCCTATTTCGCCGGCGCCGAACGAATCTGTCGAGGATTCTTCGTTGGCATGATGGACCCCATGCATCGATCAATGTACCCTCTGCTGGCGGCAAAGATGGTGGAGTCGCGAGCTGCGGCCAGTCAATTCCTCTGGACAATTCTGCTCTCCTCCGGACTGGTCGCATCAGCTCTTTCTGCCACAGCGTACTTCGCGGGTGACTCGATTGTCCACCTAATTCTGGGCCCTGAGTTTGCCGGCAGCGTGAGGATCCTGCACATCATTGCGCCTCTTCCCCTCCTGATTACCCTAAAATGGGTCTTCGGATTCCATTGGATGTTGGCATGTAGCATGGACGGGGTCCTCAACAGACTCATCGTCATTTCAGCCCTGATCCACATGGCGATTGGAACCGCCCTTTCCCTTCACTTCCAGGCCGCAGGGATGGCCTATGCCGTCCTCATCACTGAAGCATGGATCCCACTGGCTGCCTATTGTCAATCGAAGCGGCGGCAGATGGCCCCTACCCTCGACTCGTGCCGTAATGACTCAAGCACTTAGCGCAGAAGACGCAATACCTCCGGCACAAAAGGAATGACCTAAACTTTGCGATTATGATCTCAATGGGTGGAGCCTGCTCAACCGCGCAAACATTGTAGGCTATACCCCCCCCTTCGCCGTGGCAATACCTTCAACCTTGCGCGGCATAAAACCAGCCACACACTCGCGAGCGGCGACAACTTCGATTCAAACGCTTCAACAACTGGGGCAGTCCACACCCATTTCTAAAATGCAGATAATCGCAGTACAACACACAGGCACCGAGACCGCCTCCGTCTTCGTGAAAGGCAGTATTTCGATACTTTGCGCGCTGGCTCTGGGCTACTGGTCTACCGGAAAGTCCTTCGGATACCTCGGGTACTACCCAATCCTCATCGGCGAGATATCTCTTGCTATACTCTTCATTCTCGCCCTTCTCCATCCACACCGTTACAAAGCCAGGCATCTCTCAGCTAAATTTACAATAGCACTCTTCTTGATTATTATATCGCAAGCGATCTACTCCTGGTTTGTACTCGATCAGTCCAGCATTGAGATCGTGCGAAGCATTGCGCCATTTTACTACTGTTTTTTTGCGTATGCTGCTTACAACACTATGCGGGCACTCTCAAAGGAACCGACCCAGCGTTTTGTACCAAGCCGCCTTACTCTTAACGTGATAGGATGTCTCGTTCTAGCCAGTCTCACCGTATCATTTATTTCGAACACCTACTTCCTTGACGCTACACCTAATATTCCAGGCACAAGCATTCCGATCCTCTATTACAAAGCCACTGACGCCTTTATGCCATTATCAATTCTCCTTCTTTTGTGGAGCAGAGGCATTCTGAGTAATTTCAATGGAATTTGGGCCCTCGGGCTTTCATTGGTGGGCAGCGCCAGAAGCAGGACAGTACTACTGACATTGGCACTTGTACTTATTCTGGTGTTTCGCCCTAAGCCAAGGGCACTGATCCCCGCTGCATTCATTCTCTGCTGCCTTACAGTGATCCTCGGACTTGATCTAAAAATAAATATGGGCTACCGCGAAATCAGCGCCCAGCAATATGCGGCCAATATTCTGAGCTTTGTTTCACCAAGCGCGGCCAGTGAAATCGATTTCAACGGTTATCAAAATAGCGAGTGGAGACGCAGATGGTGGGCAAGTATCCTCAATGATTCAATATCCGATTCATATATCTTCATTGGCCGAGGGTGGGGGACAAACCTAGCTCTGGATTATGGTATCGTTACGGATTACGACGTTGCCACTAACTCCACTGTCCTTCGAAATCCACATAACATGTTCTTCAGCACACTCGGACGAGGCGGTTGGGGCTCAGCAGTACTTTGGGCATTCTGCAACGGATCATTGCTATGGTCTCTCATTGCAATCTGGCGAAGATCAAGAACGAGGGCTCCAGGACTACATCTCTTGAGTCAGATCTGCACAATTTACTTAACCGTAAGTTTACTCCAAGCCAACTCTGACGTCTTTCTTGAGAGTCCGCAGAATTCCATACCTCACTGGATTATATTTGGGGCTGGATGGTATGTTTGTGAAGAATGGACGCGTCGCGTTTCACTCGAGAATCGCATCTCCTCTGTTCTTCGACCGGCTTTGGGCTCTCCACTTTCGACCACAGCTGCAGGATCCTGAGCTAGCCACATTGAAATCAGGCCAGAGGGCCCCTGCTCGGCATCATAATACCATCAGAGACTAATATGGCGCACCTAATAAGAGAGGCAAGCTTATTACTCCACTCGGGATCAAGGCGGCGACGAGATGAGCTTTCTTCGTCATGCTGAATATACTACTAACACATAACTTCTATCTACAACCCGGAGGGGAGGACGTAGTTTTCAAGAACGAAGGAAACCTATTGATCGCCAACGGCCACAAGCTCGTTCGCTTTACAATGGACAACTGCAGTATCAAGTCACTATCACGGAATACGCTCCTGCGGCAAACCTTCTGGAACGGCAATACGATCAAAGATATCAGAGACCTCATTCGCTCAGAACAAATTGACCTGATTCATTCTCACAACACTTTCCCGCTGATTTCTCCTTCGATCTACTCAGCAGCCTCACGAGAGGGAATCCCAATCGTGCAGACTCTTCATAATTATCGGCTCATTTGCGCAGCCGCAACACTATCCAGAGGAGGAGCCCCATGCAAGCAATGCATTACGTCGAAGACAATGGCACCGGCTATACTTCATCGGTGCTATCACGACAGCGTCGCTTCCACTCTTGCTGTTGTGGGAATGCTTCAGAGTCATCGAGTACTTGGGACTTGGAGCCGAAAAGTCACACGCTATATTGCACTGACGGAATTCATGAGGCAAATGCTCATCGAAGGCGGAATACCTGCTGGGAAAATAAGCGTAAAGCCAAACTTTTCCCCGATCGATCTAACACCGCGTCGCTCATTAGGCCAGCACGCGCTGTTTGTAGGAATGATCGTGCAGGGGAAGGGAATCAACACATTGGTGGAAGCGTGGTCTCATTTGCCAAGTTTTCCACTCAAGATCGCGGGCGGCGGCCCCGAAGAGCCCATGCTCGCTCAGAATGTCCGAGACAAACCACACATCTCAGTAATGGGCATCCAGTCCCAGGCACAGATTCAGGAACTCATGAGAAACTCCTGTTGCCTTGTCGTTCCATCTCTGTGGTACGAAGGATTTCCAATGGTGATTGCAGAGGCGTTTTCGGCTGGAATACCCGTTATTGTCTCCGGGCACGGTGGCATGGCAGAGATAGTGAAGGACGGAGTGACGGGGCTGCACTTCAAACCTGGAGATGCCGCTGATCTGGCAGCAAAGGCTGCATGGCTAGCGGAGCATCCTCAGGAGGCGCTTCGAATGGGCTCGGCCGCACGCGCTGAATTCGAGGACAAATACACGGCGCGGGCCAACTACCGTATTCTGCTAGACATCTACCAGGAAGCACTCGACACTAATGCCACAGGCAAGGCAAGGCGGACTCAGCCTCTCGCACCAACACTCAAATAGTGGCAGACTCGAATCTCGAATCTACGGCGTTCCTGTGAGCAAACCTCCAATTCTGGATCACCACGTCACGGAAAATGAACAATAACCGCTGGATCATCATCACCACCATCAACCACCCGACCGAGGCCATCCTCCGCATCGCCGAACTCTGCCCCGACTGGAATATCCTCGTGGTCGGCGACCGCAAAACACCCTCCCAATGGCACTGCGATGGGGCCCGGTTTCTCGATATCGACCAGCAGGCGTCCTTACCGTTCAGCCTCGCGCAACACGCCCCCTTCAATCACTACGCCCGCAAGAACCTCGGCTATTTGCTCGCCATCGCCGAAGGAGCCGAAGTCATCCTCGAAACGGACGATGACAATATCCCCTACGACTGGTATCCAGGTCCAATTGAACTCGACGTCTCAGCCCGCGGAATCTGCAAACAAGGCTGGGAAAATACCTATCGTCACTTCTCCTCTCAACGCATCTGGCCCCGCGGCTTCCCCCTCGAGTTTGTCAACGAGAGCCTCCGGGAACGCAGCCCCCTCTCTCCTGCTTCCCTCCACGCCTGCCCCATCCAACAGTTCCTCGCCAATGAGAACCCCGACGTCGATGCGGTCTACCGCTTGACCACCGAGGGAGAGATCGTCTTCGAAGGCGATAGCGTCATCTTGGGACCCGGCACTTGGTGCCCCGTTAACTCCCAGAACACCCTCTGGTTCCCCGACGCATTCGACTATCTCTATCTCCCCGCGACAGCCACCTTCCGCATGACCGATATCTGGCGGTCCCTGGTTGCTCAGGTCTGCCTCCAGGCCAGCGGTGGCCACATCGCGTTTCACGGCGCCAACATGTTCCAACGCAGGAATGAACACAGCCTGATCCGCGACTTCAAGGACGAGATCAGCGGCTACCTCCATAACGTCAGCATCATGGAGGCGCTCACCGCACTTTCACTGCGGGAGGCCAACCCGGCAGAGCGGCTCAGCGCCTGCTACACCGCGATGGTGTCCGGTTCTTATCTCCGGCCGGAGGAAGAGACCATCGTCGAGGCCTGGAACACTGACTTGGCCGCTGCCCGGTCCACCTCATCCCGCAAGGCAGACAGCGCCTTCACCCGCTAAAACAGAAAGCTCGCGATGGTAACGGCAAACCAGGACACACGGTCCAGTTCGATTCTCGGCCTCCGCGTATGGTCGACGAACTATGCCGAGGTGACCCGCCAATCCATAGCCTGGGCCCGCCTCGCCGAGTCCCGCTACATCTCCACCGCCCCCGTCTACAACGTCATGCTCGCCTATGACGACCCCCTCTACCATCAGGCCCTCACCGGCGCCGACCTCGTCGTCCCCGATGGCGTCCCCGTCGTCTGGGCCCTCCGCCTCCTCGGCGCCCGCCACGCCGCCCGCGTCTACGGACCCGACCTCACCCTCCACCTCCTCGCCGCCGCCCAGCAACACAGCATCTCCGTCGGCTTCTACGGAGGCACACCCCAGGTCCTCGATCTCCTCCTCTTCAACCTCCGCCGCCGCTTCCCCCAACTCAACATCGCCTACGCCTTTGCCCCGCCATTCCGCCCGCCCACCGACGAGGAGGACCTCGAAACCGTCCACCGGATCCACTCCTCCGGAGCCCGCCTCCTCTTCGTCGGCATCGGCACCCCCAAGCAGGACTTCTGGATGGCCCGGCACTGCGGCCGCCTGCCCGCGGTCATGGTCGGTGTCGGCGCCGCCTTCGACTTCCTCGCCGGCACCAAACCCCAGGCCCCCCGCTGGATGATGCGCCTCGGCCTCGAATGGCTCTTCCGCCTCGCCTCCGAACCCCGCCGCCTCTGGAAACGCTATCTGAAGTACAATCCGCGCTTCGTCGCCCTTTTCGCCTTACAATTGCTGGGTTGGCCTAGGCGCCAACAAAGCAACTGAGATTCCCGGCCGCGCTCCGACACACATCTATTGTGCATACCGCTCGCCCCAGTCAGGCCGGACTCCCCGGTGGCCCGCCCGCGGCCCCGGATCGCCCCCTCCGCGGCGCCCGCCCGCTCCTCGACGCGGAACCCGCCTTCGCCCGCCCGCAGGTCCGTGCTTCCGGACGCCTGCGCGCCACCTGGGCCATCCTCCTCGCTGACCTCGTGGCCCTCGAACTCTCCCTCTTCCTCGGCTACTCCCTCCGCATCTTCCTCCTCCCCTGGTTTCCTCAGGAATTCCAGCCCCAGCACTACAAGGGCCTCGCGCTCGGTGTGCTCGTCATTCCCCTCGTCTACTTCCTCCTCGATCTCTATCCCGGCTACGGCATGAATCCCGCTGAACGCCTCCGCAAACGCGTTCAGGCCACCTTCGTCGTCTTCAGCCTCCTCCTCGCCTGGGACTACCTCGTCCAGGGCCACCAGTGGTCCCGCGGCATCGTCCTCTGCACCGGCCTCTTCGCGTTCATCCTGCCGGCCCTGTTCGACGAAATCGCCCGCCACTTCCTCTCCAATGCCGGCATCATGGGCATCCCCGTGCTCGTTCTCGGCGGAGGCAAAACCGGCCGCCACATCATCCGGCATCTGCTCGAGAACCCCGGCCTCGGCCTCCGGCCCGCGGCCATCCTCGACGACGATGGAGATCTCGAAGAGACCCGCATCTTCGGAGTCCCCGTGGTTGGCACCCTCGACGAAGCGGCCCGCTTCGGCGGCACCATCGAAACCGCCATCGTCGCGCTCCCCGGCATGGAGGAAGGCCGCCAGTCCCGCCTCATCCAGAAACTGCCCTTCTCCCACGTCATCGTCGTGCCCAACCTGCAGGGCATTCAGAGTCTCTGGGTCACCCCGCGCGACCTCGGCGGCATCCTCGGTCTGGAGGTCAACCGGAACCTCCTCATGCGCTCCAGCCACACCATGAAGCGGTGTATGGATCTCGCCATCGCCTGGCCGCTGCTCCTCCTCGCTGTCCCCGTCCTCGCGGTCTGCGCCCTTCTCCTGAAGCTCCTCAGCCCCGGCCCCGTCTTCTTCCGTCAGTCGCGCGCCGGCAAAAACGGCCACCTCTTCGAGATGCTCAAGCTCAGGACCATGCACCCCAACGCCGAGCAGCTCCTCCGCGAGCACCTCGCCAGAAATCCGGAGGAGCGGACAAGCTGGGCCCGCTACTTCAAACTCAAATCGGACCCGCGCATCATCCCGTTCGTCGGAGCGGCCCTCCGCCGCTTCAGCCTCGATGAACTGCCGCAGCTCTGGCATGTCATCACCGGTGACATGAGCCTGGTCGGTCCGCGCCCCTTCCCCGCCTATCATCTCGAGGCCTTCCACACCGAATTCCGCGGCCTTCGCGCCAGCGTCACCCCCGGCCTCACCGGCCTCTGGCAGGTCTCCGCCCGCAGCGATGGCGACATTGATGTCCAGGAAATCCTCGACAGCTACTACATCCGCAACTGGTCGCCCTGGCTCGATCTCCACATCCTGATCCGCACCTTCCGGGTCGTAGTCCTGGGCCGCGGCGCTTACTGAGCAGGCCCAACCGGACGGCCCGCTTCACGGCAGAAGGGCGGGCCGCCCCATCTTGGCCCGGAATTCGGCAAACTGGGAAGTACCCCAATGTTGTCGATTCACAGCGGTCCCGCACAAACGCGGAAGGGCCAGACTCCTTCCGAATGACTCCCAAACAGCGCCGCCTTCTCTGGACCCTCTGGGTCATCATTGGCCTGATCGGCATCACCTACTCACTCCTGCCAGGTGACGTAGCGGACCGGGTCCGCCACGGAGGCGTAGCCGACCACGCCATAGCCTTCACGGCCTGGAGTGTAATTGGCGGCATCGTAGCCCGCCGGCACCAACTCCTGGCAACGGTCCTGACGATGTTGGCGGTAGGAGTCTTCATCGAAATCGCCCAGCGCGCGGTCCCCGGCCGCGCCAGCGAGTGGATCGACCTCTTCGAGGACTGCACCGGAATCCTCCTGGGAGTAGGAGCCGTGCTCCTAACCCGCCGTCTTCTCCCCACCAAGCCCACCGCCCAATAACGCAACCCAGTCCAACCCCAACCATCCCACCAACTTCCAACCACCCAGCCCCAATCACAACGACAACCGCCCCCCAGCATTACCCCCGGCGAAGCCAGAGGCGAAGCCGGGGGCCCGCCCCAACCCATCAACCATCCGCACCCAAACCCCAACCGTCCCAACACCTTCAAACCAACCAGCCCAAACCACAACGACAGCCTCCCACAGCATTCCCCCCGACGAAGCCAGAGGCGAAGTCGGGGGCCCGCCCCAACCCACCAACCATCCGCACCTCAACCCCAATCGTCCCAATAACTTCCAACCACCCAGCCCCAACCACAACGACAACCTCCCCCAGCATTCCGGCGTTGCCGTGGGCCCGTCCCAACTACAACAACAACCTCCCCCAGCATTCCCCCCGGCATTGCCGGGGGCCCGCCCCAACCCAGCAATTATCCGCACCTCAACCCCAACTATTCCAGCAACTTACCGCCGCCACCAACGACATCAGCCGCCCCCAGCATTCCCCCGACGAAGCCAAAGGCATTGCCGAGGGCCCGCCCCAACCACAGGCCCCACCAACCCCACCACCCCCGCCCCCACCTTGCAATCCCCCGAGCACCAAGGCATAGTAGTCCAACCCCATCGCTCCAAGGAAACCCATCCATGCCGCAGGACCTCGACCGCCTCCAGGGCGTCTGGCTCGTCACCTCTCTCGAACTCGACGGGCAGACCATGCCCGAAAGCCTCCACGCCCAGGCCCGGATCACCATCACCGGCAATCGCTTCCAAACCACCGGCATGGGCCCCGTCTACGAAGGCACCCTCCGGCTCGACGCAACCCAATCCCCCGCCCACCTCGACATGCACTTCAACGCCGGACCGGAAACAGGCAACACCAACCTCGGCATCTACGAACTCAACGGCGCCACCTGGCGTCTCTGCCTCGCCACCCGGGGCAAAACCCGCCCCTCCGCCTTCGCCACGGCACCCTCCACCGGATTCGCCCTGGAAACCCTCACCCGCGACTCCGCCAACCCGACCCCTCAGCCGAAAGCCCCTCCGTCCGCCAGGTCCGCCGCCCGGACCACCCCATCCTCCTCCGCTCTCGACGGCCACTGGACCATGGTCTCCGGCATCGTCGACGGCAAGCCGATGGACCCCACCATGGCGCAGTTGGTCAAACGCCTCACCCGTGATGGCCACACCACCATCACCGCCGGCCCCCAGATCATGTTGGAGTTCGACTTCACCACCGACCCCGCCACCACCCCGAAATCCATCAACTACAGCCATACCGCCGGCCCCATCAAGGGGAAAACCCAGTTGGGTATCTATGAATGCGACGGCAGTCAGCTCAGAGTCCACATGGCGGCGGTAGGCGCGCCCAGGCCAACCAGCTTCACTGCACCCCCGGAAGGCCGCTTCTCCCTCACTTTCTGGAAACGCGACTGAGAAGACCCGGCCCCAAACAACTGGAACGGCCTTACCATCAGGAGCAGGACCACCAATTGGACCGGGAAGAGAGGAAGCAGGCCCATGACCCCGGCAGCCCGCCAAATCGGACTTCAGCCCTCCCGACGTCAGAGCAAGGACCGCACCCGGGCTGGTCGGCCGGAGCGAGTTCAGTCAGTGCCAGGGAACCATCCGCCAAGGGAGCCCCGCCATGCCTCGTCAGGGAGCCTCCACCCCGCCAACCGCGGCAGTCCAGCACAGGCCTCGTTCGCGCAGCGATCGTCCAGCGAACAGCGGCAGGCGCGAAAATGACATCAAATGGATAAGGAATCAGAACGGAAAGCCCCAGGAGACCCGGCCATGAGCCCCCAAGCAGAGCCCACACAGATCACGAAGACCTCCATAGCCCCCATGCTCTCGGTCCGCCGTGGAGCCGAGGCCATTGAATTCTACAAGGCGGCCTTCGGAGCCACCGAACGCTTTCGACTCGACGCGGACTCGGGCGCCGTCGTAGCCGAGCTCTCCGTCGAAGGCGCCGGTTTCTGGGTAACGGACGAATCGCCTGAGCACTACAACTACAGCCCGGAAACCCTGGGCGGCGGCACGGTCCGAATCGTGCTGGTGGTAGAGGACCCGCACGCCGTCCTCGACAAGGCCGTAGCGGCCGGAGCCACAATCATCTGGCCGGTAACCGACCAGCACGGCTGGCGTCTGGGCCGCGTAGTAGACCCCTACGGCCACCACTGGGAAATCGGCAAGCCCCTAGCTTGACAGCCCGCCCCCACCGCCCGTGCCCCCTGTCCAGCCCCATTGTGGGGTGGACTTCAGTCTGCGCTGGGCTTCAGCCCAGCCTCTCCCGTCCACCCGAAACTGCAGACAATAGCCCTCTATACCCGCCAAACTTTGCGTACTCGCAGGGCCAACCCCATCACCCGGAGCGACAGCGACGGGCTACCCCTAGTCACTCCCGAAACAGAACCGCCGAGCGAATCGTACCCCACCAAGCCACGCCGCAAATCCAGTCCATTGTGGGGCAGACTTCAGTCTGCGCTGGGCTTCAGCCCAGCCTCTTCAGTCCACCCGGAAACTGCGACGATAACCTCCTAATGCCCATCAGACTTTGCGTACCCGCCGGGCCAAGCCCATCACCCAGTCCCGAATCGTAAGTGCCGGGCTACCCCTCGTCACCCCCGGAACGGAAGCCGCCGGTCACCCCCTGTCCAGTCCCAGAGCGACAGCGACGCGCTACCCCTAGTCACTCCCGAAACAGAACCGCCGAGCGAATCGTACCCCACCAAGCCACGCCGCAAATCCAGTCCATTGTGGGGCAGACTTCAGTCTGCGCTGGGCTTCAGCCCAGCCTCTTCAGTCCACCAGGAAACTGCAGACAATAGCCTTCTATACCCGCCAAACTTTGCGTACCCGCCGGGCCAACCCATCACCCAGTCCCGAATCGAAAACGCCAGCCTAAACCCATTCCACCAGACCCGCCCGGACAGACAACCACGCCCAACACTCATCGCAGCAGCACCGCCACCCCAACCCACATCGGATTCCCTGACCACGCAAATCAGATTATTCCGGCAATAGGAGTGAATTCCGATAAAGGACCATTTCCCTTTTGCCCGAACAACGAGTGGGGCATAATCGAAAAGTCAAAGTATCTGCTTGCCCGGGGAGAAATCGCTTGGCCCGCAATTCATACGCAATACTTCAGGGCTGCACGCTCGTGGCCTTCCTCTCCTGCCCGGCATTCTCCGCGGATTTGACCATAAAGGTCGTGGACCCGGACACGGGGCACCCCGTCCCGGAAACCGCCCTGACGCTCAAACGCCTCAACCCGCCCGCCGAGTGGCAACTCACCGCCGACAGCAGCGGCATGGCCACTTTGGCGGAAGCATCCGCCGGCCGTTATTGGATCGCCGCCACGAAAGCCGGCTACCTCGACCCAACGGAGCCCACCGGACTCGACCGTGGTTTCGAATTCACCTCGGCCCAACCCTTTCCCCGCCTGGTGGTGCTCAGACGTGTCGCCGCGATCTCGGGCCGCGTCCTTCGCGAGGACGGGCGCCCCATGAGCGGCCTCGGCGTCTGGGCACTTCCCATGGCGCGCGCGCAGGAATCCCCGGCCTGGCCGCGATCCGAACCCGGCGCCGTCACGGACGACCAGGGCGCCTACCGCCTGCACCGCCTCCTGCCAGGCGCCTATCTCATTGCTGTGTTCCTGCCGGACCAAGCCTCGACGGACCAGGCCTCCGGCATCGCCTACTTCCCGGACAGCACCGGACCCTACAACGCGCGCACTGTCGACCTGACCCCGGGAGCCGAGTTCGCCTCCATCGACATTCGCTTCCCGAAATGGAAGGCCGGCACGGTCTCCGGAACCATCAGCGGCCTGCCCGAATCGTGGCAAGGGCGCCGTGCGGTCATCGGTCTACTCCCGCACGACGGTCTCCGCTGGCCGGTAGCCACTGCACGCTCTGAACCCGACGGCCGCTTCCGCCTGGTCGGTACCCCACCGGGCAGCTATCAACTGGTGGCCTTCGGCCCGGACACAGGCAGCGGCTTCGAGTCGCCGCCCGAAGGATCCGAGGCCCGCTTCGCTGGGGCGGCCGTCAAACTCCAGGATGGGGAAGAACTGGTCCAGGATCTTGCGTTCACACCCGGTTTCCGCGTCGAGGCCTCCGCAGCCGGCGCAGCCGCCTGTCCCGGCCCCATCCCGCTCCAGCCCCACCCAATCATCAACTGGCCCGACTGGTGGCGCTTCCCGGACCGCCAGGCAGGCGCACGGATCATCTGGGAAAACCTGCCCCCGGGCCCCTATTGGTTCGACACGCCGGACCTCGACAATGCGTGCACATTCGCGGGCTTTCCCTATGGAAAGGAAAACAGGTTATCGGCGTCCGTGTACGTCAGGTCCAACATGACGCTTACGGCCCGGATCAGCGCATCCACTGGTGCGGTCACCGGCACGGTCACACGGAACCAGCAACCTGTCGCCGGTGCGCTGGTCGCCTTGTGGTTCAATGGCGCCAGGCCCTTTGCACGGCAAGCCGCCACCGATCTGCAAGGCGCCTTTCGCTTCGAGACCCTTCCCTCTGGCGGCTACTGGATCTTGACCTTACCGCCACCGCCGGAAGGCCCACAGGTTGCCAGGCCCCAAGCTCTGGCGCTCCAGCAATTCGACCTCAACCCGGGACAATCTCATTCGGTCGAACTAACGGTGAAAGAAGGGAACTGAGGCATGCGGAACTGCGGACTGCTATTCCTGCTCTCGATGGCGCCGGTGGCTGCCCAGTCGGACCAGCAACCTCCTGCGGCCGCAACGCCCGCAGCCCCATGGCGCCTCAGCGGCACGGTCCGAACCGAGTCCGAGCCATTGAAAGGGGTTTATATCATCACCACAGGACCGGAGCAGCTTCGTCACGTACGGACCGACGCGCAAGGCCGTTTCCAGATCAGCGGCTCGACGCCCGGCACTTACCGCATCCGGATGCAGAAGCCCGACGACGCCAGCGCAGCCCGGTCAAGAACGGTCCGGCTGGCACCGGGCGCCCGGATCGACGGCTTCGACCTGCTCGTACCCAAAGGGGCCGTGATTGCCGGCAAGGTCCGGGACCGGAACGGCCAACCAGTAGCAGGCATATTGGTGGTGGCATACGACCAGCCACGGACGGGTGACTCTTGGCGACTGGTGCAACAGGGCATCGGACGCAGCGACGACCGCGGGGAGTACCGCATCGCCCATCTGCGCGCAGGCGCGTACATCGTCGCCGCAACCACCACGCTGGTAAAACAGCAGAAGCCTGAAATTCGCTCGGAGAAACCGCCTGCTGCGCTGCCGTCTGCCTATCCGCCCGTCACCTTCGCACCCAATGGACGCAGCCCGGAGACGGCTGCGGTGATGGAAGTCGCGGCTGGCCAGGAACACTCCGGCGTCGATATTGAGTTGGAAAAGACGCCGGGACATTGCGTGTTTGTGCGGCCGGCGGGCCCGGCCACGGACGCTGGCGAACCAGTCCAGTTCTGGCTGACCCTCACTGCTTGGCTGGGCGCGCGAGGCCCGCTGGTGGGCTCCGGTCTGGTGGCGCCCGGAATCGATTGGCAGATCTGTGGCGTGCCCTCGGGCGATTACCGCCTCGAACTTTCCAGCTTCGTCAAACGAAACCACCGCGGCGTCGGCTTTGGCCAGACCACGGTGAGTGTTGGCAGGCAGCATGAGAACGCTGGAGAAGTGCAGATTCTCGGGTTTCAGAGCTTGCAAGGGAACGTGACGGTGCGCGGCGAAAAGGCGGGCCAGCCCTTGCCGCCAGGCATCCGCCTCGTTCTGCAATTGCGCCATCGGGACATTCTCTTCTCCGACACCCTGCAGGGCCTCGTGGCCACCGATGGCGCTTTCGATTTGGCCAAGGTCTACCCGGATACCTACGGCCTGCGCCTGGAGAACCTGCCGGCTCGTCACTATGTGACCAGAATGGAGCAGGGCGGAGTGGACATCCGGCAGTCTGGCGCGCGTTTGGACAGCGGACCCGTGACCATTGAACTCGCCGCGGACGGTCCACGGCTCAAAGGTCGCGTGGCCCTGGATGACAAAGGAGCACCAGCCTCGGAGGCCAGTGTCTTCCTCATTGCAACGCGGGATGGCCGGGTACTGGCCCAGCAGGCGGACGAATCCGGCCAATACGCCTTCGAGAACGAACTGGAACCTGGAGAGTACAAAATCGTCGCCGTGGCAGACCTCCCGGAAGCCCAGCGCACCGCCCAACAGTCCGCCATTCGCTTCCTCCCCAAGGCGGAAACAATTCGCCTGCCGGCCGGAGCATACAGCGATCGCAATCTCATAGCCGCGCACGACAAGTAGTCTGCAGGCACACTCAATGGCCCGCCCAGTCGGGCCGCCAAGCACTTGGCACAAGCAACAAACTACGACGTGAGGGACAAGTCCACCATCGCGCAGCCAACCTTCCGGCCACAGCGCCCGAAGCCGTCCAACGCGGCCCGGTCCCCTAAAGTCAGAGCTGGGCAACTGCGCATGTTCAACGGAAGGCGTATCTCCTTCCAGACGGCCAAGGCGGAGCAAAGCTCCTTTTGAGCAACACACATGGGGCGGTGGACCCCGGGTTTCGCAGGGAGTCCCCTGGCCACGCCCCCCCACCCCTACGGCGCCTGAGGCCTCGTCAAATACTGAAAAAACACCAGAACCGCCGCCAGCACCAGGAACGCAATCACCAGCAATCGCCCCTTCCGCCCGCCCTGGTTCCGCCGCCAGGACGCAAACCCACCATCGCCCCGCGCACTGCGCTTGCCGCCGATCGACGGTCCGCCTTCGTAAAACCGGTGCCGGCACTCATGGCAACGGTAAGGATGCTGAAAGAGAAATACGCCGAACCAGTCCCGCAGTTTTCGGACGTGCGCCAGTCGCACCTGAGTCCCACCGCAAGCCGGACAGTGGATCGGAGGGCCGGAGTCTTCAATCAAGGTCTGTCATCCCCAATAGAGTGGTATTGGAATACACGCAGGGATCAAGCCAGAGCGGCCGGACCGGCCTGCGTTTACTGCAAACTGCCCCTCTACCGCTTCCAGATCAGGACGCCGGATGCCGTCGCCATGCCGAACGCGACCACTTTCTCGGTCGTGCCCACCCATCGCTTCCGGCCTACGTCTTCCGGCACATACAGCGTGTCTTCCGGCTCCAAGGCGAAATCCACCGCCTTGCGCTGCATGATTTTGGATAGCTCCACTTGGATCTCCGCCTTCCCCCCCTCGTTGTCCGCCTTCCGGTACACGTAGGCGAACTTCTGGGGAAACGGCGAAAGCCCCTCGGAAAGTGCCAGCGCCTTCAGCACGGTCATCTGGTTGTCTTCTTTCACAGGGAAGGCGCCCGGCTTCTTCACATTGCCCGTCACGAAGATCTTTCGTGCCTCAGGCACTCGAATCTCTTCACCACCGTGCAAAACCAGGTTCATCTCCGGTTTTGCATTGTCGATCAGATCGCGCACCAGAAATCGCTGCGTGAGCTGCTTCTCTTCACCGGGTTCGCCAGTGGGCGACGAAACCAGAATCTCAGGGCCGGCTAACTCCGAAAGCCCCTCTGCCCGGGAAATCGCATCGAGCAAGGTCACCCGCCCCACCGCCTGGAACGTCGTCGGCTTCTTCACCGCGCCAATCACCGAAACCGGACGGCTCGCATACTCCGCAACCGTGACCATGACGACCGGCTTCACCAGCAGCCCTTCCTTGACCAGAATCTCCGCAATCGCATTCTCCAGAGCCGAGGGCATCAGGCCCTGCGCGTGAATCCGGTCGGATACCATCGGAAGCCGGATGTAGCCCTCAGCCCCGACACGTACCGTGCGCGTCAGCTCCGGAGCGTCATATACGGAAATCGCCAGAAGGTCGTTGGGCCCGATCTTCTGCCCGGGCAGGTTCGCCAGCCCCGCATCGGTCATCGGACTCTGCGACGACCCGGGACGCGGCTGCTGCGCGCTCACAACGGAGCCAGCCGATAGAATCGCAATCAGGCATGCAACGAGCGGAATCCGCTTCATACCTATAGAGTGCGCGCGCCGCGCATTTATCGTCAAGAAAGTACGCAGGACCTCAAAAAAAGAAAAGGCGAACAAACTGGCGGAATTAACCAGGATGGATTCCCCTTTTCGATCACATCCAAATTGCCTTTTAAATTCAATAACTTAAAACCAAAGAAGCCCCACCGCCCCGTAACTTGGCCCACGCAGGGGCGCGGCGGCAACCCCAGGCTTCACCCGGCAGCGGGGCACTCAGCGCATCAATTCCTGCGCCACGGAGGCAACAAAGCCATCGACAGGACGCCCAGGAATCGGAATCCCACCAGGAGGAGGGAACAAAGCCAATGGAGGAAGTGGGGCGAGCCATTCCACTCCTGGCGAGCGAACAAAGCCAATCTGGCGAGGGCGGGAACGCTCAATTCTCTCCTGGCGGAGGAACAAAGCCAATCTCAGGGTTGCTCAGCCTTCGGCCCCTGCACTCCGGAGGCCGCCAGTAGAGCCGTACACCACAATAAAGTATGGAATGCGGGCAGCTGATGAAATGGGTAGTCCAGCACCGCATGGACCCCGACCACCAGGAACCCAATCCCCCAGACAGAACGGATCAACCGCCCCAACAAGCAGCCAAAGGCAGCCAGCACCGCGGCAGGAAAGAGAACGCCCCCCTCGGCCGCCCATTGCAGCCAGTCACAATGCGCCTGGTTCACCACCACGCCAATGTCAAAGGTGGCGAACTGAGGATAGACCGTCGGCCACGTCCCCAGCCCGAACCCCGTCCAGGGTCTCTGTCGGATCATCTCGAGCGTGGAGCGCATGATGGGCCAGCGGAAGTCCTGCGCCGGATCCAGCCCGGTCAGCCGTTGCCAGAAGAAGTCCCACCCGGCCAGGAAACCCCACGCCACCACCAGAACCCCCGCCTGCCCGGCCACCAGCAGCGCGCCCCGGCCCGTGATGGCCTTCCGCAACCACCCCGCCAGTAACACCAGGGCAATCTCCGCCAGCAGGAACGAGGCTCCGGAACGCGACGCCCCCGCCACCACCCCTGCCGCCATCACCGCCCCGGCCGTCAGGTACAGCGGAGCCCGCCGCCGGTCCACCATGGCCCGCCAAAGCGCCAGCGGAAACACCAGTTCGACAAACTGTGCGTACTTGTTCCGATAAACAAAAGGCCCCAGGACATCCGAGTCGTAACCAGTCTCGAACAGCCAGAACGCCTTCCCCTGGCTGGTAAGCACTTGGAGCACAGCGACCACGGCAATCAGAGTCGCGAAGCCCAGCAGTGCCGTCCGCAATGCCCTCTGAAACCCGGCGTCCGGCAGCGCCTGTACCAGCAGGAACACCGCGGAAAAGACGACCGTCCACTCCAGCGTGGACTCCACCGTAAACCACGGCAGCACCGTCCATCCGGCGGCCAGTTGCACGGCGCCAACAATGGGAGGAACGGCCAGCGGAATCAGAACCTTATCCCACCGCAGAGGACTCTTCAGCCAGACGTTAATCCACAGCCAGATCAGAGTCAGCAGCAGCACTCCACCCTGGAACAACGCAACCGCCCAACGCTCGCGCACCCAAAGCGTCAGGATTCCAAACGCCAGCAGCGCCGCCAGCGCCCAGCCCGCCATCCGGGTAGTCTTCGTGATCACTGCGCGCCCCCGGCAGTCCACCGCAATCCCCGCAGGCGCAACTCACCTTCCACCCGCGGCTGCCCGTTCACCCGCACGATCTCCAGCGACAGCCTGTGCAAGCCCGGAGGCACCGCCCACGTGATGCTCGCGGTCTTCCATTCCTCCGCAAGCGCCAGATCCTGAACGGTATCCGAGCCGCTCAGCTTCCACTGAACCCCGCTCCTCGCCTGTGTGAAGCCCCGAGTCTCATACTCAAAAGTCAGAGTCCAGTTGCCCGCTCCGCGCAGGAACATGTCCTGCACCAGCAGTTCGGCCGTCTCCGGCTGTGTCCCGGAGAAGGTGAACTTGATCCCGTTCTCCGGCACACCCCGCAGCGTCTCCACGCCCGGCACCGCCGGAATCCGCCAATCGAACGCCGGCGGGCTCAGCGGCAGCTTCAGCCCTGGATTCACCAGCGGCTCCGCCGAATAAGGCAGCAGATGCAGGGACGCAAGTGACGTCCAGAGCCGCCACGCCGGCTCCACCCGGTCCGCCGCAATCAGTGCGGTAATCGCGGCGGAAACCGTCTCCACCTTCCCGACCTGACGGGTGCCGGAATCCTGAGCCGATTTCAGGTAGGCCGACGCCGCCAGTTCCAGGGAATCCGGCTCATTCCGGCGGATAAGAAAATACACAAACGCCGCCAGCGCCTGGGGCGTCGCCGGAATAACCGATTTCAAAAGTTCCGTGTCCGAAGCCCCGGAATTCCGGCAAAGCAGAAAGAGCGCGCCAGGATCCCCATACGAACGCAGCATCGCCGCGCGTGCCCACCGGAACGTCTCGCCGGCCCGGTCGTGCCGGGCGTAGAAGTTGGCCAGCGACCACCGTGGCAGCCAAAGATGGTTGTATTGTTCGGCTTGCAGCAGCAGCTTTTCGGCATCGTCCGTCCCACCGTTCAGCTCGGCGGCAATGGCCGCCTGAGTGAGCGAAAGGTCGCGCCGCGGGTTGGCGGCAATGGCCTGTCGCCAGATTTCGAGAGACGGCCGCCCCTCCTCCTCAAGTTTCTGCGCGAGCCGGATCAGATACAGATCGTTGCGCGGATCGACTGCGGCGGCAGCCCGCATTTCCGAGGAAGTTCGCGCCTTATTCATGAGACTTTCGGCGGAGAATCGCCACCAGATGATAAGCAGGCACGGACTGATCAGAATTGTTCCTAAGACAGCAGCCAGGGCTTGCCGAAGAGTAGAAACAGGACTTGAAGTGGACTCAACCATGAAATCCAGTGGCACAAAAGCTCACCGCGATTCTATCACTTCAGGTGCGCCTAACTAGTTGAGACGGAAGATATTTATGCGACAGTTTCTCCTTGCAAGACAAGTGTGTTTTGAGTAGTCTGGTTTGGGGGATCCGGTCGCGGTTGAATCTAGCAACGAAGGGCTGGAGTGAAGTGACGAGATACAACAAGAAGTTCATCCTTTTCGCCGTGCTATCAATGACCTTCCTGCTGACGGCGCAGGCTGGCAACAATGTCATCGGCATGGCTGTGTCGAATGGACAGATGCAGGTGGACCGCTCCGCGGTGACCGGCAATGCCAACCTGATGGAGGGATCGAGTGTCAGGACGAGTGCGGACCCCAGCCGCATTCAGTTGAGCAACGGCAGCCGCGCCACCCTGGCGGCCAACAGCGAAGCGCAGGTCTTCGCAGACCGGATCGTCCTGCAGAAGGGTTCGAGCCTCGTCGCTTCCCCGTCCTATAGTTTGCAGGCCAACGGCCTGGTGGTTACCGGCGCCCAGGCACAGGTCGCGTTAAAGGGCGGAGTGGTCAACGTGACCGCCGGGAACGGGCCAGCAAAGGTTCGTTCGATGGAAGGCGTGATGCTGGCCAGCGTCAAGCCCGGCACCGCGCTGGAACTCATCCCCGGCAGCGGCGGCAACTCCACTTCGACGATGACGGGCACTCTCCGGCAGGAGAGCGGCAAGTTCCTGCTCAAGGACAAGATCACCAATCTGGACGTAGAGGTGCGTGGGAATAATCTGAAGGACGAGATCGGCCATGCGATCGAAGTCACTGGCAAAGCGACCCCAACGCCGAATCGCGACAGCCAGATCCTGGAAGTGGCTAGCCTGAACCGGCTGGAAGAGCCTGGCCAGAGCGGGGGCGCCCGGCCCACGTCCGGCGCCGAGGGCAAGCCGGAGAAGAAGCCCGCCGGCGGAAGCAGTGGCAGCGGCACGAGCAGCGGATCCGCAACCGGCATGAGTCATGGCGCGAAGGTCGCCCTGATCGTGGCAGTTGTAGGAGGCGGCGCCGGGGCCGGCATCGCCTTTGCGACGATGTCGCGCTAACAATTCTGGTCCTCTCAGCAAAAAGCCCCTGAGCCGTGAGGCCAGGGGCTTTTCTGCGTCAATTCGTGTGACGGCTACTCTTTGAGGTATTCGCTGATGCCTTCGGCCGCCTTGCGGCCTTCGGCCATGGCCCACACGACCAGCGACTGGCCGCGGCGCATGTCGCCCGCTGTGAAGACGCCCGGGACGGAGGTCATGTAGCTCTCATCGGCCTTGACGTTGCCACGGTTGTCCAACTCGACACCCAACTGCTCGATCAGGCCGTTCTTGACCGGTCCGACGAAGCCCATGGCGAGCAGCACGAGATCGGCGGCGAACTCTTCTTCGGAGCCGGGGATCGGCTCGAATTTCGGAGCAGGTCCTACCTTCACGGTCTTCAGCGCCCGGACGTTGCCGTTCCCGTCGCCGAGGAACTCAGTGGTCAGGATGGCCCAATGACGCTGTCCGCCTTCTTCGTGGGAGGATTCCTCGCGCAGCATGAGCGGCCAGAGCGGCCAGGGGGTCGAGCCGGCGCGTTCGGCGGGCGGCATCGGCATGATCTCAAACTGGCGGATCGATTTGGCTTTGTGGCGGTGGGAGGTGCCGAGGCAGTCGGCGCCGGTGTCGCCGCCGCCGATGATGATGACATTCTTGCCTTCGGCCGAGATCCACTGCTCTTCGGGCACGGTATCGCCTGCGTTCCGCTTGTTGTTGAGCGGCAGATACTCCATGGCGAAGTGGACGCCCTTCAACTGGCGGCCGGGCACCTTGAGGTCGCGCGGGGCTTCGGCTCCACCGGCAAGGAGGACAGCGTGGAAGTCTTTGCGCAGATCCTTGACGCTGATGTCCACACCGATGTGAGCGTTGGTCCTGAAGGTGACGCCTTCCGCCTTCATCTGCTCCATGCGGCGGTCGATGAGGTGCTTCTCCATCTTGAAATCGGGGATTCCGTAACGGAGGAGGCCGCCGATGCGGTCCGCCTTTTCAAAGACCGTGACGAGGTGGCCGGCGCGCGCCAACTGCTGGGCGGCCGCCAGTCCGGCCGGACCGGAACCGACGACCGCGACGCGTTTGCCCGTGCGTTCAGTCGGAGTTTCGGGCTTGATCCAGCCTTCGTTCCAGGCATGGTCGATGATGGCGCGCTCGATGGTCTTGATGGAGACCGGCGGTTCATTGATGCCGAGGACGCAGGCAGCCTCACAGGGCGCGGGGCAGATGCGCGAGGTGAACTCGGGGAAGTTGTTCGTGGCGTGCAGTGCGCGAATCGCTTCCTTCCAACGGCCGCGGTAGGCGAGATCGTTCCAGTCGGGAATCAGATTCGTTAACGGGCAACCCGTGTGGCAGAACGGCACGCCGCAGTCCATGCACCGCGCGCCCTGCAGCTTCACCTGATCTTCCGGGAGCGGCTGATAGACCTCGAACCAATCGTTCAGGCGTTCGGCGACGGGCCGGCGGCCGATCGTCTCGCGCTGGAATTCCAGAAATCCGGTCACTTTACCCATGGGAGGCCTCCAGGCAACAGATTCGATCGGGGCACACTGTCTTACGCACGAGCCACCTCCGAGGGGTTGGCGTCGACGGGACGCCGGAGCGTGACTTTCGGCATGTCCTCGGTTCGAGGCGCACCCATCACGCGTTTGTATTCATGCGGGAACACTTTGACGAACTTGGGCAGCATCGCATACCAGTTCTCAAGGATCCACCGGGCCCGCGGAGAGCCGGTGAGCTCGGCATGCTTCTCGACCAGGTGGCGCACCATGTCGACGTCGTGCGACTCGGTCATGGGATCGAGATCGACGCTGGCCGTGTTGCAGAGGCGTGAGCGGAACTCGCCATTCACGTCGAGAACGTAGGCGATGCCGCCTGACATGCCTGCCGCGAAGTTTTTGCCGGTTTTGCCGAGCACGACGACGAGGCCCTTGGTCATGTACTCGCACCCGTGGTCGCCGACACCTTCGACGACGGCGGTGGCGCCGGAGTTGCGGACCGCGAAGCGTTCGCCGGCCATGCCGTTAAAGAAAGCCTCGCCGGTGGTGGCGCCGTAAAGGACCACGTTGCCGATGAGGATGTTGTCCTCAGGGATGAAGGTAGAGTTGCGCGGCGGGTAGACCACGATGCGGCCGCCGGACAGGCCCTTGCCGACGTAGTCATTGGCGTCGCCTTCGAGCGTGAGGGTCACGCCGTTGGCGAGGAAGGCGCCGAAGCTCTGGCCGGCCGAGCCGGTGAAGTTGAACTTGATGGTGTCGTCGGGAAGCCCGGCCGAGCCGTACTTCTTGGCGATGGCTCCGGAGAGCATGGCGCCGACGGTGCGGTGGACGTTCTTGACGGGCAGCTTGAACTCGATGGGGGTGCCGTGGTCGATGGCGTCGACGGCATGCTCAATGAGCTTGTAGTCGAGGGCCTCTTCGATGCCGTGATCCTGTTTGGTGGTGCAGCGGCGGGCGACACGGCTGGGGGCCGGCGGGTTGTAGAAGATCGAGGACAGGTCGATGCCCTTGGCCTTCCAGTGATCGAGCGCCTGGCGCATTTCCAGGCGATCGACGCGGCCGACCATTTCGTCGACGGTGCGGAAGCCGAGGCGGGCCATAATCTGGCGCATCTCTTCGGCGACGAAGAAGAAGAAGTTGATGACAGCCTCGGGCGTGCCGGTGAACTTCGCGCGCAGTTTGGGGTCCTGTGTGGCGATGCCCACGGGGCAGGTATTGAGGTGGCACTTGCGCATCATGATGCAGCCCATGGCAATGAGCGGCATGGTGGAGAAGCCGAATTCCTCGGCGCCCAGAAGAGCGGCGATGGCGACATCGCGGCCGGTCTGGAGCTTGCCGTCGGTTTGCACGCGGATGCGGGAGCGGAGGTCGTTCATGACCAGCACCTGCTGGGTTTCGGCGAGGCCGAGCTCCCAGGGGGCGCCGGCGTGTTTGATGGACGTCAGCGGGCTGGCGCCGGTGCCGCCCGTGTCTCCAGAGATGAGGACGACGTCGGCATGCGCCTTGGAGACGCCGGCTGCGACGGTGCCGACCCCGACTTCGGCGACGAGCTTCACCGAGATGCGGGCTTCCGGATTGACGTTCTTGAGGTCGTAGATGAGCTGCGCCAGATCCTCAATGGAGTAGATGTCGTGGTGCGGCGGCGGCGAGATGAGACCGACGCCGGGGGTGGAGTGGCGAACGCGGGCAATGACCTCGTCCACCTTGTGGCCGGGCAACTGGCCGCCCTCGCCGGGCTTGGCGCCCTGGGCGATCTTGATCTGGAGTTCGTCGGCATTGACCAGGTAGTTGGCCGTGACGCCGAAGCGGCCGGAGGCCACCTGCTTGATGGCGGAGCGGCGCCAGTCGCCGTTCGGATCTGGCTGGAAGCGAGCCTCATCCTCGCCGCCTTCGCCGGTGTTGGACTTGCCGCCCATGCGGTTCATCGCGATGGCGAGCGTTTCATGGGCTTCGCGGGAGATGGAGCCATAGCTCATGGCCCCGGAGGCGAAACGCTTGACGATCTCCTTGGCCGGCTCAACGGCATCGATGGGGAGCGGCTGAGCCGCCCACTTGAACTCCATCAAGCCGCGCAGGGTGGCCAGTTGTTTGTTCTGGCCGTTGATGTGGTCAGCGTACTCCTGGTAGTTGGCGTAGCTGTTGTTGTTGACGGCGTGCTGAAGCTTGGAAACCGTGAGTGAGTTGATGAGGTGGTACTCACCGCGGGTGCGCACGTGGTAGGCGCCGCCGACATCCAGTTCCGTCTCTGAATCGGTGAGCGGCGTGAAGGCGAACTGATGCTTGCGGCGAGCCTCTTCGGAGATGACGTCGAGGCCGATGCCTTCGATGCGGGAAGAGGTTCCGGTGAAGTACTTGTCGACGAGCGCCTTGCTGAGGCCGACGGCTTCGAAGACCTGGGCGCCGCGATAGCTCTGCAAGGTGGAGATGCCCATCTTGGAGAAGATCTTGAGCAGCCCCTTGTTGATGGCCTTCTTGTAGTTCTTGAGAGCCTTCTCGAAGGTGACACCAGGCGGCAGGTAGCCGCGCTTGTCGAGATTTTCGAGCGTCTCGATGGCCAGATAGGGGTTGACGGCCGAAGCACCGTAGCCGATGAGCAGCGAGAAGTGCATGGTCTCGCGCGGCTCGCCGGACTCGATGATGAGGCAGACCTGGGTGCGGGTACCTTCGCGGACCAGGTGGTTGTGGACGGCGCTGAGCGCGAGCAGGGACGGGATGGGCGCCAATTCCTCGTCGACCCCGCGGTCAGAGAGGATCAGCACGGTGTAGCCGTTCTTGATCGCCAGCGAAGCGCGGCGGCAGAGGCCGCTGAGCGCGCGTTCGAGTTCCTTCCCGCCGCCTTCGACACGATAGAGCATGGGCAGCGTGGTGGCGAGGAATTCGCCCCAGCTGACGCGGCGCAGCTTCTCGAGGTCGTAGTTGGTGAGGATGGGGTGGTCGAGCCGCAGGGTGTGCGCATGCTGCGGCGTTTCAGCCAGGATGTTGCGCTCCGTGCCGATGTAGGACGTAAGCGACATGACCAGCTCTTCGCGGATTGGGTCGATGGGCGGGTTCGTGACCTGGGCGAAGAGCTGCTTGAAGTAGTGGAACAGGGGTTGAGGCTTGTCGGAGAGGCAGGCCAGCGGCGTATCGGTGCCCATGGAGCCGACGGGCTCCTGGCCCTGTTCGGCCATGGGGATGAGAATCTTGCTGAGGTCCTCTTCGGTGTAGCCGAAGGCGCGCTGGCGCATGAGGACAGTATCGTGATCGGACTCGTGGACACGGGCCGGGGCAGGCAGGCCGTCCAGACGGATCTGCTGGTCCTCAATCCATTTGCCGTAGGGCTGGCGTTCCCAGAGAGTGCGCTTGATCTCTTCGTCGGGGACGATACGGCCCTGGGTGGTGTCGACGAACAGCATCTTGCCGGGCTGGAGGCGGCCCTTGTACTCGACGTCTTCCGGCTTGACCGGCAGGACGCCGGTTTCGGAGGACATGATGAGCAGGCCGTCCTTCGTGACCATGTAACGGGCCGGGCGGAGGCCATTGCGGTCGAGGGTGGCGCCGATGACGCGGCCATCGGTGAAGGCGACGGCGGCGGGCCCGTCCCAGGGCTCCATCAGCGACGCGTGGTATTCGTAGAACGCGCGCTTGTCGGGATTCATGGTCTTGTCGGCATCCCAGGCTTCCGGGATGAGCATGGCCATGACGTGCGGCAGGGAGCGGCCAGCCAGGGTAAGCAGTTCGACGACGTTATCGAGGGTGGCAGAGTCCGAACCGCCGGGCTGGACGATGGGCAGCAGCTTCTTGATGTCGGGCCCGTACAGCGGCGATTCGAGAATCGGCTGGCGGGCGGCCATCCAGGCGGCATTGCCGCGCACGGTGTTGATTTCACCGTTGTGGCAGATGTAGCGGAACGGGTGAGCGAGCTGCCAGGTGGGGAACGTATTGGTGGAAAAGCGCTGGTGCACCATGCAGAGCGCGCTCATGCAGGTGGGATCCGAGAGATCGCTGTAAAAGCGGGAGATCTGCGGCGCCAGCAGGAGGCCCTTGTAGACGATGGTGCGGGACGAGAGCGAAGGGATGCTGAAGAAACCCTTGTCGCGAACATCCTCTGACTCGGCGATTTCCTTCTCGATGCGTTTGCGAACGACGTAGAGCTTGCGTTCGAGGTCGTCCTGATCCATGCCGGGGGCGCGGCGAATAAAGATCTGCTCGATATAGGGCTGAGAGGCACGCGCGACGCGGCCGATGGCTTCAATATCGATGGGCGTGTCGCGCCAACCGAGGAATTCGAGGCCTTCTTCGCGGACGATGCGTTCGATGATTCCTTCGACCAGGAGGCGCTGTTGCGGCTCAACCGGCAGGAAGACGAGGCCTGCGCCATACTCCCCCGGCGCGGGCAGAGTGAAGCCGAGGCCGGCGCACTCCTTGAGGAAGAACTCGTGCGGGATCTGGATGATGACCCCTGCGCCATCCCCGGTATCCGGGTCGCAGCCACATGCGCCACGGTGCGTCAGATTCAATAGGATCTGAATACCTTTGAGGATGATATCGTGGGACTTAACACCTTTGATGTTGACTACGAAGCCGATACCGCAGGCGTCGTGTTCGTTCCTGGGGTCATAGAGGCCGGCGGGCGCCGGTAATCCGGTGGGTTGATAGTCTTCGGGCTGCATGGTGGCGTGATCCTGCTTCTTCGGGGAAGTTTACCCAGTATAAGCCCTACCGCTGTATCAGTCAAAATTAAAATGTGACTATTGCGTTATCAGGACAACTTATGATAGGATGACGCGAGTGGATCTGACGCAACTCCAGCTTTTTAAAGACATTGTGCAGACGCGGAGCATCAGCCGCGGAGCGCTGCAGAATGGTGTGACGCAATCAGCCGCGAGTCAAACGGTGCAGGAATTGGAGCGCTGTCTGGGCACGATGCTGCTGGATCGTTCGCGCCGTCCTTTGGAGGTTTTGCCTCCGGGCCGGCTGCTTTACGACTTTGCGAGGGACGTCTTGCGGCGCAACCAGGACTTCCTGGTGACCCTGGAGGAGTTGAAGGGCGGAGCGGGCGGCACAGTGCGGGTTGCGGCGATCTATTCGGTTGGGATCAGTGACATGTCCCGGCTGGAAGAGGAGTTCTACCGGCGCCTGCCGGCGGCGCAACTGGAGGTCAGCTACCTGCGGCCGGAGAAGGTCTACCAGGCGGTGCTGGACGAGCGTGTGGACCTGGGCCTGTTGAGCTATCCCGAAGCGACGCGCGACGTGATTGCGCTGCCGTGGCGGGAGGAGCCGATGGTGGTGACGTGCGCTCCGGATCATCCGCTGGCGCAGGTAAATAAAGTTCATCCCAGCGATCTGGAGAACACGGAGTTCATTGGTTTCGACGAGGATCTGCCGATCAGCAAAGACATCGACCGGTTCCTGCGCGAGCGCGGGGTGCGGGTGCACGTGGTGATGCGGTTCGACAATATCCAAAGCATGAAGGAGGCGCTGCGCCTGGGTCATGCGGTGTCGATTCTGCCGTCGCCGATGCTGCGGGAAGAGGTTGCGGAAGGGCGGCTGAGTACAGTGCCGCTGGACTGCACGCTGAACCGGCCGCTGGGAATCATTCACAGGCGGCGGAAGACGTTCCCGCGGGCCGCGCAGGTCTTTCTGGATCTGCTGCGGGATCCGGCAGCCTGAGTTCTCGCCAGGTTCCACAGCGAGTCGGCCTTGCCTGGACAGGCGTTGCGCCAGCCGGCTGATCGTAGAATTTGAGAGTGCGCAAGCTCGTCCTCTGCCTCCTGAGTGTGTGGCTGGCGACGCCAGGAAGCCCGGGGGTTCCGCAGGGAACCACGGGGGAGCTTCCCAAACCCCTGATCGCCGGCATCGATCACATCCCTTTGGCGGTGCGGGATCTCAGCCAAGCCGCCGCGCAGTTCCGATCCCTGGGCTTTGTGCTGAAAGAGGGGCGGGCTCATGAGAATGGGATCCTCAATCGCCACGCGAAGTTCCCGGATGGGTCGGAGCTCGAACTGATCACGGCGCCGAATGCCAGGGATGCGCTCACGGCGGAATACCGGACCTTTCTTTCCCGAGGGAACGGGCCGGCTTATCTCGGGTTCTTTGCTCCTGACCAGGACCGACTTGTGGCGGAGTTGGCGAAGAGCGGGCAGCGCTGCGAACGGGATGGAGGGATGATCGGGTTCCCGGCGGGCGACGCTCTGCACCACATCTTCTTTGCGCACCGCAGTGCCTCTCCGACCGACCGCCCCGAGCATTTCCTGCACCCGAATACGGCTGAGGCTCTGATTGGGGTTTGGCTGGCCACAGACGATCTGTCGCCGGAGCGCGGGCTTCTCCGCAGCCTGGGGATTCCGGTTGAGAGGCGAATGGCTTGTACTCCGGAGTGTGCGATGGCGGAGGTCGCGCAACTGCCTGAGGGTGAGATCGTGCTGCTGCCGGGGCGTCGGCAAGTTGTGCCGGGACGACGGATTGCCGGAGCTACGGTTCGGGTGCGGAGTGTGGCGGCCGCGCGGACTGCGTTGGAACGCGGCGGGTGGAAGACACGAGTGCGGCGGAGCAGGCAGGGCTCCAGCATCTTCCTCCCTCCGGAGGTTTGTTTCGGTCTCTGGCTGGAACTACGTCAGGTGAACTAGCCCGAGGTACAGGAGATTGTCTCGATGGCCGCGAAGCGATAGGTTTGTAGGCATCGCCATGACGCATCTGCCTCTGACTCGACGCGCTTTCGCCGCTACCGCGGGTTCCCTGCTGACGGCTCGGGCGGCGGATTCGCCTCGACCGAATATCCTCTGGGTGACCTGCGAAGACATGGGCCCGCATCTGCACGCGTGCGGAGACTCGTATTCGGTCACGCCGAACCTCGACAAACTGGCGGCTCGCGGATCGATCTACATGAATGCCTGGTCGAATGCTCCGGTGTGTGCTCCGGCGCGCACAACGATCATTTCGGGCGTGTATCCGCCGTCGACGGGGTCGGAGCACATGCGGTCGATGACGAAGATGCCGGCGGGCTGGAAGATGTTCCCGGGGTACCTGCGGGATGCGGGCTACTACTGCTCGAACAATGCGAAAGAAGACTACAACCTGGAAAAGCCTCCGGGCACCTGGGATGATTCGAGCAAGAAGGGGCATTGGCGGAACCGGGCGGCTGGGCAGCCGTTCTTCTCGGTGTTCAATCTGGAGATAACGCACGAGAGCCAGATCCGGAAACGGCCGCATACGCTGGTGCACGACCCGGCGAAAGTCCGGGTGCCGGCGTATCATCCCGACACGCCCGAGGTGCGGCACGATTGGGCTCAGTACTACGACAACATCACGACGATGGACGGGCAGGCCGGCAAGATCCTGGCGGACCTGCAGAGCGACGGGCTGGCCGATGACACGATCGTGTTTTTCTTTGGGGATCACGGGTCGGGCATGCCGCGCAGCAAGCGGTGGCCCTATAACTCCGGGCTGAACGTGTCGATTGTCGCCTCGATTCCGGAGAAGTGGAAGGCCTTGGCTCCGAAGGATTATGTGGCTGGCGGGAAGAACAACAGGCTGGTGAGCTTCGTGGACCTGGCTCCGACGATGCTGAGCCTGGCGGGTCTGCCGGCGCAGCCGTTCCACCAGGGTCAGGCGTTTATGGGGCGGCATGAGAAGGCTCCGCGGGCCTATAGCTTCGGGTTCCGGGGCCGGATGGATGAGCGGTATGACTGCGTGCGGTCTGTGCGGAACGACCGGTATGTGTATGTGCGGAACTACATGCCGCACAAGATCTATGGGCAGCACCTGGCGTACATGTGGGAGACGCCGACGACTCCGGTGTGGGAGCGGCTGTACAAAGAGGGCAAGCTGAACGCCGCGCAGAGGAAGTTCTGGGAGAAGAAGCCGGCTGAGGAGTTGTTCGACCTGCAGACGGATCCGGATGAGGTGAAGAATCTGGCGGAGTCGGCGGAGCACCGGCCCGTTCTGGAGAAGCTGCGGGCGGAGCATCGGGCGCATGAGCGGGCTCTGCGGGATGTGGGGTTGCTGCCTGAGGATGAGATTCATGGGCGGGCGGGCCATGGGGCTCCTTACGAGATGGGCCATGACGAGAAGCAGTATCCGGCGGAGAAGGTTCTGGCCGCGGCGGAACTGGCGTCTTCGCTGAAGACGGGAGTGACGGGGCAGTTGCTGGCCTTGATGAAGGACGAGGATTCGGCGGTGCGGTACTGGGGGGCCCTGGGGGTCCTTATGCGCGGGGCGGAGGAGGTGCAGGCCACGAGGGCTGCGCTGCTGACGTTGCGAGAGGGAACGGCTCCGGCGGCTGCGATTGTGGCTGCGGAGGCTCTGGGGCAGTACGGGACGGCGGAAGATTTGAAGGCTTCGCTGGCGCTGTTGATCCGGTTGTCGGATTACGAGAAGAACGGGGCTTATGTGGCGATGCAGGCTCTGAATGCGATTACGGCTTTGGGGCGGAAGGCGAGTCCGCTGAAGGAGCAGATTCGCGCGCTGCCGGCAGCGGCTCCGGATCCGGCGGATCGGGGGCGGGCGGATAATTTCCAGAAGCTGAAGGGGTATTTGCTGGCGGAGGTGCTGGGGTAGCGGGGTTTCGGGGGGATGCGTTGAGGGGCGGTGGCCGGCTCGGTTGAAGGCGCCCTGGGTAGCCCGTCGGTGGCGCTCCGGGACTGGGGTTGGGTGAGCGGTTTCTTCGCTTTGGCGGCCTCCAGGGGCAGGGGGGGCTGCTTTCCAGGCGCGGTTTGTGGGGCGTCCCTTCAGGGACAGCGTCGGTGATCGTTAGCGGATCCACCCGCGTGCCGTCACCGGTTCGAAACCAGCCCTTGAAATCAGCACACCAGACGTCATTGGGCTGCTCCGGACTGGCATAGGGCGGCCTCTGGATCGGCGTACGCGGGCGGCGGCGACGGCTCACTACCAGTCCCTTGGTATGCAGTACGGAGGCGATTGTACTCACCGCCGGCCAAACGATGCTGGGATCACTCTGGCACAGCTTGACCCGCAGTTTCCCGGGACCCCACTTCCAGCGATGACGGGCCTTCACGATGGCCTGTTCGACCTCGAGACTCACCTGGTTGGGCGAGTG
>JAFKEE010000007.1 GCA_017307505.1 Acidobacteriota bacterium | reverse complement strand
GATGGATTGGTCTCAGAGGTGGAATGGGTTTGGTCGGCCAAACTCTCCGGCTTCGGCGACTTGGGTGAGGCTTCCCCTTGCACGGGTGTTGGTTCAGACGGAACAGACTCGGGCTGGATGGGCGCAGAAGCTGAAGTCGGGGCTGGTGTTGGCCGGGCTGGATCCGGCTGGCGGGTGAGGTCGAATTCGGCGGCCAGTTTTTCCGGCTGAGCTTGCAGGGCCTGTTCCACCTTGCGGAGACGGGCCTGGATCCAACCGGCATAGCGATTGAGGGCCTGGATGTAGCCACTTTGGCGGAGGACCCATTCCGTGGCGACCTTCTCGTCGCCCTGGCCGTATTCGAGACCGGCGTTGAAGAGAGCTCGTTCGCGCCTCTCGTGGAGGATGCGATGGCCATCGAGCATCCACCAGTCGTAGTGGAGGGCGCGGCGCGCGGGGTCGGCGATGGCCTGGGATCGCTCCTCGGCGCGGCTCCGGAAGTGGGCCTCAATCTGGGGCGGCATGCGATGGACCCGGGCATAGGCTCGGGTGCGGCAGCCGTTGGCGGAGACGATGGCTTTGCCGGCTTCGGTGCGGGGGCCGGTGGATTTGCCGGCGTTGGCGCGGTTGGCGGCGAGCCGCTTCTCGGAGATGTGCTTGAGGGGCATGGGTGGATCCTTTATTTGTGGTTCCGTAGTTCGCGGATTGAGCTTTGTCCTGTGTTGATGCGGTGCGCGTGATTGTTCCTGGGTGCCGCTCAATTGGGATGGAGGCGCTGGATGAGGCGGAGTTCGGCGGCCAGGGCGCGGTGGCGGCGCCAATAGCGCTCTTCGAGTTTGAGGGCTTCGTGGAGGGCCTTGCGCTGGGCATCGTCCATGGTGAGAAAGCCCTGCCAGCCGTGGAGGCCGGGGGTGGGTTTGGCGACGAGCTGGTTGGTGTGGTCCCACTGGCGCTGGATCTGGAGATTGAGCGCGGTGGTTTCGAAGGAGGCGTAGCGTTCGGCGCGCCAGATGCATTCAGCCATGCGGTCGGCGAGGAGGTGCTGATAGACATTCGCGGGCTTGTACTGTTCGTGGACGGCGGCACGAACTTTCAGGTAGTACTCGGTGCGTTCGCAGAAGGTGGTGACCTCGGAGGCTTTCGGCCCGGTGAGGATGCCGTCCTCTTCGACCTTGGTGTGGCGGGTGAGCAGGTCGATGTCGGGGAAGGCGCAATCGACTGGTTCGTTAGTGAGCATAAAAAATGTCCTCTTTATCCATTGTTCGGAAGGTTAGCCAAGGGTTTCGGGTGTGAAAATCTGTAACTGATTGATTCCAGGGGGCGAGATTTTTTTTGAAATCGTGTCATCAAAAAAGCTTCATGTGGGAGAACGGGGTGGTTCCGCGGGGGATTTGACGGGATCCGGGCGGTGGTGCCGCTCCGGCAGCCGAGACGGAGAGAGGCTTGGGGCGTTGTGGGAAGGGGACGTTCACACCCTGGCAACAGGGCGGGAGAGTTGAGGTTGCGGAGGTGTTCGTTTGTGCCAGGGATGAACGTCCCCGTGGGTGGCCTCTTCGTTGGGTTTTGCGTGGGCCAGGGATCGGGCCGGTATGTCAGCGGGAGGTGGAAGCGAGGCTATCGCGGTCGTGCAGTGAGTTCGATGATGCCGGGGTAAGTGGGCGCTATCGGGAGGAGACCCGGAGGTGCCGACGGGTCAGTGATCGAGTTCAGTAGGAACCATTGATCCGTTCCTCACTTCCTTGCGTTGATCGACCAGTAGGCCAGCCCGGGATAGGACCGGGTGGCCAGGTCTTTCGAGAAGTCCGGGACCTGGACCTCAAATTCCCCGCCGGCGTTTGGTTGGGCATCAGCGATGGGCAGGGTGATGAGGGTTGCGCCGTCCAGGTAGCCGAAGAAGGTGTGACTCCAGGTAGCGACATAGGTGAATTGCACGGTGAGGGTAAAGGATTCTGGATAGCCAAGGATCCGGCCGCGCAGTCGAAGGGTTGGCAGATCGCGGCAGACAAAGGGAACGCGGCTGGAGCCTAGCGGCAAGGGGTCCCAGGTGAAGCGTGCCAGTTCGCAGCCCTTCGCATAGACGACGGCCTTCAGCGATTGGGCGCGGTGTTCGTTTTGGTAGATGGGAATTGGAATTTCGGCCACCGGATGCTCGAGGGTGGTGGGGAGTTCCCCTACTGCTCCGTAGCCGCCGAAGGGGCCGGTGAGGAAATAGCTGAACTGGAGGGTGGAGGATTGCTGAGCGGGTGGCACCTGGATGAGGACTTGATCCAGTTCCTGGCTGCTCAGGCTGAAGGTCAGTCCCAGGGTGGAGAGAATCCAACGAGCAAGGAGGGGCTGATTCATTGGTTGCCTTGGAGACTGAGACGCGCTGGGGAGCGCCTGAGTTCCTGCGCAGATGGGGGTTTGGGGTGGAGCGGGCTGGGGCCCGATAGAAAGTGACAGTGGCCTGCCCAGTTTGGGCCTCGGGGTAGCGGGTGGAATGGACGAGGGCGAGCCGGCGGGTAATTCCGCTATTTGCCGGAGGTGGCGGTGCAGGTTGAGAAGCGCGGAGTGGCGACGGGGTGTGGCCTGGCCGCGGGCGTGCATCGGGGTCCTGACTGGCCTCGGTCGGTTTGCGTCCTTATGGAATTGTCAACCCTTGGTTTACAAATCATTGAATATATAAACTTGCCCTGCGTGATACGATCGGACCGTGATTGCAGCTTTCGTTGCATCTGCGCTCGCCGTTATCTCTTTGAGTACCGCAGTCAATAGTGCCGTGATACCTTCCAATTTCGATATAGGTACACGCGGCGCGGTGACGAGCCTTACGATTGATCCCACAACACGAGCAGTTCTCAATGAGTATGGATTGAGAGAAGCGGAGAGGGCTGAGTATGTCAGCCTCGCCGGGAAGCTCTTGGATGTTGAGGTTTTCCGATTTTCGGATTCTGATGGCGCTTATGGTGCCTATCTCTTTCTCCTGCCGAAGGGAGCAGTGCGAGCGGCATTGGGCACGACAGCCAGCCGGTCAGAATGGCTAGGGGATACGCGTTCCGCCGTGTTGGGTGGGCTCACGGTGGTCGGATTCAAGAATTACGTAATTCGCTTTCGGCGGTCGACTCCGCACTGGCGCACGTTGGAGACAATGCTGCACTCGCTGCCGGCGCTGGACGAGAGGAACGCACGAAGCTTGTCACGCTGTGACTTCACCTGCGATGCTTCTTCCGAGCGAATGCTACTTGGCCCGATCAGTCTCGCGAAGTTCGCCCCACGAATCCCAATTCAGGCAGCGGGCTTCGAGAGCGGAGGCCGGGGACGAGTGATCCGCTATGAAATGGCATCCGGCCCAGTTCTGAAAGTGGTTTTTGACTATCCCTCGCCGGAAATTGCCAAACGGGCTTCGGACGGCTTTCGCGCAATCCGCGGAAGTTTTGTTCGTGCTGAGGGCTCGCATGTGGCGGTGATTCTCGATGCAGCCACCCAAGCAGAAGCCGAGGAGTTGGCGACAGGACTGGGTGAGCCAGAAACCATGAACTTCGATCTGGCGTATGAGGATTCAGTAACCCTAGACAGTGCTATCGCCATGGTTTTCCATGGGTCCGCACTGGGCGGGATTCTAGCGCTGCTACGGCGCTGGTGGCGGCGAAACGAGGGGATCGGCGAATCGGCGTTGTCCCTGCACCTGTCAACAAGGTGAGCAATGACGCCCGGGTGGAGTGATTCACCGATGGCGGGCAGTGCGCTGGCTCGTGATCGGGAGCCGCGCGAACTAAGCTTCACTTAAGCCTCTATGCGACACCAGCGGGATAGAATGACCTCCGATGGCTACAGATCGGCGAGATGCGCTCCTTGACGATTTCGCCCTGCGATGCTTTCGTGACATCGCGGATGGCGATTATATCGCCGCAAGAATGGCATACCGAGCCCAGTTGTTCGCTCAGGCCCACTGGGCGAGCCAACAAGCCCTAGAAAAGTACGTAAAAGCTGTCCTGTTGTTCCGCCGAATACCACGGGAGAAGCCGACGCATTCTCTGCAAACCCTTCTTCGAGATCTTGAGGCGGTCTTCCCGCTCCGACTGCGCGCTGAAACCCGCTCGTTTATAGAGTTCATTGAAGACTGGAATGTTGACCGCTACTTCATTTATCCCTATGTTGGCGAGGGAATCGGCCTCATACGCCTTGACATGGCAGTGTGGGACGTGCGGAGGTACTGCCTTCCGATTGCGAGAGGCCAAACGGCAAACGGGACCCCGCTTGCAGAACTCGATCTCCGCCGTATTGAGCGAGCTGTGGACCTTCCTCCACATCGATTCAAATCGCGCTGTCCGGGAGCACTCGAAAAGATCCTAGCGGATCCAACGAACGCTGCGCGTCCGGCCCTCGTCTATAAGAACCTGTACTTCGGCGCTAAATCGCGCCAGTCTGTAGCACTCCGGCGGTCTTTCTCGGCTTTCAATTCCCCTCTCTCCCTCCACCCCGAACTTCTCGACGAACTCAGAAAGTACGTTTACCTACCACCGGGGGCCGTTGCCTTCAGGAAACCCTAAAGAGCGGCTGAACCAGATGCGGCACTTGTTCGAGACCAACGTTGCCGGCATGCCAGGGCTGCATCTCTGATGATGGGTCGCTCATCAAGGACCCAACTCAGCCAGAGGAGATTACTCCGGTTTGAGTTGCCGCGTTTCGACGAAACTCACTTCTCCTGTCTCACTGACGAGGGCAAGCTCTATATGTGCCGCCAGAGCGCGTGGGAGGATCTGTTTCGCCAGGGTTTCTGTGGCTTTAGTGGAAGGCACAACCGCTATGTGCCGCTCATCTTGGAGAGGGCGAGCCATCAGCAACCCAACCGCCTCACACAGCCCACGGCGGAGCCGAGATTGCAGCCCAGCATGTCGACTGTTCACGACGCCGCCCTTGCATTCGGCCACGATCGTCGTTGATCTCGTTCGCGCCACAACATCGCCCAAACCGGGTCTAAGGCTGACTGTCACCGTTTGGGCGCCACGCGAATAGACTCCACCATATTTGGTAGTTCCACGGACCTCACGATGTTGGAATCCGAGGCCTTCCAGTGTTGCTTTGATGTCGTGCTGCTTGCCATGCTCGCCATCGGGGTGCAGTTCGATCGCCTCCGCGCCCTCCTCCAGAAGATGCATCGCGAAGGCGATCATCACGGCTGCCTCGGTAAGGTGACGTTCCTGGCCGCCGCCGCACCCCGCAAGGCGCTGCCCGACCACATCTCGGAGATTAATGTAGTTGCTCACAAAGCAGGTATATCACCAAGGCTGGTTCCAGAATAGTTTTCGTCACGCATTGGGTGCGGTGCCCTACGGTGGGAACGATCCGGGCCGCGGATCGGCCGGAGAAATCTTTCTGGTTGAATCGGAAAGTCCCGTTGGGGCTCGCTACAACTGCTTACAAATACTCGCCGAAGTACTCTTCCAGCCTGGCTGGATCCAGACCGTCCGAGCCGCGCCAGTAGGCGGCGGGGCTCGACAAGTCAGTTCGGGCTGGATGGTCCCGGCCTGTTTCCGGCAACACCCCACACCACGCCAGGAGTTCCAAGATCTGCACCCGCTCCGCGTTGTTGGAGGGGATGATGCCCTTCATCTTGGCCGCCAGGCGCGGCGCCGTGTCGGCTGGGTCGGCCGCCTGGATTCTCGCGATGAGATTCCGGAGAAGGCGCACGTCCTCCGCAGTGGGATCCACACGCGGAGTACCTGCGTAGCACCAGAGGTCGAAGGTCGCGTACTGCAGATTCTCATGATCCCCGCCCCATATCGCGCGACTGAAGCTAAAGTCGCTGAAAAGGCAGAAGGCATCCTGGCTGTACATTCCGCAGACCTCACACAATTCACAGCCGAGATCGTTCCTGCTGCCGCTGGGCACGAACTCGTGCGAGGTCAGCGCGAGCGGACATCTCGTTCTGACTACTCCGAAACTACCGAGCGCGGAGCGCAACTCCAACATGCGTGGGGCGAGGCTGGCGACGAAACCTCGGGCTACATCGGCGACGGAGATTCTCTTCAGCGACTCGATTAGCAATGGGTGCAGTGATGGCCCTTGCCCAGGAAACAAGTAGCCTTGCTGCTGGCAGAAGGCGCGTTCTTCGGAGGTGAGTGTGCGGCTGGCCGCGCCTCGCGTGCACGAGTCCATCTCTCTGAGAAGCGACCGGGCCCGGACGGCGTCGGGGTGGAACGGACTTGGGCGCGCTTGGATCACTGAGGGATTATCGGAATAATCGCGGATATTCGGTAGAGTGGCGTTCTGGGGAGGCGGTTTTGGTTGGTTGGGGGCTGGGCTTGGTGAGGCCGGGGTCGGTGGATTGCGGAGGTCTCGGGATTTGTCTGGATTCTATTGGGTTGCGGCGGGCCCCCGGCTTCGCCTGCGGCTCCACCGGGGGTAATGCTGGGGGAGGCAGATTGGGTTGGTCGGAGCCGGACGGACCGGTTGCCGGTCGGGTTCAGGACGGGCTTCCTATGTTGCGTGGGGGCACTTCCTGGATGGATGCAGGCGGAGTGGAGCCGGCGAGGGCGCCGGCTGCGGACCAGGGGGTCCGCCGTCCCAACGGCAGGTCAACTGGCTTCCAGTTCCGGGCGTTTTGCCGGCTTGATGTCTTCCTGCGACTCGGTTACGAAAACGGCTCCTTCTGGTTTGGGGGGTGAAGCTGGGGCTTATCGTTCTTCTTTCCAGCCAGGGCTACTTTGCTGCCGGGTTCAGCCAGCCCAGAAGCTCCTTGTTGGCGCTGGCGATGTCTGCCTCGCGGCCGAAGCGTTCGCTGTTAATGCCTTGCAGACATCGGAGTGCTAGTTTGGTCGCGCGGATGCGCAGTGGGCCGGGACCGGCATCGCGGGCTACTTCCTGCAGGATCTGGTGGGCGCGCCAGCGCTCTTCCTGGCTGTCCCGAAGATTCCGTTCGCCTTCGACCAATGCACCCCGTTCGGGGCCGGTCATGCGACTTTCTTCCGCAGCCTGCAGCGCATACCTCTGCAGGCCTTGCCAGAGGGTGTCATTGAAATAGAGCCTTTCGGAATTGGCCGCCACATAGGCGGCGAACTCGTAGCGGGCCTCCAGCCGGGCTTCTGGACTGAGGCCGGGAACCTCTGCCGCCTGCTGAAGGCTCGCCAGCTTGCGCATTCGCTGCGCGCGGACGCCGGCTTGGATCGATTGGTATACGTCTGCCGACTCGCGGTAGCGGTCTTCCCGTGCCAGGCGCACCGCCAGCGCATAGCGGACCAGGCGGATGCCGGGCAGGCTCGGGTTCGTCGCGACGAAGGATTGCAGCGCATCGATAGATGCACTGCTTTCCAGAATCAGGCCCAGGTCCCAGCCGGATGATGCCCAATAGAGGGAGAGATCGGCGAGACTGCTGGGCACCCTGTAAAACTCGCGGCTGCGGCTCGCCTCGTGGAGCCACAAGGCGAAGCGAAGCTGCCCGGCCGGGTTGCGTGTCTTCTCGTAGACACCGCACAGGGCATAGGCCGCGGCCGCCCTTTGATCGCTACTTGCATGAGCGGCGCGGAAGAGGGCAAGAAGTGGCGGCTCCGCCGCGGCATATTCCCGCGAGAGGAAGTGCGCGGAGGCCGACATCCAGAGGAAGTCGGGATTCGAGCGGACGGCCGCGGTAGAGGGGATGGATTGATCGATGGAGCGAGCGGCCGCCGGGTCGCCCATGCGGAGGGCCGTGCGCATGCTGAGCAAGGCCAGTGTGTTGGCTCCATGGTCCGATTGCAGGAGGTTTTTGTGGCTGGTGAGCAGAGCCTGGATGCGCCGGTAGATCGCGGAATTGTCCCGCGGACGCCCGAAGCGGCCCGAGTAGAGCTGGGGGGCACTTCGCGGGTTGGTGATGAGTTGAATCGCGAAGGCCGCGTGCTCCGGTGTGTCGAAGTACTCGTCCAGATGAGCGGCGAGGTCCGGGCCGCCGTCGTAGACGTAGAGGATCTGCAGGGAGTTGAGCAGGGTCTCGCGGCTCAGGTTGGAGCCAGGCCGATTCAGCTCGTCCAGGTAGATCTTGCCGGCAGCCGCCTGATCGCCGAGCAGGTAATGAGTGCGGGCCAGCCAACCGCGGGCTTCGCTGGCGAACTCCGGCACACGAGCCGTGCGCAGGAAGGCCTGGAGTTTCAGCTTCGCGCCCGGCAGGAGGGAAGGTTGGCCGGATTCGCCGCCGCGCATTTCGATTTTGGCTTCAATGAGATCGACTTCCTCCTTTTCCCGAGCGGTGAGCGTGCGGTCCGCGCGAGCTGCCGCGACGGCCTGGCGGAGGGACTCCACGTTCAGGGTGGGGCGCGGCGGCCGCTCATAATAATTGACCGGCTGCACCTGCTGATAAGCGGCGCGCAGGCGGGCGAGCGGGCTGCTGCCTTGCACCGCTGCCATTCCGGCGTAGGGTGCATCCATGCGCACGACATTGGGGTGTTCGAAATCCGCCGAGTGTTTGGCGAACGGCAGCCAGAAATGCGCGCTGAGGTACTCGCGCAGCTCATCGCTCCAGGGACAAGCTCCGGCCGTCATCAGGGCGAGGAGGAGCAGGATCCAGCGGCGGGTGTTCACGGTACCACCTCCACCGAGTACTCCGCATGATCACGGCTGACTGCGCGGCCGAGATACAACCGCCCCCGCGCACAGTAGGGGGGGAGTGAGACTGCCACGTCAGAGGTGCCGGAGAGGCGGGCAGGTATGTTCGGCTGAGGCAGGAAGTAATCCAGGGCAGTGGAGGCGCGGATGCGGTAACGCACTTCGCGCGGAACGAAGGCAGCGGAGCTCTCGAGGTAGAGGTCCACACACTCTACGACGGCGCAGCCGCCGGGTACGACGTGGACACGGGCCGGGCGGGCGGTGGGTGATTTGCCGGCGCCGCCTTCACTCACCGTGTCCAGAACCTCATCCGGCTGGAGGGCCCACGATTCGTTTTCCGACGGCCAGCGGAAGAAGACGACTCCGGCGTTGTAGCCCTTGATCTGGCGCGCGCCGCGGAGGGCGGCACGGATCGAATCCGGAGTGGAGATGACGAACTGGAAGGTATCGCCAAGCTCGAATTCGTTGTAACCGAGGCGCAGTTTCCTGTTGGCCCGGTAGTTCAAGATCGTCTCGTCCGCCTGGTTGTGTTCGGTTTGGAGATCGAAGGCTGGGTTGGTGGCGAGGTCCAAGGGCTGAAGATCGCCATAGAACTCGACGCGGTAGTTGCCGGTTTGCTCCGGGACGGCGTTGTGGACGAGCCGCGCGCGGCCGAAGGTCGAGATGCCGATGCGGAAGCGTTTGTGGAAGCGATTGAAGACCGGGTCCCAGCGCTGGGAGTCGATGGGGGCGGCAATGGCGAACTGCCTTTGCCCGTACTCCCGTTTGCCGAGATCGTAGAACTGGGGGACGAATTCGTCGACCTGCTCCAGGACAGAAGCGATGGAGGTACCGGACCGGAACCAGTCGAGCAGAGCGGTGATGGAGATCTCGAGACCGGGCGGCAGGCCTTTGCGCACGGCGGCCAGGAACTCAGCGTACCGCGAGAGGGCGGAGGTGGGGCTGTCGATGTCGAACTGGACGCCCACGACGTGAAGATTCCGCCGGCGTGCTTCCGACTGGAGGCTGGTGAGTTCCTCGGCGAGGAGAGGGGCGGCCGGCGGACCGGGGACACCCGGCTGTTCGTAGCGGTAGACCAACCAGTAGTCGCGCGCCGTCGGAAGCTCGTCGGGGAGCCGCCCATAGGCGGACCAGCGCACTTCAGGTCCGGCTCCGGGCGGGGCGTAGTTGTCTGAACGGATGCTGCCGACCTGCACGAAGAGGACGTCTACCGGCTTGCCCGAGTAAGTGGGATCGAGGTCACTGCCGCCCCAGAACCAGTAACCGGTAGTCCAACCAGTGGGCGGGGGTTGGCGGCGTGCGCGGCAGGCAGATTGTGTGAATGAGGCGAGGAAGAGAAGAACGAGAACTACTGAACGCACGAACGGATCAGCTCCGATGCTCAGCGTAACAAATGTGGATGGGATGTGATGACGGATTTTTTGATTTTTGTACAAATGCCGGGAATTTGAAGGGAGTATGGAGGGGACCCGGCTGCGGCGCCGCCCCGAGGTTGTCTTCGAACTTGCCGGAGACCCTGGTCCGGGTTGGCAGACGCAACGAGCAGGCGCAGTTCCCGGTGTGCTTGGACTGCGGAAAATTTCGGATTTGCCAACGCGCGGAGTACTTCGTGTCCGCGCGGACTCCCGGTTGGTGCGCGCTGCGGGGGTTCAGCTGGCCACGAGGCGTTCCAGGAAGGAAACGGCATCGCGCACGCCGTTTTCCGATCGCAACTTCTCGCCCAATTCGCGGGCCCGATTTCGGACTTCGGCTCTGGCTGCGAAGTCCAAGGCCCGGGCGAAGGTTTCCGCGCTGGGTTTTTGCCCATCCATGGCGGCGGGCGCCACACCGGCCAAACGCAGGCGGTCTGCCCAAAAGAACTGATCGCCGGCGAAGGGCGTCACGATGGAAGGCACTCCGGCCCGTGCGGCGGAGTGGGTGGTGCCACCGCCGCCATGGTGGATCACCGCGGCCGTGCGGGGGAAAAGCCAGTCGTGCGGAGTGTCGCCGAGAACGTGGAAATTGCCGGGCAGCGAATGCGGGTCGATCCCGCTCCAACCGGCATGGAAGAGAGCGCGCCGGCCGTTCAGGGCGCGGATCAGAGCGTCGAGCAGACGGGCAGTGTCGAAACCGGTCATGCTGCCGAAGCCAACGTACACGGGCGGCTCCCCGGCAGCCAGAAAGCTCTCGAGCGCCGGCGGCGGCTGCCATGCGGGACTTGGAACGAGCCACTGTCCGCACAAGCGGACATAGGCCGGCCAATCGGGAGGTGGCGGTAGCAGATGGGGTGAGGCGCCATAGAGCATCGGAATGTCCGTCCACACCTTCCGGCGAGGCGCGAGGCCGATTGCCGCACGGGCAGCGTTAGTCTTCTCGCGGAAAGAACGCCAGAACAGAGAGTTCACCAAGGTGTGACTCAGGCGATTGAAGGGACGCGGCACCCAACGCGGCGGGAGGAACGGCGAGGGAAAGGCGGCGGTGGGCGTGATTGGGATGATGCCGGCTCCGATGCCCTTGATGCCCAGGTATTCGGCAGCGGACAGGCCGGCGAATCCGGCTAACCCGACGGCCAGAATCGCACCGGCACCCTGGGCTGCATGGATGGTGGCGCGCAGCCAGGACTCCGAATTGTCGTTGACCATCTTCGCCAGGACGCGCGCGGTTTCCTGGAATCCGCCCCCTTTGGCCACGGCGCTGGCGATGGTGCGGTCGTTGATGGTGGCTCGGATGTCGCCCGTCAAGGGAGTGGAGGGCACGGCCAAGGCGCGGGCACTCCCCAGAGTGGAAGCATCGGCCAGCAGGTGAGCCTCATGACCGGCATCCATCAAACCACGGCACAAGGCAGCGAAGGGGCGCGTGTCGCCTTCCGTGCCATAGGTGACGATCACAATCTTCACGAGTGCTTTCTCCTTCTTTTGAGCTGGGTTTCGGAGGAGTTGCCGGTGGGGACGGCCGCCCCGTGCAGGAACAACTCGACTCCGGCGGCAAATTCCTGGCGCAGGTTGAGGTGCCGATTGGCGAGCCAGCGCAGCATCGAGCACAGATACAGATGATGGAAGGCGAGGGTGAGGCGGGTGGCGTCGAGGCCGGCGCTAATCTCGCCGGAGGCCTGCGCGCGGCGGATCAGCCAGCCGAAGGTGTCGGCGATGTCGCTGAGTTGTTCGCTGTCGTGCGAAGGGGAGGGTTCCGTGCCGATGCCGAGAAAGCGGAAGCGCAGGTACGGCGCGAGATAGTCCGGATGCGATTCGCACCAATCGGCCGACTGATTGAGCACGTGGAGCGCCCCGGCGGCGAAGCCGGACCGGGCGAGCAACTCCTCGTGAAGCCGCGAGAGGGAGGTGGCCAGTTCCAGATGCAACCAGTGCGCGAGGACCGCCTCTTTCACGGCGAAGTGATTGTAGAGAGTGCCCTTGGCCACGTCGGCCGCCGCGGCGATCTGCTCCATGGTGACGGCTTCGTAGCCGTGGGCAGCGAAGAGGGCTCCGGCAGTGCGGGCGAGGTGCTCCAGGGTTTGGCAGCGTTTTCGTTCGCGACGGCTTGGCATGGTCGAAAGCTTCCGGCTACGGCAGAATTTAGACGTCGTTCAATATTATCCGACGTTCAACTATTTTCTGCAAGAGGAGGCCGGGCTGGGGAGATTGGGAGGCTTGCCGGTTCGCGAGAAACTTGCGCGCCTAGTGGGCCCCGGGGGTGAGCCGGCGAGGGCGCCGGCTGCGGACCTGGGGGTCCGCCTTACTGGGGACGGTTGGTGGAGATTGACTGTGGTGATTGCTGCGGGTGGTTGGCACTGGTGATTGCTGCGGGTGGTTGGCGCCGGGGGCTGGAGGCTTGTCTTCGTTGCGGCGACGGCCGGCAACGCTAGTCCGGCCGGGCACGATATCCTTTTTGTCAGGATTAGAGGGACCTGGACATGAAACATAACTGGATGATTGCTACTTTTGCGGCCGTTCTTATGAGCGCTGCCGCCTATTCCGCTGAAATGCCGCAGACGGGCCAACCGGCTCCGGAGTTTTCGCTGCCTTCCCAGGAAGGTGCGCAGGTGGCCTTGAAGGCGCTTCGCGGAAAGTGGGTGGTGCTGTATTTCTACCCGAAGGACATGACTCAGGGGTGCACCATTGAGGCGCACAACTTCCAGCGGGATCTCGCCAAGTATGAGGCGAAGAATGCCGCGATTCTCGGCGTCAGCGTCGATTCCGTCGACAGCCACAAGGAGTTCTGCACCAAGGAGAGCCTGACGTTTAAACTGCTGGCCGACTCCGATAAGAAGGTGGTGGAAGAGTACGGTTCGCTGAACCAGCGCGGGATGGCGTCGCGGAACACCTTCCTGATTGATCCCAAGGGGAAGATCGCCAAGGTGTGGACGGGTGTGAGTCCGGCGAAGCACAGCGAAGAGGTGCTGGCCGCTCTCGATGAGATGAAGTGAACGGGCGGGCTGCTTGGGACCTGGCCGGATGGATGAACGGACCGGCCAGGTTCCGGGCCCGGGCCCTGGCGGATGCGCCGGCCCGGATGATTTTTGAATTCGACGGAGGTCAGGCCGGCTTCTGAGCGACGACCAGGAACTGCTTGCCGAAGATGGACCACGCGGCCGGCGTGGCGAGATAGAGCCGCAGCATCCAGGCAGGGTACTGGCGGCCATCCGACATCGTGTAGGGCAGAAAACGACCCACCATCTCCTCAATGTCGAAACCGCAACTCTTGAGCGCCTCGGCCAGCGACAGTTCCGTGAGCTCGACGTAGTGGTCGAAGAAGTTCCAGTAAGCGCCGGGCACGTACTTGATATTCGGGCCCATGGCAATGATCCGCCCACCGGGCTTCAGCGACTTGTAGGCGTGCGATAGGACGGTGCGCACCGCGGGCTTGTTGGGCAGATGCTCGAGGAAATTGCTGGTGAAGACGACGTCGAGCGAGCCTTCCTCGACGGGCCAGGGTTCCGAGCAGTCCTGAAGAAGAACGTTGACCCCGCGGGCTGTCCGTTTGTGGACATCGGGGTTCAGGTCCATGGCGAATTTTTCGCCGGCTGTGACGTTGTTGATGAACTCACAGTAACCGGCTCCGAGGTCGAGAACGGCTCCGTTGCTGGGGACCCACCGGCCAAAGTAGGAGGCGAGGATTCGCCAGACCTGGGTCCGGTACTCCGTGCGGCCGGCAAAGCGGGTTCCGTAAAGTTGCTGTAGTTCTGTACCATTTGGTGAAGCGTACATAGGGCCTCGCGAGTCCTTTCGGGCGTCGTTTCTTGTTTAGCGCGGTAGTCGCCGCGGCTGAAGTACTTCTCCAACCAGCAATACAGGGCGATGAACAGATAGCGGCTGCCCATCTCGGTGATTTTGAGCTTGGATTCCCCGGCGCGACGGTTGCGCCAGGTGATGGGGATGACGGTCCAGGAGTAGCCGCGCACGATGGTCTTCAGCGGGAGCTCCACTGTGAGATTGAAGTGCGGCGAGAGAAACGGACGGCAGCCTTCGATGGCGGTGCGGCGGTAGGCTTTGAAGGCGTTTGTGAAGTCGTTCAGGGGGACGCGGAAGAGCAGGCGCAGGAAAAGATTGGCCAGCCGGTTGAACAGGAGTTTGTGGCCGGGGTAGTCGATGACGCCGCCGCCGCGGATGAAGCGGGAGCCGAACACGGCGTCCCAGCCGCCACAGAGCATCTCCCAGTAGCGGACGACGTCGCGGCAGTCGTCGGATTCGTCGGCCATCATGACGACGACCGCGTCTCCGTGGATGTGGTTGAAGCCGTAAGTAATGGCGCGGCCAAAGCCGTGGGGGCCGGGGTTCTGGATGGGCCGGCATTCCGGGATGCGCGTCTGGATCTCCTGGAGCAGGCTCCAGGTGGTGTCCGTGCTGCCATCGTCGACGACTACGATTTCGTGGGCGATGCCGTGCATGCGCAGTTCGAGGTGGAGGTGCTCGACCGTCGCGGCGACGCAGCCGCTCTCGTTGCGCGCCGGGATGACGACGGAAAGCAAATGCAGCGGCGCGGTGGAGGTGGGAAGCGGCGGTTTCATCCTCGGCTCCGCTCCGGCAGTTGGATGGCGTGGCGGAGGGGGGTCCTCGAGGAGGCCGGGGGGCCGGCGGGCAGGGCTGGGGCGTATCCCATGGGGCCGCGGACTCCGGTGTCGAGGATCTTCATATGGCGCTGACCAGGCGCTGCTTTCGATTGTCAGCGCCCCTCTTCCCAGAACATCGGCAGAGTGGCTGGATTTCTCCAGGGTTGTTTTGGGACGAGTGGGTTTTTCGTGGGGACGGGCTGGCCGCGCTTTGTTTTGTGTGAGTTATGGGTGGAGCTCGGGTTTGGTGGAGGCGTTCGGGGGGGCCTAGGCGTAGGGGGTGCTTGGGAAGGGGGGTATTGAGCGGGGGGCGCCGGTCGATGACGCTGTGTGGTTGTGGTGCGCTCCGCGTGGTCGACCAGGGGGTCGACCGCAGACCTGGGGGTCTGCCTTACCGTGCGGGTTGGTGTCGGGGGGCTTCCGTGCGGTTACGCGGCTTGCAGGGTCAGGTGGGCGTCCTTGCCGGTCGCGGTTGGCAGCGTGGTGGGGACCTGCTCCTGATGGGCGGTGGGCGTTGTGAGTTCCGGCGGTTTATGGGCCGGGGGGGAACGTGGCCCGCTCCTTACCAGTCGCGGTTCGCAGAGGGTACGTTCCGAGGACATAGGTAACAAAACATTCCAAGGACATAGGTAACAGTCGGAAATGGAGCTCGGGAGCGTGAAGGGCAGTCCAGCATTGGGTATGCCCTGGAAAGAGGTCCGAGTGGAAGAACAACGACTGTCGATCGTTCAA
>JAFKEE010000030.1 GCA_017307505.1 Acidobacteriota bacterium | reverse complement strand
CTCGGCCATCGACCGCCCACCATCGATCTCCCTCATTGCCGCGATCTTCAATTCTCGGCTGTACACTCGTCGGGCCAAATTCATTTCCCTCTCCGTTCAATGTATTCGGCCCCTTAACTTCGTGTCTCAGTTTTGGGGTGCAGTCCAGCCACCGCCCACCCCCGTCCCCTCACCACTTCTCCCCCATTTCCCGCATGAACCCATTTTCATTCACAGGGGTTTGGAATATTTTTATCCTTTATTTTCAACACACCCTTCTCCAAAACTGCCCGTTCCCCCTTGACGCACCCCTTACCCTGGAATCGCGCCGGCACCTACGCCGGCTTTTTCTATTTCCAAGGAGATTCGTCATCATGGCTTCCGCTGCTCAGATCACCGCCAACCAGGCCAACGCTCAATTGTCCACCGGGCCCGTCACCGCCCAGGGCAAAGCCCGTTCTGCCCAGAACGCCCGCCGCCACGGCCTCACCGCCCGCAACCCCCACATCCCCGAAGAAGACCGCGCCGAGTTCGCCGCCCTGGAAACCCGCCTCCGCCGCGAGACCCAGCCCAAGTCCTGCCTCGAGGAGGAGGTCTTCCACCGCATCCTCGCCCACACCTGGAACCTCCGCCGCATCGAAGCCTTCGAATCCGCCATCCTCGCCGAAACGGACCCAATCGACTTCTCAGAGACCGACGCTGCCCGCCTGAACCACTTCGCTCGCTACCGCCGCGACCTCGAACGCTCCCTCTATCGCGCCATGAATGAGCTCCGTAAACTTCAGACCGAGCGGGCCTTGCTCCAACTCCAGAGCCCCTTCGCCATCCATGCCCTCACCGAAGCTGCGCCCATGGCCGAGGTCTCGCAACTCCAACCGCGTCTCAGCGAATACTTCGTCGGTCACAACGCTGACCAGGTCCTGGTGCGAAGGCGGTTCACTTCCGGCGCGAAATCCGCCATCCAGTTCAGCAAATCCTGGACCGACGCCTGGCTCAAGGTCGCCGGCAAGGATCGCCTGGTGGCCGAAGCCGCCGCGTAACCGCACTCAGCCAATTTCGCCGAAACAAACCCAGTTGGACCTCGGCCTCGCCCTGGCAGGCAGAATGCTGGCCAGGCCATGATCTTTGAAAACCGCACCTTGCCTTCACCTCGCATCGCTACCGGTCCGCTCGTCTCACGGACCGGTTCCGGGAGGGGTGAAAACCTCACAAACAGCAGCGTAATCGCTTGCATGCCCCGACGGAGTGCGGAGGAAGCAGAGGCCATGCCCCCTCCTCGCCGTATGCAAGCGCCCCAACAGTTGCCGAATTCGCTCTATTTTCGCGCTCGGGATCGGTTTACCTGCCGGTCTATTAGAAAGATATTAGATCGTTTATCCTTGACATTTATGTAACGTAATGACATAAGGTAATGAACGCGGCCAGAGCCTATCGTTCAGCGCAGAAGAGCCGCGACATTCCAAGGGGGGATGCGATGTTCCAACGCTCCAAGTGTGCGCGGTTGAGCCTTGCCTGTGCTCTGTTTGCCGCCACCCTGTCAGCCCAGTCATTTACCGCCGCCGTGCGCGGTACGGTATCCGACGCCAGCGGGGCGGCAGTGCCCGCCGCCAGCGTTGTCATCACCGAGGCGGAACGCAACGTTCCTCACGCGGCGGTCACCGACGATTCAGGCCGTTTTCAGCTGACCGCGCTGCCACCAGGCCTCTACAACGTGAATGTGGAAGCCAAGGGCTTCCGCAAGTACGTTCAAACGTCTCTCACCCTCGCCGTCCAGCAGCAGGCCACGCTCGACATCCAGCTCCAGGTGGGTGACATCGCCACGGCCGTGGAAGTCACCTCCAGCGCCGCCCTCCTCAACACCACCATCTCCAACCTGGGCCAGGTCATCGAGAACAAGTACATCCTGTCCCTGCCCAATATCGGCAGAAACGCCATGGGTTTGACCTACATGACGCCCGGCGTCGTCGGGTCGGGCGGGCGGGCGAACTCCGATGCCAATACGAATTTCGTCGCGAATGGCTCGCGCAATTCCACCTCGGACGTGCTTCTCGACGGTGTCACCGTCGTGACAGTCGAGCAGAACTCCGGTATCACTGACCTGAAGTTCAGCCCCTCTGTCGACGCCGTCCAGGAGTTCAAAATGCAGACGAACTTCTTCAGCGCGGAATACGGCCAGACCGGCGGCGCGGTCGTGAACATGGTGACCAAGTCCGGCACCAACGAGTATCACGGCACCGGCTACTACTTCCTGCGCCATTCGGACCTGAACTCCAACAACTGGTTCTCCAACAGATCCGGCCGCGACCGGCCGTTCTATCGCCGCGACCAGTTGGGCGGCGTCCTCGGCGGCCCCGTGGTAAAGAACAAGACGTTCTTCTTCGCCTCCTACGAGTACACCAAGTCCAAGAGCCCCACGGAGCAGACTGCTTCCTGGCCCACCCTGCTCCAACGCGATGGCAACTTCTCGCAGACCTTCAACGGCTCCGGCCAGTTGATGACGATCTATAACCCCTACGACACCTTTACCAACGCCGCCGGCAACATCGAGCGCAGGCCCTTCGCCGGCAACATTGTCCCCAAGGGGATGATGGATCCCATCGCACTGAAAGCCCTGGAATACTTCCCCAAGCCCAATCAGCCCGGCGCGCCCTTCACCGAAACCAACAACTGGTACGAACAAGGCATCAATCTCAGCAGCGGCCACCAGACCAACCTGAAGGGCGATCACAACTTCAACGAGAAGAGCCGCATCACCGGCCGCTACAGCTACAACCGCGGCACTGGGAATCCGGCAAACCTCTTCGGAGACGGCAATCCCGCCTTTACCTTCAACGACGGACCAAACCAGGGCACCACGCACGCAATGGTCGCCGAGTTCACCCGGGCGCAGAGCCCAACCTTCCTGTGGTCGGCGCGCTACGGCCTGACCTACTCCACCTACTTCCGGAACCCGATGGTGCCGAACTTCGACCTCACCACGCTGGGCTTCCCGAAGTACATGAAGGACAATTCCACGCTGCTGGTCTTCCCCACCATCGGGCCCGAAGGCTACCAGGACATCGGCACGGAAGGCTGGGTCGTCATGGATCGCCAGGAAGGCGTCCACCACTACTCCGCTTCCGCCAACAAGTTCCTCGGCGGCCACAGTATCAAGTTCGGCGGCGAGTATCGCAAGAACTTCCTGGATTACGCGCAGCCGGGCTACCCGTCAGGCCAGTATTCCTTCGCTCGCGGCATCACCTGCAAAGACCGCTTTTCGTGTCCCGGGACCGAGGGCAACGGCTTGGCCACCATGCTGACCGGCTGGTGGACCTCGAACCAGTTCCATATCGATCCGAAGGCCTATACCCGCTCCGCTTACTGGGGCTTCTTCATCCAGGACGACTGGAAGATCACACGCAAGCTCACCCTGAATCTCGGCCTCCGCTACGACTTCGATGTGCCGCGCTGGGAGACCACCAACCGGCAGAGCTACTGGGATCTCGACGCGCAATCCCCCATCCAGGCCCCCGGCTACAACACCCGCGGAGTCTTCCGCTTCAACGACGACAGCAAACGCTCGCCGTTCAACTCGGACATGAACAACTGGCAGCCGCGCATCGGATTGGCCTACGCCCTCAACAACAAGACGTCGATCCGCTCGGGCTACGGGCTCTTCTACCAGTTGAGCCGGGCCACCGTGTTCGGCCACACCGGCGCGGGCTTCAATGTCAACTCCACGTCGAACTCTTCGCTGGACTCCAACGCCACCCTCTACGCCAAGCTGAACAACCCCTACCCGGACGGCATGCTGCTGCCGCCCGGCCGCTCCCTGGGCGACAACACGTTCATCGGACTGGGCGCCGGAACGATTCTCGGCTCGAACAGCCGCAACCCGGAATACCACTCCTGGAACTTCTCCATCCAGCGGGAAGTCGGCTGGCAGTCCGTCCTCGAAATCAACTACACCGGCAGCCGCGGCACGCACCTGTTCCTGCCCGTCACGACGCTGTCCCCGTTGGCGCCGCAGTACTGGTCGCTGGGTCGCAATACCCTCACCTCGGCCGTGACGAATCCGTTCTACGGCCAGATCACTGACCCCCGGGCCACCAACCTCAAGAACCCCACCATCCAGATGTACCGGCTGCTGCGCCCCATGCCCCAGTTCGATGGAACCAGCGTCGGGACCGCCGAACCGCCCCGCGCCGATTCCAACTACCATGCCCTGCAGCTGAAGTGGGAGAAGCGGTACTCCACCGGGCTCACCATGCTGGCTCACTACACCTGGTCGAAGATGATCGACGACGCTTCCTACGGCTCCGGCAACTACGGCTGGCTGGGCGGGAACTCTTCGCTGCAGAACATCTGGGACCTGCGCAGCGAGCGCTCGCTGTCGTCCCACGACATTTCCCATCGCGCCGTCATCACCGGCGCCTATGAACTGCCGTTCGGGAAGGGCCGCCGGTGGGGCGCGAACATGAACAAGGCCTGGCAGTTGCTGGCCGCCGGGTGGAACGTCAGCGGCCTGGCCACGCTGTCCGCGGGCATGCCGCTGCAGGTCACACAGTCGGGCGGCAATATCTGGGACGGCACGCAACGGCCCAATCTGGTGGGCGATCCCTCCACTTCGGGCGCCATCCAGGACCGCACCAACGGCTGGTTCAATCCGGCCGCCTTCACCAAGCCGGATATCGACGTGCCCGGTTCCGCGCCGCGCACCCTCAAGTACCGGGGCCCGGGCATGAAGATGTTCGACGCCGCGCTGCTGAAGAGCTTCATCGTGACGGAGCGCCAGCGCTTCGAATTCCGCCTCGAAGCGCAGAACGCCTTCAACCACCCGGTCTTCGGAGATCCCAACGGCAGCTTCGGCTCCACCAGCTTCGGCCAGATCACCGGCACGAAAGTGGGCAACCGGAACGTCCAGCTCGGATTCAAGTACTACTTTTAGGACTCGGCTTCGCCTCCAGGCGGCAAGCTGGAATCCCAAACGGCCCCGGACTCCAACACAAATACCGCCAGCGCCCTGGCTATCCGGCGCTGGCGGAATCCGATGGCATCACGCCCGTTCTCGTTCCACCGTCGGTGGATCGAGAACGGGCGGCGCATACCGGTCTACCCACAGAGAATCCTCCGTGGCTCCGGCCGCAGGGCCTTCTCCGATACGAGGGATAGCTGTGAGAGAAGCTCGCCCCGCCCCAAACGAACGCCCCCAGTCAGTCCCACCAACCCGGCTCGGCATCGAAAGCGCATGGATTCATTCGCCGAGTCCCATGATCCCGGCGAACGCGCGCCAACTCCGCTAGAATTAGGCCCAAAGGTCGTGGAACTTTGAAGAAGCTCCTCACCCTGAGGCCTGTCTCGCCTCCAACTTCAGCCGGCGTCGAGTAAACATGCGCAGTTCCAGGTTGGCCCTCATTGCCACGGTGGCTTTTGCGGCCGGAGGATGGTCCGCGCACGCGGTAGAGGTACGCACGGTAAGCCTGTCTGCCCGGGTCGCGGAGATGGCCTGGGATGAGACCCGCAATGTGTTTTTGGTTGCGGCCGGAAGCGAGGTATTGGCCGTTGATCCCGTGGCGGCCAGCGCCGAAACTCGGTTTTCGATGGAGTCCACGGTGCATCATCTGGCGGTCTCCGGAGACGGGCGGTACCTCTATGCGGCAATGAACGACCGCGGCGTCGTGAGGCGCTACCGTATCGCTGACGGAGGACTCGACCTGGAAATTCCATTGGGGTATACCCCTATGGGACCGGCGCGGGCGTCGGCCTTGGCGGTGCTGCCGGGTGAACCGGGCGCAGTCTTGATTTCGTTCGAAGAACGAAGACGGAATATGGCTGTGTTTGACGGCACCCAAAGCCGGGCAAAGACGGAGCCTCTGACGGCAGAGTCCATCGAAGTCCGCCGTCCCGGCGGAACAATCTACGGCTGGGCAAAGGGTCAGATCTACCGGTTTACTGTGGACGCCGCTGGGGTATCGGCAACGAAGTTACGGCCGGGACTTTTCGTAGGCGAACAGTCGAGGCTGCCGGCGTGGAACGGGAGGCTGGTGACGAGCAGCACAGGGCAGGTGATGGACCTGGGCGGGGGCGCCCTGGTCGGAGCGATGCCAGTCCCCCAGGGGACTAATCTGGCGGTGCCGCTGGCGACAGATGCGGCGGGGCAGATTGTGGCCGTGGCCCACTCCTCGCAGGCTGGTTTCGAATTGGTGGGCTATTCCGTGTCGACATTCCGGCCGGTGCGGAGTGAGCCGTTGACGAACGATCAAGCGCAGCGGATGGGACTGGTGAATCCTGCCCGCGTGTGTGTCTGGGGTACCGACGGCATCGCGATAGTAAACAACAGCGCTTCGCCCGGGACGGTGCTCTCATTCGTCAGGATAGGCGAGTGGACGCCCACGGTGAGTGGCGAATGGCCAAAGCCGGTGGGCGACAGTCGGGGTGGGCTGCGCCTGGCAGTGGCAGCGAACGATCTGGTTTACGACGCGCGGCGCAACCGGATCTGGGCCAGCGTTCCTGGTTCGGTGCTAGGCCTGGGGAACAGCCTCCTCTCGATCGACCCGGCGTCGGGGGAAATCGTGGACCGCCTGGATGCTGGCAGCGAACCGGACCGCCTGGCGCTCACTGGCGACGGAAGCCGCATCTTCGTGACCTTGAGTGGCGCAATGGCCGTGGCGGAGATTGACCTCGAGACCCGTCAGCGCGTCCATACTTTGCAGCCGCCGGCCGGCGAACCCATGAAACCTCAGAGCGTCGTGGCGCTGGAAGGATCGTCTGGCAGCGCGGCGGTGTCATGGTCGCACGCCGTGGTCCCCTATGGGATCGCAATAGCGGTCTATGACGAAGGGGTCGCCCGTTCCGAGTCGTACTCGAATTTCAAACCGGATGATTTAATAGCCAGCCTGGCGGCGACGCCCCATCTGACGCACATATACCCCGGGGATCGACCCGACGCTTTGTTTGCAATTGACGAAGAGATGCACAGCGCCTCCGGCCATCTGGTCGCACGGATGGGCTTGGATGAGAAGGGGATCTCACTGGACCGCACACTGGGGTGGGCCGGCCTGCAGGCGCCCTCCTATCGGACGTCTCTTGCCTACAGTGCAGGCGTTCTTTGGACCGGCGGAGGCGAGCTGTTCAATTCGGACATGACGCGGCTTCTGGGCCGGGTGGCGATTCACCAATCCTACGCGACCAGTGCGGTGCCGGTCCCACGGCCAGGACGGGATGAGATCTTGTTCGTATACTCGGCCGGGCTCGAAAACCGGACAGCCGCGACTGTGTTCGATCGCTCCACCCTGATCCCCAGACGCTCGGAGGACCTGCTTCCGGCGTACCTGATGAAGCTACCCGCCGTGGTGTTCGCCGGCCCGGACATCCTGGCTCTCGCATTTGCTGATCGGATCGAATTGAAAGCACCCGACGGACTGCCCGCCTATCCGGCGCCCGCGACGGGCGTTACGCCAGTCGGACAGGGGGTCCGGAGACTGGGGGTGAAGGTGACCGGAGTGCGGGCTGTTCCCGGCACCTCAAAGTTATTGGTGACGATTCCGAGTACATCCGGGCCGAACGGAAACCGGGTGGCCCTGGTGAATCCGGAGACCGGAGCCATCGAGAAGTCTGCCTTTGCGGGCAGCGAACCGGCGATGCCGCGCACCTCGGCGGACGGCTCCTTCGGGTATGTATACCTCGACGGGGAAAGACAGGTCGCGAGGTTTGACATCAGGTCGGGAGAGATCGACCTGAAGTTTGTTCCGGACCCGACCGGGGGGAACACGCAATACACGGCTCGCGATATGGAACTGGGCCCGGACGGAGGCTTGACGCTCAGCTACGACGGAGCGTGGCTCGCCACGTTCGACAGCGGAGTCTTAAGGCGGATGGTCGACCGGAACGCAGAGGGAGTGGGTGTCGGCAACACCCAGGCGTACTCGATAGCTCTGAATGAAGACGGGACCATTGTCTATGCCAACGATGATTATTGGTCCACCGCCGAATTCAAACGGCTTGCGGCGCGCCCGGATGGCCTGCAGTATCTCTCGGGCACGAAGAACCTGATCGGACGGGGGATGATTTCTGCGGGGGGGCTGCTGTATAGCTCGTCTGGGATGGTGGTGGACCCTGAGAAGTCGCGGGTGGTAGGCCGCTTGGCAATGCCGTCGTACGATTGCAGCATCGCGCCGGACCCCGCCGCGGAGCGCGTGTACTCGTTGTGTGGCCAGAGTCTCGATGCTTATGACGGTCGGAGTTTCTCACTGATCGGCTCTCTCCGCATGACGGCGGCCCCCGCAGGAAGCGAACTCATTCGCTTCGGCGCCGACGGTCTGGCTTATGTGGGCGGCGACGGACTGGTGTACGTCACGCAAACCTCGGCCATTCCCGCGCTAAACCAGCCGGTGTCCGTGCCTCAGCCGCAACCGCCGTTCACGTCCGGAGTAACGGTCGTCGACCTGGAAGCGCAGGGGCTGGATTACGACAGCGGACGCGGGTGGTTGTACGCTGCCCTGCCAAACTCCGAGGCGGCGAACGGCGACCACATCGTCGCCCTGACTCCGGAGGACGGAACCGAGGTGCGGCGCTGGCCGACGGATCACAACCCGGTGATGATGGCATTGAGCGCGGAACCCGGGCCGGTCTACTTCGTGGCAGGCACGGAACAGAGACTCTTCTATAGTGGGTACTCGCCAATACCGGGAAGGATCTTCCCCTTGGACAGGGAGTCTGGCATTGTGGGCCCGGCCTTCAGTGGGGCGGCTCCGCATGAGGGTATTTCGTGGAGTCCGCTCGGGCTGGCGATACCTCCGGGTTCAATGGGGGCGGTTGCGGTATTGGAAAGCCGTTCCTATAGCGTGCAGGGTGCGCTGGTGCTGGATTCTCCGTTCTTGCGGATTTACCAGGACGGGATCACGTTGCCGGACTGGCTTTGGCCATACAGCTTCTCGTGCTCGAGGTTTGTGGCTGGGGCGCCTGGCCGGATGTACTGTAGTGACGGCAGCACATTGACCCGGCTTACGGTGACGGATCGCGGCGTGCGCCTGGCTGGCTCTATCCGTCTGCTGCCTGGGATCGGGCCCTTGACGGATCTGGTGTACCGGGACGGGTTCGTCTACACCAGTACCGGCCTGGTGATCGATGGCGAAGCCGGCACCCTGCGCCGGATGGACACACACGGCCCGGTCGCCGTGGATGACGGCCTGGTGTACTGGGCAGAGCCCGCCACTAATTCCCTGACGGTGACCTTGAAGAGTTTCGACCGGGCGACGCTGGCGCCGGTGAAATCGAAAACGGTGAATGTTTCCAGCACGCAGGTTCGCCGGATAGTGGCGTGCGGCGGCGGCCGGGTTGCCTTTGCGGCCGGACAGGAGATCTACATTGTTCACCCGTAACCGGCACGGCGTTGCTTTGACTGCGGCCGCGGTGCTGATGGCGGTGGTGTGGGCAGGACCGGTATCGGGCGCTTCCCGCATTACGTCCACGATTCCGGCCGTTGTGCATCCGGGCGATGAGATTCAGTTTCAGGTGGACGGGACCGCACGCTGGGTCGGGACTGCCTGGTTCACGGCCGCCGACGGATCGCGGATCCGGAGCTTGGGACAGAGTGGGAATCCTATCGTTCCACACGGGGCGGTGAGTGGTCCTGTATGGGTCGAACTGAACGCGGAGACGTTGACAGACCCCTATAACCTCACGGTGCTGCCGCGTCTGCGGCTGCACGCGGAGAGGCAGCGGGTTTCGGGGGGAGAGACCATTCAGATCGCGGCGAAGACGCCTTCGATGCCCGGCGATTGGGCATTGACGTGGAGAGCGGATCTTGGCACCGTGGACGCCACGGGGCGATTCCACGCGCCCATGGTGGCCTCGACCCAATATGCGCGAATCTGGGCTTGCCTGCGGGAAGGCACGGAGTGCGGCACCACGGTGGTCGCGGTGTCTCCAATCCGGCTCGACTCGGAACGCTTGGTCCTGACGCCTGGAAAGGAAACAGCGCTACGGGTGATCCAAGGCGGGACTGAGGTAAGCGCGGTTTGGAAAGCCGTGACCGCGAATGTGAGTATCACCCCGGACGGCAGGGTGACCGCGGGCACAGGCCCACTGGATGGAGGTGTGGCGGTGCTGGAGGCCACGGCCGCAGGTGCCACACAGGAGTTCCGCCTGCCGGTCAAAACGGCGGGGGTGGTGGCGAATACGCAGGAATGGTCCGACTGGATCGGCTCTGACAGCAACAGTCCGAACGCCCGCCTGGCGCTGGGGGCAGTCGCCGTTTCAGTCGCCACGCACGGAGATTGGCTGTACGTCCTGCAGGGCAGCATCTCGTATTATTTCGGTCCCTGGTTCACCACGTGGATCGACGTGTACTGGCTGGACGAGGATCGGAATCCAGTCTGGGTCGATTGCGTCGACGCGCCGACAGCACATGACGCGCGCATGTGGGTCGTAGGCGACACCTTATATGTGGCCGGGTCCGAACGCCCGACGACGACGACGATGGAGTATGACGTCAGCGGCGGATGGGCAGTACTGCGCTCGCGAGGTCGAATTGATGGACAGGTGGATTCCTATTCGCCAGGGGGCATCCAGGTAACGGCGCTGCGGGATTACTCGAGCCCGTCGGCGAACCAATGGAATGTGGTGATCCAGAACCAGGCCGAAGGATGGAAACGAACTCTACCGCTGGACTACCAACCGCTGTCCGATGCACCCATCGCTGTGCAGGCGGCGGGGACCAGCACCTGGGTGGCGATTACGTTTGGATACACCATGGGCTATGAGACCTTGGTGGCGGACGTGACCGGGGACAGAGCGAGACCCTTGGCGCTGCTGGCCAGCGGAGGATTCAATCACTCCTTGACGGTGCTGGGCGACGTGCTCGTAGTCGGAGGAGACATCTACCGGGTGTCCGGAGGGAAGGTCGCGAAGCTCGCCGAGATGCCGTGGCACTTTGTGCTGGATTCCGATCCGTTGACGATGCGTTTACTGATGGGCCCGGACTTCAATCTTCAGCAGGACGGCTTCCGGGTGGTGGACCTGCGCGACCCGGAGCATCCAAGAAGCTCAGCCCCGGTGGCGCACCCGCAACAGTGGGCGCAAGGGCGATTGGGATCAGACTTCTTCGTGCTGGTGGGTCCCCCGCAAGGCGTCACGGTGATTCCAATCGACTGGACGGCGGGGATGCGGAAAACCGATTCGTTCCCTGCGAGCCCGTGGACGAACGCGCTTCGATACCGGGATGGCTACCTCTTCTGGACTGGACCGGGCTGGGGCTATCGAGGCCGAAGTTGGACATATAACCTTCTGGAAGTGAATGACATGACCGGGCCGCAGGCTCGGCTGGTGGCGGCCGCCGACCGGCCGGGCGACCAGGTCGGCTGGGCCCTCGAACTCGTTGGACCCTACGCTTATGTCGGCACGGACACGGAACTGATTGTCTATGACATCAGGGTCCCGACAGCTCCGGTGGAACTGTTCGTCGTGCCCGCACCGGCAATCTCGATAACGGTGCAGGGCCATTATTTATATACAGGCAGCCAGGACGGCGCACAGAAGACACTGGTGGTCTACGACATCTCCGTACCCGAGCGGCCTCAGCGTATCAGGACGGTGGCGCTGAGGGACTGGGCCTACGGCCTGGCGGCAGGACCGGGGTGGCTGTGGGTGGCGTTGGGGCAGAACGGGTACGCGGTCTATTCGATCGTCAATCCGGCTGCGCCGAGTCCGCTGTTTGATGGGCAATCCACTGCGTGGGATGCCGCGGCGCGGGGCAATCTGGCTTATGTGGCGGCGGATGGGGCCGGACTGAGAATCCTTGACATGACCGACCCTTCCGCACCGCGGCTGCTGTCGGAGACCTCGCTGGCGGCTGGATTCGAGGCGCACACCCAGGACTTTCCGTATGCGTTGAGTGTCACGCTGGACGACAGGGGTATGGCCTGGCTAACCACGTCCCGCGAAGGCCGCGTGGTGGGCGTGGACATCCGGCGTCCAGAAGCTCCGCGACCGATCGCTGTGGCCAATACGAGTGCGGGTGTCACGATTATGGAGGCGATGGCGGCGGTGGCGGTGGATGGCCGGCTGATCATCTCCGGCAACGACGCGGCATTTGATGTGGCCAGGCCGCAGAACCTCGGCTTGTATCAGGTGCCGCAAACCCAACCGGGGGAGGTACTGCCCGACCGGTTCTTTGACCTGCCGCCGGTGACCCAGAGTGCGCAACCGGAACCGTTGCCATGGAAAGCCCGGCATCTGAATGGCGACCAGCGCCTGCGCGAAATTGAGACGATGGGCGCACGCCCGTTCCGCGCGGAAGGGCCCGCGTCTACGCCGTCTCGTCGATGATCGACCTCAGTGTCTCCTCCACCTCTTCAGCCACGGATTTGATCTCCGGGTTGGAGAACAACGACATCATGGCCGACGGCAGAATGGTGGAGAGCATCAGGCCGTCAGAGGTTTCATACACAGAGATGCGGCACGGCAGCATCGACGAGACCGCCGGGTCGGATTCGAGAACTCGCTTGGCGTGCCGCGGATTGCAGACTTCGAATACGGAACATTGAAGCGGATACTCGATGCCTTTGTTCTTCATGGCCTGCCGCAGGTCGTGCACATGCAGGACTCCAAATTGGTGGCGGCCGGCCGCGTCGCGCAAGGCGAGATCCAGCTCATCCATCGTTTTCTCGGAGAGCTTTTCGTACAACATGGGACACCTCTCGACTGAGAGCATAGCGTCTCGAGGCGGACTGCGTCAGCCCTACTCGCCGGCAGGTGCGTCGAAGTCGATCATGTTCTGCTTGAAGCCCGAAGTCTTCCAGGCTCCATAAGCGACCCCGGCGATCAACCAGATCACGCCGGCCGTTTTGGCCAACAGGCTGAGGCTCAGCCACAGATACAGGCACACCAGTCCGCCCACGGCGGGGAGGACGAGATGCGACCAGTGACGGTCGCGGCCGCGGAGGTAGTAATGCACCAGGCTGGACACATTCACCCCCGTGAACCCGATGAGCGCCCCAAAATTCAGCAACTCGGCTCCGGTCTGGTAGTTCATGGCAAAGGCGCCAATCGCGCAAAGAACGCCAATCAGAGCCACATTGCGGCTGGGGATGCGGCGTACAGGGTGGAGATAACCGAAGAAAGCCTTCGGGATGGCGTTGTCGCGGCCCATGCCGTAAAGCAGGCGGGCGCCTGCAAGCATCGCCCCGGAGGCGGAACCAATGGTCGCGACAACCAGCGTCCACGACATGACCTGGAACAGAATCTGTCCGCCGGCGCGGCCGGCAATGTGGATATATGCCGTGTCGCTGTCAGGATAGGGCTGCGAGGCGGGCCACACCATCTGCGCGGCATAGACTTCGATGGCCGATAGGACGCCAATGATCAGACAGGTGCCGACCATCGCCCGGAGGATGTTGCGGCGCGGATCCTTCACCTCTTCTGAAAGAGTGGAGATGCCATCAAAGCCGATGTAAGTAAGGACGGCGATGGACGCACCATTGGAGAGCGAACCCCAGGAGAAGCGGGCGGGGTCGTAAAACGGCCGGACGAAGTCGGACGCGGAGAGAGCAGGCAGATGGAACAGGTAGCGGGCCGAGGCACCGAGCATCCACACAATCACGACGCTCATGGCGAGGGTCAGCATCTCATTGGTACGAGCCGTCGCCTGAATCCCGCGCATGTTCATAAAGGTGAACAGCGTAACGAAGGCTAGAGCCCAAAACCAATACGGTGTGCCGGGGAAAAGACCCATGGTGGCGCGGGCGCACCAGATGGTGCAGATGAGCGGGTTGACGACATAGTCGAGCAGCATGCTCCAACCCGTGAGGTAGCCGAGCGCCGGGTGAATCTCGCGGGCCACATAGGTGTAGGCGCTGCCTGCGCTGGGGTATGCCCGGGCCATGCGTCCATAGCTCAAAGCCGTGAGCAGCATGGCGAACATGGCGATGAGCACCGTCGTGACGACGTGTCCATTGGCACCTGCGCTGATGGCCCCGAACGGTGGCATCGGCGCGGTGGGCTGCACCATGATGACGCCCATGATGAGCAGTTGGAACAGGCCCAGCGTACGGCTCAGGCGGACGGGTTCGGCGGAAGTGCTCGACATGAGAACTTTGATTGTGCCATGTTGGGATCGAACGCGCCCGGGCGGATGACACCAGCGATGCGGTCTTCGATACGCAGGAAGCGGATTGCATTCAAACAGTGGCTGGAGGCTCGGGTCCGCGAACGGGTCACCTCGACTGGCCTGGTTTTTCTGCTGGCGCTGGCCCTCACCGGCTTCGCGGCCTTCGCTTCGGCCAATAACCTCCTGTTCCTCATGCTGGCGGCGATGCTCGCCACCCTGCTGGTCAGCAGCTTCGTCAGCCGCATCGGGATCGCGGGCCTCGAACTCGACATCCAACTGCCCGACCATATCGCGGCCAAAAGACCCGTGGCGGCGAAGGTCGTCTTGCGAAACGATAAGAACTGGATGCCGTCCTTCTCCATCCGCCTGGTTGGCTTGGAGGACAGCGTCTTCACGACCGATCTCTATTTCCCTGTGATCCCCGGCGGCGGGTCGATTGAGACGACAGTCGAGGTGAGGTTCGGCCGCCGCGGATTGCGCACGGAAGACAGCTTCCTGTTCTCTTCGAGATTCCCCTTCGGTTTCGCCGAGCGGCGGGCCAGGGTGACGATGAAGCGCGATGTGCTGGTCTATCCCGCCCTGGAACCCCAGCCCGGCTTTGAGCAGATCCTGGCGGACGTCAATGGGGAAGCCGAGACCCGCTTCCGCGGACGCGGCCACGACTTCTACCGGATCCGGCCCTACGAGATGATGGAGAGCGCCCGGCACGTCGACTGGCGGGCAACGGCCCATACCGGCGAATTGCAGGTGAGGGAGTTCGCCCGCGAGCAGGAGCACCTGATCACGCTGTTTCTCGATCTCGAGGTACCGCGCGAGCAGGAAGAGTGGTTCGAGCAGGCAGTGGAATGCTGCGCGTTCCTGGCGTGGCGGTGCATCCAGGGCGGATCGCGCGTCCGGTTCCGTACGCAGGATTTTGAAGTCCTTACCCCGGTCGAAGGCGACGTGTACGTTATCCTTAAGTATCTGGCTCTGGTGGAATGCAGACACAGGGCCGCTCCCCTCAGGAACCTGGAAGAAGAGAGTGTCGCCATCGTCTTTACCTCATCTCCGCGCCGGCTGGAAGATTGCGATTGGAACAACGCTCGCATTCTGGCTCCCGACCATTGGGCTTTCACAGCAAAAGACTGAACCCGAACCAGTTAAGACGTCGATCACCGTAACGGAGCATGTCAGCACCGAGGCTCCGGCGGCGTTGACCGTCTTGAACTCGCTGCAGGTGCAGCAGGCGCCTGGCGTCAATATGGACGACCGGCTGCGCCTGGTGCCGGGCTTCTCGCTGTTCCGGCGATCCTCGTCCCTGGTGGCCAATCCGACGACGCAGGGGGTGAGTCTTCGCGGGATCGGCTCGAGCGGAGCCAGCCGCAGCGTGGTCCTGTGGGACGGTGTCCCGCTGAACAGCCCGTTCGGCGGCTGGATCTACTGGACGCGCGTGAACCCCGAGGAACTGGACCGCGTGGAAGTCTCCCGCGGCGCGTCCACCAGCGTCTTTGGCGATAAGGCTATGGGCGGCGCGGTGACGCTCTTCTCAAAAGAGCCGCAGAAGAGCCGCGCCTGGCTCGGCTACGAGGGCGGCAATCAGCAGAGCCACATGGTGGAAGGCGCGGGTTCCCTCTACCTGGGTCAGAGTTGGGCGATTTCCGGCAACGGGCGAGGCTTCAGCACTGACGGGTATTACATTGTCCCGGCCTATGCACGAGGACCCATCGACACCAAGGCGAATATCAAGTTCGCCACCGGCACCGTGCGCGCCGACTACTTCACCCAGCACGACAAGCTGTTCCTGCGCCTGGACGCCTTGAGCGAAGAGCGGGACAACGGCTCGACCCTTACCCAGAACTCGACCCTCCTCGGAACCGTGGCGGCCAACTACACGAGGGAGCAGGGCTCGTCCACCTATACGTTGCTGGGCTTCCACAACAGGGAAGAGTTCCATGCGACGTTCTCCTCCATCGGGGCAGGCCGCCTGACGGAGTCGCTGACGCTGCGGCAGAGCGTGCCGGCGGAGTCGACCGGTGGCGCGGGCCTCTGGCGCAAGTCGGGCGTGAAGTGGAACCTGCTTTCGGGCGGCGACTTTGTCCGCTCAGAAGGCTACTCGCTGGAACGCGTGTATCCGGCGGGCTCGCGGGTGGGCGGCGGGACTCAGCTTCAATTCGGGCTCTTCAGCCAGGGCGATTTGTCCCTGGGAATACTGAGGTTCTTCGGCGGTCTGCGCGGCAGCGATGCGGGCAACGGAACGGCTTTCTGGAGTCCCAGCGGCGGCGTGACCGTGGGGCTGGAGCGATGGCGTTTCCGGACCTCAGCGTACCGAGCGTTCCGGGCTCCCACCTTGAATGAACTCTACCGTCAGTTCCGAGTAGGCAATGCCCTGACGCTGGCCAATCCGGCGCTTCAGCCGGAGTCGCTGCGCGGCGTGGAAGCCGGAGCGGACTTCAATGCCGGAACGACGAAGATCTCCGTAACGGGCTTCGATAACCGCCTGGACGGCCTAGTCACAAACGTGACCTTGTCGGTGACGCCCACCCTGATCACCAGACAACGGTTCAATGCCGCAGCCGCGACCGCCCGGGGCGTGGAAGCGACGGCGTCTCACCGCTGGGGCGCCTGGCGTGGCGAGGCCTCCTACCTGCTGGCCGATTCGCGGTATGCGACGGGGGAGCGAGTGCCACAGATTCCCAAACATCAGGGATCGGCGCTGCTCACCTACTCGCGCGGCCGGACGCTGCTGAGCGGCGGTCTGCGCGCCGCGGGACTGCAGTTCGAGGACGACCGGAATTCCTTCCTTTTGCCCGGCTTTGCCGTGCTCCATATGTCCGCCCGGCAGCAACTGACGCAGACTGTGACGGCCACCTTTGCCCTGGAGAATGCGCTCAACCGGGAGTACGCCGTGGGCTTCAGCCCCACGGTCCTGACGGGAGCCCCCCGGCTTTGGCGGTTGGGGCTGCGCTGGAATCTGCGTTGAGCCCGAAGGAAACTTAACTTTTAAATCTCTGGATAGTGCGCTGCCATCAGGAGAGTGCTGGCAGTCACTGCTAACGCTTGACTTAACACAACAAAACCACAATCCAGGAGTGTTCCATGAAGAGAGTGCTACTCATTCTTGCGGCCCTAAGTGTGTCCGCGGGCCTGGTTCTCGCGCAAGGCACGAACGGACGGATTCGCGTCATCCACGCCTCCCCCGATGCCCCAGCGGTGGATATCTACGTAAATGGCGGCAAGGTTTTGGAGAAGTTGCCATTTCGTGAGTATTCAGAGTACCTGTCCCTGCCTGCCGCAAGTTACTCCATCGACATCAAAGTGGCCGGCACGGATACCACAGTGAAGACTGTGCCGGTCACGGTGGCTGCAGGAAAAGATTACAGTGCGATTGCAGCCGGCTACGCCGGCGGAGGCAGCCCGGGTTTTGACGTGATGCTGCTGGAAGACGACAACTCCCTGCCCAACAACAATGGCGTGAAGCTCCGGGTGGTCCACGCCGCGCCAGGAGCGCCCGCGGTGGATGTCTACGCCACATCGCCCTTCGAGACTCTGATGGGCAAGACTCCGGTGCTCTCCGGGGTTCCGTTCAAGGCAGCCTCGGGTTACCTGCAGGTGCCCACAGGCATGTATCAGGCACGGGTCGCCGTGGCAGGGACGCAGACCGTCGCTATCGACAGCGGCAGGCTCGTCACCTGGAACAACATGGTCCGCACGATCATTGCGGTTGATGCGACCGGCGGCGGTGGTCCGTTCCAACTGCTGGTGTTGCCGGACCGGAACTAGAATACTGACTGAATCCGGAATTGCTGAAACGCCCTCGGAGCAGTTGCTCCGAGGGCGTTTCCTCTTTAGAAACAGCGGAGTTTGGCGCCGGTCTGATATCTTAGTACTTTCCCCAGATGGCTTCTGACATCCCCGACATCCTCGCCCGCATTGTAGAAGTGAAGCGCCACGAAGTCGCTGAAAAGGCGAAGCTCCGGAAGAGCATAGAGCAGAGTGCCCGCTTCCAGATGGGGCAGCGGCGTGACTTCCGCAAAGCGCTGCAAAAGAAGACGCCCGCGATCATCTCTGAAATCAAGAAGGCCTCACCCAGCCGGGGGTTGCTGACCGCGGACTTTAACCCGGGACAGCAGGCGAAGCAGTATTTTGACGGCGGGGCGGCGGCTCTCTCCGTGCTGACCGATAAGCAGTTCTTCCAGGGATCCCTGAGCGACTTGAAGACTGCGCGGGCGACGGTGGTCCTGCCGGTGTTACGGAAAGACTTCACGATCGATGAAGTCGATGTGCTGGAGGCAGCGGCAAGCGGCGCGGACGCGATCCTGCTCATTGCGGCGATCCTTTCACGCGAAGAACTGCAGCACCTGCGGGAACTGGCGGCGCGGTTTGAGCTCGCGAGCCTGGTGGAAGTCCACGATGAGAAGGAACTGGACACGGCGTTGGAGAGCGGCGCGGAGATCATCGGCGTGAACAACCGCAACCTGCGCACCTTCGAGGTGAGCCTGGAGACCAGCGAACGGCTGGCGGCCCGTATGCCGGAGTCGATGCTGAAGGTGGCCGAAAGCGGGATCCACTCGCGCGCGGATGTGGAACGGCTGATGGCCTCGGGTTTCCAGGCCTTTCTGGTCGGCGAGCACCTGATGAAATCCAACGATCCGACGGCGGCGCTAAAGGCGCTGATCGGATGAGTACGTTCGTCAAGATCTGCGGCATTACGAACATGGAAGATGCCGTACAGGCCCTGGAAGCCGGGGCCGACGCGCTGGGTTTCAACTTCTGGCCGCGGAGCCCGCGCTACATCGCGCCGGCGTCCGCCAGGGTGATCTCTGACGCGCTGGCGGGGCGAGTCCTGCGAGTCGGCGTCTTCGTGGACGCGGAAGCCGGCCATGTTCGCGCTGTGGTTGAGTCCGCCGGGCTGGATGTCGCGCAGCTGCATGGCCAGCCACTAGAGATGGAAGGGCTGAGGTTGTGGCAGGCCTGGTCCGCCACAAGCGACGGCCTGCGGGAGAGAATAGAAGCAGGCGGCGCGGAAGCGTACCTGATCGATACCCCCAGCGGAGCACTGCGCGGGGGAACTGGGAAGACGTTCGACTGGTCACTCGCAAAGAATCTGCCGGGCCGGATCGTGCTGGCAGGCGGCCTGGGTCCGGAGAATGTGGCCGAGGCAATTGAACAGGTGAGGCCGTGGGGCGTGGATGCCTGTTCCCGGCTGGAGTCGGAACCGGGCCGTAAAGACCATGGAAAGGTCTCCGCGTTCCTGAGGGCCGTGCGGCAAACGAGATTATGAGCACAACAATAAAAACACCGGACGCCGGCGGTCATTTCGGGCCCTACGGCGGGCGCTATGTCCCGGAGACGCTGATGGCTCCGCTGGAGGAGTTGGAGCGTGCCTTCCACGAAGCCCAGCAGGACGAGAGCTTCCGGGCGGAGTTGAAGGACCTGCTGGCGAACTTCGCCGGACGTCCAACCCCGCTGTATGAAGCGAAAAGGCTCAGCCAGACCCTGGGGGGAGCGCGGATCTTCATCAAGCGTGAAGACCTGCTGCATACCGGCGCTCACAAGATCAACAATTGCCTGGGCCAGATCCTGCTGGCGCGGCGCATGGGCAAGAAACGGATCATCGCCGAGACCGGCGCCGGGCAGCACGGCGTGGCCACGGCCACCGTCTGCGCGCTGTTCGGGCTGGAGTGCGTCGTCTACATGGGCGAGGAAGACATGCGGCGGCAGCGGCTGAACGTGTTCCGCATGCGCATGCTGGGCGCGAAAGTCGTCAGCGTGACCAGCGGCAGCCGGACGCTGAAGGACGCAGTGAGCGAGGCGATGCGCGATTGGGTCACCAACGTGTCGAGCACCCACTATCTGCTCGGTTCCGCGCTGGGCTCGCATCCTTACCCGATGCTGGTGCGTGACTTTCACCGCTGCACAGGCGACGAAGCACGGGCACAGATCCTGGAGCGGATCGGACGCCTGCCGGACACGATCTTCGCCTGTGTGGGCGGTGGCTCCAACGCAATCGGGATCTTCACGGCCTTCATCGGAGATGCCGGAGTGAAGCTGGTGGGTGTGGAAGCAGGCGGGCGCAGCGGCAAACTGGGCGAGCACGCGGCGCGGTTCTCAGGCGGCTCCCCGGGTGTACTGCAAGGCGCATACAGCTATCTGCTGCAGGACGAGGACGGCCAGGTCTCTCTGACGCACTCCGTTTCAGCCGGCCTGGACTATGCGCTGGTCGGCCCGGAACACGCGTGGCTGCACGACCAGGGCAGGGCCGAGTATGTGTCGGCGACGGACTCTTCCGCCCTGAACGCGGCGAAGACACTGGCGCGGACCGAAGGCATCATCCCCGCGCTCGAATCGTCTCATGCCATCGCGGAAGCGCTGCGCAGGGCGCCGGCCGCCAAGGACGAAGTGTTCCTGATCAATCTTTCCGGCCGCGGCGACAAGGATACGGACATCTACCGCGAGAACTTCCCAGAACTGGATCAAGACAATGCCGAGTAGTGAACGGATCGCGCGCTGTTTCGAAGCGTGCAAGCAAGCGGGACGGCCCGCACTGGTGGCGTACCTGACCGCGGGAGATCCTCATCCGGACCGCACGGTGGAACTGGCACTGGCGATGGAACGCGGCGGGGCCGATCTGCTGGAACTGGGTGTTCCCTTCTCCGATCCCATCGCGGATGGCCCCGTGATCCAGCATGCTTCCGACCGGGCCCTGCACGCGGGCACTACAGTGGCGCGGGTGCTGGAGATCGCCAGGGAGATCCGGGCGCACAGCTCGATGCCGATCATCCTCTTCAGCTACATGAACCCGCTGCTGCGCTACGGCTTCGACCGGCTCTGCACCGACGCCCGGGCAGCGGGCGTGGACGGATGCCTGTTCACCGATCTGAGTGTGGAAGAGGCCGATGCGACCGTGGCGGCAATGAAGAAGCATGGGCTCGACACGGTATTCCTGGCTGCACCCACAAGCACGGAGCGGCGTCTGAAACTGGTGGCCGAGTACTCGACGGGGTTTGTCTATGTGGTCTCACGGACAGGCGTTACCGGCGAACAGGCGACCGTAGCGGGCGGGGTTCACGAACTGGTGGATCAGTTGAAATCGCTGACCTCCCTGCCGCTGGCCGTGGGTTTTGGCATTTCGCGGCGCGAGCACGTGGAGGCGATTGGCGGCTACGCCGATGGTGTTGTCGTAGGCAGTGCGTTCATGCGGGTGGTGGAGAAGTACGGCTCAGCGCCTGACCTGGCGGCGCAGTTGGAATCCTTCACGCGGGAGTTGAGCGGCCGGTCATGACGAATGAAGAAGCACAGGCAGCGTTAGCCGACCTGCGAACCCTGATCGACGACGTCGACCTGAGAATCCTGGCTCTCTTCAACGAGCGCGCCGATGTCGTCTCCCGCATCGGCGACATCAAGAAGACGATGACCATGCCAATCTATGAGCCAAAGCGGGAAGATGAAGTATTCCGCAACGTGCTGCAGGGCAACCGCGGTCCGCTGTCGGAGGGCGCGGTGCGCCGGCTCTTCGAACGCATCATTGACGAGATGCGCACCCTGCAACGTGAGCGCATGGAAAGGGACAAGACCAAATGATCGTCGTGATGGAGCAAGGCGCAACCGAGGAGCAGATTCAGAACGTTATCACCAAACTGGTGAACCTCGATTTCTCCGTGCACCGCTCGACGGGCGTGGTGCACACGGTACTCGGCGGTGTCGGCCCGGCCGAGGTGGTGGACCCGGAGGAGTTCCGGGTAATGGATGGCGTCAAGGAATGCCTGCGGGTGATGTCGCCGTACAAGCTGGCCAGCCGGCGCTTCCGGCCGGAAGGCACGGTGGTGAGGCTGGAGCGGAAGGGCGCGGGCACGGTGGAGATTGGCGGCCAGCAGGTGGTTGTGATGGCCGGCCCGCCCAGCGTGGAGAGTGAAGACCAGGTGCGGCGGACCGCCGAGGCCGTGGCAAAGTCAGGGGCGCGTTTTCTGCGGGCGGGCGCCTTCCGGCCAAGAAACTCCCCGTACCAGTTCCAGGGGCTGGGCGAGGCCGGCCTGAAGCTCGTCCGCCAGGCGGCGGATGAGTTCGGCTTGTTCGTCTGCTCCGAGGTGATTGACCTGTCGCAGCTCAGCTTAGTGGACGCATACTCCGACATGTTTATGGTGGGCTCGCGCCACATGCAGAATTACGTCCTGCTGCGCGGCCTGGGCGAAGTGCGCAAGCCCGTTTTGCTGAAGCGGGGTGTGGCTTCCACCATGGAGGAACTGCTGCTTTCGGCGGAGTACATCCTGCTGGGTGGCAATTACGAAGTGGTGCTGTGTGAACGAGGCATTCGCACATTCGAAGCCGATACCCGCAGCACGATGGACATCGCGGCCATTCCGGTGGCACACAAGCTGTCCCATCTCCCGATCATGGCCGATCCATCGCATGCCACCGGACGGCGCGACAAAGTGACGCCCATGGCGCGCGCCTCCGTCGCCGCGGGCGCGGACGGGTTGCTGATCGACGTTCATCCGGATCCGGACGCCGCACTGGTGGATGGAGCGCAGTCGTTGAGTTTTGAGCAGTTCTCGGAATTGATGGCGCAGCTCCAGAACATCGCGCCGGCCGTGGGAAGGACGATCTAGGCACGCCATGGAGACGGTGGCCATTGTCGGAGTCGGACTGATCGGCGGCTCATTCGCGCTTGCCTTGAGGGAGGCCGGATTTGGCGGGCGGATCCTGGGGGTCAGCTCGGAGCGGACCATTGCCGAGGCGCTGCGCCACCGTGTCATTGATGAAGGCCTCACGCTGGACCGGGCGTGTGAGCAGGCTGACCTGATCTATCTGGCAGGGCCGATTCACTCGATTTTGGATACCATCCCCCAATTGGACGAATATGCACGCGAGGGGGCTTTGGTCACGGACGCGGGCAGCACGAAGCAGAAGATTGCGGCCGCGGGGGCGAAGTTGCGCCGCGCTCAGTTCCTGGGCGGGCATCCCATGGCGGGCAAGGAAACCCGGGGCGTTCAGGCCGCGGAAGCTCGATTGTTCGCCGGGCGGCCCTACCTTTTGACACCCAGCCGACCCTCGGACATGGAGACTCCGGCTGCATTGGATTTTCTGGCCTGGATCAGGAAGATAGGCGCGGTTCCAAGAGTACTATCGCCGGATGAACACGACCGGATCGTCGCTCATTCTTCGCATTTGCCACAGTTGTTGTCTACGGCATTGTCGGGAACTTTGGGCAAGCATCCTGATTCAGAACAAATTGCAGCGGCCGCCGGCCCCGGATTGGTGGATTCCACACGGCTCGCCTTGAGCGGCTGGGATATTTGGCGAGATATTCTGGAGACCAATCGTCCATCCATTTTAGAGGCGCTGGACACTTTCATAGCCGAAGCGCAAGCCCTTCGGGCGCGGTACGTTACCTCCGAATTGGAGGCCGACTTCGCCGACGGGAAAGAATTTGCCCTGCGGCTGCGGAATTCGCGCTGATGGGCAAAAGCGAACAGCTGGCAAAATAGACTACCGCGGGATAAGCACCTTCCTGTATTTCGACTATAATGGCTCTTAGATTTTAAGCAGCCGCCTGTCGAAGCGGCCAATCCAGCTCAGCTTCGCAGTTTGGATCCATGAAACCCAGTGTTCACGCAGGTTTGCAATTTGTGCAGGCGATGGATGGAGAGCGTCTGGCGTCCTGGAAATATCCTTCAGCCCTCTACCAGGCTGGAGACGCCGCGGACAGCTTCTATTTTGTAGAAAGTGGGGCCGCGCGGCTCTTCCAACAGCGGCGCGGCAGTCTTGAGTATGTCTTGACGCTCGTGCATCCCGGTGAAGTCCTGGGCGACGAAGCAATCTTCGGCAAGCGGAAGCGAGAGACAAGCGCAGCTCTCATGGATCCGTCGCTCGTGTGGCGCATCAAGCGGGCCAACCTTCTCAAGGCAAGAACAGAAGACCCCAACGTCGGGCTATGGCTGGCGGAACGGTTCGCACTGCAGCGGCGCTCTCTGCTGTTGCGCATGAGCCAGCATTCGCAAATGGGTGTGGAGCAGCGGCTGCTCGCTGCTTTGCTGGAGCTGGCAACAGTATTTCCAGCTCCGGCCAGCGACCCCATGCAGGCGCATATCGGCATCTCGCAGATTCAGATTGCGGGCCTGGCCGGGTCGACGCGCGAGACGGTCTCGACCCAGCTCAACCGCCTGGAGAAGATGGATCTGGTGCGGCTGGGCAAAAACCGTGTGAGCATTCCGGACCTGGACCCGTTGCGGGAGCTGCTGGCGAAGAACGGCGACGACTAGGCGGAATCAGGTGAGCTCGACGGCGCCGTGATCATCGCAGTGTGATCCGTGCGGGTGGTGCAGGTGACCGTCGACCAGATAGTCCACATGATCGCCGTGGGGTACGGGCTCATGTCCGCACCCTTCCCCATGCTGGTGCCCAGGCGCGTGCCCGGTGCAGGCGTGGCCTGGCGTGCATCCATCCGGGTTCGCATCTGAAACCTGAATACGGCACTCGTCAAAATGGTCGCCGTGCGCGGTGTGCAGGCAGCCATCGTGCAAGTAGTCGACGTGCCCCGCGTGACGGATGGCGGTGTGCCCGCAATCCTCGCCGTGCACATGCGAATGATTGCCGTGGATCTTATGCGCTGCCATGGTAACCCTCTGTCTCCATTGTTACCCAGTCTGAGGCAACTTCGGATACAATGTTATTGAGGATAGATTCTCATTAACAAAACAGCCCACTTTCGAGTCCACGGGATGGACTGCGCGCAGGAGGTATCGCTGCTCCGCTCGCGGCTCAGCCGGGTGAATGGTGTGCGGGACCTGCGCTTTGACGTGGTCCAGGCCCGTATGGATGTGGAGTACTCGGCGGAGAAGACATCGGCAGAAGAGATCGAAGCAGCCGTGGCCTCGATTGGGATGCGCTGTGAGAAGTGGGTGCGAGCCGGCCAGGCGGGCGACAGGAAACAACGAAGGCTCGATAGTTCATTGCTATTCACCTGGGCTAGCGGGCTGGCACTGGCTGCCGGCATGGGCGTAGAGGCGTGGCAATCGGGCGACCTGGTGCACGCAATTCTGGTGCACGAGCATTCCGGGCATGCGCTGCCGCTGGCCGTCCAACTGCTGTTCTGGGCTGCAATCTGCGCGGGCGTGATCCCGGCGCTGCCCAAGGCGTGGGCGGCACTGCGCGGACTCCGGGCAGACATGAATCTGCTGGTGGTGCTCTCCGTGGTGGGCGCCAGCGTTCTGGGTGAATGGACTGAGGCGGCCACCCTTTCGTTCCTGTTTGCGCTGGCCGGGCGGATGGAGCATTGGAGCATGGTTCGCGCACGGGATGCGATTGCGCGCCTGCTGTCGGTAGCCCCGCCGGAAGCTTCGGTCATCCACGGGAGTCATGAACACCGGGTGGCGGTAGAGACGGTTGGCGTCGGCGCCAGGGTGCGGGTCCGCCCGGGCGAACGGATCCCGGCGGACGGCAGGATTGTGGCGGGCGTCTCGTTCGTGAACCAGGCACTGATTACCGGGGAGTCGGTGGCGGTGGAGAAGCATGCCGGCGAGGAGGTCTTCGCGGGCACGATCAACGAGAGCGGCACGCTGGAGGTGGAAACCAGCCGGGAAGCCTCGGACAGCACCCTGGCTCGAATGATCCGCATGGTGGAGGAATCGCACTCGAGACGGGCGCCGAGCGAGCAGATTGTCGAGCGGTTCACACGCTATTACACGCCCACTGTTCTGCTGCTGGCCTTCTGCATCAGCACGCTGCCTCCCTTGTGGAAGGGCGGAGGCTGGAGCGAGTGGTTCTACCAGGGCATGGTTGTCCTGCTGATTGCCTGCCCGTGTGCGCTGGTCATCTCAACTCCAGTGTCGATTGTGGCGGCCCTGACGTGCGCGGCGAAGCAGGGGGTGCTGCTGAAAGGCGGAACGTTCCTGGAGGAAGCGGCGCGGATGCGTGTGCTGGTATTGGGACGGGCCGGGGTGCTGACGCGTGGTGTTCCGGAACTGGCGGATCAACGGGTGCTGAGCGAGCCGGAGATCGAGGAGATCCGGAACTGGCAGGCCTGGAAAGGGGAGCAGGGTGTGGACTGGCCCTTGACCCCGCGAACCTTGAGCGAGTCCGGAGCGCGCGGTAGTGTGCTGCGGAGTGTCGAGCAGATCGCCGGCAAGGGGTGGACCGCGGCTGTGCGGGAAGAGGCGGGTTCTGTCGTGCTCGAAGCGTATTGTGACGCCCGGCGCGCCGGCGCCGGTGAGGTCCTCCAGAAGTTGAAGCAGCGCGGCTTGGAGAGGGTCCTCGTACTGACCGGCGACCCGTGCCAGGCCGGCTGGGACGCGGCGTCGGCCGCGGGCATCAGCGAGGTGGAAGCCGATCTATACCCGATGGAGAAGGCGGCGCGAGTGCAGGACCTGCGGCGTCTTTACGGCCATGTCGGCATGGTGGCGGACGGGCTCACGGACGCGGAGGCGCTTGCCGAGGCCAGCCTGGGCATCACGATGGGCAGCCAGGGCGCGGACATGGCGCGCGAGACGGCTGACGGCGTCCTGATGACGAATGATCTGGGGCGGCTTGTTTTTCTGGTGGACCACGCGCGGCGCACCCTGCGGGTGATCCGGGGTAACATTCTCTTCGCTTTAGGGGCGAAGGTGCTGTTCCTGGCGGCTGCCATGGCCGGAATGGCCACGCTGTGGATGGCAGTGGCGGCGGATATGGGCGCAACTTTCGTGGTTACGCTCAACGGCCTGCGACTCTTGCGAAGCAAAACGCATCCAACTGGTTGATGACGCGCCGCGGACTTCTTCTGGCAACCACTTTGCTGCCATTCCGGATGATGGCCGCCGAACAGAGTATTCCCCTCAGGGGGCGCCTGCGCCAGGGGGAAGACTCCAAGCCTGGAATCATCACCCGCGAAGGTAAATCGATCGACGTGAGCGGCGACGCGGCCACTTTGGGCGTCCTGCGCGACCAGCGGCTCAAAGATGCCGATTTCGAAGCGATGGGGCACTTTACGGGACCAGCGCAGTTCGAAGCCGATCCGATCTACAAGAAGGCGCTCTTCGCCTGGAGCGGAGGTAAGCGGCTGATGGTCACCTATTGGTGCGAGATCTGCTCCATCCGTGCCTGGACACCGGGTAACTGCCAATGTTGTCAACGCCCCATGAAACTGGATTTGCGGGACCCGGCACTGGAAGATACGGATCCAACGAACTAAACTCAGGAACATGCGCAACGCGCTCGTTCCACTCGCAGCCGGACTCTGCCTGTTCGGCGCCACCTCCATGACACAAGCTGCCAACTACTCCATTGAAAAGACGACAGTCGACTCGGTCGAAGTCTACGTCCTGCGTGATCAGGCGCACGCGACAGAAGTTCGGGTCGCTCCGGGGTTGGGCAACAACTCCTATGAAATGACGGTGAAGGGCCAGAAGGTCTTCTGGTCGCCGTACACCAGCGTAGGAGAGTTTGCGGCCAAACCCGCGCATCTCGGAAACCCGCTGTTGTGGCCCTGGGCCAACCGGATCGACGGGACGACTTATTATGCGTCCGGCCGAAAGTATTCGCTCGACCTCGAGGTCGGCAATGTGAAGCCGGGGCCGAACAACACGCCGATCCACGGTTTGCTGGTCTATACGAATCTCTGGCGCGTGAAGAGTGCGAAGGCCGACGGGAAATCCGCCTCGCTCACGTCCCGCCTGGAGTTCTGGCGGCATCCGGAGTTGATGGCGCAGTTCCCCTTTGCACACAACATTGAGATGACTTACCGGTTGGCCGATGGTGCCTTGGAAGTGGAGACAGCCATCGAGAATCTGAGCGCGGAACCGATGCCGGTTTCCCTGGGCTATCACCCCTACTTCCAGCTGACCGATGCTCCTCGCGATGCCTGGAAGGTTCACCTTCCGGCGAAGGACCGGCTGGCCTTGTCGAACCGGCTGATCCCGACAGGTGAGCGCGCGGCCAACCCATACAAGGACCCGCAACCGCTGCAGGGCGTGACGCTGGACGATGTTTTCGACGGACTGGTGCGGGACGCGGACGGCAAGGCGCGTTTCTGGGTGGAAGGGCAGAAGCAGAAGATCACGGTGGAGTACGGACCCCATTTTGAAGTGGCGGTGGTGTACGCGCCTCCGGGCCGTGGGTTCGTCTGCTTTGAACCGATGACCGGCCCGACGAACGCGTTCAACGCGGCACACGACGGCTGGTACAAGGGACTGCAGAGCATCGCGTCGAACGGACAGTGGAAAGAGAGTTTCCGGATCGTGCCCAGCGGGTACTGAGAAGGGAAGGAGGCGGCCTTTGCCGCCGCAGGAAGATCCAAATAGAAAGAGCCCGGTTTTCACCGGGCTCTTTCATTAGCTATCCGAAGATTGCCTTACTTTGCGCCAGCCGGCTTCTTCGGAGCGGCAGCGGGCGGAGCGGCGGGCTTGGCGGCAGGGGCTGCCGGAGAGGCCGCCGGTGCGCCGGCACCGTACTTTTTGTCGTAGAGGTCGATGATCTGCTGGGTGACATCGATGCCGTTGGCAGCCCAGAGGACGGGGCTCTGCTGGGTGCTGACGTCGAGCACGATGGTGAAGCCCTGAGCCTTGGAGTACTCGTCGAGGACCTGGATCATGCGCTGACCGATATCGTTGACGAGCTTGCCCTGCTCCTGCTGCACTTCCTGCTGCATGTCTTCGCTATCCCATTGCAGCTTTTTCTGGAAGTCGTCGATCTCGCGAGTGAGCTTTTCGCGGGCCTCGGCGGACATCATATTGGCGCCCTTGTTGAGGGTTTCCCGCTTCTTCTGCAACTCACCACCACGGCTTTCGAGGTCCTTTGCGCGGGGCTCGAACTTTGCCGTCAGTGCTGCGCGGGCCTTCTCACCGTCCTTCGTGGCTAAGATGGCACTCTGGATGTTGATAATGGCCACCTTGGTGGGCGCTTGCGCCGGGAGGGCCGGGGCCGTCAGGATGAGGGCCAGGACAGAGAGGCCCATCTGCTTCGCGTCGAATCTCACTTGTGTCAAACTCCTCAAACTATATGATCCTAACATGCCGCTGCAGGGTCCGGCTGAGGCTCAGAAGGTACGGCTGATGGTGAACCGGAACATCGTTCTCTTTTCGTAGTACGGCGCGGGATTCGCGAAGGTCTGCGAAGCGTAGGCATAGGTCGCATAGTTCGGGAACATGGCGGGCGTTACAGCGATGGGGGGGACGAAGTATTGCCTGACAACCGTCGGGTTGTAGGCCCAGTAGAGACGGAACGGCGCATTGACTACCGGCATCATGATCTGCAGTTCGAGGCCGGTGGAGGTGCGAATTTTCTGGCTCTCTCCAACGATGAAAGCCTTGTTATCGAAGCCGGCCTGCGGGAACGCGCCGTTGAGGGTATCCACACGGCTGGCATTCAGGCGCAACTGGCTATCCCTGCTGATGCGGTTGACGCCCGCATCGAAGAAGGCAGCGAGGACGAGCGGTCCAACGATCGGGATGCGGTACTCGAAGTTGCCGACTCCTTGGGTGTCGCCGCCCGGGAACACCAACTGATAGATCGGGATGTTCTGGGTGACGTTCTGCGACTGCAGGACACCGTTGACGATGACCTGTTGGGTGCGCGCCGAGCCATCGTTGTTCCGAACGTTGACGGCGGCCGAACTGGGAATGTAGGCGAAGGGCCCGATGCCCCAGATTTCGAAACCGCGGACGTCCTGTTCGCCGCCCATGAAGACGCGGTTGAAGGGAGGCGCTACGCGGTCGCCATAGCCGGAGATGTAGCGGCCCAGGGCTCGCATACCGATGACATGCTTGGGTGAGAAGCCTCTCCGGAAATAGGTGGCGGACACTGTCGGCTCGATCAGGTTCACATTGCCGCCGATGGGGCCGCCGGCGAACGAGAACGAAGCGTACAGGCTGCGGCCGCGGCTCGGCGTGATGGGGTGATCCACCGTGTTGTATGTGTAGGCCGGGATGATGCGGCTGGTCACAATGCCGTTCAGCGAGTTCGGGCCGTCGAAGTTGAGGAAGTTCGAGTAGTCGAAGTAGCTCTTGGAACCGTTGTTGTTCGGAACGATGTTCGAGCGGTCGATACCGTACGTCATGCTCAGACGGGCGAAGGAACGCTTCAGCGGATAGCTGACGAAGACTGTCGCGCCGTAGCCGTTGGAGGTGTAGTTCAACAGGTTGTCACGGCCGAGGGCGTCATAGAGTGGGATCAGGTTGCGGCCGGAGAACAGCGACACTTCGCGAGCCTGGTCGTAGTTGAAGTGCTGCGTGTAAATCGTGAAGCCGGCCTGGATCGGCTTGTCGAAGAGGTAGGGTTCGGTGAAGCCGAACGTCACGTTCTTCATGCGGTCGCCGAGTTCGGCGCTGAGGCTCAGCGTCTCACCGAGACCAAGGAAGTTGTTCGTGGAGTAACCGAAGCCGATGAAGCTGCCGGCGATACCCGACACACCGCCGTTGAGGCTGATCGAGTTCTTGCCGCGTTCCTTCACCTTCACCGTGAGGTCCACCGTGTTGTTCTTGGTGTCGCGGGTGACGTTGGTGGACTCGTTCTCCTTCAACGCCTCGAAGTAGCCGAGCTGGTTCAGGCGGAGAATGCTGAGGTCCCACAACCGCGTGTTGTACATGTCGCCTTCATCCACCAGCAGTTCGCGGCGGATGACCTTATCGCGCGTGGTGGTGTTGCCCTGGAAGTCGATGCGGCGGACGAAGAACTGCTTGCCCTCGTCGACATTGAGGGTGAGATCGATTTTGCCGTCGGGGAGCGGGTTGAAATCCGGCTCAGGCACGGCATCGATGTAGCCGAACTCACCGTAGAGTTTGGTGAGGTTCTTGAAGCCCTTCTGCAGCTTCTCCGTGGAGAAGACGTCGCCCTTGTCCATTCCGAACAGAGGACGCATCAGAGTCTCCGGCGTGCGGAACAACTTCACGCCGACGAAGTTGATGTTGTTGAGGCGGTAGAGAACGCCTTCGTCCATGTTCATCGTGACATCGGCCACTTTGCCGGCCTTGGCCTTGGTGAATGGCATGGCGGCGCCGGCCTTGTCGCGCATCGTCACCTTATGATCGGTGACGCGGGCCAGGAAGTAGCCGTTGGACGCGTAGAACTGCCGGATGCGCTCTTTGTCCTCTTCCAACTTGGTGGAATCGAACGTCTTCGCAAACAGGCTTTCGAGGATGACGGAGTGGGGAATTCCGATGGGCCGCAGGTTCTTCATGGCCCGGATGACAGCCCGGTCCGCATACACCTTGTTGCCCTGGATGTCGATCTTGCCGACCTTGACCTTCGCGCCTTCCTGAATCTTGAACGTCACTTCGACTGAGGAGGGGGGGATCTGCCGGATTTCGGGCGTCACTGTGGCAAACTGGCGACCGCGCTCAGAGAGGAACTCCTTGAGTACGTTCGTGGCTCGCTGGACGCGGCCCTGTTCATACTGCTGTTCCACCGACAGACCGACGCGCCGCTCTTTGAAGCGGTCCAGAATTTCCGATACGGTAATCGACTTGTTGCCTTCGTACTTGATGGAACGAACGACACGGCGTTCCGTCACCAGGAAGCGGATGATCCAGCCGACTTTGCCGGCCTCGCGTTCGATGGTGATGTCGTCGAAGCGGCCGGTGTTCCAAAGCCGCATGAAGTCGCGGTGCAGGCCATCGGCGTCGTAGTAGTCACCCTTCTTCGTCATGATCAGGGCCTTGAGGGTGTCCTGCGGCACGCGGCGTGCGCCGCGAAACTCAATGGCTTCAATGACGTCGGGCAGGGCCTGCGGAGCCTTGGAGGGCTCCGCCGTGGGCGGCGTGCCGGCGGGCGGTTTGGCCGGCTCTTCTTTGGGAGCGGGCACGGTCTCGAACGGGGGCGCCGGTTTAGGTTCAGCGGGCTTCGGGGGTTGAGCCTCCGGCGCTGGGGATACGTTCTCGAAAGGACTTGCCTTCTTAGGCTCAGCCGGTTTGGGAGCCTGCGCCTGTGGAGGCGCGGCCTGGGGTTCTGCCTGCACAGTTCCCGCCGCGCCCGCGATGATCATCGAAAGGACAACGAGGCAAAGCGGTACGGCTTTCAGGCTTCTACGCCTGCGGGTCATCGTGAACAGTCAAGATCCTTTCTTTCTGCGCCTTCGCCTCAGACGCGCCGGAGTCCGGCGCCGTTACATGGAAGAAACATCGCTGCACGCAGGCACAAGCCTCCATTCTAGCGGAATCTGGAATGGATCAACAATCGGACTTCACCGAAGGCGAAGATTCCTCGTTGCCGAGAGGTTTGGACTCTCCGGGTGGCGCCGGAGAAGGTGGTGCTTCCGAGGGAGCCGGGTGGGATTCCACACTGTCCGGCGGCCGGTCTGGGGAGGACTCGGGCATGGCTTCGTGAGGGGGCGCCGATCCTTCCATGGATGCAGGCGGTGCCGGCTCGTCCGCGGGGTCATGGCCTGGTGGCTCCGGCGGCGTGGCCGGCTGGTCCTCAGGCGTGGATGATTCGGCGGGGGCCGGCGGGTTCTCGACGGTTTCCTCGGGTGGAGGCTGCAGACGCTCCAGCAAGGCCAGCACCCAGGAGGAATCGCCCAGGGCCACGGCCAGGCGCTGGAATCGATTGGCGTATCGCGACAGGCTCAGTCCAAAGATAAGGTGCGCCGGTAGGGTGGACAGGACGGGGAAATAGGCCAGGCCGAACGAATCCAGACGGCGCCAGAAGTAGCGCTGCGAGAAGACGTGCCATGTCATGGCGAGCAGCATCCCCAGCAGCAGGTTGCGGGTGAACCCGCTGGGACGGGCAATCAGGCCGAAGAGGGCGCCCAGGAGGGAGTAGACCACCAGCAGAAGAGCCGCGCCGGCGAGCGAGGCGCGCCCGAAGCCCATCGTATAGACGGAGCTGCCATAGAAGAGGCCGCCGGCGACGTTGAGCTTGGCCCACCAGAACTCGCCGGTGAGCCAGGAGTGGAACATAAACCAGCCGACGACAACAATTGCGCCGGCTATTCCTGTATCCATGCCGGCAAGCAACCGGCACGTTCGCTCGGAGAAGCCCTGCCTAGTAAGAGCACCGGTTGGTTCTTGCGTCATCAGGCAATAACCGCGAGGCGGCTAGTCGGGCTTCGAGTAGTAATAAGAGTGGTAGTAAGTGTACTTACTGTAGAGCTCGCCGCGGTGGGCTCCGTTCACAATGATGCCCAGAATATTGTTCTGGCAGAGCGAACCCATCGCGCGGGTCACAGCGTCGATTGTCGTATTCCCGATGCGGACCACCATGACCAGGCCGTGGCAAAGCGTTGCCAGCAGGTTGGCGTCGGCGGCGAACAGCAGCGGGGGCGTGTCGAGGATCACCCAGTTGAAAATCGACGGCAGCAGATCAAGCATGTGCTTGACCTCCGGCAGGTTCAACAGCTCGAGGGGGTTCAGGACGGCCTCACCGGCCGGCATGATGCAGAGGTTGGTGCCTTCGATCCGCTTGACGACCTCCTCCAGGGTGGCTTTGCCCTGCAGGTAATCCGTAATGCCCGGGCTTCTGGGCACCTGGAAGAAGGTATGGATCACGGGCCGCCGGAAATCGAAGTCGGCGAGGAGGGTCATATTCCCTTCCAACTGGGCTTGGGCCAGCGCCAGATTGGTTGCGGAGAACGACTTCCCTTCGGCGGGCGAGGCGGAAGTGAGGACGATATTGTGGATCGGCTGGAGGGACTGCAGGTGGTTCAGCCGGGTGCGAAGACTGCGGAATTCCTCAGCGGGCGACTCGCTGGGACGACTGGAGTCCAGCAGCGAGGCGTCTGGAGACGGGGTAAACGGGATGGTCTGGATGCGGTCCAACAGACCTCGTAGAGCATTGGCCGGCTCGGGCGCAACCACGCGTCCGGCGGGAGTTGTCTCTGACGGCGGCGGCGGCGTGCCCATTACTGTGGATTCGACGCGTCTTAGGGCATCGTGCACTCGGCTCATAGATCTCTCCGATTTCTACCTGTCATATTCCTACGGCAATTGGCGGCTACGCACTAAGCCTTCGAGGTGTAATAGTAGGCCACCGCGCCGGCCATGAGAAGGACGCCGACCAGGAAGGTAGCGGTCCAGGCGAGCCAGCCGATGCGGCGGCGGCGGCGGACCACAAAGTCATTCTCGAGCAGCGGGATGCTGCCCAAAACGGTGAGACGGGTGTAGGCCCTGACATCCTTCAGGTTCTTGAGGGACGTATCCTTCAACTCTCGCGCGCCGGCGAGAGAGAAGCCCAGGCCGATGCCGAGCAGTACACCAACGCCGACGATGAGCGGGCGCTTGGGGGCGTACGGCTCTTCGGGCAAGGCAGGCTGCTCCAGCACTTCCAGCAGTTCGCCCTGCTTGCGGGTCTCGATGTCCGTGGCCATCGCGGACTCCTGCATGCTCTTGCTCAAATTATCGTAGCGGGTGGCGACCAGGCTCCGGTCGCGCATGAGCTGAAGGTATTCCTGGTTGGCCGAGGGGCTGGATTCCAGCCGGGACTGGGCATTCCGCAGCTTGCCGCGCAGGTCAGCCAGCTGGCGGTTCAAATCCTCGATCTCCATATCCTTGGACTGGAGACTCGTCTGGACGCGGGAAATCGAACTGTTGACGTCCCGCAATTTGCTGGCATTTGCCGGAGGAATCACCATCCTCGGCTTCGCGGTGGGCGTATCGATCCTGGCGCTCTCCGCCTCGCGGAGAATCTGGTCGCGGAGCTTGACCTTGGCCTGCAGGAAGGCCAGGGCCCGCTGAACATCCGGGTGGGTGTCCTTATAGGACTCGCGCAGGGCGGCGACCTGAGCTTCGGTCCGTTCGATGTCGCGATTCACTTCCGCCAGGCGATCGTTGCGGGCGGAACCGGGCATCGAGGACTCGGCCACAGGCTGAGCCAGCGATTGCGCCTGATCTCTCAGATCCCGGAGCTGCGATTCGAGCTGGAGCTTGTCCTGGTGGGCCCGGCTGATCTCGCTATTCACAGTCTGGACGGAGGACTCCAACGCCGTAATGCGGCCCAGTGCGATCTGCTCCTGCTCGGGCAGGGTCCCCATGTTGCTGCCGCGGAAGGCGGAGATCTTGCTGTCGATCTCCTCCAACTCGCGCTTTGCGGTGTCGAACTGGTCCTTGAAGAACTCAGTGGTCATCAGGTTCTGGTTCGAGCGGGATTTGATGCTCTCGTCGATGAACCGGGACATCAGGTCGATGGTGACCTTCTGAGCCAGGCGGCGGTCGGAGTAAGAGAAGCTGACGGTAAATGCGCTGACGTTGTTGGACCGGCTGCCCATGCCGCGGGACACAGACTGCATCTGGCCCAACTGGATGTCCTTGCGCATGTTCTCGATCACATCTTCCGTGGGCAACCGCTTCCGGTCATCCGGGTAGAGGTTGTAGGTCTGAATGAGATTGAGCAGATTCGGGCGGCTGACGATGTTCTGGTAGGTAGAGGCGATCTTGCTGGACATCTCCTCCGTGACGTTGGTGCGGACCAGCTTGGACGAGACCTGCGGCGGAACCACGCGGATCATGCCCTGCGCCATGTAGGAGTTGGGCCACAGGAAAGCAGTCACAACGCCGGCAACAAGCCCGATGAACGAAGGCCCCAGGATCCAGGACCGGTGGCGGCGCAGAATATCAATGTAGTCCTCGATGTCGAGGGCGCGCCGGGGTACTGACAGCGGCTGGTCTTGAAGACCCTGATTCGGTTGCATGGATGCTGTCGTCATGGTTGGATCCTCCGAGTGACAGCCTACGGCACGTAGATGTGGTCACCGTCCTGGAGGTAGATATTCTGCTCCAGGTGTTTGCCCTTGATCACATCGTTGTAATTAAACTTAATGCGCTCGGTGCCGCGCATCACGACGATTTTGCCCTTCTTCGCCCACTGTCCCAAGCCGGCGGAACTGAGAGCCTGCAGGATGGTGGTGGGGGTGACCAACGGCGTCGGTCCCGAACGGCTGACATTGCCGGACAGGTAGTAGCGTTTGCTCATCACGGAGACGACCGAGATGATCACCTCGGGCTTCGTGAGGAACTTCGAGAGGGCTTCGCTGACCTTGGTGGTGAGCTGTTCGGGAGTGAGACCGGCCGCTTCCATTTCGCCGGCCAGGGGCACGGTGATTTTTCCGTCGGGACGAACCACGACGTTTCCGCTGAGGTCGTTCTCCCGCCAGACACGGATGTTCAGCACATCCTCCGCACCGATCTTGTAGCTTTTGGGGTCCACCGGCGCCGCAACGTTTGAGTCCTCTGCACCTGGAGCCGGCTTCGCCTGCTCGGGAGCCTTCTGGCCGCCGGCGCCTTTATTTTCCTGCTGCCCGGAGAGAATCCCTCCGGCCGCCAGCATCAGGAACACAGACAGGAGCCGTCCAAACGACAGCTTCCAGTTCGACCACATTCGTCACCCTCCGCTCGACCACGAAACTTTAACTCACCGGGGCTACTTCCTGGACTTCCAGCAATCCACGATCATTGACGAGCCCCAGTTTATTGTTCAATCTATTGTACAACAGCAACGTGGGCCCACCGGGCTTCCAAAAGACAGGCGGTCCCGGCAACTCACTGATACGATGAAGCATACGAAGCTGTCCGAATTTCCACAGGGTCCAGTCCTGGGACTTCTGGCCTGTGGACAAATCCTGCATTCCCAGCACAAAGGCGGCGAATAATGGCCTACTTCCTTGCCAAAACCGATCCAGACACCTACTCCATCGACCAACTGAAGCAGGACAGAAAAACCACATGGGACGGAGTAACGAACGCCCAGGCCGCGGCAGTGATCCGATCCATGAGGCCGGGCGACAAGGTGTTCATCTATCACAGCGGCGGGCAGTCGAAGATTCTCGGACTTGCCAGGATCACGTCAGCTCCGCGGCCCGACCAGACGAATCCGAAATCCGCGGTGGTTGACCTGGAATACGCCGGTGAGATCGATCCGCCTGTCACCCTGGCCGAGATCAAGGCCACCGGCCTGTTTGACGATTGGGCGCTGATCCGCCAGGGCCGGCTTTCGACGATGAGTGTTCCGCAGACCTTCGTGGACTGGATGAAGCAGCGCTACCCCAAAGCCAAGCTATAACCGGCGGCCAGAAGCATCTCATAAACCCTGGCGACCGGCAGGCCAACAACGTTGAAGAAGCAGCCGTCGACGCGGGTGATGTACTTCGAAGCCAGTCCCTGGATGGCATAGCCCCCGGCCTTGTCGAAGGGTTCGCCGCTGGCGGCATAGGCGTGGATGTCCGCATCGGTCAGTTGCTTAAACGTGACGAGCGTCGATTCGACGCCGCTCCACAACTGGCTGCCCCGACGGACGCAGACCCCGGTGAGCACGACATGCTGGCGTCCGCTGAGCCGTCTCAACATGCCGGCAGCGACCGCTTCGGATTCGGGCTTCTCGAGGACGTCATCGTCAACGACAACCGTAGTGTCTGCGGCGACAACGAACTCATCGGCCGAGGCTTCGACCGCGAGGGCTTTGTCGCGGGCCAGGCGCTCCACGTAAGCGTGGGCGTTTTCCCCGTTCTGCCGGACCTCTTCCACACCAGGAACGCGCACGACGAACGGTATGCCGGCCATCCGCAGAATCTCCTTACGGCGCGGCGATTGCGAAGCCAAGACGATCATTGGAAGTTCAGACTAGCATGGGGGCCGGCGGCACTTCGCATGTTAAAATGACCGTTCCAGGAAACTCCGGAATGGAACGCGCCGGGCGCATCATCGCCAGACTCAGAACGGCCCAGAAACACTTCACGCAAGAGGAGTTGACCCTTGCTGCCTGGCCGGCGGCCATTGGCAAGAGGCTGGCCGGGCGGACCAGGGCGGTGGCGGTTCAGGGCAACAATCTCGTGGTGCTGGTGGAGGACGATCAGTGGAAGCGCAATCTGTATGGACTCCGCCAACAGATTCTGAAGAACCTGACCGATCTGCTGGAAGGCGCCGCCCCCCAGGGCATTGAATTCCGGATCGGCGTGGCCCGCCGTCCGCCGCAGCGCGAAGAGGCGCCGCCCAGTTTCTCCCTGACAGCTCCGGCGCTCCGGCCGAAGGATGACGCGGACGGTATCGCGGATCCTGTCCTGCGCCGTATCTACGTGAACTCCCGCAGAAAGGCCCGTGCGTCTTGAAGATTACAGAACAAGAGGTCAAGTACGTCGCCGACCTGGCGAACCTGCAGTTAAGCGCCGAGGAAACGTCCCGGATGGCGCATGACCTGGACGGCATTCTCTCCCACATCGACAAGTTGAATGAACTGGACGTCACCGGGGTCGAGCCGATGGCGCAGGTTCTCTACGACGCGGGTGAGACCGACACCTTGCGCGAAGACGTAATCGAGCCGTCCCTGGACAACCAGGCGGCGCTGGCCAACGCTCCGCTGTCGGGTGCGGGGCAGTTCAAAGTACCGAAGATCATTGAACGATAGAGGCCGCCGAAGACCGATCCAGCAGTTGGAATTGCAATCGAAATGGACATCGCCAAACTCACTATCGCCGGCATTCAGGAAGGCCTGCGTACCCGTCAGTTCAGCGCCGCCGAGCTGACCGAAGAGGCCCTGGCATTTGCCCGGGGCGAGAATCCGAAGACCAACGCCTACCTCACCTTCAGCGAAGAGCGGGCCCGGCAGAGCGCCGCGGCCGTGGATGAGAAGCTCTCGCGGGGCGAGACCCCCGGCGCACTGGCGGGCGTGCCTATCGCGGTGAAGGATGTCATCGTCACCAAGGGGCTGCGCACGACCTGCGGCTCCAGGATGCTGGAACACTTCATTCCGCCTTACGACGCCACGGCGGTTCAGCGGCTCGAGGCCGCGGGGGGCGTGATCCTCGGGAAAGCGAACTGCGACGAGTTCGCGATGGGTTCCTCGAACGAGAATTCCGCCTATGGCCCCGTCCGGAATCCGGTCGCGCTCGACCGCGTGCCCGGCGGCAGTTCCGGCGGATCGGCCGCGGTCGTGGCGCAGGGCACGGCGGTTGTCTCTTTGGGTTCGGATACGGGCGGCAGCATCCGCCAGCCGGCAAGTTTCTGCGGGGTCGTTGGCGTGACTCCTACCTACGGCCGGGTTTCCCGGTACGGTCTGGTTGCCTTCGCGAGTTCCCTGGACCACATCGGGCCGTTCGCGCGGAATGTGGAAGACGCGGCGGTTCTGCTGCAGACCATCGCCGGACGGGACCCCAAAGATGCGACGAGCGCCTTTGCTCCTGTGGCCGATTATCGCGAGAGCCTGGGCAAGGACGTCCGCGGCCTGCGTGTCGGACTGCCGAAGGAGTACTTCGCGCACCTGGACAGTGAGAGTGGAGACCAGATCCACAAGGGCGTCGAACTGCTGAAGCGGCAGGGCTGCGAGATTGTGGACATCAGCCTGCCGCACACCGACTATGCGGTGGCCTGCTACTACATTATTTGTACCGCCGAGGCGAGCGCCAACCTGGCGCGGTATGACGGCGTGCGGTACACGAAGCGTTCGGCCCAGGCGAAGACGCTGCAGGACATGTACCGCATGACCCGCGGCGAGGGCTTTGGAGCTGAGTGCAAACGGCGCATCATGCTGGGCACTTATGTGCTGAGTTCGGGCTACTACGACGCCTACTACCTGAAGGCGCAGAAAGTTCGTTCTCTCATCGCCCGCGACTTCCAGCAGGCTTTCACTCAGGTGGATGCGCTGGTGACGCCGGTCTCGCCGTTCCCTGCCTTCAAACTGGGTGAGAAACTGGACGACCCCATCCAGATGTACCTGTCCGACATTTACACCATTACGGGTGATCTGGCAGGCATTCCGTGCATGAGCGTGCCGTGCGGCAGCACCGCAGAGGGCCTGCCGGTGGGGCTGCAGATCCTCACGCGTCATTTTGACGAATCCGGCATGTTTCGCCTGGCGTCCGCTTTTGAGCAGGCGGGCGGCTTCACCCTCTAGCACGGTCATTTCGTTCTAAAATTCAGAAGTCGAGGAGGCGGGTCGATTCGAGGGAATCGAACCGCATCCTTTGAGCCTTTTCAATCATCTGGGATAGCTGAAGGAGACTCAAACACAATGGCGTTTACTTTGCCGACGCTTCCGTATGCCCACGACGCGCTGGAGCCTTACATCGACAAACTGACGATGGAGATCCACCACGGAAAGCATCATCAGGCTTACGTGACCAACCTGAACAAGGCACTGGAATCCGCTCCAGATCTGGCCGGGAAGAGCTTGGAAGAGTTACTGGCCAATGGCGTGGCCGGGGTGCCGGAAGCGATCCGTACCGCGGTGCGCAACAATGGCGGGGGCCACTGGAATCACACTTTCTTCTGGGAAGTGATGGGACCGGGCAAGGGCGGCGCTCCGGTGGGCAAGCTGGCTGCCGCGATCGATGCGAAGTTCGGCTCATTTGATGCGTTCAAGGAAAAGTTCGCGGCCGCGGCCGTGGGGCGTTTCGGCTCCGGCTGGGCCTGGCTGATCAAGTCCGGCAATGGCGTGGACATCATGTCGACTCCGAACCAGGACAACCCGCTGATGGAAGGAAAGACGGCGGTGTTGGGTTTGGACGTTTGGGAACACGCCTACTACCTCAAGTATCAGAACCGCCGGCCGGAATACATCACCAACTGGTGGGGTGTGGTGAACTGGGACAAGGCTGAAGAGCACTTCACCAAGTAATCCGCGCGGGCGCTCCTGCGCACGCAAAACATATGCATGAAGAGTTCCTCCGCCGCGCCATTCAACTCGCCGTCGAAAACGTCGAGTCGGGGCGCGGCGGCCCCTTTGGGGCCCTCATTGTGAAAGACGGCGCGATTGTCGCCGAGGGGGCCAATCATGTCACCACGCTGAATGATCCCACCGCGCATGCGGAGGTGGTCGCCATCCGGGAAGCCTGCCGCAAACTGAATTCCTTTGAGCTGCGGGGCTGTACGATCTTCGCGTCCTGCGAACCCTGCCCGATGTGCCTTTCCGCCATTTACTGGGCCAGGCTCGACTCCCTCTACTACGCCGCCTCCAAGGACGAGGCTTCAGCCGCCGGGTTTGATGACTCCTTCCTCTATGTTCAGATCCCGCTGGCGGAGAAGGACCGGTCCCTGCCGACACAGAGGCTGCTGAAGGACGAGGGCGACCGCCCGTTTGCCATTTGGCGGGCAAGTGTGAACAAAATACCTTACTGAATGTCCAACATGCTCGTTGTCACCACCTCCACGCTCCAGGGCAAGGAGATTCGCCAATATCTGGGGATTGTCAGCGGCGAGGCAATCCTGGGTGCCAATATCTTCAAGGACTTTTTCGCCGGTATCCGCGACATTGTCGGCGGACGCTCCGCCTCCTATGAGGCGGAATTGCGGAAAGCCAAGGACATCGCCATCGAGGAGATGTGCCAGCAGGCGCGCCAGATGGGCGGCAATGCCGTGATCGCCGTGGACCTCGACTACGAGACGATTTCCACGAGCCATGGCGGCGGCATGTTGATGGTCACCGCAGCCGGCACGGCCGTCATCCTGGCCTGACGGCAGCCTGGATCACAGCCCGGGGCTTTCGCGCTACCATGCTTGGAAAGCAATGGGCCATGTCCTGGAGCTACGCGGGCTCTCCAAACACTTCCCGAATCACGTCGCGCTCGACGATCTTTCGCTCGAGATTAGCGAGGGAGAATTCTTTTCTCTGCTTGGCCCTTCGGGCTGCGGCAAGACGACGACCCTGCGCCTGATCGCGGGCTTCGAGGCTCCGACCAGCGGCGAGATCCTGCTGCGCGGCAAACCGCAGGCTGCCCTGCCGCCGCATCAGCGGAAGGTCTCGACGGTCTTCCAGAACTACGCACTCTTCCCTCACCTCACGGTTCAGCAAAACATCGAATTCGGCCTGCGCTATCATCCGCGCCCCGACGCAAAAGAGAGCGTCCGCGAATGCATCGAGATGATGCGCCTGGATGGCAAGCAGGACCGCAAACCGGCCCAGTTGAGCGGCGGGGAAAAGCAGCGCGTGGCCCTGGCCCGTTCTCTCGTACTGAGACCCGACGTGTTACTGCTCGACGAGCCGCTCTCCGCCCTGGATCCGAATCTGCGCAAGCAGGTGCGCACGGAACTGAAGGCGCTGCAGCGGCGCGTAGGCATTACCTTCATCTTCATCACGCACGACCAGGAGGAGGCACTGTCGGTCTCGGACCGGATCGCGCTGCTGTACAAAGGGCGGCTGGAACAACTGGGCACGCCGCGCGACTTATATCTCGCACCGCGCACACGCTTCGCGGCCGGCTTCCTCGGCCCGGTCAACTGGGTCAACGGCTTCGGCATCCGGCCGGAATCCACCAGGCTGTCCCTCCATGCTCCCCAGGAGACGGGCCTCCAGAGCATTCCGGGCACGGTGCAGGAGCTCATGTTCCTGGGCAACTGCCTGCACGTCGAAACCAGGACGGCGGACGGCCAGACCATTGTTGCGGAGGTCGCCCGGGAAGAATGCACCTATGAGCGCGGCCAGGCTGTGCACGCTTTCTGGTCCAGGCACGACGAGATTCGCTGCGATCCGTCATGAGACGCCTGAGGCTGTTGTTCCTGTTCCCCACCGCCAGCATCCTGCTGCTGCTCTTCGCCGTGCCTCTGGGCATCCTGCTGGTTTATGCGTGCATGACGCGCGGAGCCTACGGCGGAACCATGCCGCCGTTCACCGGCGAGAGCTGGCTGCGGGTGCTGGACCCGCTCTACCTCGGCATCGTGGGCCGGTCGTTCCTGGTGGCCGGGATTTCCACCTTGATTTGTGTGGTCCTGGGCTTCCCGCTGGCCCTGTTTATTTCCAGGTCCGGTCCACGCAAGAACCTCTATCTCTCGCTGGTCATGCTGCCGTTCTGGACCAGCTTTCTGGTGCGCACCTATGCCTGGATGTTCCTGCTTCGCGACACGGGCCTGATCAATACGGCGCTGCAGTCGCTGGGCTTGATCCGCGAACCGCTGCCCCTGCTCTACAACTGGTGGGCGGTGATTCTGGGGCTGGTGTACGGATACCTGCCCTTCATGGTGCTGCCGTTGTTCTCCACCTTAGAGCGGCTCGATCCGGCACTGATGGAGGCCGCCGGCGATCTGGGCGCGCGTCCTTCCCAGAGCCTGCTGCGCGTGCTGCTGCCGCTCTCCGCGCCGGGCATCCGCGCGGGCGCCATTCTGGTGTTCATCCCGTGTCTGGGGGCCTACCTCACGCCCGACCTGCTGGGCGGCGGGCGGACCATCCTGATCGGCACCTTGATCCAGAACCAGTTTTCGAACTCACGCGACTGGCCCTTCGGTTCCGCCATTTCCCTGGCGCTCATGGCGCTGGTGATGGTGATGCTCTGGATCCAGGTGCGGCGGAAGGGAGAGCCCCTGCTATGAAGAGGCTGCTGCCCCTGGCCGCCACGGGTATCTACGCGTTCCTGCATCTGCCCTTGCTGGTGCTGGCGGTGTTCAGCGTGAACAGCTCGCGGTTCACTCTTTGGGAAGGGTTTTCCCTTCGCTGGTATCAGGCCGCGTTTCAGGATCAGCAACTGATCGAAGCGACGGTGAACAGCCTGCTGATCGCCGCCGTCGCCACCGCAGCGGCGGCTGTGATTGGAACCCTTTGCGCCCACGCCTTGTGGAAGAAGGACGCGCCGATCATCACGATGAGCCTCTCTCTGTCCCTGGTGACACCGGAGATTGTGGCCGGCATCTCGCTGCTGGCTCTCTTCCAGTGGATCTTCCGCTTCCTGAACGTCCACCTGGGCCTGCACACCGTGATCCTGGCGCACGTTTCCTTCTGCATCTCGTTCGTGGTGATCGTTGTCCTGGCCAGGCTGCGCACCTTCGATAACTCCCTGGAAGAGGCGGCCGTAGACCTCGGTGCGACGGAGTGGCAAGCCTTCCGCCATGTGACGCTGCCGAATCTCATGCCTGCCATCGTCTCCGCGGCGCTGCTGGCGTTTACGATTTCGTTCGACGACTATGTGATCACGTCGATGGTAGCGGGGGTGGACTCAGAAACCCTGCCGATGGTGCTCTACGCGATTGCGCGCCGCGGAGCCAATCCGATGGTGAACGCGATTTCCACCATCATCGTGCTGGGTCTGGGTGTCATGATTCTGGCCTCGGAGCGGCTGAAAGAGTCATGATCTCGCGCCGCAAGACGCTGTTCTTTCTCGGGCTGACCGGGGTGGCGGGCTGCAGCCGCGCAAACCGGCTGCGGTTGAATGTCTTCAACTGGTCCAACTACGTCGGGGAGAATACCCTGCCCGCCTTCGAAGCGGAGACAGGGATCCGTGTCCGCTACGCCATCTACGAAAGCAACGAGGAGATGCTGGCCCGGGTCATGACCGGCAACTCCGGCTGGGATGTGGTCTTTCCGTCAAACTACTTCATCGGCCCCATGCGGGAGATGGAACTGCTCGCTCCGCTGGATCATTCGCGTCTCGGGCAACTGGGCAATCTGGATTCGATCTTCCAAAAACCGGAATGGGACAGAAACCTGCACTGGAGTATGCCTTACATGTGGGGCTCCAGCGGAATCCTCTTCAACACCAAATCGGGGCCATCACCCCGGACGTGGGCGGAGCTCTGGACATCGCGATTCCAGGGACGCATGACGATGCTCGACGATCCGGCGGAAGTCTTCGGCGCCGCGCTGAAGAAGCTCGGCCGTTCGCTGAATGCGAGCTCCGAGCGAGACCTGCGCGCTGCCCTGCAGGAGGCCCTGCGCCAGAAGCCGCTGCTCCGTGCCTACCTCAACGCCGAGGTGCGGGACCAGATTGTGGCCGGCGATATTGCCGCATGTCAGACCTGGGCTACCACGGCGCAACAGGCCATCGACGCAGCGCCCCATCTCCACTACGTCTATCCGCTGGAAGGCTATGCACTCTACGCGGACTGCGCGGCCCTGCTGCGCGAGTCGCGCCGGGCAGACCTGGCGCACCAGTTTCTCGACTACCTGCTCAGAGCGGATGTCGCGGCCGGCATCGTGACCTACTCCAGAACAGCGACGGCCAACGCAGCGGCCCGCACGAGGATTCCGGCGGCAATCAGCAGTCTGAAGACCCTCTATCCGGACTCAGAAACCCTGGCGCGCGGTGAATGGTTCGCGCCGCTGGCCGCGCAGGCGCAGCGGCTTCGGGATCGTCTCTGGACTGAACTGAAATCCGCCTAGTACGCCCCGGTTGAGCGCCAGACGGGGCCTTCATACGGCTGGAAGTCGCGATACTGGGTCTCCACCTGCCGCCGGACGTTCCTGAACACGATGCGGGCTGCGTAGTGAACTGACTGATTCAAGGGCACCCAGGCCCCGGACTCCAGCCGCGTCTGGTTCACCTCGATCCGGGAACCTTGAGAAACACTGGCCAGGAACAAACCCATGCTCACGTCGCGAAACGTCTCTGCCTTGAGCCGGACCAGTTGCCCATCGTCGCGATCGATCCAGATCGTTCCTTTAGCGCCGGTGTAGACCTGCGCCTCCCGGGACTTGGGCGAATAACCGGGTCTTGGTTCGAAGTCGTAGACCAGAGTCGTCCGTCCGGCGCGAATCTCCGGCGCGCGGCTCCGGAAAACCAGCGCCTCAGGCAGTTCGCCAAGCAGCGCCCGTTCGAGGCGCGCCCTCTTCTCCTTCTTCTCTTCGATCTCTTTCCGCTCCAGCGGAGACTTGTCGCGCCACTCCCGAGCCGCCCGGCGTGCTTCCTCTTCCTCTTTCCTCAGCTCATCGGCAGCTAGCGGCCGATCATCACGGGCTACCAGCCAGGTGGCGCGCACTCCGTCCTCGAAATCAACTTTGCTCGTGGCCGCGGTCCAGGTTTTCTGTTTGCCGGTGGCGTCCAACTCAGCTCGAGCCACCCGGCGAACAAAACGAAACTCCTGCAGGCTGCTGGAGTTACGGAGATACTGCTCAACCGCCGTCCGCAGCAGCGGGCGGACCGCATCGCCCTGCTGTGCTTCCAGGAGGGCAGTCCCAGTGAGAAAAGGAATTGCAATCGCCCAGCCCGTACGCATGATTGATGGTAGGACGCTCCCCGTCCGCCCGAGGTTTGTAAAATCGATCCGCAAAGCGATCAGGTAGACTGAAGAGTAAGCGCTGACTGCAAGCGCAGTTACACGGAGGATCATTACGTGCGGGCCCTGCTCGACCAGTTCATGGACACGCTGCCGCGGCTTACGCCGGTGGCGGCGCTGGACATCCTGCTGGTCGCGTTGTTGTTGTATCAGGCCGTCATGCTGATTCGCGGCCGGCGCGCCGCCCACATCCTGTCGGGGATTGGGGTCGTCCTCCTGATCTACGTCGTTTCAGTTTTTGCCGGTTTGACCGTTCTGCGGACAATTCTTGAAACGCTTGCCCCGTATACGGCCTTCGCCCTGATTGTCATGTTTCAGAGCGAGATTCGCCGGCTGCTCGCCCGCATTGGCGAGCGCCGCTGGGTCGGTTTTGGGTCGAGGCTGGAAACGCGCGAGGTGACGGACGAGATCCTGCTGGCCATCACCCATCTCGCCGCCCACAAGATCGGCGCCCTCATCGTGGTGGAGCGGGACATTGGCCTTCGCACCTTCATCGAGAGTGGAGTCCCGGTGGACGCGCGCGTCACCAGAGACCTGCTGCTTGCCATTTTCCAGCCGGGCGGAGCCATGCACGACGGAGCTGTGATCGTGCAAGGGGGCCGTCTGGCCGCGGGTGCCTGCTTCCTGCCGTTGACCATGAATCCTGAATTGTCGCGGAAACTGGGCACCCGCCACCGCGCGGCCATCGGTGTCACGGAAGAAGCCGACTGCCTCGCCATCGTGGTGAGTGAGGAGCGTGGCACGGTCTCCATTGCCGCCCTTGGGGACCTGGAGATGGATATCCCGATTGAGCGCGTAGCTCAACGCCTGGGCCGCGCGACGGGTCCTTCCCCCCGGCATGTGGCGACAGCGGCCGCCGCGGGTTCCTCCCGAGAGGTGTCGAGACCGCGATGAAGCCCTTCACTCGAAATCTGGGCTGGAAAATCGCCTCTGTGGGCGCTGCTTGCGTGATGTGGCTGATGATCAGCGGCGCCAGGGAACTGACGACTTCGATCACCGTGCCAGTCCAGTACCGCAACATCCCCAAGAACCTGGAGATCAGCTCGGACATGATGGAGCAGGTCCATCTGATCCTGCGGGGTCCGTCGCCGCTGCTGTCGCGCCTGTCGCATAACGAAATGCCGCTCATCGTGGATTTGAGCGACGTGCGTACCCCCGGGCAACGCACCTTCACGCTCGACAGCCGCAACGTCAACCTGCCGGCCGGAGTGACGCTCGAACGGGCGGTGCCCGCTCAACTCCAGATCCGGCTGGAGACCCGTATCTCCCGCGATGTCCCCGTGAAGCCCCAGTTCGAGAACATCCCTGAAGGGATGCAAGTGGTATCCGCCGAGGTCAATCCGGCGAAATTGACAGTAGTCGGACCCCAAAGCAGGGTCCGGCACATACAGGAAGTCCTGACGGATGCGGTGGACCTGCGGATCCTGGACGCCAAGGGAAACGCCGCCTCGTCCGCTTACTCGGGCGACGCTCAGGTAAACTTCACTACCTCGCCGGCAGTCACCGTGCATGTGAAGCTGGCACCTAAATAATCGGAGCAACTGAAAGTAATGTCGAGAAAACTGTTTGGCACGGACGGAATCAGAGGCGTGGCGGGGAAACCGCCGCTCGACGAAGCCACCGTGTTTGCCTTCGGAGCGGCGCTGGGCGAGTGGGTGGCCCATCATACGACCCCTCGCGTGGTAATCGGAATGGATACGAGAGAGTCCGGCCCCTGGCTGGCCGAGACCCTGGCCGGCGGCCTGGTTCACTCCGGCGCACAGGTCTGCTGCGCGGGCCTGACTACGACGCCCGGCGTGGCCTACCTCACCAGAACTGAGGATTTCGTGGCCGGCGTCATGATCTCCGCTTCCCACAATCCGTACGAGGACAACGGGCTGAAGGCATTCGATCACTCGGGCTTCAAGCTGCCCGACGAAGAGGAGCGCAGGATGGAGGAGCGCATCTTCTCGATCCTCAGCCAAAAGCCGGAACCCCAGCGTCTGGTCCAGACCGTGGACCCGGCCTACGACCGTCACTATGTCGACTACCTGGCCTCTACATTCCACGCGTCCCTGAAGGGCTACAGGATCGTTCTCGACTGCGCCAACGGCGCGGCCAGTCATATTGGACCAGAGCTCTTCCGCATGCTGGGCGCCGACGTTATTGCTACCGCGTGCACCCCGGACGGCAGGAACATCAACAAGGACTGCGGCGCGCTGCATGTGGAAGCGTTGCGCGAGCGCGTTCTCGTGGAGAAGGCCCACTTCGGTGCGGCCTTTGACGGGGACGCCGATCGCTGCATGCTGGTCTCCGGTTCCGGCCGCATCATTGACGGCGACCATGCCCTGCTGATCGCGGCGCGCCAGATGCGGCCCGCGGCCGTGGTGGCCACGGTCATGTCCAACCTCGGCCTGGAACGCGCGCTCGAAAAAGACGGCCTGAAACTGGTGCGCACCGCCGTCGGCGACCGCTATGTCATCGAGGAGATGTTGCGGAGCGACCTGAACCTGGGCGGCGAGCAGAGCGGCCACGTGATCTTCCGCGACTACGCCACAACCGGCGACGGGCTGCTCACCGCACTGCGCATCTTCGAGATTGCGGTTCAGCAGCAGCGCGGACTCGATGAACTCGCCGAAGGCTTCACCGTGTACCCGCAGAAGCTCGTCAATGTCCGCTTCAAGAACAAGCGCCCGCTGGAGGAACTACCTTCCGTCCAGGCGGAGATCCAATCCACCGAGGCGGAATTCGGCGATGCCGGACGGGTCCTGGTCCGTTTTTCCGGCACGGAACCCCTGGCGCGCGTGATGGTGGAAGGTCCGACCCTGGAGCGGGTCTCGCACCGCGCGCACACGATCGCCAGCGCGATTGAAGCAGCGCTCTCCTAAATTCGATTCCCGGCATGGTGGCATCAACGCTATCCTGTCTTCTATGAAGAGTGCGCTTCTCCTGTTAGCCTTTTCCGCGACCACTGTGTTCGCGCAGCTACCCGCCGGCACAAAGCCCCCTGGCGAGGACTGGATTCAGCTCTATAACGGCAAAGATGTCTCCAACTGGAATAGTGTTGGCGGGCAGCAGTGGACCTCGGAAGACGGCATCCTTACGGGAAAAGCCGTGAACAAGAGCTACGGCTACCTGGAGACCCCTCGCGACTACAAGGATTTCCAGCTCTCCCTCCGCTTTAAGTGCGTGGGCTCCGGCAACTCCGGCGTCTATTTCCACACCAAGTTCAAGCCCGGCACCGCCGACGTCAGCCAGGGCGCCCAGTTTGAAATCGACTGCCGCATCGGTCAGCACACCGCCGGCGTCTACGGCTTCGGCCGCGCCTGGATCGTGTGGCCGTCGCCCCAGAACGAAACCGTGGTGCGCCAGAGCGACTGGAACGAAATGCTGGTCACCGTGGAAGGCAACCACTACACGTCGCGTCTGAACGGCGTCCAGATGGTCGACTTCACCGATCCGCGCGCCCCGTTCATCCAGGGCACCATTGCCTTGCAACTGCACTCCGGCGGCGACGGCCACATGCAGTTCAAGGACATCTGGGTTCGCGACCTGACCAAGAAATAGCTGCTTGCCTCGGCTCTTCTACTGCGACCATTACGCGATTGAACTGCCGCGGGGACATAAGTTCCCGATGCCCAAGTACCGTATGGTCCGGGACCGGCTCGAGCGTACCGGAGTCTTCACCTTCCAGTGCGCCGAGCCGGCCCCGGCCGATGTCGTGGCGCTCGCCCACGACGCAGCTTACGTCCAGCAGATCCTCGACGGTTCCCTGCCCCCTGCTGCCATTCGGCGCATCGGTTTCCCTTGGTCCCCTGCCCTCGTGCTCCGCTCGCTGGCCAGTGTCGGCGGCACCCTAGGCGCCTCCGCCGACGCCCTGAAGCGTGGCTGGGGCGGCAATCTCGCCGGAGGCACCCATCATGCGTTTCGCGCCGAAGGCTCCGGCTATTGCGTGTTCAACGACATGGCCGTGGCCATCCAGCTCCTGCGCCAGGAAGGCCGCATCCGCCGCGCCGCGATTGTCGATCTCGACGTCCATCAGGGGGACGGAACCGCCCTCATTTTCGAGGGCGACGAAGATGTCCTGACGCTCTCCCTCCATGGAGAGAAGAACTTCCCCTTCCGCAAGCAGCGGAGCCGGATCGACATCGCACTGCCGGACGGAACGGGCGATGAGGAGTACCTGCGAACGCTGGAAGAGGTCCTACCCCGGGTGCTGGAGTTCCGGCCGGAGATCATCTTCTACCAGTCGGGCGTCGACGCACTGGACACGGACACGCTGGGCCGCCTGAACCTCTCCCTCGCCGGCCTCTCGGCACGCGACGGGATGGTCATGCGGGCCGTCCACGCGGCCGGGATTCCTTTTGTGATCACCCTGGGCGGCGGCTACTCTTCGCCGCTGGAGCGCACGGCCGAAGCCCACGCCAATACGTTTCTCAACGCGCTGTCGGTCTTCAGTACGCCATTGCGTTAAACAGCAGCTTCAACGTCAGCCAGCTCTGCGCGCGGTACTGCGGCCGCATGCCAAAGAGGAAGATGTGGCCCTTGCCCTGGGCTACGTCCAGCAGCGCGGGCTTCCCGGCGAGATACTTCTCCCCCAGCAGCCAACCTGAGGCCAACACCGGAGCCTGCGCATACTTGACGACCGCCTTCGCAGAAGACTCCTCGGGTTCCCACACCGGGCTCTGCTCGTTCCAGATGGTGAACTCCTGGGGCAGGCCCAGGCCGAGCGGAGACCCCGGCTCCAGCTTCACATTCAACAGCGAGCCGGGACAATAGAAATCGCGGTTCGAGACGCCCTTCAGGGCATTCTTCGCCTTGACGCCCAACTGCTCCACCGCATAGTCCGTGGAATCGTTCAGGAACACCAGCCGGCCACCCGCTTCCACAAACTGCTTCAAGGTATCGGCGCCCTCAGAGCCCAATCCGCCGGTGTATTCTTCCGGCATCGAACCCTGCCGGTAGCCGCTTTGGATCGACCCCGCCGACTGGTCGGCAAACAGAATGACGTCGTACTTGTCGTTCAGCTTGCCGCCGCGGATCTCCGAGTTGCTAACGCTCGAATACTCCCAGCCAAACTGTTCCACCAGCCAGCGCGTCCAGCCTTCGTCCATGGAAGGCACAAACGACTTGTAGATTCCGACTCTCGGGCGCTTCAGCGCGGTAAAGCCGGCGCGCCGGGCGCCCAGCGAGAAGTCCCCCGTCTGCATGTTGCGCCACACCGGAGTGCCCGCCTTCCACGCCTGGTTCACCTTTTTCCAGGAGTCGCTGTCGCTCGCGCTCAAGCCCTGGGCCGGGAACTTGAAATCCTTCACTGGCGCGAGATTGGCCTGGAACTGATCGTCGATGGTATCCACCTGCACACCCATCAACAGCGGCAGCGTCTGCGCGGTGACGTCATAGGGCCGCCGCGGAGGGCCACCAGGGTAGACCCGCAGATCAGGATACTTCTGACGCTCCAGCAGCGCCTTCGCGAAGCCCGACCACGGCTGCTGCATCTTCACGACGAAGGTCCCCGCCGGATAGGACTTCGACCCCACCTGGAACGCCTCGGCCGCCTTCTCGATCTCGACAGCGCCAAAATCCAGCGTCTCGAGCAGCTTCCTGGCCGCTCCGGGATCCGCCTGGTTGGGCGGCAGCACAAACGAATAGGGAGCCCGCCGTTGCGCCGCCCGCTGGTTGATCGCGTAGAAGTTCTTCAGGAAATCCTCGCGCCGCAGCGCGGCTGTGTTCAGCAGGCTCTCCATCGCAATCAACTGATCGTCGATGATGTCCCGCAGCTTCCAGTCCCCGCCCATCCAGGGCTCCAGATAGTTCCACGACTTCTCCCGCGGATTGAACCCCAGGGCCAGATTCGAGATCTGCTCGGCCTTGATGTTGACGGGCGATGCAATTCTGGCACTCGCCGATTCGCTGAGGATCCGCAGGCCCCCGTGGTAGCTCTGGTAATGGCGAGCGGGCGTCCAGAAATCATAGACGGCGTTTACGGCTACGCCTTTGCGGCCCGCGGCGGTCAGGTCGGCCGCCATGGTCATGCCCACCATGTTGCACTGCTGCGCGATGAGCGGGTCGATATTGGGCTCGATCGGATCGAGCCATGGCGGAACAAACATCCTGGCCCCGGTGGGCCCCATCTGATGGACGTCGTAGACGATCTGAGGATGCCAGACGTTGTGTAACTGGCTGACTACGGCCCGCGTTTCCGACTGCGAGAAGATGTACCAGTCGCGGTTATTGTCGTGGCCCACATACTTCTGGTAGAGTTCCGGCGGGCTGGTGCCTTCATACGGCGTATTCAGAGTCTTCCGGTACCAGTTCGTCACGATGTCCAGCCCATCCGGATTGATGGAGGGCGCCAGGAGCAGGATGACGTTGTTCAGGATTCCCTGAACTCTGGCGTCGTCGGAGGTGGCCAGGCGGTGCGCGAACTCGACGGCGGCGTGAGTGGAGGCGATCTCGGTGGCGTGGACGCTGCACGTGATGAGCACCACCACCTTGCCTTCGGCCGCCAGCTTGCGCATCTCCTCGGCGGAAGTCACGCGGGGATCGGAAAGCTTGTTCTGGATTTCCCGGTAGCGGTCGAGGCGCTTCAGATTCTCAGGAGCGCTGATGACGGCCATCACCATGGGCCGGCCTTCCGTGCTGCGCCCGTACTCCCGGAACCGGACGCGATCGCTGCCCTTCTCCAGCGCCTGGAAGTACTCCACCACCTTCGACCAGTCGAGGACAGTGCGGTCAGCGCCAATCTTGTGCCCGAAAAAGGCCTCCGGCGAAGGCGGCTCAGCCAGCAGGGTGGAAGCAAGGAGAACCGTCACCCACCACAAACGCGCCCAAATCCTCATCCGCGATTCAACTCCTTCCACAAGGCCCGGTAATAGCGGAGAAACCGCTCGGGCTCTTTGCTTTCGGCTACCTCCATCAGGGTGTAGCGCTCGAACTTAGCCTGGCGCAGCAGCGTGAACAGCTCGCGCCACGGATACTTCTCGTTGACCAGGTCGTTGATGTGGCAGCTCTTGATCCAGGGCTTCAGCAGCTCAAAGGACTGTTTGACGCTGCCGTCGACCACGTCGGTGGGATTCGAGTTCCAGCACAGGCCGACGCTGTCGTGCTTCGTGGCGCGCATGATCGCCGCGCACACCGGCGGAACCTGGGTTTGGGACCCGTGCACTTCCAGCCAGATCTCCACGCCCTTCCCTGCCCCATACTCACCCAGTTCCCGCAGGCAGGCGCCGATGTTCTGGATGGTCTGCTCGCGGCTCACTTCCTTGGGAAAACCGTTGGGACGCACCTTTACACCCCACGCTCCCGTGTCGTGGGCAAGGTCGACGAAGGCCTTGCCGTCCGCTACGTTCTTGCGGCGGACCGCCTCATCGGCGGAGTGGAACTCGCAGGTAGTCCCGAAGCTCAGCAGCCGGACTTTGCTGCGCTCGAAGCGGGCCCGCACCTTGGCCCGCTCGTCCACGGTGAGGGTGGGCTCGACACCATGCTTGTGCGTGGTGCGGAGCTCGACCGCTTCGAAGCCGGCCTCCTCCAACCGTGTAATGACGGTCTCAAGATCCCAATCCTTCAGGACGTTGTACGTCACCGCTCCGAGCATCATGGCTCCAACCTCCCCGCCGGCCTAGTGAACGGCCGGCTCTACTTCCAGTTCAGCGGGCGGCTGCGACAGGTCGTAGCCTTCCCAACGCGCCACCACTGCGCTTGCCAGGCAGTTGCCCAGCAGGTTCACAGAGGTGCGCGCCATATCCATCAATGTGTCCACACCGAGAATGATGGCAATGCCTTCCAACGGCAACTTGAATGTGGCCAGCGTACCCGCCAGCACGATCAACGAGGCACGGGGTACGGCGGCCACGCCCTTCGAAGTCAGCATCAGGGTCAGCATCATCATGATCTGCTGCGAGAGCGGCATGTCCACCCCAGCTGCCTGGGCCACGAATACCGAGGCCAGCGACAGGTAAAGGGTGGAGCCATCCAGATTGAAGCTATACCCCGTGGGCAGGACAAACGCCACGATGTGCTTCGGCACTCCGAAGCGCTGCATGTTTTCCAGCGCCATGGGCAGGGCCGCTTCGCTCGATGCGGTCGAGAAAGCCAGAATGTACGGCTCCTTCACCCAGTGCCAGAACCGCCGGGCTGGAATGCGCGTGATCACCACCACCAGGCCCAGCACGATGATGACGAAGAAGGCGAGAGCGCCGTAAAGCGTCAGCACCAGCTTGCCCAGGTTGCCCAGGACGTTGATGCCCTTGTTGCCAATGGTCGCCGCCATCGCCGCGCCCACACCGAAGGGAGCCAGGTACATCACGTACTTCGTGTACTCGAACATGATCTCGGCGAGAGACTGCAGGAACTTCACCACCGGTTCCGCCCGAGCGCCCAGAGCCGTGCAGGCAGTGCCGAAGAGGAAGCAGAACACCACCATCTGCAGCACTTCACCTTTGGCCATCGAGTCGAAGATGGAGTTCGGGAACGTGTGCTCCAGGATCGAGGCGAACGTCAGGTGCGTGGTAGGCAGATTCGGATCCGGCGCGCCGGACTGCAGCGCCACGCCCACGCCTGGCTTCAGCAGATTCACGAACATCAGCCCCACCACCAATGCCGCGGTGGTCACGATCTCGAAATAGATAATCGCCTTGGCTCCGATGCGGCCCATCGCCTTGGCGGAACCAGACCCGGCTATGCCCACCACCAGAGTGGCGAACAGCAATGGCGCGATGATCGACTTGATCATGCGGATAAAGATGTTGGAAACAGGCGTGAGCTGTTTCCCGACATCCGGGAGAAAGTGGCCCACGGCGATGCCCAGCGCCATGGCGATAAAGATCCAGCTGGTCAGAGAGAGCTTCTTCAACGTTCACCCCACTTGAGTTTCTGTCGCAGTACATCGAAAAACAGCATCCGCGGCGGCCTGATCAGCGACAGGGCATGTTGGCTGCTACGGCAGATCACTCGGTCCTGTTCTTTAAGCGGCTCTCCTACTTGGCCGTCGATCGTGAGGTAAGCCACGTCGTCGGAAGCCAGGTTCAAAATCTGGATCACGCTCGCATCCGACACCAGGACGGGCCGGTTGGTGAGCGTATGCGGGCAGATGGGCGTGATACACAGTGCGCCCACGGAAGGGAAAACGATGGGGCCACCGGCGCTGAGCGAGTAGGCGGTGGAACCCGTGGGCGTGGACAGGATCAGCCCGTCCGCCTTGTAGCGGCAGACAAAGTGGGCGTCCACGTTGCACACCAGGTCGATCATACGGGCGATGTTCACCTTGGTGATCACCACGTCGTTCAGCGCTTCGTAATGTGCGACCACGTCGCCGTGGCGCTGCACTTCGCACGACAGCATGCGGCGCTTCGCGATCCGGTGCTCGTTGCGGAGCGCACGCTCCAGTTCGGGAAAAAGCTCTTCGGTCGAAATCGCGGTCAGGAAGCCGAGTCCGCCCAGATTCACGGCAAACAGGGGGATCTCGCGGCCGGCGATGGCTCTTGCCGCCGAAAGCAGCGTGCCGTCGCCGCCCAGCACGATCACCAGTTGACAGCCATCCGGGACCTCTTCGCGCGATAGCGCCGTCAGGCCCCTGGAGGAATACTGCTGTGTCGCTTCATCCACCCGATAGCTGACGCCATGCGAATCGAGCCATGCCAGCAGGGCGGGCACAAGCTGCTCAGCCTGCTTGACCTCAGGCTTCGAGATGATGCCGACCGTGCGAATCGGTTCCATACAGCAGGAACTCCTTATTTCCCTCAGCGCCCAGTACGGGACTTTCAATTACATCCGTCTCAAAGCCCAGCATCGCGGCAGCGGAACGGACTCGCTCCACCGATGCCTGGTGAAGGGCCGGATCGCGCACGATCCCACCCCGGCCCACCTGGTCGCGGCCAACCTCAAACTGTGGTTTGACTAGAATAACGAACTCACGCGGCGCGGTGAGCATCGGCTTCAAGGCCGGAAGGATGAGTGTAACCGATATGAAGCTGACGTCGCAGACGGCCAGCCCCGCCAGTTCGCCTGTCAGAGCCGGCTCCAGGAACCGCGCGTTCACTCCTTCGTGGACGGCCACCCGCGGGTCGTTGCGCAGCTTCCAATCCAGTTGGCCGGTCCCGACGTCGATGCAGTGCACCCGGGCAGCGCCGCGGCTGAGCAGCACATCGGTGAAGCCGCCGGTGGAGGACCCGACATCCAGGCACACGCGGCCCGTCACATCGATCTTCCAGTGATCCAGCGCGCCCAGAAGCTTGTAGGCGCCGCGGCTCACCCACGGCATGCGCGCGATCAGTTCGATCACGGCGCCGGTGGAGACCAGCGCCCCAGCTTTGTCGACGCGCTGCCCGTTCACCATCACGGCGCCGGCCAGCAGCATCGCCCGGGCTTTGTCTTTGGATTCGACCAGGCCTCGATCGCATAACAACTGGTCGATGCGCTGCCTGGCCTGTTTCATGAGTTGCGGTCGACGATGAGGTCGGCCAGTTCGTGCAGCCGCCGGGCGCGGGCGCCAAACTGCTCCAGCGCGGCGTGCGCCAGCACCCGCTGTTCCTCCGCCATGCGCTGCGAAGCATCCAGGCCATACACCGCCGGAAAAGTAATCTTGTGCTGCTCGGCGTCCTTGCCCGCTGTCTTCCCTAATTCTTCACTGGTCTGAGTCACATCCAGGATGTCGTCGACAATCTGGAAGGCGAGTCCGATGTGCTCGCCATACGCCGAGATCGACGCCAGTTGATCTTCGGTCGCGCCCGCGTGAATAGCGCCCAGCCGCAGCGAGCAGCGCAGCAGCGCGCCGGTCTTGGCCCGGTGGATCTGATCCAGCAGTTCCGCCGTCGGCGTCTGGTTCTCGCCCTCAATGTCGTGCACCTGGCCCGCGATCATGCCCCGTACGGTGCCCGAGGCAGAGGCCAACTCGGCCACCAGCCGCGCATTGCCCAGCCGCCCCAGCACTTCAAACGCAAACGTCAGCAGCGAGTCGCCCGCCAGGATCGCCACCGCCTCGCCAAAGACTTTGTGCGAGGTGGGCCGGCCGCGGCGCAGGTCGTCGTTGTCCAGGGCAGGCAGGTCGTCGTGGATCAACGAATAGGTGTGGATCAGTTCCAGGGGACACGCCACGGTCACCGCCCCCTCCACGTCGTGGCCCGCGATGCTCCTGGCCGCTTCCAGGCACAGGATCGGCCGGATCCGCTTCCCGCCCGCGAACAGCGAGTAGCGCATCGCCTTGTGGATGGTCGACGGCGGCACATCTTCGGCCGGCACCAGCCGGTCCAGTTCCTGGTCGATCAGTTTCGTCTGCTCGGCCAGGTAATCCTTCAAAGTCAGTTCAGCAAACGTCATTCTTCTTCCGGATCGAAAGGCAGGGCTTCAAAGTCCTCGCCCTTCTTCATGAGAATCTCCACCCGGGTCTCGGCCGCAGTCAGCTGCTTACGGCAGGAATCGCTGAGAAGCATTCCTTTTTCAAAGAGTTCCAGGGCCTGCTCCAAAGGCAGTTCCGCGCTCTCCAATTGGCGCACCACGCCCTCGAGCTCGCTCAGCGACTGCTCGAACGGTTGCGCGTCGGCAGGCGGCACACTCTCCCCCGCCTTCGGCTTTTTGTCGGCCATCGTTCTATTTTACGTCGTCGATCAGCTTCGAGACAGGACGGGCGATGAGCGCCAGGATGATCGCGGCCACCAGCATGGTGATGCCCAGCGTCCGGAACAGGTCGAAGGGAGGCAGATTGCCATAGAGAGAGGCCGTTTTGCCCGCCAGGTAGTTGCCCATGGAGATCGAGAGGAACCAGACCCCCATCATCAGGCCCGCTACCCGTTGGGGGGCCAACCGGGTCATCGCGCCAAGGCCCACCGGGCTCAGCAGCAGTTCTCCTAAAGTCTGCAGCAGATAGGTCACCACCAGCCACATGGGGCTGACGCGTCCGTCGGTTCCGGCCCGCTGGGAGGCCACCATCATCACGACAAAGGTCCCGGTGGCGAAGAACAACGAGAGTGCGAACTTCATCACGGAGGAGGGCTGCCGGTCACCCATCTTCAGCCACAACCAGGCGAACGCCGCCGCAAAACAGATGATGAAACCCGCGTTCAGCGACTGGAACCAGCTCGCCGGAAAATCGAATCCGAACAGCACCCGTTCTGTATTGCGTTTCGCGAAGACGTTGAAGGACGAACCCGCCTGCTCAAAGGCGGCCCAATAGAGAGACGATCCGCAGAACAGGACGATGATCACCATCAGCCGCTTGCGCTCCGCGGGCGTCCAGTCCCCACCAAAGAACATCCAGCCGAACAGCCCCAGAGTGATGATGGCCAGCAGAATCCCGGCCGCATTCACCAGCCGTTCCGCATCCAGCGGCATCGTGCCACTGAAGTGGAGAAAGGCGAGCACGGCGGTCGCGGCCACCAGCCCGACCACCGAGAGCTGAAACTGCCGGCGCCACTGCTGTCCGATCTCCGGGGTTGGCGGAGTCACAGGATGCACGCCCGCCTCGCCCAGACGGTGCCGGCCCATCCAGAAGGTCAGTACGCCACAGAGCATACCGACGCCCGCCAGGCCGAAGCCGTAATGCCAGTTGATCCGTTCCCCGACATACCCGCAGATCAACGGCGACACCGTGGCGCCGATATTGATGCCCATGTAGAAGATCGAGAATCCGGCATCCGTGCGCGGGTCGCCAGGCCGGTAGATCTGCCCGACAATCGTTGAAATGTTCGGCTTCAACATGCCTGTGCCCAGCACGATCACAGGCAGGCCCAGGAAGAAGACAGACTCATTCGGTACGGCCAGCATGAAGTAGCCGGCCGAGATGATCAGCCCGCCGTACATCACTGTTCGGCGCTGGCCCAGAATCCGGTCGGCCAGCCATCCGCCCGGCAGACTGAAACCGTAGACGCTGGCCGTATAGAGGCCGTAGATGGCGAAGGCCGTCGTCGTGCTCATGCCCATGCCGCCGGCGGAAACGGAGGCGGTCATGAACAGGACCAGCAGCGCACGCATGCCATAGTAGCCAAACCGCTCCCATAGCTCCGTGAAAAACAGCGTCGACAAGCCGGCCGGGTGGCCAAAGAAGCGGGTGTCCTGATTCATGCGCCTTCTCTACAGGTATTTCCGGATGTCCGGTTTTAGCAATTCTTGTACTTCCGGCTTATCCAGATCCGGCGCTGTGATCACTTTGGGCTCCAGGTCAATTCGCTTCGGCGGCTGTTTGCCGTCCAGCTTGTCCACCAGAGTTTTCACGGTTTGGAATGCCATCCCAAAGGGATCCTGCGCGATCATACAGCTCAGCACTCCCGCCCGCATCTCTTCCACCAGGTTGTCGCTGGAATCCACCGTGACCAGCTTGACCTTCTTCTGCAAATCGCGGCTCTTCAGAGCCAGGATCGTGCCCGTCGCGCTGGGCTCGGTCGAGGTGAAGAACGCATCCAGATCCGGTTGGGCCGCCAGGATGTTCTCAGCGGCGGCGCGCGATTTGGCGCGATCCGACATGCCGAACTGCTCGGCCACAATCTTCAGTCCCGGAAACTTCTTCTCGACTTCATCCTTGAAGCCCGTCTCCCGGTCCATCGTCGACAGGCTTCCTGGCATGTGCAGCACCACGGCCACTTTGCCTTTGCCGCCCAGGATCTCGGCCAGCTTCCGGGCCGCCATCCGCCCGGCCAGCACGTTGTCCGTGCCCACGTAGGTCATGAAGCTCTGCGTGTCGACGCCCGAATCGAACACCGTCACCGGGATGCCCGAAGCCACGGCCCGGTCGATGGGACCGGCCAGCGCCTGCCGCTCACTCACCGCGACGGCAATGCCGTCCACCCGCTGGGCGATCATCGAATCGATGATCTGGATCTGCCGGTTGAAGTCCGTCTCCGTCGCCGGCCCGTTCCAGAGGATCTCCACGTTCAACTGCTTGCCGGCCGCCAGCGCGCCGGCCTGCACGGAGACCCAGAAGAGGTGCGACGTCCCTTTGGGGATCACGGCGATCCGGCGTTTCCCGCTGCGGCCGCAGGCGGCCAGACCAGCCGCGCCGGCCGCCAGGAATACGCGCCGCTTCATTGCGCCAGCCAGCCCCCATCGATTACGATGTCCGTTCCGGTGATGAAGCGCGCTTCTGGAGAACACAGGTAGACCGCCAGTGTGCCGATATCCGCCGGCTCGCCCCACTGGCCAACCGGAATCTTCGACAGGAACTGGGCGTTCGCCTCAGGATTGCTCATCAACGGAGTGTTCATCTCCGTCGCGAAAGGCCCCGGACTGATGCCGTTCACCGTCACGCCTTCCCCGGCCAGTTCCATCGCCAGCGCCCGCGTCAGGCCCAGCAAGCCGGTCTTTGAAGCCGAGTAGGCACAACGTCCAGGCAGCGAGACATGGCTCATGATCGAGGTCATGTTGATGATGCGCCCATAGCCGGTCCCCTTCATGTGCGGCACGAAGGCGCGTGCGCAGAGGAACGCGCTGGTGAGGTTGGTGTCCATCACCCAGTTCCATTCCTGCAGGGTAAACTCGGTCACCGGCTTGCGCAGGTTCACGCCTGCGTTATTGATGAGGATCTGCACCTTTCCCATCGACGCGGCCACGCCCTTTTCCAACTCTGCGATCTCGTCCTCTTTCGTGACGTCGCACGGGAAAACCGAGGCGCCTTCGCCGCAGGCGGCCGCTGTCTCTTCCAGCTTCGCGGCATCGCGGCCCACTAGAGCGACGCGGACACCCGCACCCGCCAGCGCAATAGCCATGGCACGGCCCAGGCCGCGGGAGGCACCCGTGATGAGGGCAATCTTACCCTTCAGGCTTTCAGACATTATTGGTTGTGTTTCCTTCTCTTCGGGAGGCTGTCATGATGCGATCGGCTACACGCTGCGCGCCGTCGATATCGTTGACTGTGATTCGTCCTGACTCGTTCGCCGTTTCCAGCACCAGCGTACCCACGCCCCACAGCCGCTGCGTCAGGGAGCGTTCCACGCGGACATCCTGCAGCTTCTTCAAATCCAGCGCCCGGGTCGTCTGATTCATCAACCCATGCCGGTACCGGACCACGCCGGCTTCCATCGTCAGTTCGGTCCTTGTAGAATCCAGCCAACTAAGTATAGGTGCGAGAAACGGAATTACGCCGACTGTCACTATCCAGGGTGCGGCATCCGGAGCCAGCTTCCGCCATAACCAGATCACGAGAATCAGGAACAGAACGCAAAGAGCAGCCGAGAACTTAGCTCGCTTGAGAGTGGGCCGGACAACGAGTTCTGATGGCAAAGTGAAGCTCCAGTGAACGCTATTGTATAGCAGCGGGGTTTCTTCTACGCTGTGCAAAGGAGGAAATGAATGCGATTCTTAGGCGCAAGCCTTGTCCTGTCCGGCAGTTTGCTGCTGTGTCCACTGTGGGCCGACTTCACATACGAACAGAAGACTCAGGTCACCGGCGGAACCTTGACCAGGATGATGAGAATGGTCCCCGGCGGAGGCAAGGCCCTGGAGCCCACCACCAGCACCATCTATTTGAAAGGCAACCGGATGGCGACGGTTAGCCAGCGCAGCATCCACATCATCGATCTCGATAAGGAGACCATGACGGATGTCAATCTTGATAAAAAGACGTACTCGGTAATGACCTTCGCCGAATTCGGCCAGGCCATGGACGCCATGCAGAAACGCATGGCGGGCAGGAACCAGCAATCGCCTGATGCCGAGATGAACTTCAAGATGGATGTCCAGAAGACAGGCCAGGTGAAGGTCGTGAGCGGACTCAACGCCCAGGAGACCCTGCTGAAACTGACGATGGAGACGAAAGATAAGAAGTCCGGCCAGACGGCTGACATAAACTTCGACTCCGACATGTGGATGGCCAAGGACATTCCCGGTTATGACGAGGTGAAGCGGTTCCATACGCTGATGGCCCAGAAACTCGCCTATAACCTCGATTCCATGAAGTTTTCCCAGATGGCGATGCAGCCCGGCATGGGTCAGGGCATGGCCAAACTGGCCAAGGAAGCTTCGAAGCTGGACGGCATCCCGGTCTACCAGGTGATGAAGATGCAGGGCATGGGTGGCCCCGGCGGAATGCCTCCGCAACAGGAAGGCCCGCCTCCGCCCAGTGCTGGGGAAGTTGCTCAGTCCGCCCAGACCGATGCCGCCGGTGCAGCCGCCGGACGCGCCACGGGTGGACGCTTCGGCGGGTTGGCCGGCGCTGCCGCGGGCGGCATGCTGGGCGGTTTCGGCCGGAAGAAAAAGCAGGCGGATCCGCCTCCCGCTGCCGAACAGCCCAAGCCGGCGGCTCAACCGCAGGCCGCTGGTCCGCAGGCTCTGATGGAAATCACGACGGAATGGACCTCGTTCTCCGCCGGCGCCGTGGACGCCGCGAATCTCAATGTGCCCGCCGGGTTCAAAGAGGTTGAGAGCGAGATGAAGAAGATGATCCGCGAGTCCAACAAGTAGCTCGCTGCCGGCAGAAACGAAAAGGGCGTCCCGCGAGGGACGCCCTTTTTCTTTGCAGAACCCGTGACTGGACGGTTAGTCCATGTCCTTATTGCGCTTCTTACGGTTGCGCTTGCGCGCCAATGCCGCCTTCACGCGCTTCTTTTCGCCGGGCTTCATGTAGTAGGAGTGTTTCTTGATCTCCTTGATGATGTCTTCCTGCTGCACCTTGCGCTTGAACCGCCGCAACGCGCTCTCCAGAGTTTCACCATCCTGGATGTAAACTTCCGCCATTTCCTACTCACCTCCTTCCGGCTTGAACTTTGCGTTTTCACGCAAATTTCAGGATACCGCAATCACCCGCCGGCTGCTTAGTTGACCGCCGCCGGCTGGTTGGCGCCATACGTACGCTCGACGTACTGATTCACCATCCCGGTGAAGTCATCCACAATCCCGTCGCCCTTCAGCGTCGTCACCAGCTTGCCGTCGACATAAACGGGAGCCTTGGGATCCTCCGCCGTGCCCGGCAATGAGATCCCAATGTTGGCGTGCTTCGACTCGCCGGGGCCGTTCACGATACAGCCCATCACCGCCACTTTCATCTCTTCCACGCCGGAGTACTTCTCTTTCCAGACCGGCATCTGCTCCCGCAGATAGGTCTGGATCTGGTCAGCCAGTTCCTGGAAGAACGTGCTCGTCGTGCGGCCGCAACCGGGGCAAGCCGTTACTTGCGGCGTGAAACTGCGGATCCCCAGCGACTGCAGAATCTGCTGGGAAACCAGCACTTCCTCGGTACGGTCGCCGTTCGGCAGCGGCGTGAGCGACGCACGGATCGTGTCGCCAATGCCTTCCTGCAACAGGATCGAGAGAGCCGCGGTCGTGGCAACGATGCCCTTGGCGCCCATCCCGGCTTCCGTCAATCCCAGATGGAGAGGCAGGTCGCACTCGGCCGCCAGCATGCGGTAGACGTCAATCAAATCCTGGACCGCCGAAACTTTCGCACTAAGTATGATTTTGTCGTGCGGCAGGCCGTACGACTCCGCCATCGCCGCCGATTCGATCGCGCTCACCACAATGGCCCGCTTGGTTACGTCCGCCGCATTCAACGGATTGGCGCTCCTGGCGTTCTCGTCCATCATGCGGGTCAGCAGCGCACCGTCCAAAGAGCCCCAATTGACGCCGATTCTGACCGGTTTGCCATACTCCATGGCACATTCGATCATCGTGCGGTAATTGTCATCTGTCTTTCGGCCGATATTAACGTTGCCCGGGTTAATCCTGTATTTGGAGAGAGCTTTCGCACACTCCGGATACTTCTTCAGAAGTATGTGGCCGTTGTAGTGGAAGTCTCCAACGATGGGGACCTTCATGCCGAACAGGTTCAGCGTGTCGACGATTCGAGGGACGGCCTTCGCCGCCTCTTCCGTATTCACCGTAACGCGCACCAACTCGGACCCGGCTTTGGCTAAAGCCATCACCTGGTTGACGGTACCGGTCACGTCCGCCGTGTCCGTGTTTGTCATCGACTGGACGACAACCGGGTTGCTGCCGCCAACCTTGACACCACCGATGTTCACGACTACAGACTTCCGCCGCGCAATGATCGCCATTCTGCCTCCGGGAAATACTATTTTACCAAGCCGCCGCCCAGGAATCTGGACCGAGATCGCAACCATAACTTTTTTCAATTGGACCCGCGCCCCGCATCGGGCGTATTCTGACATCAGAACGGAACGATCACGTTGTCACACGGTCCGTTTCTCCCTGCTGAGGTCGAGTACTTCCCTGTGCGAGGACAAAGTCTTGCTGGAGGGATCAAATGCTTGACTCAAATAAATCGAACAACAAATACAGAGCCACCTTTTTTGGTCTGGAGAGCCTTCTCTCGAATGCCCTCTCTGACGCCCTCACCCGTTGCAACTGCTTGATTTTCAATCAGGATCAGGACCGGGACCGCCCCCGGCCCGATATCGTCTTCTGTTCACCTTCGCCCGAGGTGCTGCAGCCAGTACTGCAACGCTTCAAACACACCCCCGTGGTCGTCGTCAGCCGTCTCCCTGAAGTTGATGGATGGCTGGATGCATTGGAAGCCGGTGCCGCCGACTACTGTGCCGCCCCGTTTGAGCCCACTCAACTCCGCTGGTTGCTCGATACCCACGCCCGCGCCCGGAAAGCGTTCGCCGCGGCCTGATCCCGCTGCTTTAACATCCCCCAGCCAAGTCGGCTGAACAGCCACCTCCGCCACTCAGGCGGAGGTTCTGTGTCCGCATCTACCCACATCCACTGGAGGATCCGACTTTCGTGCCTCGACTCCTGCTATCTCTCCTGCTGGCAGTGTCTCTACACGCCCAGTCTCGAGAAATGCTGTGTGAACTCTCCGGAAACTTGATCTCAGAGAATGGAATCCCCGATCGCCTACAGGTCACGGCGGTCGAGCTCACCTCTCCTCTTTCACAAACCTCCACTTTCGTCAGCAACGACGGTTCCTTTGAATTCCGCTCGCTGCGGGCCGGTAGCTACGAAGTGCGCCTCACCAACCTGCAGGGCGAAGTCTTCGCCAAACAGATCGTCAACGTGCCCTCCCTGACACCCGTCCGTTTCGACCTCACGGCCCTCACCGGCATCGATCCGAGAAAGGCCGGGCCGGTGAGCTATTACCGCCTCTCTCACCATGTCCCCGACAAGGCGCTGAAGCTCTGGCAGAAGGCGGTGAAGGCCGCCCGGGCAGGCCACCACGAGGAATCGGCCGAACTGCTCGACAAGGCTCTGGTCAGCGACCAGCACTTCGCGGACGCGCTCCACATGCGGGGCGTCTATGCCTTGCAGGCAAAGGACTTCGCTCTGGCGAGCAACCTGCTCACGCACGCCGCCACGCTCGACGAATCGAACCCGAACTTCCTGGCCGACGCCGCCTTCGGACACTTCGCGGCCGAGTCACCGGCCCAGGCGCTGAGCTTCGCCCGGCAGGCCCTGCGCCTCGATCCCGGCAACCGGAAAGCCAACTACGTCCTCGGTGTCACCAATCTGCGCCTGGGCAACCAGGGCGAAGAAACAGTACAGGCGCTGCAGCAGGCCTCCCCACTCTTCCCCAGCGCTGCCCGCATCCTCAACCAGCTGCGTCCGTCCAGCCCTCCCCGTTAGAGGAGCATGGACTACTTTTCAGCTACCGCTATACTGGTACTTAAGAGAGGCGCACACAATTTTGAACTGGAAGAGCTACCTTCGCCTGGCCGCACATACCCAAATGCTGCCAATTCTCGAAAGCGGCGAAGAGACCCTGGTTGGCGGTCAGGCTGTGATGGAGGGCGTCATGATGCGCGCTCCGCACAGCTACTGTGTGGCCGTGCGCCGCCCCGACGGCGTCATCGTCACCGAGGAACAACCGCTCGCGAAGGTCTCCGACAAGTACCCTATCTTCAAGTTACCGATCTTCCGCGGAGTGGGCACGCTGGGCCAGGCGATGTCGCTCGGCGTCAAAGCGCTTCGCTTCTCCGCCGACGTCGCCATGCAGGCGGAGGCGGAAAAGGAAGGCAAGGCCGAGGCGCAGTCCGGTGAAAAGAAGCCCACCGAAATCCCCGGTTGGGTGATGACGCTGAACATGCTCTTCTCGTTCGCATTCTTCATCGCCCTCTACAAGTTTGTGCCCCTGGTGCTCACCACCCAGTTGCAGCGCATGTATCCAGGCCTGGGCCTGGGCAACCGCATCCTGTTCAACCTGATGGACGGCCTCATCCGGCTAGTGATCTTCCTCGGGTTCCTGTGGATTATCTCCCGCTGGAAAGACATCCACCGCGTCTTCGAATACCACGGCGCCGAGCATCGCGTCGTCTTCAACTTCGAGTCGGGCAAGCCCGTCACCGTGGAGAACGCCCAGCGCTTCGTCACCTTCCACCCCCGTTGCGGCACCAGCTTCCTGCTGGTGGTCATGATGGTCTCGATCGCCGTCTACGCGATCATCCCGGTGGATACCTTCTGGGCCAAAATGCTGCTCCGCATCGTCGCGTTGCCCGTCATCGCCGGGCTGAGCTATGAACTCATCCGCTTCGCCGCCAAGCATCGCAGCGGACTTCTGGCCTTAATGACCGCCCCCGGCCTGTGGCTGCAGCGCATCACGACGCAGCCGCCCGCCGACGACCAGACAGCCGTCGCCATCCGAGCCCTCGACGGCGCCATGGAGATCGAAAAACAACAGGGCGGCGAGTTGGTAATTGCTTAATGGACCTCACGCAGCAGTTGAACGAAGTCGAAAAACGCTATAACGCGCTCACCGCGCAGATGGCGGATCCGGACGTCATCAACGATCCGGAGAAATATCGCAAGACCGCGAAGAGCCATCGCGATCTGGAAGAGACAGTCGGCGTGTATCGCGACTACAAGAAAGCCGTCGAAGACCTGGAACAGGCTCGCCAGATGATGGCAGAAGACGATGCCGATCTGCGGGCCATGGCCGAGGAGGAGATTGCCCGGCTGGAGCCTTCCGTCGAGAACCTCGCCCGCCAGCTCGAAATCCTGCTGCTGCCCAAGGATCCCAACGACGAAAAGAACGTCCTGCTCGAAATCCGCGCCGGCGCCGGCGGTGACGAGGCCAGCCTCTTCGCGGCCGAAATCTTCCGCGTCTACTCCCGCTACGCCGACACCCAGCGCTGGAAGGTGGAAGTCATCTCCACCAGCGAATCCGGAGCCGGCGGCGCCAAGGAAGTCATCGCCATGGTGAGCGGCGATCGCGTCTTCTCCAAGCTGAAGTACGAGAGCGGCGTGCACCGCGTGCAGCGCGTACCTGTCACCGAACAGCAGGGGCGCGTCCACACCTCCACCATCACGGTCGCCGTCATGCCGGAAGCCGACGACGTTGAAATTAAGCTCGAAGCGAAGGACGTTCGCGTCGACACGTTCTGCTCCTCCGGACCCGGCGGCCAGTCAGTGAATACCACCTACTCCGCCGTGCGCCTTACGCACCTGCCTACGGGCCTGGTGGTGAGTTGCCAGGACGAAAAGTCGCAGATCAAGAACCGCGCCAAGGCCGAACGCGTGCTCCGCTCGCGTCTCTATGAGCTGGAACTCGAAAAACAGCAGCAGGCAATCGGCGCGGACCGCCGCAGCCAGGTCGGCACCGGTGACCGTTCGGAGAAGATCCGCACCTACAACTTCAAGGACAACCGCGTCACCGACCACCGCATTGGTCTCACCGTCCACCAGTTGGACCGTGTCATGGAAGGCGAGATCGAAGAATTGCTCAGCGCCTGCGTGAACTACTTCAACGCGCAAAAGCTGAAGGAACAGGCCGATTCGGCGCACGCCGAACCGGCGGCCCAGAAGGATGACAGTAAAGACCGCGCTCCGGCAAGGGTATGACCTGCTGGCCGAAGCCGGGCTCGCCGAACCGCGCCTGACCGCCGAAGTTCTGCTCCTGCACGCGCTCCACAGAGAGCGCATCTATCTTTACTCGCATCCCGAACACGAGCTCTCGACACTCGAGTGGCTCCACTACGGCCGCTACCTGCACGAGCGCTTGAAGGGCCGCCCAACCCAGCACATCACGCGCGTCCAGGAATTCTACGGGCGCCCCTTTCGCGTCTCACCAGCCACGCTGATTCCCCGGCCCGAAACCGAGCATCTTGTCGAACAGGCTCTGCAGACCGCTGGCGGCGCACGTACGCTGCTCGACATCGGTACCGGCACGGGCGCCCTGGCCATCACGCTCGCGCTCGAATTGCGGGCTCGTGCCGTCGCCACGGATCTCAGCTTCGACGCCCTCCAGGTGGCCCGCCACAACGCGGCGGCGCTGGCCGCCCCGGTCGACTTCGTCCAGTGCGATCTGGCCTCTGCCCTGACGGGCCCGTTCGATCTCGTCGTTTCGAATCCACCCTATATCCCGGCCGCCGAAATGGCCACGCTGCAACCCGAGGTCCGCGACTATGAACCGCACCTGGCCCTGCTGGGCGGCGAGCAAGGCACCGAGATCTACCACCGCATCGTCCCGCAGGCCGAGCGGCTGCTGACTCCCGGTGGCTGGCTCATCTTCGAGATCGGCTACCAGGGCGAGGCCGGAGTCCGCGGCGCGTTCGCCCACGGCCCCTGGCAGGAAGTCTCGCTCACCTGCGATCTCGCCGGCCTGCCGAGAGTGCTCCGCGGCCGCTACACCCCGTAGTGCGGCTCAAACGACCTGGGCGTCCCGCTCCTCCAGCAGCGCGCGCAGAACTGACCGGTGGCAGCGGCTCTCCTCCTTGCAATAGCAGCCCAGCGAGAGATTCGTATGGTGCGACAGCGTCGCCAGCACATCCAATTCGCGGCTCCGGTCCGGGGCACTCATCTCATGCCGGAACTTCCGCACAAAGCCCGCCCAGGCCCGCTCATCCTCCGCATGCAGCGCCTCCTGCACCAATTCAGCGCTGGGCGACAGATTCGGGAACCAGACGTCGTAATAGTCGAGCCTGGCGAAATCGGCCTTGGCCACCCCGCGCGGCGGCCGGCGGACCGTGCCCAGACGCGGCCCCTCCCCGTCCCTGCGCGGCGTACCCAGTTGCACGATGAAGATCGACATAGGCCCTCTACCCGCCAGTGTGCCACGCCCCGGCCGCCGGCCGGAAGGCCCACTGCCGCGCGTCTTCGATCTATCCTGGAACAGAAGTGAAAACGATCTTCCACGTCGACATGGACGCCTTCTTCGTCTCCGTGGAAGAGCTCTTCGACCCGTCCCTCAAAGGCAAAGCGGTCGTCGTCGGCGGCCCCAAGGACGCGCGCGGCGTCGTCTCTGCCGCCTCCTACGAGGCCCGCAAGTTCGGCGTCCACTCCGCCATGCCGCTGCGCACGGCGGGCAAGCTCTGCCCGCACGCCATCTTCCTGAACGGCCACCCCGACCGCTACCGCGACTACTCTCACAAGGTCCACGCCGTCCTCAACGAATTCTCTCCGAAGGTCGAGATGGCCTCGGTCGACGAAGCCTACATGGACCTCACGGGCACCGAGCGCCTCCTCGGCCCTCCGCTACAGGCAGCCCACCTCCTCCACAACCGCATGAAGCAGGTCACCGGACTCAACTGTTCCGTCGGCATCGCCACGTCCCGCCTCGTCGCCAAGGTCTCGTCGGACCAGGCCAAACCCAACGGCATCCTTTGGGTCCAGCCCGGGCTGGAAGCCAATTTCCTGGCGCCCCTGGACGTCCGCCGCATTCCCGGCGTCGGCAAGGTGACCGAGCAGAAGCTCAAGGACTACGGCATCCGCAAGGTCGGCGACCTCGCCCGGCTGGAGGAGTCCTTCCTGCGCCGCCGCTTCGGCCAGTGGGGTCTGGCCCTTGCCGGTAAGTCCCATGGCATGGACGCCGGCTCCTGGTTCGACGGGGACATCGGCGACAACGACGACCCCAAGTCCATCAGCCACGAACACACCTTCGACACGGACACGGCGGAACCGCTGGAACTCGAAGCCACCCTCGCCCGCCTCGCGGAGAAGGTCGCCCGGCGTCTGCGCGAGCACGAGTTGCACGCCAACACCGTCCATCTCAAGCTGCGCTACAAGGACTTCACCACGCTCACGCGCAGCCGGACCCTGCCCCAGTCCACGCAGCTCGATCACGAGCTCATCGCCGAGTCGCGCCACCTCTTCCGCCAGGCGTGGGACGGCAAGACCCCCATCCGCCTCATCGGCACGGGCGTCTCCGGCTTCGAAGCACACGAAGGCCAGCTCGGCCTGCTCGATTCCGAGAAGAATCAGCGCGCCCGCCAGGCGCTGGCCGTGGTCGACCGCATCCGCGACAAATACGGAGAAAAGAGCGTCAAGCTGGCCACCGGCCTCACGGCCGACCACGCCGAACGCGTGCACGAGAATCCCGTCGGCCTGCCCGGCAAGCGCCCCAGGGATAAATCAAAGTGAGTCGCGGCTGGAGTGTAGGGCCCACAACATACTGAGCGCGGCGCAGACTGCCCCGGTCCAGTACGGAGCCGCCTGCCCGATGTGGTCGAAGGAGGCGCCCGCCCACACAGGCCCGATGACGCGCGTAAAGCTCGCCAGCGACTGCATCGTGCCCAGCAGAACACCCTGCTCACTCGGAGCCGCGCGGCGCGAGACAAGCCCCGACAGCGAGGGGCCCGCCAGTCCAAAGCCCAGGGCCGTGAGGACCAGGCACAAATAGAGCATCCAGATGGCGCTCGATACCGCCAGCACGACAAACCCCAGAGCCAGCAGGAGAGATCCTCCCACCGCCAGCTTCCCCTCCCCCAGGGATGGCGCCAGCTTCCGCAGCAGCAAACCCTGCGTCACCGACGCCACAACGCCCAGAAAGGCAAACAGGACCGCGTTCTGGCTCGCATCCAGGCCGAACCGGGCGTGGGTGAACACCGCGAAGTTCGTCTGCAGCGCGGTCATTCCAAAGTTCATCGCGAACGTCGCCAGCATGAGCTCGCGGAAACCTACACGGCCAAAAGCCGCTCGAATCTGCGAGAAGGGGTTCACATCGCGCCAGCGCGTCTTCGCCGAGGTCCGGCTCGCGGCGGGTAACGATTCCTTCAGCAGGGCGAACCCTACGGCGCAGGTGATCAGCGACAATCCGCCCGCCGCATAAGCCGGCGCCGACAGGCTGATCTTGCTCAAGGCGCCGCCCAGCGCCGGACCAAGGATGAAGCCCAGCCCGAACGCCACGCCGATCAGTCCAAAGTTCTTGGCCCGGTCCTTTGGCTCGGAGATGTCTGCGATATAGGCTTGCGCCGCGGAGATATTGCCGCCCGTCAGCCCATCGATAATGCGGGCAATGAAAAGGACTGCCAGCGAGCCGCCATAGCCGAACAGGAAGTAACCGGCCGCGCTACCCAGGACGCTCAGCAGCAGCACGGGACGTCGTCCAAAGCGGTCTGAGAGCAGCCCCAGCAGCGGGCTGGCGAGGAACTGCGCCGCCGAGAACGCCATCGCCAGGATGCCCACAGTGAGGGCGTCAGCGCGGTAGGGCTCGACGATATAGGGGATCACCGGAATCAGAATCCCCGCGCCCATCAGGTCGAGGAAAACGATCAGGAAGATGACGCCAAGTGCGCCCTTGGCAGGAGTGGACGGGGAACTCACCTTCCTATGCTCGCACGATGGGCGCGGATGCCCGCGTCCGGCACCGTCGGACACCGCGGCATCAGATCTTCAGGAAGATCTTGCGCTGATACAGCCAGTAGCAGAGATACCAAAGCCCCGCCAGCACGAGCACCCTTTGCGGGATCGCGCCCAGGGCGCCCAGGAATGCGAAATTCCCCGTAAAGCCCGCCAGCCCCCGGTTCAGCCAGCCGGAGATCCCGATCTGCCCCAACGAGTAGACGAAAATCGAGTTCATCCCCAGAACCAGGAACGGGAACGTCCAGCGCTTCACCTGCTTCACTTCGATGATCCAGTAGAACACCATCAGCATCAGGATCACCCAGCCCGCACTGAACAACACGAACGACCCGGTCCACAGCCGCTTCACCATCGGGATGAACGGCTGCAAGCCGAGCCCCAGTGCGAAGCCGGCCGCCGAGCACAGCCCCAGGATCTTCAAACGGTCCGCATGCGAGCGCCCGCTTTGCAGCAACAGCCCCGCCCAGCAGCCAAATAGGATCGTCAGTGCGTTCCCAACGAAGTTGATGGTCGTGTAGTAACCGGAGTAGTTGTACCCCAGGACCTTCAGGTCAATCACCGCACCGATATTGCCCGTCTGCGACCACGGCCCGTCCGGACCCGGGAACGCGACGAACAGCCCCCAGTAGCCCGCGAAGATCGCCAGTGCCACGGCCACCTGGGCGCGGAATGGCAGCCTCAGGACCAGCGCGCACAGCACGTACCCGAAGGCGATCTGGCACAGCACGTTGATGAACTGCAGCTTCAGTTCCCCTGGCTTCGCACCCCAGTTCGAATAGATATTGCTCAGGACGATCAGGATCAAAGCCCGCCACGCCACATGCCCGAACACCCGTGCCGGGCTATCGCCCACCGCACGCCGCCTCGCCAGCGAGAACGGCATGGCCACGCCCACCATGAACGTGAACGCCGGCTGGATGAGGTCCCAGAACGTGCAGCCCTCCCAGGCCGCATGCTCCACCTGCCCGGCGAGCCAGCTCCAGCCCGGGTAGGCTTCCAGGGCGCCCAGTCCAAAGCCCCCGGAGACCAGCATCAGCATGATGAAACCCCGGTAGGCATCGAGGCTCATCAGCCGCGTGCTCTTCGCCGTACTCGCGTGGGACGCCGCCGGCTGAGCCGCGGACACTGGTTGAATGGTTCCTGCCGCCATCTGTTCCTCCCCAGCTCAGCCACCGCGCCTGGCCGTGCGGCACGCAGCCCTACGGCCTCAGCCGCGGGTTGTTAACCCAGCGTTCGCAAACACACCGGCTGCCCGACCGTGATCCCCTTGCCTGTGTTCTGCAGCTTGCCCGTCTTCTGCTCGATCGCAAAGACGATGATGTTGTCGGTCTTCTGATTCGCGGCCAGCAGCCACCGCCCCGTGGGCTCGATGTAGAAGTTGCGGGGCACCGCGCCTTGCGTCAAGGTACGGTCCACCGAAGTCAGCTTGCCCGTCGCGGCATCGATCGTGAAAACGGCGATGGAATCCTCGCCCCGGTTCGAGGCATACAGGAACTTGCCCGTCGGATGCACGCGGATCTCGGCCGGAGCATTCTCGTTCCTGTACCCTTCCGGCAGCGTGGAGACGCTCTGAATCTCTTCCAGCAGCCCGTCCGGCGCGTAAAGAAACACAGTTACGGTGGAGTTCAGCTCATTCACCGCATAGCCCCACATCTTCTTCGGATGCCAGGCAAAATGACGCGGACCCGCCCCCGGAGCGGCGTTCGCCACCTTGTGCTTCTCCATCGAGCCCTTGCCCGGATCCAATTTGTAAACCCGGAGCTCATCCGTCCCCAGGTCGCAGGCCACGGCAAAGCGATTGTCCGGCGCGGCGTTGATCGAATGCGCATGCGGACCCGCCTGGCGCCCCGCCACCGGGCCCTTCCCCTCGTGCTGGAAGAACGAGACCGCTTCGCTCAACTGCCCGTCCGGCAAAACTTTGTACGACGCCACGCTGCCGCTGCCGTAATTGGCGATCATCACCATCCGGCCGCTGCGGTCCAGCGAGACATGGCACGGCCCCGCACCCTTGCTGCTCACCTGATTCAGCAAGGTGAGCTTGCCGCTCGCCCGGTCGATGGAATAGGCGTCCACCGAGCCTTCCTTCTTCCCGCCGAAGTTACTCACTTCGTTGATCGCGTACAGCCACTTGCCGTTCGGATGCAGTTCCAGGAAGGTTGGATTGGGCGTCTCCGCCGCCGTGCTCATCTCCGAGATGGCGCCCGTCGACTTGTCGAATCGCGCCACCGTAATCCCTTTGTTCTTCGCGCTCGTGTAGGCGCCAATGAACAACAGCGCATCATTGCGATCGGCCAGCAGAGCCGGAGCCGCCAGCAGAGGGCTCACAAGCAGGGAACGGCGGGAAATGGTCATGCGGATATCACACCGCATCCGGCGCGCTCAATCAAGCCCGTGCGGGTGCCCCAGCGCCCGTTTGCGCAACACGAGCCAGGAGGGAAACAACGGTGGATTCTCCAGCCAGGTACGCAGCCACAGCACCATCTCCGCCTTTTCCGCGCGATGAGCCTCGCTGCTATTCGGATTACGCGTGGCCCAGTCGGCATGCTGGCGCGCGGTAATCACAGTACCGCGCACTTCTTTGCGCCGTGCCGCGTCCCCTGCTTCATACTCCGCGCCCAGGGCCAGCAGGGTGCGTTCCAGGTGCTCGAACGAGTCCTGCCGGACTCCTTCCACCATCGGCGTCAACGCCAGCCCCGATTCCAGCAGCGCCTGCCGCAGCAGCTTGGTCGAGATATCCGGCATCTCCTGGGCCAGCGCGCGCCGCAGAGCTTCGTCAACGCACCGGGCGCTTCGGCTTTGCAGCCACGTCAGCACCCGCTCCTTTTTCCTGGCTCTGTGTCCCGCCCGACCTGTGCTCGCCATGACGATATGCGGCCACCGCCTTCTGGTGGCCGGCCAGATCTTTGTTGAACACGTGGCCGCCGCTGTGGTCGGCCTTGGCCACGAAATACAAATCGTCCGTCTCTTCCGGATGCAGGGCCGCTTTCAACGAGGCCAGCCCCGGATTGGCGACAGGCCCCGGCGGCAATCCCGCATGTTGGTATGTATTGTAGCGATTGCGGCTCGCCAGGTCGCTCTTGTAGATCGTCCCGCGCCAGAGCCCGTCCAACATGGATGCATAGGCCACCGTGGGATCGCATTCCAGCCGGATCCCCTTCTCCAGCCGCTTTGTATAGACCCCCGCGATCCTGGCCCGCTCTTCCGGCAGCACCGCCTCGGTCTCTACCAGGGACGCCAGAATCACTGTCTGGCGCTGCGCCTCCTGCGGGGCCTTCAGCTCAGCCCAGACTTTGTCAAACTGCGCCCGCATCGCCTTGCACACCGCTTCCGCCGTGGTTTTGCGCTTGAACCGGTAGGTCGACGGAAACAAAAAGCCTTCCTGCGGCAGCGCGACCTTCAGGAACTCTTCCTCCGGCCCCAGCCCGGCCTGCTGTACGATCCGGGCAATGTCGAATACGTTGCTGCCCTCCGGCACCCGGACCTCGATCTGGAAGATGTCGCCCCGCGCGATCCGCCCGAACACTTCGTTCGGTGTCGCGGCCGTCGAAAACTCATACTCGCCGGCCTGCGGCTTTCCCTTCAACCGGACCGCCCGCACCAGCGCGAACAGCATCGGATGCCGCACGACGCCCGACTCCGCCAGCAGCTCGCCAATCCTCATCGTGGAAGTGCCGCGCGGGATCTCCACAAACACGGGCTGGTCAAAGCCGCGATACGGGTCCATCCAGGCGAAGTAATAGCCCGCCCCGGCGGCGGTCAGAAACCCCAGGACCATCAGCCACAAAAACAGCTTCATCAACCGGCGCATCTACTCAGCCTCGCCTCCCGCACGCAGGTAATCTTCCAGCAGGATGATCGCCGCCAGCCGGTCCACGGCGCCCTTCCGCTTCTCCTTGAGCATCCGCTCCAGGCTCAACCCACGCTCCTGCAACCTCGACTCAGCTTCGACCGACGTCAGCCGCTCGTCCTGAAACTGCACCGGCAGCCCCGTCCCTTCTTCCAGCTTCCGGGCAAAGGTCCGGACAAACTCGGCCATTTCCCCCTCATCGCCTCTCATATTCAGAGGCAAACCCACCAGAAACAGCGAGACTTTGCGCTCCAGCGCGATCTGCCGGAGCCGCGCCACGTCTTCGCGCATCGTTTTACGTAGGAGAGTATCCAATCCCTGTGCCAGCCCCATTGAATCGCTCACGGCAAGCCCGATTCGCTTCCGCCCTACATCCAGCGCCAGAACTCGCCCGTCCACAGTTGCCACACCCTGATTGTGCCATGCTAACTCCAATGAGGCTGCTGTCCGCTTTGCTGTTGTTGCCCGCACTCGCTTTCGGCCAGAAAGCCACCGGCCCCCTCAACGGCCTGAACGACCAGCTCGTGGCACTCTCCGGCCGCCTCCATCCCGCCATCGTCCTCATCCGCAGCGAGTCCTTTGAGCCGGTGAGCCGGGAAGCCGCCCTCGCCGTCCGCCAGACGGGCACCGGTTCCGGCGTCATCCTCTCGGAAGACGGCTACATCGTCACCAACGCGCACGTCGTCGGCAAAAGCATGACAGTCGAAGTCCTGCTGGCCCCGCCAGTCGGCGCCCGCTCGTCGCCGGAACGCAGCCGCCTGCTGGAAGGCCGCGTCCTCGGCCGGGACACCGAGGCCGACATCGCCCTCGTAAAAGTAGATGCCCACGGGCTCCATTTCCTGGAGTGGGGCGACTCCGAGGCGCTCCAGCAGGGTCAGCTCGTCCTGGCCATCGGCAATCCGCGCGGTCTCGAGAACTCCGTCACCATGGGCGTCATCAGCTCCACCCAGCGCCAGATGAAGCCCGACGACCGCATGGTCTACATCCAGACCGATGCCGCCATCAACCCCGGCAACAGCGGCGGAGCGCTGGTCGACCTCGACGGCAAGGTCATCGGCATCAACACCATGATCCTGTCCGAATCAGGCGGCAATGAAGGCCTCGGCTTCGCCGTCCCCGCCCGCATCGCCAATCCCGTCGTCGAGCAGCTCAGGAAGGATGGCAAAGTCACCCGCGGAGACATCGGCCTCACCGCCCAGACCCTCACCTACGGCATCGCCCAGGGCCTTGGCCTCAAGCGGGATACCGGTGTCGTCATCGCCGATGTCGAACCCAAAAGCACGGGCGACATCGCCGGTTTCCAGACCGGGGACATTGTCCTCAGCGTCGACGGCCGCCCCATGGAAACCGCCCGCCAGTTCCATGTGCTCATCTACCGCAAGCCCGTCGCCTCGCTGATCAATGTCGAAATCCTGCGCGGCGACCAGACCCTCAAACTGCAGCCCGTCGTCGTCGACCGGACCGAGAAGAGCCCCAACTTCGGGCGCCTCGCGCTCTCCGACGAAAACCTGGTCCGGCGCCTGAGAATCCTCGGCGTCCCCCTCGACGACTCACTCCTCAAGGAGATGCCGCCCGTCCGGAAGAACTACGGAGTCCTCGTCGCGGGCCTCGTCCCGGGCGCCCTCATCCAGGAGGAAGGCCTCCTCCCGGGAGACATCATTCATGCCTTAAACGGCAAACCGGTCGCCACTCTGCAGGACCTGAAGTCCTTCATGGCGCCCATCAAATCGCGCGAAGAAGTGGTCCTCCAGATCGAGCGCGATGGCAAGACCCGATTCCTGGAGTACCGATTGGAGTAGTAAAGAATGACCTGGAAGGCAACCGCGGCGCTCTTCGCCCTCAGCGCCCAACTGGCGCCGGCGCAACAGAAGAAGCCCGTGACCCTCGAAAGCCTCACGGCCGGCATGGCACGCATGATGGCCCAGTTCGGCGGCGCGCCTATTTGGGCGCCCGACGGGAAACGCTTCGCCGTCCGGCGCGGAGACAAGGTGGCGCTCTTCGACCTCACCACCCAAACCGAGAAGGAACTCTTCACCACCGGCGAGCTGGGTAAGACGGCTCATCAGGCGCCTGGCCCCAAGGAAATGGACTGGGAGAACCGCCGGGTCTCCGAATCGCGCGTCCAGTGGTCCAGGGACGGCCACAAGATGCTTGTCATCGTCAACGGCGACCTGTTCCTGTGGACAGACGAATCCAACAAACTGGAACAGCTCACAGCGACCGAAATCCCCGAACGCGATCCCAAACTCTCTCCTGACGGGCAGAAAGTGAGTTTCCGCCGCGGCTACGAGCTCTACGTCATGGAGCTGGCAACAAAGAAGGTCACCCAGTTGACCACCGACAGCTCCGCCACCCGCTGGAACGCGACCCTCGACTGGGTCTACCCCGAGGAGCTCGACCTGGGCACCGCCCACTGGTGGTCGCCGGACTCCAAGTCCATTGCATACATGCAGTTCGACGTCAGCGGGGAGCCTCTCTATCCCCAGGCCGACCATCTCAAAATCGACGCCGTCGCCGAGCCCCAGCGCTACCCCAAAGCCGGCACCAGCAATGCCGACGTGCGCATCGGGGTCGTCGGCATCACCGGCGGACTCACTCGCTGGATGGACTTCGGCGAAAACCGCGACTACCTCCTGGCCCGGGTCCACTGGACGCCCGACTCCGACCGCGTCGTCGTCCACCGTCTCAATCGCACCCAGAACCATCTGTGGATCCTGGCCGCCGACGCCCGGAACGGCAAATCGCAGCTTCTCATTGAGGAATCCGATCCCGCCTGGATCAACATCAGCGACGACTTCGAGTTCCTGACTGACGGCCGCATCCTGCTCTCGTCCGAGCGCGACGGCTTCCGCCATATCTACCTCTACAACGCCGACGGCAAACGCGAAAAGCAGCTCACCAAGGGCGACTGGGAAGTGACCGCGGTCTCGTGCATCGATGAAAAGGCAAAGAAAATCTGGTACACCAGCAGCGAGACCAGCCCGCTGGAGCGGCAACTCTACGTCATCGGCTTCAATGGCAAGGACAAACGCCAGCTCACCAAAGGCGCAGGTACCCACAGCATCTCCATGGGCCCCGGCTGCCAGTATTACCTCGATACCTTCTCCAATCTCGAAAACCCGTCCCGCTCGACTCTCAACAAAGCCGACGACGGCTCCGAGGTCAAGGTCTGGCGCGAGGCCGACCGCAAGCAGGAGGAGGAGTACAACATTCTCAAGAGCGAAATCCACACCTTCAAAGGCTCGGACGGGACCCTCTTCTACGGCCGCCTGATCAAACCCGCCGGCTTTGATCCTGCGAAGAAGTATCCGGTCCTGGTGTCGATTTACGGCGGCCCTCACGCCCAGACCGTCCGCAACGCCTACAGCGGGCTCAACTGGGAACAGGTGATGGCCCACAAAGGCTTCCTCATCTGGCAGATGGACAACCGGGGCTCCTACGGGCGCGGCCATCAGTTCGAAGCCCCCATCAACCGCCGCCTGGGCAAACAGGAACTCGACGACCAGAAGGAGGGTGTGGGCTACCTTGCCAAACTCGGCTTCGCCGACACCAGCCGCGTGGGCATCTACGGCTGGAGCTACGGCGGCTATATGACCCTCTACGCCCTGCTCAACGCGCCCGAGGTCTTCCAGGCCGGAGCCGCGGGCGCCGCCGTCACCGATTGGCGGAACTATGACACCATCTACACGGAACGCTATCTGGGCCGCCCCCAGGAGAACGAGGACGGCTACAAATCCAGCTCACCCGTCCATTCCGCCGCCAATCTCAAGGGCAAGCTCCTGCTGATGCATAACATCGAAGACGATAACGTGCTGTTCGGCAATGCCTTGCAGATGATGAACGCTCTCCAGGTGGCTGGTAAGGACTTCGAGACGGTGATTTACTCAGGCAAAAGCCACGGCGTCATGGGCAAGGCCCGGCAGCACATGCTGGAAAAGCAGACCCGGTTCTTCGTGGAGAGCCTGAAGCCCTGAGTCCCGGCAGCTTGTTGATTCGGAAGTCGTCATAGACAAAAGAAGGGCGGCCCTGAGGCCGCCCTTCTTCCATCTGTGTCACACGAAATTCAGTTAGTTGCCGCGGCCGCCGGAGCCGCCACGGCCACCGCCGCCTGCCGCGCCAGCCGGGCTCGCCACCGAAGCGCCGCCACCACCGCCAACGCTGCCGCCGCCGCCACCAACGGAACCCATCCCACCGCTGGCACGGCTGATGCCGGAGCTGGAAGCAATAGCGCCTGGGGAGCTGACCATCGGTGCCGCTGTGTAGGAAGAACCTGAAGCGCTACGCCCAGGCATACTGGCAGTGAATCCGTTGCCGGAGCGCCCGCCATAACCAGAGCCGCCCCCGGAGGCGTAAACCGGCGGATAGTAGACCGCCATCACGGTGCTCGGCGTGTAGTAGTAGAACCCGAAGGGGCTACGCAGCGTGTCCGCGTACGGAATGAACGTCGCGAAGCCGAAGTAGGGGTTGTACATCCACGAACCGGAGCCCAGGAAGCCATTCCTCGGGGTTGACTGCCGCGCCGCCGAAACGTTCGCCATGGCGATGTAGCCGGACCGCCGCTTCGACCAGCGGAACAGCGGATCGGTGTCTTTCGCGTCAAACTTACCAGGAGTCCAGCCACCGGCCGTCGCCACCAGCTCGCGTCCACCCTTCAGGGTCGTCTTCTGGCCGTTCTGGTCCACGACGAGCTCACCCATATAGACCCGGATGCTGGCCGGTTCCGCTTCAAAGCGGTAAAGCCCCGCCTTGGTCACCGTCACCACCGCGTCCTTGGTCAGCACCGTCAGGTGGTTGTCTTCCAGCAGCTCGGCCGCCTCAACCATGACCACACCGGACTGCACATCCAGGCGTACATCACTGAGCCGGTTGGAGAACAGCTTGAAGGAGCTGTTGTCCGCCATGCGCAGGAAGGCGCCTGGCGTCAGCAGAACTTCAACCCGGCCCTCCGTCGTCTTCAGCGTCTGCCCTTCTTTAATGTCGATAAACTCAGAGGGTTTCGGCTGGACCGGACTTTCCACGCCCTTCGCGTCTACAAGGAAGATGTCACCCTCGGCGACGTTGATCATCCCCGCTTTGGCGGAGATGGCGTTTTGCGCGAATGCGCCGCCAGCCAGCGAAACAGCTGCAACTGAGGCAATTACTAGCGATTGGGCGAGACGCATAATGGGAAAACTCCCTGGACCAAGTTTGGTCTGCCTCTCAGACGTCTGTCAAGACGAATCCGTTACTAGAGTTTTGAAAAGCCTATTGCAGCGGGAGTACCACCTGGTTCGATTCCTGGCCGTTCACTCGCACCACCACGGGCACGTTCTGGGCCTGGCCCATCGTCGCGTCGATCTTGAATTGGATCACCCAATAACCGACGCGCCCGGCCGAAGCTCCACACCAGACGTACGGCCTCGATTCCCCGCCAATCAGCAGCTCAGCCGTGTCTTTCAGCGGCACAGGCGGATTGAACGGCACCGCAAACCCATCCAGCGGAGCCGGATTCAAAGGACCGAACCCCGTTCCAAACAGAGTCACCGTCTCGCCAGCCTTGGCCGGGTTTTCCGCGTTCACGTCGGATCCGTCCGCATGGAGTGCCACACCCAGCGGCACCGGATCCGTATCATCACCGCGCCGGAAGAGTCCAGGCGCATAGTTCTTCACCTTGAACTTGGTGGACAACGGGCTCTGCCCGGGCGAACGAACCGTGAGGGTATACTCGCCTTCCGCGAAATCGGAAGGCAATTGCCCGACGATCCGGTCTGGTGCCACGGAAACCAGGGGCAGGTAGCGGCTGCCCGGCAGTTGCACCACAACGCCCTGCAGCGTCTGGGCCAGCGGGCTTTCAGGCCCCTTCTGGAAGTCGGGGGCCATGTTATAGCCGGAGATCGAAATCAGCGAACCGGGCGCCACGCCATCGGTCGGCGTCTCGCCGGCTGCATTCCTGACGGCATTGTCCGCCAGGGCGGGCACCTTTTCCATCCGCGCCACCACCGTCGCCGGCGAACTCATGTTCACCCAGCCGTAGTTCAGCGGACCGCTCAAAGCGCCTTCAAACCTCTTAAACTTGTAGCCCGGCGCAGCCTCCGCCATGACGGAAACCTTCGCTCCGGCCGGGAAGTAATTCCCCGCCGCGGGCATCGGATCGTAGATCCAATTGGCTCCGCCGTCCGGATCGGAAATCGCGGTAAGCCGCTGCAAATAGGTGTACTTGGCGGAGACTATCGCCGCTTCCTGGCTAAACATGTAGCTGCGGGGACCAGCCGCCACGCCATCGGCCCAGCCCAACAGCAACGCTTTCGTGTCGGGGGAGAAAGGCATCTCCGGCAGCGGCGTAATCGTGATGCTCGTACCAGCCGGACGATCCAGCACGCACGGCGTCGTGCAGTTGGCGCCGCTCACATTAAAGGTCAGCGCCGCGGGTTCGCTCTGGATACTCAACTGGCCCAGCAGTTCGTACTGAGCAACCATCCGGAACGAGGCAGTGCCTTCGGAATCGGTGATGGTAATGTCCTGGTCCGCGGCGCCGCCGTTCGACCAGCTCACAAACCGGTATCTGCGGCCGCGCGAATCCACCTGGTCCAGGGGCGCCGAAACCGTATGAGTGTGGCCCAGACCCCATTCAAAGTTGTAGGAAGCCCAATTGTCCCGGCCATCGATCTTCAGCTTCAGCCCCGTGGGCATGGTGACAAAGCTGGACCGGATTCCCTTTACGAAGTGGGCCGTGTAGGTCTGGGTGCTCCAGTCGTCTGGCACGGTCACGGTCGAATTCAAACCGCCCGTCTGCCCGTTGCCGAAGTCCCAGTGATCGAACACCCAGATGTTGCCCATGCGATCGGTCTGCGAAGCCGGCGCCGCGAAAATGTGCGGTGTGCCGGCCTGTAAATCCAACTCTCCATTGCACAACGGGATCTGCGTGCAATACGAGAACGGACCCACCGGGGCATCCGGGAACGTCGAAGGCGGAATGTTGATGGGATAAGGATAATCCGGCGGAACCGGCGTGCCCGCTCCAGAGCTCGGCGAATAGGTTGCCGTCCAGTCCGGGAAACACTTGTCGCCACGGGCATACATCACCGTGCGGTCCACCACCACCTTCAGCCCCTTCTCCGGATAGGAGTCGATGTACACGCGGCGCGCGTCCACGAAGTTCGCCCGGATCGTCTTCGGTCCGTCGATGGTCAGAGTGGCCAGAGACGCAGTGGGTCCGGGCGGGATGTCCCAGCCGACAAATGCCTTGCCAGGATAGGGAATCGCGTTCAGGGTGATTCCGCTGCCGGCGGAGATCCACTCCCACGAACTCGTCTGGATGCAGGATTTCGTCGAGGTGGCAATGTAGCCGTAAGGATTCGGAATCCCGATCTCGGGGTAGTTGATCGCGCTCGGGTCGAACAGGTTCACCGGCTGGTCGGTGTTCACATAGTAGTTCACCAGGTATTCCAGCTGGAAATTCACCAGGAAGCTCCGGTTCGAGGAGTCCGCGGTGATCACCTGCGTCGTGCTGCCCGTCTCGAGCATCAGGCCCGCCTCGTCGGCCCATCGCAGAAACGTAACCCGGCTCTTGCCGTCCGGAAACACCTGGTTCCGGTTCCGCACTTCGAGCGTGTGTTTACTCCCCAGGGTCCACAGGAGTTGTGCGGACGAAGTGTACTCCTGCCCGTCGGCCCAGAACGTCGCGCCCTTGATGCTGGCATCCACCCGAACAGACACGGCGTTTGAGCCGGTTTGTGCCGCGATCGGCGCGACCATCACCAGGGCCATTAGAGCGGCCGGGAGCAACCCACGGAGACGTGTACACATGACGGTTCCCATTTCTCTCGTTTAATCGGCAGAGAGTGCAGGGCCCGCTATGAGGGAAACGCCTTAGGTGGGGGATAGGCGGTCGTCAGGCCAGTCTGCGCAGTTTGAATAGCCGCGGAGCCCCGGTCAGCATGACCGGAACCAGGCTGCCAAGCCGTTGCAAATGCGGAGTTTGCGCGTGCTCTGCCAGCGCCGCCTCCGAAATCCAGTTCTCATAAAAGAGAAAATGGCCCGGCTTCTCCAGCGACTCGTGCAGGAAATAATCCACGCAACCGGCCTCCGCTCGCGTCGGCTCGATCAGCGCGAGCAGCTCCTGGCGGACCATCTCTTCCTTGCCGGGCTGGGCGATCAGTTCGGCGACCAATGTGAGTTGAGGTTCGGGCATGGCACCCATATTCTACCGCTTCCGCCCCGTTCGGCAGTTATTCGCCCGTTCAGTTGCCGGACGGCTTCCGCTTGACCTGGATCCCCAGGCGCTTGATCTTCTGATTCAGTGTCGAAAGCGGAATCTTCAGGCGCGCCGCTGCGTCGGTCTGCGAATGGTTGACGGCGTCCAGCACTTCCGTGATCTTGCGGGCTTCGAAGTCGGCCATGATTTCAAACAGCGACGCATCCGCCGGCAGCGCTTCCCCGCCCTCCCTGGGAATCCTCACCCCGGTGGAGTGCAGGATGTACTCCGGCAGCACACTCACCGGCACGGTCTCGCTCGTCGCCAGCACCACCGCCCGTTCCACCGCGTTCTCCAGCTCACGGACGTTTCCCGGCCACGTATAGTCCATCAGGATGTGCATCGCTTCCGGCTCGAACTTCAGCGTCGACCGGCCCTGCGCATCCATGAACTTATCGTTGTCCTTGCAGTAGACCTGGAAGAAGTGGTCGATCAGAATCGGGATGTCTTCCTTGCGGTCGCGCATCGGCGGCAAGGCCAGGTTGATGACGTTCAGCCGGTAGTAAAGATCCTGGCGGAAGCGGCCATCCTCCACCATCTTGGCCAGATCCGCATTCGTAGCGGCCAGGATGCGCACATCCACCTTAATGGTTTCGGTGGACCCCACCGGCATCAGTTCCCGCTCCTGCAGAACGCGCAGCAGCTTCACCTGCATGTCCAGCGTCAGAGTACCGATCTCGTCCAGGAAGATCGTGCCCCGGTTTGCCGTCTCGAAGTACCCCTTGCGATTGGCGATGGCCCCGGTGAACGCGCCCTTCACGTGCCCAAATAGCGTGGATTCAATCAGATCGGGCGGCATCGAACTCGAATTCACGCCCACGAACGGCTGATCCGCGCGCGGCGAGTTCGCATGGATCGCCTTGGCGATCAGCTCTTTTCCGGTACCCGTCTCCCCGGTGATGAGAATGTTCGACTTCGACGGCGCAACCTGCGTCACCAGGTCCAGCACCCGCAGCATGCGCTCACTCTTGCCCACAATGTTGGGGAACGAGTAGCGCTGCTTCAGCGCCCGGCGCAGCTCGCGATTTTCCTGCTCCAGCCGCGTCCGCGCCAACTGCCGCTCGATCTCGATGATCAGCTTCTCGTTGTCCCAGGGCTTGGAGAAGTAGTCGTTGGCGCCCGACTTCAGAGCCTCCACCGCCACCTCAATGCTGCCGTAGGCGGTGATCAGGAAGATCGGGGTCTCTTTGTCCCGGCGCCGGATGTCGTCCAGGACTTCCAGGCCCGACCGGTCCGGCATCATCAGGTCCAGCAGAATCAGGTCATAGACGCCGGACTCGAACTTCTTCAGACCCTCGGTCGCATTCTCAGCCGTCTGGACCGTGTAGCCTTCCAGTTCCAGCAGCGTCTCGAAGCTCTCTCGGATGTCTGCTTCGTCATCAATGACCAGGATGCGGCCTCGGGAACTGGATGCATCCGAAGCAACAGTCGTAACGGAATCAAGATCAGGCATTCACCGGTTTCCTGCTGGCGGCCGGAAACTCGAGACGGAACAGAGCACCCTCACCGGGATTCGACTCCACTTCGATCATGCCGCCATGCTCTTCCACAATGCCATAAGTCACGCTCAGTCCGAGACCGGTGCCCTTTTGCATGCCCTTCGTCGTGAAGAACGGATCGAAGATCCGCGACTGGTGGTCCCTCGGGATACCGGCGCCGCTATCGCGGACTTCCACCCGGATGCTGGTGGCTTCGCCCCGGGTCCGCAGCGACAGACGGCGCGGTTGGCCGGGCGGCAGATTCGACATGGCGTCGCGGGCATTCAGGAACAGGTTCAGGAACACCTGCTGCAACCGGCCCGCATTGCCCCGGATCAGCGGAGCGCCCTCTTCCAGGTCCACCTCAATCTGAATGGCGTGCTTGTCGAACTGGTGCTCCAGCAGCGAGAGCGTTTCGCTGATCACCTTATTCAGGTCCAGCGCCTCATACTCCGACGAAGACGTGCGCGAGAAATTCAGCAGCGAATTCACGATCTCGCTGGCCCGGAAGGTCGATTTCGCGATCTTCTCCAGCAGCTTCGATTTCTGTTCGTCGCCGTGCACCTGCTTGGCCAGCATCTGCGCATAGGTCGAAATCACAGCCAGCGGCGTATTCACTTCGTGCGCCACACCCGCCGCCAGCAGACCGATGGAGCTCAGCTTGTCCGCCTGCACCAATCGCCGTTCCAGGTCTTCCCGCTCCGTCACGTCATCGAAGATGATCAGCCGGCCGATGCGCGCCCCATCCTTGGTGACCAGCGGCGCGATGGCCAGATTCACAATCACTTCCGTGCGTTCCGCTTTCGCTTTGCCGTTCACCGCGCCATTCCCGTTCGCATGGCCATTGCCATTCAACACCGGCGCCGCCAGCGTATCCCGGCGCAGCGGGATCTTGTACAACTGATGCACCTGATTGTTCGCGCGCAGCGCGTCGAAGTGGGCGCCGAGTTCCTCGGGGAACAACTCGCTCAACTTGCGGCCCAGGGCGGCAAGGCGGGGGATCCCGGTCAGCCGCTCAATCTGCGAGTTCCAGCTCTCCACCCGGTCTTCCAGGTCCGCTGCCAGAATGCCGACGTTGATCGACTCGACAATGTTCTCGCTGAACTCCTTCAGCCGTTCGTACTGTTCCGCCTTCGCCGCCAGCGACCGGTAAAGCCGCGCATTCTCCACCGCCATGGCAATGTAGCCGGCCAGCGACGCCAGCAGATCAATGTCGTCCGAACTGAGGAAATCACCCTTGTTCGACCGGCTGACGCCCAGCCAGGCCAGCGTCTTGCCGCGGAAGTTGCACGGCAGGTAGTAGGTCAGGTCCAGCTCCGCGATGGTCGCCCGGACCGATGGCGCCTTGCCATGAGTCACGATGTCCAGGGCATGGCGTGTGCTTTCGAAGAACAGGTAAGGCTCCTCGGGCGAGTCCAGCAGGAAGCTGAGATCCAGCCGCTCCGTCTTCAGCCGCCGCCGTCCACCATCCCGGTCCAGGGCGGTATGCAGCAGGAACCCGTGCTCGTTCTCCTTGGACAGGAAAAACGCGACATGGGCCACCGACAGGGTGCTCAAAAGCCGCTCGCCGACACTGGTCAGAGTCCGGTCCAGATCCATCTCCGAACTCAGCTCGCGGGCAAACGCAATCAACGTACGACGGTAGTCGTAGCGATCCTTGTAGAAGAAGTAGCGGTCCAACTGCTGCTGGAACCACCCGCGCAAAGGCTCAAAGACGAAGGCGGCCACCAGCACCAGGAGCACAACCGAAGTGGGGCTGAGTTCATCGCGCTTGGACAGCGTGAACACCAGCATGTAGACGATGCCCAGCACCGACAAGGTCGCCAGGACGTAGACGTACCCTTGCTGGAAGATGATGTCCACATCCATCAGCCGGTAGCGCAGAATCGCGTAAGCCCAGGTGAGCGGGATGAACGCCAGGAACAGCACGGACAGCCGCATCGTGGGCGTCGGCACCGCCCCGATCAGGAACGGTGTCGCATACAGCGCCGCGAACGGCACAATGCCGGCCAGCGTCCCGTTGCGCAGCCACTTCAACTGCTGGCGGATGATCGCATCCTCCGTGCGCCGGTAGCTGAAGTGCAACAGCACCGCTCCAGCCAGGTAGGAAGCGCAGAACAGCAGCATCCACGCCCGGTCCAGCACCCACCGCATCTCGATCAGCGGTAGGGCGGTACGCACGACACCTGTCGCCACACCCACGTGCAGCAGGATCAGTGACAGGGCAGGCAGATACACGGAAACAGCCTGCCACCGATTCCAGTGACGCCGCGGCTCAGGGAAAGTCAGGCAGAAGTGGACAAACAGAGCCGGCGCCAGCAGGCCAGCCACCACGTTCGCGATGTAGATGCCCGTGTCGAAACTGTTCAGCTTCCCCGTGTAGTGGAAGGTATGCAGGATGAAACTGACCAGGCATAACAGGTAAAAGTGCAAGGCCTTGGGGGCCTGGTTGCGCCGGAAGAACAGGAAGAGGCCGATCGCTAGGTAGGCGGCGCCGACAAAATACTGATAATAAAGCGCCCGATCCCGGTTGGCATCGGCCACAATGACCTTCGCCGTGATCTCCACGCCGTTCCGGTTGAGGGTGTATGTGGCTTTGCCCCAGACTCCGGCCTGGAACAGCAACTGGGCGACATCGCTGGCCTGCCGCACCGGCACACCCGGCGTATTCTCCAGCGGGGCAATCATCCGGACGACGTCACCTTTGCGGATGCCGGCCAGGTCCGCCGGTTCATTCCGTTCGACGTGAGCCGCCACCACGCGCAGGCTCTGCTCGCTGTCCGCCGCGTTCGGCACATCCATCCAGGTTGCGCCGTCGTCAGGCAGGTGAAAGCGGGATTGCTGCTGGTAGTTCACACCAGCGCAGATGATGGCCGTCACGGTCAGAATGACCAGCAGCGCGCCAACAAACTGGCTCTTCAACTCCTTCACCGCAACCCGGCTCCCTGGGCGGATCGTTTAGCGACACTCCACCACGCGGATCCACTGCACGCGTAGTGCCATGATCCTAGTCTACTCCTACCCTGTGCCTCGTTGAATAAAATCAACACCTTACCAGCGAAGGACGCAAACAGCGCCCGGGAGGCTACTGGATTCGGAAGAAACGCTCCAGAAAATGGGTGCCGGCACTGCATATTTGCGCCACATCCTCTCCCCGGATTGGCTCATTCGAGGCATGACCGAACAGGCACCGCCCGCTCAGGCGCCCTGTGGCCTCGGGCACTCCGAGCCTACTTCGTTTCGAGAATGAACGTCGGAGCTAAACCGGTGATGGTGGAGAAGTTGCCCTGCGCCGCCGAGACCTTCGAGGAGCACCCCTGGATCTTGCCCATAAAGGCGTGGGGGCTCACATCCACGTTCAGGTCGCGGTACACCATGTCGCCGTAGAAGTCGACCGGGAACGAGATCGGCACCGGAGCCACGCGCTCCTGCACCACATAGGGGGTCCGTACCGCCTGGCGCAACGCGCGTTCCCAGGTTGCGTTGTCGGCCTGCCACCCTTCCGTGGAGTGCAGCTCGCTGGAATCCTCGTTCGGCCGCAATACCAGCGACTCGCGGTTTTTCTGAATGAAATCAAGCAGATCGACCGTCTGCCCCTTCCACGTCGTGCGGCCGGCGGCCACCACTCGGGTCCAGGGAATCGAATCCTTAATCGCCTTCCGCTCCGCGGGCGGGAAGCTTTCAGTAATCGCATCGTCGGTCAACAACGCCAGCAGGGCCTTCTTCCTGGTCAGTTCCGTACGGAAGCTGTTCACCACACACACGCGGCGCTCGCGGTAGGCGCGCACCAGCGGATGCGTGAGATCGTACTTCATCAGGAACTCGTGCGCCCTTACCCCGCGATAAACCAGGTCGATGGTGAAATCGCCCTTGCGGAGGACGTCGTTGCGGTACTCCAGTTGCTCCGGGAAGACAACTTCCGCCTGCAGGCCGTTCTTCCGGAACAGCTCCACAAGCAGCGTATACTCGTGCGACTCAAACGAGGCAAATGGTTGGCGAAACTCGAGAATCGCCACATTGGGCAAGGTCTTTCCGCCGAACTCTTTCCAGGCTTTGAGGGTCGCCGTGAGCAGCGGCTTCGCGCCCCCGGCTTTGGCAATCTTGACCTTCTTCCGGAATTCCTTCACCGGCGGGGCGTCCCAGAACAACTCCGACAGCGCGTCGCCGTACACCATGCCGTGCGGCATATCTGCTTGCGGCTCAGTGAAATGGACACTTCCATTGTTCACCTGGGTGTCCATCAGCGACGCCACGGACCAGTTGTTGTACCCGGGATCGACCGACGCCAGCATCTTTTCGGCCGGCAGCATTTCCATCCGCGACATCAACTGCGGCTGCACCACCGCCATCTTCCGGATCCGATCGATCGATGCATTCAGCGATTCGGCCGTCTTCACCAAATTGATATACTGGCGGCGGCTGAGAAAATGCGGACGCAGTACGGGCGATACCGGGCGGCCACTCACCATCAGATGGCGGGCTTTCCACTGCTCGCGCAACTGAGCCATCCAGGCTGCATTGCGCTCCGGGTCCTGCTCCAGGATTTTATGATAGCGGGCTGTTGCCTCGCCCAACTGCGTCATAGCTTTGTCTACAGGGTAACTTGCAGTATCGCATAGACCGGTTGTGTTTGTGAAGACTACTACACGATTAGAAAACAATAAAGTATTTATTTGTAATCAGTTAAAAGGAATTGTAGAAATGAGATTCAAGTTTCAAGTAAGCGTGGCGGCTGCCGTCTTGCTGTCCGCCGCGGGCCTTTGTCACGCAGATGAGGGCATGTGGTTGCTCAACGCTTTTCCCAAACAGGCCGTCGAAAGCAAGTATCACTTCCAAGTCACCGATCAGTTCCTCGATCACCTGCGCCTGAGCGCCGTCCGTTTCAATAGTGGCGGCACCGGCAGCTTCGTCTCCGCCGACGGTTTGCTCTTCACCAACCACCACGTTGGCGCGGACTGTATCCAGAAGCTGAGCTCCAAGGACAACGACTACATCAAGAACGGCTTCGTGGCCCGCACCCAGGCCGACGAGCGGAGTTGCCCCGACCTCGAAGTCAACGTCCTTCTCAAGATTGAGGACGTCACCGCCAAAGTCACCGAAGGCATCACGCCGAAGACCCCGGCCTCGGAAGCCAATGCCAAAAAGAAAGCCGCCATGTCGGCCATCGAGAAGGCCTGCGGCACCGCCACCGGGAACCGCTGCGACGTCGTAACTCTTTATGCCGGTGGACTTTATCATCTCTACCAATACCGCAAGTACACTGACATCCGCTTGGTCATGGCGCCGGAATTTGGCGTGGCGTTTTTTGGCGGCGACCAGGAAAACTTTACCTATCCGCGCTATAACCTCGACATCACCTTCTTCCGTGCCTACGAAAACGGCAAGCCGGTGCACGTGGACAACTATTTCAAGTGGTCGAAGCAGGGTGTGAAAGAAGGCGACCTGACTTTCGTCCCGGGCAATCCCGGCTCCACCGGCCGCCTGATGACCGTCTCCGAGCTCGAGTTCTCCGGCCAGCTGTCCTATCCCCTCATCCAACGTCGCCTCGCTTCCCTCATCAGCGCCCTGGAAGCCTACATGGCCAAGGGACCGGAACAGAAGCGCATCGCCGGTGAGAACCTCTTCGGCAACCAGAACAGCTACAAGGCCTACACCGGCTTCCTCACCGGTCTCAGGGACAAGAGCCTGATGGACCGGAAACGCGCCGAGGAAAAGGCGTTAAGAGCGGCCATCGCCAAGGACCCAGCCAAAGCGGAGGAGTTTGCCAAGTTCTGGGACGAACTGGCCACCACCTATCAGAACTACCGCTCTTTCTACGCCCCCTACTGGCTGCTGGAACGGGGCGCCACGCGCGGCTCCGAACTCCTCACCATCGCCCGCGACGTAGTCCGCTACGCCGAAGAGAAGCCCAAGCCGGATAGCCAGCGCCTGCGCGAATTCACCGACGCCGCCCTGCCCTCCCTGGAACAGGGAATGTACTCGACCGCGCCCATCTACCCGGCCATGGAAGAGGTCGTTCTCGAGAACTACTTCTCCTTCCTGGCAAAGGAGTTGGGAGAATCCGACGCCACCGTGAAAGCGATTCTCGCAAACCGGACGCCGGCCGAGGCAGCGAAATACTACGTGCAGAGTAGCAAGCTGCCGCTGGTCTCCGAACGCAAGCGCCTGGCCGCCAGCCTCGCAGAAGTTCGCGCCTCCCGGGATGGCATGATTCGCCTGGCCCTGATCCTCGACAAGCCCGCCCGGGAACTCCGCAAACGGTATGAGGACCAGGTGGAGAGCGTGGTGACGCGCGCTTCCGCCCGGATCGCTCAGGCTCGCTTCTCGGCCTTTGGAGGCAGCGAGTATCCCGACGCCACGTTCACCATGCGGCTGGCCTACGGCGACGTGCGCGGCTACCGCGACGAAGCCGGCAAGGCGATCCCCTATGCCACGGATTTTGCAGGCTTTTTCGCGAAAGGCAGTACGCAGGAGCCGTTCATCATCCCGGCCGCCTGGGTCAAAGCGAAGAACACCCTCGACCTGAAGACGCACTTCGACTTTGTGACGACAAACGACACACACGGCGGTAACAGCGGCAGCGCCACGCTGAACACCCGCGGCGAGATCGTGGGCATCCTCTTCGACGGAAACATCGAGAGCCTGCCAAACCGCTTCGTTTATACCGATGAGCGGTCCAGAAGCGTGCATGTCTGCAGCGAGGCGATCATCGAAGCGCTGCAGAAAGTCTACAAGGCAGACCGGCTTTTGCACGAGCTTGGGTATTGATTGCGCGGCTGCGGCCCGGAACCAACAGGCACCTGAGTTCATCCAAAAACCGGCAGGTTGAGAACTCCTCCTCCGATTCTCAACCGCGTACGAAAGTACGCTCACTCCGGGGGAGGGACGGCTTCCCTCCCCCGGTTTCATCCCCCCGCCTGATGCCAGGCCACCCGGCGCCCCCAATGAGAATTGCCGCTATACTGGCCCCGTGAGCGAAGAAAAACCCCGGCAGGGCATGAGTTCCTATGCGAAGGCCGGCGCCTATTCCGGACTGGCCTTGATCACCCCCCTCTCGGGGTGGATCTGCTACAAAATCGGCGAATATCTGAACCACGCCTGGAACACCGCGCAGCTCGATACCGCGGGCCTGATCTTCGGCTGTGGAATCGGCATGTACGAAACCGTCCGCCAGGCGACCCGCATTGAGGGGCTCGACAAGAAGAAGTGACCGCCGACCTCGATTACGCGCGCATCACCCGCCGTACGGTCCAACTGATGGCCGTTCTGGCCGTGGCCGGCTCCGTTATCTTTTTCCTCGTCAAGGGCTTGGCTGGAACGCTGAGCTTCCTCGGCGGAGCGGCCATTTCCAGCCTCAGCTTCTGGCTGCTGCACCGCATGGTCACTGACGTCACCAGGGTGGTGGAGGGCGAGACCGTCCGCAAGACTTCCCTGGCCGTTCATGCCTTTAGAATGCTCATCCTGGGCGGAGCAGCCTATGCTATCGTTAAGACTTACGGGTCTTTTGTCCCTGCTGTAGCCTGCGGCCTGACGCTAGCAGTGACGGCGGCGACTCTCGAAGTCCTCATCGAACTTCTGTATGCACGAGCATGAACTCTGGTTTACCGCGCTGCTGAACCAATACCTGGCGGCGCCCGCCAATGCGCTTTTCCAGCTGGTTGGCTATCACACCGAAGACGCCCTGAAGCCGTGGTCGAACTACATGGCGATGGAGCTGCTGGTGATCGGCCTGTTGATGCTGGTGGCCGTCGTCGTTCGCGCCAGCCTCTCGGTAGACCGCCCCGGCAAATTGCAGCTGGTGATGGAGAACATCTACACCTTCGTCGGGGAACAGGCGCATGAAATCATCGGCCACGGCGCCAAACCGCGCGTGGCGTACTTCAGCATGATCTTCCTCTTCGTGGTGACCTCGAACCTGTTGGGCATCATCCCCACCTTCGAGTCGCCCACGATGTACTACTTCGTGCCGGCCGGGCTGGCGATCGCCACCTTCCTGTACTACAACGGCCAGGGCATCAAGGAACAGGGCGTCCTGGGCCACCTGAAGCATTTTTGTGGCCCGCTGTGGTGGCTGGCCTGGTTCATGTTCCCGCTGGAAATCATCAGCCATTGCATCCGCCCCGTCTCACTCACCATTCGTCTTTTCGCCAACATGCTGGCCGGTGAGCAGGTGACCATGGGCTTCCTTGGCATGGTTCCGTGGGTAGTCCCGGTGATCTTCATGGGGCTCCACGTCTTCGTCTCGTTCGTCCAGGCGTTCATCTTCATGATGCTCAGCATGGTGTACGTGGGCGAGTCGGTGGCGCACGAGGACCACTAATCGAGTTTATCGGCCGCCAGTGTGAGGCCCCGGCGTCCCAACGCGCGGTAAGCAACCACCTCCTGGCAGCCAGTTCGTAAGGAGCAAACAATGACCGTTCGCAACATTCTCATCCTGATGGTGCTCATGATGATCGCCGTCCCGACCTTCGCCCAGACGGGCTCAACCACCGGCACCTTCGTGCTGCCCGGCGCCTTCGCCATGGCGATCGCCTCCGGCCTCTGCGCCCTGGCGCAGGGCAAGGCGATCTCGGCTTCCGTCGAAGGCATCGCCCGCAACCCCGGCGCCGCCGGCGCCATCCGCATCCTGCTCATCCTGGGTCTCGCCTTCATCGAATCCCTGGCGCTGTTCACCCTGATCAACGTCGGCAAGTAGTCTCCGCTTAGGCGGTTTAAAAAAAGGCCCGGCCCCGCGCCGGGCCTTTTTCTATCCTGAAGAGAGAACGCAATGAAACTCCACGGCATCTTTCCCCCCATCGCCACCCCCTTCAACTACGACGGTGACATCTATACGGCCAAGGTCGAACACAATGTGACCAAGTGGAACAAGACGGGACTGGCTGGCTATGTGGTCTGCGGTTCCACCGGAGAAAGCGTCCACCTCACGGTCGAGGAGAAACTCCAGATGTTCGAGCTTGTCGCCAAATACGCGGCCTCGGACAAGATCCTCATGGCGGGCACAGGCGTGGAAAGCGTCCGGGAGACCGTGATGCTCACCAACCGCGCCGCGGAGATGGGCTACAAAGCGGCGATGGTGCGCACGCCGCACTACTACAAGAACCTCATTAACAACGCGGCCGCGCAGACGCTGTACTACCGCAGCGTCGCCGACCAGACGAAGATCCCGCTGATGATCTATAACTGGCCGCAAGCCACCGGCGTCGACATTCCGGCCGATGCCGTGAACTCGTTGAGCCATCACCCGAACATCATTGCGATCAAGGAGAGTTCCGGCAATATCGAGAAGGTGATGCAGATGCTGCACGAGACCAGGCCCGGCTTCCAGGTGCTGGTCGGGTCCGCGCCGACTCTTGCCCCTTCGTTCGCCGTCGGCGCGGTCGGCGCCGTGCTCGCCTACGCCAATGCCGCTCCCTATTCGACCATCGCCATCTGGGAAGCGCATCGCCAGCGGGAGTTCGATGCCGCCATGGACTGGCAGCGCCGCATCACCCGGGCAGCCGTGCTCGTCACCACAAAATACGGCATCCCCGGCCTCAAACATGCCATGGATCTGAACGGCTATTACGGCGGCCCTGTGCGGCTTCCTTTAACCCCGGTGAGCCCCGAAGCGAAGCAGGAAATCGAATCTGCTTTCGCCGATCTAAAAGGCTGATTCAAACTGGATTTGTTCGCGTAAAGCACCCTTTCTCGCGGCGTTTTTGTTCAGGCTCATGCAAGGCGCCGCGCAGCCATCTTCGCCTTTTCCTCATCCACCCTCCCTTTGCCGGCCCGTCGTCTGGCGCTTTGGACATCCATTTGCCTAAGAAATAGCAGGTGTTGCCTCGACGCCGTGGTGCAGGCTGTTTCACCGCAGAATCGGGAAAACTATCAGATGAAGCGATGGTAATATGTACCATCGCGGCGAATTCCTTACAGGAGACCTCCTTGAAAAGCGACGCGCCAATACCCACCCAACCGGGAACAACTCAATCCAACCAGTGGGCTCAGCGGGCGCGGGCGCTTAAAAACATCCCGCCCGTGCTGCGCATCGTCTGGGAGTCCGGCCGCCTCGTAGTCAGCGCCAACATCGTGCTGCGGTTGCTCGGCGCGGTGATCCCGATCGTGATGCTCGCGGTCTCGAAAGTCATCATCGACGGAGTCGTTCAGGTGTCCAGGAACCAGCCTCTGCCGGAGTGGTTCTGGGGCTGGGTGGCCGCGGAGTTCGCGCTGGCGCTGCTCGGCGGCGTCAACGGGCGCACCATTGGATTTCTGGACAGCCTGATGGCCGACCGGTTCAGCCGCCATCTCAGCGTGAAGATCATGGAGAAGGCCGCCCGCCTCGATCTGCTCAGCTATGAGGATCCGGTGTTCTACGACAAGCTCGAACGCGCCCGGGTCCAGGCGACCGACCGCATCGGCATGGTTCACGCCACCGGCACCCTGCTGCAGCAGGTGGTGATGGCGACTGGTTTCTGCGCCACCATTTTCTGGTTCTCTCCCTGGCTGCTGCTGCTGCTCATCGTCTGCATTGTGCCGGCATTCCTCGGCGAGAGCCACTTCGCTTTCGTGGGCTATTCGCTCAGCCTGCGCCAGACGCCGGTACGCCGCCAGATCGACTACCTGCGGGTGCTCGGCGCCAGCCGCGAATCCGCCAAGGAACTCAAGCTCTTCGGACTGGCGGATCATCTGACTGGCGAGTTCGAGGAACTCTCCAATGCGATCTACAGCCAGAACACGGAACTGGGCCGCCGCCGTCTCTTCGCGGGCACCGCGCTTTCACTGCTGACCACCTGCGGATACTACGGCGCCTACGTTTACGTGGTGTGGCGGGCGGCGACCGGTTCCATCACGCCCGGTTCCATGACCTTCCTCGCCGGCGCCATCGCAGGCGCCAGTTCGAACATCCAGTCGATCTTCTCGACCTTCGCCAGCATCGCGGACCAGGCTCTGTTCCTGACGGACCTTTTGACCTTCTTCTCGGTCACGCCAAAGATCACGTCCAAACCCCACGCGCTGCCGGCTCCGCGCACCATCCGCGACGGGTTCCGGCTCGAGAATGTGTCCTTTTGTTATCCCGGCAACCCGCGCCGCGTCATTGATGGTCTCAATCTGCACCTGGCCGCCGGCGAGCGCGTTGCACTGGTGGGCGAGAACGGGCAAGGCAAGACGACACTGGTCAAGTTGCTCACCCGTCTCTACGACCCCACGGAAGGCCGGATCCTGCTCGACGGTGTCGATCTGCGTGACTACGATCTGGAGAGCCTGCACGCCCAGATCAGCGTAATCTTCCAGGATTTCGTCCGCTATGAAATGACCGCTCGTGCCAACATCGCCACGGGCCAGATCGACCTGCAGAATCCCGAGCGCGAGCAGCGCATCCAGGAAGCGGCCAGAAAGAGCCTCGCCTCCGATGTCATCCGCCGGCTGCCGCAGGGACTGGGCCAGCAACTGGGCCGGAGATTTGAAGGCGGAGTGGACCTCTCCGGCGGCGAGTGGCAGAAGGTGGCCCTGGCCCGCGCCTACATGCGCGATGCACAGTTCCTCATCCTGGACGAACCGGCCGCGGCCCTCGACGCCCGCTCTGAGTACGATCTCTTCCAACGCTTTGCCACGTTGACGCAAGGCAAGACCGCTCTGTTGATTTCGCACCGCTTTTCCACCGTGCGCATGGCTGACCGCATTCTCGTCCTTGAGGGCGGCCGCGTGGTGGAGGAAGGGTGCCACGAACGATTGCTGGCCGAAGGAGGCCGGTACTCCGCCATGTTCGAACTGCAGGCAGCAAGTTACCGCTAGGGGAAGCCATGCTCATTGAGAATCAGACTACGAACGAATGGGAAGAGATTGTCCGCCGCGAGGTCGCGCTTTGGACATCGAGCCCGCGTGGGCACAGTCACCGCCCCGAAACGATAGTAAGCCGCGTCACAACCGCCCTGAAGGATCTGGCGCGCACCGACGCCAACGCATCCATCCTCCGCGATGGAGCACACCTGCTGCGGACCGCAATCCAGGAGGCCGGCGACGCCGCGCCCGGACTGCGCAAGCAGCCCCATGTCAATCACGACCCGCGCATCCTGCTCGCCGCAGAGATCTTCGACAAGGCGCAGCAGGGCGTCTTCGACGAAGTGGAGCTCATCTCATTCACCTCCGCGCTGCTGCAGGAATGCGACCTGGAGATGGGCGAGTTGTGGGCGCTGAAGCCGGCTCTGCAACTGGTCTACCTGCAGCGCATCGCCGGCGCGGCCGAGATCGCGGTCCAGGGCGAAGTCTGTCCCCGGCTGGCCCGTACCCTCGATGCCATCCGGATGCTGGGCGAGACACCGTGGAAGGAGTTCTTCGAAAGCCTGAATCCGGTGGACGCCATCCTGGCTCGAGATCCTGCCCGCGCTTACTGCGCAATGGATTATGAGAGCCGCGATCAGTACCGCAGCAGGATCGCGCGCCTGGCCACACACGCCGACGCCCATGAACGTGCGGTGGCCGAAGCGGCGATCACTCTCGCCGCAGCCGGCGAGTCGGACCGAACGCGCCATTGCGGCTACTATTTGTTCGCCGAGGGCGTGGAGGAACTCAAGCAGCAGATCGGTTACCGTCAGCCCTGGGCGGAGTGGATTTCCAACATCTTTCGCAACAGCCCGACAGCGGTGTACCTGTGCGGCGTGGAGATTTCCACGTTTCTGATTGTGGCGCTGCTGCTGAGCGGCCTGGGCGCCATGACGCCGCTGCTGGGCGGTATCCTGCTGACGCTGCTGCCGGCCACGCATGCCGCCGTCCATCTGATGAATGCCCTGGTGAGCCACTTTACGGAAACCAGAGCCCTGCCGAAGCTGGACTTTTCCGACGGCATCCCCAAAGACTCGTCCACGCTGGTCGTTGTTCCGACGCTGCTGATCAACCGCCATCAGGTGGACACCCTGGTGCGCGACCTGGAAGTCCGCTTCCTGGCCAACCGCGGACCGAACCTGCACTTCGGCTTGCTGACAGATACGCCGGACTCCTCCACGAAGGTGGATGAGCGCGATGAACTGGCCGGCATCTGCGCCGGCCTCATCGATGAATTGAACGAGCGCTACGGCGAAGCCGGGCACAAGCCCTTCTTCCTGCTGCACCGCGAACGCGCGTTCAATCCCTCCGAAGGCAAATGGATGGGTTGGGAGCGGAAGCGGGGAAAGCTGCTGGACCTCAATCGTTTCCTGCGCTCCGCCGCGGATCCCTTCCCGGTGAAGACCGGCGATATGGAGGCAATCTGCCGCGCCCGCTATGTGATTACGCTCGACACGGATACGCAGTTGCCGCGCGGTACGGCCGCCCGGCTGGCAGGGGCGATGGCGCATCCGCTGAACCGTCCGGTGATCGATGCCGCCACCAACATGGTCGCCGCGGGCTACGGCGTACTGCAGCCGCGCGTTAGCGTCTGCATCCGGTCTGCTTCGCGCAGCCGCCTCGCCTCCATTTACTCGGGACACACCGGCTTCGACATTTACACCAGGGCGGTCTCCGATGTTTATCAGGACCTGTTTGGAGAAGGCATCTTCACCGGCAAGGGCATCTATGACATCGACGTCTTCCGCGCCGTGCTGGAGAACCGCTTCCCCTGCAACCAACTGTTGAGCCACGACCTGATCGAAGGCATTTACGCCCGCGCCGGCCTTGTCTCGGACATCGAAGTGGTCGACGACTATCCGTCCCACTTCAGCGCGTACAGCCGCCGCCAGCACCGCTGGGTGCGCGGCGACTGGCAGATCATGCGCTGGCTACTGCCGATCGTACCCGACTTCTTCGGCAATACGATCCCGAATCCGATCCCGATCATTTCGCGCTGGAAGATCCTGGACAACCTGCGCCGCAGCCTGATCCAGCCGGCAACGCTCATTCTGATGCTGGCGGGCTGGTTCTTCCTGCCTGCGCCGGCGCTGTACTGGACCCTGACCAGCATCGCCCTGCTGCTGATTCCTGCGTACACCTCGCTGCTCATGCTGCCGCTGCGGCTCAGGGCCGGCCATATCACCAACACTCTGCGCGATGCCGCCGCGGCATTCGTGCAGGACCATATCGCGGCATTCCTCGATCTCACGTTCCTGGTGCACCAGTCGTTCGTCGCCCTGGACGCAATTGTCAGGACCCTGATCCGCACCCGCATCACCCGGCGGCGCATGCTGGAGTGGGAGACCGCCGCGCAGGCGGAGACCGTACGCCGCAAGCGCGCCCCGGCCGATGTCTATCTGGCGACCACGCCTCTGGTGGTCCTGCTCCTCACCTGCCTGCTGGTCTTCTTCGCGGAAGATGCCTTGCCCGCCGCCGTGCCCATGCTGGCCTTGTGGCTGGTTTCACCGCTGGTTTCGCGCTGGTTGAACAGCCAGCCGGCCTCCCACATCCGTTCCCTGAATGGCGAGGAAGCCGAAGTGCTTCGGGGCTTCACACTGCGGACCTGGCGTTACTTCCAGGAGTTCAGCACCCCGCGCAATCACTACCTGATTCCGGACAATGTGCGCGAACAGGGGCTGCGCGAAGCCGAGCGTATCTCCCCCACCAACATCGGCCTGCTGCTGAACGCGCGCGTGGCAGCCGTGGAACTGGGCTACCTTTCCCTGGAGGAGTTCACAAAGAAGACCCGCTCCACGCTGGCGGCCATGCTTCGCATGAAGCGCTACAAGGGTCACTTCTTCAACTGGTACGACACGCGGAGCCTGAAGGCCCTGGAGCCGGAAGAGGTTTCCACCGTGGACAGCGGGAACCTGGCGGTGTGTCTGTGGACGCTCGCCCAGGCCTGCCGCCAGTGGCAGGAAAAGCCGCCTGCCGCCGCAAGGCTCTGGCAGGGGATCCTGGATCACATCGAGGTTCTCGCCGAAGAGGAGCCCCAACTCACGGAGGAACTGCTGCAGTTTGTCAGGCGGCTGGACCCGGGCGATCGCGTCTGGCCGGTCGCGGAGATCGAACAGAAGCTCCGCCCCGTTGCGCAACAGTTGACCGCGCTGCAAAGCCGCTCCGCCTGGTGGGCCGAGCAGCTGATCCTGCGGTTGCAGGAAGCCGGCAATGCGACGGCGCCGGACAAGCGAGGCCTGCAATCGATCGATCGCATCGCCAGCCGTCTGGCGGTGGAGATGGATTTTGCCTTCCTCTACCGGCCCCGCAAGAAGGTGCTGGCGATTGGCTACAGCGTCCAAGGGGACCGGCTGCACCCTTCGTGCTATGACCAGCTCGCGTCCGAGGCGAGAATGGCGGTCTTTGCCGCCATCGCTAAGGGCGACATCCCGACCGAGGCGTGGTTCCACCTGGGCCGTTCTCACACGATGCGGCATGGATACCGCCTGCTGCTCTCCTGGTCCGGCACCATGTTCGAATACCTGATGCCCAGGATCTGGATGCGTCATCACCGCGACACTCTGCTCGAGCTGACGTGCCAGGGCGTCGTAGCCGTTCAACAACGCGACGCACGCCTGCCCGGTTCGCCCTGGGGCCGGTCAGAGACAGCCTACGGCTATGCGACCGACCACAGGGAGTACTCGTACGCGGCCATGGGCGTGCCTTCCGTGGCGCTGAATCCACGGTGCCTCTCGGCGCCTGTCGTCTCGCCGTATGCCAGCTTCCTGGCGTTGATGGTGCATCCGAGGGCGGCGTTCGAAAACCTGCAGCACATGCGGCGGTTAGGCTGGCTGAGCCAGCGCGGATTCTTCGAGGCAGCCGATTACTCGGTGCAACGGGAAGACGTGCGGAGCGAATACAGCCTGGTTCGCTGCTGGATGGCCCATCACCACGGCATGAGCCTGCTGGCGGCAACCGACCTTCTGCTCGACCACCGCATGCAGGACTACTTCCACCGGGACGAGAAAGTGCAGGCCACGGAACGGCTGCTGCATGAACGGCTGCCGTCGGATCTGGTAGTGATGGAACCGGTGACCGGCCCGCTGAGCACGCCCGCCGCGGCCCCTGCCGAGAACGAGGCGTAGGATCCTGGGCTACTCCACGCCCAGGTCGCGGTAGAAGAAGACGGTGGTGTGCAGCTCGCCGCTGGCACTGCGCGCATAGCGAGGCACTTCGCCGAAGCGGATGTAGCCCATGGCGGAATACAGACGCTCGGCGAAGTCTCCCTTGCGGGTATCCAGCACCAGCAGTTTGCGGCCCAGGGCGGCGGCCTGCACTTCCACCGCATTCATCAGGGCGCGGCCCACGCCACGGCGGCGGGCCCGCCTGTGCACGAGCAACTTGGTGATCTCGGCGCGATGGCGTCCATTCTGGCTGGGCGGCATCGCCAGTTGAACCGACCCGACCAGCCCGGTCTCGTCGCGAGCCGCCAGCAGTTCAATGGCGCGGCCCCGCAGCCGCTGCTCCACACCCGTCCAGTACTCGTCGGCAGCTTCCCGGGTCAAAGGGGGCAGGAATCCCACGGAGGCGCCGCTGTCGACGGCGTCCTGCAGCAACTCAATTAAATCCTCGCGCAAGGGCGCGAACTCCTCGGGCCGGACACACCAGATCTGCATTGCTCACTCATAGCGTAGCGCCACCATGGGGCCGGCGCGCAGGCAGGTTCCGCCATTGGGGCCCTGCGGAATTCTGTTCCACGATCCAGTGGCTGGACGATGAAAACTTACCGGCTCTTTGGTTGACTCTCCGCCCCGGGCCTGCCATCCTGCCCCCATGCGATTCCTGATTCCGACCCTGCTGCTTACACTCACGGCCTGTGCGTTTGGACAGAGTTCCGACAACCCACTGAGCACCTCGACCAAGGGCCTCTACACCATGGCAAAGGGCAACCTCGTCAAGGCTGCTGAAAAGATGCCAGAAGAACAGTATGCCTATAAGCCGACTCCGGACATCCGTTCGTTCGGCCAGTTGGTCGGTCACGTGGCGGACGCCAACTTCATGTTCTGCTCGGCTGCCCTGGGCGAGAAGGCTCCGACCAGCGGGATTGAAAAGAGCCAGACCAAGAAGAGCGACCTGGTTCAGGCCCTGCAGGATTCCTTCAAGTACTGTGACAAGGCCTATGACACGATGACTGACGCCAAGGGCGCGGCCAAGATGAAGTTCTTCAACTCAGAGCGGCCTGCACTGGGCATCCTCGACTTCAACGTCGTTCACGACTACGAGCACTACGGCAACATGGTCACCTACCTGCGCCTCAAGGGACTCGTTCCGCCTTCCAGCGAAGGCCGTTAACCGTAACCAGCCCATGCCATCGAAGCCCGCCGGGATAGCCTGGCGGGCCGGCTCAGGCAATGCCGCCGTATGCCTGTGTCATCCAGCCGTCACGCCGGGCATTCTCTTCCGCCCAGTTCAGCGCATACCCCGCGACCACCTGCCAGCCGGACTGCAGTTGGATGAGGTGCGACCGGCCGGAAAAGACCTGAAACGCCGTGGTGGCCGGCGACTTCCGGTAGCGCTCGTAGGTCATCCGGAGGACGCCCGGAGGAGCAAACTGGTCTTCCCCGCCCGCGATGAGCAGGAGCGGGGCGCGATGAGGGTTGCCAAAGTCCACTGTTGCTTCGGAATGGGAAGTCAGGGCGGAAAACAGAGTCTGATAGAGGGGCCGGCAGGGCCCAGGCACCACGTTGCGCCGGTAGACGCGGATCGCATCCCCGTCGCTCATGGTGTTCGCGAAGACTCGGCGGAATACGTTGAAGGGCAGCATCACCGTGTGGTCGGTATGAAACGAGCGTGAGATCGCCGGCCAGACGGAGCTCAGAATGCCGAGCGGAAGGCCCGCCACTCCTTTCGGGGCGGCCGAATCGATAGCGACTCCGGCCGAACCCAACCCACGGTCCAGAAGCATCTGCACGACCAGGCCTCCGAGGCAGTGCCCCATGAGAATGGGCGGAGCGGGCAGCGAGCGGATGAGGCGGGCATAGTGGTCAGTAAGCTCCTTCAACCCCAGTCCGGCGAGAGCCGAGGGATCGCGGCGGATCTCATCCACCCGTTCCGCCATGCGAGGCCAGGCCGGCGCGAGCACTCGATAGCCGCGCGCTTCATAGTAGGAGCAGAAGAACTCCCAGCTTTGCGGAGCCAGCCACAAGCCGTGAACCAGCACTATCGTCTTGGCGGGATCGTGTGTAGGCGCAGGCAACTCATGGGCGTGGGTATCCGGCTGGCCGAAGCTCGCGGGCGGATCGAGCACGCCCTGGGCGGGGCGCAGATTCTGGATCAGCCAGCGATCGTCGCGGGCTGGGCGGGGCTGCCAGGCGCTGCGAATCGGAATGACGGCATTGGTGAGGTGCGTCTTCTCGAGTGGGTCATGTGACATGCGGGTCTCCGAAACGAGTGGACTCGAGCGAAACTCAGCTCCATTCCACTCTGACCGAATGCACGTGGAATTCCATACCGTAATCGAGTGTTGAAGCGGCCCCTATTCCGCCCAGCAAGCGGATACCACTATCAGGTGAGAAGCAGGATGGCGGCTATCTGAAGATGCCGGGCAGCGGACCGGTGCTGTCGGCAAAGCGCGTCTGAGGCGCGCCGAATGCGTCCAGCATATTCAGGTAGAGGTTCGAAAGAGGAGTGTCCGGAGTGTAGGAAAGATGCTGTCCGGAATCCAGCCGCCCACCGCCCTTGCCGGCCAGCAGCAGGGGCAGGTTGTGAGGATCGTGACGGTCGCCGTCACGGATTCCCGACCCGAACAGGATCATCGAGTTATCGAGCACAGTCGACTCGGCCTCGCGCATGGATTTGAGTTTGCGCAGGAGGTAGGCATACTGCTCGACATGCCAGCGGTTGATGAGCTGGTACTGGCGGAGTTTGTCGGCTTCCTTCTGGTGATGGGACAGCGAGTGGTGGGCTCCCTCCACGCCTTCCACGAACGAGAAGCTCTGGTTGCTCACCTCGTTGTTGAACATGAAGGTGGCCACGCGGGTGGAGTCCGTTTGGAACGCCAGCGCGATCATGTCGAGCATCAGGCGCACATGATCGTCATAGCGTTTGGGGATGCCGCTGGGGCAGGAGGTGGGGTCGAAGGCGGCCCGCGGACTCCAGGCGGACCGTTCCGGTTGGACAGAACGCTTTAGCCGGTCTTCGAGGGAGCGCACGCCGGTCAGGTATTCATCCACGCGATGGCGGTCGGCCGCACCGAGGCTTTGCCGGAGGTCGCGGGCGTCCTCGAGAACACGGTCGAGCAGCAGGGCGTCGCTGTTGACCTGCGAGGACTGCGGATGGGCCGCGCGGAACAGGCGCTCGAACACCCGCCGCGGATCCAGTTCCTTTGCCAGCGGAGTTGTGGGGCTGCTCCAGGCGATGTGGGAACCGTAGACGCGGGTGTAGCCGACGTTGCGGTCGACCCCGGTGGTCACGGGTGCAATGCCCAGTTCCAGCGAGGGGAATGGCGTGAACCGGCCGGCATGGCGCGCCGCCACCTGATCCATGGAGACGCCGTTGGCACTGATGTCGACGCCCAGCGTCTTGGTCACGGTGGTGCAGGTGAGGAAGCCGGAGATCTTGACGTAGTGGCCGTCGCCTCCAACGCTGCCCTGATTCCAGAGGTTCGTGAGAACAAGGAGCTGCTGTTTGAGATCCGACAGAGGCTCCAGGGTGGGCGAGAGAGTGAAGTCGCGGCCCGTCGCGGTGGGAGTCCACAGTTCGGGATGAACTCCATTGGGCATGTACAGCGCAGCCATGCGAACGGGCGCCGCGGCCGGCCGGGCCGGCTCCATGGCCTCCAGCCAGGGCAAGGCAAGGGCGGCTCCGGCTCCACGGAGCAGTGTCCGGCGATGGATGGGGAACTTGGCGCGTGTCATGGTGAAGGGTTCGATGGCCCAGGCTGCATGCGGAACGGAGCGCTCAACACGATCTCTTCCACCAGTGTATGCGCCGAGTAGTCATTCTGTGCGAGCTTCTCCACAATCCCGTCGACGACGCACTGGTCGCCTGGCGTCAGGCCACGGCCCAGGGCGTAGCCGAGCATCTTGGCCGTCAGGTTGTGGAAGAACAGATCCTTCTTTGAGAGAAGGACCGCTTTCAGCTGCTCCGGTCCTTCGAACTGGATACCGCCGGGCAGTTCGCCATGGCTGTCGATGGGCTGGCCTGCATCCTCGGTACGCCAGCGTCCGAGGACGTCGTAGTTCTCGAGGCCGAAGCCGATGGGATCGATGCGGCTGTGGCAACTGGCGCAAACGGGATCGCGGCGATGTTCGGTGAGGCGCTGGCGCAGGGTCCGCGCCGGCTCGCCGGCATGGTTCTCGGCCAGCACGGGGACGTTCGGCGGAGGCGGAGGGGGCGGCGTTCCCAGCAGCGCGTCGAGCGCCCACTTGCCCCGGAGGACAGGGCTGGTCCGCTGCGGATAGGAAGAGACGGCTAACACGGCGGCCATGCTCAGGACTCCGCCGCGATGGCTGTTCTCCGGCAGTTCCACACGCTTGGGCTGCTGGCCGATGTCAGTTTTGGGCAGGCCGTAGTGACGCTGGAGCTTGTTCGTCAGGATCGTGAACTTCGAGTCGATCAGGTTCAACAACGACAGGTTGTTGGCCAGCAACTCCTGGAAGAAGAGGATCGGCTCATAGCGGATGGCCGACTGGAGCTCCGCCTCGTAGTACTGCGGGAAGAGCTTGGCGTCGGGTTGGATGTCGCGGCCCAGCTCCCGGGTTCCCAGCCACTGCTCGACGAACCTCTGGGCAAACTCCGTTGCCTTTACGTCCTTGAGCATGCGCGGAATCTGGGCATGCAGGACTGCCGGATCGTTCAAGGTTCCGGCTGAGGCGAGGTCCGTCAGGACCTTGTCCGGCATGGAGCCCCAGAGGAAGTAAGACAGCCGGGAGGCCAGGTCGTAGGAATCCAAGGGGCGCAACTGCGCGGTGTTGTTGGCCGCTTCCACATGGAAGAGGAACCGAGGCGAGACCAGGACGCCCTGGAGGGCGAAGAGCAGCGCGTCTTCATAGGGCTCGCCACGTTTGGCGGCCATCCGGAACAGCGCCAGATAGGGGGCAAGCTCCGCGGGGCGCACCGGCCGACGGAAGGCCCGAGGGACAAAGGAGGCCAGGACCTCTTCGGCGGCCTGGTCCGGCGTCTTGCCGGGGCCGGGCTGGGCGATCAGGAACAGTTCGCGCGACTTCGGCTCGCTGGCCGCGTACTGGAGCGCTTCCTTGGCGGCGTCCAGATACTTCTCAGCATGGATGGGCGAAATGGTGAGGGTTTCGGCGGCGTTGTCGAAGCCTTCCCCGCCCGCGCCGTCGACCGGCAGCGCGTGCGCGGCGTTGACGTGGACGTTGAGGAGATCGCGGATGGTGGCGGCGTACTCGTCGCGGTTTAAGCGCCGGATGGGCACTGGAGCGGGGACGGGATTGGACGAGCAGACGGCGCTCTTCAGCTCACGCGAAAGCCAGCCGGTGAATCTCTCGCGTTCGTCCTGCGGGATTGCCCGCGCGCCGGGCGGAGGCATCGAACCCTCGCGGATCCTGACGATGGCGGAGTTCCAGCGGGGCGCATCGGCCACCATCCCGGGTAGTCCGGAGTAACGGGTTACGTCGAAGCCGCCTGGCGCCGCTTTGCCGCGGTGGCACAGGAGGCAGTGAGTCTTCAGGAACGCCTGCGCGTCAGGCAGGGAGTACGGCTGGGCACCGGCCGCCAGGCAGCTACCAAGGAATGCGGCCTGTAGACGGAGAATCGGAATCATGCAACGGGGGCGCCCAGCCTAAGAATGCAAAAAGCCTATCAAAGGATCGCAGCGGCTGTAAACCGGCGGGGCCAGGGCGCAGGGGGAGCCGCCGGGCGGATGAGGCGCGGCGGCTCGAGCGGAGGCTGGTAGACAGCTATTGCCGGACGAACTCCACGCGCCGGTTCTGGGAGCGGCCTTGCGGCGTATCGTTGGATTCGAGCGGCTTGGTCGAGCCCAATCCGGCGGTGGTGAGGCGCGCGGCATCAATGCCGAACTGGGCGGTGAGGACGCTCCTGACGGCTTCGGCGCGGCGGCGAGAGAGATCCAGGTTCTGGCTGGCGTTGCCGACGGAGTCGGTGTGGCCTTCGATGCGGAGTTTCAGATTTGGGTTCGTTTCGAGTCCCTTGGCGACGGCCTGAATCACGGGCGCGGATTCGGGTTTCATACGGTCGCTGCCGGTGTCAAACAGGATGCCGTGGGTGACATAGCGGCCCGAGGCATTGATCATCTGGCTGAAGTCGGGTGCTGATTCGGCGAAGCGGACCATGCGGTAGCCGATGGTCTGGCCTGCGGCGGGGCCGCTGTTGGCGAACTCGATTTTGTTGATCTCCGGCAGATCGACCTGATTGAAGTCGAGGTGCTTCTCGCCGTTCACATAGATGCGCAGGCGGCCGTTCTGGACCCAGAGGGCGAAGCGCACCGGGTTGCTGTAACTCATGGGGATCCGCTTGCGGCCCAGCTCCTGATAGGGGGCGCGCAGGGAGGCTACGAGATCCATCTGGGCCGCGTCGGTGTAGGTGACGAAGTGGAAGACTTCCTTGTTATTCGAGGAGAGCAGAAGGGAGACGATGGCGCGTTTGCCCCCATCGAACTTGAGGTCCGCTTCGTAGGTGAAGTTCTTGGGGAGAGCCGTGATGTTGGGGAAGAGGGAGCCGTTGCGAGTGACCAGGAGCTGGCGAACGTCGCCGGCGGCCTGCAGGTCGGGTGCGGCTCCGCGAACCTTGAAGTGAGGCGGAGCGTCGCCGGCGGCCATGTCGGTGAAGTCGTCATAGAAGACGGTCTTCTCGCCGGGCACGAAGGCGGGGGTGATGGACTTGAATTCAGGTTGCGCCGGCGCCTCGGCGGCAGCCTGCTGCGGGGCGGCTTGCGGAGCCGGCTGGGCAGCCGGAGCGGCAGCACTGGCCGTGGCGACGGGCTGAGCGGCTATTGGCGCCGCGGCCGGTTGAGCCGGAGCGGGTTGAGCAGCCGCCAGGCTGGAGAGCGGCGCACCGCTGCGGGCTTTGGCCTCGACGAGCAGGCGGCTGCCCGGGGCGAAGCGAATATTCGGGGCATCGGCCGCGATCTGCACCATGGCGATGGAGGCTCCGGCACCGACGGCGGAGCCGATGGCCGCGCCTTTGCCACCTCCGGCGATGCCGCCGATGACGGCGCCGAGACCGGTTCCTCCCGCCACCTTGGCAACGTTGCCCGTGCCGCGACGTACGATGCGGCCCTCTTCGTCAACATTCTGTTTGCCCTGGGAGTTGATGGCCGACTTGAACTGCGAGGTGATGGAAATGGTGGAGCCCGCGTGGCGGAGCGTGTCGAAGGTGAAAGAGAAGACCGACTTGCCGCCCAGCTTGGCGCCGGACTGGGATTCGGTGATTCTCCCTTCCATCACGTCGCCCTGAAGCTGCGGCGGCGCGATCACACGGGCGGAAATCAGATCGCCTTTCCGGCTGGTGTCGGTGCCGATCTGATTCATGAGTTCAACTTGAATGTCTATAGATTGGGCATGGATGAGGCCAGTGAACAGCAACATCGATGCGAGCCAAGTGAATGGCTGTTTCATCGCTATCCTCCTCCGAAGATGCGGCCCTGCCGGGCGCTACACAGAGCTATATCACAAATCGTTTATAAAGATCTGTTTCTCTTGAACTAAAACAGACAGAAAGACTCCTAGACGAGCTGACGGGCCGGTCCTGTGGCTTCGTTTCGCGGGTACCTGAGGAAGCTGCCAGACCGGGCGGCTTCGTTGTGTCCGTGTGTGCCGGGAGTGAAGGAGGGATCATCCCCGGCGTCAGAATTGGCTCCGTTTCACCGTTTCGGTGTAGGGCTGCGGGGGTTGAGGAGTCCCGGCGTCGTCGAGGGTAGTGCTGATGAGGGCGGAGCTGCCGTCTCCGGCCGGAGCGGCTTCGTTTCGTGGCACGAGAGCCGACTGGTGGTCTGCCATCGGATCCTGGTTGCCGGGGTGGCCGAAATCGACTTCGTTGGTCAGGTGTTCCAGGGCCTGGCGAGGGCGGCCATAGCCTTCATAGAAGAAGAGTTCCTCCGTGTTTTTGGTCAGGCGGGTGACCTCGGCCAGGGGGACATGTTCGCGGATGCCCTGGACGACGTGAGGGTGCTGCTGGCCGAGGGCGCCGCGCTCGGTCTGGAGTCTGCTGAGTTCCCGGATGGCGCGATAGAGGCCGCGCTCGAGGTCGCGGCGGTAGCGGGCGTAGCGTTCGAGATTGGCGGAATGTGGGTCGGTTTCGGCCAATGGGTCCGTTTCGGCAAGGATGAGAGCCTCAAAGGTTTCGATGCGGCGCAGGTTCCAGGTATGGGTGAGGATGCGGTGGAAGATCTCTTCTTCGAGGCAGTCGGCCGGGCGGGTCTTGAGGCGCAGGGCCGCTTCGAGTTCCGAGAATTCGGCGCGGTCTTCGTCCGTGATGTTGAGGTTGCGGGCGGTGAAGCCGTGGCGGCGGGCGTTCTGGGCAGCGCGGGCCTTGCCGAGGGGGGAAATGGGTCCAGTGGAACGCTTCGCGTTTGCCTGGTTGGCGGTGATCTGGGCAGCAGTCGCCATGATGTCAATCTCCTTGTTCCATAAAAAATGCCGGCATCGGTGCCGGCGCGAATCCAATGTAAAGGGTGCGTCAATGGCTGAAAGGTGTTTTGGAGAGAGCCGGTGTTGACAATAAAGGAGAAAAAGATTTCAAACCCTTGTGAATGAAAAATGGTTCATGCGGAAAAGGAGGGAGAAGTGGGGAGGCGGGGCGAGCGGGCGGCAGACAATCGCCCGTTCCGCGCTCGCGGTGTTGTTCGAACCTAATACAATGTCACGGAGTTTATGATTCGCAAATATTGGTGACCTTTTCCGCATACATGTGGGGTTTCCGCGATTGCATTGTGCGTACTCGTGCTGGTTCACCACCAGAGGAGCGTGTGGATGGAGGCGGTCAAAGAGCAATTCCGTTCCGGCCATCGCGCTGAAATGATCAGGCAGTTGGAGAGTGAGCAACTGGCCCATCCGACGGACTCGCACCTCCGCCGGGCGCGCGGTTGAAGGCGCTGGGCCTGAGTGTTGAAGATGTCTTTGACGCCACGGGCGTGTTCGTGAGGTGTGCACTGCGTTCCAGAACGGGCGGGAGATCCTTGCTCCCAACTGGCCCTCCCATGCGGGTATCGGGCTGGAGGAGGCGAGGAGGATGGTTGCGGACGGCGGGCCGGTGGTTGGGGATGTGCCATGAGGTGGATTTTCTCGATGTTGCGGCGGGCTGTGGGCCAAGCTGGGGCGGGTGTTGTTGGTTGAGGAGTTGTTGCGAGCATTTTGGGTTGACTGGGAGCGGATTCGAGGTTGGGGCGGGCCCTGGGCAATGCCCACGGGAATACTGGAGGTGGCTGGCGTTGGTGTTGGAAGCGAAGCGGTTGGGGCTGTTCGGGTTGGGCTGGGAGCGGATTCGAGGTTGGGGCGGGCCCTGGGCAATGCCCAGGGGAATGCTGGGGGTGGCTGGCGTTGGTGTTGGAAGAAAAGCGGTTGGGGCTGTTCGGGTCGACTGGGAGAGGATTCGAGGTTGGGGCGGGCCGTGGGCAATGCCCAGGGGCATGCTGGGGGTGGCTGGCGTTGGGGTTGGAGGCGAAGCGGTTGGGGCTGTTCGGGTTGGGCTGGGAGCGGATTCGAGGTCGGGGCGGGCCCTGGGCAATGCCCAGGGGCATGCTGGGGGTGGCTGGCGTTGGGGTTGGAGGCGAAGCGGGTGGGGCTGTTCGAGTTGGGCTGGGAGAGGATTCGAGGTTGGGGCGGGCCCTGGGCAATGCCCAGGGGAATGCTGGGGGGAGAGCTGTGTGATTCCGGGATTGGTAGTGAGCTTTGCGGGGTTGGCTGGGAGGGTTGGCGTAGTGGCGGCGGGCTGTGGGCCAGGCTGGGGCGGGGTTTCGTTGAGATTGCGGAATCAGGATGCGTTGGGGCGAAGCATGCCGCTCACAACACTGCATCCGGTGCGTATCGTTGCGGTGACGGAGGCGGTGTCCGCGATTCTGGGTAAACGCCTCGCGGGGTAGTTTCCGTCCGGTGGTTCGGTGGATGGGAATCGCCGCTCGTGACGGATGCCGCGACCGCCTCTGATCACTGATGGACCTCCGTCGCGATTCCGTCTTCGGCGGGCGAACTTCGTGCGGGGGCCACCGAAGGAATCTCACGATTGCCCAAACAGTTACAGGTCTGATGAGCGTTCCGGCCCACACGGTCCTTTTGGCGTGTCGCGTGCCATTGTCATGCAGTCCCCGGCGATTCCGGAAGGGCCAACGACATTCCAGGAGGTGACTATGAAGGGAAGTCTTCCGTCCGAGTTGGAGAAGAGACCCAGAATCAGGCCGAAATCAGCAGAACGGCGTTCCGAACCGGCCATTCCGCTGACGTCTGTCCATTGGGTGGACGCGGATGGAGTCCGTGTCTTCTACCGTGCGGCCGGCCGGCCCGATGCCCCAATGATCCTGTTGCTGCACGGTTTCCCGTCCTCCTCCTTCCAATTCCGCGAGCTCATCCCCCGGCTTGCTCCCGACTACCGGGTGATTGCGCCGGACCTCCCGGGCTTTGGTTTCACAGACGTGCCCGCAGGGCGAAACTACGTGTATTCGTTTGATCACCTGGCGACCACCGTGCAGAGGTTCCTCGAAGCACTCAACACCCAGCGTTTCGCCCTCTACGTCTTCGATTACGGCGCGCCCACCGGGTTCCGTGTCGCCATGGCTCACCCGGAGAAGGTGACCGCCATCGTCACGCAGAATGGGAACGCGTACGAAGAAGGCCTGAGCAGGGCCTGGGCGCCCATCCGAAAATACTGGGTCGAGCCGACCCTGGAGAATCGGGAAGCGCTCGCCGAAGTTCTTCTGACACTGGACGGAGCCCGATGGCAGTACACGCACGGCGTGAGTGATCCTGAGCGCGTACCCCCTGAAGCGTATACGCTCGACGCGGCTCTCCTGGCGCGCCCGGGCAATCGGGACATTCAACTCGATTTGTTCCTCGACTATGCGTCGAACGTCCAGCTCTACCCCAAATTCCAGGAGTACTTTCGAACGGCGAGACCGCCGTTGCTGGCGATCTGGGGGCAGCATGATCCGTTCTTCCTTCCCGCCGGAGCTGAAGCGTTCCGCAGAGACCTGCCCAATGCCCGCCTGCAGTTTCTGGATACCGGGCACTTCGCGCTGGAAACGCATGCAGTGGAGATCGCCGCAGCGATCAAGGACTTTCTCTCCGCCGCCAGCGAATCGCGCCAAGCCGCCGGTGGAGGATCCCGTTGATGGAGACAACGATGATGAATACACAAGAGAAGTACGACGTCCTCGTCCTGGGCAGTGGCGTGGCCGGCAAACTGATGGCCTGGACCCTGGCGAAAGAAGGCTGGAAGACCGCGGTTGTCGAACGGCAGTACATTGGCGGATCGTGCCCCAACATCGCGTGCCTGCCCAGCAAGAACGTGATCCACTCCGCCAAGGTCGCTTCGCTGGCGCGGCGGCACCGGGAGTTCGGCATAGAGACCGGCCCGATTTCGATCGACATGGCGGGGGTCTACGCGCGCAAGCGAGGCATGGTCGAGGGGATCGTGCAGATCCATCGCGACAAATACAACGCGCCAAACGATGAGCTCATCCTGGGCGAAGGGACATTCGTTGCGCCTCGCACGATACAGGTCTCCCTCGCGGACGGAGGCCGCCGTACGCTCACAGGGGATCGCGTCTTCGTAAACGTGGGGACCCATGCAACCGTGCCGCCCATTCCTGGTCTGCGGGACTCCTGGCCGATGACCCACATTGAAGCGCTGGACCTGCAACGGCTCCCGGAGCACGTGATCGTCCTGGGCGGCGGCTATGTCGGCCTGGAACTCGGCCAGGCTCTGCGCCGCCTGGGCAGCCGGGTCACCCTGGTCGCCCGCGGTGCGCAGCTCGCGCCGGCCGAGGATGCCGACGTTGCCGCAGCGATCCTCCAATTATTTCGGGACGAGGGCATCGAGGTACTCCTGAACACGCAGGCCGCCAGCGTGCATGGCCGCTCCGGTGACCAGGTTCGTCTTCAGCTCGAGACCATTCACGGAAGGCAATCCATCGAGGGGAGCGACCTACTGGTGGCGCTGGGGCGCACACCAAACACCGCCGGCCTCGACGCCGCGAAAGCCGGCATTGAGCTGACCGGACAGGGGCATGTGCGGGTGAACGACCGGCTGGAGACGACCGCCCAAAATGTGTGGGCCCTGGGTGAGTGTGCGGGCAGCCCCTACTACACCCACGTCTCGGAGGACGATTTCGGTATCGTCTTAGCGAACCTGCGCGGTGGCCGCCGTACAACGAAAGACCGGCTGATACCCTACTGCGTCTTCATCGATCCGGAACTGGCTCGCGTCGGCCTCAACGAGACCCAGGCGCGGCAGAAAGGAATCCCATACCGGGCCGTCTCCGTACCGGTGGACTCCTCATGGCGCCCGTGGACACTCTCAGAGCGACGCGGTTTCCTGAAGACGTTAATTGATGAACACAGCGACCGCATTCTCGGGTTCACGGCTTTCGGACCGGAAGCCGGCGAGCTGATGGGGACAGTGCAACTCGCCATGCTGGCCGGCGCGCCCTACACACTGCTGCGAGACGCGATCTTCGCGCACCCGACCATGACAGAAGGGTTGAAAGGCCTGTTCGCGGCCGTGCCGCAACCGTCGGGGCAACATGAGGAACGCAACCAGCACGCACAAGCCTCGACGGATTGACGCGGGCGGCCTGTCTCTTCATTGGCCCGAATACCTGATGGAGGCGGCTGAATCGGGCTGTTATCTGTTCGCGGCTTGCGCGCTGGCTACGTTGTTCCGGCACCCTGCCTCACCAGTTGCGCACAGCTTGCCGAATGAGCTGGTTCGCCGGATCCTGATGGGGTTGGCGATGGGTGCGGCCATTATGGCCATCGTCGTCTCTCCCTGGGGCAAACAGTCCGGCGCGCACTTCAATCCGGCCGTTACCGTCACGTTCTACAGGCTGGGAAAGATAGCGTGGTGGGACACGTTGTGTTACTGTGCCGCACAACTCCTGGGGGCCGTCGGCGGCGTGGCCCTGGCCTCCACTCTGCTTCTGGGCGCACCCGGCCACAAGGCGGTCCAGTACGCCGCCACCTTCCCCGGCAGGCATGGTAGCTCCATCGCCTTCATGGCGGAACTGGCTATATCATTCCTCCTAATGGGCGCGATCGTCTTCTCGTCCAATCACCCAGAGCTCTCTGAGTATACCCACCACGTTGCCGCGTGCCTGGTCGCGACTTACATTGCGTTCGAATCTCCGCTCTCAGGCACCAGCGCGAATCCCGCACGGACGTTCGGGCCGGCCGTGGTCTCCGGTTGTTGGCATGCCATTTGGCTCTATTTCATCGGGCCGCTGCTGGGCATGCTGGCGGCCGCCGAGGTGTTCCTGCTGGCGCGCAAGGGGCACGTTCCGTACTGCGCGAAGTTGCACCATCACAACAGCAAACGTTGCATCTTCCGTCACGATGGCCTGCCGCCGGGCCTGTCCCGGCCGTGTGTCACCGCCGGGCGGCAGCCACTCGAATGAGCATCCAGAGGATCTCAGTCCGCCTGGTAGCCGCGTTCCTGCAGCAGCCAGGTATTTCCGTCGGGGTCAGAGAAGCCGGCAAAACTGGCGAAGTCCCGGTGATCGGGATCGAGCCCCGGTGCAAAGCTCCCGTCCCAGGCACCGATTGGCGTTTTGTGACGGATTTCTTCCACTGGCACTCCGAGCGCAAGCAGCCGGTTCCGAACGGATTCCAAGTTGGGGACGACTAGATGGATATTGCGGACAGAACCGGGCGGCGCTGCGTCTGTGCCGGTAGTGAGATGGAGGGAGCAGCCTGAGCCCGGCGGCGTGAGCTGAATCACGCGAAACGCGCTGTTCGGCGCGTAGTCGACGTCGAGCGTGAAGCCAACCTGGTCGACATAGAAGCGAAGTGCCCGTCCGAGATCGCTCACCGGAAGTGGAATCACCTCGAGGGAATATGTTGGCGTGCCCACAGTTCATTCTCCTTCCGCATGGCGGCGGTCCGCGCCGGGCCCGGACACAGCAGAGCCGCTAGCCATCCTTGCCTTCGATCCCGGCGACATCCAGGTCGCGGTCCGGCCCGTGCGGAATGACGGTCTGTCCCGGTTCCAGATGCAGCCGGACCCCGTCGAGATGGACCGGCACGAGGTCCGGTTCGAATGAGACCAGGTCCGAAATGCGGTCTACCGGTGTATAGGCCGCCCGATACGACCAGGCGGCGAGCCGCGCCTCGCCGATGTCGTAGTAGCTGCAGAGGCCCTTGTAAGGGCAGAATGTGCGGTGATCCACACCGGTGAGCGCGGATTCGTCGATATCAGCGCGCGGAACATACCAGCGCGGCGCGAAGCCCGATTCATAGAGGACCAAGGGGCGATTCGTCTCCGCGATCAGGCGATCGGCGTGCCGCACGGTGAGATGGCGGGACGACTGCCGGATATCGATGCGATGGTAGCTGTCTGCTGCGTGGCCGAGGATGCGCTCGTCTTCCTCGTAGAACGCGTCCATCGCGGGCCAGGCGAACGCGATGCGGTCTCGCAGTTCGCTGGCGTGGAGGGGGAGTTCTGTGTGCTGCCAAGCGCCACGCACCGCGGTCCTGTTGCCGACTTGCAGGCGATACCAGGTAGTGGGGCCCAAGTCGGGGTGGCGGGTCGTGTGGCCGGCCGGCGTGAGGACGCCGGGCAGAATGTCGACGGCGCGGAAATACGCCATCGGATAGTGGCCTGGCTCAAAGAGCAGCAGAACGTCTTCGCTGTCGGCGATCCACGCTCCGCCGAATTTTACGCGCAGGCGCCGCCGCAAAGGCTCTGCATACAGCAGCCTCAGAGGCAGTTTCTCCGGCACGAGAAAGCGGCCGATCGCGCCCGGTGAGAGCGGGCCCTGTTGCCATGATAGTCCCATGATTCTCCTTGTCGAATCGCCAGGCTCGCCGCAGCGCGCCCGGCTACGGAAACGGTTCAGCTCCGAATGGTTTCCGGGTAGGCCAGCGCGACGGCATAGCGGCCTGCTTCGTCTTTCCAAAGCCGGCTGAGCGCGAGACCTGCGTCCTGGAGCAGGCTCTTCACGGAGCCGTCCGTGAATTTGTAACTACTCTCGGTGTGAATCGTCTCTCCCTTCACGATGTGAAGTTGCATGGCAGCGGCTGGAATGGAAGCCTGCTGATCGCGTGTACTTTCGAGATGCATTTCGATGCGTGACTTGCCAGCATTCCACTCCGCGCGGTGCCGGAAGCCATCCACATCGAAGTCTGCGCCCAACTCCCGGTTCAACCGGTGCAGGACATTCAGGTTGAAGGCAGCCGTGACACCCGCCCGATCGTCATATGCGGCCACGAGGGTTGACTCATCCTTCACCAGATCCACCCCCAGAAGAAAAGCGTCCCGCGGGCGCATCTGAGAGCTTGCATTGCGCAGGATGGCGCGCGCCTCTTCGGGCGGGAAGTTCGCGATGCTCGAGCCGAGGTAGAGCACCAGCGTGTTGCCCGGGAACGGCTGCAGCCGGGGTGGGTTCGTCACATAGTTCACCACGGAAGGTTCGACGCGCACGCCAGGGTACAGGCGTTCGATGCTTCGGCGGGCCGCATGCAGTGCTTCAGCGGACACATCCAGCGGCCTGTAGTGCACACCTGCCTTGGCGCGCAGCGCTGCGTCCAGCAGGATGCCGGTCTTGTCGGCAGAGCCAGCGCCGAGCTCGATGATCCGCAGCGGCTGCGACGCGCGCGGCAGCACCGCCGCGAGGATGGAGTTCACATTTCGAGTCAGGATGGCGCGTTCCGTCCGTGTCGGATAGTACTCCGGCAGTGTCGTAATTCGGTCGAAAAGGCGCGATCCGGCGCCATCGTAGAGAAGCCACGGGGCCAGGGAGAGAGGCCGCCGCGCGAGGCCGCGCCGCACCTCCTGGATGAGCGGTGCCCGCCAGTCCGTTGGGGCCGCAAAGTTCGAGGTCAAGGTCTGCAAGGAGGTAGCCATGGTTGATTGGAGGAACTCACTGAAGACGCCAGGCGCAGGCCTGAGAATTGCCACCGAGTGGCGGGATGAAAGAAGTTACGGTAGGCCGCGCGCACATGGCTCGCCGGTGTGGCGCAGGATCCTCCGCGAAGCACCATCTGACCGGACATAAATTTCCCGTTGTACTCACCGAGCGGCCCGGGCAGCGGCTGGAACCCCGGGTAAGCGCAGTAGGCGCTGGACGTCCATTCCCAGCAGTCTCCGAAAAGCTGTTCCAGGCCGCGGCCGTGCGGCTTCGCCGGATGGAGCCGCCCGGAGTCCAGCAAGTTTCCGTGAACGGTTCTGCCGTATGCCGCGAACTCCCATTCCGCTTCGGTGGGAAGGCGGCAGCCGCGCCATCGGGCGAAAGCATCGGCCTCAAAGTGGCTCACGTGGCAGACCGGAGTATCGAGCAAGCCGCCCAGCGAATGCCAGCCACGCAGCGTAAACACGCGCCAACCGGTTTCATCGGTGGTATCCCGCTCCCAATACAAAGGCGCTTCCCAACCCTGAGTGTTCACCGCGTCCCAACCTTCCGAGAGCCAGAACTCCGGCCGGCTGTAGGCGTCGTCCGCCAGGAAATCCAGATACTCCCGGCACGTGACCGCGCGATTCGCGAGGAGGAAGGGTTCCAGGTACACCCGGTGACGAGGCGTCTCGTTGTCGAAGCAGAATTCGAGCGCGTTCCTGGCGCTGGGGGTGAGCCCGATTTCCACCAGTCCGCCGTTGAACTTGTGCCAGGCGAGATCGGATACCGGGACGCTGGTCTGAGCCGCGAGGGGCGCGAGTTCATACGCAGGATGGAGGGGGCTCTGGAAAAAGGCATGTTTGATGTCGGTGAGCAGTAATTCCTGGTGTTGCTGCTCATGGTGCAGGCCCAAGAGGAGCAACCGCGCCGCTTCGTCGCCGATCCGCGCGGAAAGCAGGGTCTCCATGGCCTCGTCGACGTGAGCCCGGTAGGCGAGAATCTCGTCCAGCCGGGGCCGCGAAAGGCAGGCACGCAGCGGTTTGCCTGAAATCTGAACGCCGAGCGAATTGTAGTAGCTATTGAAGAGCCGCCGGAATTCCTCATGGAACGGCTTGTAGTTCACCAGGAACGGGCGCAGCAGGAACGTCTCAAAGAACCAGGTGGTATGGGCCTGGTGCCATTTCACCGGGCTCGCCTCCGGGCACGATTGCACCATCTGGTCCTCTGGAGACAGTGCCGCGGCCAGCGATCGAGTCACGGACCGGACGGCTCGATAATCCGAGGCCAGCCTCGCCATTCCTTCCTCCTCGTTGGGCGCCGCCTGGCTTCGGGGGATCTGCGTTTGGATGGGAGAATGCATCACTCAGCCTTCGCCAAGTTGGCTATTGTGCCTGGATGCAAATGGAGGGCCAGCCTCGATGCAGGGGCAGTGGACGCCCCTGGTGGCGGCCTAAATCATTCTTTCGTCTTGAGATAAGCAGAGCCGGAGGCTGGCGCAATATAGGGAGTTTCGTGACGGACTTGTGCCTGAGGACCGACGGTGACGACCTTCGGCCGACATTCCCGTCACGAGTTCGGCGTGTACCCAGGAGGCGCGAGCCCTCAATCGCCCTTTACCACCGGTTTGCCCGCTGCCTGGCGGCTGATACCCAACTTCTGCATGCGGTACACGAGCGACGTGCGTTTCATCCCCAGGCGCGCCGCCGCGCCTTGCCGTCCTCCAACCACCCAGTTGCTGGCGTCGAGTGCCCGGAGGATGTGATCCCGCTCCACTTCGGCGAGTCCGTTGATGGGAACCTCGGCGGCGCGGTGTACAGGGAATGCCTCCAGTTCCGCGATGGGCGCCCTGAGGACTGTGTGCGGGGAGAGGATCACGGCCCGCTCAATGAAGTTGCGCAATTCACGGATGTTCCCGGGCCAGCGGTAACGCAGCAGCGCATCCATCGTTTCGGCAGGGATCCTTTCGACATTACGGTTCATGCGGCGCGAGTAGTGTGCCAGGAAATGGCGCGCCAGCTCCGGAATGTCTTCGGTGCGCTGCCGCAACGCGGGCACGTGGATGGGGAAGACCTTCAGCCGGTAGAAGAGGTCTTCGCGAAACGTAGAGTGCTTCACCATCGCTGCCAGGTCGCGATGGGTGGCGGCAATCAGCCGGACATCCACTTTGTGGGTCTGGCTGCCGCCCAGCCTTTCGAACTCCTGTTCCTGCAGTACACGCAGCAGCTTGGCCTGAAGCTCCAGCGGGATGTCACCTACTTCGTCGAGGAACAGCGTGCCTTTGTTCGCGAGTTCAAACCGCCCCATCTTCTGCGCGATGGCTCCGGTGAAGGCCCCTTTTTCATGACCGAACAGTTCGCTCTCCAGCAGACCCAGAGGGATGGCCGCGCAGTTCAGCTTGACGAAGCTGCGGTCTCTCCGGGCGCTCATGTCATGGATGGCGCGGGCGATGAGTTCCTTCCCGGTGCCCGTCTCCCCCTGGACGAGCACGCTCGAATCCGTCGGCGCCACGACGGCGGCGAGGTCCATCGCGGCCTTCAGCGCCGGGCTGCGGCCGACGATCTCTCCGAAGCTCCGCTCGGCACGGATCTCTTCCTGCAGGTATCGCCGCTGCTCCGTGGCCTCATACCTCTCAGCGACCGCCTTGCCGAACTCCAGGGCGTTCTCCACGGCAATCGCCACCTGATGCGCCACCTGCTCCAGGAACTGCACGTCCGCGCGTTCATAGGCCCGCTCTGACCGCTTCAACACGGCCAGTACGCCTGCCACACCATTTCTGCCGGTGAGCGGGAGATCGCAGCCGGAAACCAGGCCTTCGGCCATCACCCGCTGATAGAAACGCCGGCCCACTTCGCTTCCGAAACTCTCGGGATCATGGCGCACCTCTTCGAAGCTGTGAAAGTGCTGGGTCTTGCCAGTCCAGAACGCTTTGCCGCAGATGGAACCGCGCAGCGGCACCGCCGTTCCGTCCGGCAGGGAGCCCCGAGCCTCCGGGTTGAAAAGGGTGGTCATGCGTAGCGTTCCACTCTCGGTACCGGGCAGCAGAAGAGCGCAGAAATCGCATTGCATCACGCTCAACAGGTCTGTTGAAAGCGCCGTGATCAGCTGGTTCAGGTCCAGCTTCGAGGTCATGCTGCGGGTGATTTCGAGAAGCAGGCGGAGCCGGTCCCGTTCCCGGCCCAATTCGTCTTCCAGGCGTTTGCGCTCAGTGAGGTCGCGGTAGATCAGAATGCAGCCCCGCGATGGCCCGTCCTGCGCCAGAGGAACCTTTCCACAGGCCACGTGGATGCAGGTGCCATCGCGGCGCCGCCGGACAACCTCCTGTTGTCCAGATTGCTCTCGCGCACTGTCCTGGCCTGAGGATTCCTCCAGCTCTTCCAACGGGCCATCCAGAGCGAGTAAGGCGGCCAGAGGCCGGCCCACCGCTTCGTCCCCGGTATACCCGAAGACTCGGGTGAATGCGCCGTTGGTCCTTAATACGTGGCCGTTTTCGCCGGTTACTACGATGGCTTCCGTGAGCCCATCCAAGAGCGCAGTCAGCTGCGCGTGGCCGGCGAAACTCTCAGGATTCGGGGCAGCGTCCTCTTGGCCGGCAGTTGCTCCAGCAAGAGCATCCAGAGCCAAGTCTCCCCCCGTCGATGAATTCATGACTGTTCCCTCCGGCGCCAGCGGCACCAGTCCGCAACTTTGACAGAGCGTGGGCGGTCTTATGGGTGGAGAGCCGAGATGGCCCGCCGGCAACCGTCCTGCCAACCTCCGCGGCGTCGAACACCCCGCCCCGAAAGAGAATCCCGCCTGCAATCCCAGCGCCCGCCAAACGTTGAAAGGGAGGGCTCTGCTCCCAGCGTACCCCCAAGCGATTGCGACGTGTCAAGAATCATGACGGGTTGGTGTGCTTTGCCGCGAGGGTGGAGGTCCCTGGGCCCTGGCAGCGATCCTCGGGCTCGAGATTGGGCTCGGTGGTGTAGCGCAGCCGCCGGGATTGGCGGATGGGGTTGGTCACGACGGCGGGGTGAGAGGAGGGCAACGGTGGTGTACGGTGCCTTCCGGAACGGGCGGGCGATCCGGGCTCGCTGTTCGTTCTTCGATGCGGTATCGGGCTGGAGTGCCCTTTGGGGATGTGCCTTGAGGCGGGTGTCCTCGTTGTTGTGGGGGCCGTGTTGGGGGCAGAGCTAGGTGATTCCGAGATCGGTTGGTGGTGGGCCTTTGGAGTTTGGGTGGGAGAGTTTTCGAGGTTGGGGCGGGCCCCCGACTTCGCCTTTGGCTTCGTCGGGGGGAATGCTTGGGGGGTAGTTTGCTGGGGTGGGGCGATGGAGTTGGTGGAAGTGGCCGAGGCAGTTGGAGTCGAGCGGACCGTGGGCGCCACTCGGGTGATTCAGGCCGTGGGCAGTGCTCGGGAGATTGGGCAGTGGGGCAGTACTCGGGGGGAACAGAAGGTGCATTGTTGCGGCTGGCCGGCGTGCTTCGCGGTGGATCTTCCGGAGGCGAATCTTAGGCTCGATGAGCCCTTTCGCCCAACATTTGCGACGCACAACTCCGAATTGGCATTCAGCTAAAGCAGCGGCGCTCAATCGTCGATATCCCTATTAGGATGTTGAGGTCTACAACACTGCTCGTGGTGGGGGTACTCTACGCCTTCCCTTTGATTGCGGAACCCCCCGACCAGGCTCCGGCAGACCTGAACTCGATGCCGATTGAGCAGTTGATGGACCTGCATGTCGAAACCGCAACTCTCAGAAAACAATCGCTGAAGGATGCTCCAGCCAACGTCACGATTGTGACGGCGGAGGAGATCAGAAAGTTCGGCTACCGGACCCTTTCGGAGGCGCTCTCCAATGTCCGAGGTTTCTATCCGACCTCGGATGGACCCTTTCGCTTCATGGGGGCCCGGGGGTTCTCGCTGCTCGGTGATTACAACACACGTTTCCTTGTCTTAATCAACGGGCACAGCATGACGGATAACGTCTACGGGGCCATGTACTATTTCGGCGAGGATTTTCCCCTGAGCCTCGACCTAGTGGACCAGATTGAGATCGTGCGTGGTCCTTCCTCTTCCCTGTACGGCAGCAATGGAGTCTTCGCCACCATCAACATCATCACGAAGACGCCCAAGACGGCGGACGGGATGAGCGCCAGCGTGGATGTGGGCTCATTTGGCCATGAGCGGATGAGCGCGACGAGCGTCACCCAGTTAGGGCAGAAGGCGGGTTTGCTGGTTTCGGCCACGGCCTCGAGGGCGGTTGGCCGGTCGGCCGAGTTGCAAGGAGCCAATGGTGCGCCGGGTTCGCCTTTTCGCGTGGACCGCGTTGGCAATGGCGAGGGCTACAACCTGTTCGCAAACCTGGCCTGGGGCGACTGGTCTGTGACGGCAGTTTTCGGTCAATACCTGGCGGAGGCCACGACGGGCTGGTACAAGACGGAGATCGGAAACACCGGCACGAGGGACCTTGAAGCCCGCAACTTCGTGGAAGCCGCCTGGACGCACGCCTTGGGGGATAACAGTTCGTTGCTGTGGCGGATCTACTATGACCAGTACCGCTACGACGCGATCTATGATTACGGCGAGGGAACGCGGAACTTTGATGGCGCCATGGGCGACTGGGGCGGAAGCCAGTTTGTCTATCAGCGCGATATCCAGAAACTCGGCACGCTGACATTGGGGGTTGAGGGCAGCGCCGACCTGCGTAACATCCAGTACAACTTCGACACCGCGTGGTCCGGCGATGGCACCCTGCGTCATGACAACTTCCGGATGAGCCACCGGCGCGTCCGAAGTGGAGTTTTCGCGCAGCAGGAACTTCGCCTGTCCCCTCAAGTGACGTTGTACCTGGGCGGCCGGGTGGACGACTCGAACGAAGACAAGGCGTTTGTCTCCCCGCGGGTGGCGCTGGTCTACGAACGGAATAAGAGTACCTACAAGGTCATGTACGGCCGGGCGTTCCGGAATCCTTCGACTTTTGAACGGTATTGGGAGCCAAACCCAGAACTACTGGCCGAGCGAGCGAATACGTTCGAAGTCACACGGGAACAACGACTGGGCAAGAGGACAAACTTTGTGGCCTCGGCCTTCCATTATGGGCTTTCAGGGCTCATCGAAGGTGTCCAGGTCAGACCGGACGCCCTGCAATACCGGAACGTTTCCAGGGCACAGGCGACGGGCCTCGAATTCGAAATCAACGGGCGGCCTCTGGAGTGGCTGGATGCCGCGGCCAGCGTTTCCATTCAGCGGACGCGGGGCACGGATTCGTCGATCTACCTGCCCAATTCGCCAGCTCAATTGGGCACGCTGAGGGCGGCGGCGCCATTATTCCGAAGAAAGCTGATGGTTGGCGGTGCGATGCGTTACATGGGCACGCGCCTGGCATCCGACGGCAGCCGCATGGGGGGTGCAGCCGTTGCGGATATCACTGTGACGACGGCCCGCGTCTTCCGGCAAATGGATCTTCAATTCGGCCTCCGGAACGTAACCAACAAGGCCTACCAGGATCCACTGAGCCCGGAGCACGCGACTTTGGGCTTGCCGGCCGCGGGACGGACGGTGTTTGTGAGGTTCCTCTGGCGCAATGACTGAGGACAGCTTCCCCGACGATTCCGTTGCCTCGCCCCGAGTGCGTTGGCGGTTGCCGCTGCGCACTGGCAGAGCCGTGCGCAGAATCGCCGATGGGCTGAAGCGATTGGCCGCCGCGCTGGCCATTCTCCTGTCCTGCGCGAATCCCACCCCCGGGGAAGCGATGGCTTCAGCCCAGGTGGAGGAACTCGACGTGAAGGCGGCGTTTGTCCTGAATTTCCTGCGGCTTGTGAACTGGGAGGCGATGCCGGGGGAAGAGAGCACGAGCACATTGCCAATCTGCACGCTGGGTCCCAGTGAGTTTGGAAGCGCAGTCCGATCGGCCGCAAAGGGCAAAGCCATTGGCAACCGGGCCGTCACGTTTAAGGGCAAGGCGGATGCGGACTCCGGGCAGTGCCGGGTCCTGCTGGTGGACTCAGGCCAATACGACACAGCAAGGGGCCTGCTTCCAACGTTAGCCCACCGGCCGGTGCTGACCATCGGCAATGGTGCAGGGTTTGTGCAGATGGGGGGAATGTTCGAACTGGTGGTGAACGACCGGAAGGTCCAGTTCGACACGAACCTTCCGGCGGTGAGGGCTTCGCGGCTGGATGTGAGCGCCCGACTGCTGAACCTGTCCAGGAACCTCAGAAAGGCTGGGGGCGATGGGGAATAGCAGGTGGCTGTCTCCGCTCGTGCCTTCGCTGCGCCGGCAGTTGACGGCATTGACGCTGCTGGCAGGCATTATCGCAGCGGGACTGACCGCGGCCGGGATGATTGCTTATGAGGTTGTCTGGGTCAAGGAGCAACTGAAGAGCAACAGCACGTCGATTGCGGACATGCTGGGCTATAACATCGCCGCGGCGCTGGCTTTCGATACTCACTCCGATGTGGCGCGAAGCCTGGCGGCACTGGCGGGCGAGCGCTCCATCCTGAGAGCCAGTGTCTTCGACGCTCAACATAAGTTGGTGGCGAGTTACACCCGGGAGGACCGCACTGGGCCGGCAAAGGATTTGAAGAACCGGCAGAATGCGCCGGAGCAAGCCTCGGGGCTGTTGGTGGTGCGGCCGGTTCTGCTCGACCACGAACTCGTGGGCTATGTCTCTCTGGAGGCAGACCTATCGATACTCCATGAGCGAGTGGTGGTTTACTCCTCGATCACCGCGCTGTTTGCTTTGCTGTCGCTGGCGATTGCGCTTGCCCTATCCAGGCATGTTCAGCGCTGGATTTCGGAACCCCTGCTCCAACTGGAGGCCGCGGCGCGGCAGGTGTCGGCCCATCGGGATTACTCGGTTCGGATTGAGAATCAGAGGGGTGACGAGGTGGGCGCCGTGATGGCGGCGTTTAACGAGATGCTGCATGAGATTCAGATCCGCGACAAGCGGCTGTCGGAGTCGGCTGAGAATCTCGAGTCAGAGGTAGTAGCCCGTACGCGCGCATTGACGGAGGCCAATGCCCGATTGTCGGTCGCGAAGGACAAAGCCGAGCAGGCGGCCAAGGCAAAGGGCGAATTCCTGGCGACGATGAGCCACGAGGTCCGGACGCCGATGAACGCGGTGATCGGCTTCACAGGGCTCCTGATGGAGACGAAACTGACGGCGCAGCAGCGGGACTGGGTGGAGACGGTGCGCGGTTCGGGCCAGGCGCTGCTGGGGATCCTCAACGACATTCTCGACTTCTCTCGGGCGGAAGCCGGCAAATTGGAGATGGAACAGATCCCGTTTGCGCCGCACGAGGTGGTTGAGGATGCGATCGAGCTCATTGGAGAGAGGGCCCGCAATCGAGGCCTGCATCTGGGGTTTTATCCGACCGCAGCGGTGCCGCCTATGGTCTGCGGCGACCCGGGGCGGCTGCGCCAGGTGCTGCTGAATCTGCTGAGTAACGCGGTGAAATTCACAGAAGAAGGAGAGGTGCTGGTCAAGGCGGATGTGACCTCGAACCAAGGGGACGCAGTCACGGTCCGCTTTGAAGTGACAGATACCGGCATTGGCATTCCGCAGCAAGCACAGCGGTCGATCTTCGAAGCGTTTACACAGGCGGATTCCTCCACAACGCGGCGGTTTGGCGGAACCGGGCTGGGACTGGCGATCTGCAGCCGACTGGTGCATGCGATGGGCGGCGAGATTGGCGTGAGCAGCCAGCCAGGAAAGGGATCTACGTTCTGGTTTACGGTGCCATTAGCCCTGGTGCAGGCCGAGAGTGCGGCATCCTCGGTGCTCTCGGGGCAACGGGCGCTGATCGTGGATGGGGATGAGCCGGGGCGGAATCTGCTACGCCAGCGTCTGGAGCATGCGGGCATGATGGTGGACGTTCTCGGTGACCTGGAGAGTTTCCCGCCGGCTGTGAGTTCAAGGGAAGGCGAGGCCCGCCTATGTGACGTCGTGCTGCTGGGCTCCAAAAACGCAGCGCGCGACGGAGTGGCGTCGGCGCAGGCCCTGCGGGCCAACCGGGTGCTCGGTGGGGCCCCCATCATCCTGATGACGGAGGAGGGACTCCTCACGCCGCAGGAACTGGAGGATGCGGGCGTCGCCGGCAACCTGTTCAAGCCTGTGCAATTCACCCACCTGCTGAGAATGCTCCACGAGACTTTGGCGCGTGCGGAGGGCCAGACCCGGAGTGCTGCGATGGGCAGCGGTGAGCCACGCAAGGAAGTGCAGCCGAGTGGCGGGCTTTCCATCCTTGTGGCGGAAGACAATCTGATCAACCAGAAGGTGTTGAAATCCCAACTCGCGCACCTGGGGTGCTCCGCGCAGTTTGTTCAGAATGGGCGGGAGGCGGTGGAAGCGGCGGCGCGCCAGCAGTATGACGTGATCCTGATGGACTGCCAGATGCCGGAGATGGATGGATTTGAGGCGGTCCGTCTCATAAGGAGCGCGGAGAGCAGGGATAGCCATGCGCAGATCGTGGCGATTACCGCGAACGCTCTGCCTGAAGACCGTGAGCGTTGCCTGGCCGCGGGCATGGATGATTACATTTCGAAGCCGATCGAGTATGAGACCCTGGCCAGCATTCTGGAAACCGTCAAGGGGCGCATAGCTTCCGACCGAGCCGTTTCCGAGGTGTCGTAGCGTCTGTTCCCGTTGCGGATTGGGGGCAGCTGAAGGCATGAAAGATGGCAGCCGGCCGGAATCTGCCAGGGAGGGTGACAGGAGAGGCAGTTTGGCCTGACCGCAGCGGCGTAATCGTCGAGCCCTTATATCGTTCCAGTTCCGTATACCGCAGATTCAGAAGCGCATGCCGGCGATTTTCCCTGTCACGGTGATCGATGTCTCCCAAGGCGCGCAGCAGGCGCAGCCTGGTCTGGAGGTTCATGATGATGGGAATGCAGCAAGATGCCGGGTGGCTAGGACGAACTGGTGAGTGGGCCTGACCTCCTCAGCGCCGCACTGCGCCGGTGGCGCGGGCATGGTAAAAAAGGTTGAGAGGTCAGGTGTCAGCCGCGAGCCATGGAGGTCACGGGCCCGAAATTTCCGGGCGGTGGACCTTCCGATTTACCAGCCGTCCCACTCCTTCGTGCCGCCAGCTTTGACGTCGACCGACTTCTATCCTAAAGAGACAGGAACTACGCATGTTTGGACGTGGGAATTGGGCCATCCTTGGGCTGGCGAAAGAGTCGTTGGAAGCCTTCAAAGCGAATCTGGCGAACCAAACTCTGATGGCGGGCTCTTCGCAGATGGCAGCGTCGGTTGTCGCGCGGCTCTACGGGGCCGACGCGCTGGGATTCAACCCATTTGGCTCCCCACGCCTGGATGAAGAACAGGAACTGACTCCGGAGCAGCAGGCGGAACTGGCGCAGTTTTCAATTACGGACCAGGAAGAGGGCTCCGAGGCCACTCTGCCGGCAGAGATCCTGGATGGCCAAGGCTATGGGTACACGGGGGAGCGGTTCCTGCTGCACCCGTCGATGCCCTGGTACGGCCTGTGGGCCGTTTCGAATGAATGGAAGAAGGCCAGCGACCTCGCCTCGATCAAAGAACATCGTTCGTATGTGCTGATGGAGAGGCCCTATCGTTTTCTGCAGTCCACGGACAAGAAGACGGTCGACCAGGAGACGCTGGGCGCGACCACGATTGCCCGTAAGCAGGTTCCCGTGCTGCTGGACTTCAACGAGGGCCGGGTCTACATCGAGAACACGAACAAAAAACTGATTTACACAATCATGGTGCGGCTGAAGCACCTGGGCGCGGAGATCATCCCGGTTGCCTGGACCTACAGCCAGCCGAACTGGACGGAGGAGATTCTCAACCGGCTGTACGAGAAGACGCAGTACTCGGACGAATTCATGAAGCGCGCCGAAGAGGCCAAGCGTTTCAAGCCGAGCGAAATCGAGAAACTGGAAGACCGGGCGATGGAAGCCATTGTGGCGAACTACTTCTCGATGACGGAACTGCCGGGCGGCTTGTGGGCCGGCATCTCGGGTCCGGCGACGATCCGGCTGCACGACACGACTCCGGCGATCGGCGTGAAGCCCGCAACGAGTGCGACGACACTGCTGCATATGACCAGCGACGCACGGGTTGTCTCCGGGGTGCTTACCTTTCAGGAGTGCGTGCCGGTGCTGACCAAGGATGGCGTGGAGCGAATCATCCGGCGCGATCTGGCGCGGGTGAGCCTGAACGACCGGATCAACCTGCCCGATGTGGGCGCCGCGCTGCTGCGCGGGTTTGACCTTTCGATGCACAGAAAAGACACGCAGCGCGAGATCCGCAAGACCAAGCAGGTTCCCTCGATTCCGCAGTTCTGGGGGAACTGGCTGCATGAGTTGAGCAATGCCGTGCGCACGATTGAAGGATGCTTCCGAGAGGTGCTGGATATCGGCGGGGACCAGGAGGCGGGCATTCTGCCGATGCGGGGTCCGGCGGTGGAGGAGACTGGCGAACTGGTGGTGATTTAGCACGGGCAGGACTTCGCCATTCCGGATTGGTGTATCCAGCCGGGCTGTCGTCCGAGGCCGATTGCGTGCTGCCAGCTTCGAGCAGTGTACGCATGGGCGGTTGACCGAAGAGGCGGCTGGACTCGCGATTGAATTGGTAGCCGTGCGCGGCCATGTCCGCGGCGAGGGCCATCCCCACCAATCCGCGAGGAAGAAGAGCAACCAGAATCCGGCTCACGCCGCGGTCAGTGCGCGTGCGAAGCGTTCCCGTTTCCATTTCATACACATCTCCGGATAGAGCACGGACCCATCAGGAAGCCGAGGCAAGCGCAGGGCTTGGATGCGTGTTTTCGCCCCGAGGGCGGCCTGCATAAAAAGTTGCACTTGCTCCTAACACGGCCGGATTCCGTGCGTACAATACTCAGACTGTCTATGGGAACCAAGGCCACAACCCGGCAAGCGGTGGTCGCGTGCGGGCAGGTCGAGGGTCCCGGCTGAGGGATCAGGAGGGCAGATGCGGCCAGATTCGATTGGGGGGCGTCTTCGACGCCGTTTGCGGTTCTTTCTTTCCCGCAGAGAGCGGCAGCGGCTGCTGTGGGAAGAGATGGAGTTTCATGTCGAGTCCATGGCGGAAGACTTCGCCGCGCAGGGGATGGCCCAGGCAGAAGCACGCGCGGCAGCAAGGCGGCAGTTTGGCAATATGACGAAGCAAGCGGAAGAATCCCGCAGTGTCTGGCTGGTTCGCTGGCTGAGCGACCTGACCCAGGATCTGCGCTATGGGTTTCGAGGAATGAAGCGCGATGCCGGCTTCACGGCATTCGTGGTGCTGATTGCGGGGCTCGGCATCGGCGCCAGTTCGACGGTGTTCAGCGTGGTGAATGCGCTGCTGCTGCGTCCGCTGCCGTTCCGAGATCCTGGACGGCTGGTCTGGATCTCGAATGTAGAGTGGTCGACCCAGGTGGACAACTTCCAGGATCTGCGGGCGCAGAATGGGTCGTTCAGCGATCTGGCGGGCTGGTCCGGGTATGGCGCAGGAGACTGGCAACTGACCGGCAGCGGCGAGCCTGAACGGGTAACCGGTGTTCCGGTGACCCAGAACCTCCTGCCCCTGCTGGGGGTGGACCCGCTGCTTGGCCGGCCGTTCACGGCAGACGAGTGCCAGGGAAAGGCAGGCGCTCCGCCGGTTGTTCTGCTGAGCCACGGCTTCTGGCAGCGGCGGTTCGCTTCGGATCCGCTGGTTGTGGGCAGACGGCTGATGTTGAACAACCGGCCGGTCACCGTGACCGGTGTGTTGCCCGCCTCGTTCGACTTCGCCGCCCTGTTTGCGCCTGGCCTGCCGGTGGATCTCTTCGTGCCCTGGCCGCTGACGGCTGAGACGAACCGCCGCGGAAACACCATGAGGATCGTCGGGCGCCTGAAGCCCGGGGCCACGGTGGACGCCGCGAGACAGGAATTCACTGCCCTGGCGAAGCAGATGGCAGCGCAACATCCGGAGCGCAATCCGGTTGAGCCGAGGCTGGTTTTGCTCGAGCGGAAGATCAATGAGCGCGTGCGACCGGCGCTGATCGTGCTGGCGTGCGCGGTCGGCGTGGTGATGCTGATTGTGTGCGCCAACCTTTCGAACCTGCAGCTGTCGCGGCTGGGCGCCCGGCAACGAGAACTGGCATTGCGGGCAGCGCTCGGCGCGAGCCGATTCCGGCTGCTACGGCAAATGCTGACGGAGAGTGTCGCGCTCTCGTGCTGCGGGGCCGTGCTCGGCCTGGGGCTGGCATTGGCGGGTGCACGCACGGTGGCCCAATTAAAGGGATTCCAACTGCCTTTGCTGACGAGTGTGCGGATCGACGGGAGTGTGCTTGGCTTCACGCTGCTGGCGGCAGTGGTGACGGGCGTCCTGTTCGGTTTGCTGCCCGCTCTGCATACGCCTGCGTTGAAGGTTCAGGAGGCGTTGAAGGAGGGGTGCCGCGGGCTGAGCGCCGGCCAGGGTCGCGCCTGGCTGCGCAATGGACTGGTGGTTTCCGAGATTGCCTTCGCCTCGGTGCTGCTGATTGGGGCGGGCCTGCTGGTGCGCAGCTTCGTTCGAGTGCTCGACGTTGAGCTCGGCTTCGAGCCGGAGCGTACCGCTGCCGTGCGGATGGACCCCGGCTCCAGGATTGCGAACCTGGCCCGGCAGAACTCCTTTCTCGACGACGCGCTGCAGAGAGTGCGCGCATTGCCGGGTGTCCGGGCGGCAGGGGTGACCGATGTGCTGCCGTTTGGGGGCGATCGGGCCTGGCAGGTTTCCGGCAAAGGGCAGGTCTACCCAAAAGACCGGCATCCCGAGGCCTACATCCGGGTGGTGAGCGAGGGTTACTTGGCGGCTGCCGGGATCCGGCTGCGCGCAGGGCGAGAGTTTACCGAAAGAGACCGTGAGTCCAGCGAACTGGTTGTGATGGTGAACGAGACGCTGGCTCGGACCCTTTGGCCGGGCCAGGACGCAGTGGGCCAGGTGATGACGCAGGACGGGGGGCGGCGTGTGGTTGGCGTGGTGTCGGATGTCCGCCACGAGGCGCTGGAAATAGCCGGCGGGTTGGAGATGTACCTGCCTTTGCGACAGACGCAGGACTACGGGGCGATTGAACTGGTGGTGCGGACGATGCTGCCGCCGGAGACGCTGGCTCCCGGACTGCGGGCGGCGCTGCGAGCCGTGGATCCAAATCTGCCGGTGCGGGAGTTGAGAAGCCTGCGGGATCTGGTGGACAGAGCGGTGTCGCCGCGCAGATTCCTGGTGCTGCTGCTGGGTGGATTCGCCGGATTCGCGCTGCTGCTGGCCTCGCTGGGAATCTACGCAGTGATCTCGTATTCCGTCAGCCAGCGGGTCCAGGAGATCGGCATCCGGATGGCACTGGGCGCCTCGCCGGGCTCGCTGCGGCGCGAGATTCTTTGGCGGACCTTTGGATTGGCCGTGCTGGGGCTTGCATTGGGGATGGCGGCGTCGCGAGCTTTGTCGAGCCTGCTGGGGAGCCTGTTGTTCGGTGTGGCTGCCAGTGATCCGGCGACCTATGCGGGGATGGCCGCGCTGCTGATAGGGGTGGCGGCGCTGGCCGGGTATGTTCCGGCCTGGCGGGCTTCACGGATCGATCCCATGATGGCGCTGCGGTCGAGTTGAGAGGGCGCGCTTACGGCTGGGTGTCGCGGATCGCGGACTGGTTGAGCCAGTCCAGCACATACTGCGCGACTGGCTGCCATTGCGGCTCGTTGTGGATTTCGTGAAAGTATCCGGGCCAGCTTTTGAAGGCGGCCCTGCCGTTTGAGCCGGCCACAAAGCCTTCGGAGGCGGCAGGGCTGGTGATGCGGTCCGCGGTGCCGTGCATGACGAGGACGGGCACGGTGAGTTGCGCGGCGCGGTCGAGCGCGTCCTGGCCGGCGGCCTGGATCGCGGTGAAGAACGCGACGCTGATGCGGTCGTGGACCAGTGGGTCTTCGCGGTAGCGGCGGACGACTTCGGGATCGTGCGAAAGGCAGGAGACGTCAAGGCCTGAGGGAAAGGTCAGTGCGGGCAGGATCGGGTAGAGGAGCCGTGCCAGGATGAGTTTGAACTTCGGCGGCTGGAAGGCGAGACGCAGATAGGGCGCTGAGGAGATGCCGGCCTTCAAGGCGGGCAGCCGCCGGATGAGGAAGTTCAGGGCCAGGTTGCCGCCCATGCTGTGGCCGTAGAGGTACAGCGGGCTGTCCGGCAGTTCTTTCGCCACCTGAGCGGTGAAGAGGGCGATGTCGTCCATGAGGTGCTCAAAGGACGGGGTGTGGCCGCGGGGACCTTGTGAGCGTCCGTGGCCGCGAAGATCAAAGCCAGCCGAGGCGTAGCCGTGTGACGCCCAGAAGGCAGTGAGGTGATCGTAGCGGCGGCTGTGCTCGCCCATGCCGTGAACAAGCGCGAGGACGCCGTGGATGGGTCCAGAGGGGCGGAGCACCCAGGCGTAGAGACGCAGTCCATCGCGCGTCGACAGGCTGAACTCCCGGATGCTGTCTGAGGTCTCGAGTGCCTGCATCTGCGATTGCCGTCCTCTCGCTGGAGTTTATCGAAGAAAAGGGTGGAGGGGGCCAATGATCTGAATTTAACGTCACGAAATGGAAGATCGCCGGAATTGCGTGGGATAATGGACATGCCGGTGTCGCGCACTACCTTAATTCGGCTGATTGCCGTGCTGTTGCTGCTCATTGCAGGGGCGGAGGTTTTTGCGTGCGACCTCACGGATCCTTGTTTCACCAGTGCCAGCAGTCCGAGTGGCGACTGCGATCAGCCGTTGGGTGACAACTGCCTGTGCTGCTGCCACCATATTGTGCCCGCCACCAGTGTCACCTTGAGCGCGAGCGAGTATCTGGCCGATACGGTACCGCCCCTGCCCGTTGCACATGCGGCTTCCATGTCGCTGCCGATTGAGCACCCGCCCCAACTCTAGTCCCACCTGCCCGTGAAATCCGACTCTGGCCATTGAGGAACGGCGCGGTCCGGCCGCGGGTAAGTCCCTTGATGCGGACGGCGCGCGTCCAGCCGCCGGCCGCCAGAGCGGCAATTCCAACCTGATGAATACCTCGTGACTGTTGGGGAGAGTGCTATGTTGCGAAGCCGCACTTCCCTGCTCGCGCTGTTGTTTGGCACGAGCTGGGTATTGGGCCAGACGCCCGGCGCCAGCGTGAGCGTCGATCAGCTGATTGAACAATCTTTTGCGCAGAACCGGGAGATCCAGGCGGTTCAGCAGCGGCTGGCGGAGGCGCGCGGGCAATTGAGACAGGCCGGGAACCGTCCGGTGGCGACGCTGGAATCGAATGCCGGCAGTGGGCGTCCGTTGGGGACGACGGGGGAAGAGGAGTACAGCATCGGGTACTTCCAGCCCATCGAAACCGGCGGCAAGCGGCCCAAGCGGCTGCTGGTCGCCGAGAAGGAGGTGGAACTGGCCGAGGCGGAACTGGCTGAGCGGAAGCGGCAACTCGCCTACGAGATCAAGGCAAGGTATGCCGACGCCGTGGCGGCCTGGCGCAAGGTAGAGGCCATTGACCGGATCGCCGGCGTCAATCGAGAAGCGTACCGGCTGGTGGATGCGCGGGTGCAGAGGGATGACGCGGCCCCTCTGGACCGGCAACTGCTGCTGGTGGAGATGAATCGAACGGAAGCGCAGAGGGCGATGCTCGCGGGCCAGGCGCAAGCGGCGGAGGTGGAGCTGCGGCGAGCGGCGGCCCTGCCGTCGAGCGATCCTTTGAAACTGTCCACCCAGGCGTTAGAATCCGCCGTCCCGGCGGTGACGCTGGAGGAGCTGCGAAGGCGGGCTCGGGCAGGGCGGCCAGATCTCAGGGTGGCCCGCACGCTTGCCGAACAATCGACAGCGGAGCTGGAGCTGGCGCAGGCGCAGGGAAGGCCGGACGTCACGGTGTCGGCGCAATATGCACGACGGTATTCGCAGTTCGAAGATCCTATCCGGGTGATGGGGCGGGGCTCGCCGCTGCTGCTGCAGGACCGGGACAACGTGCTGACACTGGGTGTCTCGGTGCCCTTGCAGACGCGCAAGCGCAACCAGGGCAATGTCGAGGCGGCGGCGGCCCGCCAGAGCGCGGCGCAGTTGAGAGGCCGGCATCTTGAAGTGACCGCGGGGCTGGAGGTGGAGGCGGCGTGGGCCCGTTACGAGGCAGCGCGGAAGACGGTGGCGATCTTCCATCGGGGGGTCGTGGATGAGTCGAACCGGAACCTTGGGATCATTCGCCAGGCCTACGAACTGGGCCAACTGCGGCTGCTGGATGTCCTGAACGAGCAACGCAGGCAACTGGAGACGCAGCTGAGCTCCATCGAGGCGGAGTCGGAGCTGGCGCGGAGCGCAGCGGAACTGGAGCGGGCTGTGGGAGGAGAACTCAAGTGAAGAAGCAATTGTCGCTACTGATGGCCGCGCTGGTGCTGGCGGGGTGCTCCCGATCGAAGCCCGAGGTCCCGGCCGAGGAGGAGAAACCCGAGGCTGGGCTGGTGAAGATCGGTGCGGAGGCGCAGGCGCACTTCGGGATGCAGGTGGAAGCGGCACAGGTCCATGAGCTGAGCGAACTGCTGCAGGTGCCTGGAACGGTGCAGCCTATCGACAGCCGTGTGAACACGATCCGGCCGCTGGCGCGCGGGCGGTTGCACGAGGTGCTTGTCAAGGTGGGCGATCGGGTGAGTAAGGGGCAGCCTCTGGCCACGTACGACAACGTGGAGGCGGGTGAACTGGCGGCGCAGTTGTCGGGGGCACGAGCCGATCTGGAGAGACTGCGCGGGCAGGAGCGCCTGCTCAGCCGTCAGGTGGAGAGGGCGCGGGCCCTGACAGAGATTGGAGCGGTGCCGAAGAAGGAACTCGAACAGGCGATGGCCGACCAGGGAGCGGCGGGACAGAGTGTGAAGTCGCAGGAGAGCGTTGTCGAGGGAATCCGGGCGAGGCTGCGGCGGTTCGGCCTGGCGGGTGCGGAGACGCAGGCATCGCCGGTCACGACCATCACGGCGCCGCTGGCCGGAGTGGTTACGAAGCAGGAGGCCTCGCCGGGAGAGGTGGTGGAGTCCACGACGGCGCTGTTCACCATCGCGGACTTGAGTACCGTCTGGGTTCAGGCCGAGGTCTATGAGAAGGACCTGGGTCGGCTGCGGATCGGACAGGACGCGGCGATCACGGTGGACACTTATCCGGACCAGAGCTTCGCCGGCAGGGTCACCTATGTGAGCGACTTCCTGGACCCGCGGACGCGCACAGCGCGGGTCCGGTGTGAAGTCCCAAATGGAGCCTTGAAACTGAAGCTTGACATGTACGCGAACGTGCAACTGCCGACGACATTCAGCCGTAAAACGCTGGCGGTGCCTTCTGGTGCGGTTCAGGAGGTAGGGGACAAGACGGTGGTCTTCGTGAGGAGATCCGCGACCGAGTTCGAGCCACGGGTGGTCACTGCCGGAAAGACGGTCCGCGAACTAGTGGAGATCGTATCCGGGCTGACAGAAGGCGAGATGGTGGTGAAGGCGGGAGCGTTCCATCTCAAGTCCATTCTGGTGGGCAAGGAACTCGGAGAGGAATAGCATGCACTCCTTCATAGACTGGGCGCTCCGATATCGAGCCATTGTTCTGCTGGGCATCCTGTTGACGGTTGTGTTCGGGGTCTACTCCCTGCAGCAGCTACCGATCGACGCCGTGCCCGATATCACTCCGAACCAGGTGCTGGTGCTGACGCGCGCTCCGAGCCTTTCGCCGATCGAGGTGGAACAGTTTCTGACTTTTCCAATTGAGAATGCGATGACGGGGCTGCCGGGCGTGGAACGGATCCAGTCCGTCTCAAAGAACGGACTCTCGTATGTCGCGGTGTATTTCAAAGAGAATGTGGAGACCTACTTCGCGCGAAGGCTGGTGATGGAGCGGCTGCCGCAGGCGCGAGAGAGTATCCCGGCAGGCATGGGGTCGCCGGAGATGGGCCCGATTGCCACCGGGCTGGGCGAGGTTTACCAGTTCAAGGTGAGCGGCGCGGGCCGATCGCTGATGGAATTGCGGAGCATCCTGGACTGGGACATCGCGCCGAAGTTGCGATCCGTACCCGGGATCGTGGAGGTCAACACGCACGGCGGAGCGCTGAAAGCTTACGAGATCCAGGTGGACAGTGAAAAGCTGGTGGCCTACCACGTCTCGCTGGAGAAGCTGATCTCCTCGCTGGAGAAGAACAATGCCAACGCGGGCGGAGCCTACCTGGAGCGAATGGAGCAGCAATCGCTGGTACGCGGAGAGGCCTTGATCACGAGCCTGGCGGACATCGAGCGGATTGTCGTGGGGGTGTCTCCGACAGGCACTCCGATTCTGGTCAGCAACCTGGGGGAAGTCCGCTTTGCGCCCATGGTGCGCCAGGGCTTCGCGACACAGGATGGCAAAGGCGAGATCGTGGTGGGTGTCGCGATGATGCTCATCGGCGAGAACTCGCGAGTGGTGGTGGACCGGGTTAAACAGAAACTGACCGCGATCCAGAAATCGCTGCCCCCGGGTGTACGGGTGGATCCTCTTTACGACAGAACCGAACTGGTGCGCCGCACGATTGGCACGGTGAGCCGGAACCTGCTGGAGGGTGGGTTGCTGGTGGTGGCGGTCCTGCTGTTGCTGCTGGGGAGTTTCAAGGGCGGTGTGATGGTTTCGCTGGCGATTCCATTGTCGATGCTGGCCGCGTTTACAGGAATGGTGGAGGCCAACATTTCAGGGAATCTGATGAGCCTGGGCGCCATCGACTTTGGCCTGGTGGTGGACGGGTCTGTGGTGATGGTGGAGAACATTCTGCGGCGGTTGGGTGGTCGAAAGCCCGGAGAGGAACCAATGGACGTGATCCGGCGGGCGGCACAGGAGGTGGCGCGGCCGACGTTCTTCGGCGTGCTCATCATCGTGCTGGTCTACCTCCCCATCCTGACCCTGCGAGGGGTGGAGGGAAAGATGTTCCGTCCGATGGCGATCACTCTGCTGTTTGCCCTGGCGGCCTCGCTGGTGATTGCTCTGGCCGTGATGCCGGTGCTGAGCTCGTATGTGTTCCGGAAACGGGTTGTAGAGAAGGAGACCTGGCTCATGCGAAAGGCGGGAGCAGCTTACGGGCCGCTTCTGCGCCGCACACTGCGATTTCCGCTGGTCACCGCTGGACTGGCCGCTTTGGCCTTCGTGGTGACACTCGCGATTGTGCCCCAGTTGGGCGCGGAGTTCATCCCGACTTTGGACGAGGGTTCAATTGTCGTCATGATGTACCGGGTTCCTGGCATCTCTGTCGAGGAATCCCTGCACGGCAACGAGATCATCGAGAACGTGCTGAGGGAGTTCCCCGAGGTGCAGACGGTTTATTGCCGGACCGGCCGGCCGGAGGTGGCCACGGATCCCATGGCGATCGACCAGAGCGACGTGTATGTGTTCCTGAAGCCTGCATCCGAGTGGCCTCGCCAGCGAACGAAAGAGGATCTGATCTCCAGCATGAAAGCGAAACTGGAGGAGCATGCGCCCGGCGCCGGGTATAGTTTTTCGCAGCCCATTCAGATGCGCATGCAGGAGTTGATGGAAGCTGGTGTGCGCTCCGATATCGCCGTGAAGCTGTATGGCGACGACCTGAACATCCTGCGCCAGAAGGCGGACCAGATCGCCTCTGTAGTGCAGCGGGTGCCCGGCGCGGCCGATGTGCGGGCAGAGCGCGTGGCGGGTCTGCCGTATCTGCGGATCCGGATCAAGCGGGATGTGCTGGCCCGGCATGACCTGGATGCAGCCGATGTGCTGAATACAGTGGAGGCGATTGGCGGCAAAGTGGTGGGGCAGGTGGTGGAGGGGAACAAGCGATTCCTGATGCAGATCCGCTTCGACCAGGCGCATCGGAGCAGTATCGACGCGATCAGGAACCTGATGGTCGGGGACAATGAGGGCCACTTCATCCCGCTGGCCCAACTGGCCGATGTCTTCGAGGAGAACGGTCCCGCGCAGATCAGCCGGGAAAACGCGCAACGCAGAATCTCAGTGGAGGTGAACGTACGGGGCCGGGACCTTGCGGGTTTTGTCTCCGAAGCGAGCCGCCTGGTGGGAACGAAGGTGAAGCTACCGGCGGGGTACTCGATCGAATGGGGCGGGAAGTTTGAACAACTGGACAGCGCGTCGCGGCGGCTTGCGGTGACAGTACCGATCGTCCTGCTGCTGATCTTTGTACTGCTCTATCTCAACTTCGGATCGGCCGTGCCGGCGCTGCTGATTTCGCTGAATGTGCCGCTGGCCGCGGTGGGCGGCATTCTTGCGCTGTATGTACGGCAGATGCCGTTCAGCATTTCGGCGGGCGTCGGGTTCATTGCGTTGTTTGGAATTGCGGTGCTGAACGGCATCGTGCTGTTGACCAATGTGATCGAGATGCGCAAGGGTGGAACCCCGCTCGCGGAAGCGGTCGAGGAAGGAGCGCGGATGAGGCTGCGCCCGGTGCTGATGACAGCGCTGGTGGCGAGCCTGGGGTTCGTTCCGATGGCGTTTTCGCACGGAGCAGGCGCCGAGGTGCAACGGCCGCTGGCCACGGTGGTGATTGGCGGACTGGTCTCTTCCACGATATTGACGTTGCTGGTGCTGCCCGCCATTTACATGATGTCGGAGAGGAGGCGCGAGGCGAAGCAGGGCGGAACCGCCGGGATGGTGCAGGGGTGAGGCGCTGATCGGCAAGCAACAGTCCGCCGGCTGCTTGTTTCAGATATCGCCGCCATTTACGATTGGGGACTGAGTTGCGGACGTGAGTGGCCCGTACCGGACGTGCTGACCAGCAGGAAGGATGAGCGATGCAACAGAGTCTGTGGTGCGTAGTGGCCCTTGGATTGACAGCGCATGCGGGCCTGGCGGCGGAGGGACCGACAGCGGAGATCTCGAATGGCCTGGTCCGCGCCAAGTTGCACCTGCCGGATGGACGGACGGGCTTTTACCGAGGAACACGGTTCGACTGGTCCGGTGTCATCTCCGACTTGCAGTACTCCGGGCACAACTACTATCCGCAGTGGTTTGACCGGATGGACCCGAAGGTGCGAGATTTTGTGTACGAAGGCGCGGCGATCGCGGCCAGCCCCTGCACCGCGGTGACCGGCCCGGCGGAGGAGTTCCGGACGCCGCTGGGGTATGACGAGGCGAAGCCGGGCGGGACGTTCGTAAAGATCGGCGTCGGCGTGCTGCGGAAGACAGAGGCCGCTGCCTATGATTCATTCCACCTCTACGGGATTGTGGATGGCGGGAAATGGACGGTGAACAAGACGGGTAGTTCCGTCGAGTTCGTGCAGCGGCTGGCAGATCCTGCTACGGGCTATGGCTACGTGTACAGAAAGACGGTGTCGCTGACCAAGGGTCAGCCGCAGATGGTGCTGAGTCATAGCCTGAAGAACACAGGCAGGGCCGCGATCCGGAGTGCCGTCTACAACCACAACTTCCTGTATCTCGACCGGCGGCCTCCGGGTCCGGATTTCGTAGTCAGGTTCCCATTCGAGGTGAAGACACCGCAGGTTCCGCCTATGGCTGAAGTGCGTGGGAACGAGGTGCGGTACACGAAGGTCCTGGCGGGTGAAGAGCATGTACAAATGCCCGTGAGCGGCTACGGGCCGGAAGCGAAGGACTACGACATTCGCGTGGAGAACCAGGCGGCGGGTGCAGGCGTGAGAATCACGGGGGACCGGCCGATCGCCCGGATCTACCTGTGGTCCATTCGTGCGCCGCTTTCGGTGGAGCCGTATGTGAAGGTGGACATCGAGCCCGGTGCGGAGTTCACGTGGAAGATCGTCTACGACTACTACACAATCCCGGCAGGCGGGCGATGACGCCCATGCGCAGGGGCCAGCCGGGCAGCAGGCGCGGCGCGCTTAATACTCGAATTGCATGAACAACTGAACCTGACGAGGGGGACCGCTTTCAATCAAGGACCCCCAACTGCTTAGCCGGCCGGCAGGGCTGGCATATGCCTCGCTGAGACGCACGGCGTTGGCGTGGTTCAGGAGATTGAAGCTTTCCGCCCCGAACTGGAGCCGCATGCGGTTGTCGTGGAATGGGATGGTCTTCATGAGCCGGGCGTCGAGGCTGACGGAGGCCGGACCCAGGCCGCTGTTGCGCATCATGCCGGCGGGCCGCGCCGCAAGAGGATAAGCCCCGGTGGCGGCGGGATCGTAGGTCAGCAGCGCATTGACGGGCCGGCCACTGCCCGCAACCAGGCTTGGGGCGAGGGTCCAGTCCTCCAGGGCGTCCTGAAGCCACCTCGGTCCGACCCAGGAGCCAAAGGGCAGTTCGAAGATGGAACTGATGCTGAGGCGGCGGGCCTGGTAGAGACGGCTGCGGCCCCAATCGGCCCGCAGGTTGGCGGGCTGAGAAGGATGCTCGTCGAAGTCGGAGGCGTCGTCCCAGGCCCGGCCGAGATCGAAGCTGGCAAGGAGGGTGATGCCTTCGAGGACGCGCCGGTTGTAGGAGATCGACAGGCCGCGGTAAGAGGACCGGGCTGTCTGTTCCAGCAGGTAGACAGGGGGCAGTGTGAGGGCTGCGTTGCGGACCCGGGGCAGGTGGATGGCCCGGACGAGGTTCAGTTCCACATGGAAAGTCGCCGATGAGCCGAAGCCTCGCTCCCAGCCGATGGACAGTTTGCGGGCCCGCGCGGCCGGGAAATCGGCGGAGGCGGCCCAACGCGCCGCGACTTCAGGACCGAGTCCGTAGCGAACGTACTCGGTTGCCTGGCCGGTGCCCTTCTGCAGGACGTCGTTGAGATAGGCGAGTGGATAGCGGTCAGTGAACAGGCCGAAGCCGGCGCGCAGGATCCAGGGCGTGCGGACGCTGGGCCGCCAGGCGAGACCGAGACGCGGGCTCCAGTTGCCGGGCGGCTCCGGGAGCCCCGAAGGGAGGCGCTGCTTGTCGTAGCGAAGACCGGCTTCGAGGAGAAGATGGTCGAGCACCTGCCAGCGCTCCTGCAACCAGAGTCCAATGGGAACAGTGGTGAGACGGGTATGCGGGTCGCCCCGCACGATCCATGACATGGCAGGCAGGCGCTGTTCGAAAGCCTCCAAGGTGGGGAAAAGTTCCACGCCGTCGAACCGGTTTGCCAGGCGGCCCTCGAAGTGGACGGCGTGGACGCTGGCTCCGGCGCTGAGGCGATGCCGGCCGGCGGTGAGGTTCCACTGCTCGACGAATTCGGCGTGGGTTTCGAGGCGGTCTGCGTTCAGGCGCGGAGCTTCGCCGAAGCTGACGATGCCGGGGATTTCCACGAGAGGTCCTGTGCTATTCGGCCAGAGCCGCTGTTCGCGGCGGCCATATTGCGCACGGAGTTCGTTGACCATGGCTGGCGTGATGACGCGCAGCCAGGTGGCGGCGAGGGAGTGATCGGCGGTGAGGCTGTTCCCGGCGGCGGAGCGATCCAGGAAGTTCTCAGGACCCTGGACATCACCGAGGGCGCGGCCGTGGGACCACGCGTAGCGGAGAGCCAGGGCGTCCCGCTCAGTCGCCTGATGGTTGAGTTTGAACGTCAGGTCGAGCCCGCGCTGTGACGTGGGGTAGAGTCCGGAGAAGACCGAGCCGGCCTGAGCCAGAACGCGATTGATGCGGTCGACGGCCCACGAGGGGGTTTCGGACCACTCCTGAGCGGACTCCTCCTCCAGTTCCGCGGCAACCGCCCAGAAAGTGCGGTCCTTTCGAAGGGGGCCCATCACGGAGGCTCCGGGCTGCCGACGGCGGAAACGAGGCCGGCCCACGGAATCGACCTCGGTCTTGCGGGCGTTCAGAAGCTCATTCTGGAAGAACCAGGTGGCGTCGCCATGCCACTGGTTGACCCCGGTGCGGGTGATCACATTGATGAGCCCGCCGGCCGCACCGCCGAATTCAGCTCCGGCGCTGACACCGGCGACGCGGAACTCCTGCACCATTTCAAGGCCAACGGCGACGCGGTTACCGCCGGTGGTTTCGTCGCGGTTGTCGAGACCGTCAATGGTCATGCCGTTGCTGCGGGCGCGGACTCCGGAGAAGCTGAAGCCGCTGTCGGCGAGCGGGCTGCGGATGCCGGTCATGGACCGCTGCTGGCCGCCGGTGGCGGTCTGGGTGAGGCCGGGCACGAGGGCAACGAAGCCGAGGTAGTTGCGGCCCAGCGCGGGCGCCTCCTCGATGCGATCTCCACCCAGCGCAAGGCTGGCGGTAGTCGCCGCGGCTTCCAGGGCTTCGGGCTGTTCGTTGACGTCGACCGTGGTAGCTACGTCTTTCAGGGAGAGTGTCAGGCGCTGGATGAGGACCTGTCCGATGGAGAGCGGAAAGGTGGCCGTGTCGAGAGGGGAGAAGCCATCGTGCTCGACGTGAAGGGTCCATTCTCCGGGCGGCACGGCGTCCAGCGAGAAACGGCCTTCCCAATTGGTCTCGGCCATGCGCCTGAAGCCGCGCGCGGCATCGCGGGCCGTGACCCGGGCCGCCGGCACCGGGGCTCCGCTCGCATCGGAGACTGTGCCTTGGATGGCCCCTACAGGGGCGCCGTGCTGGGCGTGCAGGGCGAGGGCGGTAACCAGGAGGGCGAAGAGGCGGAGGATCCGGCGGGAGAGGTGAGCCGTGGCAGCCTTTGAGGCATTCCGGGATGGCCGAGTGCGCGGGGTTCGGAACACGGCTTCCTTCGAAACAGGCAGGCTGGCGTTCGAATTGTGAGCGTGGCCTCCCCTCGCCGTCATTTCATTAGGCTATCAGGCATCGTGCCCCTGCCAGCGAAAAGGCCGGCCCACCTCGTGTGAGAGGCGGACCGGCCTTGGATCCAAGAATTGGACTCGACCGGCTGGGTCGAGCCACCAGCGGTTAGAAGTAGAACTTCAGACCGAGCACCATGCGTCGCGAAAGAGCAGCGTTGGTGTAGCGTCCGAAGTTGGCATTGATCTGGTCGCCCGCTGCGTTGAACCGCGCAGTGGTGTCCATGCTGCTGTACTGGGTGTGATTGAAGGTGTTGTACGTCTCGAACCGGAACTGCATGCTGCGGCCTTCACGGGCGCCCAGCTTGAAGTTCTTGAAGAGCGAGATGTCCCAGTTGTTCAGTCCGGGATTCGTCACATTGGTCTTGGCCGCGGTGCCGATCCCGTTGACCGAGTAAGCAGCCGTGGGCGGTTTGAAGGCATTCACGTTGAAGGCCTGGCCGCTGGGCGCGGCAGCGTAGGGGTCGCCCACCGTCACAATGCGGCTGTCGACACCATTCCCCGAGGCCCCGGTGAGGTCCGCGGAGTAAGAAAGGGAGTAGCCGACGCCGGCGGGGGAGCCGGTGTTGAACTGGCTGACACCAGAGATTTCCCAGCCGTCCAGTGCGACACGGCTGAACTTGTTGTCCCAGTTCTTGCTGAAGTCGGGCAGGTTGTAGGTGTAGTTCAGCATGAGGGTGTGGCGGCGATCGAAGCCGGCCAGACCGTAGTTGCGCATGCGGTAGTTGAGGATGGGATTGAGCGCGCCACCCTGGCCGTCGACGAGGTCGAGAGCTTTTGACCAGGAGTAGGCCATGTGGTAAGTGAACCGGTCAGAGAAGCGCTTGGTGAGCTGTACCTGCATCGCGTTGTAGTTGCCATAGCCGGAGAACTCCAGGTAGTTGATGTTGGAGTAGCCGAGGTAGGGACGCAGGAAGTTGGCCGGCAGCGCGGTGCCCGTCGTGGAGTCGATGCTGGAAGGAAGCGAATTCGTGCCGTAGGGAGTGGCATTCAGGTCGCGATAGACCAGCAGGTGTTTCTGGGTGTTGCCGACATAGGCGACGTCGAGAACGGTGCCGAAGCCGATGCTCTGCTGGACGCCAAAGCTCCAGTTGTAGACCGCCGGCGGGCTGTAGCTCCGCTGGAATCCATAGACGGAGGCCGGCCCTATGGTGGTGCCGGTGGTGGAGGAAGTCAGGCTGGCCAGCGTGGTGTAGTTTGCCGTGCCGGTGGTGACCAGCGGAGGCATCTGCACGAGTTGGAGAACCTGGTCGTCGTTGAACCGGTCGTAGAAGATGCCGAAGCCGGACCGGATGGCGGTTTTGCCATTGCCAAAGACATCCCAGGCGATGCCGACGCGCGGCGCGACCTGGACGGACGGGGAGTTGAGCACCTTCTCCTGATAAGTGGTCATGCCCTGATAGGGTGTGCCGTTGGCCGGAGAGAAGGCTCCAATTTTAACCGCCGGGTAGAGCGTGCCGGTGGAAGGATCACGAGCCATGCGGGTCTTGGAGACAGGGTCGATGTAGGGCGCCAGCAGAGGCGGTTGACCGGAGCGGCTGTAGGCGCCGGCGTCGAAGATGGCCAGGGTGTCGTTGGCGCTGTAGCTGGGCTGGATGGAATAGAAGCGGACGCCGGCATCGACGGCGAGGCGGCGGTTCACCTTCCAGCTGTCCTGCACGTACCACTCGGCGTTGAAGAACCGGCCGTGCGCGGAGGGATGGCCGCTGGATTCAGAATAGGAATCCACGACACCCAGGATCGCGTTGGCGTAAGGGTGGTTTGTGTCGTAAGGATTGTTGACGTCGCGGTTGAAGGCGAGAGAACCGTTGAAGGTGGTGGAGCGGGCGGCGTTGCGCGTAGTGCGCTCGAGATAGACGCCCATCTTGAAATTGTGCTTGCCCCAGATCTTCGACAGGTTGTCGGAGTAGTTCCAGATGTTGTTGGTGCCGAAGAAGGGATAGCGGCCCTCAATGGAGAGCGAGGCGGCGCCGGTGACGCCGGAGAACGTGGCATTGGGGATGAGGCCCAACGGATTGGCCGCGGGATAGAACTGACCTAATGAAAGGCCGATCTTGCTCCGTACGTTTGCGTCGAGGCGGTCCTGAGTGAGGGCGTCGACGGTCTGCTTGGCGCGGTTCACGCCGAAGGTGAATTCGTTGACCATGGTCGGGTTGAAAGTATGGATCAGCGTGGCAACGGCGCCGGCGCTGTGGATCTCGTAAGAGATAGGCAACTGGGGCCAGCCATTGTTGCCACCGAGCCCGACGGAGAGTCCGTACTCGCCCCGGACGGCCTGGAAGTCCTGAATCAGGCGGACGTAGAAGGTGGTGTTGGAGGTGATGTTGTAATCGGAGCGGAGAATGGAGTCGCGACGCGGCTGCTTGTTCACGCTAACGCCTGTCCAGTTATAAGTGTTGCTCGGCCCCTTGGTATTGGGCAGCGGGAAGATGCTGAGCAGCTTCTGCCCGTTGGCGTCGATGCGGCTGGATGGGATGGTGTTGTTCGGGAATGCCGCGTTGTTGTTGTAAGGATCCCGGATCGGGATCAGGGTGTTGTTGGTGTCGTACGACTGCGAGAAATCGCCGCTACGTTCCAAGGCGGAGGGGAAGGTTTGAGTCTGTGTGCTGGAAGGGGCCTGAATCGGCAGGAACTCCTGCGACCAGAAGAAGAACAGCTTGTCGCGGTTGCGATTGAACTTGGTTCCGGGCAGGAGCACAGGGCCGCCCAGGGTGTAGCCGGGATAGTTGTACCGGTAGCGCGGACGAGGAAGTCCGCTCTTATTATTCAGCCATTCGTTGGCGTTCAGCGCTTCATTGCGGAGGAAATAATACGCGCTGCCGTGAAAATCGCGTGTGCCGCTCTTGATCACGGTAAGAATCGTGGCGCCGGAGCTGCGGCCATACTCCGCCTGGTAGTTGCTGAGCAGGACCTTCACTTCGCCCACGGCGTCAATGCTGGGCGCGAGATACGGCCCGGTGAGTGAACCGGTGTCGAGACTGGAGACGCCATCGAGCGTCAGGTTGATGGAGCCTGCGCGGGTGCCGTTGATGTTGATGCCAGTGAGGTCGTTCCAGCCGGGAGATTCGCGGTTGGCCGTATCGATGACACCGGGCAACAGCTTGGCCGTGCCCATGTACGAACGGCCCTTCAGAGGCAGTTCGGCCATCTGGCGAGAGGAGATGAGACCGGAGCGTTCGGCGCTCTCGGTCTGGAGGCGGGCCGCTTCCGCGGTGACCGTGACAGTGTCGGTAAGAGCACCCACTTCGAGAGAGATGGGCTGCAGATTCACGCGTTCCGTGGCCGTAATGGAGATCTTCGACTGTTCGTACTTTTTGAAGCCCTTCGCGTTGACGCGAAGCGAATAGGTACCGGGCAGTAGTTCAGTAAAGAGATAGTAGCCTTCCGCGCTCGACTGGGCCGTGCGGGTCTGCCCGGTTAGGGCGTTGGCGATTGTGACTTCGGCATCGGCAACACTGCCTCCGCTTGCGTCAAGGATGGTTCCAGACAATTGGCCCGTGAGTCCCTGACCCACGAGCGGTGCAGGCATCGTGGCTGCCAGAACAAGCAGCGCAGCAGCCAGTAAGCCGGAATGGTTGGATACGGGAAGTTTGTGTTTTTTCATTGTTAACTCCCAATGACGGCAAGCTTCCCAGGGAGTAAGCAGGCCCACACACACGTCGCTCCACGGTCATTTGTGCGCTCGGGGGCTTACCCCTGTGAAGCATTCAGCTGGGGCGATGTTATCACCCTGAAATGCAGGTGGCAATGGTGTGGGAATGCAAAGAAGTGTCAAGAGGCTGACACAATAATCAAATCTAATACGTTACAAACTAGCCAAGTATATGAAAGGACTAAACAATCGAAACAGCTTCCATTCTGGACGCGTATCGATAGATACTACTCCTCACGCAACACGGCGGCGGGAGCGGTAGAAAGCGCGGCCCGGACCGCGATCCAGGTGGCGGCCGCGGATGCGCCGGACACGAGGAGAACGGGGACAGCGAGGGCCGTTGGATTCACCGTGGGCAGCCCATATACAAGACTGTGAAAGTAAGGAGAAGCCGCCAGGAACGAAGCGGCACCAAGGGCGGCGCCGGCGATGACAAACAGCAGCGGCCGGGCGGAGAGGAGCCAGAAGATGTCGGCCGGTTGGGCGCCCAGCGCGGTACGAATGCCAACCTCGCGTCGAGCCTGGGCAACGGCAAAGGCGAGGGTGGCATAGATCCCCATCAGCACCAGGGCCATGGCCCCGATGCCGAATGCGGAGGAGAGCCAGGCCAGGACCCTTTCGGCCCAGAGTGAGTCGTCGACTTCGCCGCGCAGGGTGTGGATCTCATAGAAAGGCAGCCGCGGCTCCAGCCGCGCTAGGACCAGCCGGACCGGTTCGATCGCCTCGGCGGGAGGGCCGAGAGTGCGGACATGCAGGACAAACGAGCCGCCCCACTTAAATTGGACCGGCGCGTAGCCATAGATAGTGGGCGGTACGGGCTCGCGCAAAGAGCGATATTTCGCATCGTTGACGACGCCGATGATCCGGCGCTCGGGTTTGGCGACGGTATCCAGGCCGCTGCCAAAGAACTTCCCGATCGGATCCTCCCCAGGGAAGAAACGCCGGACGAAGGCCTGATTGACGACGGCCGGTTCGGCTCCGTTCGGCTCCTTGTCCGACGGCTGGTAATCGCGGCCGGCCACGACTCTCATGCCCATGGCCTCGAAGTAGCCCTCCGAGATGCTGTTGAGACTGGAATTGAGAAACTCGGAGCGAGTGACGCGATGGCCCGCCCGCCCGACTGTCATCTTGATCCCTGTGCCCCGCATGAGGCCGCGGGAAGCAAAGCCAGCTGCCGCGACACCTTGGAGTTGCTTCACCTCCTGGAGAAGCCGGGCCCGCAGCACGCCGCTTTGCTCCGGGGTATAGCCCGCCATGGACGGGTCGAGGGTGAAGGTGACGACGCGCGCGGCATCGAAGCCGGGCTGGATGCCGCGCAGGTTGCGGAGAGTGGCGGTGAGGAGGCCGGCGCCACCAAGGAGCAGCGTGCAAAGCGCGGCCTGGAACACGACGAGCACCCACCGCAGATGCTGGCGGCGGGTGGTGCGGACAGAGCGCAGTGCAGTATGCAGGTCAACTCCGGACGACTGGAGGGCGGCGGGTAGGGCGGCCATGAGCGAAGACAGCAGACAAAGGGCGATGGAGAGGGCCAGGACCGGCGGCGACAGCCGGAGATCCAGGGAAACCGTCAGAGTGGCGGCCGAGAGGTCGCGTAGGGGTGGAAGAGCGCGCGCCAGCAGGGGCGTCGCGAGCAGCGCGAGGATAAGGCCAGCGGCGCAGCCCAAGCCCGTGAGCAGCAGGCTCTCCGTCAGAAACTGGGTGATGATACGCCGGGCGGTGGCGCCCAAGGCCAGCCGGACCGCGATCTCGCCGCGGCGGGCATAGCTGGCAGCCAGCAGCAGGCCGCCGGCATTGGCGCAGATGATGAGCAGCAGGGCGGCCACACCACACATCAGGAGAAGCAGACCGCTCTTCAGCCTGGGCCGCAACAGCGAGATGCCGGTTTCGAGGGATTCCAGGCGGAAGGGCCGTTCCCGCCAGTAGGCAGGCTCCCCGGATTTGGCGGCTTCCTCCGCCAGGGTGGCATCGAGCAGACTGTAGGCCTCGTCGCGGGCAGCGGCTGGCGAGACGCCCGCCTTCAGCCGGACAAAGGGAGTGAAGTCGAGTTTGCGGTACGAGGTGTAGTCCGGATCCGAGGCGAGGAGGGCAACGGCGCGGAGCGGGACACGGAGATCCGGGGTGGTTTCCACCTGCACTCCGTTGTCGTGCTCGCGCAGCACGCCGACTACGGTGAAGGGGCGCTCGTTGATAGTGACCGGACGGCCGATCACAGAGGGATCTGAGCCAAAATGGCTGCGCCAGAAGGGGTAGCTGAACACCACGGGCACCCCGGCGGCGCCCTCCGTGTCATCCTGCGGATTGAGCACGCGCCCCAGCAGGGGCTTTGTTCCCAGCACGGCGAAGAAGTTGCCGGTCACGACGTGAGCCCGAACGCGGGCCGGACCGACGGGCGTACGGCAAGCGGTGTCGTACTCAGCATATCCGGCGACCTGGGAGAAACTCGCGCCGCGCCTCTGAAGGGCCTCGAGAACAGAGTAGGGCTGTTCGCTGCGTGGTCCCAGATTGAGAACATCCTGGGTAAGAACGTAGAGTCCCGAGGGGTTCTGAACGGGCAACGGACGAAGGATGAGCGCGTGAAAGAGGGCGAAAACTGTGCTGTTCAGCGCAATGCCGAGGGCCAGCAGGATGACGATGAGGAGAGAGCGGCCCGGCGAGGCGCGAATGCGCCGCATGGCCACCCGCAGGTCCAATCCGAGATTCGGGCCCAGGCGGCTCATGCGGCTATTTTACTGGGGTGGCGTTACTCCTTGGGGAGCTTCTTGTCGGCCTCGGCAATCTTCTTGAGCAGAGCGTCGGCGTCCTTATTGCCCTTCACGAGACCCAGCGCCTGGGTGGCCGCGTCGTAGGCGGCGTGAGTGAAGCGGGCAGGTTGGTTCAGCTTCTTCGGGCCGAACATCTCGCCCACATTCCAGAGCTGCTTGGCGGTCATGTAGAGGAAGGCCTGGCCGGCGGCGGTGGCGGTTCCGTCTTTGTAGGCGGCCCGGGCCTTGGCCGGATCCTTCGGGGCACCGAGAGCAATACTGGCCTGATTGGCGATTTCCCGGCGAACGACATCCTGCTCAACACCGGCGATTTCGGCGGCGGGCACCATCAGACCGGTGGAGATTTTCTTGTACTGGCCAGGCTCGGCTGCTGACGATTCGGGCATCTCAAAGACCAACCTGGCGTCTGCCGCTTTGCTCTCGGCGACGTAGGCTCGCGCGAGTTCGACAAACTGCATGGCCGCGGCAGAGGCCTTGCCTTTGTACTCGTTGTTGTACCGGCGGAAAGGCACCGCATCGCCGCGTGTCTTCTTGGTGCCCTCGGCAAACTTATCGGCCAGTTCCATATAGGCATTGGACATGCCGCCGGTCATCACCATCGCCCAGGGACGGGCCTGCTCTGTAAACTCACCCTTCTTCTCGGCGAGTTCGACCAGGACCCCGCTCACCTTGATGTATTCACCCTTCTTGTAGGACTCCCTGGCGGAGTTCCATTTGAAAGCGGGGCTCCCCGGCTTGGGAGGTTCGGGGCCTTTGTTCTCCGCGCAGCCCGCGAGGAACAACGCCACGCCGCAGACCATCCCGATTCTCATCCTGATACCAACTCGCATGTCCTTCTTGACCTCCCAAATCACCTATTCAGGTCTTCTACTCGGCCAAAGTATACATTTATTGCAAGCCGGGCGAAACCCCGCCTCAGCAGAGACTGCGGGCGGTCAGGTGATGGAAGGCGAGTCGGACGGACGATGGAAAGCAGATCTCGAACCGCTACATCAGTTCCCCTCCATTCTGCCGCCCAGTGCGAACTCGTACTGAGCCCGGGCGCGGAAGTAATCATTGGTAGCCGCCACTTCACGGAGGGCAGTGTCCAGCGTGGTCTGCTCCCGGAGATTCACCAGGAACAGCGTGCCTTCCCCGAGGTCGAAGCGCACCCGTTCCGCCGCCTCCAGTTCGCGGGCCACCTCCAACTCCTCGCGGAGCACTTTAGCCTTCTGGTAAGCCGCGCGAAGGGCAGAGTGGGCATCGCGCACCTCCGCCGCGATCTGGTCGCGGGTAAAGCGTTCGCGGAGGTCCAGTTGTTCCCATTTCGCCGTGGCGACGGATTCCCGGCCTTTCGCCGCTCTCCGCTGGAACGGAAGATCGAAGGTCAGGCTCGCCGCGAGTTCGTCCGTACCGCGCCGGACGAGGCGCTCGCCGGATTCACGCGTGTAATTGACGCTGAAGTCGACGCCAGGCAGTTTCTGATTGCGAGCAAGCTTGCGGTCGATATCCACCTGCCCTTTCTGGACCTCGATCCGTTTCGCGTCGGGCCGGAGCAGCAAGGCGCGTTCGATGTCTTCCAGGAGACGGCTCTCGTTCACTTCGACCGCCGCAGGAAACGAGGGCGGGAGCTGGTGCGGCTGAGGCAGCACAGGTTCGCCATTCTGATTGCGCCAGAACAGCGAGAGTTCAATGGAGGCCGCTTCCAGTCCTCTCTGGGCTTCAATCCAGAGCGCGCGGCGGGTGAGGATCGCGCGCTGGTTGTCGGTGACATCAATCTGCGGGATCTGGCCGAGGCTGGCCGCCTCTTTGAGCTGTTTGTCGCGCTGTTCCGCAGCGAGCAGGACCTCGCGGGTGATGCGATGCCGGATGCCGACCGCCACCCAGTCGTAGTAGCGGCGCGTGGCCAGTTGGATGATGGCCAGGCGCTGTTGAGCCACGCCAAGATCCGCGATGCGGCGGCCCAACACCGCCTTGCGCAGGTCAGCGCGCCTGGCGTCGATGGTGCGATCGCGCAGCAGCGGCATCTTGAGCCCCATCTTGTATTCGCCGGCCGAATCGGTCTGGAGTTTTCCATCGTAGGCGGCAAAGGAGCCACGGCCGAGACCATAGCCGCCCTGGAGGCTCATGCCTTGAAACTCAAGCGGCTGTTCGAAGCCCAGCCGGTAGAGGTCGTTCCGGTAGTAAGTGAGATAGTCGCCCTCGAAACCGCCCTTTAAATTCAGGTCGAACCTGCCTTCGGCGATGCTGACATCACCATCGGCAATCACCCGATCCCGCAGGGCCGCGAGCAGAGGCGGATACTGCTCTGTCACGGATTGCAGGACATCTTCCAACCGTAGCCAGCTGGACTGGGCCGGTAGGCTCCGGGCGGAGCAAAGCAACAGCACGATCAAAACCAGTCGATTCACTGCTTTTTCTCCTTGGATCCAGACACACCGGCACCGGGTTCGTTTTCGGCGATCACGGGAGGGAAGCCATTCAGCCGGCGCCACATCTCCCAACCCAGGGGCACCTGCCTCAACAGAACCCAGCCTTTGGCCTGGACGCCCTGGCGCAGGTAGTTGGCGGATGGCCAGGGGTCATCCGTGGGATCGGGAGACACGAGAATCCGGAACTTTCCCTCCTTGTTGCCGGTGGAATCCACCAGGCGGACGCGGCCGCCAAAGGTGCCGACGGCCACTGAGGGCCAGCCGACAAACTGAATGGCGGGCCAGCCATTGAACTGGAGGCGTACGGCATCGCCGGACTGGACGAGAGGCAGGTCGACACCGCTCAGCCAGAGTTCGACGGTGGGCTCCACCACGTCGGGGACAAACTGGGCGACGGGCTCACCAGCCTTGAAGACTACGCTGTCGGGCTGGGCCAGGAGCCGCAGGACAGTTCCATCACGGGGGGCAACCACCGTCTGTGTCTGCTGCCGGGCCACGCGGACATCAATGCGCTGCAGTTCCGCACGGATGTTGGCAACCTCGCCACGAGCCAGTTGCATGCTCGCCCGCTCGGCCTCGATGGCCGCCTCCGCATCGGCTTGCACCTTGCGCAAGTCGTCATCCAGGGCGCGCTTCTCGCTCTGCGCCGCATTCAGGGCGGCTTCCGACCTGCGAACTTCCGCCTCTGCCGTAGCCGACTCCTGCCGAGCCAGTTCCAATGCCCGTTGACTGGCAAGCCCGGATTTCAGCAGGCCGCCGTGCCGGTCGAAATTCAGCTTGGCAGCGGTCAATCGCTCCTGCGCCGCAGTCAGCGCCTGCCGCGCCTGCCCGATGCGCTCTTCCGCCATCGTGACCCGGTTCTGGGCGGCGGAAATGGCGCTGGCCCTGGATTCTTCCAGCCTTCCGATGCGCAGAAGGTGGGCCGAGACGCGGCCCTCCGCATTGCCCCTCCGGTCGTCCACCGCGGTCCGCTCATTCCGGATGCGATCCAGCAGTTGAGGGTCATTGTCGGCGAGTTCCACAATCAATGCGCCCTTCTTAACCCTGGATCCTTCACTCACATGCCAGCGCAACACGCGCCCTTCCACCGGCGCGCTCAGGACCTGAGTGCGCTCCAGAGGACTGAAGGCGGAGACCTGTCCCAGGCCGGAGACGCTCTGTTGCCAGGGCGTGAACACCAGGGCCACGGCCGTGATCACAAACATCACAACGAGGATCACCGCGAGCGTCCTGACGATGCGCGGCGTCGCTACAAGTTCCATTGCAGCCAGAGTGTTCATCACGCCACCTCCGAAACGATGTGTTCCCGAACGTTCAACTGCCGGCCGCAGCGCTGGATGATCTCCGGGCTCTGAGTGACGGCCACGATCGTCCACGGAGCGTCTTTGCGGAAGAGGAAATCCAGCAGTTCGCCGCGCTGGGGCAGGTCATCCAGGCGATCGAGGCATTCGTCAAGGATGAGCAGCCTCGGCTGCTGAGCGAGGGCCCGGGCGAGTTCGAGTTGAATACGCTGCCCGTGGGACAGGGGGGCGCCCCCAGTCGAGAGCGTCGTCTCCAGTCCCTGCGGGAAAGCGGTCACGCGCTCAAGCAGGCCAACGGCGTCGAGGACGCGCCGCGCTTCCAGCACGGACAGTTGCTCGTTTCCTAAACGCAGGTTCTCCAGTATGCTGCCCTCAAAGATCTCCGGCATCCGCACCAGCGCAACCTGCGATCGCAGATCACCGAGTTGGATCTCCCGAAGGTCGAGGCCATCGATCTCCACGCGCTGCGTGGCGACGGTCGACATGCCGTAGAAGGTATCGACCAGGGTGCTTTTGCCCGAGCCGGTCTGTCCCGTCAGAGCAACCCGTTCGCCGGCCGGGATCTGGATACCGGCGATCCGCAGTTCGGCCGGTTTGGCGGACCTCGGGAGTAACGCGCCACCGGCGCGCTCCACGGGCAGGTCTGTCAGGTAGCCCAATTTGTCGACCGCCGCCATCAGATCGTAGAAGCTTTCCAGGTGTTTTCCGAACTTGGTAAAGCCGCTGACGACCAGGGCCACAACGATTTCAGCCGCGACCAGTTGCCCCAGCGTGAGTTGACGCTGAATCACCAACCAGCCGCCGACACCCAGCAAGGCGGCACTGGCAATAGCTTGCAGCACAAAGGAGCCGGTGACCTGGCGCATGAGGATGCGGAAGTGCGCGCCGCGGTAGCCCAGGTACTGGACGACCAGGTCATTGGTTCGACCGATGGCGAGGGTTTCGCCCGCGCGTGTTTTGAAGCCCAAGGGGTGGCGGGCCACCTCTTCCATCCAGGCCACGAGCGCGTACTTCGCCTTGGATTCCTTCATGCTTGTCGCCACGGCCCCGGAACCCAGGGGAAACAGGATGAAGCCGATGGCAGCCAGCAGGAGGACGTCGAAGGCCAGCAACCAGGGATGGTAGACAGCCAGCAGTATCATGCCAATGACGGACTGCATCAGGACGGACAGGCCGTCGATGAGGAGACTGGCGCCTGCCTTCTGTACTGTGACCACGTCGAGGAACCGGTTGACCAGTTCAGGCCCGTGATGGGTCTGGAGCGCCGCCGGAGCCACGTGCACGAGCTTGCTGGTCACTTCCCCGGCCAGGCGCACAAAGACGCGGCGTTGGATGAGTTCCACCACCCACATCCTGCCGGCATGAAGCACGACCGAGAAGCAGAGTGCGCCGAAGGCGAGCAGGGTGAGCACAACCAGGGGCTGAATCAGTGTTCCAAAGGCGACAGTGTTGACCACAGCCTGCACGGCAACAGGCACGGCGAGCGAAATCAGTCCAATCGAGGCGGAGTAGACGACCGTGACCCAGAGTTCCCGGGATTCGAGCCGTAACATCGAGCGGAGCCGGTGAAAGGGCGGGGTTGTGGTTTGCAGTTGATGCATGGGGTTACGACAGAAAGATGCCTGTCGAAAGATCCAAGTTTCAAAATGTTTGTATATTTGAATATATGGATCTGTTGGAACTGTAGTACATCTGAAGAGGTAGCTGGAGGCGCAGATCAGAATGCCGGCAAGGTCGATGATCGCCAAAGAGATGGCTGAGTTTCTGGGCGTGATGTCGCATCCTCAGCGATTGAGGATTGTGGTGGAACTCCGTGAAAAGGAACTGGATGTGAACTCGCTCCAGACGATTCTGGGGACCAGCCACTCCACCGTTTCGCAGCATTTGGCCCTGCTGAGGGCGCACCGGATTGTGAAGGAGCGGCGGGACGGTCGGCATGTGAACTACAGCCTGCAGGACCCTGATCTGGCGGGTTGGCTCCTGGAGGGATTGCGGTTTCTGGAAGAGAGTGCGCGGGTGGGCGATGAAGTACTCGACGCGCTAGTCTCCGCGCGCCAGAGTTGGACGGAGACGGAGGAGAAGTAGCGCTTATCCAGGCGCCACTCCAACAGAGACCGGGGAAGAGTGGACTCCGCGATACAATAGGGGACGGTGGGGTCAAATTTCCGATCAATCATCGTGCTCCTTGTGTGCCTGGGCGCACTGCCCGTCCGGGCGGAGACGCCCGCGCAAGTCGAGGCGCTGCTGGAACTGGGTCACTTCAAACGGGCCAGGACCGTCGTCGAAGCGCAATTGCGGACCAACGCCAACGATGCCCAGGCGCATGCCTGGATGGCGAAGATCCTCATCAATTTCAACGATATGGAAGGCGCGCTGGCGGCGGCTGAGCGAGCCGTGGCGCTGAATCCGAAGAGCGCCGCGTTCCAGGGCCAGCTGGCCGAAGCGTGCGCCATGATGGCCGACAAGTCGAATCCTCTCAAGGGTTATGCCTACGTGCGGAGGATGAAGAAGGCGATCGAAACGGCGCTGGCGCTGGATCCAAAGAACGTCGACACAAAGCTGGTGGAGATGATGTTCAGCTGGAAGGCGCCGGGCATTGCGGGCGGCGACCGGAAGCAGGCGGTTCGCATCGCAGACCAGATTACGGCGATCGCGCCGGTGTGGGGCTATCTGGCGCATGCGCGCCTGCTGCAGGACCAGGGTCAGGATGCAGTCACGGAGAACTGGCTGCGGAAGGCGGTGCAGGCCGACCCGGGCTTCTACCGCGCACGGGCTTCCCTGGCGCGCTTCTACTGCTGTACGGCCACGAACAAACGGCTGGACCTGGCCGAGAAAGCAGCAAACGAAGCCATCGCCGTCGATCCCTCGGCTTCCGCCGGATATGAGACGCTGGCTCACGTGTACGCCACACAGCAGCGGTGGGCCGACCTGGAGAATGTTCTGGCACGCGCCGAGAAGGCCGTACCGGACGACCTGAGCCCGTATGAGTCTGCCGCGCGGGCGCTGATGGAAATCGGGCAGGACTTCCGCCGGGCCGAGCGGTATCTCACGAAGTATCTGAGCCAGCCGGCCGAGGGCCGCCAACCTTCGCACGCCGAAGCGCGCTGGGTGCTGGCCAATCTGTATATCAAAGAGGGCCGTAAGGCGGACGCGATCAGGGAGTTGCGGGCGGCGCTCCGGATCCAGACCGACTACGAGCCGGCCAAAGCCGACCTGAAGCGCATCCTGAATTCCTAGCCGGCGTCAGCGAACCACAAGCACATCCAAACCGCTGGCCATGGCTGCCTGCCGCGCAATGCGCTGGGTCGCCTTGATGAAGTCGTCCGCGCGCGCGTCCGGGATGCTGGGCACGAACTTCTGGGGATTGCGGTCGACCAACGGGAACCAGGAGCTCTGCACCTGCACCATGATGCGGTGGCCGCGCTTGAACGTGTGCAGGATGTCCGGCATCACGTACTCAATCTTGACGAACTGGTTGGCCGGTAGCGCTTCGGGCTTCTCCATGGACTTGTAGAACCGTCCGCGGAAGGGTTCTCCGCGGATCAATTGCTGATATCCACCCATACGGATGTTAGTGGGATTGGGGGAGGGATCGGGGGCGTCGGAGGGATAGACGTCGATCAACTTGACGACGAAATCGGAATCGGTGCCGGAGGTGGAGGCAAAGAGGTGAACGTTGAGGGGCCCACCGATGGTGAGGGCCTCTTCCAGCGGCTCAGTCTGGTAGGTGAGGACATCCGGACGCGAGGAGGCGTGCCGCTGGTCGTCCACCATGTACGTCTGCGGGACGCCCGGCGCAACGAAACTGGTGAAAGGCACTGGTTTCGCCGGGTCGCTGAGGTAGGAGTCGAAGGCCGCCGCGTCGGACGGCGCTTCGAAACCGAGCTTGCCGCCGGCCTGGAAGTACAGTGTTTTCTTCTCGGCGCCCCGCGGCGGCCAGACGTCGAAGCTATGCCATTCATTACTTCCCGTGGCAAAGGCCCAGGCGGCGGGCGGCTTCCATTCTCCCTTTCCCTTCAGGAAAAATTCGAAGAACGGAAACTGGATCTTTTCGCGGAAGAACTCGCCGGTTTTGACGTCGAAGCGCACCGGGCCGAGGGAGGAACCGTCGCCGCGCGCCCAGCCACCGTGGACCCAGGGGCCCATGACGAGGGTCACGGGCGCTTTGGGCTGATGGGCCGAAGCGGCACGGGCCAGGCGGAGCGGTCCCTGCAGATCCTCTGCATCGAACCAGCCGCCCACGGCGAGGATGGCGGGCGTGGTGTCGTGGATGTGGGGCTCCAGGCTGCGGGACTTCCAGAACTCGTCGTAGGACGTGTGCTTCAGGTTCGCGGTCCAGTAGGGGTTCTCGAAGCGGAAGTACTTTTCGTTGCTATTGGCCAGGGGGCCGAGACCGAGGTAGTAGGCGTAGTGGTCTGAGGTGCCGAACTGGAAGCCGGCGTTGCGTTCGGCGGCAGGGCGCTGGGGCTGCTTGTGCTCGTAAAAGAAGCGGTAGAAACCGAAGTTGGCGGCGAGCATGAACGCGCCGTTGTGGAACGAATCGTCGCCGCGGAAGAGGTCAATCATGGGAGCCTGCGGTGAGGCGGCAACCAGTGCGGGATGCGCTCCAGGAATGGCCGCGGCGGCGTAGAAGCCGGGATAGGAGATTCCAAGGATGCCGGCCTTGCCGTTATTGCCCTTTACGTTCTTCAGCAGCCACTCGACGGTGTCGTAGGTATCGGTACTTTCACTCAAGGTGCCGCCGTGCGGACGCATCTCGAGGAAGACGCCCTCACTCTCATAGCGGCCGCGCACATCCTGGCAGACAAAGATGTAGCCGGACTTAACAAACTGCTCGCCCGGCCCCAGCCGTTCCGGATAATTTTCGACCCCGTAAGGCGAACAGCTATAAGGAGTTCGCTGCATCAGGAATGGATAGGTGCGGGAGGCGTCCTTCGGCACATACACCGCGGTGTGGAGGCGCTTGCCGTCCCGCATGGGGACCTTGAACTCATACTTGGTGTAAGTCTCACGGAGAGGCGCCGAGCTTTGCGCGCAGAGGGCGAGAGAGGCGAAGAGGAGGAGGATCGGAGTACGCATCGAAGACCTGAGTATCCTCCCAGTGTAGCGATTCGCGAAGGCCGCCCCGCCTGTAACGGTTTGGAAACCAACAGCGAGCGTGCGGAATCTAACCGGGTGTAGAGAGCCGGCACACCCCCCAAAGGCGAGTTGCTCACTCGGCAGCCCGCTGGCTGGTTCTCTCGTTAGGGCGGTCGCTCCTCCTCCGACGACCGCCCTTTTTTTGCCCTCCCCTTCATGGCGATACACTGAGGGCGGAATCGAATGCAGACCATCATCGAACCGTTTCGAATCAAGAGCGTGGAGCCTTTGCGGAGAACCACTCCCGAGGAGCGCGCCAACTACCTGGAAGAGGCCGGTTACAACCTTTTCCTGCTGCGTGCCGACGACATCCTCATCGACCTGTTAACGGACTCGGGCACCTCGGCCATGTCCACGGCGCAGTGGGCCGCCATCATGCGCGGCGACGAATCGTACGCGGGCAGCGCAAGTTATTTCCGCCTGAAGAGCACCGTGGAAGACCTGACGGGGTTCCAGCATGTGATCCCGACGCACCAGGGGCGGGCCGCGGAACGCATCCTGTTCTCGGTGCTGTGTAAGCCAGGCCACATTGTGCCGAACAACACGCATTTCGACACGACCCGCGCGAACATCGAGTTCACCGGCGCCGAAGCGCGGGACCTGCCGCTGCCGGCGAGCGCAGACACGCAGTCAAAAGGGCCGTTCAAAGGCGGCATGGATGTGGACGCGCTGGAGCGCCTGATTGAGGAGTGTGGTCCGGAGCGCATCCCCCTCATCATGCTGACCGTCACGAACAATTCGGGCGGCGGGCAACCGGTCTCCATGGCGAATATCGAGGCCGTGAGCGGCGTGGCCCGGCGGCATGGCATCCGGTTCTACCTGGATGGGTGCCGGTTCGCGGAGAATGCCTGGTTTATCCGGGAGCGCGAGGAGGGGTATTCGGACTGGACGCCCAAGCAGATCGCGCAGAAGATGTTCTCGCTGGCGGACGGCTGCACGTTTTCCGCTAAGAAAGATGCATTCGCCAACATCGGCGGTCTGTTGTGCACGAACGAGCCGGCACTGGCGCAGCAGGAGAAAGACCTGCTGATCCTGACGGAAGGCTTCCCGACGTACGGCGGCCTGGCCGGCCGCGACCTGGATGCCATCGCAGTGGGCCTGCAGGAGATCCTGGAACCCGACTACCTGGAATACCGAATCGCCTCAACCGGCTACCTGGGCCGCCACATTGCCGATCACGGAGTGCCGATTGTGGAGCCGCCGGGCGGCCACGCCATTTACATCGATGCCGGGCGGATGCTGCCGCACATTCCGAAGCACGAGTTCCCGGCGCAGTCGCTGGCCGTTGAGTTGTACCGGCACGCGGGTATCCGTGGTGTGGAAATCGGATCCGTTATGTTTGGCGAGCATGCCCGCTACGAACTGCTGCGGCTGGCGATTCCGCGCCGCGTCTATACGCAGAGCCATATCGACTACGTCGTAGAAGCAATCCTGGAAGTGAACGAACGAAAGGCCGGCCTGCGCGGATACGAGATCACGCAGCAGCCGGAGTTTCTGAGGCACTTCTCGTGCCGGTTCCGGCCGCTGTGATCAGGGCTGCCCGATGGGCGGCGGAGCCTTCGAAGACGGGGCAGGTTTGCCGTCGATGGTGTTGGGCTCCATGAGTTCGACGCGCGTGCCGTCGGGATCGAAAAGGTTCAACTGGCGCTTGCGATTGATGCCGGTTTTGGATTCCAGGGGCCGGGTGTAAGCGGCCCGGCCGGGCATCTGCTCCAGCGCTGCCTTGGCCTTTTCGATATCCGGGACAAACAGGCAGAGATGGTGGGCTGAGCCGCGTTTCGTGGGCTCGGCAATGGGTCCGCTGTACAGCATGAACTCCACGTAGTCGTTCCCATCGGGCACTTTGGCGTTCACCCAACTGAGAACCTTCTCGTTGCTGCTGCCGCGCCAGATCTCCTCGAAGCCGAGGATGCGGCCGTAGAAATCCATCGCTTTGTCGAGAGAGCCCACCAGGATGCCGACGTGGGCCGCGCGGTCTGAGATGCGGTTCGCGGGCAGCGACTTGCCGCGGGCCTTTGAACTGGCGCTGTCCGATTCGTACTGGACGATCTCGACGGAGTGGCCATCAGGGTCCTGGATCATGAAATTGGAATTGCCAGTGCGGCCTTTGGGCGTGCGATCGGGGACTTTCACGCCCTTGGAGGCGAGGTAAGCACGCATAGCCTCCGCATTGTCTACCTCAAGAGCGATGTGATTGAGGCGGTCGGTATTCGGGGCACGTTCCGGGAAGAGTTCGATGTACTGCCGTTCGTTGATCTTGAAGAACGTCAGCGACAGCGATCCGTCCGGCTGCATCAACCAGAATGCCTCGTCGTAGCCGAGCAGCCCGTGATAGAAGGCTCGCGAGGCCTCCACGTCCTTGGCGTAGACGGCGATATGGGCGACGCCGGTGATCTTCGGCCGCTTTACTTCCTGGGCGAAGGCGACCGTGGCGAGCAGCGCGAGCAACAACGCGGTTTTCATGGCTTCCGCATCATATCGCGACTGGCGGCGGGGGACGGAACCGTAGAGCGGCGCCCACGGGCCCGACCCGCCTTCACTCGTGGCGCAATGCAATGAGAGGATCCACCCGAATTGCGCGCCGCGCCGGCACATAACAGGCCAGCATGGTGATCGCCGCCAGAACGAGTGCCACGCCCGCAAACGTGGAGGGATCCACCGCACTCACGCCAAACAGCAGCTTCGTCATGAGGCGCGTAAGCCACAGTGACGCCGCGCTCCCCATGACGATGCCTACGCCGGCAATCCGTGCCCCTTGCGCGAATACCAGACGCAACACCGTCTTCCGCTCAGCGCCGAGCGCCAGGCGGATTCCGATCTCCTTCGCCCGCTGCGCCACTGAGTAGGAGACCACTCCATAGATGCCGATCGCCGCCAGCACCAGAGCCAGGCCGCTGAACAGCCCCAACAGCATCAGAGTCACGCGACTAGTGGAAACGGAGGCGTTGACCACTTCCTGCATCGTGGCGATCCCAAATACCGGCTGATCCTTGTCGATGGAAGCCACCGCGCCGCGGATCGCCGCTACCAGTGCCGACGGCTCCTGCTTTGTCTTGACAAGCAGAGTCATCGCATCGCTGGGATTCTGCCGGAATGGCAGGTACACTTCCAGTCTCGACGGATTCGCCAGACCATACAGCCTGGTGTCGGCCACTACGCCGACAATCGTGACCCAGTCCTGTGCCCGGTCGGGCCTGGGGCGGCCGAAGGCAAACCGTTTCCCCACCGGGTCCCTTCCGGGGTAAAGCCGCTCCGCCACGCTCGCATTGACCATCGCCACCCGTTGGGTCTTCTCACGGTCCTGCTCGGAGAAACCGCGGCCCCGCAGCAACCGAATGCCGAGCGTCTTCCCATAACCGGGGCTGATCAGGTGCATGTCCGGATGGGGGAAGCTGCCGAGCTCCGGCAGGGGCATGCCTTCGACAGTGATATCCGTCCGCCAGTGGTCATCGGTGAGAGGAACCCCCGTCCCCAGCGCCGCCGATTCGACACCGGGCAGTTCGCCCACGCGGTCGAGAACCTGTTGCCAGAAGGCGATCAGCGCCGGGTCCTTCTGATACCGCTCCGTTCGCAGATTGATCTCGAGCTTCACGACACGCTCCCCCCGGAAGCCGGAGTCCACGGAGAGCAGACGGTAGAGGCTCTTCATCATCAGGCCCGCGCCGACCAGCAGGACCAGGGCCAGCGCTACCTCACTGGCTGCCAAAAAGCCGCGCCACCGGTTCCGCCCGCCGGACCCGGTCGACTTGCCGCCTTCTTTCAACTCCAACTGGACATCGCCCCTGGTCGAACTCAAGGCGGGAGCCAGTCCGAATGCAAGCATCGACAACAGAACCAGGCAGAACGAGAACAGAAGCACCGCCCCATTCATCTCCACGTTGGCGCCGCCCAGGGACTGCGGCGGAATCAGGCGCGCGATCGCGGGGATTCCGGCCATTGCCAGGCTGATGCCCGCCAGGCCACCCAGCACTGCCACCAGGAAGCTCTCTGTCAGCATCTGGCGGACAATCCGGCCGCTGCTGGCGCCGATCGCAATGCGCAGCGCCATCTCCCTAGCCCGCACCGCCCCCCGCATCAGGAACAGATTCGCCACATTCGCGCAGGCTACCAGCAGCACGAAGAGCGCCGCACCGAGCAGCAGCAGCATCGAGGGCCGCGCGTCTCCGGAAAACAGTTCGCGCAATGTCTGCAGCCGGACCCCGAACTGGGCATTTACCTCCGGATAAGCGCGTTCCAGCCGCGCGGCCAAACCCTGCATCTCCGCCCGCGCCTGCATGGGACTAACTCCCTCGGCCAGACGCCCCACCGCGACCATTTCGCCGCGCTCGCCGCGTTCCGTTACGCTGCCGTTGTTGGTGGCCCAGACGCCCGCCGGCTCCAGGACATCGCACTTCTCGAACCAGCGGAACTCGGGCGGCAAGACTCCGATGATCGTATAGGCCCGGCTATCGAGACGGATCGTGCGGCCGATGGCGCCCAGGTCCGCGCCGAAATGCGATTGCCACAACGAGTAACTCAGCAGCAGGACCGGCGTCGTACCAGCCTTTTCCTCCTCGCGCCGGAAGTCTCGTCCTGCCAGGGGACGAACGCCCATCATGGAGAGAAAGTTGGTGGAAACCGCCAGGCCCGAGATGTTCTCCGGCTGGCCGCTGCCACTCATGTTGAAATGGACTCCGGCAACCTGCGACATCTCAGCGAAGCTGCGGCTCTGTGCCCGCCAGTCCTGGAAGTTCGGATATGAGACGCTCACATCACCGACGCGGGGTGTGGTCTCGTTCATCACAACCAGACGTGCGGGCTCGCGGAACGGCAGGGGGCGCAACACAACGCCATAAACCACGGAGAAGATCGAGGTGTTTGCCCCAATGCCCAAGGCGAGGGTGAGCAACGCCGCCGCCGTGAAGCCGGGTGATCTCCGCAGGGTCCGCCAGCCATAGCGCAGGTCCTGCGCCAGCGTCTCAACCAGCGCAACCCCACGCGCGTCGCGGCACTCCTCGCGCACCTGCTCCCAGCCGCCGAATTCAAGCCGGACGCGCCGCAGGGCCGCATCGCGCTCCATGCCCGACTGGAGGTATTTCTCCAACTGCCGGTCCATGTGAAACCGGAGTTCGTCATCCATCTCGGATTCAACGGTCTTGCGGCGGAAGAGCGAGAGAAAGCGAAGTCGCAGATCAGTCCGCATGAGAGGCTCCTAGGCCGGCCCGAGCACTTGGGCCACCGCGGCCGTCATCCGCTGCCAGGAGTCCGTTTCCGCGGCCAGTTGCTGCCGCCCGGCCTTGGTGAGTTCGTAGTATTTGGCCTTGCGATTGTTCTCAGACGTGCCCCACTGTGCCTTGATCCAACCGCGCCGCTCCAGCCGGTGCAGAGCAGGATAGAGCGAACCCTGCTGGATCCGCAAAACATCGCTGGACATCTGCTGCACCCGCTCAGAGATGCCCCAGCCGTGTTGGGGTCCAATCTCCAGAGTCCGGAGGATCAGCAGGTCCAGAGTGCCCTGAGGCAGGTCAATCCGATCGTTCATGGGTTCTCCCTTTGCGCTTCTACAGGGAGAGTAACAGAGCCCCCTGTAGAAGTGCAAGAGGAGAGTAGTTGAGGCAACCGGGGTGTCAGGCGCCGGGCTTCACTTTGCGCCGGGCGGTTTCGCAGAGTTTCCTGGCGTGGCAGCCCTCGAGGTGATCGTTGACCAGCCCCATGGCCTGCATGAACGCGTAAACCGTCGTGGGCCCTACAAAGCTCCAGCCGCGCTTCTTGAGATCCTTCGATATGGCGATGGATTCGGGGGAGGTGGGCAGGATGGCCTCGGGGATACGTCGCTTCGGTTCGTATTTCCACACGTACGCAGCGATGGAGCCAAACTCGTCGACGAGTTCGCACGCGCGCGCGGCGTTATTGATGGTGGACTCGATTTTGCCGCGGTGCCGGACGATGCCCGCATCCGCCAGCAACCGCTCCACATCGGCCGGCCCGAAGCGCGCCACCTTGCGGAAGTCGAAGCCGGCGAAGCCTTTGCGGAAGGCTTCGCGCTTGCGCAGGATGGTGAGCCAGCTCAGCCCGGACTGAAAGCCTTCGAGGCAGAGCTTCTCAAAGAGCCGGTGATCGTCGAGCATCGGCATGCCCCATTCCGTGTCGTGATAGGCGATGTATTCAGGGTTGGAACCGCACCACCAGCAGCGCGGCTTCTTGTCTTCTCCGAGAGTGAGTCCAGGCACTATTTCAAACTAACATTGCGCCGTTCAATCGGCCCTGAGAGCGACCACTGGATCGATGCGGGCGGCCCGCCGGGAAGGCAGGTACCCGGCCAGGGCAGAGACGGCCAGCAGCAGGCCGATAATGCCGCCGTAGGTAGCCGCATCAGCGGGCTTCACCTCATAGAGCAGGGTGGCAAAGAGGCGCGTGAGGATCAGCGCGCCGGTGAGACCCACCAGGAGTCCGGCCGCTGTGAGTGCCAGGGCTTCGCGCAGGACGTTCCACTGCACGTGGGAAGGCTGTGCGCCGAGAGCCATGCGAATTCCGATCTCAATGCCACGCTGGGAGACGCCATACGAGATAACGCCATAGATGCCCAACGAAGCGAGGATCAGCGCCAGGCCCGCAAAGGCGGCCAGCAGCAGCAGGAGGAACCGGCGGGGCGAGGCTGCGCGCGCCACCAGGTCGTCCATCTGGCGGAACTCTCCCAGTGGCTGGGTGGGGTCTACGGACCAGACAGCCTGGCGTATTGCCGCGGAGGCAGCGATCGGAGGCAGCGAGGTGCGCACCACCACATCCAGCGAAGTGGGCGACCGCTGATTGGAGACCAGGTAGAACTCCCCGCCGGCCTCCTCTTCCAGCGAAGTGTGACGGACATCCTTTACGATGCCCACGACGCGCGTGCCCGTGGGAGGACCAATGGCAATCATTTGCCCCACCGCGTCGCCTTTGCCGAAGAGCGTGCGCGCCAGGTTTTGATTCAGGATGATGACCGGCTCGCGGCCGCGAAGATCACCACCATTAAACAAGCGGCCCGCGATCAAGGGGATTCGCATCGCCTCGAAGTAGCCGGGACTGACCATCCGGACAAATCCCTCGGGCATTTCACCAGGACCATAGCTTTTGCCCGGGGTGCCGATGCCCCAACTGCGATCGCGGTCGAAGGGCAAGGCATCCGTGAGGCCGATTGCGTCGATGCCGGGAGCCGCCGCGATTTTCTCCCGGATACTGAAGAAGAAGGCGTCCAGCTTCTCCGGCGTGGGGTAACGCCGTCCCGGATCCACACGAACCGACAGGACATGCTCCGACTGGAATCCGCGATCCGCCTCCATGAGCTTGACGAAACTGCGCATCAGCAAACCAGCGCCGATGAGCAGCACAGAGGCGAGCGCAACTTCCGTCGCGACCAGTCCTTTGCGGGTCCACTGGCGATTGTTGCCGTCCGTGCCGCGGCCCGCCTGTTTCAGGGTCTCGAAGAGGGATCCGTGGAAGAGGCTCAAAGCGGGCGCCAGGCCGAACAACACGCCGGACAGCAGCCCCACCACGGCGCTGAACACCAGGGCCCAGAGGTTCACTTCGACCTGACTCAAAAGCGGAACGCGGCTCCCCTGCAGCCGGGCCACCACGGCGGTTGCTCCCGCCGCTAATGGAATGCTCAGGAGGATTCCTGCCGCCGAGAGCAGGAAGCTCTCCGTCAGAAGTTGGCGGACGACCCGCAGCCGGCCGGCCCCCAGAGCCACCCGGACCGACATCTCCCGCTGGCGCGACATGGTGCGGGCCAGCATCAGGTTGGCGAGGTTTACGCACATCAGCAGGAGTAGCAGGCCGACCGCAGCCGACATAACGGCCAGCGGCTTCCGCACCTGACCGGAAACATGCTCGCGCAGAGCAGTCAGCGAGCCCTGGTAGCTGCTGCCCCTCTCGGGGTGGAGTTGCTTGATCGTCTTCGTGGCCTGGTCGATCTCGGCTTGCGCAGCAGTTAGGGATACCCCAGGCTTCAGGCGTCCGACGATCGCCAGGACATTTCCATAGTTGCGATCGATGGTGTCGTTCATGGGGAACGGCTCCCACATGTCCACTTTCGAACCCGGAGTAAAGGTAGAAGCGAAGTCGAACCAGGCGGGCATGACCCCCGCTACCACCACAGGCGAGTCGTTGATCGAGACCGTGGTGCCAATCACCCCGGGATCGGCCGCGAACAACCTCCGCCAGAGCCCGTCACTGAGGAGAACCGCCTTGCGGCCGTTGGCGACATACTCCTCTGGCGTGAACAGCCGTCCCAGAACTGGCTGGACACCCAGCGTTTCAAAGAAGCTATCGGTCACGCCCAGGCCGTTCAGCCGCTCCGGAGTCCCTCCCGGGCGGGAGAAGTTGTAGGTGAAGTAACCGAAGAAAGCGTTGTAGCCCGCCAGTTTTTCGAATGAAGTGGTGGTCTCGCGCCACGACATGAGCGTGCCGATGCGACTGGTGATCGAACTGGGGTCTGAACTGTCCTTGCCTTTGCCGGCATTGGCGATCCAAACCAGGCGATCCGGCTGGTGGAAAGGCAGCGGCTTGATCAGCAGGGCATGGACAATGGTAAAGACCGTGGTGCTGGCGGCGATGCCAAGCGCGAGGATCACGACGGCCACGGCAGTGAAGCCCGCGTCACTCTTCAGACGCCGCGCGGCATAGCGCAGATCCTGCATCCACCCGGCGAAGTACTCTCTGCGATCCATTCGGTTCTCCCTTTGCACACGCTGCTGCCGGCACATCCGGCGGAATTCCCGCATGTCGCCAAACTGGCGGACCGCCTCAGCGCGGGCCTCGGCGCGGGGCAGTCCCTGCTGCATCAGCTGGCTGGTCTTTTCTTCCAGGTGAAAGCGCAGCTCGTCATCGACATCAGCGGTGGGATTGGCCCCGAAGAAGCGCAGATACCTGCGCCACATGGGCTCATCGCGCATCAGTGGCCCACCGCCTGCGCACCGCGGGTCGCGCCCAGAATCTTGGCGATCGCGGCCGCGTAGTTCTCCCAGGTGCGGGCTTCACTGGCCAGCCGTTCATGGCCAGCCGGGGTCAGGCGATAGTACTTGGCGCGGCGGTTGTTTTCGGAGAGGCCCCACTCGGCATCGATCCAGCCCTTGTCTTCCATCCGGTAGAGCGCCGGATAGAGGGCTCCCTCTTCGACCAGGATGGCTTCGTCCGTCTGCTGGCGGATCCATTGTGCGATGGCATACCCATGGAGTGGACCCCAGCTCAATGTTTTCAGGATGATGACGTCCAACGTGCCGCGTACGACGTCCAGCGATTGCTTCTGCATGCTTCCCTTAAGAACCTAAGGGGAGTATGGCGTGGCGATCCCTCAGGTTTCAAGGGGAGGAAAAGTAAACTTATTGGTGCACTAGGCGACGCCCAGTTGTTTCATCATCGATCCGGAATCACGGGCACCCCAGCGGGCCGCGATCTTTCCATTGCGCAGGTGGAACCACTCCATCGCCACCAGGGCGTAGGACTTCCCTGTCGGCTGAATGCCGCGAAACGGCCTCGTGAACGTTCCCTTCTCGATGAGCCGGACCGCCACGATGGACCCCTCCCCCACCATGTCCTCAATCTCCAGTTGCAGTCGATAGGCCTCATGCAGTTCACGCCAGACGCCCATGGCCAGGGAAAGGCTGCCTTGCCCCAAAACGCCCTGGATCTGTACATCCTCAGTGCACAGTCCGGTGATGGCATCGAAGTTTCCCTGGTTGAAGGCTTCGACATACGCTCTGACCGTGGCTTTATTAACTCGAGGACTCATGACCGGGGCTCTCCACGCTGCCATCTTACCCAGCCAATGAGACTCAGAGGTGCTTCGCAATCAAAAGAGAAGCAGTCTTCAGCGGACGTAATTTATCGGCCGGCAGAGCCTTTCTGCCCCGAATTGAAGCACTTCGCCGCGCCCGCATCAGGGTCGGTCGACGGCGGGTGAGGCACCGAGACGAGCCTGGGCCATCGCCGATTCCAGTTCTGGGAAGTGGATGCCGGCGCGATTCAGATCCTCCCAGGACTGGATGGTCTGCCGGAACCAGGAGCGTGCCTCTTCCGAACGCCCCAGTATCCGGCAGACCATGCCCATCTCCAGGAGCGACATGGGCACTTCGCGCCGGGTGAAAGACTGTCCGCTGGTCGCCTGAGCCGCAACGTGGCGGGCGCGCTCGACCACCTCATAAGCCAGGGCAATGGCTTCCGCCGCCTGCCCCTGACCGGCCAGTTGCCTGGACAGGGCGCGTTGCACTTTGAAAAGCTCCAGCAGGTTGGTCGTATTCTTCGGATCGCGGGAGACCAGCATGCGCATCCGCTCCAGCCCTCGCCGCAGATACTGCACCCCTTCTTTCCGCTGGCCGTGATCCCCCAGACGTTCACCCAACGCAGCCTCCGTCAGCGCCATGTAGAGCTGATCGACACCATTGTCAGGAGTGTTTTTGAGCCGTGCCTGAAAGATGGCCATGGCGCGCCGGAGGTAGTTCACAGACTCGGCCCACTGCCCCGGAGCTGAGAGTTCCTCGCCCGCGGTGGTGAGGTACTGCCCGAGATTGCTCTCTGAGGTCGAATCCCCGGCATCCAGGGTGGCCAGTTTCTCTCCGATCTGCACAGCGGCCCGCAGGTGTTTCGCGGCTTCCTCCTCCCGGCCGGACGTACTCCGCAGCATGTCGCCCACGATCTGATGGGAACGAGCCAGCTTGCGTTGACCCACGACACTGCCCGGATTCGCAGCCGCGCTCTTCTCGGCATCGGCCAGGATGCCCTGGTACATCTTGAGACTGAGTTCCCAGCGGCCCTGGCGCCGGAAGATGGCGGCCAGGCCGTTGCGCACGCCCGTTTCGATCTCCTCCAGTTCCTGGTTCCGGATCCCGCGGGCACGCAGGGATTCGCAGCCTTTCAGGGCCAGTTGAGCGTGTTCTTCGGCGCTGGCCAGATGGTACTCGGTGCGAAAGAGCTGGGCGAGCCGCCATTGCACAAGAGCGTTGACCTGTTCCACTTCCGGATTCGGTCCATATCTCTCAATCTGGTGCTGGGTAAGGCCCGCGGCCACCAGGAGATGTGCCTGCACCTGGGCAGGGTCTCCCAGTTCGCCTTTCACTCCGGCGATGCGTTCGTGGAGACGGGCAAGCAGGGCGGCATCCTCAGGTCCCGGCTCAGCATTGCCGTGTTTCCTTTCGAGCAACATCCGGCCATTCTCAAAATCGGAGAGGGCCTTGGCGCTGGTATCGGCGATTTCTCCGAGCCTCAGATAAGTGGTGGCGAATTCATTGGCCAGGGAGGAGTCGTCGGCTGCCCCCTGAGACACGAGCCGGCGCAGATAATTCTCCACGTGCGCGATGATGGCGCGGCGGGCAGGCGCTGTCCCTGGAATGTCCCTTAACTGGCTGTGAAGGTCGACGAGCACCGTTCTGGCAAATCCGCGGAGTTCTGAGAACCGCTGCTCCGCGCGCCGCGCCTGGCGAACAGCGACCACCGTGCCCGTGATGAGCGACGATGCCACCAGCAGTCCGGCGGCGACCGACCACCGGTTGCGGGCGATGAACTTACCCAGACTGTAGAGGGGCGTGTCCGCACGCGCCCGGACGGGCTGGCCCTCCATGTGGCGGCGCAGATCCTCACTGAATTGCTCGACGGAGCCGTAGCGGCGGTCTGCATGCTTCCTCATCGCCATCTGAACGATGTTGTCGAGGTCGCCACTCAACCGGCGGCGGAGCCGGGGCGGGAGGCTGGGCAGTTCACTGAGTTTGCGTGGCTCAGTCTGGCAGACGACGCGCTCCGCTTCGCGCAAACCGGGGCCGGTCACGCGGTAGGGCCGTTCACCGGCCAGAACTTCAAACAGGACAACCCCCAGGGAGTAGACATCGCTGGCAGTGGTGACGGCGGCGCCCTGTATCTGTTCCGGGCTGGCGTAGTCCGGCGTCATCATATGAGCGGTGGTCTGGACCAGATCGGTTTCGGACGGCGCGATCATTTTGGCGACGCCAAAATCGAGCAGCTTGACGCTGCCGTTGGGGGTCACCAGGATATTAGCCGGCTTGAGGTCGCGGTGAACGACCAGTTTTTGATGGGCGGACTGAACGGCCGCGCAGACGCTCCGCATGAGACGCAGGCGGTCCTGCACTGGCAGGTTGTGATCCTTGACGTACTGGGTGATGGGTACGCCTTCGACGAACTCCATCACCAGGTAGGGCACACCGTCGCTGGTGCCCCCATCCAGAAGGTGGGCGATGTTGGGGTGATCGAGGTCGGCCAGAATCTGACGTTCCGAGCGGAACCGGCTGACGGCCTCCGGCCCGGCCAGCATGCGCGGAATCACCTTGATGGCAACGACTTTGTGGTACTGGTCGTCGTCGCGGACGGCCCGGTAGACCACGCCCATGCCACCTCGCCCGATGAGCGAGATGACACGGTACGGACCGAGCAGGGAACCGACCAACGGATCCTGATCCGCCTCCGCTGCCATCGAGTCCGATGTACTCTCGATGACATCCCGGATCAGGTCCAGAGTTGAGGCCGCGAGCATCTCCTCCACCTCGCGTCTCAACTCCTGATCGTCGCCGCAAGCCCCTTCCAGGTAGCCTGGCCGCCGCTCCTCCGGCAGGTCGGCCGCCGCCTGAAAGACCTCCTCCAGCTTGTTCCAGCGCTCTGGGAGCATGCTTGCCATTCTAACGGCGCAGCCAGCCTCCCTAACCTCCCGATTGGTCCCCAGCCGGCGCACGGATTGCTCTCCGTGCGCCTCCTCCAATTCTTAGCTTCCATCTATACAAGCGCCGAAACGGAGGCAAACAGATCACGCGGGACAAAAAAAATTACTTGGATGGAAAACTCTCAGGCGCGTGGCGGAGTGGAGGTCATCTGGCGCTGCAGCCAGGCCTCGGCCATCCGCTGTTCGCGGCCCACGGTGGAGGTGGAGATGCCCAGGACTTCAGCCGTCTCCTCGACACTCAGGCCACCGAAAAAACGAAGTTCGACCACGCGGCCTTTGCGCGGGTCCAGCTTCTCCAACTCAGTCAGTGCGTCATCGAGTTCACTCAGCAGCGCAGGCCTGGCGGCACTCGACGACACCGCCTCGCTCCAGTCTACGCGCTGCGCCTCGCCGCCGCGCTTCAGCCTCGCCTTGGAGCGGGCGTAGTCCACCAGGATCAGACGCATCAGGTGCGCCGCCACGCCGTAGAAGTGGGCCCGGCTCTTCCAATCCTGATCCCGCTGATCCACCAGGCGGAGATACGCCTCATGTAGCAGCGCGGTGGGCTGCAGCGTGTGGCCTTCGCGTTCACGGCGAAGAAATCCGGAAGCGATGCGGCGCAGCTCGTGATAGACGAGCGGCGTGAGCTCCTCCAGGGCATTCCCTTCCCCGCTTTGCCACTGGCGCAGCAGACGCGTCACGGCTGTGGAGTCGGGCGTCACACGCGATCCCTCTCCAGACGTCTGTCGATCCGCCGGTACCGGGGCGTAACCATGAAAGAATCAATAGCTTAGCGTGAATCGACGGTCCCTCGCAACGGCGCCCTACGGACGCCGGCGGATGTAGATCCCGTCGAACGCCTTGGTCCATGACTGGCCGCCGTCCTTCGACTGTTCCCACACCTGGCTGACACGGCCGTCGGGCAGCGGTGCGAAAGTGATCCTGTCGAGGTTGGAGGCGCGAGCCGGGTTTTGCGACCGGCCTTCCAGCACCATCTTTCCGCCGGCCAGGCCACCCTCGAGCTTCAGCACATTCCCGCCGCTCATCCACAATTGCTCCCACATACCCGTAGCCGGGTTCAGGTAGTTCCAGCTTTTGCCCTGCTGGCCATTGAACGGCATCCAATTCTCCTGGATGAGACAGCCATCGAGAACGTTCTCAATCCGGCTGGTGGCAATCGTCTGGCCGCTGACCTGAACATCCCATTCGCCCAACCAGAAATCAAACTCACGCAGGCGTCCATCCGCCAGGCAGGGCTTGCTATTCCGTTCGATTCTCGCCCTTGCCGTCCGGTATGCTTCCTCCGCCCCGATGCGGGCAAAATCAGGATCACTGTCGAGAAACGCGAGGTTCTGGAACTTCGCGTCGGCAGCGCGGTTCAGCCAATCGACCGCTCCGGCCGCATCCCCGGCATGGGCTCGGGCGCGAGCAACGTTCACCATAGACTGCCCCACCTGGAATTTCAGCTCCACCGCTTTCTCAAAAGCGCGGCCTGCCTCGGGTTCATTGTTCATCCGGTGCAGTGAGGCGCCCAAACGGAACCAGACAGCTCCATTCTGAGGCTCGGCGCCGACTACTTTGCGGTAGGCGGCAGCAGCCGCCGGCCAATCCTGCTTCTGAAAGAGAGCATCCGCTTCTGATTGGGCGGCACTCTGCCCCATCAGAAGAGAAGCCGATACCAGGAACGTGCAGGCCACGAGTTGCGAGAGAGTCAAATTCCCCTCCGGAGTCTGCCTTCCAGCTTCCATCAACCCTCGCGTTACAACCGTTAAATCGGGCTCACCTGCTCACGGTTGTGATCCCGCACAGGCAGCGAATCCCTGGCAACAGGTGCCGGGGAGGATAGTTGGGGCTTGCCGTCAGCCCGGGTTTCCTCGTGTTGGATGGCTGGGCGTTACTTGAGAGCGGCCTGGATGCCGGCATCGGCCAACGGCGCCATCATGTCGTAGCCCTTCTGATTGGGGTGCAGTCCGTCACCGGAGATCCCGTCCTTCAGAAGTCCCTTCTCGTCGACCATGGCGGCGAAGTAGTCGACATACGTCAGGCCTTCGGCCGCGACAAAGTCCTTCATCCAGGCGTTCAGTCTGAGGATGTCGGCGGGCGGCCTCCGGTCTGTCTGTTTGCGCGTCGTATAGTCGCTGACCGGCATGACGGAGCAGAGAATCACCTTGATGCCGGCTGCCTTGGCAAGCACCGTCATAGCCCGAATGTTGTCGGTGATCATTCCTAAGGTGACTGGACCCGTATTGCGCGCGATGTCATTTGTGCCGGCGAGAACAATCATCGCTGCCGGCTTCAGCGCGATGACATCGGGATACATGCGGACCAGCATCTGGGCTGTCGTCTGTCCGCTGATGCCGCGGTTGACATAGGGCTTCCCGGGGAACTGCTGCTGCAGCTTCCAGCCGTCGGTGATGGAGTCGCCCAGGAAGACCACCCGGCCGGCTTCGGGCGCCAGAGCCTTCAGCCGCTCATTGTCGGCGTGATAGCGGCCGAGCTGGTTCCAGTCCTGCAACTGATCGGCCAGTGCCTGGGCGTTGAACTGCAGGCAGCAGTTTGCCTTCGGAGGATTGTACTGGTCCACGATCTGGGCGGACGCGGGCAGATTTGTGAGGAGCGACGCGAGCAGTGCACTGGCGGCAAGGAATAGGGAACGCGGAGTCATAGGTGTCTGCGATCTTACCAGCCCCCGGGGCTACGCGAGGTTGACGAACGCGAAACAGCCCATCCGCTGGGGATGGGCTGTTTCTGACTATCAGACTGACTTGGCCGTCAACTCGCCAGTTGGGCGCGTTCCTTGGCCAGCAACTGGTTTTCGAAGGTGTAGTCGATGCCCTTCTTCGTGTGGTGGCGCAGGTACCACTTGTAGGTCTCCTGCAGCCCCTCCTGGAAAGAGGTCGGCTTGAAGCCAAGAACGCGCTGGGCTTTGCTGATCACCATCGTCACTGGAGGCAGGTCGAAATACATACCGAAGTAGAGATTCGGCCCCAGCGGGTGGCCACCGGCTCTGGCAATCCGTTCCCTGGGGACGCGGATCACCGCTGTGTCTTTGCCGGCCGCCGCGAAGAGCGCGTCGAGTACTTCAGCCTGGGTGAGCGGGCGCGCGTTGGCGATGTTGAAGGCATGGCCCACAACGTTCGGCGCGTCCATGGCCCGCAGGCAGGACCACACCACGTCTTTCACGAACGCGAACTGCATCAGCCTGCGGCCGTCGCCGGGCAGGATGATGGGCCGCTTGTCGCGGATACGGTCCCAGAAGAACTGCTCCCGGTAAAACGGGTTGCAGGGGCCATACACACACGGTGGCCGCAAAGTGACGACCGGCGTGCCGTGCCGCTGGTGCAGCCGGAACAGCGCCCGTTCGCTCTGCGCCTTGCAGCGGACATAGCGGTCGCGGTGATCGTCCGGCGCCAGCGCGTCGCCTTCGTGGTGATTGAGGCCGTCGCCGTAAGCCGAAACGCTGGACATGAAAATGTAGCGCCCGACATGGCCGGTCAACAGCTTCGCGGTGTCTTCCACCACGGTTGGCGGAGTGCCCTTCTCCCAGTCGTACACCATGTCGAAAACAACATCGTAGGACTGTCCGCAAAGAACGGATTTGACCTGCGTGATGTCGTTCCGATCGGCCTGGAGGTTGACTACTTTCTTGCCCAGTTCGTGAGTGGGCTTACGGTGCAGAATGGCTACCTCGTGACCCTCTTTGCAGAGGGCGGCTACAAGGTGCTTGCCGATGAATTGGGTACCACCGATGACTAAGACTCTCATCGTTCTTGCCAGATCCCCGTCCTAGTCGTAATACTCGAGGCCGAGGTGCGTGATGAGGTCTTCTCCCCGCATCCACCTAAGTGTGTTTTTCAGCTTCATCAGCTGGATGAATATGTCGTGCTCCGGATAGAGCCCGGGCGCATGCATAGGCGCCTTGAAGTAGAACGAGAGCCATTCCTGGATGCCGCGCATTCCGGCGCGATGGGCCAGGTCGAGGAACAACACCAGGTCCAGCACCAGCGGAGCGGCGAGAATGGAATCGCGGCAGAGGAAGTCCACCTTGATCTGCATCGGATAGCCGAGCCAGCCGAAGATATCGATGTTATCCCAGCCTTCCTTGGCATCGCCGCGCGGCGGATAGTAGTTGATCCGGACAGCGTGGTACAGATCCTTGTACAGGACCGGGTAAAGCTCCGGCTGCAGGATGTGGTCCAGCACGCTGAGTTTCGTCTCTTCTTTTGTCTTGAAGCTGCCGGGATCGTGGAGAACTTCGCCGTCGCGATTGCCCAGGATGTTGGTCGAGAACCAGCCGGCGATGCCCAGCATGCGGGCCTTGAAGCCCGGAGCGAGCAGCGTTTTCATGAAGGTCTGGCCGGTTTTGAAATCCTTGCCACAGACCGGCAGATTGCGCTCCTTCGCCAGATCCAGAAGCGCGGGAATGTCGTGGGTAAGATTCGGAGCTCCGTTGGCGAACGGCACACCGCTCATCAGGGCGGCGTAGGCGTAGATCTGGGAGGGCGCGATCTCGGGATCGTTCTTCTTCATGCCCTCTTCAAACGCGGCCAGCGTCTCGTGAACCGCGGAGGGCCTGTGGAAAACTTCGGTCGAGCCGCACCAGATCATGACGGTGCGCGACACGTTGTTGTCCTTCTGGAAGTTCTTGATGTCTTCCATCAGGGCTAAGGCCTTGTCGTACTTCGTGCCGCCGGTCTTGACGTTGGGCCCATGGATCAGCTTGACGTATTCCTGTTCGAATACGGCCTTCATCGGCTTGATCGCCTGAAGCGGTTCCTTTACCTGCTCCAACAGCGAAGATTCCAGTACTTTAGCGTTAGAGGCAGCTTCATACGCCGTGTCTTCGTAGATGTCCCAGCCGCCGAAGACGAGGTCGTCCAAGCCCGCCAGAGGTACAAAGTCCTTGATGTAAGGGGAACGGCCTTCCGTACGCTTGCCCAACCGAACCGTGGCCATCTGCGTGAGCGAACCAATGGGATGTCCAAGACCGCGCTTCACGGCTTCCACACCTGCGATGAAGGTTGTGGAAACCGCGCCGATGCCGGGGATGAGAACACCGAGCTTGCCCTCTGCCGGCGCGATCTTGACACTTTCATTAATTGACAACAGAGTACACTCCTTGCTGGAACCGCTTGATAAAAGCGTATCTATCCACTTGCTATAGTAACAGCCGTAGATGCGTTTGCGCCTCATCAGCCTGCCTTAGAACCCATGTCCTGGATCCTGCTCACGGCCTCTTTGCTGCTTGCATTTTTCTCCGCAGTGTGGGCCGCCCGACATTTCGGGAGCGATTTCAGCTCGGGTTTTTTCGTTTTTGTCGCGGTATTCGGAGCGCAACCCGGACTGATCGCGCAAGTGCTTTCACCAGGAGGCTGGATAACGCCCTGGGCCTGGCTCACGGTGCAGGTTGTCGTATGCGCGGTGCTGTTCTATTGGCTCTCGCCGGATCCCCTCGAGTGGCCGATGCCCAGGTTGGCGTTGGCGTCTGTCCACCCTGCAGTCCTGACGGCCGCGATCGTGATCGCAATCCTCGCCTTCTCCAACTTCTGCCTCACAGCACTAGCGCCCATCCATACGTGGGACGAGAAGATGTACCACGCCTCGAAGGCCGCGTACTGGTTGCAGCACCAGTCCATTGGGTTTTGGGAGACGCACAACGAGCGCCAGACGGCCCTCAGCTTCCAGGGTGAGTTGTTCTTCTTCTGGCCGCTGTTGTTCACGCGGATCGAAGCGCCAGGCCGGGTGCTCTTCGGGTTGGGCTACCCGCTGGCAATCGCCGGGGTCTGGCTGCTGGCCTTGCGCCTGAAAGCGCAACCAGCGGTCGCTGCGGCTGGTGCGGCGCTTTACGCCGCAGCCCCGATCGGACTGTTCCTCGCCAGGTATCTGAAAGCCGATCACTGGTCCGTGCTCTTTGCCTGCGCGGCGGCCTACTGGCTGGTGGAAGCGCAGGAGGACTCCGAAGACGCCCATCCCGGTGCCGCGTACTTCTGGGCAGGAGTGTCGCTGGCGCTCTGTATCCATGCGCGCCTGTATGCCCTCGCCCTGGTCCCGGCGATCGTGCTGCTCGCTCGACGCCATCTGATCGCCGCTGCCAGCGGACTCCTCTCCGGAGCAGCAGCATGCGGCCTTCTGTTCCTCTTTCTATCCAACTGGAACTGGTACGGGTCCGCGCTGGGTCCGGCGGACATGCGTGGCTTCTATGCAAGCCAGGTGTCGGACATACCCACGATCGTCAAGCGGGCTCCGGCCATCTTTCTGGACGTGCCAGGCTCGGCCGTTGTCTCGAGTGCATGGGTTCGCCTGACAGGCGCGGATCACCCGTTGCGGGCAGAGTCTGCCGAAGTTAGGTGGCCCGGCCTCTACCAGCCACCGGCAAGTTCACCACCCTCAAGATTCGCGTTCGCGGGTTTGCTGGCGGTGGCCGGCCTTCTGCTGGGCTGGCGCAGGCCCACCCTCACGGCCTGGCTCTGCGGAGCGGTCCTCCTGGCCGGACCCATGCTGAGCTTGCGCTGGCTCACAGTCGACCAGATCCCAGACCGCTTCCTGCTGCCCGCCGTCGCACTGCTGATGGCAGCCGTCCTGCCACGGCTTCGGAACTGGGCGGCTTGGCCCATGCTTGCCCTTGCCGTCCTCAGTGCCTGGTATCCCTGGAAGGAGACGGCCATGCAGGTCCGTATGTGGTGGCTTATGCCTCCGCACATGTACTTCGACGACACCCCCTTCCAGGAGGTCTGCCAGGTAGTGCCGGACGATGCCACCATCCTGCTGATCGGCACTCAGATCACGCCCGATTACCCCCTCTTCGGTACCCGTAGCGGATACCGGAGAAAGATCTACAGTTGGGGGCATGCCCCGTGGAGTGAGGCGCGATTTCGGCAGCTTGCTGCCGTCCACGGCATCACGCACATCCTGCTGGAAGACGATCAGGAGCTTGCGTTTCACTGGTCGCCGCCGGTGGATGCGCGGCCGATCGCAGCCGGGCTCGATGGCGAGCGCGCGCTGCAACGGATCCCCTTGAAAACAGGCCGCCAGCGGCTTTATGTCTGGCGTCCGCAGGCGCCGGTGGAAGCCAACAGCCGCCAACCGGTTACCACGGCCCGCGCGGCGTGTTCAAATTGTCAGTAGGAGATTCATGGCTGGCCCTGTCCCATTCAAACCGCCCGCCGGACGATCCGGAACTGCGATTCCCACCGTCCTGGCGGACGACGAAGCGCTGGCACTGGACGAACTGGCATTCCTGCTGCGCGAGTTTCCCGACATCGAGATCGTCGGCACGGCGCGCAACGGGATCGAGGCGGTTCAGTGTATCGAGGAGTGCGAGCCAGATTTGGTCTTCCTCGACGTGCAGATGCCCGGCCTGGATGGCCTCGGCGTCATTCACAAATTGAAGGCGGATAAGGCGCCGATGCCGGCCTTCGTGCTTTGCACGGCCTACGAACAATACGCCCTGGAGGCGTTCCGGCTGGAGGCCTTGGACTACCTGCTCAAACCCGTCGACCGCGACCGTCTGGCGCAAACCGTCGAACGCGTAAAACGAAGCCTGCTGGAGCCTGAACAGGCAGCGCCAACCATGACAGTGAATGCCGGAGCAGCCGCCGGCCCCGTGGCGCGCGCCAAACTGCTGGTGAAGACCAACGGTCGGAACCTGATTGTGGACGCATCGGACCTGATTTACGCCACCATTGAGGACGGTCTCATCACCGTAGTCACTACCGCGGTGGAAGGGCAGACCAACTACAAAACCATCGAGGAACTGCAGTCGAGCCTCGATCCCGCCACCTTCTGGCGCGCCCACCGCGGCTATGTGGTGAACATCAACCACATCCGGGAAGTGATCCCCTGGTTCAAGTCCAGCTACCAACTGCGGATGGACGACAAGAAGGGCACTGAGATTCCGGTGAGCCGCGTGCAAACCAAGCGGCTGCGCGAGCTCTTCAAACTCTAATCGCCACAAAAGGAAAGCCCCCAGGCACCGTGTTGGGCACCCAGGGGCTCTGATGGGGACGAGGATTCGTTACCAGTCGACGACACTGCCGTCGTCTGCGTCGTAGGCCTCCTGATTCTTCCAGTCGTGGCCCAACTTGTCGGCCATGGCGTTTTCGTCCAGTTCGATACCGAGACCAGGCGCCGTGGGCAGATCCAGATAGCCTGCACGTACCTTGAAGGGCGTCTTGATGTAGCCCTCGCCGAGGGATACCTGTTCCTGGATCAGGAAGTTCGGAATGGAAGCCGCAATCTGTACGCCGGCCGCGAGCGAGATCGGCCCCAGCGGATTGTGGGGGGCGATGGAAGCGTAATAGGCTTCGGCCATACCCGCAATGAGCCGCACTTCGGTAATGCCACCGGCATGGCAAAGATCCGGCTGGAGCACCGTAGCCGCTTTCTTTTCCAGTACTTCCCGGAAGCCCCACTTTGTGAAGACGCGCTCGCCCGTGGCGATGGGCAGATGCGTGGAGCGCGCAATCTCAGCCATCACGTCATGGTTCTGCGCCTGGCAGGGCTCTTCAATGAACATCGGGTTGTACGGTTCCAGCGCCTTGATCAGCATCTTGGCGTGCGCCGGGCTCACCGCGCCGTGGAAATCGACGCCGATGTCGACGTCCTCCCCTACCAGTTTGCGGAATTCCGCGAAGCGCTCGGCCGCGTAATGGACCTCGGAGGGGGTCTCGATATAGCGAGGGAAGTTGCGGCGGCGGGGCGGGCCGGATTTGAAGGCGGTGAACCCCTGTGCCAGGGCTTCCTTGACGCGAGCGGGGTTCGAGATACTCGCATGGGCGTAGACGCGGACACGGTTCCGTGTGGGTCCGCCGAGCAATTCGTACACCGGCACGCCCAGGGCCTTGCCCTTGATATCCCACAACGCCTGGTCGATGCCGCTGAGCGCGGAAGTGAGAATGGGACCGCCGCGATAGAAGGCATGGCGGTAGATCGCCTGCCAGTGCTGCACGACGGCGCGCGGGTCCTTGCCGATCAGGTAAGGTTCAATCTCCTTGACCGCCTCCTGGCAGGTGAGCGCGCGGCCCTCGGTGATGGGTTCACCGAGACCAGTGATCCCGGCGTTGGTGTGGATCTTGAGGAAAAGCCAGCGCGGCTTGACCAGGAAGGTCTCGAGTTTTGTGATCTTGAGCGGGTCTTTGGCCTGAATAGGGGCGGCCTTCAGGACCTCCGCGCTCAGGGCGGTGCCGAAGATCGCGCCCAGTGCGCCCCGGCGGGAGAATGCGGTGTTCTGCTCGGAACTCATGCTGAAATATTGTATTCCTTTCGCCGCTGGGACGGATCATGGGCCACAGGCAACTTTTTGTGAATACTTCGGGGGGATTAATTCGTACAGAATAACGTAATGCTCTCTACCGACCTCAAACAAGCCTTCCGCTGGCTTCGCAAGAGCCCTGGGTTCACGCTGGTGGCGGTGGCCACGCTGGGCGCGGGCATCGGCCTGAACACCGCGATCTTCAGCGTGGTGCATGGAGTCCTGCTGGCCCCGCTGTCCTTTCCGGACGAGCAGCGCATCGTCAGCATCTCGACCCGCTCGCTGGAAACCGGCCGCGAAACCCCGCGCATGACCGGCGGCGACCTGGAGGATGTGCGAAAGCAGGCCGGTTCCTTTGAGGCGCTCAGCCGCTACTACGGCGGCGAGATGGGGGTCCAGGTGAGCGGCCGGGCGGAGTTCACCGGAGTCGCCTTCGTGGAAGAAGGGTTCTATCGCGTATTCGGCACGGCCCCAGTGGCGGGCCATGCTCCCTCGGAAGGCCAGGTGGCGGTGAGCGAATCGTTCGCGCTGCGCAACTTCGGACGGGCCGGCGACGCACTGGGCCGGACAGTCAGCGTGGAAGGCAAGTCGTACGAGATCGCGGCCGTCATGCCGTTCACTTACCAGTTCCCGCGCAAATCGAACTTGTGGCTGACCATGCCGCCCCGACCCGAGAACCTGAACCGGACAGCGTACAACTACCGCGTAGCCGCCAAGCTCAAATCCGGCGTAAGCGTCGACCAGGCGCGGGCCGACCTCGGCGCCATCGGCTCGAGGCTCGCTGCGGCCTATCCAGAGAACCGGAAGAAGACCTTCACCACCGCGCCGATGCGTGACCAGTTAGTGGGCCCCGTGCGCACGATGCTGCTGGTGCTGATGGGCGCCGTAGCTCTGGTCCTGCTCATTGCCTGTGCGAACGTGGCCAACCTGCTGCTGGCGCGCGCCACCACGCGCGTCCGGGAGATCGCGGTGCGCGCCGCGCTTGGCGCGGGGCGCGGCCGGATCATCCGCCAACTCCTGACGGAGAGCCTGGTGCTGGGCCTGTTAGGCGGACTCGCAGGCTGCGCGCTGGCCTACCTGGGCACCGACGCGATGCTTCGCCTGGCTCCGGAAAACCTCCCCCGCCTGAACGAGGTGCATGTCGATACCACCACGCTGGTCTTCGCAACACTGATTTCCATGTTCTCGGCGGTCCTGTTCAGCCTGGCGCCGGCCTGGCAGGCATCGCGGGTGGATCTGAACGAAGCCTTGAAGCAGAGCGGCGGGCGGGGCGTCGGCAACCGCGGCTCCCACCGGCTGCGCGGTGCCCTTGCCTCTGCGGAAATCGCGCTGGCTTTCGTCCTGGCGCTCGGCGCCGGACTGCTGATGAAAAGCTTCCTCGGTCTGACCACCGCCGATCTGGGCTTCCGCCCCGACGGCGTCCTGGTGATGTACGCCCATGTGCCTGCCAATGAGGAGGCCGAGTACAAGCGCGCCACCGGCACCTTTGAAAAGATCCTGCGGGAAGTGAGCGTGCTGCCGGGCGTGAAATCGGCATCGGCCGCGATGGGCATGCCGGCCGGGCAGTATGGCTCGAACGGATCCTACGCCGTGGAAGGTAAGCATGTCTTCGCGCCTGGCGCCAAACTTCCGGAAGCGGGCTTCCGGCTGGCCAGCCCGGGCTACTTCGCGACGCTCGGCATTCCGCTGCTGCGCGGCCGCGACTTTAACGAGCGCGACCAGTACAGCGCTCCGCTGGTGGCCATCATCAGCCAGGCGCTGGCGCGCGAGACCTTCCCCAATGAAGACCCGATCGGCAAGCGGATGAAGTGCGGCCTGGACCGGGACGAGTGGATGACCGTTGTCGGCGTAGTGGGCGACATCCGCAGTGAATCGCCCGCCGCCAAACTGGCTCCCGAGATCTATATGGCGTTCCAACAGCATCCCTATTTTGCGAACGAACTGCAGGTGGCCATCCGGACCTCCATTCCGCCGGCTTCTCTGACAGAGGCAGTCCGCTCCACAGTAGCCCGCACCAATCCGGGCATCGCCATGAAGTTCACCACACTGCGGGAGATGGTTTCGGAATCCATCTCCGCCCCGCGCTTCCGCACCTTCCTCGTCGGCATCTTCGCGGCACTGGCCTTGCTGCTGGCCATGGCAGGGATTCACGGAGTGATGTCCTACGCGGTGGCTCAGCGCACCCCGGAACTGGGCCTGCGCATGGCCCTGGGCGCCTCTGTCTCCAGCGTTGCGAGCCTGGTACTCGGCAGAGCATTGCTGTTGGCCGGAGCCGGAATAGCCATCGGGCTCGCCCTTTCGCTGGCTTCGGGCAAGGTGATGCAGAGCCTGCTGGTCGGCGTGAAGCCCGCGGATGCGTTCACCTATGCGGCGGCCGTTACCGGGGTGATTCTGGCGGTGCTCACGGCCACCGCCGTGCCCGTCTGGCGCGCCACCCGCATTGATCCAGTCGTCGCCCTGCGGGACGAGTAACACAAGCGGCGGAACCTCCGCGGGTGGCCGAGGGGCTCCATGGCGTATCCTGTCAACTCAGACGTCATGGACCCACGCCGCATCCCTCTGGAGGGAACCTTCAACTTTCGAGACCTTGGGGGCTATGCCGCGTCGGATGGCCGCGTACTGCGGCCGGGGATGCTGTACCGCTCCGACAACTTCTCGAAAGTCCCGCTACGCGCACATCCGCAATTCAGCGCCCTCGGACTCCGGCTGCTGGTAGACCTGCGTACGGAACTCGAGTGCCGGGTGAGGCCCAATTCCCTGCCCGGCGGGGCAACGAGAGTGGAACACCTGCCCATCTCGTTCGCACCGGAGTTGGAGAAGCAATGGTCAATCCTCGAGCAGTTCGCCTTCTTCGCCGGCGGCGGAATCCAGCGCTGTGACCGGAACTATGTCCTCGACTGCTACACGCGGCTACCGCAGCGGGCCGCTCCGTCTTTGCGCCGTTTACTCACCCTGCTGCAGGAATCCGGCAACTACCCGGCAGTGTTCCATTGCATGGGCGGCCGCGACCGGACCGGCTTCAGTGCGGCCATGGTTCTGACCATTCTGGGCGTCCCTCGTCCGGTGATCCTGGCCGACTACCATCTGACGGAGAAGTACGTGAGGCCGGAAATCGATCGGCGCATCGGCTTGATGCGGGCGATGTCTCTATTCCGGGTCTCCCGGCAGACGCTTCGTGAGTTCCTCGGTGCCCGTGAAGAGTACCTGCAAACATCTTTCTCTGCCATCGAGCAGCAGTACGGCTCAGTCGAGGCCTACCTGCGCCAGGAAGCCGGGTTCTCGGATTCGTCCGCGGAGACTTTGCGTTCCCTGCTGCTGGCTCATCCGGCCGATTCCAGTTTCTCCAGCCGGTAGGTGATGAAGACCTCCGGCCCCAACCGCTGCGACGCCAGTTCGACCATGTGCCGGTGATGCGTAAAGAGCAGCACCTGCGTGTGCCGCGCAAGCTCAGCGAGGGCGCCCAACGCGGCGGCGGCCCGCGCATCGTCGAAATTCACCAGGATGTCATCGGCGATGAGGGGGATGGCCGGATTCTTCTCGAAGTAGACCTCCAGGCTGGCGATGCGCAGGGCCAGGTAAAGCTGGTCGCGCGTTCCCTCGCTCATACCCTCGACCGTCACCGTCCGGCGGTCGGGCCGCACGCCCACAAGAATCACACTACCCCTGGCATCGGATTCGTACTCCAGCTTCAGCCCCTCGAAGGAGTTGAGAGTCAAGGCCGCGAAGATCTGGGAGGAGCGCTCCATCAGCTTACCCGTGGACTTCCTGCGGAACTCGTCGATCGCGGTCCGCAGGAGCTGTTCCGCCAGCCGCAACCGCACGTAGCTTTCTGACTCCTCCAACAGTGCCGCCCGAGTACTCTGCAGATCGGCCGCCGCATCCCGCGCATCGGTGCGTCTCTCGAAACCGGCGAGTTTCTGATTCAGTTCCGAGTCTTCCCGGATCAGCCCATCCCGCTCCTGTTCCAGCCTGACTCGCGCCTGTTCCGCGCTCTCCAGGCGCCCGGGGATCTCATCCGTCTCGACACCTTGCGCTTCCTCCTCCAGCGCTTCCAACGTGCGTCCGGCCGCAATGGCCGCCAGCGCCTGCTGGATCTGCGCGAGCTTCGCCTGGGCTGCCTGCTTCGCTGCCCAATTCGCCATCCGCGCCGGGATCTCCGCCTCCGAGGCGCAACCCGCCTCGGTCACCATGGATGCCAGTGCGGCCTGCAGGCGGAGATGGTCGTCGTCCACGGCCTCCAGCTTCGACTTCTCCGCCGCCAGATCCTCCAGTTTGGAGGCCGCCAGATCGCGAGCCTTGCGATGAACAGCTAACTGGCGGTACATCTCGCGCACCGCGTCCATGGCGCCCATCCCAACAAGCGCCGGAGCCGCAACCTCCACCACGTGGCGGGTATCGGCTTCGAACTTCGTGGAATCCCGCAGGATGCTGTCGATGCGGGTCTTCGTGGAGACATACTCGCCGTGCCGGGTGACGACATGGCTCCGCAACTGCAACAGTTCCTGGACCGCTGCAGGCTCAGCGGCCCCGCTCAGGTTCAACCTTTCGACCAGTTGGGTCCAGCGCTGCTGCCACGCAGCCAGATCCTCCCGAGCCGAGCTTTCCTTCCGTTGGACCGCAGCCAACCTCTTCCGGGCAGCGGCCAGCTGATCTTCCAGAGTCTGGCGGGCCGTTGCGAGTTTCTTCTGCTCCTCCAGCAGCGAGGCCGCCTGTCCGCGCAGCAGCGGCAGCGGGGCACCCGGCTCAGGCGCGGACCCGGTGACCAATCCGATCGCCTGGCGCAGTTCCTCGGCGGCGGCTTCGTCCTGAGCCGCGGACTTCTCCAATTCCGACCTCATCAACTCCAGTTCACGTGCCCGCTCCGCCAGGCCGGCCCGCCGGCGCAGCCACTCCGCCATCTGCGACGGTTCGGAGGCAGGCACGCCCCATGGCAGCCACAGCGCGGCCCACTCCTCCTGCAGAGTCTGAGTATCTGCCTGCTTCCGCGCGAGTTCCTCAGCACAGGCAGCGAGCCTCTCTCTGGCGAACGTAAGCTCCTGTTCTGCCTGCGCCACCTGCGCCACTTCGTCCGCATGTTCGCGCAGTTCGTCCGCTACGGCATCGGCTGCCGACACAGCCTCTTCATAGGCGTGAGCCAGACGGGCCGGCTCAGCGCCAGTCTCGCCGAGGAACCCGTCGGCAGCCTGAGAAGAGCCCTCCAACCAGGACAGCCGCACGGCTTGCCAGCCCCGCGTCCGATGATCCCGGCGCTCCGCCAATCCGCTCAGGGTCGCCATGGCGCGGCGGCCCTGCAGCCTGCGCAGGTTCGTCTGCTGCCGAGCTACATCGCGGCCCGCCTCCTCGTGCGCCTTCTCCGCCTCGCGCCGGTCCAGGGCTGCGGCATCCAGCCGGCGTCGCCAGTCAGCCACGGTGGCTTCCGAAGGCACGGCAGCGATCAATAATTCCTCGACGGACCCCGGCCACGGCAGCAGCCGCCCCTCGTCTGTGATGCGGTGTTCCGCAGCCTTCGCCCGCTGATCCAGATCCCGCCGCCTCGCCTCCGGCAGCGTTTCCATCCGCAGTGCCGCCTCCAGCGCAGCCGTGGGTCTGACCGGAGCCATGGCGGCAAGCCGCACCTCATCCTGCTCGACTTCCACTGTCAGTTCCGCCGCCAGGGCGCTCGCGTTCCGAAGGTTCGCACTCAACTCGGCATGTTCGGTAGTCAGGTTGGCTGCCAGTTTCGACTCCGCCGCGGGCACGCGCAGACGGGCAAGATCCTCCAGACCCGGCGGCTCGCCCAGATCCCTCAGCAGCGCCGAAAGTTCGGCCTCCATCGCGCTCACGTTGCCCCGCAGCTTCGGCAGGTCGGCCTGCGCCTTCTGCTCCGCGCCCAGGCGCTGGTAGAGCGTTTCGATCGAAGACTCATGGGCGAGCAGCGGCTCGGAGTAGTGGATCTCAGCCATCTCCGCTTCCAGCCGCGCCACCCTCTGCTGCAAGCCTTGCCGCCCTGCCTCATTCATCGACAGGGCCTGCCGCGCCTTGGCGTACTCATCGGCGAATCGCTCGCGCAGGGGGGCCACCGCCGCCAACGGCTCCAACTGGCTCAACACCAGCCGCTGCTCGCCCAGCAAACCGACGGATGTCCGGATCCGGTTGAGACGTTCCTTCTCGGAAGACGCTGCCGCAATGTCGCGACGGACCTCCTGCAGCCTGTGCTGAACCAACTCCTGCCGCTCGCGCAGTTCTTCCAGTTCGCGCGGCGTCACCTGCGCGTCCCGAACCCGCGCGCGCTGGCCGGCAAATTCAGAGAGCAGTTTCGAGATTCGTGCCGAGGAACTCCGCGGCCTGAACAGCTCCGACGCTTCAACATCCAGTCCCGTGAGGATGGAGTGCAGACCCTCGATGCCGGCCGCGGCGGCAAACAGCAGCTGCCCAAATTCTCCCCGGCCCGCCAATAGCTCATCGCCACCCCGCTTGAGCCGCTCCGCATCGAGTCCAAACATCACCTCGAACATCTGCTGGTTCGCAATGGGCGCCACCGTCAGCAGTTCATCTTCGGTCACCAGCACGGAGTCCACTCCATCGCGCAAAGTGTTCTTGTTGCCCTTGCGACGCAGACAGGTCAACGTCTTCCCCTCGTGCTCGATCGTCGCACCCACGCGCAACTCACCGTAGGGGTGCAGGAAGTCGTCCGTAGTTCTGCTGCCGAAGCCGAACAGCAGCGTGGAGATCGCCCTCAGCAGGGACGACTTCCCTGCCTCGTTCGCTCCATAGATGATCTCCAGCCGGCCTGCGCCAGCGGATAGGTCCAGATACTTGCCGGTGAACGGACCAAACGCCGGGATGTTCAACGCCTGGAATCTCACTGTGCGCCTCCCTGCCCCGTGAGCTTCTGCAGTAGCATCGACTCCACCTCTTCCAGCAGCTTTCGATAGCGAGGTCCGGCGGGATCCAGCCAGCCGGCCACCTCCCCGCGTACCTCATCTGGAAGCTTCTGTAGGAGTGGCTGCAGGTCGGCCTTCTCCGCGATCTCCGGATCAGCGCCGGCCCGCTGCAGGGCCTCCGTCAACTCCGCCATGGGCCCGGTGAGATCCACAATTTGTCCAGCCGGCATCAGGTCTAGCTCGATCTTCTCCAGCCACATCCGTCCGGCGCTCACATCGGTAATCAACGCGCGCAGATCGTCTTTCCAATCGGACTGGCCAGGCAATGTGGCATGCAGCGCGGTGGACCCCGTGAAGCGCACACGAACAATCACCTGCGAATCGTCCCCGCCGGACTCTGCAACCGCCCGTAGTCCTGCCTCGAACCGGCGGTGCAACTCCGCCAGGCTGTCGCAACCGGTCAAGTCCACCGCCACACGTTGCCACTGGAACGACCCCAAAGGCACGAACGCACAATCCTCCACGCGAAGCCCGTCATCCACACTCACCAGGTAAGCGCCCTTCGGACCGGTCTCCCGAATGTTGCGGCCCTGCAGATTCCCCGGAAACACGACATACGGATCCCGGCACAGGATCTGAGTATTGTGCACGTGGCCCAGTGCCCAGTAGTCGTACCCCTTGGCCGCCAGATCATCCAGCGAGCAGGGCGCGTACGGCGCATGCCCTTCAAAGCCAGACAGGGATGTGTGCAGCACTCCGATATTGAATCGCCCTTCCACCCGGGCCGGATACTGTGCCGCCAGATTCGCCTCGGTCGCCCGGTTGACGAAACTCTGGCCGTGCACCACGGCCGGCGCACCCGGCACTTCGAAACTGGCCGCTTTCCGGCCCGAAAAGGAGTGCACATTGTCCGGCAACCGGATGGATTTCGCCATGACACTTTCCGCGTCGTGGTTACCCTGAATTAGGTAGACAGGAATCCCGGCCTGTCGCAGCCGCGCCATCTGCCCGGCGAAGAACAGCCCCGTCGCCGCGTCGCGCCACGAACCGTCGTAGATATCGCCGGCCAGGACCACGAAACGAGCGCGACGTTCCACCGCACAATCCACCAGCCTCGCCAGCGCCAGCCGCGACGCGTTCCTGATCTCTTCCGCCGGCAGACCCTCGTAGCGGGCCAGTCCGGTGAGCGGGCTATCCAGGTGCAGATCAGCGGCGTGCAGAAATTGAAACATGCAAACTCCCCTACCAGTGCGATTGTAGATAATCGCCCGCCGCCGGGTCTGCAATAACCCGGAATGCACGCACCTCTGTAATACTCTCCACAGAGGAATTACCGCATGACCCCGCGAGAGCGACTACTCGCCACACTGAGAGGCGAAACCGCCGATCGAGTCCCAGTCTCCCCCTTCGTCCAAGAGCAATACCTGTCCTGGTACTATCCCGACCGCCCGACGGTGGACCGTGTCGTTGACGCCGTCGAACTGGCCAATGAGCTGGACTTCGACCTGATGGCCAAGCACAATCAGTTCCAGCGTCCGCACTTCCTGCGCAAGAGCTATCCGAATTGGGAGCTTTCCAACAGCAGTGAATTCGATGGACGCATCATCCGCTACCGCACCGAGATCACCACACCACACCGGACTCTCGTCCAGGAAGAAGCAGTAGAAGAGATCGGCGTCGCCACCAAGGGCGCCATGCGCGTCACGACGAAGCATCTCCTCGAAACACCCGACGACCTCAAGGCGTTCCTGGATCACCTCCCGCCGCTGGACGACGAAGAGCGCGCCCTGATGCGCCAAACAATTGCCGGCTGGCAGGCTCTGCTCGGCGACCGCGGCGTGCTCGCACCCTGGGGCTTCGCCGGAGTCTTCAACTACGCGGCTGATCTACGCGGCAGCGAGGCGCTCTTCATGGAGCCCATCGAGGATGAGGCAAGCTACCGCGCTCTGATGGACCGCATGACCCGTGCCCAGTGCGAGTACTGCCAGGCGCTTGTCGACGCGGGCGCCGACTGCGTCGGCATCCAGGGCCATATCGCCAATGCCGGCACCGTCAGCTCAGCCTTCTTTCGCACGTACATCCAGGAGTATGAAAAGCCTCTGATCGACTCCATCCATTCAGCGGGAGCCTTCACCGTCTTCCACAATTGCGGCCGCGCCAGGCGTCTCTATCCCAACTACCGTGAACTCGGCATGACGTTGTGGGAGACCGTATCGGAACCGCCAGCCGGAGACAACAATCTCGCTCAAGCCAAGGCAGCGCTGGGCGACCAGGTCTGCCTGCTGGGCAACCTGGATCAGATCCAGTTCCTCAAGACTGCCACACCAGCCGAGGTCGCGGAGCGAACTCGCCACATCATGTCGATCGGGAAGCCGGGAGGCCGGTACATCTTTGCCGCGTCGGATTTCCTGGAACCGGACACCCCCCGGCAGAACGTCGTAGCCATGATCGAAGCTGCCCGGGAATCCGGCGCCTATTAAAGACACTCGCCCGGATCGGGCTCAGACCGAAGCGGCGCTGCGGCGCGAATTGGCATTTTGGGGCGACAGGAACGGCGCCTGCTCGTGCATGTAGACCGTCCGGGCCGGGAATGGAATCAGAATCCCATCGCGGCGGAAGCGCCGGAAGATGCGTTTGCGCAGCTCATGCTGCACGAAGTACTGATCGACGAATTCGCCCACTTGGCAGATCAGCGTGAAATCCAGCGAGGACGGGCCGAAGCCCGGGATGAACCGCACGAAAGGTGCAGGTTCGGCCAGCAAGCCCGGGATCTCGCCCGCGGCCGCCTTGGCCTCATCCACCAGCACCTGCTCGATAACATCCGGGTCCGAATCGAAACCGACACTCACCGGAATCGACAGCGACATTCGCGTCTCGGGCAGATGGTAATTCGTGAGGATGGCGCGCGCCAGATGCGCATTGGGGACCACAATGTAGTTATTGGCCAACGCCCGCAGTGTGGTGCTGCGCCAATCCATATCGGCAACGTAGCCTTCTTCACCGGAGCTCAGCTTGATGTAATCTCCGGCGCGCACCTGTCCCGCAATGCTGAGGTAGAAACCCGCGAACAGATTGGAAAGTGTATCCTGCAATGCCAGCGCAACAGCCAGGCCGCCCACGCCCAACGCCGTCAGGATCGGCGTGATCGATATCCCCAGCGTATTCAGCAGCACCAATGTGCCGCAGCTGATCACAAAAAGGCGGGCCAGTGTCTGGGTGAGCGTAGTAACCGGCAGAGCGCCATAGAGCTTGCTCCCCCTGTGTTTAATGGTCAGAACCACCAGCCGCGAGCAGACAATGGTCAACGAAATGATCCAGAGGATCAGGAAGATCTTTGCCAGCAGCGCGGAGGCCTTCGGAGGCAGTTCCACGGACTGCGTAGCCAGGTGCAGTCCCAGAATCGCGATCCAGAAGAGAAACGGCCCATGGAGCGACTGCAGCGCCACATCATCGATGGAGCTCCTTGTACGCCCCACCCACGAGTGCAGCCGGCTGAACAGCAACCGGCGGGCGAAGATCCCCGCCACCATCACAACACCGAACACGGCAGTAGGGATAACCAGCACCTGCCAGTTATCGACCAGGAAGCGAGTGATTTCTTTCATAGTCTCCTTACCTGGGACCCGGCAACCGCGACAACGTGGTGTTCGCCGGATCAGCTCCGCGAAAAGACGGTGGAGCCATGAATCAGAGAGGGCGGTACAGCCCGCCCTTTCGATATTCTGCGCTCGCCTCCGGGCAATGGGGAATCCCTGGAATGGGTGACGGGTGGGCTGAAAAGTGATTACGCCAGTGGCGCCCGCTCAACTCCGTGTCTGACCTTGCGTGACAACTTCTCGAGGCCGCGGCTCAGAATGCAGGCAACAAACGCAACTCCGCAGGCGGGCAGGATCGACCGGTGCCACCAGGAGTCATCCACCGGCCCAACAAACCAGAGGGGCAGATACCACGGGGACGCCAGACCCGCCAGCATCGCGACGCATCCACCCCAGTCGAACCTGCGCTCAGACCGGTTCTTCCCGCGGCGAACCAGCAGATCAGCGGTGAGGACCATTGCGGTCACAGCCAGAACGTAAGAGGTTGCCGTCCTGAGCTTGCTGAGGTGTTCATTCCACGGAAACAAGCAAAGCCCTGCCATCAGCAGGATTGCGGCTGCGATGGATAGACATTTCCCACGCAGGCCCCGGCTGGCAATCGCTGCCAGGTCCGCGAATCCTCGAACCCCGAAGCGCAAGGCCCCAAACACAGTCAAGGATGCAATCAGGACGCGAGGCGGCACGCCACTCCTGGCGCTCTTCGCCCAAAGCGCCATCGTCACGCTCGGCTGCAGGCTCGGCTGGTAAAACTCGGAACTGCCAACCGACACCTTGACCACACCAACCAGCAGCATCGCAACAAACAGCGGCATCGCCCAGCCAAAGGAAGCTGCATACGCGATCGGCTTGCGCCCCTGGATCCGGCTGCCCCACCCGGCAGCAATCAATGCGAGCGGAGCCAAAGTGGCGACGAGCAGCGCAAAGCCGCGCCAGACAACCCGCGGACCTGCGAACTCACCCTGATTGGCGAACCCGTGCTGGATTGCCGGCCACCCGTCGCCAACTCGAAACAGTGCAGCCATCAGAATGGCTAGACCTAGTTTCGTAGAAAGAAAGGCCATCTTCCCGCTGACCAAAGGACTCTGGAAAGCGGTGACGAAAAGGAACCCGAGGACAGCCACGGCAAGACAGCCTACTACCCAATCTGGACCCCTCAACGAAGTGGCGTTGATGACTGCATAGAGTGAGCGGCCCAGCAAATCCGCAATCCAGAGGACCAGCACCCCGACACAGCACGCACGCACACCTTCCGCTGGAATGGACCCAACAGACAGTGCCACCGCGCCAGTCAGGGACTTCCCGGATGCGTGAACCGCCAACGCAGGCCCCAGGAAAAAGACCGCAGTCAGCAAAGTAGTGCACAGCGCAAGAATCAGCGCGTACTGCGGAAGCGGCCACAACATCCACAACTCGCCGCCGGGGAATTCCAGGAAGGGCAGGCAGAAGAAGATCGACGACAACATCCACATCTGCAGCTTCCAATCCAACGGCGAGGAGGGATCTTCCAGCACTGGGCGGGACATACGAATCCGGATCACGCTGCATTCGACACCGTGCCCGACAGCTGAGTTCCGCCCCTCCTCAGCCCGTCACCATTTCGCGCGACAATCACCACAGAGGGGCCCGTTCACCGCATGCCGAAATCCGCCAGACCCATCGACTCCGAAGCCCACATGCAGCGCGTCCGCCGCATCTGCCTCAGCCTGCCCGGCACCACGGAAAAGCTCTCTCACGGCGAGCCCACCTTCTTCGTCAACAAGAAGGTCTTCACCATGTTCTCCAACAACCACCACAACGATGGCCACATCGCGGTCTGGCTCCCTGTACCGCCCGGCGCGCAGGCCACGATGCTCGCCACCTGGCCGGAGACCTTCTACTACCCCCCCTACGTCGGCGTAAAAGGCTGGGTCGGAGTGGAACTCGACCGTATTAGCGACGATGACCTCGCCGGACACATCCTGGAGGCCTGGCGGCTCCGCGCGCCAGCGAAACTCCTCAAGTCGAAGCTCTAGCCGGCCCCGCCTGCTATCACCCCGCCGGTTCCTCGTTTGCTCCCTGCCTCATAATTAACATAAACTTCTCTTTTACTCCTCTTTGTGCGAGGCCAGCTCGTTTTGAACCATCCAACCGCACCATCCAGGCGCATCCTCAGCGGTGATGAAGCAGTGGCGCTTGCCGCCTTTGAGGCGCAACTCACCCTGGGCACCGGCTATCCGGGCACGCCCTCCACCGAAATCCTCGAGTCGCTCCACTCTCTCGGCGGACGTGCCCAGTGGTCGCCCAATGAGAAGGTTGCCCTGGAAGTGGGCATCGGCGTGGCCTTTGGGGGAGGACGCGCGCTGGTCACCATGAAGCACGTGGGGCTGAACGTCGCCGCCGATCCGCTCTTCACCGTGGCCTACACCGGCGTTCGAGGAGCCCTGGTCATCGTCTCCGCCGACGACCCTGGCATGGCCTCCAGCCAGAACGAGCAGGACAACCGCCGCTACGCCGTGGCCGCCGGCATCCCCATGCTCGAGCCCGCTGACTCGCAGGAAGCCTACGACTTCACACTCCTCGCCATCGAAATCTCTGAACGCTGGAGCATCCCTGTCCTGCTCCGCATAACCACACGCGTCTGCCACTCAAAGACCATCGTGGAAACGCCGGCCTACCCCGTGCCGCCCGCGCCGGCCGCCGGTTACTTACGCGACGTCCCGGCCCGCGTCATGATTCCGGCCTACGCCCGGCCCGCCCACCACAAGCTCCGCACAAAACTGGCGCAGATCGCCGAATGGAACGAACGGGAGGGCCCGCTCGCCGTAGTTTCCGGCAGCAGCACCCTCGGAGTCATCACCTCCGGAGTGTCGTTCCAATACGTCCGCGAGGCCCTGCCTCAGGCCAGCGTTCTGAAACTGGGCCTGACCTACCCCCTGCCTCTCGAAAGGATGAAATCGTTCGCGGCTGCCCACGAGCGAACCCTCGTCATCGAGGAAGGGGATCCCTACCTCGCCGACGCCGCCCGCGCCGCCGGCATCGCCGTGGAAGCCGGTGCGGAAGCCTTCCGCTTCGGGGAACTGAATGTCGCGCGCGTCCGGCGTATGGAAGCGGGCGACCTCACCCCCGAACCCAAACCTGTGCCCGGCAAGCCCCCGGAACTGTGCCACGGCTGCCCGCACCGCACGGTCTTCACGGCCCTGCGCGATCTCGGCTGCATCGTCTCCGGAGATATCGGCTGCTACTCGCTCGGGGTCCTGCCGCCCTTCCTCGCCATGGACACCCTGGTCTGCATGGGCGCCTCCATCGGCGTCGGACTCGGGCTCCGCCACACTCTCCCCATCGACGAAGCCCGCCGCGTCGTCAGCGTCATCGGCGACAGCACGTTCGTCCACAGCGGCATCACCGGTCTGGTCGAGATGGTTTACAACCCGCCGCCCACCGGCCACCTGCTACTCATCCTCGACAACGGCACCACAGCGATGACCGGCCTGCAGGAGCATCCCGGCACAGGCCGCACGCTCGATCACGCCAGCACCGGCAAATTCGTCTTCGAAAACGTCATCCGCGCCATGGGCATCCCCGATGTTCACGTAGTCGACCCCACGCGCGATCCCGCCGCCTTCACCGAACTCGTGAAAACCAGCCTCGACTCTGGCCGGCTCTCCGTCATCATCGCGCGCCGCAACTGCCTTCTGGCCGCTGGAGCCATCAAGCAGTACGAGAAGTGTCCGGAGGGCAACACCCATGAGCAATAGCATCAGGAACATCGTCATCGCCGGCCTGGGCGGACAGGGCGTTCTGAAAGCCTCGGACATCGTCGCGGAGGTCGCCTTCGCCGCAGGACTGGATGTCAAAAAGAGCGAGATCCACGGCATGAGCCAGCGCGGCGGTTCTGTGTCCAGCGATGTCCGCTTCGGCTCCAAAGTCTTCAGCCCCATGGTGCCGGACGGCGAAGCCGACTTCCTGGTGGTCCTCGACCCCACCCAGATCGACGTCAATCGGGCCGCCCTCAAACCAACCGGCGTCCTGATCGAGCCCTCCATCCTGGCCGGTCACAAGCTGAAGAGCGACAAGAGCATCAACGTGGCGCTCCTGGGCGCGCTCAGCCGCCACCTCGACTTCCCTGAGTCCGCCTGGATTACCGCCATCACCGGCCATCTCGCGCCCAGACTGCATGACATGAACGTCGCCGCCTTTCAAACCGGGAGGAATGCATGATCGCGGTCAAAGAATCCTGCCAGACGTTCCATCCGGATAGTGCACAGGACTACGTCCCGCCCGCCCTTTTGGCCGAACTCCAATTCAGCCGTCTGAAAGCCATCGTGGCCCGAGCGTTTGATCGCGTGCCCTTGTTCCGGAGCCGCATGAGCGATCGCGCTCTGACGCCCGAATCCATCACTTCGCTCTCTGACATCGCCCTCCTCCCCTTCACAACGAAGTCCGATCTCCGCGATACCTATCCCTTCGGTTTGTTCGCCAGCCCCATGGAAGAGATCGTGCGCCTGCACGCCTCCAGCGGCACCACCGGCAAGCCGATTGTCGTCGCCTATACCCAGCAGGATGTCGATGTCTGGACGTCTGTCATGGTGCGCAGCTTTGCCGCCTGCGGACTGCACCATGGCGACATCATCCAGAACGCCTACGGTTACGGCCTCTTCACCGGCGGCCTCGGAGCCCACTACGGAGCCGAAGGCCTCGGCGCCACCGTCATCCCCATCTCCGGCGGCAACACAGACCGCCAGATCATGGTCATGAAGGATTTCGGCGTCACCGCCATCTGCTGCACCCCCAGCTACTTCCTCCACATGATCGAGCGCGCCGCCGAGATGGATATCGACATTCGCGACCTCCCTCTCCGCGTCGGAGTCTTTGGAGCCGAGCCCTGGACCCCCTCCATGCGCAAACGCATCGAGACCCTGTCCGGGATCCGCGCCATCGACATTTATGGCCTCTCCGAAATCATCGGTCCTGGCGTCGCCATCGAGTGCCCGGAGCAGAGCGGCCTCCATATCTTCGAAGATCACTTCTACCCAGAGATCATCGACCCCGAAACCGGTGCAGTATTGCCCGAAGGCGAAGAGGGCGAACTCGTGCTCACCACCCTCAGCAAGCACGCTATGCCGATGATTCGGTACCGCACACGCGACATCACGGCCCTCCTGCCCGGCCGCTGCCCCTGCGGGCGGTCCCTCCGCCGCATGCGCCGCATCGGCCGCCGCAGCGACGACATGCTCATCATCCGCGGCGTTAATGTCTTCCCGTCCCAGGTGGAAGCGGCGCTGCTCGACGTGGAAGGCACGCTGCCCCACTACCAGATCGTTCTCACCCGCATGCACGGCCTCGACCAGATGGAAGTCCTGGTGGAAGTCACGCCTGAGACTTTCAGCGACAGGATCGGAGCCCTGGAAGAACTCAGCACAAAGATCGCCGACGCGCTGGAGCATGTGCTCGGCCTCCGGGTCCAGGTCCGCCTCGTCGAACCTCACACCATTCAGCGCAGCGAAGGAAAGGCCAAACGCGTCATCGATAGGCGGCTGCCGTCATGAAGATACAACAGCTCTCGATCTTTTCCGAAAACAAACCCGGCCACCTCATCGCTCCATGCCGCCTTCTGGCCCGCGAAGGCATCAACATGCAGGCGATGTCCCTGGCCGACGCACAGCGCTTCGGCATCCTCCGCATTATCGTCTCCGACTGGCAGCGCGCCAGACGCCTGCTGGAAGCCGAGGGCTTCGTGGTCCGCGTCACGGAAGTCGTCGCAGTCGAAGTGCCCGATCACCCGGGCGGCCTGTCCACCGTACTCGATCTTTTCGAAGGCTCCACCCTCAACATCGAGTACATGTACGCTTTCCCCTTCGTCCACGACGGCAAGGCCGCGCTCATCTTCCGCTTCGACTACCCGGACCCAGCCATCGACAAGCTCCGCGCCGGCGGGATCACCGTTCTCGATGCCGATGCCCTCAACAACAGGTAACCCGTCCGCATGAACATCTCGCAAACCGTCGCGGCGCAACTGGAGAATGCCTCCTGGATCCGGCGCATGTTCGAGGAAGGCGCCCGCATGAAGCAGGAGCGCGGCGCTGACAACGTCTACGACTTCACGCTCGGCAACCCCGACGTCGAACCTCCGCCCCAGGTCCTGCAAGCCCTGAACCGCGTTGTGTCCGCGGGCCTGCCCAATTCCCACGGCTATATGCCGAATCCCGGCTTCCCGCAGGTCCGTCAGGCAGTCGCGCGGCAACTGTCTCATGAGACCGGACTGCCCTTTGAACCCGAGGATATCTTCATGACCGTCGGCTCCGCCGGAGCCTGCAACGTCATCCTGAAATCGATCCTCGATCCCGGCGACGAAGTCATCGTCCTCATGCCCTGCTTCTCGGAGTACCGTTTCTACATCAGCAACCACGCAGGCCGCATGGTGCCGGTCGAAACGGGGGAAGACTTTCTGCCTGACATCGACCGTATTGCCGGCGCCATCACGCCCCGCACCCGGGCCATCCTCCTCAACACGCCCAACAACCCCACGGGCCGGGTTTATCCCGAGCGCGTCCTTCGCGATCTCAACTCGATGCTCGCCGCCGCGGGACACGAGATTCTCGTCATCAGCGACGAGCCCTACAAGCACCTCGTCTTCGACGGAAACAAACAGCCCGAGGTCGCCTCGCTGATCACCAACACCGCCATCTGCAACTCCTGGTCGAAATCCCAGGCACTGCCAGGCGAACGCATAGGGTATCTGGCCCTCTCCCCGCGGCTGAACGATCGCTCCGCCCTGCGCGCCGCCTGCGCCTTCACCAACCGGATCCTCGGCTTCATCAACGCCCCCGCCATCTGGCAACTCGTGGAACTGGAGGCGATGGACAGCACCGTGGACGTCTCCGGCTATGAACGGAAGCGCGATCTGCTCTGTGACTCACTCACTCGCGTGGGCTACCAGGTCCGCAAACCCGAAGGCACGTTCTATGTCTTTATGAAGACGCCCATCCCGGACGACATCGCATTCGTGAGGATCCTGGCCAGGCAGGGCGTCCTGGGCGTGCCCGGCGCAGGCTTCGGCCGCGCAGGCTACATCCGCCTCTCGCTCACCGTGCCGGAGCAGATGATCCGCAAATCGATCCCCGGCTTCGCCGCCGCCCTGCACGCCGTCTCCGGCGCTGCCGTCTAGAACGGCACCTGCCCGGTGAACAGGTACGACACTTCCAGCCGGAAGAAGTAGCCTGGATCCTTCCCCGCATAGAACGAACCCGGTACATGCCCTTCATAGAGGACATGCCCGCGCCAGTTCCTGTTCACCGTCAGATCGGCCCGCAACTGATACTCCTCGCCGCGCCCCCGGCCGGTTGAGTAAAGCGCCTTGCTGCCCGGATAGGGATGATACGCCCGCATCTCATAGAGTGTGCCCCGCAGGCTCAGCGCCTTCCAGGGCACATAGATACCCTCGCCCTGCCACATCCCTGTGTTCGTCCAATAGGCCACGCCATTTTCTTTGAACTGCGTATAGATGTAGCCCTCGCTCCATTTCGGCCACCGCGCGAACAACGGATCCCAGTTGCCGATCCTGCCCGGAGTCGCCGGATCGCTGCCAGACATGCCCCAATAGCCAAAACTCGCCGAGTGACGCTGCTTTGCTCCGAACGTCCGCTTCAGATAGCCGTACCCGCCCCAGGCCCGGATGTCCCGGTTCGGCCGCTGGTGCCCCCACTGCCATGCGAATTCCCCGGTCAGACTGAACGAATTCGGCAGCTTTCGAACCGTGCGCCCACCGGCCGTGTAGACATACCGGTCCGCCTGAAACTGCACATTCGACGCCGGCCTCGGATCGCCAAACTCCCGCTTGTAGAAGTAGTACGCCTCCACTGAGGTCTTCTTCCAGCGGTTGTCCGTGTAGTACGCTCCCAGCGCCGACTCGTTCCACTCGATCAGTTGCCGGCTTTTATTGTTCAGCTTCGGCAGAAAGCGGTCCGTCCGCGGATCGAAGATTCCGATCAACTCAATCTTCGCCTTCCCACGCTCATAGCCCAATACGGCCGCATTGTGATAGATCGACCGCGAACCATCCCACGGATTGCCTTCGAGAATCAGGAAGCCCTCGCCCTTTGTCAGGTTCTGCCTTCCAAACCGCAGGCTCAACCCCTTCACGAAAAGCTTCTTGAAGTCGACATAGGCGGTTTCGAAGATGCCCTCGTCGATATGCGTCGCCGTGTGCAACTGGAAGATCTCATTCGTCTCCTGCGCCAGGCCCACGCTGACATCGATATTCGGAGTAACCGGCGCCTTCAGCCACAACCGCGTTCGATAGCGAATCTGCCCCCGCTCATCGTCAGTCCCGTCGCTGAAGTCGAAGATGTTGTTCCAGTTCTCGTTCCTGACCCGCTGTTCAAAACCGTACTCCAGGTGCCGTTCATACTTCTGGCCGGCCAGGGGCAGCACTGCGGCCAGCAATGCCAGCATTGTGGAGTATCGGCGCACAGGCGGCCCTCGCTTCCGTGTCGGAACTTCGACCGGGACGTCTTGGTCCACACCAGCGCGCAACCCCTCGCGGGCAACGGTGGAGCGCCGGAACGATCTCCACAATTGTACTGAGGTTATATCGGTTTTGTAAGACCTGAAACTCCTCTTTTCAGAGAGGACGGATATCTTGAGGTGAATCCGTCGGCAACGCGAATCACGCGGCGAACATCTCGCGGGCGAAGTCTTCAAAGGATCTCGGCGCCCGGCCCAGCAGCCCAACCAGGGTAGACACCTCCGACTGCGTAGCCCGCAAGCCGTGCCGCAGAAAGTGGTCGTACATCATCTTCAGGTCCAGCACCTGCCACGCCGGCATCGTACGCGCTGCCGCCGCCGCCCATGCCTCCAGGTCACCGCCCACATAGTGCACCGGCCGTCCCAGCACATCGCTATAAATCTCCGCCGTCCGTTCACCCGTCAGCGCATCAGGACCCACCAGAGAGTAGGTCTGCCCGGCATGCCCTGGAGTCGTCAGGCTGAACGCCACCGCTTCCGCAATATCCCGCACGTCCACACGATTCAAGCCCAATTCACTCAAGGGTTGAGGATACACTCCATACTGCGCGATCACGTCCTTGAACCAGTAGTCGTTCTGGAAAAAGTTGTTGGGCCGGATCACAGTCCACTCCATGCCGGAGTTCTTCACCGCATACTCGATGGGGAACTTGGTGGCGAAGTGTGGAATGTGAGGCCCTGTCTCCAGCTTGTGGATACTCAGATACACGATTTGACGGATGCCTGCCTGTTTCGCCGCTTCTACAGCCGCCAGTCCCTGATTGATCTCATCGGGCACCAGCGGAGTCAACAGGAACAAGGCATCCACGCCAGACATGGCCGAGGGTAAAGTCTCCGGTTTGGCCATGTCGCCCACCACGCCTTCTACACCCTCCGGAAGCGAGGCGGCCTTCTCCGCGGAACGCGTCATTACCCGGACCTCGGCGCCGCGCGATGGGAGCTCTCTCATCACCTCGCTACCGACAGTCCCAGTACCGCCAATAATAAGTGTCTTCACACCGCCAGCATAAAGTTCGTGCCGCCGCATGGCAACCCGGCAGCGATCAACGGTTTTTCAGGCCTGTATAGTGGAATTCGATGACCTCGCGCGAACGTGTCTTGACCGCCTTCCAGCATCGCCCGGCCGATCGCATCCCCATCGACTTCTCGGGCCACCGCTCCTCCGGCATCGCCGCCCGCGCCTACCCCGCCCTGCGCTCGGCTCTCGGCCTGCCGCCCCGCCCCACATACGTCTACGACCCCGTCCAGCAGCTCGCCGTTGTCCACGACGACGTGCTCGACCGCTTCCACGTCGACACCACCGAACTCGGCCGCGGCTTCTGCCAGGACGAACGCTGGTGGGCCGATTGGCGCCTGCCCGATGGCCAGCCGTGCAAAATGCCAGTCTGGGCTCTGCCTGAACCGCACGCCGCCGAATGGGTAATCCGGGCCCCCTCCGGCCGCATCATCGCCCGCATGCCCGAAGGTTCCGAACACTTCGATCAGACCTGGTGGCCGTTCCTCGACGGCCCCGAAGACCTCAGCCGCATCGAGGAACTCTACAGCGAACACATGTGGACCGGCATCGCCTCGCCGCCCGGCCCTTCCGTCCAATCACCCGCTGAGCTAGCCGCCGGAGCCGCTCGCCTTCGTGCCTCCACCACGCGCGCCGTCATCGGCCTGTTCGGCGGCAATCTGCTGGAGATGGGCCAGTTTTACTACCGCATGGACCAGTTCCTCATGCTGCTCGCCGAGGACCCCGCCCGCGTCCATCGCTTCCTCGATGCCCTCGTCGAAATCCACCTCAGGAACCTGGAACGCTTCCTGGGTGCCGTCGGCCCCTACATCGACATCATCAGCTTCGGCGACGACCTCGGCGCTCAGCACGGCCCTCAGATCTCGCCCCGCATGTACAAGGAGTTCTTTCAGCCCCGCCACCAGCTCATGTGGGCCCGTGCCCGCCGGCTCGCGCCCGTGAAAGTCATGCTGCACTGCTGCGGTGGTGTGAAGCCCCTGCTGCCGCTTCTCATCGAAGCCGGACTCGACGCCATCAATCCCGTCCAGATCAGTGCCCGCGGCATGGAAGCCCAGACCCTCAAACGCGAGTTCGGCCGGGATCTCGTCTTCTGGGGCGGGGGCTGCGATACACAGCGCATCCTGCCTCTGGGGACACCCGAGGAGATCAACGCCCACGTCCGTAAGCAATGCCAGGCGCTGGCACCGGACGGCGGCTTCGTCTTCCAGCAGGTTCACAACATCCTGGGCAACGTGCCGCCGGCCAATGTCATCGCCATGTATGACGCCGTCGCGTCTTACTCGTAGATCTTCCCCTCAAAGCCGTCGATCGTGAAGTTCGGGCCGCGCACGTAGTCCATGATCTTGCGCTCGCGGTCCCGCACCGAATCCACCGCCGCCTTGATTCTCGCCGGATCCACGAACGGCACCGTAATCAGGCCGTTCTCATCGCCGTGAAGCAGTTCACCCTGCGTCACTGGCATTCCGCACACCGTGACAGGCATCCCGCACCGCACAATCCGGAAATTCGCATGCGACGCACACACCCCGCGGGCAAAGTAGTGGAACCCCATCGCCCGCACTTCAGGGATGTCGCGCACCGCTGAATCCGACACCAGCCCCACCGCGCCCAGCTTCGTAAAGAACGTCGCCATCACCTCGCCGCAGTGCGCGGCGTAGTCCGGAAACCCGCCGATCTCCTGCAGCACAATCACCGCCGGCTTCGGCATCTGCTCCAGTTGCCGGTAAAGCTCGATGTGCCCCTCCGGACCGCCCGGCCCCGTCTGCGTCACCGTCTCCACCTGCGCCGTAACGGCATAGCCCACCATCCGGCCAAACTCCGGAAATAGGCAGCGCACCTGCAGCGGTGTGAATCCCTGCGCCCGCGGCCGTACGTCCAGAACCTCAATCGCATTCGAGAGCGTGGGCGTATCCACGGTCTTCAGATACTCAATCCAATCCTGCATGTGCCTCTTTCCTCTTATTCAGAATACCAGCGGATGGTCCAGTCGCCGGCGCTCAGCTCGATGCCCGCAATCAGTTCGGAGCCCAGCCGCACCAACTCCGCACCGCCGCCCGCAGGAACCAGTGTATACAGGCTGTTCTCGTCCACCGTGAACCACTCCGGAAACTCGTTCAGCCGAACGTAGTTCTTCTGGAAGTTCAGCACCCGCCGGTGCCTGGCAAAATCGAACTCCACCCGCGCCGGCTTGCTCAGATAGAGGGCCAGCACCCCGTCCCGCTCCGCCGCTCCCAACTGCAACCCAGGCGTCCACTGCGACGCCCGCACACCCCTCGACTTCATCAGGGCATGCAGCAACACAGTCCGGTTGAAGTTTCCCTCCCCATACCAATCCTCCACATGCCCGTCCGGCCGCTGCATCGCCAGCATCACCTTCAGTTCCGAATCGATCCACTCCAGCGCCGCCGGTACGGGCTCCCGGTTCACCAGATACAGCGCACTCTCGATGCTGTCCGCATAACCATCAAACGAACCCAGCTTCGGATCCCGGGCCACCCCCGACGGCTCCCAGCACCAGTTTCGATACTTGCCCAGATTCGACAGCACGCGCCGTACGGCGTCGCGGTACTTCGTCGCCCCGGTGATCTGGTAGTAGTCGTACACCGCGCCATACACATAGCCCCAGTTGTCGCTCAACTTGCGGTCGGTCGGCTCCAGAGTCTTCGTGTCGATGGCGTTGTACAGCAGCCCATCCTCGTTCGCGGAAGCCAGCACGCGATCCAGCATCCGCGCCAGCACCGGCTGATAGCGCGAAGCCCTGGGAGACCCCAATTGCGTCTCCAGCGCGAACTGCAGCAGTAATCCGACAATCATCTCGTTGCCGTGATCCCGCAGTTTCAGCTTGCTGTCGCCGGAGTGCTTCTGGAAGTTCCAGTCCATGCTCGGCAGGTCGTGATTGCCCGGCAACACCTCCTGGAGGTAGGCATCGGCAATTCGCCGGCCCCACTCCAGAAACCGTGCATCGCCCGTCATCAGGTACAGCCGGGGCATCACCTGCAGGTAGTCCCCATTCAGCTCACTGTCCGACGCCGGCAGCAGCCCGAAATCCGAAGCCACGGGAGCCTGCGCCATCGCATCCGCGACCATATCGATCATCCGGTCCGTCCACGGAGTCCGTCCCAGATACTCCGTCACCGTGATCAGCCCGTCCTTCGCATACTCCCCTGCCCCGAACAGGCTCGGCCCACCCAACTTCCCTGTATTCAGGTCCAGGTTGCCCGGCACACCGGCCTTCGCATTCGTGTAGCGCACCTCATTCCGCAGCATCTCCATCATCCGGCCCCGGTACAAGTCCGGATCCGTCAGCCGCGCTGTCAGGATGAGGTAGGGATAGAGATCCGCCCCTGAGTTGTGCGGTGTATACACCCGCTCGGGCCGGTTGATGCGATCGGGCAGCAGCAGCGTCTTCACGTCGGCCTGCTTCAGCCAGGCATGCAGCAGTCGCTGGGCGGCCGCCAGGTCCGTGTCGTAGTGGACGGCATTGCTCCGAGCCTGCCGCCGCAACTCTGTCAGTCCTCGGCCGGTGTCCTCACCCAATAGGAAACCCGGCAGGGCCAGCAGGGACAGACCAACAACGTACCGCATAGCCTAATGGCATATCACAACCGGCGCACGCCGAAGCAGGACAACGCGCGCAATCCGTCCAATGTCAGGAGGGGGGAGAGCGCAACGAGGGAAAACGGGCTCCAACCGCTGCCGGCAGGCAAAGCCCGTATCCGGCAGCAGCAGAACCGCAATAGAGTAGAGCAGGCTCAGAGGGCCCGCTTGTCCCTTCGGGGACATAGGTGACACTCTATTCTGAGGACATGGGTGACACTTTGTTGGGTTTGGAGCTCATCGGTTGTGCCTTATTCTACCCACGGATTCGTGCCTGTGGGAATGTGGGAATCGCCAGGCGATTCCCAAGCGA
>JAFKEE010000006.1 GCA_017307505.1 Acidobacteriota bacterium | reverse complement strand
GATTGTTCTCGCCCTTCGGCGCCATGCCCACCGCGCCGATGTTGAGGAACGCCAGAACGCGCGTCTTGGCCCGGTCGATCACGCGCTGCCGGAAGTCCGGAAAATTCCGCCAGCCCGACGTGCCCGCATCCACCATGGTCGTCACGCCGTTGCGGAAGGAGATCGGATCCGGATATACGCTCAGGTCACCGGTCAGTGACTTTAGCCCTGTGCCTGCGTAGACATGCACGTGCATGTCGATCAGGCCGGGCGTGACGTACATTCCGGCCGCGGATGCCACCCGTTTGGCCGTAGCCGGGTCAATGTTCGCCGCGACCGCCGCGATGCGCCCATTCGACACGGCGACATCCATCACCCGGTTGATGTTGTTCTTTGGATCGATGACGTGCCCGCCCTTGATCAGAAGGTCATAGGCCGGCTGCGCGCAAACTGAGAGGGAAATGAGAAGTAAGACCGCCAGTTTCATGGAATCTCCACCTGAGCGGACAGTGTATCGACAACGGTGAGCGTTGGGAAGCGCCACCCATCCCTGGTATCTTCAAGGCAGAGGGATGCAGTCGACTCCTCGGAAAAAGGAGAACTATGCTGGCAACAGAGCAGTTCCGCCTGGAGACGATGTATGAGGCCTTCAATCGCCGCGATATTGAGTCCGTTCTCGCGGCGATGCACCCGAACGTGGATTGGCCCAACGGCTGGGAAGGCGGCCGCCTACAGGGACGCGATGCCGTTCGCGAGTACTGGACCCGCCAGTGGGCCGTGCTGGATCCTGTCGTGCAGCCCGTTGGCTTCCATCCCGGTGAAGATAATTCCCTGGCTGTCGATGTCCACTCCGTGGTCCACGACAAAGAAGGGAAACTCGTGGCCGATACGACGATCCAGCACGTTTACCGGTTCGAGAATGGCCTCGTCCGGTCGATGGAGATTGTCAAAGGCTAGCCGCGCAGCAGGCCCGGATTCGTCTGGTGGACTTTCAGGATCAGTTCGCCGAACATCGTGTTGGCCCAGGCGAACCACTTCCGGGTGAACTTCGCCGGATCGTCCTTGTGGAAGGACTCGTGCATCAGGCCCGTGCCCGCATGGGTTGACTTCAACGTCGCCAGGCACGCCGCGATCTCCTTGCTGTCTTCGGTCGTAATGGCCTGGATGATGATGCCCAGCGGCCAGATCATGTCGAGTCCGCTGTGCGGTCCGCCGAGCCCCGCGCCGGCCTTGCCGCGGTAGTAGAACATGTTGTCGGCGCTGAGGACGAACTTCCGGGTATTGAGGTAGACCGGGTCGTGCGGGGCCACGCTGTTGATGTACGGGAGCGACATCAGGCTCGGCACATTCGCGTCATCCATCAATAGCCGGCTGCCGTAGCCGTCCACCTCGTACGCGTAGATGCGGCCGTGCACGGAGTGTTCCACCACGGCGTACTTGGCCAGCGCCTCGCGGATCTCCTGGGCGAACGCCGTGCATTCGCCGGCGAACGCGGAGTCCGACAGGACGGTCGAATGGATCTCGGCCAGTTGTGTCAGCGACTGGGCCGCGAAGAAGTTGGAGGGTACGAGGAAGGGAAAGACGCAGGCATCGTCCGAAGGACGGAAGCCGGAGTAGATCAGTCCGACCGGCCGGGCCGGATTGCCGTAGCCGCCGTTGGGCATCGTATCGGAAGCAACCGGTGACGACCGCTGGAACTTGTAAGGTCCGCGATTGGTCTTGCGCTGCTGCTCACGGAAGGTCTTCACGGTCAGGGCCGCGGCTTTGCGCCACTCGGCATCGAAGCACGAGGCGTCGCCGGTGGCTTTCCAGTAGCCATACGCCAACCGGACCGGGAAGCAGAGCGAGTCGATCTCCCACTTTCGCTCGTGCAGTTCGGGCTTCATCGTGGTGAGATCCTTGGCCCACTCGCTGCCCGTGGGGCCGAAGTTGAAGGCGTTGGCGTAGGGATCGATCTGAATGCACTGTGCCTGGCGGCGGATGACGCCCCGCAGCAGCGATTTCAGTTTCGGGTCGCGCGAGGCGAGAGGCAGATAGGGCCAAACCTGCGCGGTGGAATCCCGCAGCCACATGGCGTTGATGTCGCCTGTGATGACGAACGTGTCCGGCTGGCCGCCCTTCTCGCTGTACTGGACCGTGGTATCGAGCGTGTTCGGGAAACAGTTGCCGAAGAGCCAGGCGAGTTCCGGGTCGGAAATGGTCTTGCTGACCGTCGAAATCGTCTCTTCGACGGCCGAACTGGTGAACTTTCGCTCGGCCGCAGCGGGCCGGCGGCTGGCAAAACTGCCCTGTTGGGCAAACGCGGCAGGCAGGGCCGCGGCGGTAGTCAGAAAACTGCGACGGGTAGGCATGAGGAGGCTGGAAAAATGAGGTATCCGCGACCATTGTTCTGCGCGGCCCACGCGCGCGTCAAGTCTGGAAAGGGAGAGGGATGTCGGAAATGAAGCTGCAATGGACCAACTCAAACCTCGTCATTGTCACCGGAGGACCCGGCACGGGCAAGACGACGGCCCTGCTGGAACTGGAGAAACGCGGCATCCGTCACGCTCCGGAGGTCGCCCGGCAGATCATCCGTGAGCAGGTGGAAGCCGGCAGCTCGGCCCTCCCGTGGGCCGACCGCGAGGCGTACACACGGCTCATGTTGCAGAGGTCCGTGGAGTCGTTTCGGGCCCACTGCGCTGTCAGCGATCTGACGTTCGCCGATCGCGGCCTGCCTGACACGCTCGCCTACGCTCGGCTGATTGGGCTGAAAGAGGCCGGTCGGATTGAACGCGCCTGCCGCCGCTACCGGTATGCGCCCGTCGTGTTTGTCGCACCGCCCTGGGAGGCCATCTACCGAACGGATAGCGAGCGCAAGCAGGCGTACGAAGAGGTCAGGCGGACGCACGAGCATGTGGTTGAGACTTACCTGCAGTGTGGGTACGAGTTGATCGAACTGCCTCGGATGTCGCCCGCCAGCAGGGCTCAGTTCATGCTTGAGGTACTGCGGTTGCGTCAGAATTGATCCATGCGCCTCGCGATCTTTGCTCTCTGTCTGACGCTGGAGTTGGCTGGCCAGACCCGTCCTGTCGAACCGCAGAGCCGCCGGTTGCGGGCCGATCTGGAGTTCCTGAGTTCCGACGCGCTGGCGGGCAGGGTGTCGTTGAGCCACGAGGCCGATATCGCGGCGCGCTACATTGCCGCCGACTTTCAACGAAGCGGACTCGCGCCCGCGGCTGGAGGCTCGTATCTGCAGGAGTTCCCGCTGGTCGCCTACCGGACGGATCCGCGAAAGCGGGCCTTGAAGCTGACTCGCGGCGGGGTGCAGAAGGAGTGGAAGCCGGGGACCGATTTCACCGGAGCGTTCAGCCGCGACGTACGCATCGGGCCGAGCCCTGTGGTGTTCGCCGGCTTCGGCATCACGGCGCCTGAGTATGGGTACGACGACTATGCCGGCATCGATGCGAAAGGCAAGATTGTCCTGATCTTCGATCACGAACCGAAGGAAGACGATCCGAAGGCTGTGTTCAACGGAACAGGTCATACCTTGCACGCGGGCCGCACGACGAAGGTCGCCAATGCCCGTCGTCACGGAGCACTGGCTGTGCTGATTGCGAGTGAGCCGGTGCGGAGTCATCGCGGTTTGCTGGAGCCCACGCCGGGAGGAGTTACGCAAGGACAGCCCCTACGGGCGAACGCTCCGCCGCAGTCGCTGGACGACGATTCGCAGATCCCGGCATACTCCATCTCGGATTCGGTGCTGGCGGAGTTGCTCGCTCAGCCTGCGGACCGGCAACGGGCGATCGAAGCGGGCTTGCGGCCGCAATCCGCGGACCTGCCGGATACGAAGATCGAGCTGGCCAGCGGCAATGCGGAGATGCACCGCGGTGTCTCGTTGAATGTGGCCGGATTGCTGGAGGGCTCCGATCCTGTCCTGAAGTCGGAGACGGTCTTGATCACGGCGCATTACGACCACCTGGGCACGCAAAACGGCAAAGTCTACGCGGGCGCCAACGACAACGCCTCCGGCACCGTCGCAGTGATGGAGTTGGCGCGGCTGTTTGCCGCGAGCGGGCAGCGTCCGAAGCGGAGCCTGCTGTTCGTCGTCTTCGGATCAGAGGAGCAGTTGATGCTGGGCTCGTTCTATTACACGGCGCATCCTCTAAGGCCTCTGGCCGGCACACGCGCAGTGTTGAACCTGGACATGATCGGACGCAACGAGGCGCACATCCCCCAGAGCGAAGGAGTGCTGAAGATCTCCGCGGACACCAGCAATGAGTTGAACCTGGTCGGCGCCCTGTACAGCGCAGACCTCCTGAAGCTGATCGAGGACGAGAATCGCAGTGCCGGGTTGGTGCTGGACACGAAGTTCGACCGGGACCATTCGTTGAACGCCCTGTTCCGCTGTGACCATCTGCCGTTTCTCGCGGCCGGCATCCCGGCGGTCTGGTTGTTCGGAGGATTTCATCCGGGCTATCACGAGCCCTCGGACACGGTGGAGAAGCTGAACTTCCCGAAGATGGAGAAGGTGATCCGGCTGACGTACACGGTAGCGGCGAAGTTGGCGGACACCGCGAACCCGCCGAAATTCGGGGTTCAGCCGGCCGCGAGGTGAATACCTCCGGATCCTAGAATAGAAAGATGGCTCTGGAGTTCACGACCTCTTATCTCGCGGATTCGCTGGGATTGTTCCGCTACTACAAGAAGCTGGCAGAGCGCGCCATGGAGCAGGTGGTCGACGACCAGCTGTTTACCGTGCTCGATGTGGAGGCGAATTCGATCGCGATCGTGGTGAAGCACATGGCGGGCAACATGCGGTCCCGTTGGTCGGACTTCCTGACTTCCGACGGCGAGAAGCCAAGCCGGAACCGGGACACCGAATTTGAGAACCCTCCAGCCTCGCGGGCGGAGTTGATGCAGGTGTGGGAAGAGGGCTGGGCGCAAGTTTTTCAGGCGCTGGAGCCTCTCTCTGAAGAAGACCTGGCCCGGACCGTCACCATCCGCGGCGAGGCGCACTCCGTGATGCAGGCGATCAACCGGCAGATCGCGCACTACTCTTACCATGTGGGCCAGATCGTTTTGCTGTCGAAGCACCTCGGTCATGATCGCTGGACGGCCTTGACTGTTGCTCGGAACCGATCGGCCGAGTTCAACCGAAAGGTTGCCGCGGGAGAAGCGAGTCAGCGCTAGAGAGAGGGATGGACGCATGCCCCTCCGGTTATTCGCTCTGGGTTTACTGCCACTGCTTATGCAATTGCCCGGCTGGGGCGAGGACTCCGGGCATGTGTACGTCTATGCCCGCCGGGAGACGGAAGCCCGTTCGTGGATCAAGGTGTCCTGCGGCGGTGCTGTGGCGGCTGAGGTCAGACAGGGCACCTTCTTTGCCCTCAGCTTGCCGCCGGGCCGCTACTCCCTGAGTGTGGACGGCGGAGTGCCCTTGCCGATTGAGGCAATCGCGGGTAACGACGCGTTTGTGCGCCTGGACTGGCACTACGAGGAAGGCCGTCCGCCAGTGCCTGCGTTGTCAAAAGTCCGGCCGGAGGACGCGGCCCGAGAGATGCGCTTTCTCGCCTATGTGCCCGCCAGGCGTCTGCATTCCACGCAAGCGGCCAGAACGGATCCGCGAGCGCCTTCCTCTCCACAGTGGAAGCGCAGGGAAGGGCAGTGACGGCTGGTCCGGAAATGGTTCAGCCGCCCCGCGCCATAGCGGGCGGGGCGGCTGAGATTCGATCGCAGCGGATCAGGTTCAGCGCGGTTTCACGGAAAGGGTTTCTTCCCGAACGATGGCGCTCATTGCGGCCAAACGCACTGGTTTAGGCAGGTCGGTGGCGCTGAGAGCCGTGTAGAAAGCGAGCGCCTGATCGCGCTTGCCTTCGGCCAGCAGCCGCTCCGAACAGACCAGGCAGGCATCGGCGACGGCCGCCCTTGTCATGCCGGTCGTCTTGGGAAGCGCGGCCTGGAGCTCTTTGGCGGAGGCTTCACCGCCGATGCTGCCCAGGGCCGAGGCCGCCGCACGGGCGATGTCGACATCGGGGCCGTGCATGAACTTGACGAGGGCCGGGATCGCCTTGGCGTCGCGGCGCTTGCCGATGGAGTTGATGACGCCGATCAGTCGGACGCCCTTCTGTTTGGTGAGAGCGGCGCGGAGGGCGTCGTCAGCGGACGGGTCGGCCATCGGTTCCAGGCCGTAGCGGGCGTAGACGCTCAGATGCTCGTCACCGAGCAGGCCCGCCAGGACGGGAATCGCCTCCTTGGCGCCGAGTTCGCCGAGCCTGACACAGGCTTTGGCTTTCTGGAACTCAGAGGATTTGGCATCGCTGAGGATGCGGAGGAGGCCCGCGGCGTCCATCGTGGCGATGGCGCCCTCGCGGAACTCGGGCGGCGGCTCAGGCGGCTTCGGCTTGGCGGCGGGTACTGCCGGCGCGGGTTGTGTCGGTTGCTGCATGGTTCGTCTCCTTCGTTCACACACGCCACGGTTCGCGCAGGGCGCGGGACCGCATCCGGTTCGCAATCTCGTCGTTCGTGAATTCGTGTTTCGTCGTGTCCCAGGTGAGCGTCTTGCCGCGCTGATAGGCGATGAACGCCGCATGGCAGGTGACGTGGGAATTGGCGGCGGCTGTCGCGCTGGCACTGGTCGACTGGCGGGTCCTGATGCAGCGCACCAGTTCCTTGACGTGGTTCTCCAGAGCCAGGCTGGCCGGTTCCGTGGGCCGCAGCAGCGGGCGGATGTTGTCGGAGCACTCGATCTTGGTGGCGTCGCCGGTCTCGACCCAGCCCTTGTCGCCTTCAATGCGGAAGCTGCAGGAGCCGGTCTTGAGGGCACCGTCCCAGGCGTTGTCGCGCATGACGAGTTTCACGCCGTTGGCGTAGCGGCAGTTCACCTGGTAGGGTCCGACGTTGGTGCCGACGGGCTCATATTCCACCGGTTGCGTGTCGTCGTAGTCGGCGGCCCAGTGGCAGAGGTCGACCGTGTGGGAGCCCCACTCGAGGATTCCGCCGCCATGGAAGTCGTAGAAGTTGCGCCAGCCGCCGGTGACGTAGGAGGAGTGATAGGGACGCCACGGGGCGGGGCCGAGCCAGCGATCCCAGTCGAGCACCTGTTTGGGCGGCAGTTCTTCGGCGGCGAGCCAGTCGCGGCTGGGGAGCGGCGGCCAGTTCACTGAGGGCCCGACGTTGGCGTAGAGGGCCTGCAGCTTGCCGAGGGCTCCGGACTTGAGGAGCTCCTTGCAGAGCTGGAAGTTCGCTCCATTGCGGCGCTGGCAGCCGGCCTGGTAGAGGCGGTTGTAGCGGCGGAAGGCGGCTCCGAGGGCCCAGCTCTCTTCGATCGACATGGAGCAGGGCTTTTCGCAGTAGACGTCCTTGCCATGCTGGGCCGCGATGATGGAGAGCGGGGTGTGCCAGCGATCGCCGGTGGCGATGAGGACGGCGTCGATGTCCTGGCGGGCCAGCAGTTCGTACTGGTCGGAGTACATCTGGCAGCCATGATCGCCGTACTTCTGGTCGACCGTCGACTTGATGGTTTCGCGCCGGGCGTTCCGCACGTCGCAGATGGCGACGAAACGGGCCTGCTCGACGTTGAGCAGCTTGCTGAGGACGTGGGCACCGCGCGAGCCGATGCCGATGCCGCCGAACGTAATCTTGTCACTCGGTGCGGTGACCCCGGCCCGCTGGCCGAGCACCAAGCTGGGGACGATCATCGGCGCGACCGCGCTTTGGAGTATCTGGCGTCTGGTTGTCATGGCCTTGGTAACCAGAATTCTATACCTGATTGACTGGTGTTGTCTCGGGCGGGGGGCGGATTGGAGCAGGCGGAGGGAACCGGTCGGCGGATTTACTGGTCAATTAGGCCGTGCTGCTGAAGCGTGTTGATTTGGAGGCGCCTCGCCGGGCGCGGTGGATTGCTGGATTGCTCTCGGGGGGCGGGCTGGTTCTGTTCGCGGGGGATTCTGTGTTCGGGTTGCTGTCCCCGGAGGACAGGCCGGCCGAGATCCGCTGCAAACTGGAACACAATTGCCTGATTGTGGATTACGGGGGGGCGCCTGGTCCGCTGGTCCCGCCTGGGATGTCGGAGATACGGGGTTTGCGGCCGCCGGTTCGTCGTCCTCGACAGTTATGGCCAGAGGTGCCGGTTTGCGAAGGCACGGCCGGAGCCGGATTTGAGGTAGCGCTCGAAGGCGGTGGCTTGGGTTTTGGTTTGGAAGGCGATGTAGGTTTGCAGGTTCCAGGGGCGGTATTGAGAGGTGTGTGGGGAGCCGCCTTCGTTGTGCTTTTGGAGTCGGGCTTTCAGGTCGGTGGTTTGGCCTATGTAGCGCTCGGCTGGATGGGTTTGGCTTTGGAGAAGGTAGACGTAGTGCATGGGGGCCTTTGGGGTTTGATCTCCAGGACTACGGCTGGTTTGAGGTGGAGGAAGAGTCCTCGGTTGGAGTTTGAGTTAGCGGGGTCCGCCTTCGCTCTTTGAGCTTCGGCGGACAGCCTTCGGCAATTCTTCGGCTTGCCAGCCGAAGCCTTGGCGAAGGCTGTCCGCCGAAGCCTTGGCGAAGGCTGGTGGAGGCGGCGGGAGTTGAACCCGCGTCCGAAATGGCCCGCCATGACAAGAACTACGTGCGTTTCCGATTCAGTTTCTCGACCGTACTCTCAGAACCGGCAAGAAGAGACACGGCCCAGCCTGATTGATCTCGACTTACAGCCTCAGGTGGCGGCTTACAGCCTATCCTGCAAAATGACGCTCGGCCCGCAACGCGCAGGCTCATTGCGGCGAGCGGCTACCTAAATCTTAGGCAGCGTAGGCAAATTGCTGATTGGCAATTTTGGTTTTCCGATCGTTTTACGGGAGCTCGGAACCCGGCACGCCTCATCACAACGAAATCATCCCGTCGAAGCCGTTACGCCCCCTCCTTTCCTACGACTCCAGGATACCACCCCGGGTCAATGGGTCCTCGGGATGGCCACCTTCTCCGGTACCCCGCCTGCCTGTAAGTCGAAGAGAGGCAGCGTTTTGAGGTTTGACACGAGGTCTGATTTGAAACACCCACGGTGGTGCAAAGGCGAGTCGAAGGGCGGGTTCGCAGCTGGCTCTCTCGTGGTCTGCGCCGTCCGGGGTGGTGGGGGATAGGGCGCCCCTCCGGCCCGGTTCGGTGCTGTCATCAAATTGAAGGCTTCCCCCGCTCGCAGGCGAGCGCCAAGCATGCGAGACTAGTTAGTCGAACATGGCATTCGCTGCGCCCACTCCGGGTACGGAGTCGAGCGAACAAGAAAAACAGGATCTGGTTCCTTTGTGGAACGTCGTTCTCCTCGACGACGATGACCACACGTACGACTACGTCATCGAGATGCTTTGCCGTCTGTTCTTTAAGACAGTGGAAGAAGCGTACGGGAACGCCGTCGAGGTGGATTCCACCGGCCGGACCATCGTCATGACCTGCGACAAGCCGGCGGCCGAGTTCGCTCGCGACCAGATCCACGGCTATGGCGCCGACTGGCGCATGCCCAACTGCAAGGGCTCCATGTCCGCCATTCTGGAACCCGCTTCCTAAAGCCCCGGATCCCTAGAAGAGATATTTCAGGCCGAACTGGATGAGCCTCGGCGCCACGGACGACTGCGTGATCACGCCGAAGCCGGCGGTGCCCAGGGTTGTGCCAGGATTCGAGAACTGCGGGTGGTTCATTGCGTTGTAGAACTCCACGCGGAAGGCCAGTTCGCCGTCTTCGCGCAGGCCGCCGACGCGGGTCCGTTTGCCCAGCGAGAAATCGGTGTTCACCTGGCCTGGGCCGTTCAGGATGCTCTGGCCGGTGGTGCCGTAGCCCGTGGCTCCATCTTCCCCGATTGCCGCCGCCGGGCAGATGGCCGCCGGGTTGATCCAGCGGCCCAAGCGCTGGGTGATGCTGCCGTCAGTCACGAGTTGGGTGTAGGTGGCGCCTGGACACAGGGTGACTGTCGAAGTGCCGGCCCGGCCGAAGACCGCACCGCCGGCGGGGTCGGTCAGCGTCATGGGCAAGCCGCTCTGGACAATGATGATGCCGGAGACCGACCAGCCGTGGAAGAGCCCACGGCGGAATCCGTGGGCGCCCGGGAAGGACGGCAGCGCATAGTCGAAGTTGCCGATGAGGCGGTGGGTCCGGTCGAACGAGGTGCGCGCCCTGGCCAGCGACAGGTTGTTCTGGTCGTTCATGACCGTGGTGTCGCTCATTGCCTTGGAGAGCGTGTAGGCCGCCTGAAACGTGAGGCCATGGGACGAGCGCCCGCGGACCGTGGCCTGCATGCTGTGATACCACGACCTGGCTCCGAATTCACTGGCGAGGAGCGCAGTGGGATTCTCGCCGAGCACCGGCACTCGCTGTTTCGCGTTTCGCGAGGTGTTGGTGGTGATGCAATGGGATGGGTCGCCATCGTACCCGCAGTTCACCGGATTGGCGGGGCTGGCCAGCAGCGGCTGGTTCAGGCCGTGGGCGAACAGCACGTCGGCGGCCCGCGACCCGACGTAGGCGAGATCCAGTGACATGGCCTGGCTCAGCTTCAACTTGAGGCTGGTGTTCCACTGTTGCAGGCGGGGCAGGCGGTATTCCGGCCCTGCGATGCGGTCAGAGAGTTGGGAAGTGGGTGTACGCAGTACGTAGCCGAGCGTGGTCTGCGGGAAGGGCTGCTGGAAGGTCGACTGGCTGTTGCTGGCGTCGGTATTCGTGAAGCTCTGCGCGAAGGGCGGAGCCGTGAAGAGCGGGGCGGCGCCAGCGTTGCCGCTGAACGTGGGGGTCTGGTAGAACCAGCCATAGCCGCCGCCCACGACGATCCGGCCGGAGGAGCCGAGGGGCTGCCAGGCGAAGCCGAGCCGCGGAGCAAAGCGGTCGCGCGGCGTGCCGTTGTCGTAGAAACTGCTGTTTGCGCGGATGACCACGCCGGCCGGCGGAGCCCCGAAGGGCTTGCCCGTATAAGGGTTCATCAGGTTCGGGTCGTAGTTGGCCGCGACCGTGTTGCCGGCCAGGGTGCCTGCCAGCGGAGGAACGGCGGATTTCCGCAACTCGGCCATGGACATATTCCCAATCGTGCCGGCGGTGTCGTAGGAGGGCCCGATGAACTCCCAGCGCAGGCCCAGGTTGAGCGTGAAGCGCGGTCCGAACTTGACGTCGTCCTGAATGTAGCCGGAGGCGTACTGGCGCCGGTATCGATATTCCACCTCGCCATTGGCGCCAACGCCCTCGCTCGCCTGGACCGTCTGGATGTTGCTGCGTCCTGAGGGGCTGAGGTTCTCGGCGGCGCTGAGTCCGAGCAGGAAGTCAGTGAAGTTCTGGAAGGTGATCTTGCCTCGGGCTCCGCCGGTGTCGGCGCGGCCGTTGTACTGGTTCAGATAAGAACCCCCGACGCGCAGGCGTTGACGCCCGTGGACCCACGAGAGATTGTCGGCCAGGGAGTAAGTCACCGTCTGGAAGTGGTTGTCGTTGGGATTGGTGCCGAACAGACGGAAGGTGCCCAGTGCGCCGAGGACGGTGATCTCCGGAGGGTGCGGGAAGAGGGCGTCCACGGCTTTCATGCCGAAGTCCGAAGCCAGAGGGAAGCCTGCACCGACGGCGTCGGTGTTGTTCCGGGTGAAGGCCAGGCTGGCTTCGTTGACCAGGTTGGCTGTCAGGTTAGAGGTGAGCCGGCCGCTGGTGGCGACGTCGGTGGCTTTCAGGACCTGATTGGCCCCCCAGCCGGGCACCACGGGGGCTCCGGGATAGCCGCCCGGCGAACCGAAGCTGCGGAGCTGGTCGACCGTGGCAGCGAACAGCCGGCCGGAGAACGTGTGCTTCGGTGAGAGGACGTAGTCCGTATTCCCGAGGAAGTGGTTCTCGTTGTACTTCGACGGCATGCTGTAGGCCGAGAAGCCGAGGCCGGCGTTGGCTCCGGAGGAGATGATGGTCTGCGGGATGGGGATCAGGTATGTGCCGTCAGCGGCTTTGGCCTGCAGCAGTTTGAGCGCGGTGGGATGGATGGCGGCGGTGGTGGCTGTGTTCTGGTTGTTGCAGTCAAGCTGGCGGCCGCCGGCGAATGTGAGGTAGGCCGCGGAATTGGAGTGATTGCCCGGGCAGAACTGCGCGGCGAGGGTGGCGGCGGAGCGATCGTTGCCGAGGGCGGGGAGGATCAGGTTGGCGACGGAGGTGGGGTCCAGCCCGTTGATCTGGCGGGTGCCCTGATAAGAGCCGAAGAAGAACCACTTGTTGCGAAGGATGGGTCCGCCGAGGGTGGCGCCGAACTGATTCTGCTTCAGGTTTGGCTTGGGCTGTCCGGTGGAGTTCCGAAAGAAGGCGTTGGCGTTGAAGATATCGTTGCGGAGGAACTCCCAGAGGTTGCCGTGATAGTCGTTCTCGCCGCGGCGGGTCACCAGGTTGGTATTCGGGACCATGGCGCCGAAGCCGGCGTCGTATTGAGAGGTTTGGATTTTGAACTCTGAAATGGTATCCGGATTCGGCACCGTACTGGGCGAATAGGCGCCATCAATGGTGTAAGCACCCGCGGAGGTATTGCCGTTGATGTTCACGCTGGATGTGCCGCGGCCCAGAGTGCCTGCGTTGTTGACATCGGCGGCGGAGCCGGAGGACATAGACAGAACCTGGGTGAAGTTGCGGGTGTTCAGGGGGACGGCGGTGATGGTCTTCTGGTCGATGAGCGTACCGGTGGAAGGCGCCGCGGAGGTGATCTTGCAGTGGCAGTCGATGGATTCGGCTGGACTGCCGGGCTCGAGGGTCGCTTCTACCACAGGCACTTCGGAGACGCTGATGGCCATCTGGGGCATGCGGGCTGTTTTGTAGCCCGTGGTGGTGAAGGTGATGTCGTAGGTGGCGGGCTCAAGAAGAGAGAAGCGGAAGCCGCCTTTTTCGTCCGTTGTGGCGGTGTGTGACTGGTCGGTGGCCGGATTGTGGATGGTGATCGACGCGTTGGGCACCGGGGCGCCGGCGGCATCGAGCACCGTACCTTCGAGGGCTCCGGTGGAGCCGGACTGGGCACGCAGCAGGGTACTGGTGAGGAGAAGAAGAGTTAGGCGCCAACGGGGATCAGACACGGCTGCGACAGGACCTTTCTGCCAGTGATGGGGCGGCTTCAGGGATCCTGGGCGGTCTCGTGTCCCTGAAGCCGGATTCTATCACGCCATGGATGGACCGGCCTTGGAGTGGTGGTCCTGTTTTCGTCCAGGCATCTGGACAATCCACAATGCTGGTTTGATGCTGCCGTCCGGGCGCTTGATAATCAACGTGATTCACAAGTGAGGGAACCAGCATCGTGTCGACCAGCAACATGGATCAAGTGATTGAAACCGACTGCCTCATCGCGAAACAGCAGCACCTGGAGCAGGCCATGGAGTTCATTCCGGGCGGGGTGAACAGCTCGCTGCGGGCGGTGGAGCCGCGGTTGGTGCCTGTGCGCGCGGAAGGCGCGTACTTCTACGACATGGACGGGACCAGATACCTGGATTATCACGGGGCCTTTGGTCCGCCGATTCTGGGGCACAGCCATCCGGCGGTGACGAAGCGCGTGAAGGCGGCCATCCAGGAAACCGATCAGGTGGGTGTCGGCATTGGGCCGCTGGAGATCGAACTGGCGCGCAAGATCGTCCAGCACATTCCTTCCGGCGAGAAAGCGCTGCTCTGTAACTCGGGCAGCGAAGCGACATATCACGCGATTCGCCTGTCGCGGGCGGTAACCGGGCGGAGCAAGGTCATCAAGTTCCAGGGTTGCTATCACGGCTTTCACGACGCCCTGGCCATGAACGTGATCACGCCGAAGGAGAAGCTGGGGCAGCGGGATCCGCTGTCGGCCGGCTCGCACCAGGCGGTGCTGGCGGATACGTTTGTCTGCGAGTTCAACAACCTGGATGAAGTGACTGATGTGTTCGAGAAGAATCCGGAACAGATCGCGGCCGTGATCCTGGAGCCGATTCCGCACAACATCGGCTGCGTGCTGCCGCGGCAGGAGTTCCTGGAGGGTCTGCGAGCGCTGACGCAGAAGCATGGCACGGTCCTGATTTTTGATGAGGTGATCACCGGGTTCCGGCACAGCCTGGGTGGCTACCAGAAGATCTGCGGCGTGACTCCCGACCTGACGACGCTGGGCAAGGCGATCGCGAACGGGTATCCGATTGCGGCGCTGGCCGGACGGCGCGACCTGATGGACAGATTCAATACGCGGGCCGGCGGCGATGTCTTCTGGGCGGGTACGTTCAACGGGCATCCGGTGGGTGCGGCGGCGGCTTTGGCTACTATTGAAGTCTTGGAGAAGCCGGAGTCGCACCAGTATTTGTTCCAGTTGGGCGACCGCATGCGGGCGGGGCTGCGGGAGATCACGTCGCGGCACGGCCTGACGGCGGAGGTCGCGGGCTTCGGGTCAGTCTTCCTCACCTACTTCATGGAAGGGCCGATCCGCAGTTTTACCGACCTCTATCGCAACGATGCCGCCTTCTTCATCGAATACCGGCGGCGCCTGGTGTCGAAGGGCATCTTCAAGCTGCCGATGAACCTGAAGCGCAACCACCTGAGCCTGAGCCACACGCAGGCCGATGTGGACCGTACTCTGGAAGCATGCGATGCCGTGATTGGGGAGTTGAAAAAGTGATGAGCGAACCTACCGTTTCCCGCCGTGGATTTCTGGGTGTTGCCGGAGCCGCCAGCGTGGCGGCGAGCGCAGCGCCCGCGCTGCAGGCCGCGCCCGGACCGCGCCCGAGCGGGCAACTGCGCATCGGCGTGGTAGGCGGCGGGTTCGGCAATACGTTCTTCTGGCACCTGGATCCGGACTGCAAGGTGGTGGCGGTGTGTGACCTGCTGCCGGAGAAGCAGAAGTTGTTGGCCGAGCGCTACCGCTGCACGAACACCTACAAGAATTTCCGCGAGTTCCTGAAGCATCCGGACCTGGATGCGGTGGCGGTGTTCACGCCGGCTCCCCTGCACGCGTTCATGGCGGTGGAGGCGATGAAGGCGGGTAAGCATGTGATCAGCGCCGTGCCGGCGGGCCTGAGTGTCGAGGAGTTGGAGGATATCCTTTACAACGTGAAGAAGACCGGGCTTCGCTACATGATGGCGGAGACGAGCTACTACCGGCAGCCGGTGATCACCTGCCGGGAACTGGCTGGGGAAGGGAAGTTCGGGACGATCTTCCACTCCGAGGCCGAGTATCACCACGAAGGCCTGATGAAGGTGATGTTCGACGACCGCGGTCTGCCGACGTGGCGGCATGGTCTGCCTCCGATGCTGTATCCGACGCACTGTACGGGGCTCATCATTCCAGTCATCCGCGAGCGTCTGTCGGAAGTGACGGCGGTGGGCTGGGGCGACGGGCACGAAGTGCTCCGGACCAACCAGTATAAGAATCCTTTCTGGAACGAGACGGCGTTTTTCAAGACTTCGAAGGGGCACTCGGCGAGGGTGGCGGTCTACTGGCACGTGGCGGCGGCGGGCAGCGAGCGCGGACAGTTTTACGGCGACCGCATGTCCTACCTGATGGAGCGGCCGGAGGGGACGCAGAACACATTCGTGCGGATCTCCTCACAGGGCAAGACGGTGCTCGACTCCAACGGGTATCCCGAAGGCGAGACCGAGATGCTGGTCGACAAGGTCTACCGCTTCGAGGAGATGAAGGACGTCTTCGCCGACATCGCGCGCCGACTCGGGCCGTCACGGAGCACCGGCATGAGCGCGATCACCCTCCATCTCGGCCGCAATAAGCGCAGCGCCGTTCTCGACCGGGAGCGGACCGAGGACCGCGAGCGCCTCGCTGACCTGATCGCCGGCTGCGACGTAATCATCACCAACCTGCGGCCGGGCTCGCGTCGGCGCCTCGGCCTGGATTGGGAGGAGGTGCATCGCGCCAACCCGGGAGCGATCCTGTGCACTGCGCAGGCCTTCGCAAGCGACTCGACGAAGGGTGAGGACCCGGCCTACGACGACGTGATCCGGGTCGCCGACCTGCCGCTCGACGTCCGTCAGG
>JAFKEE010000005.1 GCA_017307505.1 Acidobacteriota bacterium | reverse complement strand
AAGGCGTCGTCAATGAGCTTAAGCTCGCTGGATATGATGCGGCTCATCTTCAGCGACACGAACTGGTCGTGAAGAATGGCCGCTTGATCATCATCTGCAACCGGCCCGGCGCACAGCAGTTCATCGGGTCGGTTTGCAAGCTGCGATAGGGCACTTTGCCTGCCAGCCGCCGTCGGTCGTCGGTGCCTCATGGGAGTATTGTTTGCCGGAATGCGGTTGTTGTGCCTCATTTCGGGCACTGCAGCCGCATTTCCGGCAGGTAACGCGGTAGCCTGCGGGGGGGCGCTGAAGTGGCCTGCGTTGCGGCGGTACGCTGGCATCATTCGGTCGAGCGTGTGACATTGATATGAACCGAGACAAATTGGCGCTGTAGCCCGTCTGGGTGGCGAGCGTGACCTTGATTACTGTGATGTACTACGCGACGCAGAATCGTAGTCCGCGGGGGTTGCACAACGTGTTGCAGCACCTCTATTTCGCGCCAATCGCCGCAGCCGCCATCCGATCCGGCGCAGTGGGGGACTAGGTAAGGAGTCAGTCCACGTTGGGAATTTCGTAGCGTGGCCGCCGGCGAACGCCAGTTTCGGCCCCTCATCGTGCGACTCTCCGACGAAGCACAAGGGCGCCACCCGAATGCAATCGTGCGTTCGCGCTCGGGTTACCGGCCGCGAAAGGGAGTAACCCGACGAGATAGCCGTCGGATGCGGCCTATGATGCTCCATCCCGCGTTTACACGTCGACTGGGCTAGGCCACATCCGGGTTGGGTATGCGTGGATGTTTCGGGAACCTGGTGCATCCGACACAATCACAACCCAAGCCTCGATCGGAATTGTTCTCCGCATGGGCACATGGTGACCCGCTCTTCTCCGCGCTCTTGACCGGAGTGTGACGATTTATGGCGTGGTCCTGGACAGCCCCCGGATGACTCTTGTTGTGCATCAAGCCATGGCTACTCTTGGCCGGCACTACTTCCGGGATCGTCCGCTGGCACCTCCAGGACCAGATCGTACCCGCAAACGAGCACACTCGCCGGGCCAACTAGTCGAACAGACGTGAGAACCAAGATGTCCGGCGGTAGCCGTGCTTGCCATAGCCGCCGTGATGACCGCCGGTCGGGGGGGAGCCCGCGTAGGAATCAGCAGGTCGCCCACCTGCGCCTGGCTGGTCGACGCTTCTTTCGATGATCTTGTCGAGTTCACCGCGGTCTAGCCATACACCACGGCATTTCGGGCAGTAATCAATTTCGATGTTCTGACGTTCGGTCATAACCAAATCAGTATCCGTGCAAGCGGGGCATTTCATAGTCAGGAAAACCTCCGTTCTACATATGCATCAAGACCATGAGATAGGGCTGCATATTTCTTACCGCTATCCCAGCAGTGTTCAGGCGAAAGCCGTTTGGCGGAAGGTGGTCTCACGATCAGGCTCCAGCGCGTCGAATTGCCATTTCGAGCAGTGCCAGCAACAAAAAGCCGAGGAAGAACATTGCGGTCAGTTCTGGTGTTTCGGGCTCTTCGTGTGCTTCGAGCAGCAGTTCTTCCGTCACTAGATAGAGGAGAGCCGCACAGCCAAAAGAGAGCATGGCCTCGAGAAGTCCTCCGGAAAGACCGTGTAGCGTAGCGCCCCCCAGCAGTCCTCCCGCGACCATAACCGCGCTCAGACCAAACGTCGTCGACACGATTCGAGCCCTGCTTGCGCCGCCCCGGCTGAGGGACGCAGCACTCGAAAGGCCGAGAAAGAGAACTTCCCCCGTCAACGCGACCGTCAGCAGGATCCCTTCTTTCGGCCCGGCAGTGAATCCGACGCCAACCAGCAGACCATCGACAAACACATCGATGGCGAGTGTCCAGAGCAGCGAACTGGATTTGGCGCGCCCACCGTCTTGTCGTTTTTCAATCTTCGCCGTGTAAGCCTTGAGTCCTAGCATCAGAGCTACACCGGCAATGAATCCGCCCGCCATTGCGCCGGGCCGTGCCTCATGGAGAATGTCCGGCAAAAGCTCCATGCCGACGGCAGCGAACACGATTCCAGCTGTCAGGTGCTGGATGGCGCTGCGCAAGCGGGCACCAGGCTGACGAAACGCCCCCACGATACCGCTGCCCGCCAAGGCGGCGGCGGGAATCAGAACGTACCTTAGCAGGCCGAGAATCGCCGTCACTTATCCTCCTTTTGAGCGGTTGCTCCCGCAGTCCTTTTCGTTCCGCACCGGTTGGCTCCTTCCCGGATCATGCGAAGTCGATGAAACCTCGCTGGACATCCGTGCTCGGCGAGCAAGGGGGCTCCTTCTTCATCCCGCCCGCGGGGCGGTGCCGAGAGGCCGACGAACCTCTGTCAACGCTGCCCTCGTCCATGTCCTCGTGAACATCCTTCCAAATACCCCGATATCTTCACGGCCAACCAGCGATCCAATGCAGTTTCATCACGATCCCTTCACTCTAGGGCACGGTGTAGCGAAAACTGACCATCAGGTAGCGCATCTCACCGACCGCCCCTTGCCACTGGGCCCGATCCACATGGGAAAAGTGTCCTGCTAGAGTTGCCACGCCATATCCCGGCACCGCGAAAAGCTTCTTACTCGCTCCGACGGTCCACTCGCGAACAACACGATTGCCAGTCGAGCGCTCGCTGTACACAATGCCGTTGTAGCCAAACAGCGTTACTCCGCAGCCCAAGCGGCTCTCAAGACCTTCAATGTTTGAGTAGGCTCTTACCCGCTCGGGGCCGCCTCCCACCACCTCCCCACCCACACCGTCGCTCACAAACTGCTGGCTGAGAAAGCTGAGCCTGCCCGCCGGTTGGATCACGATCGCCACAGCCGCTCCCCAACGTCCTTGCCGCGCCGAGAACCCGGCGGCTTCCCAATGAAGCAAACGGCTGTCTCGCGTTACTTTTGCGATGACGTTTCTTCCGGCCTCATAGGAAACAGCCGCAGTCCAAGAGCCGATATTCCGGGACAGACGAACCTGACGCCGGCGGCCTCCGACCAGACCAACATGATAGGCCGGATCAATCACGTCGATATCGATCAGGTTTTCGTAGCTTGAGAGCCCTTTCTGGTTGGCTCGGAGCAAGCTCCATGCTTGGCCCGCAAGAATCTGCCATCCGTTGCGCTCGACCTGCCCAAAGGCTTGGCGCACTCGCCAAGGAAAACGAGAAGGCGAGTTCAGAAAGTCGGTTTCGACATACCCGGTCAACCTGTACCGCTTCAAGGCTGTTTCGGCCCGTATGGCGAGCCGGGAATGCTTAACTGAGGAAAGTGCATCTGGCGAGGACTTTCCAAGAGGGATGGACACGAAATCAGTCGATACGTTGTCGGCCGTTTCGGCCGAGCGTACCAAGCCGATCATTTCGAAGAAGCCCGAGGGAATCAGTCTGACCCTTCCAAACTTACGGGAATCTGCCCAGCCCCGATTCGCTGTAGTGGTCCCTTGAGCGAATCCCGGAAGCGGCGCCATAGCCACGAAGAGCATTATTGCGGAAACGCTCCATTTGATCCGTTCAAGAGATGTGACAATCACCGGCCGTCTCAGTCGCCGCCATAGGAAGTGCTGGTCGACGGGGTCCCAACAGTACAAATGGGTGAAGCGTGGTAGGCGAAACGCACGGCTGGAACTTGCCTTGAGCTTCCAACCGTGTGGAAGCCAGTAACCAATGCGCGCTGTAGGGTTGCACTGGCGCCCACCCGCTGTATAGATCTCCTCCCTCGTGCCGAGCGTGAGGAACATGCGTTTCCCTACTCCTTCCAAAGGTGCAGGAGTCCGTCGACGACCACACGGTCAGCGGGCTGGAGGCCTTTGCTGATGCAGACGATCCCTTCGCGGCATCTTTCAATCTCGACAGGAACTGGCTCGAATCTGCCCGGCCCGGTTTGTCGAAAGACATAGGCACGGTCGCTCGTTCGTATCAGCGCTGTTGAGGGCACCGCCACTATCACGCGAGGCCGGCCTGCGAGACGAATCCTACCGTTCATTCCCGGCCGGATGTCACCCTGGGGATTTGCCAGTTTCGCGAAGACCTTCACTGTTTGAGTGGCTGGTTCACCCACATTGCCTACTTGCGTCACAATTGCGCGCAGTGGACGGTTGGGAAAAGGAGTCAACTCAACCGGCAAAGCCTCTCCGAGTTTTATGAGTCGTGCCTGACCCTCGGAGAGAACGAATGCAACCCGCAACAACGTCAAATCTGCGATGGTGAAAACCGTCTTGTTCGGGTCATTGCGAAACTCCCCCGCCTTCGCACTCGCCTCCACCACATTTCCGGCAATAGGAGATCGGACGGTGATCCTGTTGCGCGGTTGGCTTACGTTGAGCCCCAAGAGATCGAGGCGGGCTCTGGCTTCGATGGATGCAATCTCGGCTTGCGCCACAGTAGCCTCTGCCTGTCGCAATTGTGCCTCGGCGGCCAGAAGGTCCTGCTTCGTGCTGCTGTGGTCCCGAAGCAATGCCAAGGCCCGCTCGAAAACCGCTTCGTCCCCAGACTGTTCGGTTCCAGCCTGCGCTAAGGCAGCGCTAGCCGCGGCATATTCATCGAGCGCCGCTTCGGCGTCACGGCTCTGCAAATACAGTACAGGCTGACCCCGTGAAACGAAATCACCAATCCGCACGGGAATGCCGACAATCCGTCCCGCAGCAGGCAGTATGACTTGCGCGCTTCTACCGGGGTATAAGTCGACAGTCGCGGACGTGACGGTGTCTTCAGTAGCTATGGTCTGTTGTGTGACCGAGTCCACGCGGATTTGCTTCAAGCGAAGTGAGTCAAATGGGAGCTGGATGTTCCCCGCATTCCCGTTTGCGAGCAGACTTTCGGTCGGTGGATCTTGAACGGACTTCGTTTCCTGCTTGAAGCCGCAAGAAGTAAATATGACGAGGGACGACAGAACCATTTGCGCGACAGTGCTAGGCGGCTTCATCGGTTTTCTCCAAAGCGGGAAATGCTGTCCGATCGCTCAGGTGAGTTGCCCAAGGGACAGGCCATGATTGGCGAACTCTGTGAGCATGCGGATTGCGAGGCGGTTTGATCGCTGACTTCTGGGACCTCTTCGCACTGTTGCCGGAAAGAACTCATGCCGTAGCTTCTCCGTTGCTGCGCTCGCCCTTGTAGGACAGTAATCGTAGTGCATTTGCGATTACGATCAGAGTTGAACCCTCGTGGACGAGCACGGCGAGGCCGATTCCCGCTTTACCCGTAGTGGTCGCAAGGACCAGCAAAACAATCACTCCAAGGGAAACGCAGAGATTCTGGCGGATGATGGAACGAGCCCGGCGGGAAAGGCCCACTGCGAATGGCAGTTGGGAGAGGTCGTCACTCATGAGCGCTGCATCAGCGGTCTCGAGTGCGGCCGCCGTTCCCGCACCGCCCATCGCGATACCAACAGTCGCATTTGCCAACGCGGGCGCGTCGTTGACGCCGTCGCCGACCATGGCCACCCGCTCATGCACCTTCAAGAGCTCTTGGATTGCCGTGACTTTGTCTTCCGGGAGTAGGTCTGCCCGCACTTCGTCTACGCCAACCTCTTTTGCGATCGCTTTGCCGACGCCCCTGTTGTCGCCGGTAAGCATGACGATGGGTCGGATTCCAAGCTTGCGCAAGAGATCGAGAATCTGACGCACGCCCGGTCTGGGCCTGTCAGACACCCCGATCGTTCCGAGCCATTGGTCGCCATGCCGAACGACCATGACGCTCTGGCCGCGGCCTTGCAGCGTCACCACCGCGTCAAGGATCTCATCCGGTATTGCGACTCCATCTTGGGTCCACAGTTTCAAACTCCCGATTTCCACGACTTTGTCTGCTACAGATGACCGGACCCCGCGCGCGGTGATGCTTTGCAGTTCTCCTGCATCGGGCAAGGCGACTTGGTCCGACTCTGCGCGGCGTACAACCGCTTGCGCTAGTGGATGCTGGGACCGGCGCTCCACTGCAGCAGCAACACGAAGGAGTTCTTCGGCACTACTACCCGGCGCGGGAACGAGTTCGGTAACCTCAGGCTTGCCGACGGTTAGTGTGCCGGTCTTGTCAAGAGCGATCGCTCTCAGCTTGCCGAGATTCTCAAGATACTCGCCGCCCTTGATCAAGACCCCTCGGCGCGCGGCCTGGGCAATCCCAGCAAGTACGGCCGACGGCGTGCCTAACGCCAAGGCACACGGCGAAGACGCGACTAAAAGCGCCATTCCGCGATAGAAGCTATCCGCCCATGACAGCCAGCCGATCAACGGCGGAATCACGATCAACATCGCATCCGCAACTAACACAAGAGGGACGAATACTCGTTCGAAGCGCTCAGTGAACCGTTGCGTCGGGGCTTTCTGCGTCTGCGCCTCCTGGACAAGTTTCACCACTCGGTCCAGCGTTCGGTCACTGGCCGCCCGCGTCGTTACGACCTCCAGCGCGCCCTCGCCATTGACGGTTCCGGCGAATACTTCATCCTCTGGCGCCTTATCCACAGGCACGGATTCGCCGGTTATTGGGGCCTGATTGACGCTCGAACGACCGGCACGCACCTTGCCGTCTGTCGGAATCCGCTCCGCCGGGCGAACCGCGACGACGTCGCCCACGGCAACCTCGCCCACCGGCGTTTCGACCTCACGTCCGTCTCGCAGTACACGCGCCATGGGTGGAGCCAACTCGGCGAGAGCTTCGATCGCCTTCCGCGCCCGCCCTATTGCGTAATGCTCTAGGGCGTGAGCGAGTGAAAAGAGAAAGATAAGGAACGCACCCTCTGCCCATTCGCCCAAAGCGGCAGCGCCGATTGCCGCGAGCAACATGAGGAGGTCGATGTCGAAGGCAAACTTCCCTCGGCGGAGAGCAGAGAAACTGTGACGGACCAGATCGTATCCACCGAAGGCATAGGAGACTGCGAAAATTCCTATTGTGATCGGCTGCGAAAGCGCAAACCATCCCTCTCCAACCCAGGCGGTCAGTAGCAACGCACCCGCAGTGAGGCTCCAAGTGAGTTCACGGTTCGCACCGTACCACGCCCGGAGGCCCCCTGGGGGCGGTGTCTCAGTCCGTCGCGGTTCACGCGCTGCTGATGGCGCGTAGCCCAGTTCTTCAAGCGCGGCGCTCACCGCCTCCGCGGACGTCTTTGACCGCTCGAACTCGACACGCACAACTTGGGCCGGTAAGCTCACACTTGCGGCTACAATTCCATCCACCCGCTTCAACTCATTCTCGATTCGCGACGACCCGTCCTCGGCATCGACAACGCGGATCGGCAGTATTGAGTGGCCGAACTGTCCCGTCATCTCAGCTCCGGTCGCGCGAACGAGCCGTTCGGCTTGGGCCAGCGTGATCAGGTCCGGATCATAGTGGACGCAGAGCTGCGGTTTCTCTCCCTCCTTGGAGTACGCGTGACTGGATACAATGCCGACCCGGTTCATTAGTAGCACTCCGAGTCGCTGAACGCAGGCGTCGCGCTCATCAGGCACTTCCGGGAGAACCAACACGAGATCAAGGCGAAGTTTGGAACTCATTGCTGATCCCTCGCCTCAACTGCTAGACTTCGCCTCACTTCGCTACTCATGTTTGGTTTCATCCTTTCCCTTTATGCTCGGTAGCTGCTTGTCCTTGTCCCAGTGCCAGTGGCTTCCATGCCGATGTGGCTGCCCGACTGCGATCCAGATCAACAAACCACTGCCAAACGTTAGGCAGAACACCAACACGCCCCAAGCGAGCGCGCGGCGAGAGGACCTATCAACGCGGTCCTTACGGCTGAACTTCTTGTACTTCATAGCAATTAACCCTGCCCGACATCGGAGTCATTTCCGTGTTCTCGGAACCCTCATTGAACAGCTCCTTCTCCAGGCGGCTGCTCGCCGGCGGTACGCGACGGCTCTTGATTGCTATTGCCCCCGTCACCGACACTCGACTCGGATTTAAAAGGAGCTAACCAGTGCAATACCGCAAAGTTAATGAGACTGAGCACGATCGCGATGTCGTAGTTCCCATACGCAACACACGCTCCCACCGCCGCGGTGTTCCATATGCTGGCCGCAGTCGCGGTTCCACGCACGCTGGTTTGGGTTTTTAGTATTGCGCCACTTCCGATGAACCCGATCCCGGTTACGAGCCCTTGCCAGAGCCGCGATTCAGCATCCGCGCTCGCGCCAAACGAAGCCCGCGCAGCCATCAGAAACCCACAAGTGGAGACAGCAACCAGCGTGACTGTCCTGAGGCCCGCACTGCGCTCGCTTCTTTCTCGATCCCAGGCGATTGGAAGCGCAAGGATGAATGAGACCGCAAGCTGGACGAGATGGGTGACAATCTCCGGCCACCCTTTCCAATTGATAAGGTCTGTGCCTAACATCCTTGTACACCCCTTGGTCGCCCCCATAGTCAATCGCCCCCAGGCTCATCGGATTGCCCGGAAAGTCGACATAGAACATGCCAGTGAAGACGCAGAGCATAGCGAGGAGGATCGCGGACGCCACGATCAACCCGCCGCGAAATCTATCCAGCAACAGGAGCAGAACGACGATGACCGGAATCCCGCCTTCAATGCCCGGCGGCATCAATCTCGTGTTCTTTTCTATCTCATCTCCAATCCGTTGGACCCGAAGTTCATCGGCGTTGAGGCTCCCACCGCCAGCGGCCAGATTTCGCCAGCGTTCACATTCTCCGGTGCTAACGCCGCCAGCAGGTTTCCGCTGAGGAGTGCGTGGACGCACAGGCCAACGGCAACGAACATGCCACTGATAACGGTCGATGTCGTTCGCGAATCCTGCGACGAACTCCGTGCGACAGGCCCTGATTCGACCGGTATTGCCGTCGACCATAAGTCAGCCTTCATCCCCGTCCTTGGCAAGCGCTCGACAAGCTGCGCCGCGGAGATCCTGCTGTCAGGTGAGATGGTCATCCGTCCTAAGAGAATGTCGAACGATATATCAGACTCATCTCGACTCAGATCACGGAGTTCTTGCTTTAGGACGTCAACGTCTTCTGCACAGCCGATCCCATGAACCTTCAGGCTGAGAGACTCACGCATAGGTGATCTGCCCCTTTTTCGTCGTAGAGTAGCCCACTCCTGGCGCTTGTTGTTGAAACGCTATCGGCTACACTCATGTCAGTGCGAATGCCTATGATGCCGGTGTCCGAGCCGGCCTTTCTGCTGCAGGAGATACGCGATATATCCGATAGTCGCCAACAAGATGGCGGCAATGATCACTGCCACTGCCGCTCTTCGTGACTCCTTTTCTACGGCCCGCTTCTGACGCCGCGAGACGTGCATTCCGGTACTAGAGAGCCTCCGTGTTCCGCTCGCCCGTGCGGATCTTGACCACGCCATCGACCGAGGACACGAATATCTTCCCGTCCCCGGTTCGTCCCGTGCGCGCCTGTGAACATATGATGTCGACCACCGCGTCCACCAGATGATCAGGCACAACGATCTCAAGCTTCACTTTGGGCGGTGTCTCCATCAAGTCCATCGGCGGGTCGTTAAGATCCGGATCACGCACGGCCTTGCCGAATCCCCTCGCCATGGAGACGGTCAAGCCGGGGAACTCCGGATGGTCTCTCAGTGCGTCCAAAACCTTCGGCAACGCAAAATCGCGAATGATTGCTTTGATCTCTTTCATTGCAGTTCCTTGCTCGACCGTTTCTCAGATCTCGCCTTCCGCCTCTTCCTCCGCAAACCAGCGATAGATCGCAGGCAGCACCAGTAGAGTGAGGATTGTGGATGTTATGAGTCCTCCAATCACGACTGTCGCTAACGGCCGCTGAACTTCGGCGCCCGCGCTTGTAGACAGAGCCATGGGAAGGAAGCCCAAACTTGCGACCAATGCGGTCATCATGACTGGGCGGAGCCGAACTTCAGCCGCGTGAACGGCCGCTTCGAGTGGGCCCATGCCCTCGTTTCGCATTTGATGGATGTACGTGACAAGGACAAGGCCATTCAGGACGGCTACGCCAAACAACGCGATGAATCCCACTCCTGCGGAGATACTGAAAGGCATGCCCCTCAGCGCTAAGGCAAACACGCCACCCGTGGCGGCCATTGGCACGTTTAGGAATATCAATGCTGCGGGGCGGAGTGAGCGGAAGGTGGTATACAGGAGCACAAAAATCAGGAAGAAGGCCACGGGGACAACAATCGCCAGCCGCGCACTTGCATCCTGAAGATTGCGGAACTGCCCGCCCCATTCGATCCAGTAACCGGGTGGCAGCTTGATCTTCGCTTCAACCGCCTTCCTTGCATCGGATACGAAGCTGGCAATGTCCCTGCCGCGTACGTTGGTTTCTACCGAGATCCTGCGGTGAATGTTCTGACGGCTAATCTGTGCAGGTCCCTGTTCAACCCAAATGTCCGCCAACTGACTCAAGGGGATGAGCCGTCCTTGGGCGTCGGCTACTCTGATGTTCTTGATCTGCTCGATATTGCTGCGGTCCTCTTTCTGGAAGCGGACCTGAAGCGGGAACCGTCGCTGTCCTTCAAACACCTGACCCACTTCTTTGCCGCCCATCGCTTCAACAGCAGTGAGCACATCTGCGGCGTTGATCCCATAGCGGGCGACTTCATCGCGTTTGACGCGTACGCGCAAATACGGCAGACCCGCTACCTGTTCCGCTTTCGTATCCTCGGCACCTCCTACCTGCGACACAACGCGGACGATGTCGTCGGCTGTTTGTTTGAGCTTCCCAAGATCCTCACCGTAGAGCTGGATCGCGATGTCAGAACGAACACCCGCAATGAGCTCCTGCATGCGAAGTTCAATCGGTTGCGAGTAGCTGAAGATCACACCGGGAACGCTGGCTGTAAGCGCGTCGTTGAATTTGCCAATCAATTCCTCGCGAGTTCTAGCTGTCTTCCACTGGTCGTGAGGTTTGAGAATGATGTAGATGTCGCTGAGTTCAACGCCCATCGGGTCTGTCGGAATCTCGGCTTGACCGGTCCGCGACACAACAGTCACAACTTCTGGGAACTGGCGGAGTGTCTTTTCGACCAACGTCGAACTAGCTACTGACTCGGAGAGCGCGACACTCGGCAATCGCCACGCCTGTAGTGCTATGGCACCTTCGTCCAGTCGCGGGATGAATTCCGCCCCCATTCTGGAGGCAACGGACGCACCAATCACAAAGACGATGACGGCAATGCCCGCCGTGAGTTTCGGAGCGCCGACGGCTCTTTGTAGTACCGGTAGATAGAGTTGCTTCGCCTTCCTAACAATCCATGTTTCCTTTTCGACAAGATCGCGCCGCAGAACAAATGACGCGAATACCGGAATGACGGTCAGGGAGAGCACGAGTGCCGCACCGAGGGCGAAGACAACCGTGAGTGCCATCGGCCGGAACATCTTTCCTTCGACACCCTGGAGGGTCAAAATGGGCAAATACGCCACGGTGATGATCAACTCACCGAACATCGTTGCCTTGCGCACCTCTCCCGATGCATTCCCGACCAGCGTGAGCATCTCGTTCTTGGTAAGTGCTCGTTTGAGCTCATGCACCTTCTCTCCGGCACGCCGTACGATGTTTTCGATGATGATCACGGATCCATCAACGACGAGCCCGAAATCGATTGCCCCGAGGCTCATAAGGTTTCCGGAGATCTTCGCGTACGACATCGCGGTGAACGCGATCAACATCGCAAGTGGAATCGCTGCGGCCGCTACAAGGCCGCCCCGCCAGTTTCCTAGCACGAGGAAGAGAACCAGGATGACCAATACGAGTCCTTCGATGAGGTTCTTGGAAACGGTCCCGATCGTCTTGTTTACCAGGCTGGTGCGATTGTAGTAGGTGTCGACGGTTACGCCGGGCGGCAGCGACTTCTGCATCTCCCGCAGCTTCTCGTCGACGCGCTGCGCGACGAGACGGGAATTCTCGCCAACAAGCATCATCACTACGCCAGTAACTACCTCGCCGCGTGCGTCGCGCGTGACGGCGCCTTGCCGCACCTTGGGCGCGAACGCGACATTTGCAACGTGCCGGATGTAGATCGGTGTGCCTTTGTCGGCGGCGACCACGATATTGCCAATGTCCGCGGTCGTCTCCACTAGTCCCTCGCCGCGAATTACCTGTTGTTCCTGGTTTGTTTCGATGTAGGCGCCTCCGGTGGCAAAGTTGTTCTTTTCGAGGGCATCCACGATTTGTTGCAGCGAGAGGCCATATGAGACCATCTTTTGGGGATCGAGTTGGACTTCGTATGTCTTTAGTTCGCCACCATAGGTATTAACTTCAACTACTCCAGGTACGGACCGGAGTTTGAAAGCGATGTCCCAGTCCAGAATTGACCGCAGCTCCATGGGAGAGTACGACGGGCCTTTGACCTCGAATTGATAGATCTCTCCGAGACCTGTCGAGATTGGCCCCATCTCGGGGCTCCCGAAGGCCGCAGGTATGGCCTCGCGCGCCTGGGGCAAGCGTTCCATGACAAGGCGCCGCGCAAAATAGATGTCCATGCCCTCTTCGAAGAAGAGGTACACGGTCGAAAGGCCGAAGCGCGACACGGAGCGAATCTCCGTCACGCCGGGCAATCCACTCATCGCGGTTTCAACGGGAAAGGTAATGAAGCGTTCGACCTCCGCAGGCCCGAGACCGGGCGAGCGCGTGAGCAGCAATACTTGGTTGGGGCTGATATCTGGTACGGCGTCGATCGGCAACCGGCGCAGGTTGTAGATTCCAACGCCGACGAGCAACAGCGTAAAAACCAGGATGAGAAAGCGGTTCTTTAGAGAGAACTCGATGATCTTCTGCATGCGGCTGCTCCTGAGCTATTCCTCTCCACCGATCTGTGCACGAAGCATCGTCGATTTCAGATAGAAACCACCGGTTGTCGCTACACGCTCCCCGTCCTTCACTCCACTCTTGACTTCGACCCAGGCATCACTCCGAGACCCTAAGTCCACGTTGCGCGCTTCGAACTCGGTGGCCGAAAACTGCACAAACACAACAGGTCGATCGTTAATCTGTTGAACTGCCGTTGTCGGAATCATGATGGCTTGACCGACGCCTGGAGCGGGCAGCTGGACCACCACGAACATGTCGAGCTTGAGCTTCCCATCTGCGTTCGGAACTTCGCAGCGAACCTTAGCCGTCCGCGTTTTGGGATCGAGGAAGTCGCTGACATTGGTGATTCGCCCTCGGAAGGTCTCTCCTTGGTAGGAATCCGCAACGATGCGTGCGTCCTGACCTCTCTGAACGGACGCAATGTCCTTCTCATAGAGGTCCGCCAGCACCCAAACGGTCGACAGGTCGGCGATGACAAACACCTCATCCTCTGGACCGAACGCTTGTCCGGCGGCAGCGTTGTACTTGATGACGACGCCGTCGAACGGTGCAGTCAATCGGCTCTGCGATCCCATGCGATGTGCACCCGAGCCTTCGTGCGGACTTATCGATTTCACCTTGTCTTCCGTCAGCCCGAAGCGGTGCAGTTTCTCATCTGTCTTGGCGAGATCTGCGGTCTGGCTTTCTATTGATGCCAGCGCGTTCTTGTACTCGGCACTCCGCTTCTCGAATTCGGCCCGCGTTAACGCCCCAATATCAACAAGAGCCTTAGCGCGCTCCAGAGAGCGGCGGGTTACTTCAGCGTCAGCCTTGGCTTTATCGAGTGCAGCGAGGGCCGCACTATATTGGCCGACGACTTCACCGAGTTCGATGTTGTCGTATACCAGTAGCACCTGTCCTGCGCGAACGCGGTCACCCAGGCGTACGTTCACGCTCTCGATTCGCCCGCGCGCCAGTGGTTTGATACGCACCAGACGGGACTCATTCGGGCTCACAACGCCGGTTGCCTGCAACGTTCGACCGATGGGCCGCGTTTCCGCCTGTGCGAAGGCGAGTCCAACATTTTTCTGCGCAGCCGTGTCAATGTGGATGCGCCCACTCGTCTGGCGTTGCTCAGGCGGGGTGACCGGGGCCGGTTTTTCTGTGGCCGGCGTCATGTGTAGTACCCGTTCGAAGATTAGCGAGCCGGCCGCCATGCCGGCGATGAAGGTGATGCCAATCCAGAGTATTCGTCTATTCCTAAAAAGTTCGGTCATGGTGAATCCCATTAGAAGAGTGGCGCTCCAATTGCGCGCTCCAGTTCAATCGCCGCAAGAAACGACTCGCGCAGAAGGTCGGTGTAAGCTCGCTGAGTATCGACCAGGCGGCGCTGTTCATTGATGACGTCGATCAGGCGGATCTCGCCGAGATCGTATGCGGCGCGGAGGATACGCACGTTCTCTCGGGACTGCTGGAGGACGCCCTCGTCGAAGATGCCGAGGGCCTTAGCCGCCGTCTCGTAGCGGGTGAGCGCCGCCTGCACTTCTTGCCGGACAACGCTGTCTAGGTACGTCCGTCGCAGCGATGCACTCTGTTGTCTTGCGACGGCCGCCTGAATGTTGCCTTGATTCCGATTCCGCGTCGGCAAATTGATCGATACCCCCGTAGTCAACAGATTGTCGGAGTTCCGAATTGGAACAGCCGTCCCTCCTGGAGCCGAGAGGCCGTACTGATTGGAAGTCGAGCCTGTCCGCGAGTATCGTGTGGATACGACGAGGTTGGGAATCGCTTCGGATCTCGCCTGTTGCGTTTCGGCACCGCCCAGTAATTCCTCAATGCGCACGGCCTTCAGATCTGACCGTTCTTCGAGTGCGCGTGAGACTGCTTGCTTCTGGCTGAGACTGATCTTCGGCGCCGACAGGCTGCCGGCGATCTTCAATGTGTCGTTTGCTCTGAGTCCGGCGAGCGTCTTCAATTCGAGCACCGCGCGTTCGATCTGATTCGCGAAGAGCAGCCGGTCGGACGCAATGCGACTGACCTCAACTCGCAAGAGCCCCTCCTCAAGGGGAGTGCCCTCTCCTTGTCGCGTTCGTGCCTGCGCAATCTGGTAGCTTTGACTGTTGAGCTCGAACATCTGTTCTGCGGACTCCAAATTGCGAGCTGCCGCGAGGGCTTCGATGAAGCGCATCTTAACGGCGGCTTTCAGCAGTCGCTCGCGATCGGCTGTTGAAAAGCTGGTGAGTTGTACTCCGAGATCCGCCACGGCGACGCGGCGATCGCGTTTGCCACCGAGTTCAAAGGTGTGCGCATATCCAATGCCAAACGCGCGTTCCCCTGGGCTGTTTACTACTCTGCCGTTCCCAAAACTGGCGTCCAGTGTCGGGTTGATTCGCAGCCTGGATTGGGTGAGCAGTCCCTGCGCCTCCGCAATCCGCTGCCGCGTGGATCGGAGATCGCCGTTGTTTTTGAGCGCTGATTCGACCAGTTGGTCGATGGTTTTCCCCGTCGTTTCGGAGACGTACTGTGTGACGGCCTGTGACCGTGTTGTCTGGCCCCAAATCGCACCCGATAGTACGAAGATTTCAGCGGCAACCGTGACGAGTGAAAGCACGGCATCGGACAAACGCATAGTTAGACCTCGAAGGACAAAGTTGTGAGATGGAGAAGGGCATTGGCACGCGTAGCTCGCGGTGCCAGTCGGGTCGAGCTCAAGGATGGAGAATCAGCAGCGAAGAGATATTGAGGAGGGGGCAGGGCTCAGGGGAACGCGGGTCACTTCGGCGGCATTCAGGTGAGGCTGTACGGCAGTGGATGGTTGTTGGGGCAATACCGCCGCGGAAAACAGCAACTGCTCATCGGTCAGGGGGCTCGATGGCTCGGGCTGCATCGACTCGGCACCAACCTCGGTTGTGATGACGTAGTCAGTGCAACCGTGGCACGGCGAAACATCGCGAAACGCAGCGCCCGATGTAGGCGCACTGTTTGCGCAGCAGCGCGCGGCCCACTCTTCGACGACGCTATGCCCCGTTGACCCTACACAAAGAATCGTGGAGGCAGGGGCCGCGCTCGTCAACAAGAGGGCGGCCATGAAGAACCGCAAGACGAGAATGGGGAAGCGCCGCGTCACCAGTTTGGCTCTAGCACGATTCGTGCCATTCTGTGGGCACATTGAAGTTCTCGATTGCTCCGGTTGACGCTCCGTGTTCATCGCTGTGTGCCATGGATTCCGGGGCAACTGATCTGGGCATCTCCTCTTCGCATTGAATGCAGTAGCGCGCCCACGGTACGGCGCGAAGTCGTTTCTCCGAGATCTGACTGCCACAATGCTCGCATTCTCCGTATCCCCCAGAGTTAAGCCGTCGGAAGGCGTCGTCAATGAGCTTAAGCTCGC
>JAFKEE010000029.1 GCA_017307505.1 Acidobacteriota bacterium | reverse complement strand
AAGGCGTCGTCAATGAGCTTAAGCTCGCTGGATATGATGCGGCTCATCTTCAGCGACACGAACTGGTCGTGAAGAATGGCCGCTTGATCATCATCTGCAACCGGCCCGGCGCACAGCAGTTCATCGGGTCGGTTTGCAAGCTGCGATAGAAGCTCGCTGCGACGTGCCTGGAGACGCCTCCTGTGCTCCCCAAGGGTGGGGACAAGTGCAGTGTTACTGGTCATGTACACCTCGATTCGGGACCGGGAAGGACACCGGCGAGGCCCTCGCGTTCATGGCCTGTTGAGCCTGCCGCCCGGTTATCCTGCCCGCGAGCGCTGCAATCGCACTCATGCGCGATCACCGTCCTCGTGACGCATCAGTTGCACTTTGCCTGCCAGCCGCCGTCGGTAGCCGGTGCCTCATCGGAATATTGTTTGCCGGAATGCGGTTGTTGTGCCTCATTTCGGGCACTGCAGCCGCATTTCCGGCAGGTGACGCGGTAGCCTGCGGGGCGCTGAAGTGACCTGCTTTGCGGCGGTACGCTGGTATCATTCGGTCAAGCGTGTGACATTGATATGAACCGAGACAAATTGGCGCTGTGGCCCGTCTGGGTGGCGAGCGTGGCCTTGATTACTGTGATGTACTACGCGACGCAGAATCGTGGTCCGTGGTGGTTGCACAACGTGTTGCAGCACCTCTATTTCGCGCCAATCGCCGCAGCCGCCATCCGATCCGGCGTAGTGGGGGGACTGGGTACAGCGGTGCTGGCTTCCGTCTGCTTCGCGCCACATGTGGTAATCGAACTGAACCAAGGGCTCGAGACGCGAAGGTTCATCGGTAGTGAAGCTACCGAGGTCGTGGACTTGGTTCTTGTCGGCTTGATCGCCGGCCTACTGGCAGACAGAGAGCGCAAGCAGAAAGAGTCCCTACAGCAAACGACGTCGCAGCTGAATGCGGTGTACCAGGAGTTACAGAGAAACTTCGAGCGCATGAAGCGGTCCGAGCGGCTTTACGCGATAGGGCAACTATCGGCCGGGCTCGCGCACGAGATCCGAAACCCTCTGGCGAGCATAGGTGGTGCCGCCTCCATTCTCAAGAAGAACGCTTCCGAGGAGCGTCGGCACGAGTTTCTGGACATCATTGAGAAAGAGTCCGAACGGCTGAACCGACTGCTAACTAGCTTTATCGATTTTGCGCGGCCACGAGCGCCGCAATACCAATCTGTCGATATCGGCGCGCTCGTCCGGTCTGTGATCGATCTTGCGTCACACGCTATCGGCAGGAAGCCGGTCCGCATACATACCGAGTTCTGCGCCGAACTGCCGCCGGTCACCTGCGACCCCGAGCAGATGAAGCAAGTCATGCTGAACCTGACGATCAACGCGATTCAGGCAATGCCGACGGGCGGTGACATTGTGGTCAGCACGCACAAGGATTCGACCCGCATCACGATCGAAGTGAAAGACAATGGAGCTGGGATCAGAACCGAGCATTTGGACAGCATCTTCGATCCGTTTTTCACAACTAAAGATACGGGTTCGGGCCTGGGGCTATCTGTAGCTCACCAAATCGTGACGCAACACGGAGGCGTATTGACTGCGAAAAACAACCCGCACAATGGAGCAACATTTTCAGTATCGTTGCCTCTCACACGAGGTGTCGTGCTGTGAGCCAGGGACGCGTCCTCGTCGTAGACGACGATGAGAGCCTGCGCCGAGTTCTTCAGGTCCAGTTGCAGGATCTGGGGTACGAGGTTGCGACCGCTAGCGATGGCAACGATGCGCTCGCATCGCTCGCTCGATCGGCCAGCGAATTGGTCCTCACCGATCTCAGAATGCCAGGGATGTCCGGCATCGAGTTGCTCAAGCGGATTCGGGACGAGCATCCCGAAATCGTTGTGGTTGTCATCACCGCCTTTGGTTCGATTGAGACAGCAGTCGAAGCCATGCGGACAGGAGCGTACGACTACGTAACAAAGCCCGTCATGACCGAGGCGCTGGAACTCACTGTCGCCAAGGCGCTGCAGCACGTACGCCTCGTGGAGGAGGTCCGCACCTTACGCAGTACGCTCGACCGTAAGTATGGGTTTGAGTCCATCATGGGGCGCTCCGGCGCGCTGCTGCACTTGCTGGATCAGGCTTCACGCGCCGCCCAAACCGACGCTACCGTTCTCATCCATGGAGAGACGGGAACGGGAAAGGAACTCCTCGCAAAGGCAATCCATGTCAACAGTGCACGGAAGGAGCGTCCTTTCGTCACGATCAACTGCGGCGCGATTCCAAGAGAGCTGATTGAGTCCGAGTTGTTCGGACATGTCAAAGGCGCATTCACGGGAGCGACCGCCGACAAGAAAGGGAAGCTCGAAGTCGCCGACCGCGGAACGGTCTTTCTGGATGAGATTGGCGAACTCCCCCTGGAACTCCAGGTGAAGCTTCTCCGTCTCGTCCAGCAGGGCGAGATCGCCAAGATTGGCGCTACACGGATTGCCACGGTTGACGTCCGCCTAATCGCGGCTACGCACCGGAACCTGAAGGCAATGATCGAAGACGGCACGTTTCGAGAGGATCTGTTCTACCGTCTATCGGTCATACCGCTCGAAGTCCCGCCGTTGCGCGAGCGCGAGGACGACATAGGCGAGCTGACGCTGTATTTCCTGAACAGATTACGGGAGAAGCATGGCCGTCCGGCCCTGACTCTGCCGGACGCCTTGTTGCCTTACTTCATGCGGTATCGATGGCCCGGCAATATCCGCGAACTGGAGAACGTGGTCGAACGCCTCGTGGTTCTTGCGCAATCTAATGAAATCGCCCTGTCGGACCTGCCCGAGCAACTAAAGCGTGATTCGCCGCGCCTAGATTTCCTCCCCATCGAGCTTCCCAACTCGGGCATCAGCATCGAAGCGATTGAGAAGGAACTGATCCTGCGGGCCCTGCGCAAGTTTGATTGGAATCAAACCCATGCGGCGAGATACCTCGACTTAAGCCGCAAAACGCTTATCTACCGAATGGAGAAGTTCGAGCTGCGCAAAGATCAGTACGACGAAGCTCTCCGTCGCCACGAGCGCGACTAGCACTTAGTGATCCTCCGATATCCCGGAAACGCTGGTGTGTCGATTCTGAGGTTGGAGGGCGCCGGTTGCAGTACCCTGCCGTTCGAGTTCCGCCTCGAACTCCGAGTCGAATTCTTGGCCAATGGTCCGAAGGTCATCGACGATGCTGCGTATTTGGATGGCTGTGGTGTCGGAGCCGGAGTCTCGAAGAGAATGGTACACGGCCCAGAGTTGCCGTTGCGCTGCATCCGCTCTTCGGACGACGCGCTGCCCGACCAGAGCCATCCCTGCCAGTTTTGAGGCACTGGCGTATTGTTGGGCAGCGAAGCTGAGCCTTGGGCCGAGCAGGTTGAATTCACGCAAGACGCGTCCAATCTCGTCGTCCTGCTCCACAGGAAGTGGTTGGTCCCAAGTGCCCCGGCCCATCTTGTTCATTTTGTCCAACAGCCGGCTGATTGGCCGGGACACCATTCGCCGCCACAGCACTGAAAGGAAGAACGAAAGCACGCCGATCGTAATGCCTCCGCTAACAAGGCGGAGCACGGCCAACTCCCAAACTAACGCTCGCTTCTCATTCTGCAACGCGGACAAAAGGACGTAGTGATCAGCGCCTTGCGCGAGGCGGCGTTCATGTTCGTGGAAGAACGCCACCGCCTGTCGTTGCGCCAGCATCTCTGAAATGCCGAAGATCACGACGACGGTGACGGCTGCAGCGAATATGAGCCTGCTCTTCAAGGTCATCCATTCAGGATGCAGAGCAACTCGCACTCCAGATTAGCCGGTCAACCGTCAGGGCGGACGCTCGTGGTCAACGAAATGCAATGTAGCACTGCGGGAGGAGCCGACCATGAACACGGATCCGGGAATATCGACATTTCTGCTACGTTGCCCACCGGGCAAGGCGGCGAAACAGATCCGGAGTGCCCTGGGTGCCGAGGGACTTACCGTCGCCGGAGAGATGGACCTGACTGCACGTCTCAGTAGAGACCTCAGGGTCGAGTTCCCCGTCTGCACGGTGATGTGCGTCGACTATCCAATGGCGCTGTTGGAGATTCTGTCGTTTGATCGCTCGGCGGCAGTTCTGGTTCCCCTCCACCTGGTCGTCACGGAGCATGAGTCCGGCACCGCGGTGCACATGTTGAATCCGTCCGCAACGCTTTACGACGCATTGCCGGTAACAGCCCGTCCTGCGGTCAGCAGACTGCTTGGCGCGGTGATAAAGAGCCTGGACAATATTTCCGCCAGTCACGTAGTCGCAGCGTGCGCGTAGGAGTAAGCGAAAGCCTCAAACGGCTTGGAAACAAACAGGACGCCGCTGCACTGGAATACATCGTGGAGGCCATCAAACGTGGATATTCAGCCTTTGCAGAAACAGATCTTTACACTGGCAACCCTTCCGGACAGTAGCGATCCGGTGACTAGCTGCTATGCGAACGTTCGAGACCTCGGTAGTTCCGCCGTGTTGCGGTAGGTGGCGCAACGATGGGCGTGGACATTATGTTTCCACAATGCGGAGTCGCTCTCTGTAGTTCTGTCCGGAACGTGGCCACGTGGTCGGAACCGTTACGCGACTCAGCCGCGGATTCGCAGCTCTCGGCGGCCACCAAGCCGTCTGCTGCGCTTGTCGCACGCTCGCTGACCAAATTGCTAGCGCTACTTGTTGCGTCTGCGGTGAGTATGGCGGGACAACGAGCGCCTCGGCCGGTCTTCGAGGTTGAGAGCAATCTTGTTCCCATTTCGGCACAAGTGATAGATCGCGAGACGGGCCAGCCCGTAACGGGGCTGAAGCGTTCCGATTTTCGGGTGCTTGACGAATCACTGCCGAGTGAGTTGGTTGTCTTTGACGATTCACCGGCGCAATTGGACATATTGCTTTTGGTCGACGTGAGTGGTGGATACACCAATCAGCACATCAACTCTTGCAGCCTCGCTCTCCGCCGTTCTTTGACGGCATGGGACCGGATTGGGCTAATGTCGTTCTCCGACGGTGCTTTCAGGAAGAGAGCCGACTTCACAAATGACAATGCGCTGGTCATGCGGGGGTGGGATCTCGTGTTCGGGAAAGATCGCAATAACGGCCTACGTGCGCCGAAAACGAGTCGGCTCTATGATGCGATTCGAGCCGCTTCGGAGTATATCTTGGCCACACGTACTACACGGCGGCGGGCGCTGGTAGTTGTGACGCACAACCGTGAGGCGAAATCGAAGGCAGGGCAACAGACCGCCATGGATGCTCTGCTTGAGAGCTCGGCTACGTTGGAGGCAGTTGTCCTCCCCCAGGAATCCTCGGCTGGCGGATTCACTTTGGGTGGGGTCTTTCGAGGGGGGACACGAGGTTCTTCTCGTGCTACTCGGGCGCCGAGTTTTCTCGATAGTCTGGGTTCGGTCGACGCCTTTGCTAGGGAGTCCGGTGGGCAGACGCTGCGCCTTGACCTGACAGGCGGCAGTCGAACTGCCTCCGGTCCGGTCCGCGGCGCTGATTGGGCGTTCGACACGATCGGTCCGCTCGTTTCGAACCTGATGTCGCGGCTAAGGAGTCAGTACATGTTGGGAATTCGTGGCGCGGCCGCGGGCGAACATCAGTTTCGGCGCCTAACCGTGCGGCTCACCGACGAAGCACAAGGGCGCTACCCGAATGCAATCGCGCGTTCGCGCGCAGGCTACTGGACGGCCGCGAAAGGGAGTACCCCGAAGAGATAGCCGTCGAAGGCGGCGTGGCGGACACCCGGCAAAAGCAGCGGCCTTGGGCGGGAATTACCTCCGTTGTGGCTGTTTGGTTGCGCGGGTTGAAGCTCCGGATGCCCGTTCCGGTTGGGGTTGTGCGATCACTGTGGGTCCACAAGCATCGGGGAGTGGACCTGAAAGAGGAGTTTGCTCGGCTCGCGGAAACCACCTGATGCGGCGTCGAGATCGTCCACAGCAGCGAGACGCTGATACGGCTGGGATGCGCGGGATGGCTGCTTGGGTTTTGGGCATCCGGTGCTTACTGGCGTTGCGCTGGGTAGCATGCGGCCTTCGGATGATCAGGATTGCACGGTGAAAGCCGACGTAGGGACGTGAAGGGGACGCTAAGGATGACTCACAATGACCGTCAATGAACCACGGAGCGAGTATGCGGGCAGTATTCTCGTGGTCGGGCCGCAGGATATCGACCTCGCTGTCCTTCGACAAGTTTTCGAATCTCGGTGCTGGCCATTGCTTTCGGTGCAAACTCTAGCCGGAGCAATCAGAGCAATGGCGCGCTGTCGACCGTCGCTTCTGCTGTGTGATGCGCTCGTCGATGATGGCGACTGGAGGAGCATGTTGGCTGCAATCGTGGCAACAGGTTCCCATTCGCCGCTCTTGATCGTGACGTCCCGGCAGGTTGAAGACAACCTGTGGGCGGAGGTTCTGAACCTCGGTGGGTATGATGTGTTGGCAAAGCCCTACGTTGCGGATGAGGTCATTCGTGTGGTCGGATTTGCCTGGGAGCGGGCTGCACGTGCCCGACGGTAGTTCGTCTCGGCTGGGCCTTGTGGAGTGTTCTGATCTCCAACGACATGAACCCTTCTGGAGAGGGGAAATACGGATCGTGACCGGCATCTCCCGGCGCAACCTGACGAAGACTGCATTGGGAGTTTGGTCGCTCGGGTGCGTGGCCCGGGTACGTCATCTTAGAAAAAGAGGTATACTTTTTCTAAATCAAGAGGACGAGTTGCGCCGATGCAAACCATGCGGGATCAGATCGTTGCCAGGATCAAACGGCTTGAGAAGGGGCAGGCCTTCTCTGCCAAGGACTTCCTTGACATCGCCGCGTGCGGCGCGGTCTCTACGACGTCCCCAGGATCAATCTGGCACTTGGCGGCGAGTTGACTCCCGATATTGACGAAGCCGCCCGCGCCATCGCCCGGCGGCAGCGCTGGAAGATCGTTCCGGACGGAGCCTGGGCCGCGAACCTGCTCGGCCTCTCAACGCAGGTCCCCGCCAAAATTGTCTACCTTACCACCGGTCCCAACGAGGATGCGCAACAACAGGGGCGTATTCTCTGGAAGCTCAATCTCGGCGCCATGCGCGAAAATGCGGTCGTAGATTCTCAGTGCTGCGGCAGAGAACCCGATTCCGGTGGCAGTCGATGAGGATGTTTGAGCTGCGCCAATACCAACGAGACCCAAGTCCTGCCCCTGCCCGGCACGAGCGAATACAGTCTTGTTCGAGCCTGGAGCAGCGGCTCCCATACTCGGTCCGACCAGGGATGCAAATGCCAGAAGCTGTCCGGCACGCGAATTCCTGGCGGTGATACGGCCGTCCTCGCCAACGGAAAGCGCGTTGGGGTGTGAGGCTTCAACACCAACGACACTTGCTTTCAAAGGAGCAGGCTCGCGGCCCGGTGCCGAAACGGAGCGAAACTCGAACCTGAGAGCGCCGTGCTTCTTCCAGTTTCCGGACGGCGACGCGTTACTGACTGTTCCATCCAACGTGGTCCCCGCCGGAAAGAGTAGCGCTCCGTCCGGAGCATAGTAGGGACGAAGAACGGCGGCTTTCACGGGTCTGTCGGCTGAAGCGCTGGAGGAGACCAGCGGTGTCAGCAGGCGGGTGTAAAGCACGTTGTTCCCGGCACTTCGATCGGCGTCTGTCAGCGTGATGGGCATTGTCTTGAGTTCTGCTAAAAGCGGACTATTGAACACAACACCACGGTCAAGAAATTCAGGGTGGTAAGGCAGAGCTCTAACGGCAGCCCGGCCTAAGCGCTGCAACTTCTTCGACTCGGTGAGCGGACGAGTTGCGTCGGAAAGGGCTTGTTTGACGCTCGTCCGAGGCCGGTTGGGCGAATAGATCGCCCTGTGTATGTCCGCGACCCCAATCGAGGCAGCCGTCGATACCGGCATGACCTTTCCATCAGGCAGCACGATTTGGTCAAACGTCACTTGTACGACTTGGGGCGGAGTGAAGTCGCCCACCAGCAGTCGCCTCTTCCGCTTCGCGAAGGGAAGTGGGGTGATTGAACTGATCGCTCCCTTGACGACAGTGCCTTGCCGGAAAACGAGTTTGTCTCCCAAATAGACTGGCTCGCTCAACCTCGCCGCAATCCGTGCTCCCGACCTTGCGCGGACTGTGTCTTCAAGCTGCGACCTCAGAACGATGCCCGCAGGTACTGCCACGGCCCCGTCGTCGGAAGCGATAAGCAACATTGCGGGTGCGAACAGCATCATCATATGGAACGGCGTCTTTCTCATAGCGTTCACCTTCCTCATGTCGGTTCAACCTCGAACGTCGACCTGCCCGACAGCACTACGCGTCCCAATCGACAGGCTTCGCCCCTGGGGGTAGGAGTTCTCCCTTCTCGAGATACCGGACGCTCGAAGCCGACTTGGCCGAGTGCGGATCGTGCGTCACCATCACGATCGTCTTGCCAAATTCCTTGTTCAAGGTGACGAGCATTTCGAGTACATCGCGCGCCGAGGCGGCGTCGAGGTTGCCCGTTGGTTCGTCGGCGAGGATCAGGTCCGGGTCGGTCACAATGGCGCGCGCAATCGCCACTCGCTGCTCCTGGCCGCCGGACAACTGGCGTGGGGTGTGGGTGAGCCGTTCGCCCAGCCCGACCAGTTGGAGCGCCTTCGTCGCGTGTGCGGTGCGCTCACTCTTGGCCATCCTGGTGAGCTTGAGTGGAAGCTCCACGTTTTCGAGCGCGGTTAGCACCGGTAGCAGGTTGAAGGACTGAAAGATGAACCCGACGTGCGCGTTACGCCAGCGGGCAATCGCGCCGTCCGAGAGACTGCGCAGGTCTTCGCCCAGTACGCGGATATCCCCGTTCGAGGGCCGGTCCATAGCGGCAATCAGGTGCAGCAGGGTCGATTTGCCGGAGCCAGATGGACCCATGAGCGCCACAAAATCACCTTTGTTGATTTGAATGCTGGCGTGCTTCAGCGCGGCGATGCGGAACTCGTCGCGGGCGAACTCCTTTGTGAGGTTCCGGGTTTCGATAACGACTTCACTCATACAATGCTCACTGCCGCGTTCTGACGCGGATTCCTTCCTTGATTTCAGACGTGGGCGCGACGATGATCTCCTCCCCGCCGACGAGCCCGTTGTCGATCCGCAGACCTGCCGTGGCGATTCCAGCGGTCTTCACGGCACGCCGGACGACTCTACCGTTCAGCACGACAAAAACAGCGCCATCACGCACGGCGGTGGCGGGCACGTAGATTGCCGCCCGCGCGGGCGCAACTCCAGCCTGCTTCTGGTCGCTCACAAACGCCACGCCGGCGTTCATATCGGGCCGCAGGTACTCGTCCGGGCTGTTCACTTTCACCTTCACCTGCACCGTGGCTTTCTGGCGATTGGCTTCGGGAGCGATCTCGTCGATGACGCCCTCGTACTTACGGTCCGGATAAGCGTCGGTGGTGATGATGGCCTTCTGCCCGCGGTGAAGCCGCGCAAAATCGGCCTGGTTGATATCGAGTTCCACCTGCAGGTCGCGGAGGTCTGCCATCGAAACCACGTAGCCCTTGGCGCCTCGGTCACCTACGAATCCCGTGGTGACGAACTCGCCTTTCTCGACGATGCGTTCGAGAATCGTCCCCGTGATCGGCGCGCGGATGACAGTGTCGTTGAGTTGCGTCTGGTAGAGGTCAACTTGGCCCCTGGCCTGTGTGAGCTGACCTTCGGCCTGCATCAGGGCCTCTTTTCGTGGACCCACTCGCACCAGGTCGTAAGTGCGCTCCAGCGAGGCCACGCGAGCGGCTTGATTGCCGTAGCGTCCCCTGGCATCGTCAAGCTGCTGCTGGGACGCCACCTTCTCGTCCACCAATCGCTGAATTCGCGCAAGGGTGATCTTGGCGTTGCTGAGATCGGACTGAGCCGATTCGAGATTGGCCTTCGCTACATCGATTTCTTCGGGGCGCGAGCCGTTTCTCAACTCAAGCAGTCGTCCTTCGGCTGCGGCGACGTTGCCTTGTGCCTGCCGAAGCTGAGCGTGGTATTCGGCGTCTTCGAGGCGCACGATCACCTGATTCACTTTGACTTGGTCGCCTTTTTCGACGCCGATCCAGGCCACCTTGCCCATTACCTTCGACGCGACCTGAATCTTGTGGTGGGCCACGATGTAGCCGGTGGCATTGAGGATCACACTTTCGGACGGGCTATCGCTCGGCGTTGCCACGGCAACGCGTAGCGTCTGGACTTCGGGCTCGTTGCTTTCTCGCGCGACTAGTAGAAACCGAGCCGCACCCAGTAACAGGAACAGCACGGCCCCACCGGCGATCCACTTCACGGTGCGAGGCGAGGTCTCGCGCGTCGGGATCTTGAGCGACTTATCGATCTTGAGGCCGTGGAGGTCTTTCTCCATAATCAGTTCTGCCTGAGAGCAGTCAGAATCTCCTTTCGTGCCGCTGAAGCCGCCGGAATCAGTCCGCCGAGGCCGCCAATGACGAGCGCAAAGGCGAAGCCGGTAGCCATGATCGCGGGCGTAATGCGGAGGCTGAACGTGGTTTCACTGAAGGTGACGGAGTTGCCGATGCCGGTCTCCAGGTTGTTCAGCGGAAGAGCGAGCAGGCAGCCGAAGATCGCGCCGAGCAGACTCAGCAGAAGGGACTCAAGGACGAAGCTGGTGAGGATCGCAAGCTTCGAGAAGCCGAGGACGCGTAGCGTGCCGATCTCAGCCGAGCGTCGTGCCGCCGCGGCGTACATCGTGTTCATCGCCGCAAAGCCCGAACCTATGGCCATGATGATGGCCACCAAGATTCCGACCGCCTGAATCGGCTGCCCCGATGCGGTCTGGTCTGCATAGTATTTCGCTTCGGGCAGAGCATCGACGCTGAGCTGTTTGTCGTCGGCCAGGGTATTCATCAGCACCCGCATCGATACTTCGTCAGTAGCGCGGAGAAGCGCCGAGCTGAGCGTGGTCTCTCGGTTCTGGTCGGAGGCCAGTTGGAACAGATCGCAGAAGACCTCGCTGTTGGCGGCCGAGCGCCCGGCGTCCATCACGCCCACCACCTGCCACTCGCCCTTGCCGAACTGCAAGGGCTTGCCGAGGCGCGCCATGGGGTAGCGGTCGGCGATTCCCTGTCCCACCACTACTTCACGACGGCCCGATTGGAACATGCGGCCTTGCACGATGCGGATATCCGAGTCCCTCATGGCAAAGCCATCCGCAGTGAGTCCACGTACGTTGATGTTGATGCCCGATGGAATCTCCGGATTTTCGAGAAGAATCACCGTCACGAGTTCCAGCGAGGCTTTCGGCTCGCCCCTGGCGTCCCTGGCAACACCGGGTTTGGTCTTGATGATACGGAACGTTTCCTGCGCAAGCGTGGAGTTCAATTCGGCCGTCGAACCTTTGCGCATCACCATGACGTTGAGTGGATGTCCGGTGGCGGCGAATGCCGATCGCAGGCCTTCCACCATGGCAAGGATGCTCAGCAACATGGCCACGGAGAGCCCGATACCGAGCGCCGTCATGAGCGTGGTTGTACGGCGCGCCATCAGGTTGCGGAGATTGTAGGAAAGTGGAATCGCCATATTAGTTGTTCACCCGCAGCGACTCAAGGATGGGACGGCGCGACGCAGTAAAGGCCGGGATCAGTGAGCTGATGAAGCCGATCATTAGCGAGATGCCGAGTCCGATGGCAATGACGGAAGGCGCGACAGCGAGTTGGCTAAGGTCGGCACCGAAGCTGGGTCCACTGCGCAGCACGGCACACGCCAGTGCGGCCAGTCCCATGCCAAGCAGGCCGCCCGTTAGCGAGAGGACGAGCGCTTCGCCCACCAGCAAGCCCAGAATGATCCCAGGTGTAAAACCGAGCGTCTTGAGCACGCCCACTTCTCGGGTTCGCTCGCGCACGGCCATCGCCATGGTGTTGCCAGTAACCAGCAGAATGGTGAACGTAACGGCTGCACAGATCGACAGCAGAAACGCCTTGACGTTGCCAAGCATGGCGAGGAAGCTCAACTGGAACGCCTTCTCCGTTTCCGTCTTCGTCTGGAGGGGCGCGTTGCGGAATTGATCGTCTATGCCCTTGATGACCGCGTTTGCGCTTTCAGGCCCGTCCATACGCACGATGAACGCGCCGACAGTGTCTCTTTCTCCCGCTCGAAGAGATTCGTTCAGGTAGTCATAGTGGAAGTACATCGACTCATCGTCGGCGGTACCGGCCTGGAAGATGCCTCGGATAATCAGGTCCACGTTGACCGGAAAGATGTCGCCTCTCAGCGTGACGCGGTCGCCCAGTTTCATATTGAGCGAGCGCGCAGTCTTGATCCCGACAATGGCGGCCGTGCGTTCGTGTAGAAAGGCGTACTTCTCCTCCTCGCTCAGTCGGAACTCGGGGAAGATGCGGAACAGCCGCTCAGACTCAACGGCGAAGCGGGCGAACGACTCGCTGGGCGTGTCGTCCTTGTATGAACCGGCGAAAAACTGATAGATCGTCGCTTCCTGAACGCCCGCCACCTTCCGAATGAGCGGCAGGTAAGAAAGCCGCAGGGGGTTGGCGAGCGATACCTTGTTGCGGACGATCAGGCGATGCGCCTGGTACTCGGGCGTCTCGGAGTAGAAGAACGAGCGATAGAGAGCCATGAGCGTTCCCAACAGGCACAACGAAGTGGCGACACTGACGAGGGTCAGCGCCGTGCGTCGCCTATTGCGAATGGCGTTCTTCACAACCAGCGGCAGATACCGGATCATCAGAATTTCCAGTCGATGCCGATGAGTGGAAACAGGCCTTCCTGACGGTAGGGCTCAGATCGGTTGGTGTTCTGATTCCACCTGACTCCGGTGACATTCCGGCGATTCAAAACGTTCTGAATTCCGACCCAAAACAGCAGAGGCTTGTTGCGGACGGTAAACGTCCGATCGAAGCGGATGTCTGGTCGAAAGTAGGCGGGAGACCGCAGGCCGCTGACGCGGTGGAGATCATAGATCCCGCGATTCTGCGCCGTGGAAAGCGCTTCGTTGAAGGGCGTGTACGGCCGGCCCGACATTGCGCGGAAGGATGACGAAACGTCCCACTTCTTCGTGAGTTTGTAGCCGACGACGGCGTTGACGACCACCGGGTAATCATAGGCGCCAGGCCGGCGAACCCCATCCAGGCCGGAGAATCTGGTGTTCGAGATCGACAGATTGCCCTGCGCAAACCAACGGCCGCGGAACTTCTTTTCGATAAAGAACTCCATGCCCCTCGCTCTGCCCCGACCAGCGCTCGTGTAGGGCATGAGGATTTCGGTCACGTCAAAGGTGTCGCCGGCGCTGGCCATTGAGAAGCTCGGGAACTGCACCGAGACAGGATAGTCTTTGTAGTCCTTCTGGTAAGCCTCGACGGTCATTCTCACCGTCGGGCTGAGGATGTAGGTGAGGCCCGCCACCATGTGAGTGGCTTTAATTGGAGTCAGAGCGCGGTTCTGCGAAAACGATTCGATCACGAGAAAGAGGGGCTGCTGATAGTAGTGTCCGTAGCTGCTGCGAACGCTGAGTTTGTTGCTTAGCTTGTAGCTGAGCCCAATGCGGGGGCTGAAACGGTTCTGGCTCAGAATCTGATAGTTATCGAACCGCCCACCCCAGGTCAGGTTTAGCCGGGAGGTCAGGTTCCGCGTCGATTGAATATAGGCGCCGCTTTGATATGCGAGGAAGTTCTTTCTCAGATTGAAGGGGTTAACGTCGCGGACTTCGGAAAACGGATTGTCGACGCCGAGAGGCGCCGCCGCATCGTACCGTATGCGGAACGCTTTGAAGCTTCCGCCAGCTTGTAGCTTGCCGAAAACGGGCACTTCGGTAGTGAGATCGTACTTCAGCGTGGTTTCGCCCTCATGATTGGCTTCACGATAGAAGGCTGGCGTGTCGGCAACGGGAAGGCCATAACGCTGGACATCCTTCGCGGTCTGGTTTACCCGAGCTTCAGAATGGCTGATACCAAACAGGCCGACGCCGCGGTCACCGAACAGATGTTGCCAGTTCAGCCCGGTCGCGAAGCGTTTTCCGCTGTAATTGAGATCGATGCTTTGTGGGTCGTCGTCGGTGGCCTTGAGCTTGGGGGCAATGTGAATGCTGTCGATGCCGCTGAAGTTCACCGCCCAAATACGGTCTCGTGGAGAGAAATCATAGGTCGCCTTGGTATTGAAGGTGTAGATAACGGGCGGCGAATTCTCGAAGGCGCCGGGAATCGCTTCGAAGAAGCTTCGTTTAATGGACGTGACCCACGATCCCTTCTTGCTGCGTCCCAGCGGGCCTTCGAGGATCACTCCACCAGTCAGGAGGCTCATCGAAAGACGCGCGCTAAACGCATCCCGGCTCCCTTCCCGCGAGGCAATCTGCAATACGCTCGACGTTCGATTGATGAATGGAGCAGGGTAGCCCCCGCTCATGAAGTTCACGTCGCGGATGAGATCGGCGTCGAGGATGCTCGTTAGCCCTCCCGCGGATGCAAGGTTGGCGAAGGTGTTGATGTTCGGGATCTCGATGTTGTCGACGACAAACAGATTTTCGAGGGGACTGCCGCCTCGGACAATCAGGTCGTTCCGCATGGACGAACTGCCGACTCCGACTCCGGGCAACGATTGAACGTAGCGGGAGACGTCCATTTGAGCGCCGGCGGATTTGAAAATTTCCTGCCGTTCGACCAGGAAGCTCGATGTCTTCACCTCCTCGGGAGCCACAAACACGGAATCCGAGACCGTCACGCTTTGCTGCACCGCATCGAGAGCAGGTAAAGCAATTTCGATCTGAGCCTCCAGCCCTGCTCGAACGCTCACTGGAGCGCTGCTAAACGGCGGAAGTTGCGGCGCTGCGATCTCCACCTGGTAATCTCCAACGCGGATTTCAGTCAGCCGGAATGCGCCACGCTCATTGGTCACCACGCAACGCGTCGTGGTCATCACGCAGACTCGGACTCCGGCCGCCGGCGCCGAGTCCTGGCCCGTGACGGTTCCGGTGATAGCCCCCACTCCGGCAGTATCTTGGCCCTGCAGAACCTGAATGCCGCCCAGGAGAAAACACGCGATGATCGAACTCTTGACAGCGTTCATGATCCAACTTTGCCGTCCCGAAGCTTCTCGTTCATTTCCGGCATATTTCCAAATGTTTCCGGCTCGGTTGGGATCTCTTCCTCGTGCGAAACTCGTTTCAAGAGGAAGCCCCATTGACAGACGGAGTGATCCACATCCTGCTGGTGGAGGACGACTCGCGGATCGCGCAGATGACCGCCGAGTTTCTGGCCCGCTATCAAGTGGTGGTGAGCCTGGCGAACGACGGAAAAGAAGCTTTGCGACAGGCGCAGCAGACCCGTTTTGACGCGATCGTTCTCGACCTGATGTTGCCCAGCATGTCGGGCCTCGACGTGTGCGGAGCCATTCGTGTCCGCTCCGATGTGCCCATCATCATGGTGACCGCGTTGGCTGAAGAGTCGGATCGGGTGATCGGAATCGAGCGTGGCGCCGACGACTACGTGACGAAACCGTTCTCGGCACGCGAGCTATTGGCCCGTATTCGTGCTGTGGTGCGGCGCGCCCGAGGCGAATTGCGTCCCTTGAACCATGTGGTGAGCGTCGGTCAGTTGCGCCTCGATCCGTCCTCGCTGCGCGCCTCCTTGGCGGGGAGGGAACTTGAGCTCACCAGCTACGAATTCTCCCTCCTGTACGCACTCGCCGAGCGTGCCGGGCAAGTGCTGAGCCGGGAGCAACTCCTAGACCTCGCAAGTGGAGGTGCGGAAGAGGCGTTTGATCGTTCGATCGATGTGCGGATCTGGAAGCTTCGGCAGAAATTGGGGGACGATGCGCGGAAGCCGCGGCTTCTGAAGACAGTGAGAGGGGCGGGGTATGTCCTCACAAACGGCATCCAAGACTAGCGCACCCAAGCCCTGGACGAGTATCCGGCTTGGAATTTTCGCACGGGTATACGCCTTTGATCTCCTGTTGGCTGCACTCGCGGTGGTTGCTTCCATCCTGGTTATGCAGTACCTCGTCGATAGCAAGCTGAAGAACCAGGTTCACTCCCTTGCCCGATGGATGGTCGATGAAGCCTTTGATACCGGGGACCGCAATGCCAGGGACCGGCTCCTCCTCCGGCTGTATCAAAGCGGGCGAGTGCGAATGACGCTATACGATGCCAACGGCCGCCTGGTCGGTGTTGGCGGGCCTGCGTTTCCGCTTCCGGACGCGAACGAACTCGCGCAGCTACGGCGCTCCGGCGAGGAGGGGTTCACCGGTGAAGAAGCAAAACTGTCGATGGCCGTGTATCGCGGCTCGTCGCTTCTCGGCTATGGCTTCGTCGGCTTGGCGGAGCCATTCTCGATAGCTTTCGGTCTGATACCCGCGGTATTGGTTCTTGCCGCCATCGCCCTCATCGCGTGGCCCCTAGCCGTATCGGTGCTGAAACCCGTCCGGGCATTGGGCGACACGATGACCCGATTTGGCGCCGGCGATCTGTCTATCCGCGTCGCCAGACCTGGTAACGACGAAATCGGCGAACTTGCCCTGGGATTCAATCGCCTCGCCGATCGCATCCGAGAACTGCTGCAGTCGGAGAAGATGCTTTTGGCGTCACTTTCCCACGATCTGCGAACCCCTCTGCAACGTGTTCGTCTTGCGCTGGAGCTGGCGACAGATCCCGGAGACGCGTTTGGCGATGAGGATCATCGCCGGGCTGACGCGCGGCACTTGGCCAGTGTATCGGCCGATCTGAACGACTTGGACGAATTGCTCTCAGAAATCCTTGTGGTCGCTAGATTGGATGAGGCTCGCACCGCATCTGACAGCTTGCTGAACAAGCAACCCGTTCCGCCAGACGAACTCATCGCCGAATGCGTGGAGCGCTTTGAAGCCGCTCATCCAGAACGCACCGTCCGCTGGGTGGAAGGTCCACCTCTTCCACTGTGCGAGCTAGATCCCCGGTTCATGAAGCGTGCTGTGCTCAACCTTCTGGATAACGCGGCTCGCTACTCCCCTCGCACCGAGCCCATTGAAATCGCCTCCTGGATCGAAGCAGGTGTCCTGGTCGTCGAAGTAAGAGACGGCGGGCCAGGTATCCCGCCAGAGCTACACGAGCGGATCTTCGAGCCGTTCTTTCGAGGTGAGGCGGTGCGGGGCGAGTCTTCCGGCTCGGGACTTGGGCTGTCGATCGTCCAGCGCATAGCCAAGGCACACGGCGGCAACGTCAGCGTCAAGAGCAGTAGGTCAGGCTCCACGTTCCGCATTACCCTTCCGCGAGCAGGACACCCCCTTAACCTCACTGAAGTGATTGGCGAGCATTAGGACTTCCGACCGCGCTGCTAGTGGCCTCGGCTACCGAAGATGCGGCTACCTTCCCTCTCGGCGATGCTCGATCTCTTCCCCAATTCACCTTCGAGTCGAAGGGGGACAGTCAGCCTTCCCGTTGTCGAAATTACTCAGAAAAACTGGTATCCTTTTTCTAAATCACACGGCGAGCGATATCGATGCAAACCATGCGGGATCAGATCGTTTCCAGGATCAAACGGCTTGAGAAGGGGCAGGCCTTCTCTGCCAAGGACTTCCTTGACATCGCTAGCCGCGCGATGACCGACATGACGCTCGCGGCACTGGCGCGTCAGGGAGCCATCCGCCGCGTGCGGCGCGGTCTCTACGATGTCCCCAGGATCAATCCGGCACTCGGCGGAGAGTTGACTCCCGATATTGATGAGGCCGCTCGTGCCATCGCCCGGCGGCAGCGCTGGAAGATTGTTCCGGACGGAGTCTGGGCCGCGAACCTGCTCGGCCTCTCAACGCAGGTCCCCGCCAAAATCGTCTACCTCACCGACGGGCCGAACAAAGAGATCCCAATCGGTCGCCGCGTCATTCAGCTCAAACACGCCCGGCCCAAGACGCTGGCCGGGCTGGATGGCAAATCCGCGCTCGTCGTCCAGGCGCTCCGGCACCTCGGCAAGGATCGTTTGGAATCGAGTCAACTGGAGAAGTTGCGAGCACTGCTGTCGCCAATCGAGAGACGCAAGCTCGTGAAAGACACCCGGTTCGGCGTGGAATGGATCTACGAAATCGCAAAGAAGCTCTCGGAGGAGCCAGCATGAACAAGATCGCGCGGATGACCGCCGGTGAGCGTGCCGACGTCTTTGCGGAAACGGCGGCGCGCAAGGGCCTGCCGGACGCCGTCGTCGAGAAGGACTTCTGGGTCTGCTGGGTGCTGAAGCAACTCTTCTCCATCGACAGCCTCTCTGGACGACTGCTTTTCAAAGGCGGAACATCGCTTTCGAAGATCTTCCAAGCGATCAACCGCTTTTCCGAAGACATCGATCTGGCGGTCGACTATGTCGCTCTCGGCTTCACCGGCAAGAGAGATCCGAAGCAGGCGGGCATCTCGAAGACCCAGCGTGCAAAGATCCTCGACGAGATGATGACGGCGTGCCAGCACTACATCCGCGGCGACTTCCTGGCCGCGTTTCGCACACGCTGCCAGGAAGTACTCGGAACGGTTCCAGCGTGGGCTTTGGCGGTCAGCGAGCAGGACTCCAACGTCGTTCGTTTCCAGTATCCGGCGGCCATCGCTAAGCGCCTCTCGTACGTCACGCCGCAGGTCGTTCTGGAGCTGGGCACGCACGCCGAGTTTGTTCCTCGCGATCAATTCACCATCCGGCCGTTTGCCGCCGAGGAGTTCCCGCAACTCTTCCTCGACGCGGAAATAACGGTTGAAGCAATCCTCGCCAAGCGGACCTTTTGGGAGAAGGTCACCATCCTTCACGCCGAACACCACCGACCGCCGGGCCGACCGTTCCCCGGCCGGTACTCGCGCCACTACTACGACACCGCCATGCTGGCCCAAAGCTCCGTCAAGGCTGAGGCGCTGGCAGACATGGAACTCCTGTCCCAGGTGGTCCGTCGCAAAGAAGCCTTCTACCCCTCGGCCTGGGCGCGCTACGATTTGGCCCATCCGGGAAGCCTACACCTACTGCCAACCGAGGAACGTCTCGCGGCGTTGAGGCAGGACTATCGCGACATGGCGGTGATGAACTTTGGTGAGCCACCTGCATTCGACCACATCATCGAGACGTTGACCGCCTTGGAGCGTGAGATCAATCAGTGAACACGCGGCCTCAACAACTGTTCACGCGGAGTAGTGCATCGCGGTCACGATCAGCCGTGCTCAGCCCTCGTGTTGACGTAGAGTCCTTTCGTGGCCGGCATTTGTCACCGCGCACGAGCGACTCGAAACGAGGTCCATATGCTCAGCCTTCTCACCGAAGATGTTGTCGCAAAAGAACTCAACGTGAGCCTTGCCTCTCTACGCCGCTGGCGGCTGGAGAAACGCGGCCCACGGTTCATCAAAGTAGGCTCCCTGGTGCGATACAAGCCGGAGGACATCGAAATCTGGTTGGCCTCTTTGCCGACCGGTGGTTCGACGAAGCCGATCGCACGTGCGCAAGCGGGCTCTCGCCCAACGGCCACGAAAGTCGAAGTCTAGTGGGGGACACATGTCGCTATTGAGACGTGGCAAGGTTTGGTGGTACGAGTTCTGGTTTGCTGGCCGTCGTATCCAGGAGTCCAGCAAGTCAACGTCAAAAACCGTCGCCAAACAAGCGGAGCAAAAACGCCGTCGCGAGTTGGAAGAGGGCTTCAATGGCTTGGAGGACGGTCGGGCGGAACAGATCCGAACCATCCACGAACTCGCAAAAGATTACCTCGCCAGCTACGCGCTACGGAACCGTGGCGTGGTGTTCGCGGAATACGCGCTGAGACACGTCAACGCGCACATCGGTGACAAGATGGTCGTCGATGTGGATGCGGATACAATCCGCGCCTACCAGGACGCACGCTTGAAGGAAGGCGCGGCGCCGAAGACGGTCAACGAGGAGGTCGGCTTCCTGCTGCGCGTTCTCGGAGAGCGCGGCGACATCGTCCGGGCGCGACTGAAGAAGCAACACTCGCTCAAATTGAAAGTGCGGACGAAGATCGCGAAGGCGTTCACCCCGGAAGAGAAGCAGCGCTTGATGGATGCCGCCCAGCAGGCGAAGTCACCTCTCATCTACCCGGTTGTGATGCTCGCGTTCAACGCCGGTATGAGAAACGGCGAGATCCGCGAGCTTCGTTGGGAACAGGTCGACCTTGAACGGCGCTTCCTGGTTGTCGGGAAGAGCAAGACTGACGCCGGCGAGGGCCGGACCATCCCGCTGAATCCCGCGCTATACGACGCTCTCAAACAGCACGCGGAGTGGTTCCAACTTCGCTTCGGGGCTATCGAACCAAACTGGTGTTTGTTCCCGTACGGGAAAGCAAATCACCTCGATCCGACCCGGCCAATCACCACGCTGAAAACCGCCTGGACGAACGTCCGGGATCGCGCTGGCGTCAAAGGGCGAATGCACGATTCCCGCCACACCCTGATCACAGAGCTTGCCGAATCCGGCGCTGGCGACCAGACCATCATGGACATCGCCGGGCATGTGTCCAAGCAGATGCTGAAGCACTACAGCCATATCCGGATGGAGGCGAAGCGCACGGCTCTGGATCAGGTCTGGAAGAACCAAACGGCCGCGATGGAGGCAGCCGCGCAGAAGCAGAAAACGGAACAGAATTGCTCGCCAGAAAGCGGCGCTGATCGGCAGGTCGAAGGGGAGTCCCTACAAAAGTCCCTACAGCCGGTCAAAACCAAGGGGTGGAAGCATCGGGGAGGGGAACGTAAGCCGTTGAAAAGAATTGGCTCCTCAGGTAGGACTCGAACCTACAACCCTTCGGTTAACAGCCGAATGCTCTACCATTGAGCTACTGAGGAGCAGTTGGTTATTCCTTTGTAGCAAGCCTGCCCCCACATTGTCAAACTTCGGCCCACTCCTTCGTCGTACACTGACCTGTAACGCCTCTGAATGGCATTGTCTCTGGATCCTGACCCATGCTTAAACTTCTGATTCGCGGTCTCTTGCGCCTGCTGTATCGGGTGGAAGTCCACGGTGCGCTGCCGCAGGCCGCCAAGACCCTGATCGTCGGCAATCACCAGTCGTTTCTCGACGCTCCCATTATGTGGAGCATCCTCCCCGACGACACCCTGTGGGTCGTGCACTCGCAGGTCATGAAGCAGCTCGCTTTCCGGCTGCTCGTACGGGTCACCGATCACATCGTCATCGACACCACGAACCCCTTTGCCCTCAAATCCACCGTCGATGTCATCGAATCCGGACGCAAGGTCATCATCTTTCCGGAAGGCCGCGTCACCGTGACCGGCTCCCTGATGAAGATCTACGATGGACCCGCGTTCATCGCCGCCAAGACCGGTGCCACCGTGGCGCCGTTTATCCTGGATGGCGCCGTGCGGGCCAGGGGCTTCAGCCGCATGGAGGGCGACTATCCGCTCGCCTTCTTCCCCAAGATCAAGGTCACGTTCTTCCCGGGCGAAGTCATTCCCATGCCCGAAGCGCCTTCCGGCAAGCTGCGGCGCCGCAAGGCCGGCGAAGCGATGCAACGCCTGCTGCAGCGCTGCCTGGCGCTTTCCAAGCCCAAGCGGAGCCTCCACGAAGCGTTTCTCGAAGCCATTGAACTGCACGGCCGCGGCCGGCACATGGTGGAGGACGCCGGCGGGGCCGATCTCACCTATGGCGGCGTGCTGAAAGGCTCGCTCGCCCTGGGCCGGCTGGTCTCCAAGATCACCGCCGAGAACGAAGTCGTCGGCGTGCTCATGCCCAACGCCGCCGCCACGCTCTGCCTGGCTCTCGGACTCTTCGGCATCCGCCGCATCCCCGCCATGCTGAACTTCACGGCCGGCGTCGACGGAATGCAGAGCGCCTTGCGGGCAGCCAAGGTCAAGACCATCCTCACCTCGCGCCAGTTCCTGGAGAAGGGCAAACTCACCGCTGTCGTCGAGAAACTGCAGGGCGTGAACGTGGTCTTCCTGGAAGACCTGCGGGCCAGGCTCACCCTTGGCGACAAGCTGTGGCTGATCCTCTACGCGCTGCCGTTTCCCCGCGCCGCGACGAAGCTCAGCAAACCCGATGAACCCGCGGTGGTCCTGTTTACCTCCGGCTCCGAGGGCAAGCCCAAAGGCGTGGTCCTCAGCCACTGGGCGATCCTCTCCGACATCGAACAGGTCTTCAGCATCATTGACGTCTCGCGGGCGGACAAGATCCTCTCGGCCATGCCGGTGTTTCACAGCTTTGGCCTGACGGCCGGCTTCATGCTGCCGGTTGTGAGCGGGATCCGGCTGTTCCTGTATCCTTCGCCGCTGCACTACAGCATCGTGCCCGAGCTGTTCTATGACCGCGACGCGACGGTCATGTTTGCGACGCCCACGTTCCTCAAGCACTACGCCAAGCGAGCCCATCCTTACGACTTCCGCAAGGTGAAGATGCTGCTGGGTGGCGCGGAGAAGCTCACCGATGAGATCCGCAATACCTACATGGACAAGTTTGGCGTGCGCGTCCTCGAAGGCTACGGAGCCACGGAGTGCGCGCCCGTCATCGCGGTGAATACGGCCATGCGTTACAAGGCAGGGACCGTCGGCGAGATCCTGCCCCTGATGGAGTGGAAGCTGGAAAAGGTACCGGGTATCGAAGAGGGCGGCCTGCTGCATGTGAAGGGGCCCAACGTCATGCTCGGCTACTGGCGCGAGTCGAATCCGTGCGTGCTGGAGCCGCCGCAGTCGGTCTTCGGCCCCGGCTGGTACCCCACGGGTGATCTGGCTGTGGTCGATGACGACGGGTTCCTGCAGCTGAGGGGCCGCGTCAAGCGCTTCGCCAAAGTCGCCGGCGAGATGATCTCCCTGGAAGTGGTCGAGAAGATCGCCGAGACTGCTTCGCCGAAGCACATCCACGGAGCTGTGAACCGGCCCGATCCCGGCCGCGGCGAGATGATCGTGCTCTGCACGCAGGACAAGGACCTGAAGCGCGATCAGCTGCAGGCGGCCGCTCGCGAACTAGGGGCTCCGGAGCTGGCCATTCCGCGGCGTATCGTCTACATCGACAAAATCCCCCTGCTCGGTACCGGCAAGAAGGACTATCCCAAATTGACTCAACTTGTGGAGGCACAGCTTGAACAGTCCCGAGCCTAAGCTCGAGTACAGCCGCGGTGAACAGCGCGCCTGGTACATGTACGACTTCGCGAACTCCGCGTTCGCCAGCACGGTCGTCACCCTGTTCCTGGGCCCGTATCTCACGGAGCTGGCTAAAAACGCGGCCGACGCCAATGGGCATGTTCACCCACTGGGTCTCACTATCGATGCGCGCAGCTATTGGAGCTACCTCATCTCGCTGTCGGTCCTGACGCAGGTGATTTTCCTGCCGATGCTGGGCGCTGTGGCGGACTACAGTCCGAACAAGAAGCGGCTGCTGGGCTTGTTCGCCTACCTGGGCGCCGGCAGCACCATTGCCATGTTTGCGCTGACCGACGGACTTTACCAGTTGGGCGGGATTCTGTTCCTGGTGGCCAATCTCGCCTTTGGCTGTTCGGTGGTGATCTACAACAGCTTCCTGAACGACGTGGCTCCGGAGGAGGAACGGGATGGCGTCTCTTCGAAGGGCTGGGGTATCGGATACCTGGGCGGCGGCATCCTGCTGGCCTTGAATCTCCTGCTGTTCCAGAAGGCGGAGTCGTTTGGGATCGACAAGGGCATGGCGGTCCGCATCAGCCTCGGCTCGGCTGGTGCCTGGTGGGCGATTTTCGGGATGATCCCGATGATCGGCATCCGCAACCGCAAGCCGCAGCGCACCGCTGCCGCCGGGGAGAATGTGTTTGCGAAGGGCTTCCTGCAGCTCTTTCAGACGCTCAAGGACATGCGGCATTATCCCCAGACGCTGACGTTCCTGGTCGCCTACCTGATCTACAACGATGCCATCCAGGCCGTCATTACGCTGGCCGGGCAGTACGGTTCCGATTACCTGAAGATCCCGCTGGAGTCGCTCACGCTGGCGATTCTGATGGTCCAGTTCGTCGCGTTCGGCGGAGCGATGCTGTTCAATCTGCTTGCGAAATGGCTGACCGCCTACCGCGCCGTGGTGCTGAGCCTGGTCACCTGGACCGCGCTGATGTGCGGCGTCTTCATTGTGAAGACAACCAGCGACTACTTTGTCGCCGCGGCGCTGGTGGCCATCGTCATGGGCGGCAGCCAGGCCCTGAGCCGCTCGCTGTATTCGCTGATGATTCCGCACGGCAAAGAAGCTGAGTACTTCTCGCTTTACGAGATCAGCGACAAGGGGACAAGCTGGCTGGCTCCGCTGCTGTTCGGCCTCATGCTGCAATTCACGGGCAGCTACCAGTGGGCAATCCTGTCCCTGGTGGTTTTCTTCCTGCTTGGTCTTGGAGTTCTAATGAAGGTGGATGTGAAGCGCGCCGCCCTCGAGGCCGGCAACGAAGCATGACGCCATGCCGTATGTATTCAAAGTCGCGGAGACAGCGGAAGAGTACGATCAGATCCGCTCTCTGAATCACCGCGTCTTTGCCGAAGAGGTCAGGCAGCATCCGCCTACCGCGAATGGCCGCCTCATCGACAGCCGCGAAGCCATCAGCCGCTTTTTCGTCGCCCTGGCCGGCAACCGGGTGGTGGGCATGGTCTGCACCTGCGCCCAGCGCCCATTCTCGGTGGAAAAGCGGCTGTCGGATCCAGCCATCCTCGACACGCTGCCCGCGCCGCTGCTGGAGGCGCGCCTGCTGGCAATTGAGCCTGCGTACCGCAAGCGGATGCTCTTCCTGGGCCTGCTGGAGCTGATGGTGGCGACGGCGATCTCAGAGGGATATGCGACGCTGCTCATCTCGGGGATCACCGAGCGGCTGCGCATGTACCAGCGCATGGGCTTCCGCGCATTAGGACCAGCCGTGCCCTGCGGCGGAGCTTCCTTTACTCCGATGGCGATGGAACTGCCGCGTTAGCGGCGGACTTCCTGATCCTTGTACTGCAGTTGGTAAAGCTTCCAGTAGATGCCGCGCGCGGCCAGCAGTTCCTGGTGGCTGCCGGTCTCGCGCAGATGGCCCTTGTGCATGACCAGGATCCGGTCGGCGCGCTGGATGGTGGACAGGCGGTGGGCGATGATGATCGACGTGCGTCCGGCCACCATGCGCTCCAGCGCCGCACGCACCTTCAATTCGGTTTCGGTGTCCACACTGGACGTGGCTTCGTCGAGGATGAGGTAGCGCGGATTGTGGGCCAGCGCGCGGGCAAAGCCGATCAACTGCTTCTGGCCTGTGGAGAGGCCGCTGCCACGCTCCCTGACCGGGTGTTCGAACTTCTCGGGCAACTCCTCGATGAACGGCAGCAGGTTCACCTGGTCGGCGGCGAGCGAGAGTGCCTCGTCGGTGACGTCAGCGGAGCCGAGGCGGATGTTGCCGCCGATGGTACCGGTGAAGAGGTGGGGATCCTGCAGGACGACGCCGAAGTGGCGCCGCAGTGCACGCGGATCAAACGAGCGCAGGTCGATGCCGCCCAGTTTGATGGAGCCGCGCTGGATATCGTAGAAGCGCAGCAGCAGGCTGGCCAGCGTGGTTTTGCCCGCGCCGGTATGGCCGACCACGGCCAGGATTTCGCCGGGCTCGATGCGGAAGCTGACGTCTTCCAGCACCCAGTCTTCGCCCTTGTAGGCGAACCAGACATGGTCGAATTCGATCGGCGCGTTTTCCGGCACCGGCACCGGCTTGCCAGGCCCCACCACCCCGGGTTCTTCGTCCAGCAGGCTGAAGATGCGCTCTCCGGCGGCCAGCGACGACTGCAGGATGTTGTACTTCTCGCTGAGATCCTGGATGGGACGGAAGACACGCATGCCGTATTGGAAGAACGCCACCAGGACGCCCAGCGACATACCGCCGGCGTCGACGTGGAAGCCGCCGTAAGCCAGCAGCGATGCCAGCGCCACCATGGAGAGGAACTCGACGGCCGGATAGAACCAGCCGTAGGCGTTGATGGCTCCGCGATAGGCCAGCATGTGGTCGCGGTTGACGACATCGAAGTCCTGCGTGGCGCGCGCTTCGCGGTTGAAGAGCTGGAGAACACTCATGCCGTTGACGTGTTCCTGCAGGAACGAATTGATGCGGGCCACGGCCAGGCGGATCTGGCGGTTGCTGGACTGCACGGCCCGGCGGAACACGACGGTCACGCCGAAGACGAACGGCATCACTACCAGCATGGTGAGCGTGAGGCCGATGCTGAGCTTGAACATGGCGGCCATGATGAAGAGCAGCACCAGGATGTCGCCCAGCAGCGTGACGATGCCCGAGGCGAAGAGTTCGTTCAGGGCGTCGACGTCGGTGGTGACACGGGTCACCATGCGGCCCACGGGATTGCGGTCATAATAGGCCACATCCAGCGCCTGCAGCCTCGACATCAGCTTCCTGCGGACATCGAACATCGCGCGCTGGCCGGTCCACTGCATGATCAGCTGCTGGCCGAAGTCGAGGAACAGATTGACGACAATGACAGCGAGATAGATGAGCGAAAGCTGTAACAGGCCGGTGCGCGCGTTGGCCGAGAGCCACTGCTCCAGCCACGGCAGGCTGTGCTGTCCGTTGGGCGCCAGGTATAAGTCCACCGCGATCTTGGTCAGCAGCGGGCTCAGGACCTGCAGGACGGAGCTGATGAGGAGAAAGATGAGCGCGACGCTGACGCTGCGCCAGTAGGGCAGCATCAGCCGCAGCAGGCGGCGCAGCAGTCCTAGATCGTACGATCGGCTGGAGACTTCCTCTTCCACTCCTCCCAGTTTAGCGTGGCGGCACCGTGCGGCTGGCCGATACAATGAAAAGTTGATCTCGCCGAAAATCAAATTCCCAGTCGAATGTTCGGGCCTCTGGAGTTCCGGACGCCGGTGGATGAGCCGGAGCTGTGCCTGGTGAGCCTCGACCTGACGATCGTCCTGCCGGCCTACAACGAAGAACTCAACATTGCCCAGGTTGTGGGGCAGTGGTGCTCCGTCGCGGGCCGGGTAGGCAATGCGCGGGTTCTCGTGGTGGACGACGGGTCAAAAGATCGTACGCGCCAGATTCTGAACACGTTGCTGGCGATTCATCCGGAATTGCTGGTGATCCATCAGCAGAATGGCGGTCACGGCGCGGCCATCCAGACGGGCTACCGCGTTGCGCTGGACATGGACTCCGAGTGGATCTTCCAGACGGACAGCGACGGCCAGACCTCAACCGACGATTTCCAGGCTTTCTGGAGCCGCCGCGCCGAATGCCCGTTCCAGACGGGTGTCCGCCACTCCCGGCACGACCCGGCGATCCGGATTCTGCTGAGCCAGTGGCATGAGCGATTGGTCGATTTTCTCTTCGGCGTGCCCGTCCGGGACCCGAATGTGCCCTACCGGCTGATGCGGGCCGACCTGGTCAGGCGCTACCTGGAGCTGATTCCGGCCGCGGCGTTCGCGCCCAATGTGATGATGTCCGTGCTGGCCTCGCGCCAGGGCGTCTTCACGTCCCGGCCGGTCGCCCACGCGGCACGGGCCGCGGGCCAGACCTCGGTGAAGGGATGGCGCATGGTCAGGATGGGGGTCCGCAGCCTGCGCGAGTATCTCGCCTTCCGGCGCGTCGTCAGGCGTGCCATCCTCTAGAATTGAGTTGCAGATGAACGGTGTGATTGTTGTCGATAAGCCGTGCGGCTGGACGTCGCACGACGTTGTGAACAAGATGCGGCGCCTCGCCGGCACGACCAAGGTGGGGCACCTGGGGACGCTCGATCCCCTTGCCACGGGCGTACTGCCCCTGTTGCTGAACAGGGCGACCCGGCTGGCCCAGTATTTCACGTTGAACGAAAAGACCTATGAGGGTACCATTCGCTTCGGCTTCTCGACGGATAGCTACGATTCCGATGGAGAGCCCACGTCCCCGCAGGTGGAGCCGGCCCTGACACCCGAGTCGGTGGAACAGGCGCTGGCGCCCTTTCGCGGTACCTTCCAGCAGACGCCGCCGGTCGTGTCGGCGAAGAAGATCAACGGCCGCCCGGCGCACGAACTGGCCCGCAAGAAGATTGCTGTCGAAATGAAGCCGGTGGAAGTGACCGTGCTGGCGCTGGACGTGCTGGCCATCGAGGCTTCCACGGTGAAGGTGCGCGTGCATTGCACGGCGGGCACGTATATCCGTTCCATTGCGCACGACGCCGGCGTGCGCCTGGGCTGTGGAGCGCACCTGCAGGACCTGCGGCGCACGCGGTCGGGCCTGTTTGACGCCAGCCAGGCCCACACTTTGGAACAACTGGCCGCGCTCGCTTCGGAAGGCCGCCTGCGCGAGGCCCTGATCCCCTCCGGCGAACTTCTGCCGGAATTTCCCTGTGAGCCCGTCGACCAGGTGACAGAGACGCAGATCCGGCAGGGGCGCGACTTCCGGGTGTCGCCCTTTCGCGACCGGGGCGACTGCCGTTATGTGAAAGCCCTGAACCGCGACGGCGAACTGGTGGCCATCGGCGAGATCGTCATGCCGAATCTCTACCACCCGGCGCTGGTGCTTTAGCTCTTCTTCTTTTCGCGCCGGGCCTTCGCCCAGCCTTCCTTGTTTTCCTGGCGGCCGCGGCCGATGCCGAGCGCATCCGGCGGTACCTGTTTGGTGATGACACTGCCGGCCGCCACGTAACTGCCCGCGCCGATCTCCACCGGCGCCACCAGTGTCGAATTGCTGCCCACAAAGGCGCCGTCGCCGATGTGCGTGGGGCTCTTCTTCTGGCCGTCGTAGTTGCAGGTGATGGTGCCCGCGCCGATGTTCACTTTGCTGCCGATGGTGGAGTCGCCCAGGTAGGCCAGGTGCATGGACTTTGAGCCCGCGCCGAGGCGTGTCTTTTTAAGCTCCACGAAGTTGCCGACGTGCGCCCCGTCTTCCACGACCGCGCCCATCCGCAGGCGGGCATAGGGCCCCACCTGTGCGCCGGCGCCCAGGGTGGAGTCCTGAATGGAGGAGTAGGGGAAGACGATGGAGCCTTCGCCGATCTGCGCATTCTCGAGGATGGACATCGCGCCAATCCGGCATTGCCCGGCGATCCTGGTGTTGCCCAGAAGCTGAGTGAACGAGCCGATCACGGTGTCCTGGCCGATCTCCACGGAGTGGTCGATGGTGACCGTTTCGGGCCGCTCAATCGTGACGCCGGCCAGCATCAATTCGCGCACTTTGCGGTTGCGGAACAGGCGGTCGACTTCGGCCAGTTCCACGCGCGTGTTAATGCCCAGGATTTCGCTGGGATCTTCAATCACCAGAGGCACGGTGGACTTGCCGGAGGCGCGGAGCAGTTCCACCAGGTCAGTCAGGTAGATTTCGCCCGAGGCGGGATTGGGTTCGACGCGCTCCAGGTGCGGCCACAGGTCGGCGGCTTCGAAGCAGTAGATGCCGGAGTTGATCTCGGTCACCCGCTTTTCCTCGGCGGTGGCGGCCTTTTCCTCGACGATGGCGCGGACGTTGCCGCCGCTGTCGCGCAGGATGCGGCCGTAGCCGGTGGGATTTTCCAGGTTGGTCGTGATCACCGTGGCCGACTGGCCGCCGGCTTCATGGGCGGCGATGAGGTGCTGTAGCGTGGCCGGCGAAAGCAGGGGACAGTCGCCGTAAAGCACGACCACCCGGCCCTGGCTCAGGCCCGGAAGCCCGGCGCAGACGCGCAGGGCATGGCCGGTGCCTTTCTGCTCGATCTGGACCTGGAATTGAACGCCGAAATGAGAGACTTCCTCGCGCACGGCGTCCGCCTGGTGGCCGATGACGGCGGTGATGCGGTTGGCTTCAGCGATGGTCTGCGCGGAGCGGATGACGTGTTCCAGCAGGCAGGCGCCGCCGGCGCGGTGCAGCACTTTGGCGAGATTCGATTTCATGCGCGTGCCGAGGCCCGCGGCGAGGATGACGACAGAGACAGACATAGTCAGTTCTCCCAATTGTAAATGCCCGGCAGGCGTGGGATCAGCGGGCCCTCTCGCGGTCGAGGATCCGGCGGCGGCCCTTCTTGGCGAGTTCGACAGCCGCGTGGGCGATGCGGTCCGGATCGTGGCGCGCCTTTTCACCCGCCTTCAGCAGAGGCAGGCTGACGACGTCAACGCCCAGCGCCTTCAGGCGGTCGAAGTCGTTGGACACCTGCATGGCGCGCTGGCGGGCATAGCGGACCAGCAGCGTGTCGCTGATGGGATCCGTGTTGACGACGGCGCAATCCACCAGGCGGCGTCCGGCGTGGCGGTGGATGGCGGCGATATGGTCCGACGCGCTCATGCCGGTGGTCTCCCCCGGCTGCCACATCAGATTGACGAAACAGGCCTTCAGGGCAGGGGAGCGCCGGATGGCGGCGGGAATCCGTTCCACCAGCAGGTTGGGAATCACGCTGGTGAAGAGGCTGCCCGGACCCATGGTGATCAGATCCGCGCGGCGGATGGCTTTCAGGGTTTCGGCCATCGGCTCCGCATCGGCGGGCAGCAGTTCGATGGTGCGAATGGGGGATTCGCTGCGGCTGATGCGCGTCTCGCCATCCAGCACGAGCCCGTTCTCCAGGTGCGCGCGCAGGGTCACATTGCCTGCGGTGGAAGGGTAGATCTGCCCCGCGATGGCCAGGACCTCCGAACTGAGGCGGACCGCCTTCGAGAAGTCGCCCGTGATTTGGGTGAGGACGGCCAGGAACAGGTTGCCGAAGCTGTGGCCTTTCAGTCCGCGGCCGCTGTCGAAGCGGTAGCTGAAGAGACGCGTGAGCAGCGCTTCGTCTTCCGACAGAGCCACCATGCAGTTGCGGATGTCGCCGGGTGGCAGGATGTCGAACTCGCGGCGCAGGCGGCCGGAGCTGCCTCCATCGTCGGTGACGGTGACGACCGCCGTGATCTCCACCAGCGGGCTCAGCGACTGCTGGCCCACGTGCGGGGTATAACGCTTCAAGCCCTTCAGCAGGGTGGAAAGGCCGGTGCCGCCGCCGATGGCCACGATCCGCAGGGGATCCATGCGACGGCTGGGAAAGTCTTCAGCTGGCTGTTTTCGAGCGGCACCCGTTTGGCGTTTCGAGGGCAAAATGCTATTCGGCCGGCTGAGGATCCCCGGCCAATACCTCCCGGATCTGGGGGTGCTGCAGCAGCGGCTGGAAGTCGGCGTCGCTGCGGGCAATGCTGCGCAGCCCGCGGTCGCCCTGGATTGCCTTGCGCAGGTGGCGCGCCGCCAGGTCGATGGAGCCGGTCATGCCTTCCACAATCGCAAGCGCATAGAGGTGGTGCGACTCCGACCCTGCGTCGACGGCGGTTTCCAGATACTTCCGGGCGTCGCCGAATTTGCCGGCATTCATCAGGCCCACGGCAAAGTTGTAGTGGTCTTCTGGCGTCTTCAACTGCGGCGCCTGGCGCTCCAGCCGCTGAACGCACATCCGCTTGTACATCTGTGCCGATTCATTCACGGAAATCGAAGGGCCCTGCGAAGCTTGTTCGAAGACTTCCATGGCTGCCGGATAGTCGCCGGAAGTGAAGCTTTTCATGGCCTGGGCAAAGAGGTCCGTCTGAGATTTCGGCGTCATCCCTTCGCTCGCTGCGACTGCTCCGCTGGTCGTGTTTGCTTCATTTGGTTTTGCTGACTTCTTCATGACGCCTGGCACATGGGGCAATTGTCCGGCCGACTAGGCCAGAGCGCTCATCCTCTCTACCTAACAAATCCGGACCTGCCGGCGCAACTGTGCACGGCCTCCGGCTACGCCGATTGATTCGCTTCCCGGCTCTCGTCCTGGCTGCGGAGAAGCTCCAGATCCTCGGCTTCGAAGACCCGTCCACAGTCACTGCAGCGAACGTAGTCTACTCCGTCCCGGCGCGCAATCAATTCGGTACGATCGTGGTTACAGAACTCACCCATAGCGAGAAATATCACTATATTCTAGACGCGATTATCTACTTGTCAACACCTGTCCCGTTCCATCGCTACAATCGGGAAAGTGACCGACAAGCCCCACTGCCCGTTCCGGTGTATCCGGCCCTCTGCCCCTCCCTTCGGCGAGGTGGACTGATTGGGCGCGATCCTGCTGGAGCCGCCGTTCGACCTGGAGGCCGTTCCGGACCGTCCGGCGGTGTTCCTCATCCACCCGCGCGAAGGCAGGCCATATCTGGCGCGCACCGCGCTGCTGCGGCGCAGGCTGAAACGGCTGCTGCTGCCCCGGGCTGGGCTTTCGAAACTGCTGAACCTGAGCGAAGTCGCCGTCCGGGTGGAGTACCACCTCACCGCCTCGCGGCTGGGTTCCAGCCTCACCTATTACGACCTGGCCCGGCAGCACTTCCCTGACGATTACGCCGCCATGATCAAGCTGCGCCTGGCGCCGTTCGTGAAGGTTCTGCTGGCCAACGAGTTCCCGCGGACGGCCATCACCACGCGCCTCAGCGTCTCGCAGGCCTTTCAGTATGGGCCGTTTCGCAGCCGGGTGACCGCCGAGCGGTTTGAACAGGAAATGCTCGACCTGTTCCAGGTGCGCCGCTGCCAGGATGACCTGAAAGTTTCGCCCGACCATCCAGGCTGCATCTATGGCGAAATGATGCGCTGCCTGCGGCCCTGCCAGGCCGTCGTCGGTCCGGAGGAGTACCGGTCTGAGGTCGACCGGCTGGTGCACTTTCTGCAGACCGGCGGCCACAGCCTGCTGGAACCAGTCGCCAAGGCCCGCGACCGGTTCAGCGAAGAGCTCGATTTCGAACAGGCGCAGCGCCAGCATCAGCGTTACCACCGCATCGAGCAGGTGTTGAAGCTGCGCGACGACCTCGTCGACGACATCGACCGCGTTTGCGGCGTCGCCGTCGCGCCCAGCGTCGAACCGGGCTGTGTGGAACTGCTGATGATGCTCAAGGGGATATGGCAGGCTCCGGTCGAGTTCAAGGTGGCTGCCACAGGCCGTGATGTGATCCCCCTGGACCGCCGGCTGCGGGAATTAGTGGCTGGCGTATCGGCGCCCAAAGTCACCATCCGGGAACGGGCCGAGCACCTGTCGCTGCTGTCGCGGTGGTACTACAGCTCTTGGCGCGACGCCGAATGGATCGAATTCCCCAAAGTGGAAGATCTGCCCTATCGCCGCCTGGTGCGGGCTATTTCGAAGACAGCGTCCGCCGTGCAGACCACACTCTTCGAGCCCTGATGGCCGCGGCCAGCAGAAGTCCGGCGGCGGACAGTGAGAAGCTGGAAGGTTCCGGTACGCTGCCGGTGGCGGTGTCCTGCAGTCCGATGCGCGCATCGGAGACCTGCGCGGAACTGGGGCCGCTGCCGGCCACGCCAAACACCGCGGCTCCGCCCGGGTTCTGAGCCAGGAAAAGGTAGGTATCCGAGAACGGACCGATCCCGAAGGCGCCCAGCAGGAAGTCGGGCTGATCCCAGGTAAGCATGCCTCCGCCGGCAATGTCGTAGACGGCCGTGAGCGCGGTGAGTTCCGCCAGGGAAAGGACGTTGTCCGCGTCTCCATCCGTGCCGGTGCCGTCCACGGTGAGCGGCCCGCCCAGCGCCCAGTTGGCCTGCACGATGTGAATGGTGGCGGCGCCGGCGCTGCCTGCCAGCAGCACGGCCAGTAACAATAATCTCTTCACCAATCCCTCTCCCCCTCCCCCTGTAGGTTGTCACATGTTGCCGGGCGGGCGCGGCGACAGTTGCATTCGCTCCCCACATCCCCGATTCTGTACATACCCCGAAACTATGCGTATCCTGCTGCTTCTCGCTTTCTATTCCCTCGTCGCCCTGGCCGCGGATCGTCCGCAGTTCAACGACAAGGGGGAGTTGCTCTTTCCCGCCGGCTACCGCGAGTGGACCTATCTCTCCTCGGGTCTGGGCATGACGTATGGGCCTGCCGCGGCCCAGGCCCTGGACAGCCCGATGTTCGATAACGTCTTTGTCAATCCATCGGCATTTGCGGCCTTTAAGGAGACGGGAAAATGGCCGGATTCGACGATTTTTGTGCTGGAGATCCGCTACTCCGTTTCTCAGGGCTCCATTAATAAGGGCGGCTTCTATCAGAGCGACGTGGCAGCGATTGAGGCGGCCGTGAAGGACACGACGCGGTTCGAGAAGGGCTGGGGCTACTTCAACTTCGCCGGCGGCCTGCGGCCGTTCCTGACTTCGACGAAGGTGCTGGACCGCAAAGCCACTTGCTACGGCTGCCATGAGCCGAATGGCGCCGTGGAGAACACTTTCTCGCAGTTCTATCCGACTGCGCTCTCGGTGGCCGAGAAGATGGGTACGGTGCGGGCGTCTTATAAGGCTCCGGCGCCGTCGCCGGTGCGGTTGTTCCACACGATGAACGCGCAGGGGGCGAACGCCGCGGCGATTCTGGACAAAGCCAGGGCGGAGAACCCGAATGCGCTGTCGCTGCGGGAGGCCTCCCTGAATGCCATGGGTTATGCCTTCCTCCAGCAGGGCGACAAGGCGCAGGCCGTGGCCGTCGCGCAGTGGATGGCCGCGGCGTTCCCGAAATCGGCCAACGCGCAGGATTCCCTGTCGGAGATCTACGAAGCCGCGGGCCAGCCGGAACTCGCCTTGAGCAGTGCCAAGGCTGCGCTGGCTCTGCTCGAAGCGGACGCGACCCTGGGCGACGACAGGCGCGGGCGCGTGAAACAGGCCCTGGACGAGCGCATCGCCCGGTTATCGAAGAAGTAACAAACCAGCCGGTCGGAACCGGGCCGTCAGGCCACCTTGTTACCCTGGAAGGATGAGTTTTTCTGACTCGTTCTTCGCCCGGCGGTTCAATTTGACCCCGCGCGACCTGGAGAGGTGGCTGGGAGAAGCCCTCTCCCGTGGTGGTGATTTCGCCGACCTGTACTTCGAATACATCGAAAGCACGGCGCTGAGCCTGGATGAGTCGATTATCAAATCGGCGACACAGGGCGTGACGCTGGGTGTCGGGGTCCGCGTACTCTCAGGAGAACGAACGGGTTACGCCTATTCGGGCGACCTCACTCCGGAACGGATCCTCAAGGCGGCGCGGACGGCGGCGTGCATTGCGGCGGGTCCGGCCTCGGTGGTGCGGTCCGGCCTGGATGAGGGCGAGAAGCTCGACCTCTATTCCGTCCCGGTGCCCGCGGCGGAAACCTCTCTGGCGGAACGGGTTGCGCTGATCCTGAGGGCTGACGAGGCGGCGCGGTCGGCCGACGTCAAGGTCTTCCAGGTGCAGGCGAGCTTCGCCGACAACATAAAGCACGTGCTCATCGCCAGCAGCGACGGCTCCCTGGTGTGGGACCGCCAGCCAATGGCCCGGCTGAACGTCTCCGTCCTGGCGAAAGGCGAGGACGGCCGGGTGGAAAACGGCTACCAGGGCGGCGGCGGCCGCGTAGGTCTCGACCATTTCACCAGCCAGAACCTGCCGGAGAAGTTCGCCAAGGAAGCCGTACGCCAGGCTCTGGTTTCGCTGGACGCCGTGGAAGCGCCGGCGGGTGAAACCACCGTCGTCCTGGGACCCGGCTGGCCGGGCATCCTGCTGCACGAGGCAGTGGGTCACGGCCTCGAGGCCGATTTTAACCGGAAGAAGGTTTCCGCCTTCAGCGACAGGGTGGGGCAGCAGGTGGCGAGCCCGCTGTGCACCGTGGTGGACGATGGCGCAATGGCGAGCCGGCGCGGGTCGCTGAACGTCGACGACGAAGGCACCCCGACACGCCGTAACGTGCTGATTGAGAACGGGGTTCTGCGCGGTTACCTGCACGACCGGCTGTCCAGCAAACTGCTGGGGTCAGCGGCGACGGGCAACGGGCGGCGGGAAAGCTACCAGCACATCCCGATGCCTCGCATGACGAACACGTACATGCTGGCCGGGGAGAGCGATCCGGACGAGATCATCAAGTCCGTACCCAAGGGGATTTACTGCGCGACCTTTGGCGGTGGCCAGGTGGACATCACCAGCGGAAACTTCGTCTTCTCGGCGACCGAGAGCTACCTCATTGAAGAGGGGCGCTTGACTCGGCCGGTGCGTGGCGCAACGCTAATCGGGAACGGACCTGAGGCGCTCAAATGGGTGAGCATGGTGGGCAACGACCTAAAGCTCGATGAAGGCGTAGGGATCTGCGGCAAGGAAGGCCAGAGCGTGCCGGTCGGGGTGGGCATTCCCACCGTGAAGATCGACCGGATGACCGTCGGGGGGAATGCATGAGTCCGTCGAACACCCAGGAAGAGATCGCGGCGCGGCTCATCGAGCTGGCAATGGCGCGGGGCGTGACGGCAGCCGAGGCCACGGTCTCGGAAGGCGACGAATTCGAGGCGCAGGTGCGCCTGGGCGAGGTGGAGACGCTGAAAGAGGCGGGCTCGCGGGCGGCCGGGCTGCGCGTGCTGTGCGGGCAGAAGGTGGGTTCGGCCTATTCGTCCGACCTGACCGAAGCAGGCCTGCAGCGCATTGTGGAATCAGCCACTTCGCTGGCGGCGATCTCGATGGCGGACCCGCATGCCGGCCTGCCGGACGCCGCCGACCTGGGCCAGTTGGCGGGTGACCTGGGCCTCTATTCCGATTCCATCGCCACTCTTGAGACTGCGTTCAAGATCGAGCAGGCCCGGGCTGGCGAGAAGGCTGCAATGTCGGTGGATCCACGCATCGACAACAGTGAGGGCGGCAGCTTCGGTTCGTATACCGGTTGGCGGGCCTTTGCGAACTCGCTGGGCTTCCTCGGCAGTTACCGGACCTCTTCGTGCTCTTTGTCGGTAGTGCCGGTGGCGAGTGTGGACGGCCGCCGCGAGCGCGACTACTGGTCGTCGAGTGCGCGTACCTTCGAGCGGCTGGAGGCGGCGGACTACATCGGGCGCAAGGCGGCCGAACGGGTGCTGCGGCGCCTAGGGGCGAAGAAGGCTCCCACGCAGAAGGTGCCGGTGGTCTTCGAACCGCGAGTGGCGCGTTCGCTGGTGGGGCATATCTTCTCGGCCGTGTCGGGCGATGCGGTGTACCGCAAGTCGTCGTTCCTGGCGGGCAAACTGGACGAGGTGGTGGCGAATCCTCTTGTGACGGTCGTGGACGACGGGACGATGCCGGGCCTGTTCGGGACGAGCCCTTTCGATGACGAGGGGGTGGCTTCGCGCCGCACGACGATTGTGGAAGCGGGGGTCCTGAAAAGCTACCTCCTCAATACGTACACCGCCAGAAAGCTTGGTTTGCGGACCACGGGCAATGCATCCCGGGGAATTACGGGCAACGCGTCGGTCGGGCACGGCAATCTGTACCTTCAGCCGGGTGAGGAAAAGCCGGAAGCAATAATTCGTGGAGTTAAAAATGGCCTCTACGTGACCGAACTTCTGGGTTCTGGTGTCAATATAGTCAACGGTGATTATTCCCGGGGTGCGGCCGGAGTTTGGATTGAGAACGGGGAACTGACGTGGCCGGTGCATGAAGTCACGATTTCGGGAAATCTTCGCCGGATGTTCGAGCAGATTGAAGCAGTGGGCGACGATCTGGAGTTTCGAGGTTCGGTCGCCTGCCCCACGCTGCTGGTAGGGGAGATGACGGTCAGTGGTCACTAGTACTAGAAACAGCCAAAAGCTGACATTCAACTCGACCCCGCTGGTCATTCTGACCGTCGTGGTCCTGGTCGCCGCCATAGGTTTCTACGTTTTATTCCTCCGGGGTCCGAACCAGTCGTTGCAGCCGACCGCACTTACCTCCGAAGCGAAAAGCTATGTCCGGAATCTCGCACTCTCCGACGTCGAGATGAAGGCGAGCGAAAACTACATGAAGACGATGCTGGTCGAGATCGTCGGCAAGATCACGAACAAGGGCACGAGAACGCTGGGATTGGTGGACATCAATTGCGTCTTCTATGACCCGTACGGCCAGCTTGTCCTGCGGGAGCGCGTTGCGATCGTCAAGATGTCGGGCAAAGGGTTGAAACCAGGGGAGACGCGGTCGTTCCGGCTCCCGTTTGACAGCATCCCCAGTTCCTGGAATCAGGCGTTGCCGCAGTTAGTCATCGCCCGCATTGAGTTCGCAGAGTAACCTCACCATCACCTTTCGAATGCCAAGAATCCTTGTTGTGGAAGATGACGCGGATCAGCGTGAGATCCGCCGCCTGATACTGGAACGGAGCGGCCATACGGTGCAGTCGGCGGCCTGCTCATCTGACGCGCTGGCGCATGTGGATGCCCACGATTCCGACTGTGTTTTGATGGACTTGCGGATCCCCCGGCCGAGCGACGGCCTGCAGTTGATCCAGGACATCCGGGCGCGCGACGCGCGGCTGCCGGTGGTGGTTCTCTCCGGCTGGCCGGAGGATCTGGAGAAGAGCCCGGTGGCCGGGGCGGTGAGCGCGACATTGAAAAAGCCCGTGGCGACGGACCGCCTGCTGCGGACCATCAACCGGCTGCTGCTGGCGATGACACTGCTGCTGTTCTGCTGCGGCATGTCGAAGGGGCAGAGCCGGTCGTTTCCTTTTCAGGTCGCGCAGGGAGGGGAAGTGCTGGCGGAACTGACCATGTCGTCGCCCGGCTCCGACTGGGCGGTGGCCGGAAAAGAAGGGGCGCTGGCGGCGATCACCGTGGATGCCCAGCCGGCGCATCACCTGATGGTTACCGGACCCGAGCGCACCTACCGCATCTTCCTGGGACGCCTTGCCGCGGGTCCGCACTCTATTAAGGTGGAGCGGCAGGCGGGCGATTCGGCGGCCGGCGCCGGACTTTCCGTGACGGCGGCGCGGTTCGAGAATTCCAACAGCGATTTCATCGCGAATGCGCCCATTGTGCTGGCGCGCCTCAACACCCTGGGCAAGTTCACCGATGTGCCGCTGATGGCCTACTGCACCCGTGGGCAGGATGCGGACGGTTCGTTTCTGGAATACACCGTCATCTTTACCAATGAAGACGGCGGTACGTCGACGCGCGACCTGATGGCGCGCTGGGGCCGCACGACGGATATCGAGTACATCTACCGGGTCTGGCTCGACGCGTCCGGCAAGCCGAAGAAGACGCTCATCCAGACGAAGGGCCACGAGGACGTGCCATACAACGGGATCCGCATCGGATCGCACCCCGTCCTGATGCCGGTGACTGATAACAACATGGTGGAGCCGGCGGCCGCGAACGCCTCGCGCCTGCGTTACCAGTTGACCCCGGTCCTGGCCGACCTCAGCGACGGGTCCCGGGAGAAGGTGATGGATGCGGCTCCGTTTACCTATGAGATCGCCTCGAAGGAGTTGCAGCGGGAAGGCAAGCTGCGCCCGTTTGGCACCTTTGAGGGCGAGAACATCAGCGATCCGCGCAACTACCTGGTGGTCGAACTCAAGGTGAATTCCACGCTGGCGGGCGTGCAGGTGCTGATCCAGCGCAAGGGTGAGAAGAAATGGCGCGGCTCGGCGCTGGGCCTGGGGAAAGACTTCATCGAGCGCAGCGGCTGGGTGAGAACCCGGGTGGAACTGCCGCCCGGAACCACTCCTTCGGACCTGGCCGGCTTCGGGGCGGAGTGCCTGTCGCAGCGCGATCTGGTGCGTCAGCCCATTGCCAAGAACGGCCACTGCGCGGTGGAGGCGATCGGACGGGTGTTCTTCCTGGATCAGGAGTACAAGCCTGGTCCCCGCATCGCAATTCCGGGCTTTCCCGCAGGCGGATGGAAAATGGAGGCGGGCGAGTTGTTTACGCTGGCCCTGCAGTAATCGCGGTGGATCTGGACCAGTTGCGCAACTCGCTGAAGACCGGCGGCCGGCTGGCGCTGCAGATCCGGGTGATTCCCAAGAGTCCGAAGACCCAGTGGGCCGGCGAACTCGGCGACGGATCTCTCAAGGTGAAGCTGGCCGCCGTGCCCGAGAAGGGCAAGGCCAACGAGGAACTCATCCGCTTCCTCGCCGGCGAATTTGGCGTAAAACGGCAGCAGGTGGAGATTGTGGCGGGCGCCACGAATCCCCACAAGCAGGTCAGGATCACGGCCTGAGAATCAAAGCCCGCGTACCGGCACGGTGAAGACGGCGGTATTCACGACACCCAACCGCTGGAACTGAACCCATATCCGATGCATACCCGGACGGGGAAACACGACATTGAACTGTAGGTTGGGTCCGCCGCTGGCCAGGAACGGATGTGTATGGATGAGATCGATCAAGTCCGCACTGGCCACCAGCATGTGACCCCAGGCCCCGAGGTAGCGCTCGAGCCCGGCGGCGGGCTCTAGATCGAAGAAGAGCATCGTCTTGAGCCCGGCGATGGGGGCGGCGGGTTCGGCGCGCAGTGTCACCTTCAGATTGGCTGTCGATTGCGGGCCGGTCTGCGCGGCGAGGCGCGGAGTGGCGAACGAGATCTGCTCGCTCCCGGCGCTGAGGATGCTCAGCACAGCGAGTTGCGGGGTTCCGCCTTCCGGATAGAAGTCGCCGAGGATCCGGTAGAAGCCGGGTTTCGGCAGCACGGTCTCAAAGAGCAGCGTCCCATCAGGTTGAGGCTCTGGGTGCTCGTGGGCGAAGTAGGACAAATCGCCGCTGACGATAAACAGGTGGAATAGTTTCTCGTGGATCACCTGCAGTTTCGTCACGCGCTGATTGGTGCGCGGATCGCGGATCTCGAAGCGCAGGCGGATGCGCTCACCCGGCTTCCAGGCCGCGGGCGTGACGTCGAGCAGCAGGCGGTACTCGACGGGCTCCGGAATGCCGGGCACCAGCTTCATCCCGCAGCGTGGACAGAGCCCTGGTTTAGAGGACCGGACGTCCTTATCCATGGGGCAGAGCCACTCCACTTCGCCGGGCTCCTGCGGCTGTTGAGCCAACAGGACCGGCAGGCCGGCGGCCGTGGAAAGGAAGCGGCGGCGGTGCATCAGGATGCGGGCTGGAACGGCCAGACGGAACAGGTGGAGAAACCGCCGTCGACCGCGATCACCTGGCCGGTGACGTAGTTGGCTCCGGGACTGGAGAGGTAGACCGCCAGCGGCGCGATGTCTTCGGCCGACCCCATGCGCTGGTTCGGCTGAACAGAGGCCAGCCAGTTCTTCATTTCGGGCTTCTGCCACATTTCGCGATTGAGGTCGGTGAGAATAAAGCCCGGCGCAATGCAGTTGACCTGAATGTCATACTGGCCCCACTCGGCCGCGAGGGCGCGCGAGAAACCCGCCAGGGCCGACTTCGTGATGGTGTAGACGGTGAGATAGGGCAGGCCGAGCACCGAGGTGAGGCTTCCGATGTTGACGACCTTGCCGCCTTTTCCGCGCGCGATCATGCGCTTGCCGACACCCTGCGTGAATTCGAAGATGCCGTGCAGGTTGGTATTCAGGATGCGGTCGTACTCTTCGGGCGTGTAGTCAGTGAACCGTTTTCGCAGATTGATGCCGGCCACGTTGATGAGGATGTCGACGTCGGGAATCGCTTCGAGGGCCTTCTCACGGGAGTCGCGCGAGGCGATATCGAGTTCCACGGCATCGGCCTGCAGACCCTCCGCACGCAGAGAACGCGCGATGTCGGCCAGAGCGGGCAGGGAGCGGGCGGCCAGGATCGTGTGGGCGCCGGCACGGGCGACTCCCTCGGCGATTGCCTGTCCAATGCCGCGGCTGGCACCCGCGATCAGGGCGGTTTTTCCGGTGAGTGAAAACGGGTTCACATGGGCCATGTCCCACAGGCTAGCATGGACGTTATGAAGAAGCTGTCGATTGCCCTGCTGCCCGGAGACGGCATTGGAATGGAAGTCGTTCCGGCGGCCCGTAAGGTCCTGGAGAAGAGCGCCGCGGCGGCCGGCCTGCATCTGTCGTTCGAGGAGTTCGACTGGGGCTCGGACCACTATTTCCGCATGGGCCAGATGATGCCGCTGGACGCCCTCGACCGCCTGCGGGCGCACGACTCGATTCTTCTGGGTGCGGTGGGCCATCCCGACATTCCCGACCACATTACGCTGAATGGCATGCTGCTGCCGATCCGGCGGGGCTTCGATCTCTATGTGAATGAGCGGCCTGCCTATCTGTATGCGGGCGTCCAGAGCCCGCTGCACGGCTATGCGCCCGGAGCCATCGACATGGTGGTCGTGCGCGAAAACACCGAGGGCGAGTACACCAACGTGGGCGGCTTCGTCTATCACCATCTGCCGGAGGAGGTGGCGATCCAGACGTCGGTGTTCACGCGGCACGGCTGCGAGCGGATCATCCGCTATGCCTTCGACCTGGCGCGCCGCCGGAACAGGAAACGGAAGGTGGCCTCCATCACCAAGTCGAACGCGCAGGGCTATGGCATGGTGCTGTGGGACCGCATCTTCCGCGAGGTCTCGGCCGAGTATCCCGACATCGAGACCGAGTCCCTGCTGGTGGATGCGGCGGCCATGAACTTCGTCCGGCGTCCGGCCAGTTTCGATGTGGTGGTGGGTTCGAATCTGTTCGGCGACATCCTCAGCGACCTGTCGGCGATTGTCACGGGCAGCATCGGCCTGGCGCCCAGCGCGAACCTGGATCCCCGGCGGAATGCCCCGTCGCTCTTTGAGCCGGTGCACGGCTCGGCTCCGGATATCGCGGGCAAAGGGGTTTCGAACCCGCTGGCGACCATCCTGGCCGCGGCCATGATGATGGACCATCTGGGCGAGCCTGGGATGTGCGCCTCCATTGAGGGCGCCGTACGCGCCGTGCTGGCCGACGGCAAGGTGTTGACGGCCGATCTGGGCGGCAAGAGTACGACAGCGGAAGTGACCGCCGCCGTACTGGCCCACCTGGCCTGAGCCTCGGCACTTCCAGCTTTCTCCTCATAGTCGCGGCGCGTCGGCCGATGAGCCTTCCAGAGCTAGGGAGGCTTACGTTCTATGTCCTTGGACGTGATGATCGTCGACGACTCGGCGGCCATACGCAAGATCCTGCACAGGGTACTGATCCAGGCCGACGTGCCGTTAGGAAAAGTAATCGAGGCCGGTGACGGCCAGGAGGCCCTGGACAAGCTGAAATCCGCGATGGTCGGGCTGATTCTCTCCGACATCAACATGCCGAACATGGACGGCCTGCAACTGCTGGGCGCCCTGAAGACGCAGGAAACGACAAAATCGATCCCCATCATTATGGTGACCACCGAGGGCAGCAGCGCCAAGGTGATGGAGGCCGTGTCGCTGGGCGCGTCGGGCTATGTCCGCAAGCCTTTCACGGCGGAGCAGATCAAGGAAAAACTGGCGGGGCTCATCTAGGCGGTTGGCCAACAGGGAGAAATCCATGACACACGAAAAACTGGTGGGGATGATCCGTCAGGCGACGAAGGACGTATTCAGCACGATGCTCGGGATTGACCTACAGGACCACCCCGAATACCTGGGCGTGTCGGCGCCCGGTCCAAGTGAAGGGGTACTGGCGATTGTGGGCCTGGCTGGCGCGTGGGCGGGTTCGGGTTCGTTCTCATGCTCCGCACTGATGGCCCAGAAGATCTCCGGCCAGCTACTGATGCAGGAGTATGCGGCGATCGACGATGAAGTGCTGGACGCCATTGGCGAAGTGACCAACATGGTGCTGGGCAATGTGAAGACCGTGCTGGAAGAAGAACTGGGTCCGATGGGCCTGAGCATTCCGACTGTGATTTATGGCCGGAACTTCACGACCCGCAGCGTCGGCAAGAGCCAGTGGACCATCGTGCCGTTCGACTGCCTGGGCGAAGTGGTGGAAGTGCACCTTTGCCTGGAGCCGGGCAAAGAGCTGTCGGCGAAGATCTCAGTTGCGCAGCAGCAGGTCCCGGCCATCCTGACGATGCTGAGTTAGGCGGCCGCGGATGAAGGACGGAGAGCGGTTCCTGGTGGTTCGGCTGGCCGGGCAGGAGTACGCGATTCCCTCCAACCGGGTCTGCGGGATGGTTCAGACCCGTGGAATGGAGTTGCACCGCGTGGACGGGCGGGGTGCGCTGCGGTATGTCACGAAGCTTCACGGCCGGACCATGCCGATCTACGTGCCGCACCGTGCGTTGGGTCTGGCCGAGCGAGCCATCTCAGCCCGGAGTTGCCTGCTGCTGATCCGCGGAGTGCCCGCGGCAGCCGATGCTGAGTTCGCCGTGGCGGTGGATTCGGTATCCAGGCTGGAGGTGCTGCCGCCCACTTTCGTGCAGCCGGCGGCCGGGCGCGTCCGCCTGGGCGATAAGTGGAAGTCACTACTCGACTTAGAGGCGGTGCGCGCGGCCTGAAGGGACTTTGATACTGGACTTGGCTCTGAGCATTGAGGGCCGCCCGGAAATCGTGATTTCGACGAAGATGTTACACACTCAGGCACCCTTCGTTCGTATATAGGTCCATGCGAGGAATCGGACCCGATCTCAAGTACGCACTGCGTACCTTGGCGCGCAGCCCGTTGTTCACCCTGGCAGCGGTCTTTTCGCTGGCTTTGGGCATCGGCGCAAATACAGCCATCTTCACGTTGATGGATCAGTTGTTGCTTAGGCTGCTGCCGGTGAAGGATCCGTCACAGCTGGTGATGATCTGGTCGACCGGCCCGCACATGGGCAACAACAACGGGGACCGTGCGCAGTCCTATCCGATGTATCAGGCGTATCAGAAGCAGGCTACTTTCTTCTCCCACGTATTCTGCCGCTACCTGAGCGATGCTTCGTTGAGCGTGGATGGACAGACCGAACGCGTGATTTCTGAGCTGGTCTCCGGCAACTACTTCGACGCCCTGGGCGTGAAGCCGGCCGTGGGCCGGGTGTTCTCTCCCGAGATGGACGACCGCACCTACAAGGGTCATCCGACAGTCGTGCTGAGCTACGACTACTGGCTGAACCGCTTTGGCGGCAAAACCTCGATCGTGGGCCAGAAGGTGCTGGTCAACAACTACCCGATGGTGGTTGTCGGGGTGTCCGCGCCAGGGTTCCTGGGGCTGGATCCGGCGCGCTCGCCGCAGATCCGCGTACCCATCCAGATGGCGCCCATCATGACGCCGGGCCGCGACACCATGGGCGAGTACCGCAGCCAGTGGATCCAGATGTTCGGGCGAATGAAACCCGGTGAGACGGTGGACACGGCGCGCGCCAAACTCCAGGCGATCTTTACGCGGCAGCTCGAGTACGAGGCAAAGCTGCCCGGGCTGAGGATGGCGTCGAAGTATCAGATGGACCGCTTCTTCAAACGCAAGGTGAAGATGGAGCAGGCCTCGAATGGGTACTCCGATATCCGCAACGACTTCGGTAAGGCGCTGATTGTGCTGATGTCGATGGTGGGCCTGGTCCTGCTGATCGCCTGCGCGAACGTGGCTGGGCTGCTGGTGGCGCGCGCCGTGGCGCGGCAGAAGGAACTTGCGGTACGGCTGGCCATTGGCGCTTCCCGCAAGCAACTCATCCGGCAACTGCTGATCGAGAGCCTGCTGCTGTCGACCGGCGGAGCGGCGCTGGGCATCCTGCTGTCCGTTTGGACGATCAAGGGACTTATGGGCTTCCTGCCGGAGCGTGGGACTCCGCTCATGCTGACGGCGACGCCCGACCTGCGAATCCTGCTGTTCAACCTCCTGCTGGCGGTGCTGACCGGACTGCTGTTCGGGGTGGCGCCGGCCTTCTTTGCCACGCGCATCGATCAATGGAACGTCCTGAAGGACGCGGGCGGAGCGGTGTCGGGCACCGGCGGCGGCGTGCGGCTGCGCAAGATCCTGGTGACCGCGCAGGTGGCGCTCTCGTTCCTGCTGCTGGCCGGCGCGGCGCTGTTCTCGCGCAGCCTGGGCAATCTGAAGGGGACCTCAACAGGCATTCAGGGCTTGTCGAATCTGGTCACGTTCCAGGTGAATCCCTCGCTCAACGGCTACACGGTGGCGCGCGAGAAGGCGTTCTACCAGGAACTTCTGGCCAATGTGCGCGGCCTGCCGGGCGTGCAGACGGCGGCCGTGGCTTCTGTGCCGATTCTCCACGGCTGGGAGTGGGATTCCAGCATGTCGGTGGAGGGTCACCAGAACAAGGACGGCGAGGACATCCAGGCGTTCATGAACGCCCTGTCGCCGGGCTACTTCCAGACCATGGGGATCCCGTTATTGGAAGGCCGCGACCTGCGGGACAGCGATATCGGCGATGACATCAAAGTGGCTGTAGTGAACCGGGCGTTCTCCGAGTATTACTTCGGCAAGGGCAGCCCGATTGGGCGGCACATCGGCTTTGGCGGAGCCCCGGACACGAAGCTCACCATCGAGATTGTCGGGATGGTGGAGAACGCGTTATATGAAGGTCCGCGCGAGGGTGTGCACCGGCAGGTGTTTGTCCCCCGGTTCCAATCGAACTTCCCGGGCTCGGTGGCGTTCTACGTGCGCGGCGCGATGGATACGCGGGCGATGATGAACGGGCTGCGGGAGGCGGTGCGGCGGCTGGACCCGCGGCTGCCGCTGTATGAAGTGACAACGCTCGAAAACCAGCTGGACCAGACGCTGTCGACGGAGCGGATTATCGCGGCCCTCTCCATCGCTTTCGGCTGCCTGGCGACCCTGCTGGCGGCAATCGGCCTGTACGGCGTGATGGCCTTCGTGGCCGCGCGGCGCACGCGCGAGGTCGGCCTGCGGATGGCGCTGGGGGCGCAGCCGTTCGATGTGCTGCGGCTGATGATGCGGGAGGTGGTCATCCTGCTGGCCGCCGGACTGGCTGTGGGCGTTCCCTCGGCGTATGCCTTGAGCAAATACATCTCGTCCCAGATGTTCAATGTGAAAGTGAACGACCCGTGGCTGGGCCTGGCCGTGATTGCCCTGCTGGCGGGCGTAGCGTTGATGGCGGGCTTCCTGCCGGCGCGCCGGGCCAGCACCGTGGATCCTCTGGAGGCGCTGCGCTACGAGTAAGCCCGACCGAAGTATCGGGCTTACCCGATTCGCCGCGCCACGATCAGTGTAATGTCGTCGTGCTGTGCGGCTCCGCTGGCGAACGTGGTCACCGCTTCCAGCAGATGGCCGGCGGTGGACTGTGCGTCCGCCCGCGGCGCAGCGCGCAGTGCTTCCAGCAGCCTGTGCTCGCCAAACTCTTCGCCTGCCGGGTTTCTGGCTTCGGTGACCCCGTCGGTGTAGAGGACCAGCGCATCTCCACGTTGCAGGGCGATTTGTGCCTGCTCATACTGGGCGCGGCGCGTCATCCCCAAGCCGACCCCGGGCGTCTTCAGCCAGTGACTTTCGCCCGTGGCCCGCAGCAGCAGACTGGGATTGTGGCCGGCGCTGGAGTAACGCAGGGCGCCGTCTGCCGGGTCGTACATGCCATAGAAAAATGTAGCGAACCGGTTGGCCGGGGAAGCCTCATACACCAGCAGGTTCAGCTTGGCCATCAGTTCACGAAGATCGGTGACACCGCCCAGGATCAGGCCCCGTAGCGATGCCTGCAGGCCTGCCATCAGCAGTGCCGCGGGTACGCCCTTGCCTGCCACGTCGCCAATCGCGAGCCCGACGGCTCCGCCCGGCGTTGTGAGGAAGTCGTAGTAGTCGCCGCCCACGGACTGGGCGGGTACACAACAGCCGGCGAGATCGAGCCCCTCCACCTGGGGCGCGCGCTTCGGAAAGAGGCGCTGCTGCACCTGGCTGGCGATTTCCAGCTCATTATTGAGCCGTTCCCGTTGGGCCGTCTCGCTGGCGACCGTAGCCGTGAGACGGGTGACGTCGAGGGCGAGCGCCGTCTGGCTGGCCACGGACTCCAGGAGTTGTAGATCGCGACGGGAGTAGGGCTCCTCAGAGAGTTTCGGACCGAGGCGAAGCGCGCCGTAATCCTGGTCGGGGGTACTCAGGGGCAGAATGAGATCCCCGAAACCCTGGTAGCCACCGGCAGGCAGCAGTTCGATGTGGGTGATGTGGAGGGCCGACTGGATGCGGTTCTGGACTGTCTCCAGGAGTTCGCCGGGATCGGTGATGCGGCGAACCTGTTTCGACAGCTCGATGAGGACTTGCTCCGTATTCACGGCTTCGCGGAAGAAGCGGCGGTCCACCCAGGCCCGGACGTGGCTGGTCCCATAACTGACAGCCACGATCCCGGCGAGGGAAAGCAGGGTGATGGTCCAGTTGCGGCTGTTGAAGGCGGCCCAGAGAAGGGTGCCGTTCACCAGCAGTCGCAGGGCGGTGACGGTCCGGGAGGCGAGCAGACCCTGCCGGATGACGACTCCCAGGTCGAACAGGCGGTGGACCAGCATGCTGTAGGCGAGCGTGACCGGAATGAAAATGGGCGCCAGAACCCCGGGCATCAGCAGCCAGAAGGGGTAGTCGTTCAGATCGCGCTGCAGCAGGGCGGAGGAGACCATCAGCGCGGTGTTGGGAATGACGCCCAGCATGAGGCCGGTGAGCATCCACCGCATGCGGCGCCGTGCGCCCGGGTTCCTCTCGGCGCGGAATTTCAGCAGGAAGTTCAGCAGGCCGAGCCCGATCAGGGCGAAATGAAGCGACTGGGTGAGAACGCGCGGCAGGTGTTCGATGGGCTTGAGGATCGACCAGACCGCGGGGTTGGCGAACATCGCCGCCACCAGGATGGCGCGGATGGCTTCATAGGGTGCGTACACCACAATGACCGCCAGGGAGACATGCGAGAGCACGTCGCGCCGCCGGAGGCCGTCGGGAAAGAGCAGCGCCACGGCGCACCAGGCGGCCGGCCACCAGCCGGAGACGACATCCAGAAAGAGGGCGGGGCCGCTCATCCACACGCCCCAGCCATAGCGCTCATACCCGTTCGAACGCTGCATGAAGGCCAGGGAGAGCAGCAACCAGAGGATGGCGAGCGCCGTGGGATCCGAGGGCCGGCGGAAGGCGACCAGGAAGCCGAGCCCGATGCAAAGCACCGGCAGGAGGATGTTCAGCCCGAGAGTGAACGTGAATTCCACGGGCTCAGCCAGCGTGAGCGTAGGCGGGATGAGCGTGACGGTGCGTGGTGCGCCGTTCCCGGTACGAACCGTCAGCGTGATGGGGACTCCGCCCTGTCTCTGCACCATGCGCCCGATGGCATCGAATGCCGAGTGGACCGGGACGCCTTCCACCGCCACCAGCGTGTCTCCTTCTTTTACGCCGGCTTTCAGGGCGGACTCCCTCACGTTGCCGAGAGCTAGGTTTTCGGGATCCACCAGTCCGGGGGTGCGCGCCACCTGGCGGCTGAGCGGCAGGAGGGAGGTGTAGATAAAGCGCGCCTCAACCGCTCCGCAGACCACGAGGAGCACAGACAGTGCGAGGCGCTGCTTCCAGTGCGTCAAGCCTTCGATTATAAAGCCTGTCCGGGCCGAACTATTGCCCGGGTTGCATGCTAGATAATAGATCCAGGCGGAAGGGTTATTCGCCCGGTTTGCAATGAAAAAGTTAACCGCACACGTCAAAGCCGCGGGTTGAGCGTCCAAGCTCAGTCCAAAGGTTTTGGACCAGGTACTGCCAGGCGTTCCGCGCCTGCGCAATTCTAACGTTCTGGTGGGGTTTGATACGTCGGACGATGCCGGCGTCTACAAGCTCAGCCCGGAGTGTGCCCTGGTGCAAACGGTGGACTTTTTCACGCCAATTGTCGACGACCCTTATACTTACGGCGCCATCGCGGCGGCTAACGCGCTGAGTGATGTGTTCGCGATGGGCGGGCGGCCGGTGACCGCGCTGTCGGTGCTGTGCTACCCGGGCAAGGGCGATCTGGAAGACCTGGAAGCGATTTTGAAGGGCGGCGCGGAGAAGATGATCGAGGCGGAATGCGCCGTGGTGGGCGGGCATAGCGTGAACGACGACGAGATCAAATTTGGCTATGCGGTCACAGGCACGGTGCATCCGGACCGCATCTGGACCAACGCCGGCGCGCGGCCGGGCGATGTTCTCGTCCTCACCAAGGCCCTCGGCACGGGCGTCATCTCGACGGCGCTGAAGCGCGGGCTGGCGAGCGAAGAACATGTGGCGGCCTCCATTGCGTCCATGCTGCGTCTGAACCGGGTCGACACCGAGGCCAACGGGTGTACGGACATCACGGGCTTCGGGCTGATGGGCCACGCCCGCGAGATGGCGCTGGCCAGCAAGGTCACGCTGGAGATCGATTCGGCGGCGCTGGAGTTTCTGCCCGGGGCATTGGAGTATGCCGCCGCCGGGGCGGTGCCGGGCGGGCTGAATAACAACCGGGCCTTTGCTTCCTCGTGTGTCCTGGTAAGGGAAGGCGTCCGGCCGGAAGTGGAGGCGCTGCTCTACGATCCGCAGACCTCGGGCGGACTGCTGTTGTCGCAATCGCCGCAACAGGCCTCGCTGCGGCCCGCCGGACGCATCATTGGCCGGGTATTGGACCGGGGCGAGAAGCCCATTCACGTTTTATGAACTACAACCCTATTATTGTTGCCCTCGATTTGCCGAATGCCGCGGAGGCTCTCTCCCTGGTCGACCGGCTTTCGACGACGGTCGATTTCTATAAGGTCGGACTGGAGCTTTTCACGGCGGAAGGGCCGGCGGTGGTGCGCGAGATCGTGGCGCGGCGCAAACAGGTGTTCGTGGACCTGAAGATGTTCGACATCCACGAGACTGTCAAACGGGCGGCGGCGCGCGTGGCGGCGCTGGGCGCCAGCCTGTTGACCGTGCATTCCAGTCCGCAGGTGATCCGGGCGGCCCGCGAGGCGGCGGCCGGAACGAATCTGCGGATTCTCGCGGTGACCGTGCTCACCAGTTTCGACCAGTCGGATCTCGACGACCTCGGCGTCACGGGTCGCACCATGGCGCAACAGGTGGAGTGGCTGGCCGGCAAAGCTGTCGACGCGGGGGCCGACGGCCTGGTGTGTTCTCCGCTGGAAGTGCAGCGGTTGCGCGCGCTGGTTCCGCCGCAGAAACTGCTGGTGGTGCCGGGCGTGAGGTCCGCCGGGGCCGATCACGGCGACCAGAAACGGGTGGCGACCCCGGCCTCGGCCATGGAAGCGGGCGCGAGTTATCTGGTAGTAGGCCGGGAAATCACGCGCGCCGCTCAACCGGCGGCGGCCGCGGATTCGATTCTGCGCGCTTTGGGAACTCAATTACACTAAGGCCATGGCTCGTTATTTCACGCTCGAGCAGGCCCAGCGGCTGGTGCCGGAGGTGAGCCGCATGCTCAAGGAAGGTGTGGAGGCACGCGCCGAACTGGAGGAAGCCCAGCGGGAGATTGCGGAGAGCATGCGCAAAGCCCACCAGATGGGCGGAGTGGATCTCGACACCGAACGGCTGGTCATCCTTCGCAGGCGCGTGGACGAGCTCGGCCGGAAGCTCAAGGAAATTCTCGATCAGTTTGAAGAATTGGGCGTACAGGTGAAGGACCTGAATATCGGGCTGGTGGACTTTCCCACAAAGTACCGGGGCGAAGAGGTCCTCATCTGTTACCAGCTGAATGAGGCCGGAGTCGGGTATTGGCACGGTCTGGAAGAGGGGTTCCGGAGTCGCAAACGGATCGACCGGGACTTCCTGGATCATCACGAAGGCGACCTCGTGCATTAATCCGGGCACCCGGGAGATGGATGGAAATGAGTTGCCGGGGAAAGCCTCGAAACCGTGCTGCCGTGCCCAGGATGCGTGACCTGTGGGTGGCGGTCCTGTGTGCGGGTATCGCCCTGGCGCAGCCGCCGTCCCCGGACGTGCCTGCGCCCCGGCCTAAACGCAATGTACTGATCCTCAACTCCTATCACCAGAACTTCCCCTGGACGAACGATCTTGTCCTGGGGGTAGAGGACGTCCTGGCCGGGCTGCCTTTCGAAGTCGAGGTCTGGACTGAGTTCCTCGACTCGAAACGCAAGAGCGGCCCGGCGCACGAGGCCCGGATGGAGGAGACCCTCCGCGAGAAGTACCGGTCGCTGCCGCTCGACCTGGTGGTCTCTTCCGATGAGGAGGCGCTGCAGTTCCTGCTGAAGCACCGGCTGGAGCTCTTCGGCAACGTGCCGGTGGTGTTCTGTGGCGTGTCGGGTCCGGAGCTGATCCAGCAAGTGCCCAGGGACGTCTACACCGGGGTCGTTGAGGAGTTTGACCTCCAGGGCTATCTGGAGACGGCGCTGCACATTTTCCCGCAGAGGCGGCATGTCTTCGTGGTGTCCGACGCCTCGGCTTCCAATCAGGTGCATTTGCGCGCGTACCGGCTGCTGGCCAGGCGCCTTGCCCCACTGCACTTTGCCTTTCTCGACGGATCGCTGCTGTCCTTCGACCAGATTCTGGCGCAGTTGCGGGCCGTGCCGCCGGATTCCCTGGTGGTGACGACGGGTTTCAGCCGCGATGGCACCGGGCTGTATGTGCCGCTGCAGGACGCGGCCGCACAAATCGCGCAGGCCGCCGGGCACGTGCCGGTATTCGGCCCGACCAGCGCGCAACTGGGTCAGGGCTTTGCCGGAGGCTGTTTCAACAACGGCCGGGCCCACGGGTTTCAGGCCGGCAATATTGCCAAACGGGTGCTGGAGGGGGCGGCGCCCTCCAGTGTGCCCATCGCACGCCATGGTGTGCTCCAGATGGTGCTGGACTATTCGGTCCTGGCGCGCCTGGGCGTCCAGCCCGAATCGATCCCGGCTGGAGCAGTGGTGTTGAACCGGCCCGCCCGGATCGGCGACATCTATGACCGCAATCGCCTGCTGATCTGGGTGGGGGCGGCCTTCACCGTGATCCAGTTTCTGATCATTGCCGCCATGGTGGCCAACGTGGTCCGGCGGCGCAAGGCGGAGCGGCAGCTCCGGTCGAGCCAGGCGCACCTGGAGCGCGCTCAGAAGCTGGCGCGCCTGGGCAGTTGGGAAAAGGACCCGAACACCGGGGCGCTGCGCTGGTCGGATGAGGTGTACCGCATCCACGGGCTGAATCCCGAGATCTTTGAGCCCACGTTCGACCACCTGATGGACCTGGTCCATCCCGACGACCGGGAGCGGATCCGCGCGATGGCCCTGACGGCCGACAAAGAGTCGCGCAATCGTGCGATGGAGTACCGCATTCTGCGCCCGGATGGACGCGTGCGGCATGTGCGCTCGTACGGCGAGTTCACACAGTTGCGCGACGGCCGGCACATGGTGATGGGCACCGTCCAGGACGTGACGGAGATGAAGGAAATCGAGGAGCAGTTCCGCCACGTCCAGCGTGTGGAGTCGCTGGGGACGCTGGCCGGCGGCATCGCCCACGATTTCAATAACCTGCTCACGGTCATCAATGGCTACAGCCACATGCTGCTGGGGCGCGTGGGCGAGCAGGACCAGAACCGCCGTCTGCTGGTGGAGATTCAGCGGGCCGGCCAGCGCGCGGCCGACCTGACGCGGCAGTTGCTGGCATTCAGCCGCAAGCAGGTGCTGCAACCGCAGGTTCTGGACCTGAATGAGGTGGTGGTTTCGATGCAGGGTCTGCTGGTGCCGCTGCTCGGCGAGACCGTGGAACTGCGGTTCCAGACCGCCAAACACCTGAAGCGGGTTCGGGCGGACCGGACGCAACTGGCGCAGGTCCTGCTCAACCTGGCGGCCAATGCCCGCGACGCCATGCCGATGGGCGGCGCGTTCACCATCCGCACGGCGAATGAGGAGATTGTCGAGGCGCGCTCGTCGCAGTCGATGGACCTGCAGCCTGGGTCCTATGTCGCGCTGTATGCCATGGATACAGGCGCGGGGATGGATGAAAGCACCAGGGAGCGCATCTTCGAGCCGTTCTTCACCACGAAGGAAGTGGGGAAGGGTACCGGCCTGGGACTGTCGAGCGTGTACGGCATCGTGAAACAGAGCGGGGGCCACATCTCAGTCTTCAGCAAGCCGGGCCAGGGGGCGACCTTCCGGATCCTGCTGCCGGCGGTGGAGGAACCCGCGATGGCCGTGGCCTCTTCGTGGGGGCCGGGCAAACAGGCCAGCCAGCACGTCATCCTGCTGGTGGCAGACCAGGGGCAGGTGCGGGAACTGGCCAGGGAGACCTTGTCCCAGTTGGGCTACCGGACCTACGCCGCGTCCAACGGGGAGCAGGCGCTGGAGCTGTTCAGCAAGGCCGATCCACCGGTGGAACTGCTGATCACCGACGTTGTCATGCCGGGGATGAGCGGCCCGGAACTGGCAGAGCGGCTGCTGCAGCACAATCCCAAGCTGGGCGTCCTCTATATCTCCGGCTATCCCGGCGATTCGCTGGAGCAGGAGAACGGCAGCGGAATGGGGCGCATCCTCCGTAAACCATTCCTTCCGAAAGACTTGGAAGCCCTGGTGGAACAGATGCTCGCAGCCGTGGCAGAGCCCGAGAGCCGGGAATGATTTGGAGCGCTTTTCCGCATGCTGCTAGACTGGGAGTAGTCCGGTTAGCTTCTGAGTTCGCAGGATGCTCCTCGCCAAAGAATTCGTCACTTATCTAAGCCGCCAACTGGCTGCAAAGCTCGGTTCCAACATCATCGAAATCTCGAACCCCACCGCCGTGGCGGAGTTGATGGGAACGATCATTACCGATGAGTTGTCCGTGGAAGACAAGCTGAATGACGAGGTGCGCACTCTGTTGGAAGAGTACTCCGTGTACATGTCCAACAACAGCATCAGCTATTCGGAGATGTTCCGCCGCATCAAGAACCAGTTGGTGGCCCAGCGCAAGGTGGTGAAGGCCAGCGGCCGCGACACCGGCGACCCGATGAAGCTGAGCCGCGACAAGATCAACGAGATCTCGCACAAAGTGGTGACGGCGCTGCGCAAGTCGCGCGACTGCCGCTTCCGCCGGGATTCGAACGACGTGCGGCTGGAACTGGTCCGGCTGATCTCCGAGATCCTGCTCAACGAAGACAAAGCGGAAAAGGCGGCGCGCGCCAAGATCCGCACGATGAAGAAGGACATTCCGGAAGGCAGCGAGGAGTGGGATCTGCTGCACAAGCGGTACTACGCCGAAGAGCTCCGGAATTTCGGCATCGACCTCGCGCACTAGATCTTTCGCGCCTGAACAACCAGCCGGTCCCGCCAGGAATCCATCTTCCCGGGCCTTTCCGTCTTCCGTCCCCACCCGTGCAGTAAGATACCCATGATGCAATCCTCCGCGTTGGTCGTCACTGGCTCCTTGAACATGGACTTTGTGGTTCAGGTGGACCGGTTGCCAGCCCCTGGGGAAACGACCCTGGGCGGCAACTTCCAGATGATCCCGGGCGGCAAGGGCGCCAACCAGGCCTGCGCAGCCGGTAAACTGGCCCGGACCGGCCGGGTCCGGATGGTGGGCTGCGTCGGACTGGATCCATTTGCCGATCACCTGAAGGCGAGCCTGGCCGCCGCCGGTGTGGATGTCTCGACGGTGCGCGCTGCCCGGCAGACTCCGACCGGCGTGGCCCTGATCTGGGTGGAGAAGTCGGGCCAGAACTCGATCGTCGTGGCGCCGGGCGCGAATGCGATGCTGGCGCCGGGGGACATCGAGTCCGCCCATGTTGCCTATGAGGGAGCGCGTTGCGCTCTGTTCCAGCTCGAGACTCCGCTGGAGACGGTGGAAGCGGCCATGCGTGCCGGCCGGAAAGCCGGTGCACAGACGATTCTCGATCCGGCGCCCGCGCAGCGCCTGCCGGACCGGCTGCTGGCGCTGGTCGACGTGCTGACGCCGAACGAGAGTGAAGCCTGTATCCTGCTGGACCGGGCGCCGGCGCGCGTGACGTTTGCCGAGGCTCCCGAGATTGCCCGGGCTCTGCGCGGGCTGGGTCCGAAGGCGGTGGTGCTGAAACTAGGGGAGCAGGGCTGCTTCTACTCGGACGGCGAGCGCGAGTTGGCCGTGCCCGGATTCGCGGTCACGGCGGTCGACACCACGGCGGCCGGCGATACCTTCAATGCGGGGTTGGCCGTGGCCCTGGCCGAGGACCGGACTATCTCCGAGGCCCTGCGATTCGCCAATGCCGCCGCGGCCCTTTCCGTGACGCGGTTGGGCGCACAGGCCTCGGCGCCCTCCAGAGAGGAAGTCGACTCCTTTATTGGGCAGGCGGCCGGGTAGGAACCACGGCCCAGTCGGAGTTCGAGTAGACGGCCGTGACCGAAGGCGGACGGTTCGCGGGCCGGATGACGATGTAGTCGACGCCCATGGTCCGGTACTGCTCCAGCGGCAGCAGGGGCAGTTTGGCCTCGTGGACTTCGTTCCAGCGTTTCCACCAGAGATCGGCGAAGTTCTCTAACAGGTTGGCTTGTCCGCCGCCTTTCCAGTCGACGTAGATGCTGCGTTTGGCGTCATTCCGGAAGACGCCGGGCTGCAGGCCATGGCCGACATCGGCGAAGAGGAATGTTGCTTCCAGCGGCGTGGAGGTGGAGGCCCAGCTGGAGAGTGCCCGCAGCGGCGCGGTGTGGAGCACGGGGTAGTTCCGGACCCCGCCGATGCCAGGGATGAGAAAGATCGCCGCGGCGGGGACGAGCACGGCCGAGGGCGGCCATTTCACGGCCAGGAGGGCGAGGACGGACAAGGCGAGCACGAGCGGCAGTTTCCGGGTGTCCGGTTGTGTGAAGAGTTGCACCACGAGTCCGTTTGTGGGGATCGCGAAGACCACGGCGAACCAGCCGAAGGCTTCCAGACGGTGGCCGGCAGAGGCAGCGTGCCAGCCGGCGGCCGCGCCGAGCATGACGGCCATTGCGGTGATAAACAGCACGGCCCGCGCGGGCTGGAACTGCGGCATGAGAATCCACTTGCCCACATCCAGCAACAGGTATTGCAGTGGCACCATCACCATGCCGTAGGCCGCGACGGCCAGGGTGAAGAAGCGGGCTTCGGCCGAGAGCAGCGGCCGGATTCGCAGCCAGGCGCCGCCGGCGAAGAGCAGCAGCACCGGGTATTGCCAGAACCAGGGACGCGGCCAGAACTGGATCCAGTTATACATCCCGCGGAACTTCTGGATGGCTTCCAGCCTGGCTGGGATCATGCCGAACCAGATCTGACGTTCCGTCTCACCATGCTGGAAGACCGCGCACAGCAGCACTGTCGCGACAGCGGCGGCGCAGGCAGCCGCCAGGGGCCACAGTTCTTTGCGGGATCTGGAGACGAGGAAATAGAGAGCGGCGCAGGCCCAGAAGGGAGCGGTGGACGTGGGGTGGTAGATGGTGGCGAGGAAGGCCAGCAGGGCGGAGGCCCGCCAGTAGCGGTTGGCGGCGCAGCCGAAGGCGCCCATCAGCAGGAGGACCGCGAAGGCGCGAGGAACGGGTTCGTACTCCAGGGTGAGGACAGCCGGGCCGTTGATGACCGCGCCCAGTCCGAAGCAGCCTGCGGCAAACAGAGCGGCGGACAGGCTCAGCCCCAGTGCCTGCGCGAGAAGGAAGGCTCCGGCCAGACCGACGAAGCGGAAGACGAGCTGCTGGGCGCCGAGGACGTACTGAAAGTCCGCTCCCGTGAGATGGCGCAAGGCGATGGCGATCTCGTCATACAGGGTCCAGGTGACGTGGGGGCGGAGGGCGAGTTCGTCCTTGGGGAACAGGGCCGGATCCATCATGCGGTCCAGCATCGGGGCGTAGATCTGCGTGTCGGACTGGAGCCAGGTGTGGCCCGGAAATACGAAGAAACCCAGCAGCGTCAGCACCAGGAGAACGAGCGCGGTGGCCGGGTACTGCTGCTTCACTTCTCGGGCGTCTTTTCCAGTTGTTGCTTTGTCCAGATGCGCTCAGGGTGGAGTTCCTGGCTTTTGGCGAGGGCCTTGCGGGCATCGGCGTTGCGGGCCATTTTGCGCAGGATGATGCCCTTCCACAGCCAGGCGTCGGCATCCTTGGGGTCGAGCTCAAGCGCCTTGTCGACATCCTTGAGGGCGAGCTCGGGGCCGCCGCCGAAGGAGGCCGGCAGGTAGTAGTTGCCGACAGCGCGGCTCAGGTAGCCGGCTGCCGCTTTGGGCGCCAGTTCCACGGCCTTGTTCACTTCATCAAGGGCGCACTTGCCATATTTCATCCCGGCCAGGACATTGGCCGGAATCACCTGTCCGCAAAGCGTGCCGAGGATGCGGTGGTACTCGCCCACGTTGGGCTTCAGAGCAACGGCCTTTTCGGCGACCCGGATGCCGGCCTCGGCGGCGGAGCGGGCGGCGTTCTTGTCGCGCAGCTCCATCGAGACTTCGGCACGGATCAACTGGGCCTGGGCTGCCTTGTAGAGGACGTTTGCGTCATTCGATTTGGCCTGAGCTTCGGCATCGGCCGCGGCGGCGATTTTGTCGAGCGCCGCGCGATCCTGCGCATCGCGCGCCTTCAGCAGGTCGGCCGGCAATTCGGCCGCGAAACAGGAGGCCATCAGAAGGGGAAGCAGAATCCGCATTGGGCAAGTCACCATTCTATCGAGACGCGCCCCGCAAGGCGCGCGGTTACCAGATCAAAGTGCGGCGATCTTACGCTGCACGAGCAGCAGATAAAGCGCCAGACCAGTCAAAACAATGCCGTACGTTGCCACGACGGCAGGCGCTCCCAGGTGAGGCACCAGGGAGCCAGTAATCAGGCTGCCGATGGGCATTCCGCCGCGGAAGGCGACGTTGTAGATGCTCATGACGCGGCCGCGCATCTCGTCGGTCGCCACCATCTGCACCAGGGAACTGAGCAGGGAAAAACACGCGATCAGGGACATGCCGGCCAGAAACAGAAAAACCAGGGCGAGAGGCAGGCTGCGGCTTAAGGCAAAAGCAAACTCGAATACGCCGAGCGCGATCAGTCCGATGATTGCGTCGCGGCCGACCCCGGAGCCCTTGCTGCGCGCGGCGACCAGCAGGCCGCCACAAATCGCGCCGGCCGCTTCCACCGACAGCAGCAGTGTGTATGTGGCGGCTGTGCCGCCGAAAACTTCTTTTGCGAAAACCGGCAGGAAGACGATGATCGGAATGCCCAGGAACGTACATACGAACGCTACCCAGATGAGCGGCAGCATTTCCGGTTTCTGCCGGATGAAGGCGATGCCGCCCTTCATGCTCTCCATCACAGTCTCTTTCGTCGGTCCGGGCTTGAAATCCGTCGTGATGAGCAGCAGGGAGATGATGACCGCAACGAAGCTGAGCCCGTTCAGGCCGAAGCACCAGGCAGCGCCCAGGCTGGTCAGGGCGAGACCGCCGATGACCGGGCCGATGACGCGCGCGATGTTGAACTGGATGGAGTTCATGGCGATCGCGTTGGGCAGGTGCTCGCGTGGCACCAGCGAGGGGATCAGCGACTGATAGGCCGGCGCGCCGAACGCCTGGGCGACTCCGACGATGAAACTGATCAGCAGGATCGGCCAGATGTGTTTATAGCCGAGCCCCACGAAGACAGCCAGCGTAAAGGCGCCGGTCATCTGCACGAACTGCGAGACAAGCAGGACCCGGCGGCGGTCGAAGCGATCCGCGGCGACGCCGGCCACCATGGCCAGGGCAAAGATGGGCGTGCCGGCGAGGAACGCGTCCAGGCCGAGATAAAAGGGCGATCCGGACAGTTGCAGCACCAGCCAGGCCTGGGCGAGATTCTGCATCCAGGTCCCAATGCTCGAAGTGCAGGCGCCTGCCCACATCAGCCGGAAGTTTCGGGATTCGAACGCTGTGAAGATCCGGCTCGTCAATGGGGGGTACCGTTACGGCAGGGGTTGGGGCCGGGCGATGAGGTGCAGGATGTTGCCATCGCCGTCGGCAAAGAAGAGCAGCCGGTTGCCTTTGAGATTCAGCGGCTCGCCGAGGAACTTCACACCTTTCGTCTTCAGGTCTTCGTGAGCGGCGTCGAAGTCGCTCACCGAGACGGCGATGTGCCGGATGCCCGGGGTGCGCATGGCTGTTGCGGGCGCGTCACCCTGGGACGGAATGATCTCGAGCATTGCTCCGTCGGGCGCTTTGACGAAGAAGTTGCCGTCGTATTCGTGATTGATCCGGAAACCCAGTGTGTCGACGTACCACTGCGCGAGTCGCTTCGGTTCAGGCGAGGCCAGGGCCGTGTGCTCCAGTCCAGTGAACAACATTACCTCAGTCTAGCAAGCGTACCCGGATTCCGCGCCGCCCGGCGGCGAGAGTTTTCAAGTGCGGTAGCTGGCATTGATGTCGATGTAGCCATGGGTCAGGTCGCAGGTCCAGAAGCGGCAGGAGCCGTTTCCTTCCCCGGCGATGAGGAAGCGGATGCTGCAGTCCTTCTCATCGAGCTTGCGCTTCATGGCGGCTTCGTCGAATGGGGCGGCCAAGCCCCTGCGGCAAACTTTTACACCCTGCAGGTAAATGTCGACCTGTTCCGGTTCGAAAGCAGCACCGGAGTAGCCGGCGGCGCACAGGATGCGGCCCCAGTTGGCGTCGCTGCCGGCGATGGCGGTCTTGACCAGCGGCGAGTTGGCGATGGCGCGGGCGATGCGGGTGGCCGCGGCTTCGTCCCTTGCCCCGGAGACTTCGATCTCGATGAATTTCCCGGCGCCTTCCCCGTCGCGGGCGATCTGTTGGGCGAGGGACTGGCAGACCTCGTCGAGCGCGGCCTGGAACTGCTCGCGCTTGGGCCGGATCCCGCTGGCGCCGTTGGCCAGGACCAGCAGAGTGTCGTTGGTGCTCATGTCGCCGTCGACGCTGAGCCGGTTGTAGCTGCGGCCCACGGCCACCTTCAGGCAGGATTGAAGGACCGCGGGGGAGACCACGGCGTCCGTGACCACGTAAGCGAGAGTGGTCGCCATGCCGGGATGGATCATGCCGGAGCCCTTGGTCATGCCGGCCAGGCGGGCTCCGCCGGCTTCGGCGTAGGCAACCTTGCGGACCAGGTCCGTGGTGAGGATGGCGTCGGCGCAATCGAGGAACTTGCCGGCATCCAAGCCTTCGGTGAGGGCGGGCAGGGCATTGGTGATGAGGCTGGGATCGAGCTCCATGCCGATGACGCCGGTGGAGGACGGCAGGACCTCAGCAGGCTTGCAGCCCAGGGCTTTTGCGGCGGCGCGGGTTGTAGCCAGGGCGACCTTGGCTCCGGTCCGGGTGGCGCAGTTCGCGTTGCCCGCATTGACAAGCACGGCGCGGGCGACGCCGCCGGTCTGGGCGAGGTTTTCGCGGGACAGTTTCACCGGAGCGGCCTGCACGCGGTTGGTCGTGAAAACGGCGGCGGCCGATGCCGGCGAGTCCGACACGATCAAGGCCAGATCGGGTTTGGCGGCCTTGCGGATGCCCGCGTACAGCGCGGAATAACGGAAGCCGAGGGGCAGGTTCACTTCGAGGACTCTCCCAATAGTTCAGTGTCGGACAGACGCTGTCCGTTCAGGAAGGCCGCGGCGTCGACACGCTTCCGGCCTTCCACCTGGATCTCCAGCAGTTCGAGGGCGGTGGATGCGCCGCAGGCGGCGTAGAGCTTCCGGCCGGAGGCGTAGATTGCTCCAGGGCTGCGATCGCCCGGCCCTTCAGAGGCTACGCGGCACCGCCAAACGTTGAAGCGGACGCCACGGAACGACGTCCAGGCTCCGGGCCAGGGCAGGAAGCCCCGGGCGCGATTGTGAATGACAGCGGCCGGCTGGTTCCAGTCGATGAGCCCGTCGTCGCGTTTGAGGATGGGCGCGAGCGTGGCCTCGGCATCGTTCTGGGGTACGCGGGTGATGGTTCCGGCCAACAGACCGTTCAGAGTCTCGACGAGCAGTTCCGCGCCGAGAACGGCCAGACGGGGTCCTACTTCCAGCGCGGTTTCCTCCGGGCCGATGGGCGTCTCAGCCTTCAGGAGCATGTCGCCGGTGTCGAGGCCGGCGTTGATCATCATCGTGGTCACGCCGGTGACCGTCTCGCCGTTGGCGATGGACCACTGGATCGGGCCGGCTCCGCGGTACTTGGGGAGCAGGGAAGCGTGGACATTGATGATGCCGTAGCGCGGCAGGTCGATGATGTTTTGAGGGATGATCTGGCCGTAGCCTACGACCACCATGGCGTCGGCCTGAATCGCGGCGAGTTCGTCGACGCAGCGCCGGACCCGTTCCGGTTGCCGGACTTCGAGGCCCAGGCGGAGTGCGGCTTCCTTGACCGGGGAGAGCGCCAGTTCCTGGCCGCGGCCCTTGGGCCGGTCCGGCTGGGTATAGACCGCCGCGACCTCATGACCCGCCCGGACGACTGCCTCCAGAGTGGGTACGGCAAACTGCGGCGTTCCGAGAAAGACCAGTTTCATGGACTACTCTGATTGTGCGGTGCCGCGGCCCGGCCGCGCCACTAGTCCCATTCGCCGGCTTTCGCCAGTTTGCGGATTTTGCGGCGGATCAGGTCGCGCTTGAGCAGGCTGAGGTGGCTGAGGAAGAGGACCCCGTTCAGGTGGTCGATCTCATGCTGCATGGCGCGGGCCAGCAGTTCTTCGCCGTCCGTCTCAAAGGTCTCGCCTTCCACGTTCTGGGCGCGGACAGTGACCTTATTGAACCGCTTGACGTCCTCGCGGAAGCCGGGGATGGAGAGGCAACCCTCTTCGCCGATCTGGCTGCCCTGCTTTGCGATGATCTCCGGGTTGATGAGGACCAGCCGGGCATTGGGGTCTTCGCCCGCCGACGGATCGATGACCGTCAGGCGTTGAGACAGCGCGACTTGCGGGGCGGCCAGGCCGATACCCTTGTTCGCGTACATCGTCTCGAACATGTCTTCGACCAGCTGTTTCAGCTCGGCGGTGCCGAACTCCGCGATCGGCTGGGCCACCTGTTCGAGCACAGGGTCGCCATACTTAACTATCCGCAGGACCATCTTTGTACTTCAAAACTCCCTGACTTGTTGGATGTAGCCGTCGTAGTTTCGACGCGACTCCTTCAGGGAATCGCCGCCAAATTTTTCGAGAAACGCCTGGGCCAGGACGATGGCGACCATTGCTTCGCCGATAACGCCGGCTGCGGGCACCACGCAAACGTCGCTGCGCTCATAGGCGGCCGAGGCGGGGTCCTTGGTCGTCATGTCCACTGATTCCAAGGGCCTGCGGAGGGTGGAGATGGGCTTCAGCAGGCCGCGGACAACGAGATCCTGGCCGTTCGTGATGCCGCCTTCCAGGCCGCCGGCCTTGTTTGCGCCGCGGTGGAAGCGGTGCTCCGCCTTATCGTAGTGGATGGTGTCCTGGACCTTGGAGCCGAAGACGGTGGCGGCCTCTTCGGCCTCGCCAATTTCTACGCCCTTGACGGCCTGAATCGAGAGGATGGCCTGCGCCAGGCGCCCATCCAGGCGGGTGTCCCAGGTGATGTGAGAGCCCAAACCGATGGGCAGGTTGTGGGCGCGGACCTCGAAGACGCCGCCGACGGTATCGCCGGTGCGGTAGGCCTCGTCGACCACGGCTTTCATGCGGGCTTCGGCTTCGGGATCGACGCAGCCAAGCAGAACTTCTTCCTTCTGCGAGAGGGTGACCAGTTCTTCCCATTCGGCCAACCGGCCGAGTTTGGCTGTGCCGACCTGGATGACGTGGCTGAGGATCTGGACGCCGAACTGAGCAAGGTACTGTTTGGCCAGGGCGCCGACGGCGACGCGGGCGGTAGTTTCCCGGGCGGAGGCCCGTTCCAGGATGTAGCGAGCGTCGGCGAAGCTATACTTGATCGCGCCGGCAAGATCCGCGTGGCCCGGGCGGGGGCGGGTGAGCGGCTTCTTCTTTTCTTCGCTGCTCCCGGCGGCTTCGACGGGCAGGACCTCGGTCCAGTTCTGCCAGTCGCGGTTTTTGACGATGATGGCGATGGGGGAACCGATGGTCTGGGAGTGGCGGACGCCGCTGACGAGTTCCGCCGTATCCGTCTCAATCTTCATGCGTCCGCCGCGGCCGAAGCCCTGTTGGCGGCGCCATAGTTCGTGATTTACCTCGGCGACGGAAATCGGGACACCGGCGGGCAGACCGGTCAAAGTCGCCACCAGACACTCCCCGTGCGACTCGCCGGCGGTCTCAAAGCGTAGCATGTGGTTGAAATTCCTATGGTATCGAACCAGTCGGCGTTCCATCAAGCACGGTATAGATTGGATGGACGAGGAAGGCGGGGATTCCGCGGGGTGGGCAGGCTGGGGGGAATACGAAACCGGCCGGCGCGAATAGTACGCAACCGGCCGGGCTCAGATCGGAACGGGAACTAGCCCCGCCCTGATCGGGATTTACTTCTGTTGCTGTCTGCGGCGGAGAAGACCAAGCACTCCGAGGCCACCACTCAGTAAGAGAATGGAAGAGGGCTCAGGCACTGCGCCGCCCAGGGTGCCGCCATCGTAAACGACGGTTGCTCCCTGGAATTCATCGTTGAAGTTCGTCACTGGCGCTCCGTCGTTATTCAAGCCGGAGCCGCCGGTGGACCAGAAAGAACGGATCACATCCGTGCCGGTGTAGTCCGCCTGGAAGAAACTGCAGTAAGGACAGGCGGCCGGACCGTCCGAGGTGACGGCAAGGCTCAGGATCAAAGATCCGTTCGCGGGGTCATAGGTAAACGGAGTCCCGCCCACCAGGGTCAAAACGCTTGGCATCGATCCCTGGAAATGGTACGTGCCGAACACCACGGCGTCTGCCCCGACATTGCTGGCAGGGTCGCTGCCCATCGCGCCGAAGGGCACGGTGGAGGTGGCGAGCGTTACAACGATAGTGGCTGGATCCATCGCGCCCGGTCCCGGGCTTGAATTGGCGTCCAGAAACAAGCTCATCTGTGTGATTGTGATGGGGCCGCTGAAAGCAGCAGCGTTGAACTGCTCCTGATAGGTTGTGCCCCCATCGCTTGCGAAACAGAGGTAAGGGTAACAGTTGCCCGAGTCGTAGTTGCCGAGTGTTATCCCTGCCCCAAAAGACGCGCTGGCGCAGAGCACCAGAGCGCTAAGAAATCTAAAAACCATTCGTCATCGTCTCCTTCTCCCAACCCTCTTAGTTATCGGTTGACCTGCGATTGACCTTGAGGGCTGGAGTGGGATTATTGATGAGAAAATCAAGAAATATTGGAGTATTAAGGGGTGCTTCATTGTTGGAGGCCGTAAAAATGGCGAAAATCGTATGTTTTTCGCCTTGTGCCCCGTGTTTGCGGTGGTTGGCGCCACTTTGGAGAAGGGGCGTTCCACCCGGCTCGGGTGAGCAGCCACACGAACTGCGTCATGGGCGCGGCGGGCGGCGTGCCGGACGCCGGCACGAAGGTGTGGATTTCAAAGAGCAAGGCCGAAGGGGTCTCCGGCAGGCCGGTTCGACAGGTAGGGATGGCTGCCAGCGGCTTCGTTTCGCCGGCTCATGGCGACTCTGACGGAAGGGGCGGCTCAGAGGCTGGCCACGTTGTGGAGCATGAGGGGCACTCCGTCCACGACAGGCAGATTGGGTTCGTTTCGTGGAACCAGAACCGGTTGGAGATCGGCGATCGGATCCTGGTTGTCGGGGTGGCCGGAATCGACTTCATTGGTCAGGTGTTCGAGGGCCCTTCTGGGGCGGCCATAGCCCTCGTAAAAAAAGATTTCCTCTGTGTTTTTGGTCAGGCGGGTGACTTCGGCCAAGGGGACATTCTCGCGAATGCCCTGGACGACGTGGGGATGCTGCTGGCCGAGGGCGGCTCGTTCGGTTTGCAGTTTGCTGAGTTCCCTGATAGCGCGGTAGAGCCCACGCTCGAGGTCGCGGCGGTAGCGGGCGTAGCGTTCGAGTTTACCGGCGTGGGGATCGGTTTCGGCGAGTGGGTCCGTTTCGGCGAGGAGGAGGGCTTCGAACGTCTCAATCCGTCGGAGGTTCCAGGAGTGGGTGAGGATGCGGTGGAAGATCTCCTCTTCGAGGCAGTCGGCGGGCCGGGTTTTGAGGCGCATGGCGGCCTCGAGCTCCGTGAATTCCGCGCGGTCCTCGGGTGTGATGTTGAGGTTTTGCGCGGTGAAGCCGTGGCGGCGGGCGTTTTGGGCAGCGCGGGCCTTGCCGAGGGGGGACACGGGTCCGGTGGAAAGTTTTGCGTTCGCCTGGTTGGCGTTGATCTGAGCTGCGGTAGCCATGATTTCGATCTCCTTGTAAATGAAAACGGCCGGCGTTGGAGCCGGCGCGATTCCAGGGTAAAGGGCAGGTCAAGAGGGAACGGGGTGTTTTCGAGGAGGGTGTGTTGAAAATAAAGGATAAAAAGATTTGAAATTCCTGTGAATGAATAGGGCTTCATGCGGAAAATGCGAGAGAAGTGGGCGTAGCGAACAGATATTGGCGGCTTCGGGGCTCCGTGAGAAGCGCCTGAGTTGCTTGTTCCGCGAAGCGATCCGTGATCGAGCGGGGCAGTCGGGCGTCTCCACGCCAGGGGCCTGCTCCGGCGACCCTGGGCCTGCTGACCTACAGCCGTCCACTGGTCCCACCACCCCGTCCGCCATTCCGCGCCCGGCGTGGCGGCCACATTCATAAACGTAAACAGATTGCGAAGCGAGTCGAGAATACGCGCTGCAAGGGAATAGAGACGATCGCGCAATTCCTGAATGGCACGGTTCTCTTACCGTAGAAACAGCCGGGCCCAGAATGCCCGTGAAGCATCCCAATCCGTTGATCAGAGGAGCACATGACAATCGATTCTTCCCCCGTTGCCGCGCCGGCCGCCGTTTGCGCCCGCGCGGAAGCCCTGGCCAGCCGCCTGGAGCTGGGCGCCCAGGCGCTGGCCGCGTTCGCAGGCAAGCTGACAGACACCCAGTGGCGCATGCCTGTGCCGAAAGATGGCCGCCCGATGGGCGTGATCATCCACCACGTCGCCAGCGTCTACCCACTGGAAATCCAACTGGCGCAGAAACTTGCCGCCGGCCAGTCCATCGAGGGCGTGACGATGGAGGACGTGCATGCGATGAACGCCAGGCACGCGAACGAGAACAGCGGCATCACCAGGGAAGCGGCACTGGACCTGCTGGCCCGGAACAGCGCAGCGGCCGCGGCTGCCATCCGCGCCCTGAGCGACGAAGCTCTTGCCATGGCGGCCCCAGTGTCCCTGTATGGCGGCGTCCCCCTGACCTGCCAGTTCCTGCTGGAGGATCACGCCGTTCGCCACAGTTACCACCACCTGGGCGGGCTCACGCGCGCGCTCAGCGCATAGTCTGATCGCTCCACACGTGTCAGCGCGTAACGAAGATTACGCAGAAGAGAAGGCCCATGCAAACACGCGTCAACCATATTTGCGCCGGCGGCTCACCACCGCCGGCACGTCCGGAGGAGGCGCAGCGATGGAAGCCCTGAAACTGCTGGCCGTCCTGGCTCATCCTGACGATGAGTCGCTGGGCTTCGGCGGAACCCTGGCTAAATATGCGATGGAAGGGGTCGAGACCCATCTTGTCACCGCCACCCGCGGCGAACGCGGCCGCTACTTCGGACACGGCAAAGACGCCAATCCGGCGGAAGTGGGTGCGGTGCGGGAAGCGGAGCTCCGGGCGGCGGCCGACGTTCTCGGCATCCGCGAAGTGGCCCTGCTCGGCTATGGCGACGCCGTGCTGGACCAGACGGAGCCGTCCATCGCCATAAGAGCCATCGCCGCGCACATTCGACGCATCCGGCCGCATGTGGTGGTGACGTTTGGACCGGAAGGCGCCTACGGGCACCCCGACCACATCGCCATCTCGCAATTCACAACGGCGGCCGTAGTCTGCGCCGGCGATTCGGCGTATGCCACCGGAGAGGGAGCCAACGGCGGCCCGCTGCCGGCCCACCGCGTCGCCAAGCTCCACTACCTGGCCTGGCGCAGCGACAAGTGGGATGCCTACCAGGGAGCTTTCCGCAAGCTGACCTCGATGGTCGACGGAGTAGTGCGCCAAGCCACGCCGTGGCCCGATTGGGCGGTGACCACCGTCATCGACACCTCCACGCATTGGCCAGCCGTCTGGAAAGCCGTGTGCTGCCACCGGTCGCAGATGTCCATTTATTCGCAACTGGAACAGCTCGCCGACGAGCAGCAGAAAGCGCTTTGGGGCACCCAGGAGTTTTATCGCGTCTACAGCGCCGTCAATGGGGGCCGCCAACTGGAGACGGATCTCTTCGAGGGCTTACGCTAAGGGGAACCATGTCTTCGAATCGAATCGACCTGCTGAGGGGCCGCTCGGCGCCGCTCGAAATGACGGAAGATCAGTTCCGCTCCCTGGGGCACGACCTGGTGGACCGCATCGCCGGCTTCCTGGCCTCAGTGCGTGAGCGTCCGGTGACGCCGGCCGAGGCGCCCGATGCAGTCCGCACGGCGCTGCGAGCAACCCAGCCGCTGCCGGAGCAGGGCGCGCCGGCCGGTGACCTGCTCCAGAACGCCGCCGAGCTGCTCTTCGACCACTCGCTACTGAACGGACATCCCCGGTTCTACGGCTACATCACTTCGTCGTGCGCCCCGATTGGGATCCTGGCCGAACTGCTCGCTGCCGCTGTGAATGCGAATGTCGGGGCGTGGAAGCTCTCGCCCATGGCCACCGAAATCGAGGCGCAGACCATCCGCTGGCTGGCCGAGTTCATCGGTTACCCGGCCGGATGCGGCGGCCTGCTGGTGAGCGGCGGCAATATGGCGAATCTCACCTGTTTCCTGGCCGCGCGCGCCGCGAAGACGGACTGGGATGTGCGCAAGCAAGGCGTCGCCGCGGGGCCTGCTCTTCTGGTCTATGCCTCCCGGGAGACCCACACCTGGCTGCAGAAAGCGGTAGACATCAGCGGCCTCGGCACGGATTCGATTCGCTGGATCGACACGGACCGGCACCAGCGCCTGGATCTGGCCGCATTGGAATTGCAGTACAAGCGGGACCTCGAGGGGGGCGCGCGGCCGTTCCTTGTTGTCGGCTCCGCCGGAACGGTCAGCACCGGAGCGGTCGACCCCTTGCCGGCTCTCGCGGCCTTCTGCCGGGAGCGCCAGCTCTGGTTCCATGTCGACGGAGCCTATGGCGCCTTCGCCGCCGCGGCGCCAGGCACGCCTCCGGATCTGGCGGGCCTCGCGCAGGCGGATTCCGTCGCCGTGGATCCGCACAAGTGGCTGTACGCACCGCTGGAAGCCGGGTGTGCATTGGTACGCAATCCGGCGGCGCTGAGCGATGCGTTTTCCTACCACCCTGCTTATTACAGCTTCGGAGGCGAGGCCACCAATTACTACGATATCGGGCCTCAGAATTCGCGCGGCTTCCGGGCCCTGAAGGTTTGGCTCGCCCTGCAACAAGCGGGCGCGGCGCAATACAGGGCGATGATCGGGGACGACATCGCGCTGGCGCGGCATCTTTTCGAACTGGCGAGCGAGCATCCGGAACTGGAAGCATTCACCCATAACTTGAGCATCACCACGCTGCGCTACGTGCCGCGGGCGCTGCGCGAGAGCACCGGCTCCGAACAAACCGAAGTGGAGCTGAACCGGTTGAATCAAGAGCTGCTGGCGCGCATCGAGAGCAGCGGCCATGCTTTCTGTTCCAACGCGGTCGTGGAGGGGCGCCACGCCCTGCGGTTCTGCATCGTCAACTTCCGGACCGCCACGGAGGATATTGAGGCCCTGCCGCAATGGATCGCCGACCTCGGCCGTCAAACGCAGGGCGGGGAGTAGGGATATCCGGCGGTGGAGGTCGCGCATTTTGATCGAGGGATTCAGGCTGGCTGATTGCTGAACGCCGTCGATTTCGGACGAAGTTACGAGTTCGGAGCTCCGTGGATGTCCTGCGTGGGTGCTCAGAGCCTCAAAGAGCTGGGTAAGAGGTGTCCGGTTGGGGGCCGTGGTGCGGACGCTGCCCGGGAGCAACGGTCGAGGTCCGCATGAACCGCGACGAGGTCTGAGGCCCGGGACATTACGTGCGGTCCTTCCGGGGCGGGGGACGTCCCCTCGCCCCTTGTTTTAGTATGTTGATGCAAATGACGTTGCACCATCCTTAGAGCCGCAGAACATGGCGAACACGCCGCCTGTAATCGCTGCCCGTGGAATCCGATGTATGAGGATGGGTTTGCCTTCGGAACGAGTTGCCACAAGCACGGCCTGGACTGGCGGAAGGCGCGTCGGGCAATCAGTCTGCAGATTATGCAGGATCCGGCTGACACCACTCCGGCTCACAGCGGACGACTTTGCTTTGTCTGCAACAGTGAGAACCCTTCGGACCACACGGCACGGCATGCGAATGACCTTTGGGCTGCTGCAGTTGTTCGCGGAGACAATGCGGAGCGCGCAAGCCGATACCTTTCGGCTCACTACTGGACGAACGCGTTAATGCACGGAGATTCCTCTGCGAGCCGGATGCTTCACATCAGAGCCGCCCGACAATGCTGCGGGAGCGTTCTCAGGGACCAGATTGAGTCGCTAAGACCCAAGATCATAGTTGCCTGCGGGAAGGTCGCCGTGACCTCCCTCATGGAACTGAGGTTTCTGCGTCGATCCTGGGATGACTTCAGGACCCATCTGCGGGACGGCGTGTATTCGGAGCAATCCGCGCTCAATTCTGGCGAACCGGTCAAGGTCTTTTGCACCTATCACACGGCCGCAAGGGTTGTTAATCAGACTGTGGCCGCATTCTATTCTACTTCGATGGTTACCAACCTCAAACGGATGGGCGGCAACCCCAAGGATCACCAAGCGTTGGATCAATTCCTTTCTAGGTACTCGGTCGCGGCTAACAAAGAGAAATCAAGTGAGGGGAGAGGCATGCGAGTGCTCCTCCTGCACTGGCGTGAGATAGGCGATGCGATTCGAATGGCACACTCAGCCCCACGGAGTTATACCTAGCGCCCGCCGCATCCCTTCCGCATCCAAATGCACCGCCTGGTCGTGCAGACCATATGACATCTCTCTGCAACGCCAGTCGTCGTTGGACCGGGCATCTCTCAACCGTGGAAGATATGAAGCGTCCGTCAGGACCTTGAAGCATGTGAGGCCGACTCTCGCGGCAGTCGAGACGGGGACGGCCTGATGGACCGCCCGCGTTCGTGAGACACGGAGTTTTGGGGGCTGGGACGGCCTGAGGGCCTGTCGGAAATAGATTGCGGCCCGGCGCCGATTTGCTGAAGCCTCACTGGTCTTGGCTACATCCAAGCTCTATCCCCAATGAAGAGATTTCGGCCCTGTGATCTTGAAGAAACCGGGACGTCCTGACGTGTCCTTCTCGCATTTTGATCGAGGGATTCAGAATGGCTGATTCCTGTATCCTGACGACCTCTGGTTCCCCCTCCGGTTTTGAACTCCTCGACCGTCATACTTCGGCACTCAGTACCTCAACGTGCGACTGAGGGAGCCGTCTGGCGCGGGATTCGGGGAGAGATCCGGTGGGCTCCTGAGAAAGATGACCAAGGCAAGAGCTGCTCGTGAGTCTGCACGGCCGAGGATGGATGCTCTCGGAGAAATGCGAAGTGACACATCAGGACGTCCGTGCGCGGCGATTGCCGGTCGAATGCCGAGGGAGGCAGCGGTATTGGAGAAAAGGTCCTGCAGGTCCCTCGTGGGGAGGAGTGCCGCCCTATTCACGAAGCCCGTCCTTGGCGATCTCCTGAATGGCGGCGTAGACCCAACCGGTGGCGGTCTTTGTGTCGCGGAGGATCTTCTGCCTGAGCGCCGGCGGGAACTTCTCGCGGATCCGTGAGATCACCTTGGAGGTAATCCGGTCTTCTCCGAAGGCCCTGAGCGCCTGAACAATGAGCCCGCTTTCAGGGAGCTGAAAGGCGGCCTCCTTGAGTGCGGTGTGTTCGAAGTCGATAGACTGGCTGCCGATCTGGTAGGTCCGGTTGGGGCCGTCAGAGAGGTAGACGAGGTGAGCGGGGACCTGGGTTGAGAGTCCAAGGAGATTCTGGGCTGTCGCTCCTTCGGGTTGGATGCGCCAGGCGAACTTCCGGGCGAGGGCGCGGGCGACCTGATCCAGGTCCGGAGCGACCGGCTGCTTCAGGAGTTCGCTATACCGGGGGTAGTCATAGATGCCCCGGATGACCCGCCGGATGATGCCGCGCTTCTCCAGGCGATGCAAGCCGGAGTCGACGGTGGAACGAGTGCCCAGGTCGGCAAAGTCACCTTGGGAGAAAGCATGACCCCTGCCATTGCCGTAGATACGACTAAGTATTTTATCCTCAGTGGTTTTTGACATCTCTGAGCTTCTGATCCTGCAAGAAAAAATAGCATATTTTTCTTGCAGTTGCCAGGGTGGAGTTGAGAGTAGGCAGGGCGTTCGAGGCGAGGCGCTCCGAGTCGTTCGGTTCTCCGGCCGGGCCCTTGTGGGCGGAATCGAGACGCGCGAGATCGAAGGCGGTCGAGTCCAGATTTAGAGCGCAGCGAAGACGGTGGCGGGTTGCTTCCAGTACCGGCAGGAGAACGGAATCGATGTCGCGATTGAAGCGTTGGGAGACGTCCTTCGTTTCCGTAAAGCCACTGTGGATGAGGTTCTCCGATTCGCGAAGGTCTGCCGGGTGGGTCAGGTGATGCAGCCGTATCCGGAGTCGGCGGAGTGAGGCAGAGTGCCAGTCGGACCCGTCCCAGCGGGGTTTTCCCGCTCCTGATTACAGACTGCTTTGTACTCTTTGTGGGATATGGCGCAGTGTTGGGCTTTTCTGGCGGGCTCGCGCTGCCAATATGCGTGCGACAGGGGGCGAAGTGATAGAAAGTATCAACAATCAAGTTCGTCCAGCTATGGTTCTGGGCGGTTACGCCCAGTCGGCCGCCGGATTTTGACGTTTTTCGGTGGGACGGCGCAGGCTGTCCACCGGCCCGTCGACTGCCGACCCTCCTGAGTTTCTTGAACTGCGCGACCGTCAAGTGCCGGTGCTCAAGGCCTCAAGCCCACTTGAGCGAGGCGTCGAGCACGCGGCTTTGGTGAATGATCCTGTGGCCGCCGGTGAAATCTGACTTAGGCATTAGCTGCGTGTCACTCGCCGCAGCCGGAGCTGGATGCTTTCGTGGAAATATGGCGAGTGACACGCCAGGGCACCCCCGTGCTTCGCCTAGAGCGCCTAGCTTCAGCTTGTTTTTCGGCGGCCGTGTTTTTCGATGTACACTCAGTTGGAGAACATCCCGAAGGGAATGATCTATACCTCACGGAGGAATCAGATGCTTAAGGCGGGTCGATTGGGTTCCCTTTGCCCCGCGATAATCATGCTGTTTAGTGTTTTTACATTCCAGTGCGGCGCCGAAGATATAAAGCTACAGAAAGACGGAGTTGGGCCAATTGCCTACTCAGGCACATTGACCGCTGAACGCGACGGAACAAGGCTGATCGCCAGGGCGACGAATCAATCAGGGGTACGCATTGAGTACGCAAAGCTCTGTGTCGAAGTGACGGCGAGGAAGGGTTGTCTATTCACCCTCTGGAATACGGAACCGTGGGAGCCGGACCAATACCTCGATTGGAATCTGAGCACTCGCGTTAAGGTTCGACAGCTCCTGCATTCTGTATCGCTTAAAGACTTCAAGGTGACGCAGTTTGAGCTGGCTAAGACTGAAGGTCGTCTCATGACGCTCTTCGTTGTCGCTTCGGAAGCGTACTCGAACGGCGGCGGTTACTTCATTGTCCTTCGGGACCAATCTCACCTGTATGCAGTAGACTGCTCAATACCGTCAGGCCGACTTTCACGTGCTCTAACTGCGAAATGCCAACCTCTTATTGCCGGCGCGACAGTGAGCGGGTATTTCCAAGGGAGCGACGCCCACATTTGGGCAGACGGGACCAAGTTGACCTACAAAATCAAGAAGACGGAATTGAAGCCTCCCCTGCCGGGTCGCACGAAGCCTCACGACGGAAGTTCGACCTCCTCTCCACCGGCGGAGGCAGCCTCTGTCAATTCGCAAGGTTCTGGATTTGTCATAGCGCCTGACGGCCAAGTTCTTTCAAATGCCCATGTCGTGAGTGGGTGTGGTTCCGTCGTCGTAAGTATAGGTGGACTACAAGTGCCGGCTGCCATCGTCTCGGTTGACAAGGCTAACGACATCGCTTTGCTGAAAGTTTCAGACCCACCGAAGACCTTCCTCGCGTTGCGTGACGGGAAGGTGAAACTAGGCGAACCCGTCGTCACCCTTGGGTATCCGCTGCAGGGTGTAGTATCCACTTCACTTCATCTGACCAGCGGCAACATCAGTTCTCTCTCGGGTCTTAGTGATGATTCGCGGTACTTGCAATTCACTGCCCCGGTGCAACCGGGGAGCAGTGGGGGACCTCTGCTCGACGCATCAGGAAATGTAGTCGGGATGGTGACGATGAAATTGTCAACTTCTTACGCTATGAATAACTTTGGGGATGTGCCTCAAAATATTAATTTTGCGGTGAAGGCATCTGTGATTCGCGAGTTTTTGGAGAGCCAGGGAATCTCCCCTCGAAGTCGCCCACTCGGCGCCACGCTACCCCTCCCAGAGGTGCCTGAAAGAGTTGGGGCGGCAGCCGTGCTCATCAGGTGTCTTTCCGGTGCAACTCCACAGTAACAGCCGCATTACCGCCTGAACCGGCCGGAGCCTCTTGGCGCTGCTGGAGGAGGACCGTTATCCTTAGTGGCCGTTCTCTTTCCTGCTTGTCGCGACGCGCATGGTCCGTGAGTAATTGCAGTGTGCAGTCGATGAAAGGCAGTCGGGTCGTAATCTCTTCGAATCCTTCTGCTGGGGTAATTGAGCTTAGCCCGCCTCCTCAATAATCCGGAAGATCGGCGCGCCGTACTGCTCCACCAGCCTCAGGCTCATACCTGGTACCTCCAGCAACTCCCTGGTTGTCTGCGGCCTTTTGGCCGCTATGGTCTGAGGAGTCCGGTCCGTTAGGATCCTAAACGCCGGGAGGCCCTTCTTTTTCGACTCTCCAAGCCTCCAGGCTTTCAGCGCTTCTTCCAGCTTCAGGTTTCTTGCCGGGGGCGGGATCGCGGCCTTGGGGGCTGGGTGAGCGTGGTCCGGCGGGGCGATCCACCCCAGGCTTGCACGATGCCCCGCAGGCCCGGCCGTCGCTCAGATTCCCGCGGCCGGGTGTGTTACCAGTAATGGGTAGCGACGACCTCGGCGCGGCCGGGCACCCGCTCCACGATGGGAATGTGGAGGAGCAATTGGATGTTTTTGCGGCCCCAGCCCTTCGGCGCGGCGGCGAACGTTTCCTCGAGACGGGCCGGATCTGTCACGAACTCGCCGGCGGCCTGGGTCCCGTATTGCGTTACTCCGGCCAGAGCGATCATCATCTTGCCGGTCTTGGGGTGAAACAGCCGGGAGACAATCGCGTAGTCTTCCGGTGTCCGGCCATCGGGCTGCAAGTTCTTCAATGGATAGGTCTTTCCGGAGATCCTATCGACGATTTCCGGTGTCTGGCCGCGTTCGCCGCAGACAAAGCGGAGTTCGTCGGTGAGCTGCAGCGTCCAGCGGTTGGCATAGGCGCCAACAAGGACGGCGGGCGAGTTCAACAGATCCTGAAAAGACGAGGCGCTGCCGAAGCGGATGTCACTCCGCCGATTGTGCTTTGAGAGCAGGACGGAGACGTCGGAAATGGCATGGGCAGAGCCCATCCCGACATATTGATCGATGATGGGCACAACCTCCCGCCACTTCAGATCGGTATCGGGCGGGGGCGTGAGCGGATCCATCTGCCATTGAACGTGAGAGGCGGCCTGGCCGCGCAGGCGCGCATGGGTGTCGCGCCGGAAATTGTAGACGACCGGGTTGGGGGCGAGGATGACCACCGGCCGGTCCGCGGCGAGGGCGGGTCCCCAAAACTGTTCCAGAGCGGAGGCCGGCCAGAGCCAATAGGCCGCGACCGCGGCGGTGAAAAAGAGCCCGGCGGCGACGGGGATCCACCACTGTTTCCCCCTGGGACCGGGTTCGCCGGCGGCGGTCTCCTCCTTTGTGAAAGCTTCCGCGTTGACGGTTTCGAACTGAACCCTATAGGACCCCAGGGGAATGGAGAACCGGATGGCGGGCCGCACATCCGGCTGGGCGTAGTAGCGGTGCAGCCGTTTGCGGACCTCGTTCGCGCAGACACGGACGATGGAGTCCTCGTTGGTGTCGTATTTCTGCTCGCGACCAAACAAACTGACGCCGATTGCCCGTTCGCGCAGCGCTTCTTCGTGCTCTTCCAGCGTATTGGTGACGAGATAGCGGAGTAATTTTTCGGATTGGCGGCTGTTGCGGAAGGTGTCGCTGGCCAGAAGCCGGTTGAGCTCCTCCAGCACCTGTTCATGCTGGGGCTGTACGGAGTGGGGTGGTTGAACGGAGCCCATAACTGGCAGCTAACGGCAGTTCTAACGGTACTTGACGAACGGCAGAATTACAAGTCATTCCAAGCGTTTGCATGTGTTACCGGTGGCTAGCGGCGAAATCCAACCTAGGCAGCACGGAAAGGCGAGTGTACACATAACTCAGCCTGCGGATCGCACCTCTCGCGGCGGTCCGCCCCAGTCAACATCCACGTTGAAGGAGTCTTTTGTGTATCGCCAAGTCGCATTTCTCCTGTTTGCCAGCGTTTGCTCCCTGTTAGCGCAAAGCAGTAGCGGGACGATCACCGGTTCCGTCACAGATGGAAGCGGAGCCATCGTCGGCGGAGCCGTCATTGAGGCCCGCGACTTGGGCAGCAATCGCACGGTCAAAACGGAAAGCACCTCTACCGGCAATTACAGTTTCGCCGCATTGCCGCCGGGCCGGTATGAGCTGAAAGTGTCGATGTCGGGGTTCAAGTCGGCGCTGGCCACTGGCGTGGAAGTGCTGGTCGCCCAGACGACCACCCAGAATTTTGCGCTGCAGCTGGGCGCCGTCACCGAGAGCATCAGCGTCAGCGGGGAGGCTCCGCTGATCAATCCAGGTTCCGCCGCGGTGACGACAACTGTGGAAAACCGGATCCTGGTCGATCTTCCCTTCCAGGACCGCAGCGCGTTGTCGGCGATCCTGCTGACTCCGGGTTCGCAGGGCGATCCGCAGTATAACGGCGGTGTCCAGAGCGAGATGCCGGGTATTTACACCCAGGCGGTTTCGCCGGGTGGATCCATTACCGTGGGCGGCGGCCGGCCGGGCGGCGGGTCGATTCTGGTGGATGGCTCGGACATTACCTCAGCGGGCAACCCGCGTGCCCTGATCACTTTCTCGGCCGATACCGTCCAGGAAGTCTCCATCCAGGCGAACGGAGTTCCGGCGCAGTATGGCCGGACGACCGGCGGCATCATCAACCAGGCGACGAAGTCGGGCACCAACGCGCTGCATGGGACGGGCAACTGGACCCACACGCAACCTTTCCTTCAGACGAGGTTCCTGGGTTCGGCCTTCGACCCTACCGCGCGGTACAGTGCCTATGCCGGCGCCATTGGCGGTCCGGTGATCATCCCCAAAATCTACGATGGCCGCAACAAGACGTTTTTCTATGCCAGCGGAGAGCCCCAGCGGCAGCGGCTGAAGATTGGAGCGTCCCGCGCGCGGCTGCCCACCGCGGACGAGCTTGCCGGCAACTTCAACAATTTATACGACTTCCTGGATCCTACCCTGCGGTCGACCAACATCGACGCGGCCATCGCGTCCCCGATCCGGACCAATTCGCTGCGCTATCACTACGGTTTGAACGCCGACGGGTTCCCCGTGGGGCCGGAACTGCCGGTTGCGGACCGGCCGATCGTGCCCGGCAACGATCTGAGCCGGCAGTTGGCCAAGAATCCGCTGGCCCAGAGCCTGATCAAGACCCTGTACCCGTTCACTCCGGGCAAGGACACGGCCTATATCCACTGGCTTCGCCCCGACGGGTTGTACGACATCGACGGAAACAATGCGATCTACATCCGAGGAGTGGAGAGCGTCGACAACCGGTACAGCTTCAAGATCGACCAATTGCTTGGATCGCAGGATCGGGTGGCGTTCCGGTATTCCGTGGCTCCGGTCACGGGGACGCGCTATGACTGGGGCGGCCCGGCCGATCCCGGCGACCCGATTGTCCAGGACACCATCACGACCTACAACACCGGGCTGACCTTCAACCACATCTTTTCGCCGAGCGTTTCCAACGAGACTCGTGTGACCTACTCGCGGGGCGACGCCTTCCGTGGTCCGAACGCGGCGGCGATCTCGAAGGATTGGGGCAAGGAGATGGGCCTGCTGCCGGCCGTCGCCGGCACGGGGTTCCCGCAGATCCTCGGCCGCGGCACCAGCGGGGAGGGCCGGACGCTCGACGTCAACTTCGGGGTCGGGTCGGACATCAATTGGATCCGCGGGGCGCATTCCTTCAAGATGGGCGGAGAGTTCCGCAACATCCAGATGAACCGTATTTCCTACGCGGGCCTCACCGGCGGCAATTACAGCTTCAGCGGGCAGGTCACGCCGAACACGGGCAGCATCAACGGGGTGCCGAATCAACTCGCCGGCCTGATGCTGGGCTCGCTGGCCAGCTATACGTTCCAGGGCAAGCAGAGCAACGCCTATTATCGCTGGAAGTATGTGGCGTTGTATTTCCAGGATGACTGGAAGCTGACCCGGAAGCTGACGCTGAATCTGGGTGTGCGGTGGGATGTGGAGACGCCCCGCACGGAGAAGTACGACCGCCAGGGCTGGTTCGATCCAACACTGGCCGGGCAGATCAACGGCCGGGACGTGACGGGCGCGTACGTCTGGGCCGGCACGCAGGGGCGGCAGCGCGGGCTTTGGCCGACGAATTATTCGGGCTTCCAGCCTCGCGTGGGCCTGGCCTATGCAGCAAAGCCGTGGATGGTATGGCGCGGTTCCTATTCCATGCTCCGCGCGCCGATCACCGGCTACGGCAATGGCCTCTATCCCGATGCCAATGTGAATGCGAGTGTCATCAACTCCTCGCTGGGGCTGGGCGGCGTCAATCCGGGGCCGGTCAACCTGATCACGAATCCGATCGGGCCGCTGCCGGCGCCGCGCGATCTTCCGCGCGATCCGATCTTCTATATGAATGACACGAATTCGTTCGCGTTCTCGTATATCCCGCAGAATAGCGCCATGCCGCGCGTGGACCGCTGGAACGCAGGCCTGCAGTTCCTGCTGCGCAACAGCCTGTCGCTGGAGATCGGCTACGACGGATCGAAGGGCACGCACCTGTACGCGCAGCCCTGGGGCCTGAACGCCGTGCCGCTGGCGCAGACGGCGCCGCTGGTGGCCGCCGGTCTGGATTTCGCCTCACAGAGCACGAGCTACAACCCGTTGCAGCTCAAGTCCAGTTCCGGGGCGGTGATGCCGGGGACGCGGATCATGTCGCTGCGGCCGTTCCAGAACTGGTTCAACACGCGGATTGGCGCGGATTATGACCGTTCCGGCAACTCCACTTACCACGGTTTGAATGTTGGCTTGCAGAAGCGCTTTTCGGCGGGGCTGACCTTCCTGTCCAGCTACAGCTTCTCGAAATCGATCGACGATGGGGCTCCTTCGGGGAACGACATCTTCGGTTCGACCTCCCAGCAGACGCAGGCCCGGGAACGGGCGGTCTCCAACTTCGACATGACCCACAAGTTCCGCGCTTCGTTCAGCTACGATCTGCCGGTGGGTAAGGGCAAGGCGCTGCTGGGGACGATGCCGGGCTGGATGGACTACCTGGTGGGCGGGTATGTCCTGGCTGGCACGATGACGCGGCAGAGCGGCTGGCCGGGCGTGGTTTACCTGGGCAACAACGCGTGGTGGGAATCGAAGACCGGCGGGTCTGGCAATGACGGCTGGAGTGTGCGGCCGGACCGTGTGCTGGGCGCCGCGGCGATTACCCCGACCTGGCGCGAGGATCCGTTCCGCCGGTCGTATTTCGACCCGAACGCCTTTGTCGTGCCGGGGACGGAAGCGGCGCCGGTGATCGGCAACACTCCGCGGACGCTGGGGGATGCGCGGTCGCCTACGACGACGACGCTGGACCTCTCCGGCAGCAAGACGTTCCGGTTCCTGAAGGACGGCAAGGTCTCTCTGCAACTGCGGGCCGATGCGTTTAACATCCTGAACCATCCGTTGTTCTTCCTGAATCCCAACTCGCGTGCCTCCGGCGTGTGGGATTACCTGGCGAACAGCCGGACGTTCCGTCCGAAGACGGCAGCGACGGCGATGGATGCGAACAACACCGGGCAGTATGGGAACTATGCGGGACGGATGTTCCGGATTGGGGCCCGGTTGGTGTTTTAGTTCGGGAGCCGGGGGCCGCGTGGTGCGGTCCCCGGGTTCTTTGAAGTGGAGATTGCCCACTTATGGTCGGCGCTTGTTGCGGCCGGCCTGGATCACTTCTTTCTGAGAATGCTCACCAGTTCGGCGCCGCCGAACGACGTCTTGCCTACCGTCATACCCAACAGGATAAAGCCCGCGTCTCCGGCCTCGCGCAGTTCCTTTTGCATCGTGGAGGTTTTCGCCGTCGAGAGCAGACGGTACTGGATCTTGGCCGAGTCTCCAGTTGCGGCTCGTTCCATGATGACGACAACATCACGGCCGCCGAAGCTGGATTCGAAGACCGTCTGACCTTTGTACTCGAACCCTTCGTCGCCGAGGGCCTGCATCTCTTTCTGCATCGTCGAGGTTTTGCTGGTGGCCAGCAATCGGTAGACGCGTTTTGTGGCGGGGGTGGCCTTGTCTTCCTTGGCCATCACCACCACGACCTCTTTGCCGCCGACCGCGGTTTCGCCGCCCATCGCGCTCGAAAAGGTGAAGCCGGCGTCGGCCGCCTCATTCATCTCCTTTTCCATGGTCGAAGTTTTGGTGGTGGAGAGGACCCGGTAGTCGAACTTGACGTCATCGGCCGGCAAGGCAATGGGTGCGATGACGAGGAGGCAGGTGGCGAAGCAGAATGTGATGGGGCGAAGCATGGGTTCCTGGGGGAGACCCGAAGATAGCACAGGGATGGGGGGCGGGCAATGGAATCCCGGGAAGGGTGGGCTTTGCTGAGCGGTTTCTGTGGCGGATTTTGGCGGAGAAGTGTTCGCTCCGGGGAAGGCTTGAGGTAGAGAAGGCACTGGTCAGGGGTCTTGAGAACGGGTTCCTGGACGGGTCTGGATTATGTCATATTGGACATATTGAGCCGTGCGGCAACAACCCGACAAACCGATTGTGTGGCTGAAAGGGGAGGTGAAGACACCGCCTTTCAGCCAGACGGCGCGGTTGGAGGCTGGTCTGTTGCTTCGGCGCCTTCAGCAGGGGGAGGTCCTGGGACTGCCGCAGTCGAGGCCGATGCCTGCCATCGGTGCGAACTGCCATGAATTGAGGGTTTCGGCTCGTGAGCATTCGTGGCGAATTGTCTACCATGTTGCGGAGGATGCGATCGTGATTCTGGAGGTCTTTAGCAAGAAGACTCAGTCGACTCCCTCGCGGGTGATGGAAGTGTGCACAAAGCGTTTGGCTGCCTTTGTGAAAACGGCGGCCAACAGGGAGAGGCCATGAATTCCGAGAAAAAGAAGCGCCTTGAGAATTCCGGCTGGACGGTCGGCGATGCGGCCAGCTTCCTGGAACTGAGCACAGAAGAGGCCCAGTTCATCGAAATGAAGTTGGCACTCGCCGCAGGCGTAAAGCAACTGAGAGAGAAGCGTGGCCTCACGCAAACGGCCCTGGCCAGTTTGCTGGGGTCGAGCCAGTCGCGAGTGGCGAAGATGGAAGCTGGGGATCGCTCGGTTTCTCTCGATCTATTGGTGCGGTCACTGTTGAGTATCGGCGCCAGTTCGGGGGAAATCGCAAAGTGGATCAAGAGGGCAGAGACGAGGAGTGCGGCTTAGCCACGCGTGGACGTCCCGCGCGCGGTTTCGCTGGCTCCGCTCGGTAAGCGGGATCTGAGCGGAGTCCTTGTGGATATCGAGAATCGCAAGACCGGGACTGGGCCGGGGTGCTTGCGTTTCGGCCACGGCTGCAGCAGACGCGGCCCTGGTTCGACACCATTTCGCCGGGTCTACGTCTATCTCCCAACGAACCGCATCCCCCTGTCATAATAAGAATCAACCCATTGACAAACACCGCCGCCATCACCAGACTCATCCTCCAAGCCCGCCGCCGCACCGTGTGGCAGATCCTGCTTGAGCACTTCGGATGGGGGCTGGTGGCCGGGCTCGGGGCGCTGCTCGTCCTCCTTTTGGTGGGCACTCAGATTCTCAACTGGTATTGGCCGGTGCTGCTGGTCGGCCTCACGGTGGTCATTGGCTGGTGGCGCAGCCGGAAAAAGCTGCCCGGCGAGTATGAAGTTGCCTGCAATGTGGACCGGGAACTCGGCCTGCGGGACCTGATCTCGACCGCGCACTACTTCGCCACGCCAGGCCGGGCTCAACCCGAATTCGTAGAGGCGGTCCAGGCGGCCGCAGAGTCCACGGCCGCCGGCGTCGATGCCAGTCTGGCCGTCCCCCTGCGCACGCCTCGCAGCGCCTGGCCGGTGGCCGCGCTGCTGCTGGCTTCGCTCACCATGTTCTTCGTGCGTTACGGCGTGCTGCATACCTTTGATCTGCGGGCTCCGATCGCGGAAGTGCGGTTCGACACTCTGACAGGCGTGCCGGCTCCGGCGAAAAATGCGCCCAAGGAACTCGCACAAAAGGGCATGCCGGCGGAACCGTTCTCTTTGACGCTGCCCGAGAGTGAGCGCGTGGAAGTGATGGAACGCGACAACATGACGCAGGAGTCGCTGCGTTCCGTGGATGTGAAGGATCCGGACAAAGCCACCTCGCAAGGCCAGAAGGGCGACAAGCAGTCGGCCGGGCAGAACAACGAGGACCAGAATTCGGACGAGGGCGAGAACGCCAGCGGCGATAAGAACCAGTCGCCCTCCGGCGCGCAGGATGTTCGCAAGCCCGGGGATCCCAATGCTGCCCAGCCCAAGCCGGGCGACAAGCAGCAGAAGGATTCGAGCCTGATGGACAAGATGCGCGACGCCATGGCGAACCTGATGGACAAGCTCAAGATGGAGAACAAGGGCGACAACCAGCAGAGCGCGTCGAACAAGGGGAACCAGAAGTCGCAGGGTCAGCAGAAGGGCGAAAAGGGCCAACCGCAGCAGGGCAAGTCGAACCAGCCGGGTGAGCCGGATGCCTCACAACCTGGCGAGCAGCCCGGCGACGCGGACAATGCGCAGCAGGCGAAGTCGAACCAGGCGGGCAGCAACCAGGACGTTCCGAATAATCAGGAAAAGAGCGGCATCGGCAAGCAGGACGGCAAAAAAGATACGGAACTGGCGGAGCAGAAGGAAGCCATGGGCAAGCTCAGTGAGCTGCTGGGGAAACGGGCGCTGAATCTGCAGGGCGAAGTGATGGTGGAAGTCACCAATTCGAAGAACCAGCAGCTGAAGACGCCGTATGTGAACCGGTCGGCGAACCATGCCGAGGCCGGCGGCGATATCAGCCGCGATGAAGTGCCGCTGCATCTGCAGGATTTCGTGCAGCGGTATTACGAGAAGGTGAGGAAGCCGGGGCAGCCGGCCGCGGCCGCGGCGAAGCAGTGAGCTGATAGGCGCCGGTTCGTAGCTTTCAGCTATTAGCGTATGTGACTCAAGGCAGATGGTGCTGAGCTATCCGTGTGGATCTGTGTCCATCTGTGGCCCTCATTCACTGGCCACAGATTCACACGGATCCACACGGATTCCCGGCTGGATGGCTAACACTGGATGCGGGCCGAGGCGCCCTTCGTGGCGCCCTCGCGCACCTCGGGAGTGACACCAGAGGGCTTGGATGATTTCGCTCTTACCGGTACTGCAGATTGCCAGCCTTCAGCATCCGCGCGACGCACACTTCGCCTGCTATGCCACGGCTCCCAGGCCGGCACCTGTCAGGGTACCCGTCTTCACGTAGCCATCTTTCACCACGAAGATCCCCGGGAATTTGGCTTCCCACGCTTTGTTGGCTACCGGCACGTACTGCCTTGCGTTGGCTTCGATCGCAGCCACTCCGGGGACGTGGGCCGCCAGGCCGGCCGAGTGGATGAGCGAGGCTCCGGGGCAGGTGAGGTCCTGGACGCAGAGGAACATCTTCCACTTCTGGGCCGCCGCCGCCATCAAAAGCGCCTGGGCCTGGCCCTTGCAGGCTTTCAGGGCGGCTCCGGTGTAGCCCATTTCGCGGGCCAGCATGAGGTTTTCCAGATCTGTCAACGACTCGTCGATGACCACAGGACGTAGCTTCGAAGCCTCGTGCATCACGTTCGTCCGATGGGTCTTCAGATCGCGGGCGGTGGGCTGCTCCACATACTGGATGCGGGCAAAGCCGGCGGGCGACTTCTCTTCCACTTGGCGCAGCACAGCCATCAAATACGCCACGTTCGGGCACTTCTCATTGAAATCGAGCGAGTAGAACCACTGCTTCGTGCCGCGCTTTGCCATGCTTTCGGTGGCGACGCGGTCGACCTTCAGGATGCGGTCGCGATCCCAGGCCTGATCGTCGCCATTGAGCTTGATTTTGATGTGCGTCAGGCCGTTGTAGTTGATCCATTCCGGCAGGGTTTCGGGCAGGCCGTCGCCGATCTTCTTCGTGATGTCCGATTCGACGATGGGGTCCACCGCGCCCACCAGGTGGTAGAGCGGCATGCGCGCCTTGGGATCGGGCAGGACGTATTTTTCCAGATACTCGCCCGAGAATTCCTTGCCCAGGTAGCGGCCCAGGTCTTCCGAAAGGAATTCGCGGGTGTAGCAGTGATAGGTCGAACGGCCGTTCAGTTTGCCGTAGGCATCGTGAATGGCGGCATCAAAGGGGCTGCAGGTGACCAGGGCACAGAGCTTGGGGACCGCGTTGCCCGCCGCCTTGAGCCATTCCGGCTCCATCAGGTAGTTCAGCTCGACAGGGTGGCCGTAGTCCTTGCAGTCGGCCGTCACCTTGCGGGCCTTGACGGCCAGCTCGCGCATGGCGGCGAGGGTCTGGTCGTAGGTGAGCGTCTTGGACGGGAAGCTCCAGACGTTGCCCAGCGGCATGGAGCCGAAGCCCTGGGCCGTTTTACCGGCGCGGTTCCGGATCGTCACTTTGACGTTGAGGAGCGTGACGCGATCGACGACGGTGCCGCCGAACTTGAGCGGCGTGCGGTAGATGTAGCTTTCCTCTTCCGTGCTGACACTCTCCACGCGGATGTCGTTGGGGTTCTGCTTCGCGATCGACGGCGCCGCGAGCAGGGCTGCGACGAAGGAGCGGCGGCTGAGAGGAGTGTGCATGGCTGAGAGCTCGTGTACTGCTACTGTACTTGAGTCAGCGCACGGCGCGCGCGCAGGGCGTCGGTGATTTTGACCAGCACGAAGAGGAACGCGATGAGGCCTACAGTGGCCAGGGCGAAATGCCAGCGGTGATCCTTCAGCCACCGGGTGGAGTGTTCGCCGAGCTCCTTGCCCAGGTAAGCCAGGCCGAGGTAGCGCGGGATTTTGCCCGCGGCCATCACCAGCAGGAAGACCCAGGGGCTGACGCCGAGGGCTCCGGCGCAGAGGACAAAGACCTTCATCGGCAGCGGGACCACCGGGACCAGGGCCGGGATGAAGACGGTGACCAGACCGTAATGGGCGAACCAGCGGCGGAACTTCATGGCGCGGCGGCCGCTCGCCTTTTCGTCGAGATAGCGCTCGCCGCCCTTGCGGGCGACCCAGAAGAGGACCAGGCTGCCGACCAGCGCTCCGAAGACCGCGAGCAGCCCGCTGGTGTAGGCCGAGTCCGGCCGGGTCCAGGCGAGGAAGATCACGAGGTAGTCGGGGCCGCCGGGATTCGGCAGGCCGATGCCGTCAATCAGCGCGACCAGAAATGCACCCATCGGGCCGAGGGCCTTTAGGAATTCGAGAAATCCACTCATTCGTTTGTTGCCGATCCGATCCTGCCGAGTAGCGTGGCTTCGTCCCACACCTCGATATTCAATTCGCGGGCTTTGTCGAGCTTGGAGCCCGCTTCTTCGCCAGCCACCACGACGCTGGTCTTCTTGCTGACAGAGCCGGTGACTTTGCCGCCCGCGGCCTCGATGCGCGCCTTGGCCTCTTCGCGGGAGAGGTTCGGCAACGTGCCGGTGAGGACGAACACCATGCCCAGGAAAGGTCCGGACGCCGGGCGGACGGCGGCCTCGTGGGTGAACTTCAGGTCGTAGCCGCGCAGGCGGCGCACGAGTTCCTGGTTGTGCGATTCGGCGAAGAAGCGGCGGATGCTTTCGGCGATCTTGGGGCCGACTTCCTCAATCGCCTGGAGCCGGGCTTCGCTGGCTTCCATCAGGGCGTCCATGCTCTCCAGGCTGTCGGCCAGGAACTGCGCGGTGCGTTCGCCCACAAAGGGGATGCCGAGGCCGGCGATGAGGCGCGGCAGCGGCCGCTGCTTGGACGTCTGGATGTTGTCCCAGATCTTTTTGGCGGACTTTTCGCCCATGCGCTCCAGGTCGCGGAGCTGCTCGACGGTGAGTTCGTAGAGATCGGCCACGCTGCGGACCAGTCCTTTGGCGACCAGTTGGTCGACGAGGGCATCGCCCATGCCGTCGATGTCCATCACGGTGCGGGCGGCGAAGTGGAGGATGCTCTCGCGCAGACGCGCCGGGCAGTTGGTATTGAGGCAGCGGCTGGCGACTTCGCCTTCGGCCCGCATGACCGGCGACTGGCAGACCGGGCAGGTCTTGGGCATGACGAAGGCACGGCGGTCCTCGGGACGCTTGGTGACCGCCACGACTTTGGGGATGACGTCGCCGCTGCGCTCGATGAGGACGGTGTCGCCGATGGCGAGGTCGAGCCGGGCGATCTCCTCCTCGTTGTGGAGGGTGGCGTTGGAAACAGTGACGCCGCTGACGGTGACCGGCTTCAGGCGGGCGACGGGCGTGAGCGCCCCGGTGCGGCCCACCTGGACATCGACGCCTTGGAGAACGGTCTCGGCCTGGCGGGCGGTGAACTTGTAGGCGATGGCCCAGCGGGGGAACTTGGCGGTCCAGCCCAACTGGCGCTGCTGCGGGATGGAGTCGACCTTGACCACGACGCCGTCGATCTCATAGGGCAGGTTGTCGCGCAATTCGCCCACCTCGTTGCAGAACGCGGTGAGCTCTTCCAGGTTGGCGCAGAGACGGCGGCGCGGGTTGACCCGGAAGCCCATCGCCTTCATGGCGTCGAGCGAAGCCCAGTGGCTATCCTTGGCCGGCTGGCCGTCGACCAGGAGGAAGTAGGCGTGATACTCCAACTGGCGGTTCGAGGTGATGGTGGGATCCAGAACCCGCAACGATCCGGCGGCGGAATTTCGAGGATTCGCGTAGAGAGGCAGTTCCTGGGCGGCGCGTTCCTTGTTCAGTTTCTCGAACGAGGCTTTCGGCATGATGACTTCGCCGCGCACTTCGAACTTCGGCCACTCGGCTTCGACCCGCAGGGGCAGGGAACGGATGGTGCGGGCGTTCTCCGTGACGTCTTCTCCCACGGTGCCGTCGCCGCGGGTGATGGCCTGGGTGAGGATGCCGTTTTCGTAGTGGACGGCCATGGACAGCCCGTCGAGCTTCAGCTCGGACGCGTACTGATACTCCTGCCCGCCTAGCAGCTCGCGAACTCGGCTGTCAAAAGCCTGCAACTCCTCTGGATTCAGTGCATTGTCCAGGCTGAGCATGGGCGCGCTGTGGCGCACTTTGACGAAGCCTTCGCGGACGGCGCCGCCCACCCGGCGGGTGGGGGAGTCGGGCGGGACGGGGATGTCCTTGTGCTCCTGTTCCAGTTCCTGGAGCCGCCGCATCAACCCGTCGTACCCGGCGTCCGAGATCTCCGGAGCGTCCAGCACGTAGTACAGGTATTCGTGCCGCCTCAACTGGGCGCGCAAGTCATCCATCTGTTGCCGGGCAGTCACTATCTATAATCGTAACTACGTGTCCGATCCCAACGCATCTCGAACCTTGGCCTCCCTGGTCTACAACCCCGTCGCCGGAAAGCTTTTTCGCAGTCCCCAGATGATCGCCGAGGCCCAGCGTCTGCTGGAGCCGCATGTCGGAACCATCCGGCTGTGCCCGACCACGGGGCCCAATACAGCCGGCCCCATCGCCCGGAAAGCCATCGACGAGGGTTCCAATCTCGTTTTTGTGGCTGGAGGAGACGGAACGATCAATGAGGTGATTGCGGGCATGGCCGGGTCTCCGGTTCCGCTGGCGATCCTGCCGGCCGGGACGGCCAATGTGCTGGGCATGGAAACGGGCATCGGCGGGCATCTGGTGCGGGCCGCGTCCCGATTCAAGGAGTTGGAGCCGGCGACGATCTCGCTGGGCCGGATGACTGCTCCCGGGAAACCGGCGCGCTTCTTTGCTTGTATGGCCGGGGTCGGGTTGGATGCGCGGATCGTGCGAATGGTCAGTCCGGAGTTTAAGCGGCGCTGGGGCAAGCTGAGTTACTGGGAGGGCGGCTTTGCGCAGGTGGGCAAGAAGCTGCCGGAGTTCGATGTGGTCATGGACGGAAAGCGCTCCCGCTGCAGCTTCGCCCTGGTCAGCCGGGTGCGGAACTACGGCGGCGACCTGGAGATCGCGCGGCACGCCAACCTGCTCAGCGATGAATTTGCGGTGGTGCTGTTCGAAGGACCGAGTTCGTTCCGCTACCTGAAGTATTTCAGCGGAGTGCTGCTGAACAGTCTGAAGGGGATGAAAGGCGTGACGGTGGCGCATGCCCGCAGCCTGCAGATGGAGGCGAACGGCTCGACGCCGATCGACGTTCAGGTGGATGGCGAGTATGCCGGGCTGGCGCCGGTGAGCCTGGATATTGCGCCGGAACGGGTGCGGCTGATGTTGCCGCGGGCGTTCCTCCAAAAGATGTCCGCTGCCCGCTAACCGTGCGCCAGCGGTAGGCGGACCGTGAACGTGCTGCCTGAGCCGGGCTGGCTCTCGACTTCGATGGAACCACCGTGGGCGTCGACGATTGCCTTGCAGATGGCTAGGCCGAGGCCGGTGCGCCCTTCGGCGCGGGTCCGGGATTTATCGGCGCGGTAGAAGCGTTCGAAGATGTGGGGCTGGTCTTCCCTGTCGATGCCGCAGCCGGTGTCGGAGACGCGCAGCACACCCTGGCTTCCCTCCTGGCGGACCGCAAGGGTCACCGTGCCGGCCTCGCGGTTGTAGTGGATGGCGTTCGACAGCAGGTTGGTGACGACTTGGGCGATGTGTTCTGCGTCGCCGGTGCATTCGGCCAGGGCGAGATCGGTCTCAAGGGTCACTTTGCGTTGCGCGGCGAGGGGGCGGATCAACTCCGCGCTTTCGCGGGCAACGCGGCCCAGGTCGAAACGTTCGCGGCGCAGAGGCTCTTCTCCGGCGTCGAGGCGGGCGAGCTCGAGCAGCGATTCTGTCAGACGCCGCATGCGCTGGGCGGCGCGCTGGCAGGCCTCCAGCGTTTCCTTATACTCGGCCGGATCGCGCTCGCGGGCCAGGCAGGTCTGCGTTTGGGTGAGGATGACGGAGACGGGGGTCCGCAGCTCGTGGGAGGCGTCGGCAGTGAAGCGGGCCTGCTGGGTGAAGGAAGACTCCAGGCGGGCGAAGGTCGTGTTGAGGACCGCGGCCAGGCGGCCGAGTTCGCTGTCTGTGTCGGCGACGTTGATGCGCTGGGCGAGGTCGCCGGCGGAGATGCGTTGAGCGGTGGCGCTGATGGCGTCGATGGGCCGGATGGCCCGGGCGGCCACCCAACCGCCGCCGGCAAGGCCCAGGAGAAAGATGCCCATGCCGGCGGCAAGCAGCCACAGGGCGAGGCGCCGCATGGCCGCCTGGTCGTCGGCGATGGAGCGGCCGGCCACGATGACGAAGCCGCGGGGCAGGGGAATCGCGATCTCGCGCATCTGGCCGCGGGTGCGGGCGAACTGTGGACTATGCGGTCCGGGGCGGAAGCCGCGCTGGCCTGGACCGCCCTCGGCTGGAGACTGAGCAAAGGCCTCGCGCGGCTCCGGCAGGTCCGCAGGCGCTCCGGGCGAACGGGCGATGAGCCCCTGATTCACCTGCCATAGCGTGGCGTAGGGCCCACCTGAGCTCCCAAACTCGGTCACCGCCTGGCGCAGGCGCTGCTCGAACTCGCCCGGCTCGAAGGGAAACGGCCGGCCGCGCTCGCCGCCGGGCAGTCGGTCGGGGGGCGGACCCTCGGGTCGTCCTTCGGGCGGCCTCGGCCGGAACAGAGCGTCCAACTGCTGGCCGAGGTCCTGATCGATGGATCGCAACTGGTTTTCGCGGGCGACCTGGTAGGCGGTGACGCCGAAGCCCGTCAGGACGGTGGCGAGAATGACGCCGTGCCAGGCCTGCAGACGCCAGCGGATGGAGTTGAAGATCATGGCTGGGCTCCGATGGAGTAGCCGTGGCCGCGGCGGGTGGTGATGAAGTCGTGGCCCAGTTTCTTGCGGACGTTGGAGACGTGGACGTCGAGGAGGTTGGAGAGGGTCGTATCGTTCTCGTCGAACAGGTGCTCGTAGAGCATGGTGCGGGTGACGACGGAGCCCTGGTGCAGTGCAAGGTATTCCACCAGGGAATACTCGCGGGCGGTGAGCACGACTTCCTGGCCCTGCTTCGTCACGGTGCGGGCCGCGGTGTCGATGGCGACGTCGCCCAGATCCAGAATGGGCTGCGACTGGCTGGCGGCGCGGCGGATGAGGGCGCGGAGGCGGGCCAGCAGTTCATCGAGATCGAAGGGTTTTACGAGATAGTCGTCGGCGCCGGCATCGAGGCCGCGCACGCGGTCGCGGACGGCATCGCGGGCCGTGAGCATGAGCACCGGCGTCTTTTTAGAGAGCCGCAGCCGCCGCAGGAGTTCCCAGCCGTCCATGCCGGGCAGCATGACGTCGAGCAGCAGGGCGTCGTAATCGTTGTTTTCCGCTTTGAACAGGCCTTCGATGCCATCGGCGGCGCCATCGGCGGCGTAGCCCTCGTCGCGCACCGCGCGCAGAAGGCTCATCAGCAGGTCGGGTTCGTCTTCCACGATCAGGACACGCATCGGTTTCTACGTCAGAACTCTAACAAACCGAACCCTAAGAGAACATGAAGAACGTTAAGTTTTGTACTCGTGGCAGCCGGGCCGCCGCTTCACTTTCTCTTAAGGTCGCTTCGGCTAGTGTGGCGGTAGAACGCTATGAGTCACGAACGAAATCCGAAGCGCACAGCCGGTGGGCGTAAGCTCTGGGCTGCCGCGGCCGTGCTGGGGTTGGCTGGTCTGGCGGTTGCGGCGCCTCCCGCGAAACCGGCTGAGGTCTTCCAGAATGCCAGGATCTGGACGATCCATCTGAAGTTCACGGCCGACCAGTGGAACGCGATTGAGCCCAAGGGCGGCGGAGAGTTTCCCGGTGGACCGGGTGGTCCTGGCAGACCGGGCGGTCCCGGCGGGTTTGGCCCGGCGATGTTCGTCGCGCCGGCCTTTATGAAGGGGGACACGAACAAGGATGGAAAGCTGTCCGCGGCGGAGTTCACAGGTCTGGGCAATGCCTGGTTTGAAGCCTGGGACAAACAGAAGACCGGGAAACTGACGGCGGAACAGCTGCGGGTGGGCTTGAATACCCTGGCACCGATGCCCGGGCCCGGCGGTCCCGGCGGAGAAGGACCAGGAATGCCTCCGCGCAACGGGACCAGCAAGCGGAACGGCATCTCGGCAATGTCGGGCATCAACTTTGAATATGTACACGCTGATCTGGATTTCGACGGCACCCAGTTTCGCGACGTGGCGGTGCGCTTCAAGGGCAACAACTCCTATATGGAGTCGCGCAACTCCATCAAGAAGTCGCTGAAGCTCGACCTGAACAAATACGTCAAGGGGCAAAAGCTGGCGGGCCTGACCAAGCTCAATCTGCACAACAATGTCACCGATGCGAGCTGGATGAATGAGCCGCTGTCCTACCGGCTTTTCCGGGATGCGGGTGTGCCTTCGCCGCGTACGTCGTATGCCCGCGTGTTCGTGACCGTGCCGGGTAAGTATGACCGGAAATACTTTGGGTTGTACTCCGTGGTGGAGGACATCGACAAACACTTTGCCGAGGAGCGGTTTGGGACGCGCGACGGTGCCATCTTCAAGCCGGTGGGCCAGAACCTCTTTACGGATATGGGGGACGACTGGTCGAAGTACGAGCGGATGTACGACCCGAAGGAGGACCTCACGGAAGCACAGAAGAAGCGGGTAATCGAGTTTGCGCGGTTCGTGAGTTCGGCGAACGATGCGGCCTTTGCTTCGGGATTGAAGAGCTACCTGGATCTGGACGAATTCGCACGGTTCATGGCGGCGACCGTCTGGCTCTCCAACATGGACAGCCTGCTCTCGATGGGGCAGAACTACTACGTTTACCTGCACCCGCAGTCGAACAAGTTCCTGTTCCTGCCCTGGGATCTGGACCACTCGTTCGGGCAGTTCCCAATGGGCGGCAGCACGGACTTGAGCATCCAGCGGCCGTGGCAGGGGCAGAACCGCTTCCTGGAGCGGGTGTTCCAGGTGGAGGAGTTCAAGAAGCTGTACCTGGCCAAACTGGGGGAGATCAACCGGACCGTGGGTGAGCCGGGGCGGATCTCGAAGCAGGTGGATGAGACGGCGGCGCTCATCCGTCCGGCGGTGCAAGAGGAATCGCCGGAAAAACTGGCGCGATTTGAGAAGGCGGTCTCCGGCCAGCAGGTAGAGCCGGCGAGCTTTCCGGGCGGGGGAATGGGGCCGGGTGGTCCGGGTGAGGGTCCGGGCGGCGGTCCTGGGGGCAGGATGGGTCCGCGGATGGGCGGCATGAAGCCCATCAAGGGCTTTGTGGGTCCGCGATCGCAATCGGTGACGGCGCAACTGGCGGGCAAGTCGCAGGGGCAGACGGGGAATGAGAAAGGTCCGGGTGGCCGGGGCGGATTCGGCGGTCCTGGTGGTCCGGGCGGTATGGGGCCGGCCATGTTCCTGGCTCCGGCGTTCCAGCAGGCTATGGGCGCTGCGCAGAATGCGCCGATCACGCGCGAACAATTCACGCGCGGCTTCGCCAAGTGGTTTGACAACTGGGGCGGAGCCAAGACTGGTTCTCTGACGGAGGAGCAGGTCCGGTCTGGGATCAACCGGGACCTGGCGCCGCGCGGCATGCCCGGCGGTTTTGGACCGCCTGGCGGCCGTCCTCCGATGCAGCAGCCGTAGTGCCCACAGGAGTCAGTCATGGAAACCTTGCAATCACCTTCCATCGATCCGGGACAGTTCAGGAAGTTCGCCTCCGAACTGAAGTTCGTGATTGGACGGCCGCTGGCCGAGGAGGTGCGCTCGTGGGCGCGGCGCAACATGCTGGCCGACCCGCACGGCCGCGGCGCCGATCAGGACGCCTACTCCATCACGACGCTTTATCTCGATACGGCGGAGTTCGATGTGCTGGCCCGCACGGGTTCGTTTGGGCGCGGCAAATACAGGGTCCGGCGGTACGGGTCGAGTGACGTGATCTTCCTGGAACGGAAGATGAAGAGCCGCGGCCTCGTCTGCAAGAAACGCTCCCAGATCGAGATGGGGGAGATTTCGAAGCTGGCCCAACCGGAAGCGAAGAGAGGCTGGGCCGGCTACTGGTTCCACCGACGCATTCTGGCGCGCGGCCTGCGGCCGGTGTGCCAGATCGCATACGCGCGCACGGCCCGGATGGGCATGACGGAGTCCGGACCCATCCGTCTGACCCTCGACGACGCCGTGCGCGCGGTGCCGGTGCAGGGTTTCGCGTTTGAGGCCCGGCGGCCCACCGTTTCCCTGTCGGAAGACCGGATCGTGCTGGAGCTGAAGTACCGCGGTGAAGTGCCGGCGCTGTTCCAGCGGTTCATGGATGACTTCTCGTTGAATCCGCGGAATTCGTCGAAATACCGTTCGGCCGGGAAAGCGCTGAACCTGGGGCGGTTTGGCAGCCTGGTCGAAACTGAGCCGGCCGGATTCACTGCCGGAGGTGCGCCGTGCGTGACTTTCTGATCACCCCGTTCGCCAATGGTCCGCACGTCGAGCCGTTTGATGTCTTCATCCGGCTGATGTCGGCGCTGTTCTTCGGGGCGCTCATCGGCGGCATCTACAAGTTCACTCGCCGGGAACTCAACACCGGGCTGCAGTTCCCCACGACCCTGCTGCTGCTTTGCGTATTGATCGCCATGGTGACGCAGGTGATTGGGGATAATGTGGCGCGGGCGTTCAGCCTGGTAGGGGCACTGTCGATTGTCCGGTTCCGCACCGTGGTGCGTGACACGCAGGATACGGCCTATGTGATCTTCGCGGTGATCGTCGGAATGGCGGTGGGGGCCCGGAGCCTCTGGGTGGCCTCGATCGGGCTCGGAGTGGTGGCCCTGGCCGAGGCGCTGCTGCTGTTGCGGGCGAAGGCTTCGACGAATCCGGAGCCTGAGTATATTCTCAAGGTTCGGACCGGGCTGGATTGCGACCTGGACGGAATCGTCACTGCGGCCATCGGGAGCCTGCTCAAGGAGCGGGAACTGGTCTCGATGGGGACCGGCAAACAGGGCGCTTCGCTCGACGGCGCGTACCGGGTTCGTCCGGCGGCCGGGCAGACGCCACCGAACCTGATCAAGACACTGCAGGCAGTCGAGGGGGTCCTCAGCGTGCAAATGCTGCGCCGGGGCTTCGACCTCGACTAGCGGGCGGCGCCAACAGCCGGTTCGTGGTGTTCCACCTGGCTGGGCCGCTTGCGCACAGGCAGCCGGACCAGAAAGGTCGTGCCTGAACCAGGATCTGATTCGAACGAAATCTGGCCACCCAGGTATTGTTCCGTCAACAAACGGGCGCCATAGGTGCCCAGGCCGCGGCCACGTCCTTTGGTAGAGAAGGCCCGTTGGAAGACGCGCGCGGCCACGGTCGGCTCCATTGCCTGCTGGTTGTGGACAAAAAAGTGAACTTCGTCGCTCTCCCGGCGGCAGCCCGCCGTGATGGAGTGGCCCGGGCCGGATGCTTCCACTGCATTCTTCAGGAGGTTAATGAGAACGCGGCCGAGCAGTGCAGGGTCACTCTCGAATTCGATGGATTCGGCGCCGCCCTGGATTTCGAGCCGGGCGCATTCTTCCAACCAGAACGTCGCGCAGGTTCTCATGGCATCGCGCAGCACGGTGAGGCTGTTAATCGGCAGCGGATCGGCGGCCAATTCGCCCGATTCGGCGGCGAGCAGGATACGTTGGCTTCTCAGTTCCTCCGTCATGCCTCGCACGGCCACCCCCAGCATGGCGTTGAACTCACTGCGCTCAGAGGGCGACAGCGTGTCGTCGGCCAGGGCCTCGGCGACGCCCTCCAGGGAGAAGGCCCGGTTCAGGATGTCGTGAAAGAAGGTTCTTTCGAGAGCCCTGCGCTTGCTCTCGGCGCTGATGTCTGCGATCAGGTAGCAGACCCAGCCCGGGCCGGCTTCCGGCAGGGGCGTGACCTGCACGCGGTATTCGGTATCGCAGGACAGCCCGCCGTCTCCTGACTCGATGAGGCACCTGCCGGCGGTGGTGAGACCCTGCTGGCCTTTCACCAGCGCCTGGGCCAGTTCGCAGAACCTGCAGTTGTCCGTGGTGCCGCAACCGCCCGGCCGCTGCTTCACATTGACGCAGCGCAGCAACTCACCGGGCCTCATTCCAATGGCCTCGTCGAGGCTGGCAAGTCCGGCCAGACGCCAGCAGGTCTCGTTGCAGTAGACAATCTGGCGTTGCGGATTGAGCACGGCCAGGGAATCACTTGAAGTGTCCAGCAGCTTCAGCAGCGTCTCCTGCCCAAGCGCCGTTGCCCCCTGATCGCGCACGGCGGCGCGTGGGAGGCGGGCGGAGGGCAGATAGTGAGAATCGTCAGTCATTGGCAGGTTCTCTTTACTCAATCGTACAGTGGGCTGCGAGTGTGAGGAGATGTGGCAACAATGAAGAAGTAATAATATAAAAAAGACTTGCGGAGTCTTATGTCCGTAATGCATACTTAGATCAACATAAGTCGTCATCGACTTAATTGCATCCCCGCAAGGAGGCCCAGCTCCTTGCAAGCCCCTCTGACAGAGGCCGTGCGGTCCCCAGCCACACGGCCTCTACGCTTTTCAGGGCACCTTTTCCCCCACCTCTCCTGCCATCCTGCGTTGGGCCTGCTGTGTCCCCAAATGGGCGATGGTTGGGGCTATTCCGCTAATCGGATATTGAGATGCGAAATATAACCCAGTTGGTTTATGCACCTGTTAAGATTCACCCACCCCTTGCCCCAGTTGTGTGGGGGCAAGCCCAACCAGGTGCACTGTAAGTTGTTGATTCCCCGTTTAACATGCTTTGGCACGCGATGTGCAGTATATAAAGACAATTAAAGTCGTCATCGACTATAAACATCCCGTGAGGGGACCCAGCCCCTCACAAGCCCCTCTGAAGAAGGCCCTGCGGCTCCCCGCCACAGGGCCTTCCCTCCGTTAGGACACCTTTTTCCCGCGTCACACGCTACACTCCATAGCTGGGAGATTCACGCTCGATGAAAGTTCTGGTGACCGGCGCGACCGGCTATATCGGGTCTGCCGTCTGCGAAGCTTTGAAGGCCGCAGGGCACCAGCCGCAGGGGTTGGCCCGGTCGGAAGATAAGGCCCATCTTTTGGAGTCGAAGGGCTTTGTGGCCCGGCGCGGCGACCTGACGGACCCGGACAGCCTGCGCGCGGCCGTTGCTGATGCGGACGCCGTGATCCACGCCGCCGATGCGGCTGGCCCCGAGCGGGGCGCCATCGCCAAAGCGGCGGTGGGGGCGATGCTCTCGGCCCTGGCCGGGTCGAAGCGGGCGTTCGTCTACACCAGCGGTGTCTGGGTTGTTGGGGATACCGACGGCCGGATGGTGGGTGAGATCTGCGCACTGCATCCACCGGAATTGGTGTCGTGGCGCCCGGCGGTGGAAGAGATGGTCCTGGAGTCGAAGAGTTCCGGAGTCCGTCCTGTCGTGCTGCGGCCGGGTGTGGTGTATGGGCGCGGCGGCGGCATCGTGGGGAGTCTTTTTGCGGACGCGAGAGAATACGGCGCGGTCCGGATCATCGGCAAGGGCGCCAATTGCTGGTCGAGCGTGCACATCGACGATCTGGCCGACCTCTACGTGCGCGCCGTGACCGAACCGGCCTCCGGCGAGTTGTTTTTCGCGTGCGGTGGTATGCCCCAACCACAGGAGAAGATTGCCCGCGCCGTCGCGAAGGCCTGCGGGCTGGAAGGCAGGATCGAGTCGATTCCGCTGGAAGTGGCTCGGGAGCACATCGGCCTGGTGGCCGACTGCCTGGCCATGGATTGCCGCGCCGGCAGCACAAAGGCCGCCCGCTACTTTGGTTGGACCGTCACCAAGCCGCTGATTTTCGATGAGATCCTGGCCGGCTCCTACTTGAGCTGAAGCTTGCGCCCGCGATCCAGCGCGTGGGCCTCGCCATTTTCGATCACGACGCAGGCCCGGCGCGCGCTGAATGCGGTGGACAGGCCGACGTCCGCCAGGATGAGTTTGCCGCCCAGCCGGCTGACGACTCCATCCTGGGTTGGGGTATGTCCTACCACGATCCGGCGCACCTGGTGTTTCTGGAGCAGCGACTCAACATGCGGCGCGAGTTCGGATTCTGAATCCGTGGAGAAACCGCGCCACCACAGTGGACCCAAGGTGTCCTTGCACACAGACTCGTCGTCGAGTCGATCACCTGCCTGGAGTTCTTCCTTGACTCTTGTGTTCAGTCTCGATTCGGACCATTCGGAGTACTTCGGCGAGATGCCGGCATGTACGAAGAGCGTACCGTCCAGGCGCAGAGCGGCGCGCTGAACGAGAATCCACTTTCCGTAGGGGCCTTTGGGCGAAAACGCCCGCGCCAGTTCGGCCTGCCCCAGGGGGTGATCCTTCTCCCATTTCGAGCGATAGCCGAGCGAGAGATCGCTGCGGTCTTTCAGGCTGGAGGCGCCGGCAATCCTGGCCAGGTCTTTTTCAAAGAGGCGGTCGCGTTCCCGCTCACTTTTGGAGGTGGCCATGCCCTGATACTCAGCAGCGGCAACGTAGCGGAAGTCGCCGTACATGCGCATCGCTTCGTGGTTTCCGATGAGGCAATGAATGGCTCCGCCGGCACGCTCGGCCTGCTTTTTGAGCGCGATGAGGAAGTCGATGACCTCACGGGACTTGCTTCCGCGGTCCACCACGTCGCCCAGTTGTACCAGCGTTGCGGGACCGCCGGACCAGGCGGCGGAATCGTCCACCAGGCCGGCCATGGAGAGCACGTCGATAAAACGGTCGAGGTCACCGTGGACGTCGCCAACGGCCACGAGCCGCGCCGGCGATGCGATCTGGACGGCGGCGGCCAGTTTCAGGAAGTCACGGCGTCTCATGGGTTCTTTTCGAGGTACTCATAATAGACGCTGGCTTCGCCCTTTTGGACGGCGAGCTCCTCAAAATGGCGGACGATCAGATCCCGGCGGGCCATCATGGAATCGATCTGCTGGGGGGACAGCCAGGGGGAGAGACGGGAGCGTACCTCGGCCGGATCCAGTTTGCGCAGCCGCTCGAGCAGGGCCCGGTCGCAGCGGACCAGTTCCTCCTCGTTCATCAGGTCGATGCGGATGCGGAAGGCGCGGGTGTGGTCGATCATCCACAGTTTCCAGCCCTTGTCGATGACAATATTGCCGGTATTCCGATCGACATTGTAGATGAGTTGGTCGAAGACCTTCATGATGTACACCTGGTCGTTCCAGATGGTTCCGCTGGGCGGCCGGATGTTCCGTGCCTGCCTGACGCGTTCGGTCATGAGCTCGTTATCTACCCACCAGGTGTAGGACGCCGGCTGCCGGCGGTATTCCCGGGCCACGGTGACGGGGACGCGTTCGAGGCCCAGCATCCGGTTCAATTCGAAGGCGGCCAGGTTGTGCCGGTAACTGTCTGAAAAGCCGCGCTCAAAATTGATCGAGCTGGCAATCACTCCCGATTCATCCACCGTCTGGATGTGGGCGTCGTGCGTCAGGCCGCCCTTGCGAAGGGTGGCGCGATGGGAACTGGTAACACCCTCTCTCAGGATTTTGACGGCAATCACCGGCGCCTGGCGCAGGAAGTCCGATTTTTGCTCGTCAGACAGGCCGGCAGGGGGCTGCGCCGCGAGCGCCGGGAATACGGCCCACGATAGCAGTGGCAGAGAGAGCCAGCGGAGCGTCATGATCTCCTCAAGCCCTTAGATGCCTACCAGTTGAGCGCGAGACGCACGAATGTCCTGACCGGAGTGCCGGTGGGACCTTTGGCCAGGAACGGCTTGCCGTCGTCCAGCCAGGCAACGCCGGCGATGTCCAGGTGGACCCAGGGCTTGCCTTCGACGAACTCTTCCAGGAACTTGGCGGCGGTGATGGAGCCGCCCCAGCGTCCGCCGATATTGCCGATGTCGGCGAACGCGGACTTGAGGTACTCCTTGTAGTCTTCGTCCATCGGGAATGGCCACATCCGCTCGCCTTCCGTTCTGCTGGCGCTGAGGACCTTTTCCTGCAGGGCTTCGTTGTTGGAGAAAACCCCGGAGTAGAGATGGCCCAGAGCAACTGCGATGGCGCCCGTAAGGGTGGCGGCGTTCACCAGGTGGGTGCAGCCGTGGCGGGCGGCATAGGTCAGCGCGTCCGCCAGGATCAGGCGGCCCTCGGCGTCCGTATTGAGCACTTCCACTGTCTTTCCCTGGTAGGTCGTGACAATGTCGCCCGGGCGCTGGGCCTTGGAGCCCGGCATGTTCTCGACGCAGGGGGCGATGGCGGTGACGGGAATGGCCGGCTTCAACTGGGCGATGGCTCGCATGGCGCCAAAGACCGCGGCGGCGCCACCCATGTCGTACTTCATTTTCTCCATGCCATCGGAGGGTTTGATGGAGATACCGCCGGTATCGAAGGTCACTCCCTTGCCGACGATGGCCAGGTGGTCTTCCGTCTTGGGCGGCTCCGGCGGCGTGTAGCGGAGGATGACGAAGGCGGGCGGCTCGGCCGAGCCCATGGACACACCCAGCAGGGCGCCCATGCCAAGCTGCCGCATCTGGGCCTCATCCAGGATTTCGCAGCCCAAGCCGAATTCCTCGGCCATGGTTTTGGCTTCGGCGGCCAACTTCAGCGGGGTCAACAGGTTGCCGGGCTGATTGACGAGGGTGCGGGCGAAGTTCTGGGCCTCGCCGATGGCGCGTCCGCTGCGTAAGGCGTTCACCAGCTCGGAGGTCTCGTCCGGGACGGAGATGCGGAACTGCTCGATCTTCTTGTCCGCGTTCTTCTTGTCCGTCTTCAGCTGGTCGGGCTCGAAGTCGCCGAGGATGGCGCCTTCCACCAGCGCTTCCAGCATGGAACCACTGAGCGTATCGCCGCTGAGCGCGATGGCGATGTTCTTGATTCCCTTGGGTTTGAGCGTACGAACCGCCAGACCGCCCAGTTTGCGCATGTCGTTGGCGGTGAACTTCGCCTTGTCGCCGCCGCCCAGCAGGACGAGGCGGCCGGCGCGCAGGGGGCCGGGCCGGTGGATGATGGCGGTTTCCAGCGCCTTGCCGGTAAACTCCCCGCGGTCATAGAGTTCGGAGACGAGGCCTTCGGAGAGGTCGTTGCCGGCCCGTTCGTCGGTAAAGCTGATCACCAGAAGCACATCGGCCTCAATGGCGGCGGCAGGCGTACGGCTGAGTATCAATTCCATGGCTGGACTAGTAGCTCCTCGAATTCTTCAGATTCATGGCCTTCTTGGCCTCCATCTCCTGGTCGCGGGTCTGTTCGGCTTCGCGTTTGTCGTGCAGTTTCTTGCCTTTACAAACGCCGAGCTCACATTTCAGCAGCCCGTCCCGCAGGTAGAGTTTGAGCGGGATGAGAGCCAGGCCCTTTTCGCGCACCTTGGCGAACAGTTTAAGAATTTCCTGCTTATGCAGCAGGAGCTTCCGCTTCTTGGTGGGGTCGTGGTTCCAGATGTTGCCATGGGAGTAGGGGCTGAAGTGGGCGTTGAGGATCCAGGCCTCGCCGCCGATGATGTCGGCGTAACTGTCCCGAAGCTGGACCTTTCCCTCGCGCGCCGATTTGATCTCGGTCCCCGTGAGCACCAGGCCCGCCTCAAGCTTCTCCAAAACGAAGAAGTCGTGGTAGGCCTTGCGGTTCTCGGAGACGAGCTTGATGCCTGATTTGTCCGCGGCCATTAGATTCGCCTCCACGCGCGGGCGGTCTGAAACGTCAACAGTAGAGAAGAAGTGCCAGGAACGCGTAGCGCCTTTTCCTTGAGTTTAGCATGGCGCGGCGAGGTGGCCGATGGAGCAAGATTAGGTCTAACATGCCGAAGATGAATCGTTTAGCGGCCCTGGCGGCCGCCTGCGGGCTGGTTTTCCTGGCCATCTCCGTACCGCTGGCATTCGCCGGCAACAAGAAGGGCGACAAGTTCCTGGAGCTGGGCAGGGCGGCGGAGACCGCCCGGGAATACGACAAAGCTCTCGACCTCTATGAGAAAGCGGTAGCGGCGGATCCGCGGGACACAGGCTATGTGCTCGCGCTGCGCCGGGTGCGTTTTGCCGCGGGCCAGTTGCACGTCGATGCCGGCCAGAAACTGCGCCGTGAGGGCAACCTCGAAGGCGCCCTGGCGGAGTTTCAACGTGCGTTCGCCATCGACCCTGCCTCGACCATTGCCGAGCAGGAGATGCGCCGCACGAACGCCATGATCGAGCGGGAGAAGGCGAAGAAAGAAGATCCCAACTCCGCCGCCGCAACCCCTCCCAATGAGGCGGGCATGACCCCCGCGGAGATGGCGCGGAAGGATGCCGAGCAGCGGGCCTCCCGCATTCTGCCCCTTCCGGAGTTGAAGCCGATTTCGCAGGAACTTCTGGGCCTCAAGATGGCCAATCAGGGCACAAAGGTGCTGTATGAGACGCTGGGCAAGGTTGCGGGCATTAATGTCCTGTTCGACTCAGAGTTCCAGGATCAGCAGAAGAAGTTCTCCGTCGATCTGTCGAATACGACGCTGGATGAAGCTCTCGACTATCTGGCCCTCCTGACGAAGACCTATGTGAAGCCGCTTTCGAGCAATACAATTTTCGTCACCCAGGATAATGTCACGAAGAGGCGCGACTACGAAGAGCAGGTGACGCGCATTTTCTATCTGCAGAACCTGACCTCGCCGCAGGAACTGCAGGAGGTGATGACCGGCATGCGTACCGTGACGGACGTGCGCAAAGTCTTCCCGGTAAATTCTCAATCGGCGATTGTAGTGCGCGGGACCGCGGACCAGGTCGCCCTGGCGGAAAAGGTGCTGCTGGACCTCGACAAGGCCAAGCCTGAAGTTGTCGTGGACGTCATCGTCATGGAGGCGAACAAGGACAAGACGCGCGACATCGGTATGTCGCTGGTTTCGGGCGGCAAGAACGGATTCTCTTCGAGCATTACCCCGACGCCCGGTGGTTCCAGTTCGGGCTCGGTCAGTTTGAAAGGGCTGAGCAGCTTGGGGCTGGGCGACTGGTCGGCGACCGTGCCTGGCGCGTTTGTCGAGGCCCTGGCGAAAGACAGTTCGTCGAAGGTGCTCACCACTCCGCAGGTGCGAGCCACCGACGGCCAGAAAGCCACCCTGCGCCTCGGCGACCGGTATCCCTACGCGACCGGTTCATTTCAGTCCGGCGCGGGCGCGGTGGGCGTCAGCCCGCTGGTGTCCACTCAGTTTCAGTTCGCAGAAGTGGGCGTGAATCTGGACCTCACTCCTCGCATCCACTCCAACGATGAAGTGTCGATGCAGGTGGAGTTCGAGATTTCGAACATTCGCGACAAGGTGGACGTCGGCGGCCTCTCGCAGCCTGTTATCGGCCAGCGCAAAGTGAGCCATATCATCCGAGTCAGAGAAGGCGAAGTGACTTTGATTGGCGGCCTGATGCAGGCGACGCAGACCAAAGTGCGGAGCGGCCTGCCGGGTCTCATGAACCTGCCGTTCTTCGGACGGTTCTTCTCCACCGACAGTATTGAGAACATCAACTCGGACCTGTTGGTGGCGCTGGTGCCGCACATCGTACGCGGACCCGAGGTGACGGCGGAAAATGTCCGCGCGATCGCAACTGGCTCCGAAACCATCTACAAGCTGAACTACGCGCCCAGGAAGGATGCGAAGAAGGCAGCGCCCGTGGCCTCGCCCAAGCCGGGTGCAGGACCTTCCGGGCTGCCGATGGCTGCTCCGGCGAAGCCCACGGTGCCTACGCCGGTTGTTCCGGGCGCCGAGATGCCGCGCTCGCAGGCGGAGAACCAGCCGGTGCCCGCGGTACAGACGAATCCCGCCGTGAGCCCCGACAATCCGGGCCTGGGCCGGCCGACCGCCGGACCCGGCACGCCGACCATGATGCTGCGGCCGTCCGCGTCGCAGGTGAGTCCTGCTGAGACGTTCACCGTGACTCTCCAGGTGGACAACGTGACCGATCTCTTCACGGCGCCGATGCGCGTGACTTACGACAACAAGGTATTGAAGCTGGTGGAAGTAACCAAGGGCGACTTCATGGGCGGCGACGGGCAGCAGGTGACCTTCTCCGAATCCAAGGTAGAAGCGCAGGGCATGGCGATCGTCAACATGAATCGTCTTCCGGGAGCCGGTGGGATTTCGGGCTCGGGCACGCTGGTGAACCTGAAGTTCACGGCGGTGGCCGCGGGCACATCCCAGATCACGCTGGCCGATCTGACGCTGCGGGATGCGCGGCTGCAGAGCATCCCGGTGACGGCCCCGGTGACGTCGATCACAGTGAAATAGAGCAATGCGCAGGAGGCGGAATCAACGCGGGCTGACACTGATCGAGCTGATCGTGGCGTTCACGATCATGGCGCTGCTCACCGCCATGGCGCTGCCGTTGGCGCGCTTCAAGGTGCGCCGTGAGAAGGAACGGGAACTCCGGTACGCGTTGGTGGAACTCCGTAAGGCCATCGACAAGTACAAGGACGCCTGTGACGGAAATAAGATCGCCCAGAAGATGGGCACCGATTGCTATCCAGAGACACTGGATCAATTGGTGGAAGGCGTGAAGATGGCGAATGACGCCAACGGCAAGAAGATCCGGTTCCTGCGCCGGATGCCGCGCGATCCGTTCACGAAATCGACGGATTGGGGGCTCCGCTCCACGCAGGACGACCCGAAGTCGACAGGCTGGGGCGGGCAGAACGTCTTCGACGTGTATACGAAATCAATGGAGAAGGCACCGGATGGCACGATGTACTCCGAATGGTAGAAAATCCCGCGGCTTTACCCTGATCGAACTGATGATCGTCATGGCGATCATCGCGATCATGGTGGCTGTGGCGGTGCCCATGTACCAGAAGTCCGTGATCCGCGCCAAGGAGAGCGTCCTGCGGCAGAATCTCTTCACGCTGCGCACGGTGATTGACGAGTTCACTTACGACAAGGCGAAGGCCCCTCAGTCGCTGCAGGACCTCGTGCAGGAAGGTTATCTGCGGCAGATTCCGGCGGATCCGATGACGGGTGAATCGGACTGGACGACGATCCAGGAAGACGCCGTGACCAGCGTGAATCAGACGGAGCCGGGCATCTTCGATGTGCGGTCGAAGTCGGACAAGAAGTCGCTCGAGGGTAATCCCTATAACGAATGGTGAGGGCCGCGGCCGGTGGCCGGGCGATGGGTATCCCCCCTGATAAGATGAGGCGGTACCCATGCTATCCCGCCGCACTTTCTTCCTCTCCTCCTTTGCTTCCACGGTTGCCGGCCTGCGTGCGCAGAACCCCAAACTGCGTCTTGGTTTTGACACTTACTCCCTGCGCGCCTGGCGCATGAAATCGCTGGAGCACCTCGACTTTGCGGCGAAGCACGGCTGCAATGCCATCCAGATCTCGTCGCTGGACGATTTTGAATCGCTCGACCCGGCGCATCTCGCCAAAGTCAAAGCCAAGGGTAAGGAACTGGACATTGCCATCGATGCCGGAACCGGGTGTATCTGTCCCACGGCGAAGGCCTGGAAGCCGTCGTTCGGGGATCCGGTGGAGAATCTCACCAAGGCGCTGAAGATTGCCCACCTCGTGGGTGCGCGCAGCCTGCGCTGTTATCTCGGCGATACGGTGGACCGCTACGACGGGAAGGGCATCGAGTATCACATGGAGAGCACGATCAAGGTATTCAAGGGCGCGCGGAGCGTGGCGCTGGATACCGGTGTGAAGATCGCGCTGGAGAACCATTCCGGGGATATGCAGGCGTGGGAAGCGAAGACCGTCATCGAAGAGTCCGGCAAGGACTATGTGGCGGCCTGCCTGGATACCGGGAATCCGATCTGGTGTGCCGAGCACCCGGAGGTCACGATGGAGGTGCTGGGTCCGTTGACGATGACCACGCACATTCGCGATACCGCGCTGTTCGAGCATCCGCGCGGCTGCGCCGCCCACTGGACCGTGTGTGGAGAAGGCTGCGTGGACATGAAGAAGATCGGCGCCATGCAAAAGCAGCTGTGTCCGGAGTCGTCGCTGCACCTGGAAGTCATCACGGGCCGCCCGCCGCGCATTGTGCCTTATCTGGAGGACTCCTTCTGGAAAGGATTTCCGAAGGGGCGCGCGTCGGAGTTTGCACGGTTTGTGTCGCTGGTGAAGACGGGCCATCCGCTGATGACGCCGATGGTGATTGAGGATGCTCCGGGGCCTAAGGTGCCGGCATTCCAGGAGGCGCTCAAGATGCAGCAGATGCTGGACCTGGAGAAGAGCCTGGAGTACGCGAAGAAGAACATGATCTGACCGACAGCTCCCGTTACATCCATCACAGTCCCTTCTCCATGCCTTGACGGTCTACCTATGCGCCGCTACTGTATAGGTAGACCGTCGAGGCATCATGCAGGAACCACGCAAATCTGACCTTCTCCAGGGCACGCTGGACATGCTCATTCTCAAGATCGTCCAGTTCGGGCCCATCCATGGCTACGGGATCGCTCAACGGATCCAGCAGATCTCGAAGGAAGCGTTGCAAGTGCAGCAGGGCTCGCTCTATCCGGCCCTGCACCGGCTGGAGAACAAGGGATTGCTGGCCTCGGATTGGCGCGCGTCCGATAGCGGGCGCGAGGCGAAGTTCTATACTTTGACGCCGCAGGGCCGCCACCAGTTGGAGGCGGAGACAGCGCATTGGGAGCGGATGAGCGAGGCGGTGGGCCTCATTCTGCGGACCGTGGAATAGGGGTACCCGATGACCTGGATCCACCGGCTGTTGCGTCATCGCGAAGTGGAACGGCACCTGGACAAGGAGCTGCGCTTCCACTTTGACGAGATGGTGAGCGAGTTGTGCGCTAAGGGTGCTACGCGGGACGAGGCGCTGCGCATGGCCCGCCTCCAGTTCGGCGGCCTGGAGCAGCTGAAGGAAGACTGCCGCGACGCCCGGGGGACGCGCTGGGTGGAGGATCTGGGCGCCGACCTGCGCTACGCCTGGCGGGGGCTGCGGAAGAGCCCGGGCTTTGCCCTGGTGGCCGTAGCCTCGCTGGCACTGGGTATTGGCGCGAACACCGCGGTTTTCAGTGTCCTCGATTACCTGCTGCTGCGGCTGCTGCCCGGCGTGCAGGCTCCGCGGGAGCTTTCAGCGCTGGCTCGCAATGGAGATAAGGAACTGGACTACCGCTTCTCCTGGCCGCTGTACGAGAAGATGCGCGCCCGCATGCCGGCAGGCACGAGCGCCGCCGCGATGACGCCCATGACGACGCTGAATCTCTCCATGGCGGGCGCCGCTGCCGAATCGGTGCGCGGCCAACTGGTATCCGGCGAGTATTTCCAGCTGTTTGGTGTGAAGCCGGCGGCGGGCCGGGTGCTTGGGCCGGAAGACAACCAGCGGTTGGGGGGCCATCCGGTGGCGGTGATCAGCCACGGCTACTGGCTGCGCCGTTTCTCGGGCGACGCGAGCGTGGTGGGCCGGGGTGTCACCATCAACGGAGCGGCGATGACGATCGCCGGGGTGGCACAGGAGGGCTTCCTGGGTCCGCATCCCGGGGACAACGCCGAGGTCTGGATCCCGCTGCAGATGCAGCACGAGTTGCACTACGCGCAGAACGCGAACATGAACGACGCCGATACCAACAAGCCCTGGCCGCCGCAGCGCGGCATCAGCTGGCTGATGGTGTTTGTGCGCGTGCCGGCAGAAGCGTCCCTCCAGCCGCTATTGGATAATTGCTCGGCTGCACTGCATGCGGACAATGAGCTGCTGGGCGGGCTGGATAGCGATCCCGTCTGGCGGGAGAAGATGCGCAAGCAGCGCGTGGTGGCGGAGCCGGCCGGCAAAGGTCTCTCGGACCTGCGCGAGGCGGTGAGCGCTCCGCTGAGTGTCCTGATGATCACGGTTGGACTGGTGTTGCTGATCGCGTGCGCGAACATCGCCAACCTGCTGCTGGCGCGCGCGGCCAGCCGGCGCCGCGAGTTCGCCGTGCGGTTGTCGATCGGTGCGGGCCGGGGGCGCCTGATCCGGCAGATGCTGACCGAAAGCACTCTACTTTCGCTGATCGGCGGAGCGGCCGGGTTCGCCGCCGGTGTCTGGCTGAAGGACGTGCTGGTGCGCCTGGCCGGCAACGGCCAGTCGTCGGCAGGCCCGGGACTGCAGGTGCCTATGAACTGGCACGTTCTGGCCTTCACGGCGCTGTTGTGCCTGGGGTCAGGGCTGCTGTTCGGACTCGCGCCCGCGTTGCGGTCGACGCGCGCTGACCTCGGGACGGACCTGAAATCGGGCTCGCGTACGGCTGGCCACGAGGGCGGCGCCCATGGCCAGCGCTGGACCCTAGGCAAACTGCTGGTGGTGGGCCAGGTGGCCGTCTGCCTGGTCCTGCTGGTCGGCGCCACTCTGTTTGCCCTGACGCTGCGGAACCTCTCGACGGTGGATCCGGGCTTCCAGAAGGAGCATGTGCTGACAGCTCGCATTGATCCCCGGACGGCTGGTATTCCCATCGATCGCCTGCCTGCTCTTTACCAGGAGCTGCTTCGTCAGGTGGAAGCTGTGCCGGGCGTGCGCACAGCGTCGTTGTCGCTGCATAGCCCGTTGAGCGGGGCGGCGCGTGCGAGCGGCTTCCATATCCCCGGCCTGCCTGCGGCGCCGGGAGAGTTGAGGGTCATGCAGGTCAATGTGGCGACGCCGGGGCTGTTTGCCGCCTATGGCATCCAGTTTGTGCAGGGCCGCGGCTTCACCCCGGCCGACACGGCCAAGGCGCCCCTGGTGGCCGTGATCAACGAAGCCATGGCAAAGAAGTATTTCGGCGGCAGCGCCGCCCTGGGCCGCCAGTTCCAGGAGGGCGCCGGGTCGCCGCCGTTCACCATCGTCGGGGTTGTCCGCGATGTCCGGATGAATGACCTCAGAGCGCCTGTTGGGCCGATGGCCTGGTTCCCGTTGAGCCAGAACCCGGAGGAGTACGTCCGCAGCCTCGACATCCGCACGGCCGGGGATCCGGAGGCGATGGCGTCCACCATCCGCACTGTGATCAACCAGGCCGCGCCTGCGCTGCCCGTGCGCAGCGTCACGGCGCTGTCGCGGCAGTTCGAGAACGCGCTGAGCCGGGAGGCGTTCATCGCCCGGCTGACGGCCGTGTTTGCCGGCATTGCCCTGCTGCTGGCCTGCCTGGGGCTTTACGGCGTAATGGCTTACGCGGTTTCGCGCCGCACAGCGGAACTCGGCTTACGGTCGGCGCTGGGCGCGACACGCGGTCATGTGCTCTGGCTGGTGATGCGCGAGACGCTGGGCATGGCGGTGGTGGGGGCGGTGATCGGATTGGGGTTGACGATCGCCTCGATGCGGCTGGCGGCAAAGCTGTTCTACGGGCTGTCGCCGGACGATCCGCTGACGCTGGCTTGCTCGGCGCTGGCGTTGATTGCCACGGCGCTGTTCGCGGGCTATCTGCCGGCGCGCCGGGCTTCGCGGGTGGATCCGGTGGTGGCGCTGCGTTGCGAATGAAACCACACCGCTAAGCTCCAGCCAAAGACTGGCTGGAGCCGCTCCTCCGAGCCGGTGTGTACGGCAGTGCCGAGGGTGAGGGCGATCCCGAGAAAATCGCCGCTCACCTGGTAAAGCGAGGAAATCGGGGGGAACATACCACCGGCCCAAAGAAATATTTGAGGCTGTTATCCGGCGGCCGCCGCCCGGTGACTGAGGGTTGCAAAGACAGGTACTTAGCGGAGAAGACGCGCCTTCAGCCAGGCCTGCGCCATGCGCAGGTCGCGCGAAACGGTATTGAAATGGACGCCCATGACGGCCGCGACCTCCTCGCGGTTCATGCCGCCGAAGAAATACATCTCCACGACCCGGGCCTTGCGCGGGTCCACGGCGGCCATTTCGGACAAGGCATCGTCCAGGGCCAGCAGATCGCGCGAGCGCTCCGGCTGAAAGAGAGTGGTGTCCTCCAGGGCAAGGGCCTGCATGCCGCCGCCACGCTTGCCGGCCCGGTGGCGCCGGGCATGGTCCACCAGCACCTGCCGCATATGGTGGGCGGCGACGGCGGTGAAGTGCGCCCGGTTTTCGTAGTCCGGCACCTTTTCCCTGACCAGCTTCAGGTAGGCTTCGTTCACGAGCGCGGTGGGCTGCAAGGTATGATCCGGGCGCTCGTGGCGCATATAGGCGCCGGCCAGGCGGCGCAGCTCCTCATAGACCAGCGGAGCCAGTTCGTCCGCGGCCTCTTTGCGGCCTTCCCGCCACTCCCGCAGCAATTGCGTCACATCGGGCATTTTGAGAAGAGTTTAGCGGAAATGGACCATTCCGTTGGTCCAGGCAGGAAAGACGGCCGCTTTGCCGGGCTCAGCCGGTGATGACGTCCTGGAAGAAATCCAGGCTGCGCGCCGCGATGCGCGACCAGCGATAGCGTTCCAGGGCGCGCTGCCGGCCGGCCTGTCCGCGGCGCGCGCGTTCTTCGGGATTCTCCAGCAAGGCGGTAATGGCGTCCCGGATTTCGACCGGACTCCGCGGATCCACCAGCCGCGCGGCTTCACCCGTCACTTCCGGCATAGAGCTGACATTGGACGTGACGCACGGCACGCCGGCGGCCATGGCTTGGGCCAGGGGCAATCCGAAGCCTTCGTAGAGAGACGGATAGGCCAGCAGTGTGGCGCTGTGGGTCAGCTTAGGCAGATCGTCTTCCGCTACATAGCCCAGCCACCGGATCCCTTCGGGGACAGACTGCAGCCGCGCCACGGTCTTCTCCGATGCCCAGCCGGCCGGCCCGACAATGAGCAGGTCGTAGGCGTGGCGCAGGTCCTCGCGCATCAGCGCCCACGCATCCAGCAGGCCGTCGATGTTCTTGCGCGGTTCGATGGTGCCGACGGTGAGGACATAGGGCTTCGATCGCACCGGCGGACCCGAGACGTCAAAGTAGCTCTCGCTGATGCCGTTCGGGATGGCGACGATCTTGTCGGGGTGGATGCCCAGGATCTCAATGGCGTCATTGCGCGTGTGCTCGCTGACGGCGATCAAGCCGTCGGCCCGGCAGAGCACCCGCTCGGCGTACCGCTTATCGGCGGTAACGTTGGCCGCGGTATGCAGTTCCGGCATCTTCCAGCAGGTGAGGTCGTGAATGGTGGCCGTGAGCTTCATCCTGCGCGGCGGAGTCCGCACCTGGTTGGAGCAATGGAAGACATCCATGCCGTGAGCCGCCAGAGCCGGGAAGGGCAGCCCCAGTCGCTGATTCAGAACCGCCATCGCGATGCCACGAATAGTCGCCCATTGCGACGTCACACTTTGCTGATGATCGAGGCCGCCGATTTCGGGCATGGGCGGGTAAACGCGAATCGACCTGCCGCCGGCCAGTTCCCGCATGGCGAGAATCCAGTGGTACAACACGCTCTTCACACCAGCGCTGCGCAACAGCAGCGCAGTGGCGTCGATCATCACCTTCATGGTTGCTGGTTCACGAAAAGGTACTTGCCTCCGCTTTCCAGAACGAGGTGGAGGTCTTGTTTGCCGAGCAGCGCCTCGATGGCGGGTAGCTTGGGGCCTTCCAGAATCAGGTAGGCGCGCTGCGGAGCGTGCCAGTAGGCACGCAGTTGCGCGTCATCGACAAAGACGTTCGGTGCGCCGGGCGCATAAGAGCCGTACTCCAGGTTATTGTACCGGCCGTTCAGCAGCAGAGCTTGTTTTAAGTTGGCGTAAAAGAAGACCGAGCTGAAATTGTAATACTGATCACCGAAAATAACGAGCCCCGGTTGTGACTGCGTCAGGCGCGCCGCGATGGGCTGCGAACTGAGGTAAGGATCGAAGGTCTTCATCGCCACGCGGGCCGCGTTCAGGAACAGCACCATCATCAGCGCCAGCCCGTAATGCGTCATACGTTCGCGGTACTTCAGTGTGACGATCGCCCCGCAAAGGAAGGCGAGTCCGGCCATGACCAGCGGCGTTTTCAGATAGGCAAAGGACTTCAAGGTCAGGTCGCCCATGTGCCCCAGCGACAGGGTGTACATGTCGGGGTTCTGTGTCAGAGCCTGCGAGATGTCGCCCGGGGTGGGCAGGCTCCAGACATTCACCAGAATAAAGACGATGGCGGCAAAGGCCAGTCCGGAGAGGACGGCCAGCACCTTGGTGGCATGACGGGCGTAGTTGCCGCGTTCCGCCATGGCGCAGCCGATGAGCAGCGCAAAGGCCGGGTAGGTCGGCATCGAGTAGTATTCCTGCGTCGTCGAGAACGTGAAGAAGATGAGAATGAACCCGATCCAGCACAGGCACAGCAGCCGTAGCCGTTCCGCCCGGCCCGCTCCGCGATAGTTGAACCTCACCAGTCGCGGCAGGTAAATGGACCACGGGAAGAACCACAGCAGGTGGAACAGCCAGAACAGGTAGCGCGGCACGGTGTTGTAGTCGCGCGGCCAGCGGCGGTTCAGGAAGCGCAGGATGTGCTCGTTGAAAAAGTAGAACCAGAAGAACCCGCGATAATTGCCGGGCCCCGAAGTCATCGAGAAGTCGAAGTAAGGCGGATTCGCCAGGGTGGCCAGGATGTGCCAGGGCGCGGCTACCAACAGAATCAGCAGTGTGCCTGAGAACGGCCGCAGACGCTGCCAGGTCTTCCATTGAAAGAACAAGCCCGAAAAGAGCAGGTAACAGACACCGGCCGCGACCGGGAAAACCAGAGCGATGAGGCCCTTCAGCAGCAGGCCGACACCCATGGCCACGGCCATGATGGCGGCCCACAGGCGCGGGTGCTCCTCTTTCTCATCGAGAGCCCGCAGCAGTCCCCATAGCGCGAGGGCAATGGTGCCGGTAAGAATGATGTCCGGGATGAGGATCCGGGTAAACAGGAAGAGTCCGATGCAGGTGGAGAACGCCAGCGCCGCGTAGAATCCGGCCAGTTCCGAGAATGCCCAGCGGCCCATGCAGAAGATCAGAGCCGTCAGCGCCAGAATCGACAACACGACGGGCAGGCGCGCCGCCCAGTCGTGCACGCCGAAGATCGCGTACGAGCACGCCATCATCCAGTATTTGAGCGGCGACTTCTCCAGGTAGAGCACGCCGTCGAGCCGCGCCGAGACCCAGTCGCCCGAGTCGAGCATGTTGCGCGCGATCTGTGCCTGCACTGCGTCGACATCGTCCATCAGGTGTGGTGGAGCGAGCAGTGTCGGAATGTAGATGGCCGCCGCCACCAACAGAACAAAAGCGATTAGGTAGCGGTTTCGACTTTCCATCTTTTCATCCATAGGAACAACGTCAGCAGGCCCCACAACTGATAACCGAGGTTGGCGCGCCGGCCCACATGGTCGCGCTTCACCTTTTCGATTGCCTCGTACCGGAACAGGCCGGTCGCGTCGACATTCGCTTTCGAGAGAGTCTCTTCCATCAAAGGCCGCAGGGCGCCGCGGAACCAACGATGGGCCGGAATGTCGAAGCCTTCCTTCCTGCGCGTCAGCACGGCCGGAGGCAGCTTGTCCCGCATCAGTTCCCGCAGAACGTGCTTCAACGACCCGCCCTGGATCTTGAGCGGCTCCGGCAACCGGCCCGCGAACTCCACGATGCGATGATCCAGGAACGGCGGCCGCACTTCCAGCGAATGCGCCATGGACATGCGGTCGCACTTGTAAAGGATGTCGTCGGCCAGGTAGTAGCGCTGGTCGAGCCACAGGAACTTGTTCAACTCGCCGCTGGAGAAGGCCTCGGTGGGCAGCGTATTGATCAATTCGCCGGGGTTCGGATACCGGCGCGCCTGGTAGAGCGTCCGCTTGGCCTGGTCGCTGAAACTGCCGTTCCAGAAGAGGTGGGCTTCGGCGGGCTTCAGCAGCGACCCCTCCAGGAACCGCTTGGCCTTGTACTCGAATCCAATCTTCTCATCCGACACCGGCAGGAGACGGGCCACGCCGAGCCCCAGGCGCCGCAGCCAGGCGGGATACTGCCGGGCCTGCGCCGCGTATCCGTCGGCGACATAGGTCAGGTAGCCGCCGAACAGTTCATCGGCGCCCTCGCCACTCAAGGCGACGGTGACGTGACGCCGCGTCATCTCCGACAGGAACCACACCGGCAGCGCACCGGCATCGGCCGAGGGCTCGTCCGAGTAGTAGCTGATCTTGCCGATGGCGTCGACCAGCTCCTTTTCCGGGTTCAGGTCGAACTCATTGTGGTTCGTCCCATACTGCGCGGCCACCTGGCGGAAGTACTCGCTCTCGTCATGTCCCTGGCCTTTGAAGGAAACCGAGAACGTATTCAGCTTCGGGACCTCCTGTGCCGCGTAGTGCAGCACGGCCGAGGAGTCCAGACCGCCGCTGGCCCACACGCCCAGCGGCACATCGGAGATCAGGTGCTCCCGGATCGACAGCCGCAGAAGGCGGTCCAGTTCCTGCTTGCCGTCTTCCAGCGTGATGGAGGGATCCGGCTTGAATTGAATGGACCAGTAGGGAGCACGGTGGATGGACCCGTTCTGCCATTCGAGGTACTCGCCCGGCAGCAGCTTCTCGAGCCCGTCGATCAGCGTATGCGGCGCGGGCACGTAGTTGAGCGACAGGTAGTAGCTCAGCCCGTTCAGATCCAGTTTTCGCGGGATCTCCGGATGTTCGAGAATCGTTTTCAGCTCGGAACCGAAGTAGAGGTCTCGCCCGTGGTGGAACAGGTAGAGCGGCTTGATGCCCATGCGGTCGCGCGCCAGAACCAGCCGCCGCTTCGACTCGCTCCAGATCGCAATAGCGAACATCCCGCGCAGCTTCTTGAAGCTCTGGGTGTCCCATTGGACGAACGCCTTCAGCACCACCTCGGTGTCGCAGTGCGTTTCGAAGGAGTGGCCCAGGTCTTCCAGTTCGCGGCGTACCTCGGCGTGGTTGTACACCTCGCCGTTGTAGACGATGACGAGATCGCCGTTCTGCGCATAGATCGGCTGGTTGCCCTGCGACGACAGGTCAATGATGGAAAGACGGGCATTGCCCAGCGCGATCAGGTCGGACTCATGCGTCCCCTGATGATCCGGGCCCCGGTGATGAATGGTCTGTACAATCCTGTCGATTCGGCCGCGTTCGACGGGATGATCCAGCTTGGTATAACCTGCGATTCCACACACAAACTCCCAGGATAGCGAATACGGCTCGATTGGAGGTATTCTTGCGGCATATGAAACACCTGCTGTGTCTGGGTTTGTTGGCCGTTTCGGTGCTCTCTGGGGCCGAACGCGACAAGAAAATCGGGGAGCCGGGCCAGTTTGACTACTATCTCTTGACCATGTCCTGGTCGCCTGCCTACTGTGCCGGGAAGACGACCAAGCCCAGCGATCCGCAGTGCGGAACGGGCCACAGTTTCGCCTTCGTCCTTCATGGGTTGTGGCCGCAGTACACCAAACCCCAGAACGGCAGCGGCTGGCCGCAGTTCTGCTCCACCGACAAGGGGCTGTCGGATCCCAAGACGATGCTCGACATCATGCCGTCGCTGTCTCTCATCAATCATGAGTGGACCCGCCACGGCACGTGCAGCGGCATGAATGCGGACAACTACTTCAAAACCGCCCGCAAAGCCCTGCTGAGCATCAAGGTGCCGCCGAAGTTCCAGTCGCCAAAGGAGTACTTCACCATCAGCCCCGGCGAGGTGAAGAAGGAGTTCCTGCAGGCGAATCCGGGCATGACGCCCAACATGATCGCCATCTCCTGCAGCGCGAACTTCCTTAGCGAAGTCCGGGTCTGCCTGGACAAGAACCTGAAGCCCATTCCGTGCACCGGTCAGCGGGAGTGCAAGGCCAGCAGTGTGCGTGTGCCGCCCGTGCGTTAGCGGGCAGCGAACTGGATTTCCGTCGAGGCGCCTGCGCTGATCGTGCGCTCGATCGGCGTCTGCCCGGCCGGCGTCACCACGACCTTGAGCTCAGCGCCCTGGCGAGTCACCGACAGGTCGAATGTCTGCCCAAACGCGTGCACGCCCTTCAGCTTCATGCCCGGCCACTCCTTCGGGAGCCGCGGCGTCAGCGTGAAGGAACTCAAGCCCGTCGGACGGATCCCGAACAGCCCTTCCGTAAAGATGCGGCAGTACAAGGCGCTCTCCGCCGCCAGATGCCGCTGATTGCCCTCCGGCCAGGCCTCCACCGGATACGGCACATGGTCCCCCAGCAGTCTCAACCGCGAGTAGTAGGACAGGAACTGCATGGCCTTCTCGGTGGCGCCCGCCGCCAGCACTCCGCGCAACGCATATAACGTAGACCGGTCCCAGAACGTCTTGTCGCCCGCCTGCGTGGCCAGGCCGTTCACCGTCCAAAGAGTGGGGGAGAACAACGCGTCGATGGTGCCCTGGGCGCGATCCATGATCGCCATCGCCAGCGGAATGCAGATCCAGGAACGCAGCACCGTGTTTCCGTCGTAGTAGCGGTATGTGTGGAAACCGGAAATTTCGGCGCCGAAATAACTCTCGATGGCTGCCCGCACCGCTTTGGCGCGCCCGGCATACTCACTGAGTTTTTCCGCCGGTTGCCCCAACTGCCGGCCCAGCGTCGACGCCGACAGCAGTGCATCGTAATACAGCGACGAGGTCGACAGATTCGCCTTGCCGGCCGGGAACCGGCCCTCCAATTCATCGCTGTCGGAGGCCACGACGCCCGCTGGGGTCACCTTCCGTTTGCAGTACTCCAGACACCATTCAATCAGCGGCCACAACGTGCGGGCCGTCTTCTCGTCTCCGTTAGCCAGAGCGAAGCGCGAAGCCCCATAGGCGATCATCGCCATGTCGCCTCGATCGCCCGCACCATTCCAGAACGACAGACCGCCCGCAATGATGGAACTGGGAATGGGCTTGTACTCGGGATTCATGTATCTTGCGAAGTGCCGGTATGCGTTCAGTGCGGACTCGTTGCCCGTCGCGTCGCCCAGAAACGGGAAGAACGGGTTCGCATACTCCGCCTGATCGTTCGCCCAGATCGCGGCGTAGTAGGCGCCGCCGCCAGGTCCGTGCATCGGGCCGCCCACCGTGTCGTAGATGCTCTCCGTGGTCCGGATCTTGGCGAAGGCAAAAGCGGTATTCAGGACGGGATCCGGAGTCTCCAACTGGAGTTTGGAGAGATAGCCGGCGACCAGCGTCCGACGGTCGCGTTCTTCCGCGCCTGCATCGAACTGCGGTTCGGGCTCCGCTGCACGCCGGGCGGTAAAGACGACACTGAACGTCGTGGTGCCACCCGGTTCCAGCGTCCGAACCGCGGCATCCAACGTCCGGGCCGAAATCACGAACGAGCCATCCACGCCCCGGCTCGCCGCGGTTGTCGCCACCTGCCGGGTCTCTTCCAACTCCACCGTCAACGGCTTAGTGGAGTTGTTCTTGAAAGAGTAAGTGTGAAAAGCGGCCGGCCGGCGTGTGGAAGGAAAAATGGTCTGCACCAGCATGACGTCCTTCTGCCGCCCCAGCGCACTCTCCATCGTCAGCAGCCCCAGGTGGTGCATCCGGGTCGTCGTCTCGCCGCGCACCGGCCGTCCATTGACGAAGTATCTTGGCGCCGCCTCCGCCGCGAAGGTATAGGAAAGACTCGCGTGTGTGTCGTTCGGGATGGTCCGCAGGGAGGGGAAGACCAGTTGGTGCCCGGCGTAGGACGTCCCGTCTTTCCGGACACCATAGGTCACGATGAGGGACACCTGCCGCCCGCTCATTTCGATCTGATCCTGGTGCGCCTCACCCGGTTTGACGGACCACTCGATGCCACCGTCGGACGCCAGATTCCAGCGGGACGAGGTCTGTGCGGGCAGCAAGGATCCAATCAGGAACGGAATCAGGGTAAGACGGCGCAGCATGGGCGAACTCCCCTGACAGCGTACCGTAATGGCCCGGTGGGGATGGAGTCCGTCAGTGGCCGGCCCAGCGCCGGCCCTTGCGTCCGTTATAGAGCATCAATCCAATTACAGCGGCGGCCAGCGCCACGAGGAGAAGAATCGGAAGGCCCATTCGCAGTCAGAATAGGTCACGTTTGTGACAGTTTGATGAATGCGAGCCGTTACACTTCGCGGTCGCGCACGCCCACCAGGTAGAGGATCCCGTCGAGCCCCAGGCTGTTCAGCGCCTGCTTGGCGTTGGCCCTCACCACCGGCTTGGCCCGGAAGGCAATTCCAAGCCCGGCCAGGCGCAGCATAGGCAGGTCGTTGGCGCCGTCGCCTACCGCGATCACCTGCTCCAGGCTGAGCCCTTCCCGTTGTGCCAACTCCTGCAAAAGCTGGGCTTTGCGGGCGCCGTCCACTACGTCGCCCACCACCTCGCCCGTCGCCACCCCATCCCGGATGGCCAGGGTATTGGCGTGCAGATAGTCGATGCCCAGCTTCTGCTGCAACACCCGTCCGAAGAACGTGAAGCCGCCGGACAGGATGGCCGTTTTATACCCTAGCTTCTTCAGGGTCGATACCAGGCGTTCCGCCCCGTCGGTCAGAGGAATCCGATCGATCACATTCTGAAGCGCCGACTCCGGCAGGCCCTTCAGCAAGCCAACCCGTTTCCGGAAGCTGGCCCGGAAATCCAGCTCGCCGCGCATGGCCGATTCCGTGATGGCCTGCACCTGTTCGCCGACTCCGGCCTCGCGCGCCAGTTCGTCGATGACTTCGCCCTGGATGAGCGTCGAATCCATGTCAAACGCTACCAGGCGCCGGTTCCGCCGGAACACGGAGTCATGCTGGAAGGCGATGTCGATCTCGCCATCCTCCGTCAGTGCCGCCAGTTTCGTCCGAACCTCGTCCTCCGCCACCGCGCTACCGCCGCTGGTGCTGAACTCCACGCAGAACCGGCCTGGTTCCTCCGGCGCCGAAAGGGGCGATCGCGACGAGAGCCGGTCGATCCGGTCGATATTCAGCCCGCCTTCCGTGAGAATCCCGCTGACCTTGGAGATGTGGCTGGCCTCGATGGTGGGGCCCAGTACGGTGACGATGAATCGCTGTTTACTCGCCGCCGCCACCCACTCGTTGTATTCGTCCGCCGACGAGGCCGAGAACTTAATCTGGACGCCCAACTGATGGGCCATCAGGAGCAATTCCGTCAATAGTGCGGACGACCTCATCTCCTGCGTCAGTTCCACCAGGATGCCCAGCGTGAGACCGTCATGAATTACTGCCTGTCCAATGTCCAGGATGCGGACGTTGTACCAGGCCAGAATTTCGGTCAAGGCATGCGTCAGGCCCGGCTTGTCGTGGCCGGTAATGTGGATCAGCAAGGCGCTGGATGCGCCGGAATTCCTCATTGTTCTAGCTTACAGGTCACCCGCCGGACAGGCCTACATGCGGGCCAGCCGGATAGGCCCGTCTCCCGTGCGGATACGCAGAGTGGGCCCGCCGCCGTTCAGCTTGCCGTGGACGTCCTTGCCGCTGTCCAGCCGCGAAGTGTTGATGGGAAACTCGAGTTCCACCCGGCCGTCGCCCGTGTGCGCGTCCACGTCGGCGGCGAACTTCTCGGGCAGACGCACCACCACGTGTCCGTCGCCGGTGTTCACTTCCCAGCCGCTGACCATCTTGGAGCCCGGCAGCACATCGGCTTCGATCCGCCCGTCGCCGGTACGCAACATGAGGACCTCGAAACGCCCGCGGGTCCGGATGCTGCCGTCGCCCGTCTCCGCATCCAGTTTCCCGTCCACCCCCGTCGCTTCGATGCTGCCGTCGCCCGACCGCAGCCGGAGCGACCCCTGCAGATCCTCGGCCAGGACGGAGCCGTCTCCAGTCCGGATACTGGCCACCAGATTCCTGGGGACGCGCAGTTCCACCCGCAGCGACCGGTTGTTGTTGCCCATCCAGTTGTTGAAGCGGGGTGTCCGGACATCCAGCTCCAGGCGCGAGCCTTCCTGCCGCGGCGTGATCTGCACTCCACCCGGTCCGATTTTCCACCCCGTGGTGATCACTCGCGCTTCAATCTGGTTTGTATCCGCACCGCGCACGATCACCCGGCCGTCATCCACTTCCACCCTAAGGTCGGCTTGCCCCTGGATGGACCATTGCTTCGTCCATTCTTCGCCCATCGCCGGCGTCGCCACCACGGCTGCCGCCGCCGCCACCGTCATCCATAACACGGGCACACGCATCATTTGCCTCCCCATTCGTACATGGTACTGCTGTGAGTACGATTGGGACCGCTCCGATGTTCCAATCAACGCGATTGACGTTACAATCTCTCATACCCCAGGTGACACCTACGTCGAAACCCGTCCGCTGGCTCGTTGCAGCCGCGCTTCTCTGCCTCGCGGCGCAGGCCCAACCCACCCGCGTCCGCATCGGAGCCATTGAATTCTTCGGCGCCTCTGGACACGATCTGGCCTCCCTTCGCACCGCGCTGCCCGTCCACGAAGGCTCCGAAGTGAACGCCCAGGAGATGAACGAGCTCCTGGGCCGGATCCGTACCGTCGCCAAGGCCACGGATGTCGCCCTGGTCTGTTGCGACCGTCGATCGCCCGAAGAATCCTGGACCATCTTTATCGGTTGGCCCGATGGCCCGGGCGATGGGTTCCGGCTCTCCGCCGCTCCGCACGCCCGTTTGAGACTGCCCGCCGGCGGCCTCGCCCTGGCCGAATCCTCCTGGGCCGTCTGGCAGGAGGCGCAGGCGGCCGGAATGTCCGATACCGTGAAGCCTTCTTCCGATCTCGACATCAAGCTACGGGAGACCGAACTCTCCATCCGCCACTACACGATGCGCCATGGCGAACAGTTGCGCCGCATCCTGCGCAACTCGGGCGATCCCCAGCATCGTGCCATCGCCGCCCACTTTCTCAGCTACGGCCGCCGCTCGCGGGTCCTGGTCCACGCTTTGGTGGCGGCGTGCCACGACCCCGATGAAGGCGTCCGCGACAATGCCACCCGTTCCCTGATGGTGCTGCTGAGGACGGACATGCGCGTCACGGCCTGGGTTCCTGCCTCAGAACTGGTGGCCATGCTCCACTCCGGCCATTGGTCGGATCGGCAGCGCGCGGCGATCCTCCTGCTGAATCTCAGCGAAGAGCAGAATCCGAAACTCCTCAGCGAGATCCGCGGCAGAGCCTGGCCCATGCTCCTGGAGATGGCGCGCTGGCGCGGGGCCGATCAGGCCGGTCCGGCCAGGCAGTTGTTAGGAAGGGCCGGCGGTGTCGACGAGCCCCGGTTGCAGGTGCTGCTGCGCGCGGGCAGCGTCGACGCCCTGCTCGAAGCCGTGTCTACGATCCACTAACTAGGCCCGCAGGTACCATCCCTTGCGATGCATGCCGTAAGCCACCACGAACATCAGCAGCGTGAAACTCAGCGCATAGAGCAGGGAGGCGTTGTACGGAGACGCGATCGGCGTGAATACGTTCTGGAAGATCGACGACTTCAGTGACCCCGAGGCGGTGTGGATCGAACCCAGGGACTCCGCCAGCAGTTCCGACACCATGTAGATGCTGATGGCGTTCATGCCCAGCATGACGAACGGCCGTGTCCACCACTTGTAGCCCTGCGCATCCACCAGCCAGACAAAGGCTCCAAATACGACGAAATCCAGGCCCGCCATGAAGAGCGCGAAGGAGCTGGTCCACAGCTTCTTATTGATGGGCAGCCAGGGATCGAGCATCAGGCCCAGGGCGATCAGCACGAGGCCGGTGAGGAAGAGCCAGTTCGTGCGTTCCGCCAGTTCCTTGCGCAGCTTCAGAATGTGGCCCGCCATGATTCCAAACAGGGCAGTCGCGATCGAGGGCAAAGTGCTCACGATGCCCTCCGGATCCCACGTCTTCGTTGAAGCATAGTTATGCTTGCCCAGCACAATGCTGTCGATGTAATGCGCGAAGTTGCCCTCGACATCCAACCGTCCGCTGCCGAATCCGGGCACCGGCGCATAGGCCATCAGTAACCAGTAAGAACCCAGCAGGCCGACAATCCAGGCAATCTGGCCGCGAATCCCACATGTAAGGTAGATGACAGTGACAATCAGGTAGCAGATCGCGATCCGCTGCAGCACTCCCAGCACCCGCTGCGTCGAAAGATGGAAATGCGGAAACGCATACACCAGCAGGCCGAGGCCATAGATCACAAGAGCGCGCTGCACCGCCTGCCTCAGCAGTTGCATCTTTGCCGCTCCGTTGGCCAGCCGCTTGGCCATGGAGAGTGTCATCGCGACGCCGACTATCCAAAGAAAGGACGGGAATACCGTGTCGGTCAATGTCCAGCCGTGCCACTCCGCATGGTTGAGCGGAGCGTAGGTATGATCGCCATCTCCGGCGTTGTTCACCAGAACCATCAGCGCCATAGTGGCGCCGCGAAAGGCGTCCAGAGAGGTCAGGCGTTCGGAGGTGCTTGTTGTGGGCATGAGGCGGGTGCTCTATAGGATAGCCTGCCGCGCGCCAGGCTCGACTTCGGCCCGCAACCTACCTTCTGATTCAGCACTAAACAGTCCTAATTTAGATTAGGAAGACTCAATGGAAGTTTCTGTTAAGTCCGCGACACAAACTGCCGATGATCCTCAGGAAAGCAAACGGTTGGGTGGTACATGATCTCTTTGAGAAAGCACATCTTGGAAGCAGACGATCGTCATCGTCTGTGCTCCGAACTCGAGTCGAGCTACGCGGCGGCAGTCAACAGCATCAGCGAGTCCCTCGTTCCGGTTTCCGAGACGCTGGCCGCCCATCATCGCAGAGAACTGCGCGCACTATCGGAGGAACTCAGTGAGTCGATCACGCTCGATTCGTTGAGGACGGCGCGCGTCCGGCTGGAGCAGGAACTCGCATCGTACATGGAGAAATCCTGCCGGCTGCTTGGGCAGCAGGAGAAGGAAGTCAAAAAGGTTCTCTTATGCCTGTCGCAGGTGGCTGCGGTCGTTGCCGCGCAGGGGCAGACGAACAGTTCCAAGCTGACTGAGTTCACCAGAAACCTGGAAGCCATTTCTCAGATGTCCGACCTGCCGGAGATCCGCAAGCGGCTGGCCCGCGAGATCGTGGAGCTGCGGCAGGTGGCGGTGCAGGTCCATAAGGGATCTGAAGAGGCAGTGGAGCAGTTGCGCGAGGAATTGCGGACCTTCCGCAGCAGGTTGGACGAATCCGAGCAACTGGCCAATACGGATCCGCTCACCAAGGTCGCCAACCGGCGGGCTGGGGAACACCGGATTCAGGGCCTCATCGCCAACAAACGCCAGTTCTCGCTGCTGCTGTTCGACATGGATCGCTTCAAGGGGATCAACGACCGTTGGGGCCATCAGGCGGGCGACAATGTGCTCATCGAGTTCGCTCAGCGTCTCTCTTCCTCGGTCCGCGGGCAGGACACGATCTGCCGCTGGGGCGGCGATGAGTTCCTGGCCATCCTGCCCGACTGCGGTCTGGCCAAGGCGAACGAGCGGGCCTCGCAGATCCGGCTCCAGTTCAACAAAGAGTACACCTTCAAGGCCGATGGAGCCTGGATCAAAGTGATGATCCTCGCCTCGATCGGCGTGGCTGAATGGAAGCGGGGCGAAACCCCCGATTCCATTTTCCGCCGCGCCGACGAGCAACTCTACCAGGCCAAATCCCGGCGCATCGCCTGACGCCTAGTAACTGAACCGCAAGCCCAGTTGAATGGTGCGCGCCGGACGGGCACTCTGAATCGTGCCGAAGTCGGCCGCGCCGAAAGTGTGGCCCGGCACGTCGAAGTTCACCGTGTTCAAAAGGTTGTAAAACTCGCCGCGCAGGTCTGTCCGGAATCGCTCGCTCAGCTGGAACTGCCGTGAGACCGTCGCATCCACTGACTTCTGGAAAGGGCCGCGCAGGCCGGACCGCGGGCTGTTCCCAAAAATGAACTGCTGCGGAGCCTGGAAGGCGGCCGTGTTGAACCAGCGCGACAGCGTCCGGGTGCCCGCCGTGGGTTCGGCAATGAGGTCGGGCCGCGTTGCGCCGGCCGGAAACGCATTGGTCGTGTTGGCAGCGGTCACCACCGTGTACGGCGCGCCCGATTGCAGCGTGACGAACGTGCCCACCTGCCAGCCGCCCAACGCCTTGTTCCACAGTCCGCGTAACACCGGCACTTCGTACAGCGCACTGACCACGGTGCGGTGCGTTACGTCCGAGCCGCTCAATCCTTTGTCGAGGCGCCGGTTGTAGGCGTCCATGTAGCTCTGCGGATCGCCGTACTCATTGCCCGAGGCCACGTCGTCGATGAATTTCGAGAATGTGTAGTGCGCCAGGAACGACATGCCTCGCGAGAAGCGCTTCTCCGTGCGGAGGAAGCCGGCATGATAGGTCGAGTTCCCGATGGCCGGATTGATCCAGTACACGTTGCTGAACTGCGGGAACGGCCGGCGGGCCTGCGCGTCCCCGGCGCCCATCAGTTCCGGCCGGACCTGGTTCAGTGTCAGATCGTTCGCCGTCAGGTGATGGGAGACGTTGGCTAGATAGCCGGTCTCCAGCACCGTGCCCCCGGCAAGTTCGCGCTGGATGTTGAAGTTGTACTGGTAGCTGATCGGCGTGGGCCGGTCGCGCTCGAAGAAGCCCACGGACGTGTTCGGTTTCTGGCCCGGGCCGACGGCGCCGAAGCCGGCGTTGAGAGGCTGCCGCGGCAAAACGGGCACTCCGTTGCGCAGCTGAATCGCGCTCTGGAAATCAGCCTGCGGCACCACCAGAGAAATCGCATCGGAGAAGCCCGTAGACGCTGTGTCCCCGATGGTGTTGCTGACAGTGGGTCCGTAGAAGACCCCGCCCCCGCCGCGCACCACAAACCCATGCGCCGCTTTCCAGGCAAAGCCCAGCCGCGGACCCCAGTTGTTCAGGTCCGTCCGGAACGCCCGGCGCGGCACGCCGTCGACTCCGGAGAAGGTGACGACGCCCGGTGTGCCCGACACCGGGTTCATGGCCGAGACGTCGAACGAGTTCTGCGCGTTGTTCTCCACATAGCGCGGCAGTTCGGACTCCCATCGCAACCCATAATTGATGGTCAGGTTGGAAGTGGCGCGCCAGTCATCCTGCACATACCAGGACCAGTAGGAGGCTTTCGACAGGATCGGATCGGAGGCCTGGATGTTCACCGAGTTCACCTCACCCAGGAGGAGAGACGCCAGGGAGCTGCCGGTGTTGGCCACGCCCGGCAGGCCGGTGATGAGCGGAGTGATGCCAAAACTGCCTGAGGACGTGCGGTCGCGTGTCTCGTTGTTCGAACCCATGCGGTACTCGGCTCCGAACTTGAAGGCGTGCTTGCCGCGCAGCCAGGACAGCGACTCCAGAAACTGAGTGTCGCGGATGGGCGACTGGTGGCGCGACATCGAGTTCGAGGAGAGCGGCGCATACCCGGGCAGGTTGAAGTTGGGGAAGGCCGCGGCGCTGACGCCCGTCAATCCCACCTTGGCCGCCAGATTCTCGAACGCGCCAAAGCGGTCGTCGATGAACTTGCGTTGCAGATAAGAGACTTTCAGTTCGTTCACCAGGTCCGGGCGGAAGATGTGCGTGTGGCCGGCGAGGATGCTCTGGATGCGGGCGTCGTTCCAGTTGGCGTCGGGCGCCGCGACCGGGTTGGCGAACGAGCCTGTATTGGCAATGTAGGAATCATTGATGTAATAGCGGGCCGAGAGCTGGTCGGAGGGACGCAACTGGTGATCCAACCGGCCCACCACGATGTTTCTGGTCAATGAGGAGTTGGCGTTCGCGGCGTAGTTGTTCGCTCCGTTGGCGGACCCGGCGCGATTGGGCAGCGGATAGTAGCCGAGCACATTGCGGGCCACCGGATCAAACCGGCTGGCGGGGATCGTATTGTTCAGGAACGGCTGGCGGACGCGTCCAACGGTCGTGGCCGGGTCAAAGATCGCCGGCAGGCCGGAGAAGTCGCCCGCCCGCTGGCTGAGAGTGGGCACGGTCTGGAGGGCGATGGTGGACGACACCTGGCGGGTCTGTTCCCAGGTGAGGAAGAAGTGCGTCCTGTCCTTCTGGATGGGCCCGCCCAGGGAGGCGCCATACTGGTTGAGCCGCAGCGGTGGGCGTTCGGCGGCAAAGAAGTTCCGGGCGTCCAGGACGTTGTTCCGCAGGAATTCAAAGACGCTGCCGTGGTACTCATTCGTGCCGGAACGCGTGGACAGCGTGATCACCCCACCGGTGGAATGGCCGTTCTCGGCGGAGTAGTTGTTGGAGATCACGCGGAATTCCTGCATGGCGTCCATCGGGAGCGAAGTCATCTGTTGCGGTCTCGTCAAGCCAACCGCATTCGTCACATTTCCACCATCCAGGGTGAAGTTCTGATTCCGGGCGCGGCCGCCGGCAATCGCGAACACCGGGTAGTTCTCCGCGCCCTGGCCGGAATCGATCATGACCACGCCCGGAGCCAGCGCGACCAGGGATGTGGCCGCGCGGTTAGGCATCGGCAATCCCGCCACCATGCGCCGGTTCACCAACTGGCCGGTGCTGGAGCTTTGCGTCTCGGTCAGCGGCAGGTCTTCCTGGACCGTGACCGTATTTGAGGTCTGGCCCAGTTGTAGCGAGAAGTCCACCGCCAGCACCTGGCTGACATTCAACGGAATGGGACTGCGCACGAAGCGATCGAAGCCCGCAAGTTCGGCCTCGAGTTTGTAGCTGCCGGGCGACAAAGAACCCAGGCGATAGGTGCCGGATTCGTTGGTCACGCTCGAGGAACGGGCTCCGGAGTCGTTGTTGGTGATGGTGATGACGACATTTGGCAGGGCGGAGCCGCTGGCGTCGGTGGCCGTTCCCGTCAATACACTGGTGCCGGTTTGAGCGCATAGTACCGTGAGCAGGGCTCCGGCAACGAGAGGGAGTCGAAGGTTCACTGGTGATCTCCGGAAGTGAGTCGTTGAAATACCTGCTGAGCGGCCTCACGGCGTTCGCCGTTCAGGAGGTGGAAAACCTCACTGTCGAAGCGATTGCAGTCGCGCTGCAGGAGTCCTTGCGATTTGTGCTCGGCGATAACCCAGTTCACGACGATGGAATAGTCCAACTCGCGGTTCTGGGGTAGTGGCGTATGGCGATTCAGGACGAAATCGGCGCGGGGATCGGGGCCGTTGGGGGCAGTGACGGCCCCGAGAACCGCCGGCCGCGCGGCGTCAGGAAGCGCCGCGACGGCATCCAGCACCAGCGATGCGGCTGCCTGGTGATGACCGTGAGTGGAGGGCTCGGGATAGAGCGTCAGCACCGCGTCGTAGCGCTCCTCCTCCAGCAGCGCTACCAGGCGGTGCCGGATGAACGCCGTATCCCAAAGGCGATCCAGCGCTTCGCTGGAATCTAGGGTGAAGCGCTCGTCCCGCTGCTGGAGAAAGTAATGCCTGCGGACGCCCAGGATCCGGCCGGCGTTGCGGGTTTCCCTTTGCCGGATTTCCGGCAGCCGGGCACGGCCAGTGGCTTCGTCCGTCAAAGAAGCCCCATAAAGGGATTCGGCCAGTTTCGAGTAGCGATAGCCGCCCTCTCCGTTGGTGATGACAACATGGTCGGCGATGGCGCCGAGTTCGTGCGTCAGGCGGTAGACCGTGGCGGCCACGACGGACTCGTCATCGGGGTGGGCGAAGACCAGGAGAATCTTCAAAGGTCCGTTGGCCGGCAGGCCCGCGGCGGCGGCGAGGCTGATCACAAACTCTTTGCGCGTGAGTTGCATCGGGTTAGGCGCTCAGCCGCACCGCGCGGGTGTGCAGCAGGACGAGTTGTTCGGCCAGGACGGTGACGGGTTTGCCGCTCGCCCGGCTCTGCGATTCCAGCCAGGCCCGAGCCTGCTGGGAGGTGAGCCCGTGCCGGCTGGAAAGGAGTCCTTCCGCCCGGGAGAGGGTCTTGCGGCCGTCTAGCCGCGCCTTAAGTTGTTCCAGTTCCTGCCGCAGACCGCTGCGGCGGGATCGCAGGCGCGCCCGCCCCAGCAGGGAGCCCAGTTGCTCGCCCAGGAATCTCGCAAGACGCTGGGCAGCTTCCGGCGAAAGCGGCGGGTCGGCGAAGCCGGCCACAAGCCGCCCGATCTCCTGTCCTTTGTCCCTCAGGGCCGAGGTGTATAGCAGCTTGGCTTGGTTGGGGACAGCCAGGAACTGCTGCACTTCCTGTTTCGCGAGCGGTGATGCCGCCTCCAGATCGACCAACAGCAACTTCAGACCGGCTTTGCGCTGGAGCAGTGCTTGAACTTTCTCCACTGCCCACGTGAAGGCAGGGGCAGTGGTCGCTATGTGGCTGATTTCATGCAGGATGGACTGTTCGAAGGTAGAAACAGAGAGAGTTTGGGCAATGAGTTCGGGCATAAAGAGGCTCCTCTGACGACTGCGGCGAAAGGGCTGGGAATTGAGCTGAGGCGGGTTCAACAACAGCAACAGCCGGCTGTATGGTCAACCGGAAGTTGCAGGCGGCGATGGGTTGGGAGAGTCATCGGCGTTGTGTCTAGATCCAAAGTACCGTTAGTAGACATAGTATGTCAACTAAAAAATACATATCTAGATAGAGTAAGTCTAGATTGATTCAAATTGGGTTCGTCCGTTCGATTTGCCCTCATCGCGAGCCACGCCCTCAGCCACGAACGGGCGATTTGTCGCTGGGGGAATCAGAACGGGCTTCGCAATGAAGTAATGTAGTTGCTTGGCTTGTCACGATCCTGGTGCGATCTGCCGAGATTGGGTTTCCGGTGCGGGGCCTCGGCCGGCTGGGTCCACGTCGAAGAGGAGTCTGAGTGAATTCGATTATCAGCGCCATTGGCTGGCACATGGTGGGCGCCGCGTCGGCCGCCTCGTTTTACGCTCCGATTGGAAAAGTGAAGAAGTGGTCCTGGGAGACCACCTGGGCGGTAGCCGGGATCTTCTCCTGGGTTCTGCTCCCCATTCTGGTGAGCTTTTTCCTCTTGCCTGACTTTCGGGGGTTCTATGCCGCTCTGGACTCCAGCGTCGTTTGGAAGGCGTTTCTTTTTGGCAGCATGTGGGGTGTCGGCAATGTGAACTACGGGCTGACGATGCGTTACCTGGGGATGTCGCTGGGCATCGGCATCGCCATCGGCACGACGCTGGTTGTCGGTACTCTGCTGCCACCGTTTCTGCACGGGCAGTTCCTGTTTCTGTTCACGTCGAACAACGGATTGGTGACACTGGCCGGCATCCTGGTGGCGCTGGTGGGGGTGGCGGTGGTGACCTATGCAGGGCACCAGAAGGAAGAGCAGTTGGGTGTGACGGCCGCCGAGTTCGATCTGAAGAAGGGCCTGCTGCTGGCGCTGATGTGCGGCTTTTTCTCTTCCGGCATGTCGTTCGCGATTGACGCATCGAAGCCAATTGAGCAGGCCGCCCTGCAGTTGGGCGTGGATCCGCTTTATGCGGCCCTGCCGAGCTATGTGATCATCATGGGCGGCGGCGCGCTGATCAATTTTGCTTATTGCTTCGGACGCCTGGCGATGCGGAGCGAGTTGTCGATCAAGGCGGACCTCTCGCAGCCGTTGGCGGCCAATCTGAAGAACGGCATCATGGCGGCGACCGGCGGCACCATGTGGTACCTCCAGTTCTTCTTCTACGCCTGGGGCGCGGCGAACATTCCGCAAAACCTTTCTTACGTGAACTGGATGCTCCACATGAGCGGCTACGTGTTGTTCGGCGGTCTTGTGGGCCTCGCGTTAGGCGAATGGGCCCATGTGAAGCGCCGCCCGATCGTGATCCTCTGGATCGGCATGCTGATCATCATCCTGGCGGCAAACCTGGTGGGCCTGGGAATGGCGATCTGACCGCAGTCCACAGGGCCGGTCCGGAGTCCTTGCTACTCATAGCGCAGCGTCTCCACCGGCGTGATCTTCGTTGCGGAACGCGCGGGGTAGAGAGTGGCCGCGAGCGTCACGGCCAGCGCGGTCGCTGAGATCCAGAGCGCGTCGATGGGACGCGCTTCAAACGGCACATACGACAGGGAGTAGATCTCCTCGTCCAGCGCAAAGAGCCGGTAGTGGTCGGCCAGGTACGAAAGGCCGTAGCCGAGCGTCAGGCCCAGGACAATGCCGGCGGCGGCAATCATGAGTCCCTGCGCGATAAAGATGCGGGCGATCTGGCGGCGCCGGGCGCCCATGGACAGCAGGACCGCGATGTCGCGGCGTTTCTCCATCACGCTCATGAAGAGCGCCGTCAGAATGTTCAGCGCCGCCACCAACTGGATGAGCGAAATGGTCACCACGGAGACGATGCGTTCCATCTTTAACGCATTGAGGATCTGGCGGTTCTGCTCCATCCAACTCGTGGCGCCTAGTTCTTTGCCGGCTTGTTCTTCGGCGAGACGGGCGGTTTCCGGCGCTGCTTCCAGATCGTTCACCTTCAACTCGATTGAGTTGACGACATCACCCAGGGAGAAGAGCTTCTGGGCGGCGGGCAGGGTGGTGAAGGCGAACTGGTTGTCGAGGTCGTAGAAGCCCGACTCGAAGAGGGCCGCGACTCGAAAGCGCGTTTGGGAGGACCGCAACCCGAAGGGCGTCAATTCGCCTTGAGGGCTGATGAGCCGGACGACGTCACCGACCCGCATCCCGATGCGGCGCGCCAGATGGGTGCCCAGCACGACTCCAGGCAGGCCGCGGACATTGCTCAGGTCGCCCACCTCGCCGGCTGTAATGTGCTCGCGGAAGTCCTGTCCATCCAGCGGCATGCCCTTGATCGTCGCTTCGGCGGACTGTAGAGGCCCGGCGGCCAGTACCTTGCCGTAGAGAGCCGGCGCGGCCCTCCGCACATTGGGGACCTTGGCCAGTTTGGTGCACAACTCGCGCCAGTTGGCGATGCCCGAGCTGGGTTCCTTTTCGAGCAGCACGACGTGCGGCGTGGCGCCCAGCAGGCTGCGTTCGAGCGAAGTGCGGAAACCGTTGTTGATAGCCAGCGCGATAACCAGAGCCATGACGCCCGCCGCCACCCCGATCACCGAGATAACGGTAATCAGGGAGATCACGGCCTGACGGCGCTTGGCCCTCAGGTAGCGGGAGGCGACGAAAAGTTCAAAGGCCCTGGTCACTTGGCGGATGCTTCACGCAGCCATTGGGCAATCCCGATCTCGCCTTCCGGGCGCAGCAGCGGGAAGAGAATCACGTCGCGAATCGACTTCGCGTTGGTCATCAGCATGGTCACACGATCGATCCCGATGCCTTCGCCCGCGGTGGGCGGCATGCCGTAGCACAGAGCCCGGATGTAATCCTCATCCATCTGGTGGGCTTCGTCGTCGCCCTTCTCGCGCATGGAGAGCTGCATCTCGAAGCGCCGCCGCTGTTCGTCGGGATCGTTCAACTCAGTGAAGGCATTGCCGATTTCCATGCCGGCGGCGAAGACCTCGAAGCGGTCGGTCATGGCCGGTTCTTCGGGGTTCTGCTTGGCGAGCGGTGAAACTTCGACCGGGTACTCGTGGATGATGGTGGGCTGGATGAGCGCATCTTCACAATGGCGCTCGAAGATGTCCACCAGCGCCTCGCCGGCCGTGGTCTTTTCCGAGTGCGCCAGCAGCCATTCCGGATCGCGCACATTGTCCATCGACGGCTTCACCGGACCCTTCCAGTATTCGCAGACCGCCTCCCGGATGGAGTAGCGGCGGACGTTGCCGAAGTCGAGCTGCTGGCCCTGGTATTCGACGACGGTATTGCCGGTGGCATCGAGCGCCACCTGCTTCAGCAGGTCGCCCGTGAGCTGCATGAGGTCGCGGTAGTCCGCATACGACTGGTAGAACTCGAGCATCGTGAACTCGGGGTTGTGCCGGGTGGAGACGCCCTCGTTGCGGAAATTGCGATTGATCTCGAAGACGCGTTCCATGCCGCCGGCGATGAGCCGCTTGAGGTAGAGTTCGGGCGCGATGCGCAGGTAAAGATCGATATCCAGCGTGTTGTGGTGGGTGATGAAGGGACGCGCCGCGGCGCCGCCGTAAAGCGACTGCATCATGGGCGTCTCTACTTCTGTAAAACCGCGCTCTTCCAACTGGCGGCGGAATGAGCGGACGACTTTGGCTCGGGTCTGGAAGGCCTGCTGCACCTCGGGGTTGGCGATCAGGTCGAGGTAGCGCTGGCGGTAGCGGATCTCGACGTCTTCCAGGCCGTGGTACTTCTCGGGCATCCCCATCAGGTTCTTGGAGAGGAACGTGACGGTTTCGGCGTGCACGGAGAGTTCCCCGGTGCGCGTGCGGAAGAGGTAGCCTTCGACGCCGATGATGTCGCCCAAGTCCAGCAGTTGCCAGAGCTTGTATTCGTTCTCGGAGACAGCGTCCTTCTTGATGTAGACCTGGAGGCGCTCGCCGGACTGCTGAATGTGAGTGAAACCGGCTTTGCCCATGCGGCGGATGGTCTGGATGCGGCCGGCGACTTTGACGGTGACGCGATTCGCTTCCAGCTCTTCGGCCGTCTTCTCCGAATAGGAGGCGAGGATGGCGCCGAGCGTGTGGGAGAAGTCAAAGCGCTGGCCGTAGGGCCGGTAACCCAGGGCGGCGATTTCACGGATGCGCGCGAAGCGCTGTTCGAACAGTTCCTGTTCCAGGGACAAAGCAAACTCCTAGGGAAAACCCCATTATAATAGGGAGCTTGCGGTCTCTTTCGATCATCATTCCGGCGTACAACGAAGAACAGCGTCTCCCAGATAGCCTCGAGGCGGTCAAAACCTATTTAGATTCAAAGGGTTTCGACTTTGTGGAAGTGCTGGTTGTCGACGACGGATCGAAGGACCGGACAGCGCAAATCGTACGCGAGACAGCGTCGCGGGACAGCCGCGTGAGGCTGGTATCGAATCCTGGCAACCGTGGCAAAGGCTATGCGGTGCGGCACGGCATGCAGGAGGCGAAAGGCGACTGGATCCTGTTCACGGACGCCGATCTATCCGCTCCTATTGCCGAACTCGACAAGCTGATCACGGCGGTGCTGCGGGAAAAGGCCGATGGCGCGATCGGGTCGCGGGCTCTGGACCGCTCGCTGGTCGGGCGGCACCAATCGTTTGCCCGCGAACTGGCCGGGCGTACCTTTAATCTGCTGATGAGGCTGGCGACAGGCCTGCCCTACCGGGACACACAGTGCGGCTTCAAAATGCTGAGTCACGAGGCCGCGCGTGTGGTGGCGGCGCGCCAGCAGAGCGAAGGGTTCGGGTTCGATGTCGAGATCCTGTATATCGCGAAGAAGCATGGCTTCCGCGTGCTGGAAGTACCCGTCCGCTGGTTCAACGTGGAGGGCACTAAGGTCAGCATGTGGAATGGCTTCACCGCCTTCGCCGACCCGTGGCGTGTCCGCCTCAACGATCTGAAGGGTCTCTACAAGTAGACAGTCCGCAACCGGAAGAGGAGATTGACTGATGCGCAGACGCACGTTCCTGCAGAGCCTGCCCGTGGCGGCTGCGGCGGCTCCGGTGCCGCCGGTGAAGAAGAAGAGCCCATTGCGGATCTGGTTCGATGAGCCGGGCCAGAAGTTTCAGCAATCTTTGCCGCTCGGCAACGGGCGGCTGGGGGCGATGGTTTTCGGCGGGGTTCCGGAAGAGCGCATTGTCCTGAATGAGAGTTCGGTCTGGGCCGGCAGCCGGCAGGATGCCGACCGGCCGAATGCCGCCGCCGTACTGCCCGAGATTCGCCAGTTGCTGCTGGACGGCAAGAACTTCGAAGCCGAGGCCCTGGTCAACAAGAACTTCATCTGCCAGGGAGCGGGCTCCCACAATCCCAAGGGAGGGATTGTGCCGTTCGGGCGGTACCAGATCCTGGGCAATCTCCTGTTGAAATTTCCCCAGGGCGGAGAAGTGAAGAACTACCGCCGGGAACTGGACCTCGAGACGGCGATGGGGCTGGTGGAGTATGAACAGGACGGGATCAAGTACACACGCGATGCCTTTGTCAGCGCTCCGGACCAGGCAATCATCGTGCGGCTGACTGCGTCGAAACTGCGTTCTTTGACGTTCGAAGCCAATTTGGACCGGCCGGAGCGGGCGGCAGTGAAGGTTGAAGGCCGCGACACGCTGTTGATGACAGGGCAGTTAGACAACGGCACCGATGGGAAGGGTGTCAAGTTCGCCGCCAGGCTGCGGCTAATGGTGCGCGGCGGCTCGATGACCGTGGACGGAGACTCGATCAAGGTGCAGGGCGCCGACGCGGCGATCCTGTTTGTGACGGCGGCGACGGACTATCAGGGGTTTGCGGGCCGGAACGTCAAGGATCCGGTGGCGGCGACGCGGGCGGACATGCTGAAGCTGGCGCGGCGCACCTATGTCGGGCTGGTCAGCGCGCATCAGGCGGATTACAAAAAGTATTTCCAGCGGGTGGCGATGGACCTGGGCCCCGGCAACAATGACCTGCCGACACCGAAGCGGCTGATTAAAGTCTTTGAAGGCGCAGCCGATCCGGGGCTGGCGGCCCTCTACTTTCAATACGGCCGGTATCTGCTGATCTCGTCGTCGCGGCCGGGCGGATTCCCCGCTAATCTCCAGGGAGTCTGGGCAGAAGAGCTGGAGACGCCCTGGAACTCGGACTGGCACCTGGACGTGAACGTCCAGATGAACTACTGGCCGGCGGAATCGGGCGGCTTAAGCGACCTGCACGCCCCGTTGTTTGCGCTGATTGAATCGCTGGTGGAACCGGGCACGAAAACGGCCAAGGCCTACTACAACGCGCGGGGCTGGGTGGCGCATGTGGTCACGAATCCGTGGGGCTTCACCTCCCCCGGCGAGAGCGCGTCGTGGGGCGCGACGACGAGCGGGTCGGCGTGGTTGTGCCAGCATCTGTGGGATCACTATCTGTTCACGCAGGACAAGGCTTATCTCGAGAAGCTGTATCCGGTGATGCAGGGTTCGGCGCGATTCTACGCCGATATGTTGATCGAGGAGCGCTCGCACAAATGGCTGGTGACGGCTCCGGCCAATTCACCGGAGAATGCGTTCCAATTGCCGGACGGAAAGCGGGCGCACGTGTGCATGGGGCCGGCGGTGGACATGCAGTTGCTTCGCTACCTGTTCGGAGCGTGCATCGAGGCGTCGAAGGTCCTGGGCATCGATGCGGACTTCCGTAAGGAGCTCGAGGAGAAACGGGCGCGTCTGGCCCCGACACGGGTCAGTTCGGATGGCCGGATCATGGAATGGCTGGAAGAGTATCCCGAGCCGGAGCCGCATCATCGCCACGTTTCGCATCTTTGGGGACTGTATCCAGGATCCGAGATCACACCGGACGGGACGCCCGAACTGGCGAAGGCGGCGGCTAAATCGTTGGATGTCAGAGGGGACGCCTCGACAGGGTGGTCGCTGGCGTACAAGATCAACCTGTGGGCGCGGCTGGGCGACGGGAACCGGGCGCACAAGCTGCTGAAGATGCTGCTGGCTCCAGTGGGTTCGAACGTCACGAAAACGAATTACTCGTCCGGCGGCGGCAGCTATGAGAACCTTTTCGACGCGCATCCGCCGTTCCAGATCGACGGCAACTTTGGAGGGGCGGCCGGGATTGCGGAGATGCTGCTGCAAAGCCACAACGGGGTGATCCGGTTGTTGCCGGCCCTGCCGGATGCCTGGGGGCAGGGCAGCGTCAAGGGTTTGCATGCGCGCGGCGGCTATGTCGTGGATATGTCGTGGAGCGGTGGGAAGCTGGAGTCGGCGACTCTGAAGTCGACCCTGGGGGGCACCTGCAAAGTGAGCACCGGGGGCAAGGTGACCGAGTACACGACCAAGCCGGGTGAGACAGTACGAATCAGTTAGGATTCGTGAGATTCTAGAAGCATGCCTTATCCAGAGCCATTGATCATTCCCATGCGGGAAGATCTGACGAAGTTTGGTGTGGTGGAAACGCGGACGCCCGAAGCGGTGGATGAAACCGTGGCCACGCCGGGTACTGTGTTGATGATCACCAATTCGGTGTGCGGCTGCGCTGCCGGCAAGGCTCGTCCGGCCATCGGCATGGCGCTCCAGCATGCGAACCGCCCCGACGTGGCGGCCACTGTGTTTGCGGGTGCGGACGTAGCGGCTACGGCCTCGCTGCGCGAGAAGCACCTGAAGGGGATTCCGCCGTCGTCACCGTCGATGGCTTTGTTTCGTGACGGCCAGTTGGTGTGGGCGCTGCACCGCTTTGAGATCGAGAGCCGCCAGGCTCCGGAGATCGCGAAGATCCTGGTGGAAGCGTTTGACCGGTTCTGTTCGAAGACAACGGCCTGAATAGCGGTCAGCTCTCAGCTTTCAGCTGTCAGCTTTACCCCTGGGACTTGCTGGATAGTGGCGCCGGATTCGTTCTGGCGCCACTGCTGTTTAGTGGAAGAAGATTGCCTGTGCCAGGAGGACAATGGCCAGGCCCACGAAGGATGTGATTACCTTCATGGCTGTCCAGGAACGAAGGGTCTGGGGGACGGTCATCTCCAGGGACTGGTTGACCAGCCAGAAGCCGGCATCGTTGACGTGCGACAGGATGGTGCCTCCGCAGCAGAGGGCCAGGACGATCATCTCCGGCGTGTAGCCAGGAATGCCTTTCACCAGGGGTGCGACGATGCCCGCGGCTGTGATGATGGCCACGGTGGCGGAGCCCTGTGCCACGCGCATCGCCGCTGCCACGAGATAGGCCAGGACCAGCGGAGACATGTTTGAGTCCGCCAACATCTTGCCGGCGTAAGGTCCAACGCCCGAATCCACAATCACCTGCTTGAAGGCGCCGCCGCCGCCCATGATCGCGAGCAGGGCTCCGATGGGGGCCATGGAGTCGTTGGCCATGCGGGCGATGTCGGCGCGGTTGAGCCCGCAGCGGAAGCCGAGGAAGAACATGGCCGCCAGGGCTGTGATCGTTAGTGCGGTGAAGGGGTGCCCGAAGAAGGCGAAGACTTCCTTGCCGGGGAGCGCATACGTATTGCACAGCGTGGCGGCGAAGATCAGGAGGACCGGCAACAGCAACAGCAGGATGACGAGGGGCACCGGCGGAGAGGGGCGGTTGGAGCACTCCACTACCTTGGCGGCGCGTTCGGGTACAGGGATGAAGAGCCGTGCGGAGATCCAGCGGCCGTAGAAGATGCCGCCGGAGATGGCCATGGGGATCGAAACCACGATGCTGAAGAGGATGGTCTTGCCAAGATCGGCGCCCAGCAGTTGAGCAGCGGCGGCCGGCGCCGGGTGCGGTGGAACCATGGCGTGAGTGACTGTCAGGGCCGCGGCGAGAGGCAGGCCGTAATAGAGGAGTGACTTCTTCGACTCCCGCACCAGGCTGTAGACCAGCGGCACAAGGATGATGAAGCCCACCTCAAAGAAGATGGGCAGACCGATGAGGAATGACGAGAGCAGGACGGCCCAGGTGGCGTTGCGCGGTCCGAAGCAGGACAGCACCCAATCGGCCAGAGCGCGTCCGCCGCCGGAGTATTCGAGAAACCGGCCGATCATAGCGCCCAGCGCTACGACGACGGCGATGAACCCCAACGCCTCCCCGAAGCCGTTCTGAATGGACTTGAGGAGTTGGACCGGTTTCATGCCGCAGGCCACCCCGAGTGCCATGCTCGTGATCATCAGCGCGAGGAAGGCGTGCAAGCGGGCCCAGAGGATGAGGACCAGCAGGAGTCCGATGGAGCAGAGCGTATAAAGGACGAGCGTGTTGCCGTTAGGCATGAGCAGCCATTCTATTACGCATGCGGGTCAGCGCGTCAGAACCGGCCGGCTGCGGCCATCGCTGCGGTACTGGTCCAGCAGCGCCGTGAGCGATCTCACGACGTCGGGTTTGTCGGCCCAGAGATTGCGTGTCTCCCGGGGATCGTCGGCCATGTTATAGAGCTCGCCCTGGGGTTCACCCTGGGCCGGTGTGATGGCGGCGGGCTGGGTGAAGCCGCCGGAGCCGCGGCCCAGGGCCAGTTTCCACGGTCCGCGGCGGACGGCGAAGAGTCCCTGGGCAGAGTGATGGATCACGGTGTCGCGAATGGCGGTGACGGGCCGCGTGCCGAATAGGGCCGGGGCGAGGGAGAAGCTGTCTTCCGCGGAATCACGCGGCAGACCGATGCCGGCCACTTCGGCTGCCGTGGCGCACAGGTCAGTGAGGCAGCCGAGCTGTGGTGAGATGCCCCCGGGAGTGATATGTCCGGGCCAGCGAGCCAGGAACGGAATGCGGTGGCCGCCGTCGTAGATGTCGGCTTTCATGCCGCGCCAGTTGGCGTTGGCGCGGTGGCCGGTCTCCTCGATGTTGGCGGGCTTCCAATAGGCTCCGTTGTCGCTGGCGAAGAGGACCAGCGTATTGGCGGCACGGCCCGACTGTTCGAGGGCTGCGAGGATGCGGCCTACAGAGTCGTCCACCTGGGTAACGAAGTCGCCATAGAGTCCGGCGCGGGATTTGCCTTTCTGTTCGGGCAGAGGCGCCCACGGAGTGTGCGGGGCGGTGAGGGGCACGTAGAGAAAGAACGGATTGGCGGCCGTGCGGCGGGCCCGGAGGAACTCTTCGGCTTTGCGGGTGATGGTGGGCAGGACCTCATCGATCTTGAAGGACGGCGAGATGGCTCCGCCGCGGTAGAAGCGGCCCTGAGAGCCGCCGAAGCCGGTGTCGCCCGGAGTTTCGGAGGAGGGCGGTTCCGCGGCGTGATCCTGGTCGACCCAGAGATAGGGTGGCATATCCAGCGAGGCCGGGATCCCGTAAAAGGTCTCGAAGCCGTGATCGACGGGGCAGGGGTGCAGGGGCTTCGAATAGTCGGTTTTCGCGGCCGTGCCCAGGCCGAGGTGCCATTTGCCGAAGGCGGCTGTATTGTAGCCGGCGTTCTTTAACAGGGAAGCGACAGTGGGCCGGCCGGGCTCGATGAGATTGGGGGAGTAGCCCTGGAGGACTCCGGACTTGAGCGACGAGCGCCAGCAATAGCGGCCCGTGAGGATGCCGTAGCGGGTAGGCGTGCACACGGAGGAGGGCGAATGCATGTCTGTGAAGCGGACGCCCTGCGTTGCGAGCCGGTCGAGGTTCGGAGTGGGGATCTTCGACTCGGGATTGTAGCAGGTGAGGTCGCCCCAGCCCAGGTCGTCGGCGAGCACATACAGGATGTTGGGACGGGGCGCGCTGTGTTGCGCGGCCCAGGCAGCGGCTGGCAGTGCCTGCAGGAAAGATCGGCGCAGCATGGTGGTGGTGGGAGCATATCACAGCGTCCAGCACCAGCTTGCGGAACGGGTTATTATTGCCAATGACCGGGTCTGCTGAGTAGTGATTTTGTAAATAACCACAAAGGGTGAACGAATGCTTTTAAGAAATGCCGCGGTGTTCCTGTTGTGTCTCGCGCCAGCTTGCTTCGGCCAACTGACGACGGATCAGAAGGTGTCGGACTTTCTACAACTGGCGGGTTTGTATGCAAAAAACTACGCCCCGTATGAATGGAAGCGCGATGTCATCGGCTTTGACCTTTACAACGTCAAACCGTGGGTGGAGAAGGTCAAGAATTCAAAGAGTGACATTGAGTTCCTGGATCTCTGTGTGCGCTATGTAGCGAGCCTGCAGGACAGCCACGACGAATTCTATATCGCCTCGGACTTCGTCGCGGATATGCGGATCGTGGTGGACATCTATGACGGAAAAGTTCTGGTGGAAGGCGTGGACCGCACCGCCTTGCCTCGCCGCCTGTTTCCGATCAATATCGGCGACGAACTGGTTTCCGTGGACGGCATTCCGGTAGAAGATCTGATTCAGCAGTTCATCCCCTATTCCGCGAACGGGATGGGCAACCCGAGCACCCGGCGCCGGCTGGCGGCCGATTCGCTGACTTACCGGTACCAGTCGTTCATGCCGATCGCGGGTCTGGTCGGCGATTCGGCCGTGATCGTCACCCGCGACGTAAATGGAGTGGAAGCCAGCTATACGGTGCCGTGGGTGAAGAGCGGAACGCCGATGATCAAGGTCGGGCCGGTGCCCGGGTTTGATCTGAGCTCCGTCAAGAATCCCAAGTCAGCAGACGACCTGCGCAGAATGCTGCCGGATCGTCAACTGTCGCGGATGGAACGCCGGAATCCGCTGAACGAGCAGCGCGGCGCGCTGCAGTTGGCGCGGTTCAACCGCGGGATCCTGCGTGAGCGGACGGTGCCCGAGATTGAAGCCGTGCCGGAATATATGCGCCCCTACCAGGAACTGCAAACGATGTCGGGTGTTCAGACGAAGCAGGATGCGGCCGGGTTCGGCTTCTTCTATCCGGTTTTCGATCCGCCCGCCAACTTCAAAATCCGTCTGGGCTTTGGATCGGCCGACGAGTTTCTGACGGGCACTTTCAAGGCCGGTACTTACAATGTCGGCTTTATCCGGATTCCGAGCATGTCGCCGGCCAATTCGACAAATGCCCTGAAGCAGTTTGCTTCAGAGATCGCTTATCTCAAAGCGAACACGGATGGTCTGGTCATTGATGTAATGAACAACGGCGGCGGCAGCCTCTGCTACACCCAGGCACTGGAGCAGTATCTTTTTACCAAACCTTTCCGCGGTGTTGCTTACGAGATGCGGGCCACGCAGACCTGGGTTAATTTCTTCTCCGGCAGCCTGACGTCGGCGAAAAACGCCAACGCTCCCCAATGGGTCCAGGACCTGTATCAGGCTTACCTGAATGAGGTAAAGCAGGCGTTGAGCGAGAATCGCGGACGGACGGGTTCGCTGCCGGTTTGCGGTTACACGTTCGAGAACATCGCTCCGGCGGTAGACACCACGGGCGCCGTGGCGGCCTATGACAAGCCGATCCTGGTGCTGACGGATGAGTTCACGCTCTCGTCCGGCGAGGCGTTCACGATGATGCTGCAGGATGCGGGCCGGGCCAAAGTCCTTGGAATGAGGACGGATGGCGGGGGCGGCAATCCCGGGGCATACAATGCGACCACGTATTCGGAAGGCATCGCACGGGTGACCCGCACCTTTGTGACCCGCGCGAACCTGGTCTCGACGCCGAACTTCCCGCCGGCCAACCACATGGAGAACGTCGGAGTGTATCCCGACATCCTGGTGGATTACATGACCCGTGAGAACTTCGATACGTTTGGCGGCCCGTTCGTCGATGCGTTCACGTCGACGATTGTGGACATGATCGCGCAGAGCAAGCCGTAAGCGGTTGGAATGGGGCGGGTGGTGATCCGCCCGCCCCGATTCAGACTGAGTGGTCCGGAAACAGGCTAAAATAGAACCATGCGCACTCCTTTGATGGCCGGCAACTGGAAGATGTTCAAGACGCCGGCGGAAACGAAAGCATTCTTCGAGAAGTTCCTGCCGCTGGTGGCTGCGTCCACGCATGCGGACGTCGCGATTTGTCCTCCCTTTGTCGACATCGCCGCCGCCGTGGATGCGGCTGCGGGCAGCCGCGTGGGTATTGGTGGCCAGAACTGCTACTGGCAGAACAAGGAAGGCGCTTTCACCGCGGAAGTTACGCCGGCCATGTTGAAGGCGGCCGGTTGCACGTATGTGATCATCGGCCACAGCGAGCGCCGTCAGTTTTTCCACGAGACCGACGAGACGGTACTGAAGCGCACCAAGGCGGCCCTGGAAGCCGGGTTGATCCCGATGGTCTGCGTGGGCGAGAGCCTGGAAGAGCGCGAATCCGGCCGTACGAATGACGTGCTGGCGACGCAGTTCAATGGCGGGATCGCCGGCCTGACGCCGGAAGAGTTCGCCAAGATCGTGATTGCCTACGAGCCTGTGTGGGCGATCGGCACCGGCAAGGTGGCCACGCCGGAGATCGCGCAGGATACGCATAAGGCGATCCGTGACCTGGTGACGGCGAAGTTCGGCGCCGAGGCAGCGGCCGCGATTCGCATCCTCTACGGCGGCAGTGTGAAGCCCGACAACGTGAAGGGCCTGATGGCGAAGCCGGACATCGACGGCGCGCTGGTGGGCGGAGCCTCTCTGAAGGCGGAAGACTTTGCGGGCGTCGTGAACTTCTAGTTAATTTTCGAGCGAATCAGGGCGCTGCTCCGGCAACGGGGTGGCGCCCTTTTTCTTTTGCTCGTCCACCAGCGATTGGAGCAGTCGCTTCATGTCGGCCACGTCCCTGGTCATTATGTAGAAGCGCCAAATCAGGAATGCCAGCAGGCAGAGGTAGGCAAAACCAATGATTGGGCCAAGAACCTGGGCTACCTGAGACATGGCCGGAGTGTATCACTTCAATCCGGCAGGGCAAAGGCGTAGTACGACCCGCCCGAGTGGCCTTTCCACTTGCCTCCGCCCGCGCCCATCACAACGTATTGTTTGCCATTCACCGTGTAAGTGGAGGGCGTGGAATTGCCGGCCGCGTCCATGGTGAACTCCCACAGTAGCTTTCCGGTTCGTTTGTCATAGGCGTGGAACTTGTTGTCGGCGTTGGTGGCTCCGATGAAGAGGAGGCCTCCGGAGGTGACGACGGCGCCGCCATAGTTTTCGCTGCCGGTGTTGCGGACTCCCTGGGCCACGAGTTCAGGGAACTCGCCGAAGGGGATCTTCCAGGCATACTCGCCGGTGTCGATATTGACGGCGCTGAGCGTGCCCCAGGGCGGTTTAACGGCTGGGTAGCCATCGGGGTCGAGGAACTTGTTGTAGCCGTCCATGGTGTACTTGAGGTCGATCGGGGAGGGTAACCCTGGAACGGACTGAACCACTTCTTTGTCCTCACCCTTGAGCAGGTAGCGGATGATGGCGTCGAGCGCTGGCTCTTTGAGGTGGGCAAAGCCGGGCATGCGACCAGCGCCCTTGTGCACGATCTGGGAGATCTGCGCTTCGCTGCGTTTAGAGATGAGGTTCTGGAGGGAAGGGAACTCGGGCGGGCTGCCGGCGAGGTCCTCGCGGTGGCAACCGGAGCAGTTGCGGTTGTAGAGGACGCGGCCCGTGGCGGTTTTGCCGACGTCCTTGGGGACGAGGCGGAGGATCCAGGCCATCTCGTTGGCGTTGATGTAGAGCAGGTTGGTCTGGGGGTCGTAGGCGGCTCCGCCCCATTCGCCGCCGCCATCGAAGCCGGGGAAGATGACGGTGCCCTGGCGGCTGGGGGGCGTGAACTGTGGTCCGCTGCGAACCTGCTTCAGGCGCGCCAGGACGACGTCGTGGGCTTCCTTGGTGCGGTTGGTGACTTCATCCTCAGTGAACTCCTGCCGGGCGAAGGGGGCCGGTTTGAGGGGCAGCGGTTGGGTCCTGGCCAACACTTCGCCGTCAACGTCGGAGGGGGGAACGGGCTTCTCCTCATAAGGGAACAGAGTCTTGCCGGTGACGCGGTCGAAGAGCCAGATCCAACCCGACTTCGTGATCTGGGCGACGGCGTCGACGGGCTTGCCGTCGCGATTCACAGTGACCAGGGTTGGCGCGGTGGGCAGGTCGCGGTCCCAGGTGTCGTGGTGGACGAACTGGAAGTGCCAGAGTTTCTCGCCGGTCTCGGCTTTCAGGGCGAGCAGGCAGTTGGCATAGAGGTTGTCGCCGGCGCGGTTGGCTCCGTAGAAGTCGAAGGCGGCGGAGCCGGTGGGGACATAGACGATGCCCCGTTTTTCGTCCATGGTGATGCCGGCCCAGCTGTTGGCCCCGCCGATGTAGTCCTGGGCGCCCTTGGGCCAAGTGGCGGCCGCGGGATCGGAGGGCGAGGGGATGGTGCGGAACATCCAGCGCAGTTTGCCGGTGCGGACGTCATAGCCGCGGATGTGGCCGGGGGCGGCGGGCAAGCCTTCGCTCACGAGGCTGCCGATGACGAGGATCCCTTTGTAGATGACGCCGGGCGTGGTGACGGTGATGGAGAGATTGCTGGCGTCGCGGCCGAGGTTCTGGCGCAGGTCGATGCGGCCGGCGGTGCCGAAGGAGGGGACGGGCTGGCCGGTGTCGGCATTGAGGGCGTAGAGCCAGTTGCTGGACGAGAAGTAGAGGCGGTGGTCGGAGCCGCTCTCCCAGTAGTTGAGGCCACGATTGCGGGTTTTGCCGGTGACCGGTTTGTTCTTGTTGGGATCGAAGCTCCACTTGAGCTTGCCGGTGGCGGCGTCGAGGGCGAGGATGCGCAGTTTCGGCGAACTGACGTACATGACTCCGCGGACGATGATCGGGTTGCACTGCATCTCGGAGCCTTCGAAGGCATCGCCGGTGTCGTAGCGCCAGGCGAGTTTCAGACGGCTGACGTTGGCTGTGTTGATCTGGTCGAGAGTGGAGTACTTCGTATTGGCGGCGCTACCGTGATAGGTCGGCCAGTCCTCGGCCAGGAGGCAGAGGGAAACGAGGGAGAGGAGAAGGATGCGGCCCAGCATTGCAATGACGGCCATTATAGTGCTTCGCGGAGGGGTGGCTCCATCGGGGGGGCTGGAGATGCGGCGAAGCCGGCCGGCGGCGGAGTGGTGGAAGGGGCGCCGAAGTCGGAACTGTGGACGCCCCGGGCGATCTGGGGGGTGAGGCGGATTACAGGAACACGCGTGCGATGTGGCGGTCGAAGAGGTTCTCGGTCACATTGCGGGCGACGCTCTCTTCGCAGTCGCGGACCATCTGCAGGTAGCGGTCGCCGAGCTTGGCGGCCACTTTGTAACCGACGTGCAGCAACTGGCGCAGGTTGGGATTGAAGGCCGGGTTGCTCTGGTCGTGGCGCAGGGCGGAGGCGTAGTCGTTCGCACTCCAGCTGTTGACGGACTCCGGCGAGGGCAGCCTGGATCCGTCGATATCGATCACGGCGGCATAAGGGGCGCAGAGTTCGGTGCTGTGCGCGAAGGCCTCGGCGTAGACGAGTTTTGCCATGGCGAGTCCTTCGCCTCCGGCTTCGGCGAGTCCGATGAGTTCTTCCAGCCAGGTGGTACCCGCTGTCTTCAGGTGGACGCCTGCGCCGGTGGACTGCATGGCTCGGCGGATGGCCGGGTAGATGGAGAACTTGTCGCTGCCGGAGTGAACGCTGAGTTTGAGATTGGCGGGCAGGCCGAATTCCTTCACGGCGTGCGCGATGACGGCGATGTCGTCGAGGAACTCACGTTCGAACTGGGCCGGGTCGCCGACGTAGTCCACACCTTTGTTGAAACGGCCTGTGAATTTGGGGGCGATGGTCTGGGCCGGGATGTTCTGGTCGGCCAGAGCTGCCAGGATGACGAGCAGTTCGTCGGGGGTCTGGGGCGAGTCTGTTTCGTCGCAGGAGACTTCCGTGACGAAGGTGCCGGCGCCGCGTGCGGACTCGATGCGGCGATAGATGCGGCCGGCGTCCTCGGCGGCGAACAGGTACTTGGTGGCAGCCGCACGGACCTTGTCCCGGGTGAGGCCGAAGGCTCCTCCAAAGTCGCCATGGCGCTGAACGAAGGCATCGACGGCGGCGGGTTCGGCGGACTTCCCGATGGAGTCGGCGACGTCGAGGGTAAAGAAGTCGCTGGCAGTGAGGAAGCCATCGACGGTGCCGAGATTGATGTGATCGGCATCGACGTGATAGGGCTTTGTCCAACCGAGCGCGGCGACGGCGGCATCGGCCTCTTCGCGCACGCTGGGCGGCTTGGAGCCGACGATCATGTGCTCGCGATTGCTCTTGTTCCAGACTGGAATGATATCGGCGCCGAGCGCCGCGGCCTTGGCGCAGGCGGCCAGCTGAGCCTTGCCCTGCTGGGCGAAGCGGTCACCCATCCCGAAGGAGAACTTTGCCAGTGCTACTGCTTTTTCCATAGCTGTGAATTAACATATCAGTAAACACTCCACTATGTCAGACAGCACTGGGTTCATGTCTCTGGCGGAAGCTTTCTCACTGGAAGGCGAAGTCGCATTAATTACAGGAGGTGCCACCGGCCTGGGCCGGGCGATGGCGCACGCACTGGTGTCGGCCGGGGCTCAGGTAGTCCTGGTGGGACGCCGCAAGGAGAATCTGCAGGCCGCCGCCGGGGAACTGGGCCCGAAGGCCGGCTTTGCGGTTCACGACATTGCCGAGACCAGCCGCGCGGGCGAACTGGTGGCCGATGTGAAGGCGCGGTACGGAGATGTTTCGATCCTGATCAACAACGCCGGGAACCATTTCAAGAAGTCGATTGAGGAGACCGAGGAGACGGAGTTCCGGCAGTTGATGGACACGCATGTGACTGGTGCGTACACATTGACGAGGGCTGTGGCGCCGGGGATGGTTTCGCGCGGGCGGGGCAATATCCTGTTCACGGCCTCGATGACTTCGTTTTTCGGTGTGCCGCGCGTGTTTGCTTACACGACGGCCAAGTCGGCCTATTTGGGGATGGTGCGGTCGCTGGCGGTGGATTTGTCTCCGAAGGGGATCCGCGTGAACGGGATTGCTCCCGGGTTTATTGAGACGGACATCTCGCGGAAGGCGATGGCGGGCGATCCGGCGCGGAAACAGAAAGTGCTGGACCGGACTCCGCTAGGCCGGTTCGGAGTCCCCGAGGACATCGGCTGGGCGGCCGTCTATCTGTGTTCCCCGGCGGCGCGGTTTGTGAATGGTGTCGTTCTGCCGGTGGATGGAGGTATGCTGGTCGGTTTCTGATGCTCAACCGACGCAGTTTTCTCCTTTCGTCCGCGGCTGTCCTGCTGCAGGGCGAACCGGTGAAGATCAGGGCGATCACGAAAGCGCCTGGATTTCACTGGTTCGGCTACTACGACAAGCTCCAGTTCGATCCGACGTCGCGCCACGTGTTGGGAATGCAGGTGGACTTCGAGCACCGGTCTCCGCGGCCCGACGATGTGATCCAGTTGGGTGTGATCGATACGCAGAACGGGGATCAGTGGAAGACGATTGGCGAGACGCGCGCGTGGAACTGGCAGCAGGGGGCGATGCTGCAGTGGCTGCCGGGGTCGCGCGATGAGGTGATCTGGAACGACCGTGTGGACGGGCGTTTCGTTGCGAAGATCCACAACGTGAAGACGGGCCGGACGCGGCAGTTGCCTGCTCCGGTGTATACGTTGAGTCCAGATGGGAAGACCGCGATCTATCCGGATTTCCGGCGGTTGAACAACTGCCGGCCGGGTTACGGGTATGCGGGGCTGCCTGATCCGAACAAGGACAAGCTCGTGCCGGAGGATGCGGGGATCTGGCGGATGGACGTGGCCTCGGGCCGCACCGAACTGCTGATTCCGTTTGCCGAGGCTGCGCGCATCCCGTATCCGGGCGGGTACTCCAACGGCGCCAAACACTGGTTTAATCACCTGCTGTACAACACCGACGGGTCGCGGTTCATCTTCCTGCACCGCTGGCGGGGTGATAAGGAAGGCACGAGCTTTTCGACGCGCATGTTCACGGCGAATCGCGACGGGAAAGAGTTGTTCATCCTGGATCCGTATGGCAAGACGTCGCACTTCATCTGGCGCGACCCGGAGCACGTCCTGGCCTGGGCATGGCATCCGTCGAAGGGTGAGAAGTTTTACCTGTACAAAGACCGGACCGAACAGGTGGAGTGTATTGGTCCTGACGTCATGACGGTGAACGGCCACTGCACCTACTTGCCGGGCGGGCGTTACATCCTCAACGACACGTATCCCGACAAGCAGCGCAACCAGAACGTGTTTCTGTACGAACTGGCCACCGGCACGAAGGTGCCTCTGGGCAGTTTCCCTTCACCGAAGGAGTATACGGGCGAATGGCGCTGCGACACGCATCCGCGGTATAGCCCGGACGGCCGCAAGGTGGTGATCGATTCCGCGCATGGCGGGACCGGGCGTCAGATGTACCTGATCGACCTGGCGTGATTATTTCGGGTCGGGCAGGATGGCTCCGAAGAAACTGAAGAACTCGTCGCTGCCCCAGAGCCCGATGAGGGCGTGGTAGCCTGCGCGGTGCTCCAGTTTGGCTTCGAACTCGTCTCCGAAGGCCTCTGATTTGGAGTAGAAGACTCCGTCTTCCTGACGGGTGAGTTCGACGCCCCACTCTTCCTCGGGACGGCCTTCGACGGGCCAGACGAGGTAGACACGGTCGTCGCTGAGCTCGAAGCTGGCCAGTTCCTGGCGGTTCCAGCGCGAGACTGTCGCGGAGGCATCCGGGAAATCGTCGGAGTAGAAGACTACGGGCTTCTCGAGTTCGTTCAGCCAGCCGGCTTCGAAGGCGGCGGCAAGGAAGCGGAGCCTCAGTTCTTCCACCGGGCGGGTGGGGCTGTCGGCGGTAGGTACTTCTTCGGGCAAGGCGGCAATTTCATCGCCGAGAGCCATCTGATCGGCACTGGGCGAGAAGTTGATGGTCTCGATAGGCTGATGGAATTCGCGATCCGCCCAGCCTGACTCGTCGCCGGTCCACTCGATGGACGTCTCCTGCGGGACGTTGTCATAGTTGCCCAAGAGGGCGACGAACCCCCACTCGCCTTCGTGCCGCACGACGCGGCCGAAGTAGAGGCGCGGGCTGAGGGCGGGATCCGAATAGACGGTCGGGTTTCGTTTGTACTGGATAGTGAGGGCTGAGCCGATGGCGGGCAGTTCCATTGAAAGACACTCCACGAGAACAATCAGGGCTCTTCCATTCTAGAAACTCCGAGAGCGGGTGAGGGGTGCAGGCTGCTCCAGAAGCCGGCCATATCCTGTGCCAGCGGCGCTTCGAAATGCAGAGGGCCTGTTTCCAGTTCAAAAGTGAGGGACGCCGCGTGGAGGGCGTGGCGGTGGAAGGGCAGGGCCGCCTGCATGTGTTCATCGAAACCGTGTTCGATGAAGCGGAGAAAGAGCGTCTCGTCGGGGCCGTAGAGCTTGTCGCCGGCGATTGGGTGGCCTATATGAGCCGCATGGACGCGGATCTGATGGAGGCGGCCGGTGGTTGGGCGGACGCGAGCGAGCGTGTAGCCACCGGCGTGCTCCAAGGGCTCGAACCGGGTGTGGGCCTGCTGGCCGCCCTCCGTCACCGCGCGCTTCAGCCGGACTACCGAGGACGTCGAAAGGGCCAGGGGCTGGTCGACTTCGATGGGGTGGTTGAGATGACCTTCCAGGATGGCGAGATAGCTCTTGCGGACCTGGCCGTGCTGGAAGGCTCGCTGGAGACGGGAGCCGAGGTCGCGATCACGCGCCAGGAGCATGAGTCCGCTGGTCTCGCGATCGAGCCGCGACGGCATGTGCAGGACTTCGGCGGAGAGGTATTCACGGCACGCACCGACCAGGCTCGACCAGGGGCCGTGTTTCGAAGGATGGCAGAGGACGTGACCGGGTTTGTTGATGACAAGCAGGGTCTCGTCCAGGGAGAGGGTCCAGGATTCGAGTTCTTCCGGCGTGATCAACCAGCCCCAGGCGGTCCTTGGCATCTCCTTCAGTGTGGTGGGTGGCCAGAGGCCGGGGCAAGCGCGAACTGCGGCCGGGCCGGCTTCAGAGGTGAAATGCTTCTGCGCCGCGAGCGCCCACGACGGGCCAGACCTCGGGTGCCGTCTGCGTCGATCGGCTGTAGGAATCGATGACCGAAGCGCGGAAGGCTCCGGTTTGGGCGGCGTCGACCAGGGCTACCATACAACCGCCGAAGCCCGCTCCGGCCTGGCGTGCGCCCAGGATGCCCGGGGCCGCGAGCATGCACTTCATCATGGTTTCCATGGCGGGGGAGACGATCTCGTAGAGGTCTCGCGCTCCGGCGAAGGAGGCGGCGCAGAGGCTGGCGATCGATGCACGGTCATCGTCGGAGAGCGCCTGGGCCAGCAGTTCCACGCGTGCGCTTTCGTCGACGATGAACTCGCAGCGCCTTGCGACCACTTCGCTGAGTTCCTTGCGACGGGAGGCAAGGACCGACGGCGGAAGGTCCCGCAGGGCATTGACGCCGAGCAGGGACGCGCCCTGTTCACATTCTGACCGCCGCCGGGCGTATTCGCCGCCCGACAAACGGCGGGGGCTCATGGTGTTGCAGATGACGATGCGGATGCTCTCCGCAACGTGGATGGTGCGTGTCGACAGATCGCGGCAGTCGAGCACCAGGGCGCAGCCGTCCAGGCCGAGGCAGGCGGAGTACTGGTCGAGGATGCCGCAACTTACGCCTGCGAACTGGTTTTCCGCTTTCTGGCAGAGTTGAGCTTTTCTTTGAGGAGACAGGTGCCAGCCGCCAAGTTCTTCAAAGATGGTAGCCACCGCACACTCCAGTGCCGCGGAGGAACTGAGTCCGCTTTCCAGGGGGACCGTGCTGTGCACGACCGCATCGCAGCCGTTGAGCTTCAGTCCCTCCTGCTGCAGGATCGCAGGCACGCCGCGCACGTAGTTCCGCCACTTCGAGCCGGCGGCGCGGTTTATCTGGTCGAGGCGGAATTGGTCAGTGGCCTCCAGGTTGAGGGAGTGCAGGCGGACGATGCCGTCGTCGCGGTGGCGGGCTGCGATCCAGGTGTCTTTACTGATTGGAAGCGTGAGGACGAAGCCGAGGTTGTAGTCGGTGTGGCTGCCCATCAGGTCGACGCGGCCAGGGGCGCGCGCCCAGAGTTCCGGTTCGCCCCTGAACTCGCGGTGGAACTCCTCAGCCATGCGCCGGGCGCGTGCGAGCGAGTCGACGGTCCATTCAACGGACGGTAGTGTCGAAAGCATTGAGCATGGCCTCCACGTTCTTGACTGGGATGTCGGACTGCATGCGGTGGGATGCCCCCAGGACCAGGCCGGTGCCGTCGGGCGCCAGGTCGCGGGCACAGGCGAGCGTCGCGGCCCGAACCTGTTCGGGGGAGCCGTTGGGCAATACACCTTGGGTGGAAACTCCACCGTAGAAACTGAGTCTGGCGCCGTACTCCCGGAAGAGCCAGGCGTGATCGAGTACTTCGGGCTGGACGGGATTCAAGGCGGTGAGTCCGATCTCGACAAGGTCTGGCAGGATGGCGCGGATGTCGCCGTCGGAGTGCAGGATGACCGGCAGGCCGGCGTCCGTGAAGACCGCGAACATCTGCGCGAGGCGGGGCTTGTAGAGCTTCCGCCACAGGCGCGGGGAGAAGAGCATGGAGCGCTGCGCGCCATAGTCGTCGCCGAAGTATCCTCCGTGCACTCCGGCGGCGACGAACCTCCTGGCCAGCGTGCACTGGATGGCCGTAATGCGGTCCAGCAGGTCTTCCACCCAGTCCACGCGGTCGATCATGTCCATCAGAAACGCATCGAAGCCGCGCAGAGCCCAGGCTCTTTCGAAGAGGCACATTCCGAGGTTGGGGGCGATGAACTGAAGTTCACCGTCGCGTTGGATTGTGCGGATTGCCGAGTCCAGGAGACCTGGTTCGGTGGGATCCGGCCAGGAAAAGGCGTCGAGATCCAGCGTCTCGTGCAGAGGAGCGAAGGAGTGCCAGTAGCCTTCCGTGCGGGTGTCCCAGCCAGCGCCCCACCAGTCGAATTCGATCGAGCCGTCCGCGTTGGTGGAGCGGGTATGGGTGAGGTCGACGCGCAACAGGTGATTGTCGAGGCGTTCGCCCAGCGCGGCTTCGTCCGTCTGGAAATAACCGACGAGCGTCCGCGCCATCACTTTGGTGTAGTTGGACTGTGTGGGCAGGCGATCGACCGGCTGGCGGCGCAAGGCGCGCTGCATTCGCTGTTTGCGTGTCATCGGAGCTGACTCCATTATTACGGTATTCCAGGGATGTAAATCCGTTTCTAAGAGATAGAGCCTGATTCCGGGTCGGGGCCCCCACACAGCTACCAGAAGATGAGATTCAGGGCCAGGAAGCAGGCGGCGACCACGATCGCCGCGAAGATTGAGCGGCGGTAAAACGGGATTCCCGCTTCGGTGGGCATGTCCGACAAGCCGTAGACTAGGCCCTGCAATTCCAAGTCCGGCTTCGGCTGAGTGACAAGGCTGACGGCGATGGTGACGATCATGCAGACCAGCCACGACCAGATGAAGCGGTAGAGGTTCTCGGCCATCGGCTGCGCATCCGGCGATAGCGCCAGGATGGCCAACGCGGCCGGATTCATCTTGACGACCAGCCACAGCAGGATGGAAGAGAGTGTGCCCGCGAGCAGGCCCCAGAAGCCGCCGGCCGGCGTGGCGCGCTTCCAGAGCATACCGAGGATCACGGTTCCGAAGAGCGGAATGATGAAGAACCCGAACAGGGCCTGCACGTAGTCCATGATGCTGGCGAACTGCATGACCAGGTAGGCGGCTCCAATGCTGGCAGCGAGTCCGATCACCGTGCACCAACGGCCGACCCGGAGGCACCTGGCGTCGCCGGCCAGCCGGTCGAAGACGGGTTTGTGGATGTCGTAGGTCCAGACAGTGGCGAAGGCGCTGATGTTACCCGCCATGCCGGACATGAAGCCGGCGATCAGGGCGGTGACGCCGATGCCGAGGAAGCCGGGTCCGAGGTAGCGGGCCATCATCAGCAGCATGACTTCGTTGAAGCTGTGGCCTCCAGTGGTCAGGGCTTCGGTCTCGCCCGTGAGCCGCATGGGTAAGACCGCCAGGCCCAGCAAGCCGGGCAGGATCACGATGGCGGGCAGGAGCATCTTGAAGGCCGCCCCGATGGTGGTGGCGATTCGGGCGGCGCGCAGGTCGCGAGCGGCCATGACGCGCTGGACCACGAGGAAGTCAGTGGTCCAGTAGCCGAAGGCGCCGATGAAGCCGAGTCCGAAGACGATGCCTGTCCAGTGAACGCCCATGGGGTTGTCGGCGGCGGCGCCCATGTTGCGCCAGATGTGGGTGTAGTCCTGCAAGGGGGACCGCTGGGCGATGCGGGCGACCATACCGTTCCAGCCACCGGTTTCAATGAGGCCGAAGACGGGGATCGCGAGGGTTCCGGCCCAGATCAGGACGAACTGAACCACTTCATTGACGATGGCGGAGAGGAGTCCGCCCAACGCAACATATACGCCGACGGTAATTGTGGAAACCAGGATGCTGAAGTGGATGTCCCAGCCCAGGATCACCTTCATGACGACGGCCATGGAGTACATGTTGATGCCGCTCATGAGGACGGTCATTACCGCGAAGGAGATGGCGGAGAGAAGGCGCGACCCTTCGCCGTAGCGCAACATGAGGTAGCCCGGCACGGAGTGGGCCTTGGATACGTAGTAGAAGGAGATCATGACGATGCCGAGGAAGAGCATCGCCGGCACAGCGCCGATCCAATACCAGTGGACGGCCAGCATCCCATATTGATAGGCCGAAGCAGACCAACCGAGCAGTTCGAGGGTGCCGAGATTGGCGGCGACGAAGCTGAGTCCCGCGACCCAGGCCCCGACGCCCTTGCCCGCGAAGAAGAAGTCGTCGCTGGCTTTGATCCGGCGTTTCAGGTAGAGCCCGATGCCGAGGACCAGCGCGAAGTAGAGGCACACGACGATGACGTCCAGAAGAGACAGGCTGATCAGCTTTGCGGGCGAGACTGCCGGAGCAGCGGAGAGCCGCAGCGGGGAGATCGCGCCGACGATCAGCAGCCGGCCGGCCATTCGCAGGACTGTCTGAGATTGAGTGTGGGCAGGACTTAACACGGCACTCCGTTGTTCTGGAAAACGTGTCCACGCAGAAGCTATCAGCAGCGGGCTTGGTGTGTCAATGAACGGCGTTGAATCCGTCATCCGGTCAACAGATAGGCCGGTATCCGTGCGGCAAGATCGCGGGAGGCGATAACTCGCATGGATCAAAAGTGCGCTCGCTGATTTGCTGGAATGGGAAACCTGATTAAGTTATATTTATCTAGGCGAGCGGGGCTCCCGGGTGCGGGCTCCGTGCGGACTCTGGGTAACTGGAAGGTTTCATTGCTACAAGACCTGTACGTGTCAGAGGGTGGATTTAAGGGTTACGTGAGCGGTCACTATGCTCTGCATCTGTTGGAAGCGCGCATGGACAAGGCGTCTAAACCAGCCCCTGCGGGGGGCAATGGTACGACGCGCCAGACGCCCTTCCTGCTGGATCCGATGACGCCGGGTCAGTGGCTGGGCATGATCCAGGCACAGAACGCGGCGGGCGGTGCATTCTTCATGAACTGGAACGGGCGGCGCCTGGCGATCAATGGGCGGTTGTACGTTTTCGATGATGGCAAGGCTGGAGCTCCTCCCGCGGGCGAATGGAATGATGGGGTGCCGCCGACCTATCGCGAGATTGCCCGGCAGGTGATTCAACTTGGCTTGAATCAGATGAAGGAATCCCAGAAATTCGCCGTGAAGTTCCGGCGGCTTTTTTCCAATCCCGCACCAGGATCCACGGCGGCATACGGCGGCATGTTGCCAACACTGGCCGGAGCGATGTTTCTCGCGGAGCCGCGGCGGAACTGGCGCGCCTGGCCCATCAACTGGATGCTGCTGGACTTCGCGGAATCCTTGACGCCGTACGGGAGTCAGTTGGACAAGCACTTCACGTGGGACAAAATACTCTGGCATCCGGAGGCGCTGGATGTGGACAGTGGGGCTCCGAATCCGTCGGTCTTTGCGAGAGTCCCAGTGAAGAAGGCGCAGACGGGTCCTTTGGGTGGCGGCGGTGGCATAGGCGCGATCCAATTTGCGGGTGGATTGCATCGTGTGGGCGGCAAGATGCCAGCCAGCCCGACGGGTGGCGGCGCCCAGGGTGGAGCGGCCGTCGGACAGAACTTGAATTACATCCAGCAGAAAGAGGTCACAATCCTGGTTCGTTGGCTGGCGGCGCGCAACCGTTGGACCGCACTACGTCCGGCCGATGCCAAGGATCCGACGCTTCCGGTATGCGACTTCAATTGGGACGCCTACTCGCACGTCACCGGTGCCAGCAAGGCTGTGATTGAAAAGATCCGGGATGACATAGATACGCGCATCACCAGTTTCGGCAAGATGCTGTAGGCGAGCAGGTGCAGAGCCGTTCCGCCGGACGCCTTTGATAGAATCGCGACGGGCTCAGAGTGCCCTGCCACAGGGAGGCCTGGCTATGATGCGAATGACGCGGCGGATGGTGGGCTTGCTCGTACCCCTGAGTCTATTGATGCCCGCGGCCGAGGCCGTGGAGTATCACGTCTCGATCCAGGGGCGTGATGGCAATGACGGATCTGCTGGCGCTCCATTCAGGACGATCTCCGCGGCGGCCCAGGCGGCTCAGCCCGGGGATGTCGTCACCGTGCACGCCGGAACCTACCGGGAGCGGGTGACGCCACCGCGCGGAGGGACGTCGGAGGCCTCGCGGATCGTCTACCGGGCTGCGGCCGGCGAGACGGTTGTTGTTTCGGGTGCGGAGGTGATTCGAGGGTGGACGCTGTTTCAGCCGGGCGTCTGGAAGGTGACCATCCCAAATGCATTCTTTGGCTCCTATAACCCATATCGAGATCTGATTGTCGGTGACTGGTTCAATGACAAAGGCCGGCCCCATCACACGGGTGAGGTCTATTTGAATGGCAAGTCGTTGTGGGAGACAAATCTGCTCGAACGGGTGATGCACCCGCAGGCCTTCGCGGATGGCCGCGATCGCGAGGGTTCGATGTGGACCTGGTTCGCCGAAGTGGATGACCGGAACACCCACATCTATGCGAACTTCCACGACAGGAACCCCAACGAGGAGCTTGTCGAGATCAATGTCAGGGACAGTTGCTTCTATCCGGACGCACCCGGCCGCGACTTCATTACGGTGAGCGGGTTCCACCTGAAACAGGCTGCCACGCAATGGGCGGCGCCCACCGCCGAACAGATTGGCCTGATTGGCACGCACTGGAGCAAAGGCTGGATCATCGAGAACAACGTGATCAGCGACTCGAAATGCTCCTGTGTCACCTTGGGCAAGGATCGCAAGACGGGGCACAACGTCTGGATGAATGATCCCAGCCGGGACGGAGCGATTCACTACAACGAGGTGATCCTGCGCGCGCTGGAGATCGGCTGGTCCCGCGAAAAGATTGGCTCTCACATAGTCCGGAACAATACGATCTTCAATTGCGAGCAGGCCGGCATCGCCGGGAGCCTGGGCGCGGTCTACAGCCAGATCCTCAATAATCACATTTACAGTGTCTGGGCCAAGCGGCAGTTTACAGGCGCCGAGATGGGTGGGATTAAACTGCACGCTGCGATTGACGTCGTGATCAAGGGCAATCGGATTCACAACGCAGGCCGCGGCTTATGGCTCGACTGGATGGCGCAGGGTACCCGGGTCACGGGCAATCTGTTCTACGACAACACGACGGACGACATCTTTGCGGAAGTGGACCACGGGCCGTTCGTCGTCGACAATAACGTGCTGCTCTCTGAGATCAGCCTGCGGGACTGGTCAGAGGGCGGAGCGTATGCGCACAACCTGATGGCCGGCCGCATCAGCAGTAGTCCGGAGCTCAATCGCTCTACGCCTTACCACCGTGCTCACTCCACAGCGTTAGCCGGGCTCAGCAACATCAAAGGCGGAGATGACCGCTTCTACAACAATATTCTGATCGGCGGGATTGAGCCTCCTCCAACGGCGAGTTCCGCTCCGGCGCCTGCCCGGCGCTTTGATGGCTACGGTCTTTGGGTCTACGACACGCGGGAGGCGCCGCTGCAGGCGGCCGGGAATGTCTATTTCAGCGGGGCGCGGCCCTACTCTCGCGAGACTACTCCTCTGGTCAGTACCGCTGTCCAGCCCAAACCCAGGATCGTGGAGGAAGGCGACCACGGGTATCTGATCCTCAACCTCGGTTCCGATCTGGCCCAAGCCGCGACGCAGCGTGTCACCACCGGGCACCTGGGGACCGCACGGATCCCTAAACTTGCCTTCGAGAACGCCGACGGTTCCGAACTGATTCTCAGTACCGACTTTGCCGGCAAGCCCCGCAGTGAGACCAGACCCACGCCCGGGCCGTTTGAGAAGCCAGGGCAGGGTGAGCTGAAGATCGCTCTCTGGTGACGTACGGCGCTGCGTCAACGGGCCGCGGGCAGTTTTTCATACAGCAGGATCACTGAGCCTGGACGCGCCGTGAGAGTCACGGGTAAGCCTGCCTGTGACAGCTCCAGCCCTGAGAGAACAACGGACTGTGCCGTATCCAGATTGGTGATCTTGTAACGGGCTCCAGGTGTCACACCCCGCAGGGGGAACTTCGCCAGTTCGAACGCATTACCGGCGCGGCGGAACGCCTGGACTACGCCGTCGCCGCGCTCGGGCCGGTTGAACTGCCAGGCCAGCCAGCCGGTCTTCTCCGTCGTGTAGGGTGTCAGAGGATAGAAATCCGCGGCATAGAGTTCGGCGACGCGCCGCCACTGGGCCAGAAGGGTCTTCATGCGCGGGAGGCCGTTCTCATAGCGCTCTGCCACCATGCCGATGGAGAGGGCCGGCGTCATCTGGCTGCGGAAGATGTAGGGATCCAGCGAGTTGAAAGCCGAGCCGAAATACGGGATCCACAAAGCCATGCCATACGTGAACTGCTGCATGGGCTCGGGATCGTAGGCGTAGTCGCTGCGCCACAGCGGCACGGCCCGACGCAGCGTTTCCAGGTCATCGCGACGACCGCCTGAGGCGCAGTTGTCCAGCAGCATCTCGGGGAACCGCCGGCGCAGCTCGTCGAGGTAGGTCAGATACCCGGAGACATACTTGTTCTCTGTGATGCCCTGCCGGTCTTCGGAGTCGGCGCCGCGCCAGAGCTTCAGCGGTTCGAAATTGAAATCCTGGCGGTAGAGATCGATGCCCTGGGTCCGGATGAGGGTGCTGATGTGTTCCGTCACCCAGTGGAGCGCGTCGGGATTACCCAGATTCAGCAGTTTGTCTTTTCCATCTGGGCCCAACAGCCACTCCGGGTGGTTCTTCTGAAGCCAGGTGCCGTCGGTGACGCGCTCCGGTTCGAACCAGACGATGGTCTTTGCGCCGCGTTTGTGAGCTGCCTCTGAGATCGGCACGAAACCGCGGGGAAAGCGGACTGGATCCACTTCCCAGGTACCGGTCTTGTACCAACCGATCTGATAGGGATACCAGCCGGCATCCATCCACCAGTAGTCCAGCTTCAGCCCCGCATCCAGGGCATGGTTCAGGTATTGGAGCTGGTTCGCTTCATTCGCCTCCTGCATCTCCACCGTTTGGCGCGAACTGCCGCTGGAGAGCATTGGCGGCGGAAGCTTGCCACCCGGGCGGGGCAAGTTGTGGTCCAGCATCCAGCGCCGCCAGACGTTCTGCGCATCCAGCCAGTCGCGGCCGCGCCAGAATTGCAGGACGACGAGCGGAGTCCGGATCTCCTCACCGGGGAGCAGGCGCAAATGCGTCAGCTCCTGCCCGCTGCGGATCCTCACTTTTGTGGCTTTATCGCGTACAAACTCAGCGGACCACTGCGCCGGCCAGCCCACAGCAACGATCGCCCCACCGCCCGCCCATTCGAGGTTGAAGTTGCCGAGGTCCGAATCGGTGGGTCGCCCACCTTTGGCAACGAATGCCTTGCGCGCTGCGGGTGCAAGGATGGTTTCCAGCGGCCGGAAATCGGTGGGTGAGTTCGGGCTGCCAATGCTGTGATGGAGCCGGAATTCGCCTTCGGGCGTGCGCTCCAATTCGGTGTCGATTGCCTGGATGTCTTCCAGCATGGGAGTCGGCTGCGTACCGGTATTCCGGAAATAGACTGTCCACTCAACGGTGGGGTAGTCTGCATAAGCCACCGCTTCCGCGCGTGCCTGCAGGCCCGTGGAGACATCCGTGTAGGTGATCCGGATCCTGGTTCGATGGGCATCGATAGCCCGGCTCTCCCGTTCCACCTTCCACTGGTTGAGGAACTCCGAGGAGGGGCGTCCGCCGTAACGGAACGAGAAGGGCGGTTCCACGGCATAGGGCGCCGGCAGTGGTCCGGCCGGCAGGTCAGCGAGCCAGACAACAGAGCCGTCGGCCATCGTGACCCGGGCCTCTGCCCAGTCCAGTTGGTCCCACTCGGACTGGTAAGTCCGGGGCCGCTCGCCCACCGCTGCCAGTTTCAAGCGGAATTCGGTGGCGCCACCCAGGTCCGCATGAATTGGGACCCCGGCCATGCCTTCTTTCAGGGTGCCTGACTGGTAGACCTGGCGGCCGCCTGTTTCTACAGAGGCAACCACGCTGCCGCGACCGGCGTTGTCGTAGTAGCCGAGATCGTTGCTATCCACGCCTGCGATGGCGTCGAAGGACCTGGCCGGCGCCGCCAGTTGGACGACGATCTCGCCGGGTGTGGGCATGGCGAGGCCCCGTTCGTAGTTCTTGCCCGCGATCAGTAGTTTGCGGTCGCGTCGCCCATTGCGGTCGAACTTGCCCTGTTTGGTCCGGGCAATGAGTTGAGCGCGGGCGGGCCGGGAGTCCGGCTGTGACAGGAATTTAGCGGCGGTCCAGTGCCGGGCCTCGAAGAGTGCGGGCTTAGGGTCTGGATCGCCGGCGGCGAGTGAACTGGAGCAGATGAAAATGATGGCAAGGAAGAAGAGCGAAGTAGAGCGGGGATTGCAAGGCATGGAGGTCTAGACCACTATAGACAAAGCCGTTTGACCACAACAACACCGAGTTGGAATGTGCCAACCCCGAAGCCATCCTGCCATTTGTCGTAGGAGCCAATCCTCCCGCTGTCGAGATGGATGGCGCCGTCGACGGGGATCTCGAGTTGCCGTAATCCCGATTTCCAGGCGAAAGGGAACCCTCTTGTGGGCGATCGGCCGTGATAGCATCGGCGTGGCGAGAGCCAGATTCAAGGAGTAATCATTATGCAAAGAAAGGCCATGTGGACCGCCGCCGCGATGTTCGCGGCCTCGGCCATGGTGCATGCTCAGGCGCCTCAGACGCCGCCCGTGGTGTCGCCCGAGGTCTCGGCCCAGCGCACGATCACTTTCCGGTTGACCGCACCCAAAGCAGAGACAGTGGAACTACAGGGGGGCGATTTACCTGGACTCACGCGCGGCGCGCTGCCGATGACCAAAGGCGCTAACGGCGTGTGGGAAGGAACAAGCCCTGTCGTGCCGGCCGGCGCGTACCGCTACCGCTTTGTGGTGAATGGCGTCGCGGCCATGGATCCGCGGAATCCTATGATGAGCGAATCGAACACAAACGGCTGGAGTCTGGTTGTCGTGCCAGGCGCCGCCTGGGTGGATGCCGGTCAGGTCCCGCATGGGGCGGTCGCCGCCGTCACTTATTACTCCAAATCGCTCAGCCGCAATCGCCGGATGCATATCTACACTCCGCCGGGCTACGAGTTAGGCAAGGGCAAGTTCCCCGTCTTCTATCTCCTGCACGGAGCCAGTGACTGCGACGATTCGTGGACTTCCGTCGGGCGCGCAGGCTTCATCCTCGACAACCTGATTGCCGCCGGGACCGCCAAACCGATGATCGTCGTCATGCCTGCCGGCCATACCTCTACCGTCATGGGGCCGCGGACTGCCGGCGCGCGTGACGAGTTCGCCGACGATTTCACGACCGATATCATGCCCTACATCGACAGCCACTACCGTGTGCTGAAAGGCCGCCAGAATCGCGCCATCGCCGGGTTGTCGATGGGCGGCGGACAGACGCTCAACATCGGCATGGCTCACCTGGACCAGTTTGGGTATATGGGTGTGTTCAGTTCCGGCGTCTTTGGCCGTGGACCGCGAACTGCCGGATCCACCGCTCCTGTGATCCCTCCGGAATGGGAGACCGAGCGGGCTGCCATGCTGGATAACGCTAAGCTGAAGCCGGGCTTGAAGGTACTGTGGTTTGCGACCGGGAAAGATGACTTCCTGCTGGGGACCACTAAGGCAACCATTGAGATGCTCAAGAAGCACGGCTTCGAGCCGGTCTTCAAGGAAACCGAAGGGGGCCACACGTGGCTGAATTGGCGCGACTATTTGAATGAATTCGCGCCCAAATTGTTCCGCTAGCCTTGCAAGGGCTTGCTTTGCTCCTGCAGCGAGGGTGGGCCGAGCTCTATTAATGCGGCCCACCTCGAATCTTCCTAAATTCCCTGGCAGATTCTGCCGATCATAGGAAATATGAGGGAAATGAGCGAATGGCCGGGAGACGCATCAGTTGTTTCCGTCGAACAGGCTGCCCAGTTGGAGATGAGCAACCGCAACTGGGGCAAGGAACTCCGTACTGCCGCCGCTGAACTGGTGAACCGGCGTCTGGCGAATCGAATCACTCTCGAAGAGTATGCCGTTCTGCGGAGCCGCGCGAAGGCGGATGCAGGCGAGCATCAGCGGCGTGCCGCCGTTCTGGCGTCAAAGCATGGCCGCCCGCCCCAGTTCCTAATGTCCACGGGACAGGCCCGGCCAGACTGCCAGCCGGTTTCGGCGCCCGAATAACGTCAGGGAATACTCACGCACGCTTTCGCCGATTGGGAATAAACAGCGAATCGCGTTTTGTCCAGCGCGCCCCCGCCAATGCTAAGGTACGAATTGTGCGGCTGACGCCCAGTTTTCCTACCTCGTTCCTGCTCCTCTCATTGATGAGCCTGCCCATCCGTTCGGCCCCAACCGAGTCCATAGCGCGGCCTATACTCGCTGCCCATAACGCGATCCGCGCCCGGGTTGGGGTGCCGCCGTTGGAGTGGTCCACACAACTGGAGTCCTTAGCCCGTGAGTGGTCCAGATCGCTGGCGTCCAATGGACAGTTCCGGCACCGGCCGTCGGGCAAGTACGGCGAGAACCTGTTCGAAATCCAGGGTGACCGGGCCACGCCGCAGTTCGTGGTAGGCAACTGGGCTTCGGAGGCGAAAGACTACAACCTGTCGAGCAATACCTGCCGGCGCGGCGCCCAGTGCGGGCACTATACGCAGGTCGTCTGGCGCAATACGACGCAGGTTGGTTGTGCGGTGGCTCGCCGCGGCCAGCGCGAAGTCTGGGTCTGTTATTACAATCCACCCGGCAACTGGGTTGGGGAGAAGCCTTACTAGGCGGGCGGCGAACGTGTGCGGCAGGGTGCCGATTGGCCTTCCCCCTGCCGCGAATCCGTCTGGCAGTTCAGGCTTTGGAATTGGCCGGGAGTTTCGAGAGCAGCGCCTCGATGCCCGGGGCGTCGTCGAAGTCGGTTGAGGCGCCCAGATCCTTCCACCTGGCGTCCTCGGCCGCCCGGTTTGCGGCGGAAGCGGCGGCCACATACTGTGCGTCGCTGCCCAGCAAAAGATGCAGCGGCGGCGCCTCCAATTCCACCAGTTGCAGCAAGACCCGGGCCGCCTTTCGCGGATCGCCCATCTGCTGCCCGTCGTGCTGGCGCATGAACTCCGCGTAGCGCCCGACGGTTGGCTGGTATTCCTCCCGGACAGGGCCGATCGTCATGGAAGATCCCGCCCAGTCTGTCCGGAAGCCGCCGGGCTCCACAATGGTGACCCTGATGCCCAGGGGGGCCACTTCCTTGGCGAGCACTTCGGAGAATCCGCCTACGGCCCACTTGGCCGACTGGTAGGCGGACAGGCCCGGAGAACTGCTTCGTCCTCCGATGGACGAGATTTGGATGATGTGGCCAGACCGCTGGCTCCGCAGTTGGGGCAGTGCGGCGCGCGAGACGTTCACAACGCCAAAGAAATTGGTCTCCATCTGGGCACGGAAGTCCTCCTCGCTCACGTCTTCCACCGCGGCCATGTTGCCGTATCCGGCATTATTTACAACGACATCCAGACGTCCAAATTCGGCTACCGCTGTGCGGACTGCCTCGCGGGCGGCAGACGCGTCCGTGACGTCCAAGGCAATTGCCCGCAGGTTTGCCGGGTGTGTTTGGACAAGGCCAGACAGTTGCTTGGGGTCCCGTGCTGTCGCCACAACCTGGTGGCCCGCTGCCAGGACGGCCTCAGTAAAGGCGCGTCCCAAACCGCGCGAACTCCCGGTGATGAGCCAGACTTTCGATTTCATGAGTAGTTTCCTTTCAGGTTGTCAGTAGTGCGCGGATGTCTTTGGTTTCCAGTATCCGGCGGGGATATCCAAGCCTGGCCACACGCAGCATTGCCAGCCCTATCTCGTTGGTGGTCAGTACATAGGCCGGAAACATCCATCGGAGCAGAGGCATCAGGGGCGTCAACGCCGTGTAGACGAAGCGGTAGAGCGCCGTTTTTGAGCGGGCACCGTCGACCGGCTGTATGAATCCTGGCCGGAACATGTAGCTGGCTCGGAACGGCAGGCGCATCAGGGCTTTTTCCGTTGCCCCCTTCACCCGCGCCCACATCATGCGGCCATGTTCCGTACTGTCCGTCCCGACGCCGGAGACAAAGACAAACGTCATGTTTGGATTGAGGCGGCAGAGGGTTTCCGCCACCGCCATGGCGATGTCGTACGTCACGACCTTGTATTCAGGTTCCGACAGCCCCGCTGAAGAGACGCCCAGGCAGAAGAAGCAGGTGTCGAAGCCGCGGAGTTCGGGTTCGATGGGCTCAAGACGAAGCAGATCGCGGTGAACCAGGCCACGCAACTTTTTGTGTTCCACGCCTGTAGGGGTGCGGCCCACGGTCTGGACGAACTCGACTCCAGGGTCCATCAGGGCCGCACGGAGAACGCCCTGGCCTATCATGCCGGTCGCGCCGAAAACGAGTACTCTCATCCTTCTTCTCCCTGGTCTGGCAGCGGATCCGCCGCCGGGTGCCTGTCCGGTTCCTTCTCTTCCTGTTTAATTGATGCGTGAGTGCTCACTCAAGATTCAGCCAGAGAGCGTTTTGCCTTGCCCGTTCGCACGGAGTTACCCCCGCACCTGCCGCAGGACCAGTTTGTCCCTGCTCACTTCCTCGATTGTGTAGCGCCGCTGTTGTTCCCCCAGCCCCTGCAGGAGCAACTCCCTCTCGCGCAGGCTCCAGCTTCCGCCTTCGCTCGCCGATGGAGCGTCGCCGGTGGAAGGTCCTGTAGCGGTCATCACCCCACCGGGCTGCAGGACAAAACCGTAACGGCCGCGGCTGGGCGGAAACTGGTGTGATTGCGGACGGAACACCATCGACTCGCCGGAATCCTCTTCATGCGAGTGAAGCCAGCCCCGGAGCAGGTACGATTCGTCGATTGGGAGCTCCTAAGTTGCTGGGGTAGGAACGATCATCTTGCCGATGGTCGACCTGGGCCCATCCAGCGCCGCGGCCATGCGAGCTGCCTGCCCAAGCGTGAACATCACCATCGTATCGTCGTCGACGTAGTCCATGTAGTTGACGAACATGTCGCCGTTGGGACCGTTGCCGCATGAGATATGCGGGAATTGCGGTTTCCCGTAGTTGGGTCTTTGTGCCGGAGGCGTGTCAGCCACATCATCATTGCCGCTGCAATCCAGGCGGTCGCCCCAGATGTGGAGCAGATTCAGCCAGTGGCCGACCTCGTGCGTGGTGGTCCGGCCGAGATTGAACGGAGCCTCCGCGGTGCCCAGGGTCCCAAAGGCGGAATGGAGAATCACGACACCATCGGTTTGGGCGGGCCCACCAGGGAACTGGGCATAGCCCAGCAAGCCGCCGCCCAGCTGGCACACCCAGATGTTCAGATATTTGTCCGCCGGCCACGCATCGGCGCCACCGGTCGCGGCCGACTTTACATCGTCATTGGTTCCGAAAGAGGCCGTCTTGGTCGTAGTGCGCGTGATCCCTGAAGTGGGCGCGCCCTGCGGGTCCGTTGTGGCCAAGGCGAACTGGATGCGCGTATCGCTCGTCAGGTTGCTCCAGACAGAGGGTACCTTGCTGATGTCGGGGTTTGCCGCCCGGTAATCCCTGTTCAACACTTCAATCTGGCTCTTCACCTGCGCATCGCTGATATTGCCCTCCGGCGTGGAGGCCACAACATGAACCACGACCGGAATCTCGGTGACGCCTTCGCGGGCGCTTTCCAATCCGAACAGCAGGAAGCGGGCCAGATGCCGCTCGATCTCCAGGCGGCGCGACTGATATTCGGGATTCTGCAGCAGGCGCTGATGAACTTCCGGCGCCCCACATGATCGGATGGTCGGTTTCGGATGAAGTGGATTATCGGGCAATTCAGCCTCCTCGTGCACGGCGTATCTCCAGCATGCCCTACCCGGCCGCAAGCGTAAACCGCTCTTATAGGTTGACCAGGAATCTCGCCACCTTCCCATATCCAGGGCGATGGGGGAGGGAACACAGAGGGGAGAGGGTGTCCTTCGTGCGTCGGAACTGCCTGCCGGGCTCCCGAATTGTTACGACTTTCTCCCCTTGTCAAACTAGGAGAGCCGGGCTACGCTATTCCTAGGCAAACTAGGAGAAGCGTTCGTGGCGAAATCAGCAGAACTTCTACCGGGCACGCTCGACATGCTCATCCTCAAGGCGGTCTCCCTCAAGCCGCTGCACGGCTACGGCGTCCTGCTGCGGATCAAGCAGATCTCCGGCGAGGCGCTCGATATTCCGCAAGGGTCGCTCTATCCAGCCCTCTACCGCCTGGAGCACCAGGAACTCATTGCGGCTGAATGGGCGCAAAGCGACAACAATCGTAAGGCGAAGTTTTACACCCTGACGCCTGCCGGACGGCGCCGCCTGCGGGAAGAAACAGCGAGTTGGAACAGGCTGGCCACCGCGATGTCCGCCGCCCTGAGTGCCACTCCGGAGGAGATCTAGCGTGCTGGGCGGTGTCCGATCGCTGTGGCGTGCCCTCTCACGCCGCCAGAGTTTCGAAGCCGGGATGGCCGACGAACTCCGGTTTCACCTGGAGGAATACACTCAGGAGCTCATCCAGTCTGGGGTCGAGCCGTCTGAGGCGGAACGGCGGGCGCGTATGGAGTTCGGGGCGATGAATACGATTCAGGAGGAGTGCCGCGAAGCGCGCAGGCTGCACTTTTTCGACGAGCTCGGCAGAGAGCTGCGCTATGCCGCGCGGCTGCTGAGGAAATCACCGGGCTTCACACTTACGGCGCTGCTGACGATTGCCCTGTGCCTGGGTGCGAACCTCACGATCTTTGCCGTGATGGACTCGATCCTGCTGCGCCCTCTCCCGTTCCCCGATGCGGACCGGTTGGTGACCATCTACAACTCCTACCCCAAAGCCGGCGTGGAGCGGGATGGTTCCTCCCTCACCAATTACTACGAGCGGCGCGGGCGCATTCCGGCATTTTCCTCTCTATCTCTCTTCCGAAATGCGACAGCCGTTGTTGGCGAGCCGGGCTATACGTCTCGCGAACAGGTCCTTCAAGTGACACCCGAGTTCTTCGCCACGCTCGGATCAGGTCCTGTTTTCGGTAGGGCCTTCACGGAACAGGAAACTTCTTTCCAGACTGACAAGGCGGTCATTCTCAGCGACGGATACTGGCGCCAGCACTTCCAGGCGGATCCGGCCGCGATCGGGCGTCAGCTGCGCATGGATGGGAGCCCTGCCACGATCGTCGGCATCCTGCCACCGGACTTCCGTTTCCTCTCCTCAGAGGCAATGCTGTTCCGCCCGCTGTCGTCGAGCCCTGAAGACAGAAGCCCGAACAATCGCCACTCAGGCGGCAATTCGAAGCACATGATTGCCCGTCTCGCCCCGGGGGCCGGCCTCGGTCTGGCGCAGACGCAGATCGACGCCCAGAATGCGGCGCTAGGTGCAGACAACCCCAAGGAACAAGCCTTTCTGGCAGACGCGGGATTCCGGTCTGTCGTCGCAGGTCTCCATGCGGATCATGTGGCCGGCATCCGGCCTGTTCTTCTCTGGATGCAGGCTGGAGCGATCGCCCTGCTGCTCATTGGCGCCGTCAACCTGATGAACCTGCTGCTCGTACGGGCCGGCGCACGGATGAAGGAGATCGCGGTCCGCCAGGCTTTAGGAGCGAGCCGTCTGCACGTTGTCAGCGAAGCGTTTGTAGAGACTTCGTTGCTCACGATGGGCGGCGGGTTGCTCGGGCTTCTTGTCGGTGCTGCGGGCATACGATTGCTCGCTGCCTTAGGCGCCGATCGCTTGCCGCTGGGCAGCCAGATCGCCCTCGATGGACGCATCGCCGCCGCCGCTTTTCTGGGCGCCATTCTGTTGGGTGCTCTGTTAGCCGCCCCCATCGTGTGGTTGAACCTGCGCAACCGCTCCACGGCGGCTCTCCGGTCTGACTCACGCGGAGGCACCTCGAACCGTGCCGCGCAGCGGCTGCGTCATGCGTTTATCGTGGCCCAGATTGCGCTGGCGTTCGTGCTGTTGTCCGGTGCGGGCGTTCTGGGTCTTAGCCTCGAACGGGCCATGGCTGTCTCGCCCGGGTTCCGTGCGGACCATGTTCTCACCAGTCAGATCTCCGTGCCGTGGAGCAGCTACCGCAACTGGCCCGACCGACTGGCCTTCAATGCAAAGCTGCTGCGGGCACTCGCCAATCAGCCGGGTGTGTCCGCCACAGGTGTAGTGAATAACGTGCCGCTGAGCGGCAGAAGCGGGAAGAGCGCTGCCGCAGTGGCAGGGCACATCCGCCGGCCGGGCGAGGCGCCCCGTGGACACTTTGCCTATGGGGTCGATGGGGATTATTTCGCGGCCATGGGCTTCCAGTTGCGGGAAGGGCGCTTTCTCACCGCCGACGATTCCCGCCGGAGCGGGCGCGTCTGCGTGGTTGACGAAGACTTCGCGCATTACTACTGGCCGGGCTCCAGCGCGCTCGGGCAGAAGGTGTTCAACGGCCCGGATGTGAAATCCGATGAGGAGGCCTTCACTGTCGTCGGGGTGGTAGGGAATGTAAAGCAGGCCGGTCTTACCGATGAAGCCGCACAAGGCGCCGTATATTTCCCCTATGCCTTGCGATCGGATGAGAGTCTCTTTGTCGTCATCCGCACCAGCCTGGCGCCCGAGTTGATGGCTCGTACCCTTCAGCGGACGGTTCGGCAGATTGATCCGGAACTCCCGTTGAGTGACGTCCGCTCCATGGAGGCGCGCATTGCGGACAGCCTCATTGCCTATCGATCTCCCGCACTGGCGGCGGCCATTTTTTCGGTGGTCGCGATGCTACTCACGGCGATCGGCACTTATGGAGTCCTCAGTTTCGCGGTCACCCAGCGCCGCCGCGAAATCGGTCTTCGCATGGCACTCGGCGCAACGCCGGTGCAGATCCGGACACAGTTCCTGACATTGGCCTTGCGCCTCTTGAACGTAGGCATCGGAGCAGGACTGGTGGGTGCTTGGTTCGCAGGCGAATCGATGCAGGCTTTGTTGTTTCATGTTCCGCCGCTCCATTTCGCAACCCTCGCCGGTTCTGTCGTGCTGATCGGCTTAGTGGCCCTGGTCGCCTGCCTGATTCCTTCCCTCAGGGCAGCACGCATCGCTCCAATGGAGGCCCTCGCGGAGGATTGAGCACCGGGTAGGCCCGGTTCCTCTGGAATCCGAATCCCGGCGAGTGGAATCCAATGGGTCAGATGACCGGCCATCCACTCTCCCTCACCTATATCGGCGGGCCAACGGCTCTGATTGAGTTTGGCTCCGTCCGCCTGCTGACGGACCCTACCTTCGACCCGCCGGGCGAAGACTATACGACAGGGCCTGTCACGCTGACGAAACTCACCGGACCCGCAATCCCCGCTGATCAAATCGGAACAGTGGACTATGTGCTGCTCAGCCATGACCACCATTTCGACAATCTGGATCGCGCCGGACGCGTGCTCCTCTCCACCGCAAGATCCGTGCTGACGACGGAGGACGGGGCCGGCCGGTTGGGTGGCAACAGCCTTGGGATGAAACCGTGGCAGACGCTGGAATTACCGGCTCTTGGCGGGAGCAAGCTGAATGTGGTTGCTACTCCAGGGCGGCACGGCCCGCCCGACGGCGACCGCGGGCCCGTGGTGGGCTTTGTCCTTTCGTACTCGGATGAGCCAGACCGGAGCATCTACTTCTCCGGCGACACGGTCTGGTACGAGGAGATTGCCGAGGTTGGGCGCCGGTTCCCGGTGAAGGCCGCCTTTCTGAACTTGGGCGCCGCCCGCGTGCCGGTAGTTGGTCCTCAGCATCTCACCATGACGGCCGGCGAGGCGGTCGAGTTCGCACGGTCATTCCCGGATGCGACAATTGTTCCGCTTCATTTTGAAGGCTGGCAGCATTTCTCCGAGGGAAAGAACGAAATCGCCCTGGCGTTCGCCGAAGCCGGCCTCACCACCCGCTTGCGCTGGCCGGAGTTGGGTGGCACGACGCCAATGGTGCTCTAGTTCCCGCCGATAGGTGCGGAGGCCGGGGCCCGCCCGGCCTATGGCACCACCAGAATCGGAGCCTGCCAGAACGCAGCCTTCTGTCCGGCCGGATTCAGCACCGTCAACTGGCACTCATACCTGCCCGGCTGGAGCTGCGCCAGCGGGATATCGAACTGAATCGGCAGTGTCTTGAGGCGCCCGGTACCGCCCCCATTCACTTCAACCGGTACTGACTCGAACGCCTTCTCCTGGCCTTTGTAAAAGCTCACCACGGCGATTAGCGGCTGAGCTTCAGACAGCCCCTGCTGGTAGGAGTGCAGATACACATACAGGTTGTGATCCCTGCTGAATACGCGTGTCACACTGGGTATCAGCTTGAGGCCATCCTGCACCAGCGGGTTCACGTCGTCCCGGCGCTCCTTCTCCTTCATCGCGTTGTACAACGCATCCTTCATATCCACGCGCTGGCTGCTTAGGACGACGGAGCTGATGGCGAGCCGATCGCTATCCTTGTTCAGGTTGGGGATCACGAACTTCGACTGGTAAGTCCCGATCCGGCCCGTTTCCGCATCCCGCGCCAGGAACTTGATGGTGTAATCACCTGGCAGGAGCGTATACCCGGTGTCATAGACGATCGGCCGCTTCACCAGTTCCGCCGCGGTTGCTTCGCTCAACTTCGCCGTAACCTTGTCCCGGACGTTCATGACGGTTGTCCCGAAGGAGTTCTTGATTTCCCCAATGAAATCGATCACCGTCCGTTCTGCGCCGCGCCGCTTGGCCAGGGCCAGTTCGCGCCCCGGGATCTTCACCACGACGGGCACATAGTACTCGGCCCGGTTCAACTGGAAGTAGTCGATCTCCATGGCGATCGTCAACTCCGTGATCGGATCGGGCAGCATCAACGCATCCTCCAGTTGACGCTCCTTGTCCGCGGCAGAGAACTTTGCGAACTGCTTTCCGGCAAAGTAGCCTTGGCGGTAGTCCAGATTCGCAGCCACCTCGTTGTTGAGAGTGATCTTGATCCGCCGGAACTTGCCATCCTGCGCCGCATTGGATGCGTAGTAGCCGATCACGTAATAGCTGGAAATCGCCTCCGCCGCCTGCACGATGCCCTTGGTAAGGTCGTTCGTATCGAACAGGGCCTTGCCGCCGGTATCCGCCGCCAGTGCATGCAGCGTATCCTGCGACTGCTGGAACCGGGCCGTGTTCGCTTGCATGCCCGCACCCGAGTACATCGCGGCATTGCCCGGCGATGCCTGCGAGGCATCCCCCATGGGGGCGTCGGCCACCAGGCCACGCGCGTCGATGGGCCAGAACGAAACGCCCGCGCGGATCGCTGAGTTCACGGTGGCCATCAACTGCGCCTGGTTGTTCATGCCATTCAGCCGCAGACCGCTGGAGAAGTAGATCAGCGATTTCTTGGCGCTAAGCTGTCCCAGCATCTTGGCGGCTGTCTGCAATGCTGACAGTTGCCGGTCGGTGTTGAAGATACTGAATTCGGCATCGTCCTGGCCAAAGGCTGCTCCTGCATCGCCGGTAGCCGCGTCGTTGGTCGACTCGTCGAATCCCTGGCCTTCGCCGATGATCAGGGTCTGCAGGATGCTGAGCAGGCGGTTGCGGTCGCCGGTAAAGTCCTGCAACACCTCCACGGCTCCGCCCGAGTAGCGCAGGATGGAGAGCAGATCATCCGGGGTCATCTGGGTTAGAATGAACTTCTGAGCGGCGGCGAGCGCACGGATTTGTTCCGCCTGCTGCATCGCGGTCATATCGAAGTACAACGCCATCAGGCGGCGGTTTTTGTAGCGCCCCTCCCCTTGCTGGTCGGGCGCAATCCTTGTCAGCCCCAATTTCTCGTAGACTTTCACCTGTTCAGGTCCCGAGGCCGGTGCCCCGGTCGCCGGCGCGGAGAGTTTCTGGTACTCGAAGACCCGGATCTGCTGGGGCACACCGTCTTCCGTCACCGTGAAATCCTTGGCGGTCAGGCCCTCGATGGGTTGGCCCTTCTTGTCCGTGACCGTGACTGTCTCGATGACCAGCTGCGCTCCGGCCGTGAATGTCGCCGTCTCTGTTTTACCTGGCTGGGCGTTCTCGCCCACCTGCTGTCCGGCTGCGGACAGCGTCCATACAAAGGAAAATAGGATGGCCCAACGCATCGATCAGAACCTCACCCGCAATGTCATCTGGATGCTCCGCATCGCGTTCGCCGCCGCGGGCAGGCCAAACTGGGCGCCATTCACCGTCGTGTTCCAGTTCGAGAAATTCACCCGGTTCAGCAGGTTCACCGAATCCAGGCGCAGATCCAGATTCAGCCGGTCGGTCATGCGGAATGTTCGTGCCATCGAGGCGTTCAGGGTGAACTGAGAAGGGCCCGTAATCGTATTCCGTCCGGCGCTGCCCCAGGAGCCCGGTTGTGGCGCCGTATAGGCGGCGGAGTTCAGGAATCGGCCCGGCGCCCCGCTGTAAAGGGGGGCTCCCGTGTAATCGGGCCGGATCGTGCCCGTGACCCCGGTGCCCTCCACGGCGGCGAGATATACCGGTGTCTGCGGCAGTCCGCTGCCCGCCGTGATCTGCGTGGCCAGGCTCCACTCCTTGAGCAGCGTACCCTTCCAACCGTTCAGGAAGCTGCCGCCGCTGAGTCCCATGCCCGAGGTGTACTGAACCTGTGCGGTCAGCAGGTGGCGCTGGTCGAAGCTCGACCGGCTGCGCTCCGCACCGGTGTCCCGCCAGTTCTGCGCGATGGACAGCCCCCCGAGCCCTGCCAGAGGCGAAGCCGGTTGTGCGCCCATCTGCTGCCCTCCGCCCCCCTGGTTCCCGGACGCGCCGCCCGGACCGCCCAGCGCGGCTGCGTCATCAATGGACTTTGAGAACACATACTGCATCGAAGCGGTAAAGCCGCCGCGCAGGCGGCGCCTCAACTGGATCTGCGCCGCTTGCCGGCTGGAATTGCCGCTGGACTGCAGATACGCAAAGCCTGCCGGGCACGTAGGGCAGGGATTCACCGCGCCGATTGGGAACGTATTCGGCAGGACCGCCTGCATCGCGTGAGTTCCCTTGATGCCTGCATAGGTAGCCGTCATCTGCATGGAGCCCGGCAGGTCGCGTTGTACGCTCAATTGCCAGTTCTGTGCATAGCCGGGCCGGAAGTTTGGATCAATCGCGATCGTGTTGCCGCCACCCGACGTTGCGGAGCGGAAGCCATTCGCCAGGGTGAGTGGATTCTCCGCGCTGTTCTGGACGGTCGCCGTCGTGGAAAGAGGCGGCTGCTGGGCCAGCCTGGTGGCCAGGGCAGGGTAGATCGAAGTGTCGTAGTAGATCCCATAGCCGGCCCGTACGATCAGTGACGACGCCGCCAGCGGGCGCCAGGCAATCCCGACTCGCGGCGAGAACCCCTGCTTGAATGGCCGGAGCAGGGAATTGGGATACTGCTGTCCGCTCAAGCCTCCCTTCGGGTTGCTGGCCAGGACAGGGGAGGCTGCCGCAAAGCCTGGAGCGAGGTCGAGGTTCACCAGGCGGTTCTGCTGTTCCGTGATGGGCGCGCCGTAGTCCCAACGCACGCCTCCGTTCAGCGTGAATGATGGGTTGATGCGCCAGTCGTCGGTAACGTAGGCATCATAGACGGTCTGGCGGAAATACTTGTCAGGATTGCCGAAGGCGATGGAACTGGTACGAGGCGTCCCCAGCAGGAAGTCAGCGAAGTCGGAACCCGTTTCCGAACCTGTAAAGGTGAATGTGCCGCGCGGATCCTGTTGTGAAAAGTAGTTGAATTGCTGCCTGCGAAGATCACTTCCGAACGCGATGTTGTGCGCGCCATGGGTCCAGAGCATCGAACCGGAGACGCCGCTCGTCTGGCTCCGGTTGAAGGCGCTCTGTGCGTCAGACAGACCGGCGATGCCGCTGGAGAAATTCAGTGCCGGCGGCCCCCAATTGACCGGATCCTGATTATTTCCGGCAATACCGGCCTCCCCGGACACATTCAGACGGTTAGCGAAGAAGGGCGTCATTCTGGTGGACAGACGGCTGTACTGGAACCCGAGGTTGAGAAACAGGCGCTGGCTGAAGCGGTGGGTCCAGTTGGCTCCGCTGTTAATACCCTGCAGGTTGCGCTTATCCAGAAAGCCGAACAGGTCCGGATCATCCTCGCGTGTGCGCTGGAAACTGAACTGGCCGAAGACCTGGTTGCTCCGGCCCAGGGTCTTGGAGATTCGGGTCTGCAGGGCATCCTGATGGGTCGGATTCAGCAGGGGCACCTGGAAGTTGTAGCCGCCGTTGCCGCTGAAGTTGGGCTGCGGGTAGTAGTTCAGCAATGCGCGAGCCTGTGGACTGATCCGGTTCTGAGGGATGACATTCCCGGGAAAGGGGCTTCCAGTCAGAGGATCCAGAACCACATCCGGAAAGGTGCCCGCGCGCTGCGCCAGCGTCGGCACGAGCGAGGTCGCTGTGGTCGCATCGTTAATTCGCGTCCACTGGTAGCCCAGGAATAACATCGGGCCATTCTTGAGGAGATGAGGGATCTTCAGCGGCCCACCCAGGCTCGCCATGCCCGTCAACCGGTTGTAGCCGGCTTTCGGAGTACTCTGACCGGTCAGCGAATAGGGGCGGGCGTCGAAGGCCGAGTTGCCGAGCGTCATGCCCAACCCCCCGTTGTAGAGACCCTTGCCGCCAAAGCGGTTGTTCCCGAACGCCGCCGCCTGTCCGAAATTGGAGGCCGCGCCATTATTCACACTGCCGTTGATCAGCAGGCCGTCGGCGGCGCGCTGGCTCATCTCGTCGTCGCCGGCGGCAGGGGCGGCGATGGCTGTTTTGCGCGGTTCGGGCTGCGCAGGTTTGGCGGGTACGTCCGCGGTGCGCGCCGCAGGAACCGGTTTGGGTGGGGCCACTGCCACCTGGATATCCGCCTTGATCCGTTCCATCGAGAGCAGCGTCAGACTCCACTCCCGGGCCAGGCTGTTCGCGGCAACCGTGACTTCCTGGCGTATGATCTCGAAGCCAAACATTTTGACCTGAAGCGTCCAGGGACCATCGGCCAGGTCGGGGAACATGTACCGGCCATCCAGGTCGGTGACGGCCGTGAACGACTTACCGTCCCGCTGGGCCGACACCGTCGCACCGGGCACGGGCAGCCCTTTGAACAGGACGCGGCCCCGGCTTTCAGAGGCCGCCAGAACGGGCAGCAGGAGTCCAATGACAGCGCAGAGTCCAAGAATGTGACTGATGCGTCGAAAATCCATGGCTAGTCTCAAATCGATCAGAAGGTTCGCTCGGTGCGGAGTTCCGGCTGACCTCACTCCGGCGCCTTGAACGAAGGCGTCAGGATGGCTCCCGCACGGTCAGCCGGTCTCCACGGTGGGCGCTAGTTCTCGGTAGGCAGCTTCTCGATGTGGTCGACCACCAGCATTTCCATTGGCGCCTTGCGGGGTTCCAGTTTCAGACCGTACTGTTGCACGGAGTCGTAGATCGAGCCTGCGCGCTCGACGGGGATTTCGCCTCCAGGTCCGCCGCCAGGACCCCCGCCAGGAGGCGGACCACCAGGACCAGGTCCCCCCATCGGTCCACGCCCGCCACCGGGCATGCCACGCATGGTCTCCGGCGTAAACACGAGATCGAAATCATACTGGCCTTCAATCCCCGTCATGTCGACAACGGGACGCTCGGCGAAGCGGGAGATCATCTCAGCCAGTCCGGACAAGGTCACCGAAGGGGCCTTCAGATGCGCGCCCTCCGGGCCCATCATCATCATCACAGCGCCTCGGGGCGGACCGCCGCCGGGCGCTTTGGCCTCCGGCGCCGCAGCCGGTGTCGTCGTTTCGGCAGGTTTCAGCTTCGGACCATTCTTACCGGCAACAAGGGCGTAGATGGCGCCCTCCTTGGAGTTTTTGTGAGTGGTCAGCTTGAACCGCTCCACCAGTAATGCCTGCAGCATCTCCGGAACCTGTTTCTCCGTTGCGCCGGCCGGGAACTTGGCCACAATGTCGAAACGCTGGTTGCCCAGCCAGTCCGGAGCTTCGATCTGGAACTCTTTCACCTTGAAGGCGACCCGGACGCAGTCTTTCAGGGAAACATTGGAATACCGCAACATGCCGCCGTCGGTGTCCATCATCACCCGGATGCGGCCCATCTGTTGAGGTTCGGACAGTTTGATCGACGCCACTTCGAACGCGAGCGTCCCGGCCGCCTGCTGGCCGAACGCAACACAGCAGGAAAGGATCAGTGCACAGGCGAAACTGGATTTCATGTCAATAGCTTGCGTCGATTTGGATGTTCGGCGAGCAAATTGTATGTAAGGAATGTAAGCGTCAGACCGCAAGTTTGTAGCCGGCGCCCTTTACCGTGAGTAAAAGGCGGGGGTAACGAGGGTCCTCCTCGATCTTTTTCCGCAGGCCGGCCACGTGCACATCCACGGTCCGGCTCATCGTGTCCCCGCTCAGATTCCACACATTTTCCAGCAGTTCTTCCCGCGTGATCACCGCGCCGCGGCGTTCGATCAGGTACTCGAGCAGCCGGAACTCGACAGGCGATAGGGAAAGCGGTTTCCCGGCCCTGGTTACCTCGTGCCTGCGCAGGTCCACCCGCAGGTCGCCAAACTCGGCACGCTCGGCTGTGATCGTCGCTGGAGCCGCGGAACGGCGCAGCAGCGCCTCGATGCGCGCCATCAGTTCCACGGGCTCGCAATTCTTCTGCACATAGTCGTCGGCGCCCAGCTTGAGGCCAACCACGCGGTCCACCACCTCGCCCCGCGCCGTCAGCATCAACACCGGCACATTCTGGCCTCCCCGGCGCAGGTCCCGGCAGATGTCGAAGCCGTTCTTGCCGGGCGGCATGACATCCAGGACGATCAGGTCGAAATGCCGCGCGAGGGCCAGATCATAGCCGGCCATGCCCGTCTGGGCCCACTCCACCGTGTAGCCTTCCGACTCCAGTCGGTCGATCATCCCCACCGCAAACGCGGCTTCGTCTTCCACAAAGAGAATGCTGTGACTCATAGGGGCAGATGCAGCGTGAAGGTGCTGCCGCGCCCGGGCCTGCTCACCAAGGTCACACTGCCCCGGTGCGCTTCGGCGGCGCTGCGAACCAGGCTCAGGCCCAGGCCGGAGCCGGGAATCTGGGCCTCCACGGCTGCCCGTCCGCGGCTGAATGGTTCAAAGATTTCAGCCTGATCTGTCGGATCGATCCCGGCGCCGCGGTCCTCCACGCTGAGGCGGATCTCCTTCTCCAGGGTATCGTGGACCGCGGTCACGCGGATCCACCGGCCCTCGCCGGCATGCTTCAACGCATTGTCCAGCAGATTGTCGAACGCGGTGCGCAGCAACTTCGAATCGCCGACAATCGGCGGCAGTTCCGGCGCGAGATCAACCTCCACCTCAAAGCCGCCGCGGCTCAACTCCTCGCGCCGAGCGCCGATGGAATCCTCAATCAGGCTCCGCAGGTCGATCTCATCCTTGGCCGGACGGCGCAGCCCCGAGTGGATTCCTGCCAGTTGCAGGGTCTGTTCCACCATCTCGTTCAGCCGCCGGCTCTGCTGGTGAATCAACTCCCCATACTGCTTCACCTTGTCCGGGCCCGCTACCAGGCCGTCCGCCTGATTTCGGGAAAGCATGGCGATGGCTGACACCGGCGTCCTGAGTTCATGCGAGACTCCCGCCACAAACCTCATCTTCTGGTCGGCGAGCCATTGCATGCGCCGCGCAGCAAGAACCAGAAAGGCAACAGCGGAAAAGAGCAGCAGATCCACACCCAGGCTCAGGAGGAGATCCTGCCAGCGCCTGCGCTCAAAAGCCGCCTCCATCGGCATGCCTTTGTGGGCGACCTGCAACTCCCATAAGCCTGTGCCTCGCAACGGATTCAGGCTTCTGGAGAATACGAGATTCTCGCGCTGGATGAAGATGGCTGTACGCTGCCTGGGAAGGGCTCCAGTGGATTGAGCCGGTGGGGGTGGTATCGGCAGGCCCGACTCCATTGGGGGAAACGTGGTCCGCAAGTCCGGGTGCAGCGCGGCACCGTAAAGACGCTGGTCCGGCCTATCGAGGGAAACCACCGCGAAGTCGTACTCGCTGAAAGCCGTACTTCCGAAGCTCTTCTGAATCAGACCGGGAATCAGGATGTTGCTCAGGTACCGGCGGTCGAGACGGGCAATGAAACAACGATCCATCCCCCACTTGATGGTTTTCGAAATGTGGGTTTCACCCGGGAGCCTGCGATCGGCTGAGACGATATCGAAGATGGGGGCGAGGATGGTTGCGGGCTCGTCCACTGAGTTGAGGGAACACTGCGCCGTCGGCATCCACGCCGGAAGTGAGGCTGGAACGAAGACTCCTTCCGAATTCAGCTTCAGGAACTCCTGCTGCTTCTTCTCAGGCAGGTTCAGGTAATACAGCTCCTCAATCAGCTTGGGAGGACTGCTCAGCGGCGTTCCGGCTCTCAGCGCGGTATTGGCTTCGTTCTGGAGATACCGGACCGCTTGGCTGACTGCTGTGTTGAACTCGCTCGCAAAGAGCTGACCGGATGAGTTCAGGTGTTCCCGTTCCCGCTGGGCATCGGCCGCCGATACCCGCGCGGACCACCGGTACTGCAGCACGGCGAGCCCCACCAGCAACAGCGCCAGCACAGCGCTGACTGCGAGGAGGCTTCGTGAGCTGAACGATCTGCCCATTCACCTGCATTCTAGCCGAATCGGTCGGAATCGTCTCCTGAATCCTGAATCGGCCGGCGTCGCCCGGGCCGCCAACAGCCCGGGCCATCCGCCTGCAATCCTGCGCCGGCCCCTGCAGCCTGGCTGGAGCTGATCTCGACACAGGGGCCCGCGATTCGCTTACTTGGCCGGAGCGGCCGGCGGTCTCGGACGCCCTCCCGGCGAGGTCCAGCCGGCAGGCGGAGCGTATTCCGCTCGCGTGCTCGACTTCTCCGCCGTGGGGAAATCCGCCGGGACCTTCTGCTTTACTTTGCCGGTCGCCGCCCATTCGGTCCCGCGCTGATAGGTGGCGATGAAACCCACGCAATTCAACGCGGCCAGGTCGTGGCCCATCACCGTGTGGAATATGCGACCCTTCCCGTAGCTCAGCACCATCAGGATAGGTTCCTCGTGGTTGGTACCCCGATTGGCCGGATCTGACCAGGCTGTCGACAGGACCGTCATGTTTTGGCCCGGACCGCGCATATTCGCATACAATTCATCCGGCACGTGCATCCATTCCTTAGGTAAGCCCTTCGTAATCGGATGATCGGTCACCTGGTTCACAATCTTGTAGGCAAGCCGGGCGCCATGGCTGCCGGCGGAACCCGGAGACGGATCCGAGACCAGCTTCCCATTCTCGTAGTAGAAGTGCGGACCGGATTTCTCATTCCGCCCTCGCCAGCCACCGACGCCGATCATCAGGTTGTACTCTTTCCAGTTCGGGAAGGCGTTGTCGGCGGCATGCACCGAGACCAGGCCGCCCCCTTTCCGGATGTACTCTTCGAACGAGGCCTTCAGGCTGTCTGGCCAGCGCTCGTCCGGCACATCGTAGTTGGAAACGACAACCTGGTACTTGCTCCATTCCGGCTTGAAGGTACTGAAGTCGGCCCCCTTCGGTGGAGCCGTCACCACGTCCACGTTGAAGATCCCCGCATCGCCCAGCATCTTCTTCAGATAGGGCGAGGTCTCCTGCCAGGCGTGGTAGGGTCCGCCTTGTTCCCCGTCAAGCAGCATCACACGGATGGGCGGCGCGGCCACAAGCGGCGTCAGAGACGCGAACAGGCCCGCCATCAGCAGGCCGAGGATACTTTTCTTCATAATGATTGCTCCCATGACGCCCTTCGGGGCGCCGGCAGACGAGGACAGTATTCCGCCGGTCCGGCCGGAAGGCAGGGGGTGCGGATCTGATTCGCTTCGGTGAATCCGGTGAAACGCATACTGCTCGCGTCCCCCAACAGTCTACAGGGATTACGGCGTTAGGGGGACCGGCCAGCGAAGCCAGGCCCCTCTTCCCGTTTCGTAAGCTAAACTGAGGCACGAACCAGGCACGCGCCAGCCGCCATGAAACCGAAACCTGCCAGACCGCGGTCCCCTCTGCCTGCGCTCTCTTCCTCCGGGAGCGTGGATGTCTTTCTTGCGAATCTCGATCACCCGCGCAAGCCGGAGATCCTCGCCTTGCGCCAATTGATTCTGTCGGTCGATCCGGCCATCGGCGAAGCCATCAAATGGAACGCGCCCAGCTTTTTCATCACAGAGCATTTCGCCACGATGAACCTGCGTGCCCGCGGCGGCCTCGGCGTGATCCTCCACTTTGGTGCGAAAAAGAATGCCATTTCCGAAACCGGTGTTTCAATTCCCGATCCGCACTCCCTCCTGGAATGGCTGGCGAAGGACCGCGCCCTGGTGACCTTTCGGGATCTGGAGCACATAGAAGCAGAGCGACTGGCTTTCACCCATCTACTCCAGGAGTGGATCCGCCATCTCTGAGTACCGAAGTTGCTGACCCGCCTTCACTCGCAAGCCACCATCACCACATGCGCCTCCAATCCACAATGCTCTTCGTGAAGTCGCTGCCCGTAATGGAGAAGTTCTACACGCAGGTTTTGGGGCTGCGCCCGCTGGATGAGTCGCGCGGAGACACCTGGCTGGAGTTTGACGCCGGCTCAACGACCTTGGCTCTGCACGCAATCCCGCCGCATCTCGCACAACAGATCAACATCACCTCGCCGCCCACACCGCGTGAGGAGAGCCCATATAAGCTGGTTCTCGAAGCCGGGCATCTCGAGGCGGAACTGGCTCGCCTGAGAACGCTTGGAGTGGTCCTGATCGAACGGCCCTGGGGCACCTGGGACGGCGTCGATCCAGAGGGCAACATCTTCGGACTGGTGGAACTCCGGCGCAAGCCGGCGCCTCAGGGCCGGCCGCTGGAATAGCGCAATGGACCGCTCTTCCAGCCCGGACGCCCTTCCTCTGCGCGCAGCGCGCCCTTCAGACGTCGCGGCACTCCGTGCGCTTATCGAGATCTCCGTCCGCCGGTTGCAGGCCGGTGACTACTCACAGGAACAGATCGCCGGCGCGCTCGGGACCGTCTTCGGCGTGGACACTCAGTTGATCGCCGACCAGACTTACTATGTCGTGGAATCGCCGGACGCCGGACTTGTCGGCTGCGGCGGATGGAGCAGGCGCAGGACCCTCTTCGGCAGTGATCAGGCCAATGTCCGTGAGGATGACCTTCTGGATTCGGAGGTCGACGCAGCCAGAATTCGCGCCTTCTTCATTCACCCGGACTGGGCTCGAAAGGGCATCGGCGGGAGGATCCTCGAGGCTTGCGAGGCTGCGGCCCGGGCGGCGGGCTTTCGAAGATTTGAAATGGGTGCCACCCTCACGGGCGAGAAACTGTATCGCATGAAAGGCTATGTTGCCGTGGAACACATCGAAGTTCCACTCGCCAATGGCGCCAGGCTTCCCATCGTCCGGATGAGCAAGCAGGCTGTGTGAGCCCACTGCACCCCACTGGCGCCGCAGCGCCGGTCCAGTCAGGCAGTGAACGGCACATCGCCTCGCACGGCCCAGACCCGCGCCGGCAGGCTGAACGGCTCCGCCTCCGACCGCAGTTGCAGCCGCTTCTTCAGTTCGTTGCGGAGCGCTACCTGCGTCTCGTGTTTCAACCGAACCGTGTAAGCGCCTGCGGTTCCCTGACCCAGCAGGAAACCGTCCCAGTAATCCGCGAAGGATTCGAACCGCGTGGCGATCTCGAGCGGCTCCTCCCGGACATTTACCAGGCCGGCCTGCTTCCACAGGGCACTCAACTCGCCCTGTCGGCAAAGCTTCATCGCCTTCTCTGAGAGCCTGCCTGCCTCCGGATCCACTGCGACGGCCGCCTCCCAGAATATGCGCAGCATGCGCATCCCCTCGCCGTAATCCCAAACCGCGGCGGCAATCCGCCCACCCGGCCGGGTCACCCTGCGCACCTCGTGCAAGGCCTTTCGCTCATCGGGAATGAAGTTGAACACCAGCAGCGAGAGAGCCGCATCGAACCGGCCATCCGGCATCCCAAGATTCTGCGCGTCGCCCACCTGGAACCGCACGCGCCCGGCGAAGCGGTTCCTTTGTGCTGCAAAAGCCACGTACTCTTTTGACGGGTCAATCCCGTCCACCTGCGCCCGCTCGTCGCGCCCTGCCACCGCAAAGGCGAGCGACCCCGTGCCGGAGCCCACGTCCAGCACGCGGCTTCCCGCCGCCAGTCCGCTGAACTCCACCAGCTTGGGCGCCATCAGGCGGCTCCAACGCCCCATGAAGCGCTCGTACGATTCGGCGTTACCAAACATATTCGGCTGATTCTGCTGCCCTCGAAGCGCAGGAAGGGCCGTTGCCCAGAGAAATGCACGCCGCCTCAGCATCTCTCAATTCTAGGACGGACGATTCGTTCGGAGCGAGCCGATTTTGCGGGCGCGCCGGGAACTTCGGGTTCCTTGCCGATGCCAGCGCGGTTCCGCCCTCCCTTCGACGTTGCGCCCTTCGCGACTGGCCTCGTTCGCACGGGACGGCACAGGCATCGTAACGCCCTTGCGAAGGGAGTGGAAGAGCGCGACCGGCTGCGTGGCGGTTCCCGTTCACTCCGCATCCTGATATCGTGTGGGCCAATCACCATGAACCGCCGTACTTTCTTCTCCACCGGACTCCTTGCCGGCGCTGCCCCCGCTGTGGCGCAGCTTCCTGACCTCGGTAAAAGCAGGTTGAAGATCACCTCCGTTCGTCTGGTGAACACCCGGCCGAAGCGCCCGGTACCCAGCTATACGCCCGCTCCTGGCTCCTGGAGCACGCAGGCCGTGGAAGTCGCCAATCCGATGTCGATTTACCCACGCTATAAGGCCACCCGCTCGCTGTTCTTTCCGGATCCCGGCAAAGTGCCGGGCTTTACGGTGGAGATCGCCACGGACAAGGGCGTCAAAGGCTACGGCCGCGGAGGAGCCGGGGGTGGCGCGATCGTGGAGGGGCACCTCACGAAACTGCTGCTGGGTGAGGACCCCTTTGACATCGAAAAACTCTGGGACATCCAATGGCGCTCCACCATGCACTATGGCCGCATGGGCGTGACCATGAATGCGATCAGTGGAGTCGACCTGGCCCTCTGGGATCTCATTGGCAATGCCCTGGCGATGCCGGTTTACAAGCTGCTTGGAGGACAAACCAAGGATCGAATCCCCGCTTACTGCACCGGCAATGACCTCGAGCAGCATGTGGAGTTTGGTTTCCGGCGCCTCAAATTGGCCATGCCGCACGGACCTGCGGACGGCCGCGAAGGAATGCGCCGGAATGAGGAAGTCGTGAAGCGAGCCCGAGCCCTGCTGGGTCCGGACGGCGAGATCATGCTCGATTGCTGGATGGCGTGGACTGAACGCTACACCCTGGAGATGGCCGCCCTTCTGGAACCGCATCGCATCTATTGGATGGAGGAGGTGCTTCAGCCTCACGACTACGCCGGCTTCGGCCGCCTGCGCAAGGCTATCCGTTCCACCCGCATCGTCACCGGCGAACACGAGTATGGCCGCTACGGCTTCCGCAATCTGTTGGAACACGAGTCCGCTGAGATCTGGCAGCCCGACCTGCACTGGTGCGGCGGTCTGACGGAAGCCAGGAAGATCGCTGCCCTCGCCGCCGCCTACGACATCCCGGTCATCCCTCACGGCGGTGGAACGACGCAGGACGGTCTCCACTTCATCATGGCGACCACCAATAGTCCCTGGGCGGAGATGTTCCTGCCCGCTCCGGGAGGTCCGCCGGAAGTCTACAAGCGTTTCGAGGAGGATTTTCGTGTCACCAGGGGCCCCGATGGCATCTACACTGCCCCCTCAGACCGTCCGGGCTTTGGTTGGGACTTCGATCCGGTGTAGCCCCTTGATTTTTCTCCGCGTCATTTGGCAGGCGGCGTTTCCTTATCACCGTTTCCGTTCATTTGCCGAATTACTTTATGATTGAGGGGAAATGGAGTCGCGAACACGGTATGGTATTTCGGAGCGTGCGCTGATATGTGCGTGCCAGCGGCGCAGGATCCAAGTCCGGTCATACCCATCGTCTGCGCCGTCAACCGCCACTATGTAACACCTCTCGTGGTGATGCTGAGTTCCCTGAAGCAGCATCTCCGGCACGGTGCAGCCTGTGAGCTCTATCTGGTTCACTCCGGAATTCCGGATGCCACCCTGGGTGTCATCTCCTCGATCCTCAAAACTCATTCGATTCTCCTGACTCCAGGGTTGCTGGCGAAAGCTCCGCGAGTGCGCCACTATCCCCCCGAGGCTTCTTCGCCGCTGCTCTTGCCCGAAGTCCTGCCCTCCAGTCTGGAGCGGGTCCTGTTTCTCGATGCCGACATGCTGGTGCTGGGCGATATCGCGGAGCTCTGGGCAACGCCCCTGGAGGGGCATGTATTGGCGGCCGCGGCCGATGCTGCCGTCCCGCTGTGTTCCAGTCCGCGCGGCGTGAAAGACTGGCGGGCGCTCGGCATCCAGCGGGACACACCCTACTTTAATTGCGGAGTGCTCCTCATCCATCTCGGCCGCTGGCGGGAACGCGCTGTAACGCAGCGTGCCCTGCGCTATTTTGAGTACACTCGCGAGCCCATAGACTTCCTGCACCAGGAAGCTTTGAATGCCGTCCTGTGGGACGACTGGAAACATCTCGATCAATGCTGGAATCTTCTGGCGAGCCGCGCCGGCCGGCCATTTGACAGGCAGGGCGGCGATGAATGGAAGCGGCCGGGTATCGTCCACTTCGCCGGACGCATGAAGCCCTGGCGGGCGCCCATCGCCGGACCTTTCAACGCTCCCTACCAGGCAGCGCTGGCCGGCGCCCGCCCTCTCATCGCCCGTGAACCGTCGCATCTCCGCGACCGGTTCACCAGTATCTACGACCGGCACCTGCGTGCCTTGCTCTATCCACTGGAGCAATACTTGTGGAAGCACAGATTTCTATGAAACCCCGGCTTTCCATTCTGCTGCCCGCCATGAAGGGCTTCGACACGATTCTGGCTGCACTGGATACATGGGAGGCTCAGACTTGCCGGGATGCTCTGGAGATCCTGGTTCTCTGTCCGGCCAACCTGGGTCCCTCCGCTGTGCAGGCGGCTACACTCTCGCCTGGATTGGTGATTGTCGATGTGGGGACGGCGGATCTGCACGAGGCGCGGGCTATCGGGATCGGGTTTGCCTCCAGCGCCTATGTCATGCTCGCCGAGGATCACTGCCTGCCTGACCCGGAGTGGACACAGATGATTCTCGAACGCCTTGAGGAAGGATGGGACGCCGTCGGTCCCGCACTGCGGCCCGGCAACCGTACCACCTGCTGGGCGGAAGGGTCCTTCCTGATCGGCTACGGGGAATGGATGATGCCTGTCAAAGGCGGCCCAACCGGCGTCCTCTGTGGGTGGAACGTTGTGATCCGCACCGAACTGCTGCATCAGCGCGGTTCCGCACTCGCCGGCGACATGTTGATGGGCGCGTTCCTGGTCCGGCATCTGCGCCGGCAGGGCGGGCGCTTCTACCTGGAAGAGAGGGCCCGGATGCGCCATTTCGACCCGCCGGGCTGCGCTTACGAATTCCTGCTGCTCGCCATCGTCGGACTTGGCTTCGGGGCAGTGCGGACCAGGCAATGGGCGCTGCCTCTGCGGTTGCTGTATCCTCTCGCGGCTCCGGCGATTGCCTTCCTTCATTGGAAACGGGCCTGCATCAACTTCCGGCGCGCGGGGAAATCGTCCGGCGTCAGCCTGGCATCCTTGGCTGCGACCGTACCGCTTGCCTGGGCGTGGGGCATGGGCGAGGCGGCCGGGGCTGTCCTGGGCACACAACGTGTGTCCCCCTATCTCTGGCGCACCGAGGTCAAACCGGTGGCGCGAGAGGAACTCGCGCGCTCTGACCAATCGGAAGGCCTTCGCGCCGGTGAGCCGGTCCCGGCTTCCAGGAACTGACGATCCGGTTACGGCCTGGCGCCCCGCAGCGTGCGCAACCGGCGAGTCCTCAACTCTGGCGTGATTCCCCCGACTCCGGCGTCATCTCGAAAGGAGAAGAGATGATGCCGAGCCCCTCCAGGCAGCTCAGGATCGCCGCTACCCCTTCCTCCGGAGTCTGCCTCGACGAATCGATGATCACCTCGGGCGCGAGTGGCGGCTCATACGGATCCGAGATCCCGGTGAAATGTTTGATCTCCCCCGCCAGGGCTTTCTTGTACAATCCCTTCACGTCGCGTTCCACCAGGACGTCCACCGGACAATCCATGTGAATCTCCACGAAGTTGGCGATTCTCGCCCTCAGCTCATCCCTGCCTTCGCGATAGGGCGAAATCGCGGCGGCAATCGCAATCACTCCATTGCGCGTAAGCAGTTCGCAGACAAAACCGATGCGCCGGATATTCTCCTCGCGGTCCTGCTTGCTGAATGTGAGGCCGCGGCATAACTGAGTCCGGATCACATCGCCGTCGAGCACCTCCACCCGCGCCCCCATCGCGCGCAGGCGGTCGCTGAGCATATTGGAGAGCGTGCTCTTGCCGCTGCCCGACATTCCGGTGAACCATAATGTACAGCCTGTTTGCATACTGCGCCCCTAGTCCTATTCTGCCCCGTCCTTCACACCTTCCGAGGAGTGATGCCTCTCGCTTCCAGTTCCCTCACGATCGCCTGCGCCGCTTCCTCCGGACTCGTGAACGCCGATGCGTTGACCTCCAAGAACCGCTCAGGCTCAGTCAACGCCCCGGCCCGCTCACGCTCCACTTCAAACAGGAAATCGGCAGCGCAGATAGTAATCAGCCCGGCCGCCGTGAGATTGTGCGCAAGCTCCAGTAGAACGCTTCCGTCCGTCTGGGCCGCGATCACATGCGTAAGGTAGCCCCTCTGGAACAGTTCGCTCTCCACGGCGAAACCGATATGGGCGCCCCCATTCATCCAGATCAGAGCAGATGCGTGTCCAACGCGCTGCTGGCGCTCGGCTTCCGGAATTCGTCCTTCCGTCGCAGGCTGTGACTCCGGCATGGTCGGATCCGCGACTCTCGGGTCGCGCCCCGTAACCATGCCCGCGGCGACGGTGGCGTTGGAAACGGGATCCACCAGGACAAAACTGCCCGTGGCCCGATTCCGGCGGTACTGGTCCACGAAGAGTGGCGCGTGGGTGTCGATCACAACGGTGCCGATTTCGTTGAGCCTCAGCTCCGGCGCCGGCAGCTTCTCGAGCGTATTCACATTCACCCGGTACCGGATGAAACGGACCTGGGCTTTCACCGTTTGTGTCGTGTGTTTGATCAGGTACTGCCGGCGTAGATCGAGCGGTTGATCACCCATCCAGACCAGTCGGGCGTCGATGCAGCGCGTCACATGGGGCGGATGTGACGGCGGAGCCAGCATATTGCCGCGGCTCACATCCACTTCATCCTCCAGCGCCACAGTCACCGACATCGGGGGAAACGCACGAGTGACCTCTCCGTCGTACGTCACAATCGACTTCACCCGGGAAGTCCGCCCGGAAGGCAGCACCATCACGGGATCGCCCGGCCTCAGCACTCCGGATGCGACCTGGCCCGCATAACCGCGGAACTGCTGGTTCGGCCGCACCACAAGCTGCACCGGGAAGCGCATCTCAGAGAGATTCCGGTCGCTGGCAATGTGCACGGTCTCCAGATGGTGCAGCAGGCTGGCGCCCTCAAACCACGGCATGCGGTCGCTCTTTGTGACGATGTTGTCGCCCAGCAGCGCGCTCACCGGAATGAAGTAAAGGTCGGGAATATTGAGCTGCGCGGCAAAGGAACTGAATTCGGCGCGGATCCGGTTGAAGACCTGCTCGCTGTAATCCATCAGGTCCATCTTGTTCACGGCCACCACAACGTGGTGGATTCCAAGCAGCGAGGCGATGAACGCGTGGCGTCGCGATTGCGGCAGCACACCGTTGCGCGCATCGATAAGGACGATAGCCAGGTTCGCCGTGGAAGCGCCGGTAGCCATGTTCCGCGTGTACTGCTCATGACCCGGGGTGTCGGCGATGATGAACTTGCGTTTCGGGGTTGCGAAATAGCGGTAAGCCACGTCGATCGTAATCCCCTGCTCGCGCTCGGCCCGCAGGCCGTCCGTCAGCAGAGCGAAGTCCAGCGCGCCCGCCGTCTCATTCACCGTCGCTTTGCGGATCGAGGTGATCTGATCTTCGTAGACGCCTTTGGAATCGTAAAGCAGCCGGCCGATCAAAGTGGATTTGCCGTCGTCCACGCTGCCTGCGGTGATGAACCGCAGCAGATCTTTCTCTTCTTCCCGGCGCAGGAACTGCTCAATGCCGGTTTGGGCTTCCGAGGGAGACGTCACGTTAGAAATACCCTTCCCGCTTCTTCAGCTCCATGGAGCCTTCCTGGTCGAAATCGATCACCCGGTTCTCTCGCTCGGAACGCCGCACCAGGATCATCTCTTCGATGATCTTCGGCAACGTGTCTGCCTCCGAGTAGATGGCGCCGGTACACGGGCTGCAGCCGAGTGAGCGCATGCGGCACATCACGCGTTCCTTCCTTTCGCCCGGCCGCAACGGAATATCGACTTCGACGGGAATCAGGGAGGAACCCCGCACGATCATCTCGCGCTCCTTGGCGAAATAGAGCGGCACAATCGGGATGTTCTCCAGATGGATGTACTGCCAGACATCCAACTCGGTCCAATTGGATAACGGGAAGACGCGGATGCTCTCACCGGGGTTCAAACGCGAGTTGAAGAGATTCCATAGCTCCGGTCGCTGGTTCTTGGGATCCCACTGCCCGTGCGAATCCCGAAACGAGTAGACCCGCTCCTTGGCTCGCGATTTCTCCTCGTCCCGGCGGGCGCCGCCGATCGCCGCATCGAAATCGCCCTCGGCCAAGGCGTCCAGCAGCGCCCGGGTTTTGAGCAGCCCGCAGCACTTCTGCGTTCCGAGATCGAAGGGATTAGCTCCGGCGTCGACGGCCGCCCTGTTCGTGTGAACAATGAGCCGCGCCCCGATGTCGGCGCAGAAGCGATCGCGAAACTCGATCATCTCCCGAAACTTGTAAGTCGTGTCCACGTGCAGCAGAGGGAAGGGAATCTTGCCCGGATGGAAGGCCTTCTGCGCCAGGCGCACCATCACCGACGAGTCCTTGCCGATGGAGTAGAGCATGACAGGCCGCTGGAACTCCGCCGCTACCTCACGGAGTATGTGGATGCTCTCCGCTTCCAGCATCCGCAGGTGCGTAAGCGTCAAGCCTGCCGTCGTACTGCCTGTCATTCTGCTCCCTCGAAATCCATCAGTCACCACCCCGCGCGTGCACTATCAACCTCGAATGTTGAAACCGGATGCCGGCTCATTCAGAGGCGCTTCACCGTGCACAACTCCCGCATCTGTTCCAGGAAACCATAGGGAAGGCAGGCGTTTCCATTGATGCCCTGGCCCAGCCGGATACCTGGCTTATTCTCCCCATGGAAATCCGACCCCCCCGTCGGGATCAGATCGAATCGCCTGGCAAGCTCCGCATACTCCGCACAATCGGCCGCCGAGTGCTCGCTGTGAAAGACCTCAATCCCCTGCAATCCGGCGTCGGCCAGACGCTCCACAAGTCTCACCAGTTCGGAGCCCCTCTGGGGCAGCCTCACCGGGTGGGCCAGCGACGACATGCCCCCCGATTCCTGAATCAGCCGGATTCCCTCTTCCAGGGTCGGCTCATCCCGCTCCACGGCCGCCTGCGCGTCGTCGGCCAGGTAGACGTCGAAGGCCTGTTGAATTGTCGAAACGTAGCCTTTGTCGCACAACACGCGGGCAATGTGGGGACGCCCCACCTGGTTGCGCCCATAGACCTCTGCCTCTTCGATCCTGATGGAAACACCCAGTTGCTGCAGCTTCAGTATCAGATCGGCATTGCGCCGGCGGCGGCTGCTCTGTTGCGTCTCCAGCCAGCACCGGAACTCCGCCGTGGGCGGCTCCGTCAGCCAGTAGCCCAACACGTGAACGGAACGCTCCCTTTTACCCGGCTCGCGGACTTCACTGGGACGCGTGCTCAGCTCGACGGCACAGATTAGTTCCAGCCCGCAATCCGCGGCGAATGGCAGCGCCGCCTCATAGCCGGCGAGCGTGTCGTGGTCCGCGATGCCCAGGGCCTGCAGTCCCTCAGCCATCGCCTGCCGAACCAGGTCTTCGGGTGCGGTCGATCCATCTGAGCGATCCGTATGGGTGTGTAGGTCGATCACTGAACGTCCTTCTACTTGATCGGCGCCGAGTACATATCGCTGACCCGGTAGCTGCGGTACACAACAATCCCCTCCACGTCGACCGCGTAAACTACCTTGCCGTCGGCATCCGTCTCGACGGTGCGTCCATAGGGGGAAGCGGGATTGATGAAGCCGGCCTCAAAGCTGTATCCGCCATTCTTCAGGGTCTGCGCCGAGCCCACCGCGATGGCGTAAACGCCGAGATCCGCGTTCAGGATGGGCGTCGCTGTCAGCTTTTCCTCGTCGAGCCGCCACGCCTGGCCCCGATTGTGGGCGTTCTTGTCGTGCTCGTAGCGGACGTGGCCATCGTCCAGAATCGTCAGGATGTTCGAGCCCGCCGGTTCAAAGCCCGCGTCGTGCTGGTAGGAGAACCAGGGGCTGGGATCGTCCGACTTCGCTGTGAAATCGCCGTCCTTGCCCAGCCGCCAGAGGACCTTGCCACTGCCTTTTCCGTTCTTCCAGTCGACCTTGAGGACCCAGTTCTGTTCGGGCATGGAGATCAGGAAGTCCCCGGTCGAGGCGATATAGTTGAGCGAATTGCTGTGGGTCCATCCATTTGCCTCGGCGGTGAGGAAGATGGGCGGGCAGCCCCCGCTTCCACGGCCTTCCTTGCACTTGGCGTCATACACCGACGCCCGCTTTACGTCGAAATGATCGAACGTGTTCCAAACGCCGGTCACCTGGAAGTCCTGGTCGAGGTCTACCACGATGTCACCGAGGACATTGACGGGCTCCTTCGAACCCTGGGTCCCTGCCGGCATGATCCGTTCGAGTCCGGCAATTGCCAGGGTGTGCCCGTTCGGCAGCCGGATGGCTTCGTGATGGAAGCCGGGCACGCACTCCTTGCCGCCTTTTTGACAGTCGGAGTGAATCCCACGAAGTTCCAGCTGTTCGGCGACCCGTCCAATGTTCGTCTCACGAATGACGTTTCCGGCGAGGTCTGTTTCGCGCAGCACCTGCAATCGGCGCATCGAGTTGACGGAGTTCTGTCCCTCCGCCAGGGCCAGGAAGCGGCCCCCGGGAACAATCCGGGTCAGGAAGTCGGCTGACCGCATGTACCAGATGATCCGGCCTTCCAGGTCGACTGCAAATGGCCGCCGCCCGGAGGCGACCGACGCGGCGCTGAAGACCAGCACCGGTTCGGTGGCCGGTTTGCCGCCCGCACGGGGCACCGCGACGGAAACCGGCGAGAAGTCGCCGTCGAGTATGCCGGTCTGGTACGGCAGCCAGGTGCCCGGTTTTGTTGTCCCGCCAGTCACCACCTCCGCCCGCAGCCGGTAATCCGTGGCGGCGCGCATCCCTGCTACATAAACGTTGCTGCTCAGGGTCCCTCCACAGGGCTGGTCGGGGGTGCGAGCCAGTGTCTGCTCGCCTACTGCCTGGAAGGAGACGTGGAACTGGCTACCTTCCGGACAGGGTGGAGCGCTGAACAGCGCCACCAGCGGGTGGGCCGTCGGGGTCACCACCGGGCCCTTTGCGGTCGCCCTGGGCACGATGCGGAACCGCAGTTCATCCTCTGCCACTTCCTTGGTCTTGTTGTTGCGGGCAATCAGGTGGATGGCTGCATCGTGTTCGTATAGCTCCGGGCTCCAGACAAATTCCTTGTCCTGGCTGAAGTCCCGCACCACCCGGAACGGTCCACCGTTGACGCTGACGGAATAGCGGTAGGTGTGCAGCCCGACCGCGTTATCGACTCGCGGCGTCAAACCGATGGAAACGCCCACGGGTTGAGGCGAGGGCAACGTTGCGTGCAGATGTACGGCCAATGGTGCCGCGGCAACACTGCCTGCCAACAGAGAGAAAGCGAACAGTCGACCCAGAATGTCCCGCATGGCCCTGTAGTATGCCATACACAAGACATTCTGGAAAGATATATATGAAAGCCTACAGGAGAGCTTTCCAACACAACTGCAATCCAAGGATCGCCAGCCAGACGCAAAGGGCCAATCGCAGCGGCCGCGGGGGTACCACCGAAGAAAGCGCTGCACCACTGATCGCGCCGAGGATGCCGCCGGCGACCAGCTTCATCAGTATGGATGAATTGAAATGGCCGGCGTTCAGATGAAGCCCTCCCCCGAGGATCGAAATCACAAGTCCGAACACCATGTCCGTGCCGACCACTTGGGCCGGTGTCAGACTCGTCAGGTTCAACAGGGCCACCGCACCCATCGCCCCGGCTCCAGCGGAAGAGAATCCCACTTCGCCGCCAATCAGCGCGGCGATCGGAGGCAGCCATCGCGCATGATCGGTCCCGCTGATCGGGGTCCGGTTCCGGATGGCCCGGAACAGGTTGGCCAGCGATACAGCCATGATCGTGATACCCAGCATCCCGAAGATCACTCGCTGGTAGTGGCTGGCATCCAGGTTGTCCATGACGTAAAACCCGAAGAGCACGCCGGGAACCCCGCCCGCGCACAGCAGGCGCAGGATGCGATAGTTCACTTGCCGCCGCTTCAGGTACACCGGCAGCACGGCAAATTTAATGGCCGCGGCGAAGCTGAGGGCTGTGCCGACAGCCAGCGCTGGCGTGACGTTGAAGAACAGGATCAGGACGGGTGCCGTAATGCTGCCCGCGCCGACCCCCGTCAACCCGACGGCGGCCGCAATCAGAAAGCCCAGTAGGAATTCCATCGACTTCTTGTGATCCTGGCCCCCCGGTCAGGCGGTCGGAACATAATAACAGCAAATCGGGCATGGCCGCGCCAGGTGCATGTCATACTGATCTACCAAGTATGAAAACGCCCGTGCTGTTCGCCCTTACCGTCGTTGCCTCGTTTCCCGTCTGCTGGAGCGCCCCGGCAGTTGGTCTCGTGTCGAGTCTGCCGTCTCCTCAAAAAGTCGGAACCGTCATCGGGCTCACGGCAATGCCCAGGGAGGAAGGCGAACCGCTCAAGCTGATGGGGAAATACCGCTTTCGCTACAGCGTGAGCGTGGATGGGGCCGCCTTCCGGGTGGTTAGGGATTACAGCCCCCAGCAGAGTTTTGCCTGGCGCCCCGAACTGTACGAACATGAGGCCCGTGTGAAAGTGACGATGAAAAACGTCACCTCGAAGCTGACGGCTGAAGCCGAACTTCCATTTCGCGTTCTGGCGCGAGCCTCCGGGCAGACGCCAGTGGCGACACCGACCGCCAATCCGCTCGTTGCCTTGTTCAGCGCTCCAGCCTGTCCGGAAGGTAGCCGCTTCCGGGTGGCCTTCCATCGGGAAGGCGAGGCAGGGAAGGATCAGCATACCGGCAGCCAGCCCTGTTCCGGAACTCGCAGCAGCAATATCTACGTCGCCGGGATGCTCGCCGACACCACCTACCAGATGCGCGCCGAGGTGCTGACCGGCGATTCCGCCCGGCCCGGACCCCCTGTTACCTTCCACACGGGCATCGCCGACGGGAACTACGCACCGCTCAAAGTGGTGACGCCGCGCGACTCCGCCGCCTCCTCGACCGAGCCCTTTCTGGTCTACAGCATCGAACTGCCTGTCCAGCGGCCCATTGCCACAGATCTCAACGGCAACCTGGTGTGGTACCTGCCACTCAGCGACCGCTCTCTCACTCGCATGCTCCCCGGCGGACGCTTTCTGGTCTTTAGCGGCGGCATCAATGAGGAAAACAGCCGCACGCAGGTCCTCTCCGAAGTGGACCTGGTGGGCAACACAATCCGCGAAACAAACATCGCGAGCGTGGCCGACCAGTTGGAACAGCGTGGCATCCACTCCGTCTGCAAACCCAACGGGCAGCAGTGCGTCCCGGGCTTCCATCACGATGCGATTCGCCTTCCCAACGGCCATACCATTGCCATCGCCAGTCTGGAACGCATGATGCCCGACGGCGCCCAGGGTTCCGAGGACCCCATCGATGTCGTCTCAGTGCTCATCCTCGACCTCGATGAGGACCTGCAGGTGAGATGGATGTGGAACGCCTTGGACCATCTCGATGTCTCCAGGGCCGCGCGCGGCGACGACAAATGCCGCGGCCCCGTGGGCGGAGGTGGATGCGCCCCGGTATTCCTCGCGCCCGTCGCAAACGACTGGCTGCACGGCAATGCGCTCGCTTACAGCCGCCAGGACGGCAATCTGGTGCTGTCCATGCCGGAGCAGGACTGGGTGGCTAAGATCGACTACCAGGACGGCAAGGGCTCGGGCAAGGTGCTCTGGCGGTTAGGCGAAGACGGAGACTTGAAGGTGGATACCGGCGAAAAGGCGCCCTGGTTCTCCTATCAGCACGACGCCGGGTTCGAGCCCCCGAACTCCGACACGCTGCTGCTGCTCGACAACGGCCAGCGGCGCAAGAAGAAGGACCCCACTGCCCACACCCGCGGCCAGTATTGGAAAATCGACGAGAAGGCTCGGACGGCAACCCTGGTCATGAACACCGATCTTGGGGTGTATGCGCCCTGGGTTGGCTCGGCGCAACGCCTCAGCAATGGGAACTTCCACTTCACCACCGGTTCCCTGCTGCAGGGCATCTCATTTGCCGGACAATCGCTGGAAGTGACCCCCCAGGGTAAGGTGGTTTTCGCCCTGGAGACCACCGGAGCCATGATCTACCGGAGCAACAGAGTCGCAGACCTTTACACTCCGCCGGCCCGCTAGCCGGATCCCGGCGCACCGGGCTCCATTGGCTGGCTAATGGTGGACCTCCCGCGCCGGGAAGCGAGGGATCCTGAACATCAGCAGGAAAGTCACGGACAGCAGCGAAATGTTCACGGTGAAGGCCACTCGCAGGGAATGAATGAAGGCCTCCACCGATGTCGAGCTGCCCAGCGCGCTAAAGAACACGGTCCCGATGACCGCCACACCAGTGGCGAACGAAACTTGCTGCACGGTGCTGAGAACGCCGGAGGCCGAGCCGGCGTCGTGCCCTTTGATGTTGATCAGAATCGTACTGATGAGCGTTGGCATGACGAAGCCTTGCCCAGTGCCATACAGCAGGAGGATCGGCCCCAGGTCGAGGCCAGATAGCGCGGCACCACTGGCCGCTGTGCGCATTAGCAGCAGGGAGAGCCCGGTCATCATGAGGGCAGCACCCAGATTGATGATCCTGCTGCCGATGTGGGGCTGCACTCGCATCGAGGCCAGGGAACTCCCCAGGAAAGCGATGGCGAACCAGGCTAGAGTCAGCCCGGCCTCTCGCGGGGAGTAGCCGATTCCGTTCTGCAGGAAGATCGTGAAAATCAGGAAGAAGGCCGCGGCTCCGCTGAAGAAGCAAACCCCGCTGAACAGGCCGATGACGAATGCCGGGTCGTGGAAGAGGGCCAGTTCCACCAGAGGCGAACCACCCCGATTCGTCACCCATTGCTCGTACTTGACGAAGATCGCCATGACGGGCAGGAATGCCGCCAGGCAGACAAAGGCCCATACAGGCCAACCGGCTTCCCGCCCCTGAATCAGGGGATAGAGCAGCATCGTCAGCGCAAGTGTCATCAGGGCGACACCCACCAGGTCGAGCCGGCGGGCCTTTGGCGAGCGCGACTCCTTCAGAAACTTCATGGCCGCGAGCACCGTCAGAAGTCCGATCGGAAGATTGATAAGGAAGATAGGCCGCCAGCTCAGCCCGAAGAAGTCCGCACTCACCAGCAGCCCGCCCAGCACATTGCCTGAAAACGACGACGTGCCGATCACAGTCCCAAACAGGCCGAACGCCTTGGCTCGTTCGCTCTGCGGAAAAGTGATCTGCATGATCGAGAGAACCTGAGGGAACAGCATCGCGCCGGAGATGCCCTGTACGGCCCGCGCGGCGATGAGGAAGAGAGGCGTCGGCGCGAGGCCGCAAAGCAGCGACGCCAGAGTGAACGCCACCACGCCCCAGATAAACATCCGCTTTCGGCCGTAGATGTCGCCCAGCCGTCCCCCCGAGATCAGTAACACCCCGTACGTCAGGCCATAGCTCGCAATCACCAGTTGGACTTCAGCGAACGTCGCGTGCAGAGTGGTCCGGATCGACGGGATGGACACGTTCACGACGAAGAAGTCGAGGCCGACAAGGAAGGCCGCGGCCAGCACCACGGCCAGCGCTCTCCATCGCCCCGGATCCGGTGTTTCGGGTGGGCGGACCTGCTGGCCCGCGGGGGTGGATGGCACGGGTGGCGACGGCGGAGACTTCAAGGCTGGCCCCTTTCGGTAATCTACTTCCCAGAGGAGTAAGGATTGGGCCATAATACACCCTCCGGCCGGAACGCCGATCGAAATGGTTTGATTCATGCCGCTACCCAAACCCACGAGTCTTCTGGTACTGTTTGCCGGGTTCCTTGGTGCCGGAACCTCCGCCGGCGCCGCCGAACCAGCGAAAGTGGTCCTCCTGGGCACCGGAACCCCCATCCCGGACCCTTCGAGCTCAGGCCCCTGTGTCGCTGTAGTGGTCAACGGGCACAGCTATCTGTTCGACGCCGGACCCGGAGTGGTCCGCCGGGCCCAGGCCGCTTCCGGGAAATTCGGTATTGAGGCCCTCGACGCTACCAACCTCACCCACGTCTTCTTCACTCATTTACACTCCGATCACACTCTGGGCTATCCGGATTTGCTCCTTACGCCCTGGGTGGTGGGACGGCGCCAGCCGCTGCAGGTGTTCGGTCCCAAAGGCATCGCGGCCATGACCTCCCATCTGATGGAAGCCTATGGGGCCGACATCCAGGTCAGGACAGAAGGCTTTGAGGGGCTGAACAAGCGCACCCTTGAGCCCGTCGTCCATGAGATCGAAGGCGCGGGTCCTGTCTACAAGGACGAGAACATCTCGGTGCGCGCGCTGGCCGTGCCGCACGGCTCGTGGCCCCAGGCGTTTGGCTACGCCATTGAAGCCGGAGGGCGTTCCATCGTGATCTCCGGGGATACGGCGCTAAGTGAGAGCATTGCCGAAGCCTGCCGGCAATGCGATGTTCTGGTCCATGAGGTCTATTCTGCAGACCGTTTCGACCTGGTCTTCGGCCAGCGGCGCGGCCGGTACCACGCGAACTTCCACACCTCCACGAAGCAGTTGGCGGAACTTGCGGCGAAGTCCAAACCAAAGCTGCTCGTGCTCTACCATCAGCTCTACTTCGGCCCTCAGCAGGAAGTGGATCTCGTCAAAGAGATCCGCCGGACCTATCACGGGATCGTCGTCAATGGTCAGGACCTGACGGTTTACTAACCGGAAGCCGAGGCCGTTCCGCTCCACCACGCCCATTCGGGGCAACAACCTGTCCTTCTGCTGATTCTTGCTAGCTCGACTTGCGAGTCGAGGCCAACGGTGCTCTAATTAATTCCACTCTTCGAGTCCCGGGCGAACCCGGGTCTAGGGATTACTGGGTCGGGGCGGCTGGGACAACCGCTTCCGCAAAGAGGGGAGACGACTTCAATGCAAATTGCATGGCCTCAGAAGACCAGGGAGATGCACAACCAGCACATCGATTCCACGGTCTGGAACGACTTTAAATTCAGGGATGACGACATCATCATCTCCACCTACGCGAAGTCCGGCACAACCTGGATGCAGCAGATTGTTTCGCAGATGCTCTTCGGCGGCGACACGGAGCGTGACACCCAGTCGATCTCGCCCTGGGTGGACTTCCGCGTTCCGCCCAAGGAGATAAAGCTGCCCGCCCTGGAAGAACAGACCCACCGGCGGTTCGTGAAAACTCACCTTCCCGTGGAAGCCCTTGTCTACTCTCCCAAGGCCAAATACATCTACATCGGCCGCGATGGCCGCGATGTCTTGTGGAGCCTCTACAACCACCACCGTAACGGCAACGAGATCATGTACGATGCGCTGAACAAGAGCCCGGGCTTGGTCGGACCGCCCCTGGGGCCGCCGCCGGACGACATCCGTGTCTACTGGCGCGACTGGCTGGATCGCGATGGATTCCCGTATTGGTCGTTGTGGGAGAATGTCCGCAGCTGGTGGGCTATCCGTCATCTCCCGAACCTTCTCCTGGTGCACTTCGACGTCCTCAAGAAGCACATGCCTGAAGAGATGCGGCGTATCGCTGCGTTTCTGGACATCCCCATCGACGAAAGCAAGTGGGACACCATCGTGGAGCACTGCACCTTCGACTGGATGAAGGAGCACGGCGAAAAGGTCGTGCCCATGGGAGGTGCCGCCTGGGTCGGTGGCGCGAAGACTTTCATCAATAAGGGCACCAACGGGCGCTGGCGCGATACGCTCACCGAGGCCGAATCGGCGGAGTATGAAGCACGGGCGCTGGCCGAACTCGGCCCCGAATGCGCTCACTGGCTGGCAACCGGCCAGGTGCTGGAGAGTGTCCGGGGATAACCTCGTTCGCCGGCGAATCGCTACGTTCTACCGGGCCATCAGGAACGAGTCGCAGAGCGCGGCTGGTTTCTGATGGCCTTTGTTTTTAGCCTCGGCCCGGAGAGTCCTAGGCCAGCTTCATCTCCCGCACCGCATCTCCAGCTCCACTCAGGTTCGCCAGCATCATCTCGGAGTACTTGCGGGAAAGAATGACCCCCGGCACACCCGCCTGGAAAGCCGCCATCACAGCATCTTTCGTACCCTGCGGAGTGCTCTTGCTGTGATTCTTTGCCGTCGGAATATCAATGTCGATGCCCGGCCAGATCAACGTCTTCGTGCCGGCTGCCCCATCCATGGCTCGCTGCGCTTCCCTCTGCACATAATCCGCTGAGAACCCCGTGAACGGGATCTGCTCATAGCTCCTCTCCCGGCAGTTCAGCACCCGGTAATGGTAGTCGAGCGCTTCCTGCTTCGGCAGATCTCCATACACCGTCCCCGTGACACTATCAATGTAGCTCGCCATCCGCTCTCCGCCGCAGTTGTGATACATCACCATCTTCAGAAAGTCGGAGCATTTCGACAGCGGCTGCAGGTCCTGCTGCGCCCGGTAGAAGGGACTGAACGAGTTGTTGTGCCAGATGTGCCAGCCCACCTGCATGCTCGGTTTGATCGAGTGCGCCTTCGCATACATCGCGGCGTAGATCTCACGCAAACCGTCATGCCAGAACTGCTCCCAGGCCAGGATCTCCGGATAGCGCATCAGGATCCGCCAGAAGGTCACTTCGTAGCCATCCACCGGACGTTGGCCCGACCGGCTCGCCCGGACAAACCGTTCCAGTTCCTTATACCCTTCCTTCACGCGCTCGATCTTGACGTTCCCTTCCTGTCGGGCCTTTTTTTCGCAGAACTCACAGAAGCAGCCCACCGAGCCCGGATCGCTCCCTCGTCCGCCATGATTCGCGCCCAGCGCCGTGCCTAGCGCACCATGCCGCTCCGACCCCCACATGATCCCGTCGATGTCATACGACCTTGTGTAATCCTCCACCAGGCCAGTCAGGAAATTCCGGTGGTACGGATTATTCACACACATCCGACGCACCTTCCGGCCGTACAGGTCGACCTCCTGCAACTTTTCAATCCCGGGAATGTCGTACCGCCAGACATCCTCAGTCCACAGAATCGTTTTCAGTCCGCGCGCCTTCGCCTTGGGCAGGACTTCGCTGATAATATCCAGCGATCCATGATCCGGCGCCCGCGTAGCTTCCGGCCGGATGCCGGTGTCCTTGTAGTATTGCGGCCGCACCACGCCGTAGTTGCCGCCATGGAAATCGAGGTCATGCACCTGCTTGCCGTGATCAGGCAGTGGTTGGCCGGGCACTTGCCGGCCGGCGATGCCCCGTCCATAGGTGAAGGTCGCGAGGAATAGAGTATTGACCGCCCCGCGCTGTTGCAGGATATCGAGCACCTGGTCCGTGCCTTCATCGACAAAGGAGACGGCGCCCACCTGCATCCCAATCATCTTCTTGCCTGCGGCCGCGGGCTGAGCGGCGGCAGCCAGCGGAGCTGCGCCCAAAGTGGAAGCGCCCGTCTTCAGGAATTCACGTCGATTCTGCATGGATCCTCGCATTCACAAATACAATGCCCGCACTCAGGGTTCCCGTCCTTAACTTGGCCGTGGTGGCGCATAACTGTTTCACCATCGCCAGAACAAGCTTCAATAAATCGGCGACCAGAATCTTATCACCGAGCGCCTTGCCCGCTTGTGACCAGCAATCGATCCGGTGCGGTGGTCAATCTCCCCCGGTTCGCTATGCTGATCACTGTACTATGCCGCGTCGAGCGCAAAAGAGCCCGTTTCATGGGAATTCTCAGCCGGCTACCGGTTCAAGCCGGGTGTCCCGCTCACCTTTGACTGCTGGGATCATCTTTGCCTTGGGTGTCCTGTTCGCCATACCTCCTGCCTCCGCCTCCGATTCCTTCGAGCCTCACTGGCGCCACCTCAAATCCACCCTCTCCAACCAGGACCTCTACCGCCTCATCTGGGCCCTCCCCAAAGGCGGCGATCTCCACAACCACCACGAGTACTCCATCCCGATGTCCTTCTGGCTCGAAGGCGCCGCCCGTCACGGCTACCTCACCCGCACGAAACTGAGCTCCTGCGGCGAGTCGGAGGCATTTCAGTGGCTCACTCTCCGCCCCGATTCCGTAAAGAAACTCTCTGCCTGCGCGCAGCGCGATTTCACTCCTGTTTCTGCTCTCACGGAACCCCAGCGCAAGGCTTGGCTCGCTGCCCTCACGCTCGATCCCACGGAATCCAGGGACGAGTTCTTCGACCGCCTCGTTCGCCGGCTCGGTGATCTGGAACGCGACCCCAAATTGATGGGCGATGCCCTTGTCATTGCGCAAACGCAGCTTCAGTCGGAAAACGCCCTTTACCTCGAAACTCAACTCGACCCGCGCGAATTTCACGGCCTGACGGAAGACCAGGGCGCCGCCGCCATACGGAGCCGGCTCGCCCGCCAGGACTCTCTCGCCACCCGGATTCCCGTGCGCATGCAGGTCTCCGCCCTGCGCTTCCTGCCCGGGGCGGAGAACGACCTCCGCGACGGCTTCGCCTTTGTCCAGCGCAATCGCGACCTCTGGGTCGGCGTGAATCTCGTCGGTCGGGAGGACAATCCCGATGGCCGCCCTGCCCGGTTCGCCACAGCCCTCCGCCAGTTGCGCCAGAACTACCCCAGCGTCCACTTGAGCCTCCACGCCGGCGAGAGCAGCCAGGCCGATTCCCACGTGCTCGACACCCTGCACCTCGGCGCCGAACGCATCGGACACGGCACCAACGCCTACCTCGATCCCGAAGCAATGAAGATTCTCCGCGAAGGCCGCCGCCTCGTCGAAGTCAGCCTCACCAGCAATCTCGCGCTCGGCTATGTCTCCGACCTCCGCCGCCACCCGTTCCCCACGTACCTCCGCCAGGGCATCCCCGTCTGCCTGAACACCGACGACCGCGGTGTCATGGACTCCAACCTCACCGACGAGTACTTCGCCGCGATTTCACTCTTCGACCTTTCCTGGGATGAGGTCGTTCAGATCGGTCGCTGGAGCCTGGAATTTTCGTTCGCCGAGGCACCCCTCAAAAAAGAGTTACTGACGCGCTACGCAGCCAACGTCGCGGAATTCGAGCGCGCATTCTCTGCCGCGGACTGGCGGCAAACCCTGTCCCGCATCAGACCGCAGCCATCCGGAACCACACCCCGGCTTCTCCATCTGCGTCAGCCTGGACAGAGTCAACCCGACGCCACCCGCAAATCGCGTCCCAACCTCTGACAGCCGGCAGAATTGCGTCCCTCTCCATACCAGGACTCACCCGGAAAGTTGTCCATTCGCCGCCCGTACGCGACCATAAGTAGATGACGGCTGGCCCCGCCACTCCCTCGTCCGAACATCACTCCGTTTCAAACCTCCTGGATTGGACCCTCCTTCTGCTGCCGGGGCTCATCTGGGGCGCTTCGTTCCTCTTCATCGCACAGGGACTCGAGAGCCTGCCGCCCAATGGCATCACCTTCACCCGCCTGGTCATCGGCTTTCTGACCCTCTCCCTCTTCCCCGGAGTCCGCCGGCCCGTGGCCCGCGCCGACTGGGGCCGCGTTGCCCTTCTCGGCATCATCTGGATGGCCTTCCCACTCAGCCTCTTTCCCTTCGCCGAACAGCGCGTATCATCTGCCCTCACCGGCATGCTCAACGGAGCCACACCCCTGTTCGCCGCGGCCGTGGCCAGCCTCCTCGCGCGCAGCCTCCCGCCGCGCCCCGTCCTCATCGGCCTCGCCGTCGGCTTTGCAGGAACCATTCTGGTCGCCATACCTAGCCTTGGCGAGGGCAGCAATCAGGCGACCGGAGTCCTCCTCATTCTCATCGCGGTCATCAGCTACGGTTTTTCCATCAATCTTGCCCGGCCCCTGCAGCAGCGCAACGGTGCGCTCCCCGTCATCTGGCGCGCGGTCGGCTTCGCAGCCCTGCTCACCGCTCCACTGGGCGTGCCTGCTCTGCGCGCCGCTCACTGGACCCTGCCCTCCCTGTTCTCCCTCCTCGCCCTCGGCATCTTCGGCACGGGCATCGCCTACATCCTGCTGGCCGTGGCGGCCGGACGCATCGGCGCCACGCGGGCCTCAGCCTCCACCTTTCTGATTCCCGGAGTCGCTCTCCTCCTCGGCGTTCTGGTTCGTGGCGAGCGAGTCGCCTTTCTCTCCCTCTGCGGTGGCGCCGTCTCTTTAGCCGGAGCCATTCTGATTCGCCGTGCCAGCCTGCCCGCTTCCCTGAAACGCTAGCTCCGCCGGTCCCCTGTGCCCCCCTATTCGACATCCGCATGTGCAACGCTGGAAGTGCCATGAGAGACACCGAGACCATCGAAACTGAGCTGATGGAAATCAGCGCCATAGCCGACGATAGCCTCAAACTCGAGCGCATCATCGAGTGGTGTGCCACGCACCCGGACGAAGTCCCATTAGCGGTGCATCTGCTGATGGGCATCAAGAGCAAATTGCCCATTGAGAACGCCTGAGCCGTAACGAAATCCTGATTCGCCAGCGACATGCAGCCAGCCCGGCAATGCGCGCGAAACCAGCCCGTGCCTCGCACCCTTGGGCCTGGTTTCTCAGATGGATTGGAACGGGTTCCCAACGCACCGCGGACCATGCACGTCCGCAAGCACGTCGCCGCCCGCCCCAAGCCGAATGCTCGGAGGCAAGCACCCCACCGCCACCACCACAGACACTCCTGCCGTCTTGCCCCTGCAATCTTCAGTGCTTTCCGGTGAGGGGCATCGCCACCCGGGGTTCGATCGCTCCGGGCGGCGTCACGCTCGTCTCAACTGATTTCTGATTCTCACCGCCGGCGCTCTCCACAACTCCTTCGGCCAGCATCTCAGGCTTGGCAGTCGCTGGCCGGTGTTGCGCCAGTTGGAGTCCCATTCGCCGGATCTCCTCCCGGATCAGCTTCGACTGAGCGTCGGAAAACGGCACTCGAAGCTTCATCAGGTGCTCCACTTCTGCTTTGCCCCACTTCGGAGCCATGGCGCCGCATAAAGTATGCGACTGCCCGATCAACATATGCCCGATCTCGTGCACTGCTACCAACCCCATCAGGTTGCCGACACCAATCTCCACAGAACGGTCGAGGAACTGGATTTCCGCAAGGTACAGCGAGGCCCGGCGGGTCCCGATTGTCGTCACACCCAACACGAGCTGATTCCTGCAGTAAACCGCGGGTTTCCGCGCCGCGATCAGGATCTCCAGTTCAGGCGCTTGGCGGAAAGCACGCTCAGTCGTTACCACAACGTAAGCGATCGTCGGGTCCCGCCACTCCCACTTCACGCGGACCCCTGAATACCGCATCCATAAGCTGACAATCCTCCGCATCGCCGCCGCCTCCACAGGCGCCAGATTCACCGTGTCCGTGACAATCAGCGTCAAATCCTCGAGATTCCCTCGTCCCGTCTTTGGCGCGGCGGCAAAGGAGGACTGCATAGCCAACCCTAGCGCCACAATCCAGGTTGAACTGGTTAGGGTTTTCATGGTCCGACCCTGGACCGGTACCCCGGGAAATGCGATGCAATCTCTGTGGAACGCTCCTCACAATTGAGTCACAGCCTATCCCGATCAAAACGATCCGCTTCTTCGCCGGCAAGACACTTTCCCTCTCGCCGGGCGGATTCACCAGGCCCTTCCCATTTCTGCCTGCGAACCCCCAGCCACCAGGCCCGCCGCCTACTGGAGAACTCCGTCGGAATTCGACGACTGGTATCGCGAGGAATCCGCTCGGCCGGCACTTCTATCGCCCCGCTTCCCGGCTGGCGTCCCGTCCATGGACCTCCGCCCGCATCATGGACAGCCCGTCCAACTCCGTTTTCACCGGTTTTGCCATCCATGGCATGGTCAGTTCCAGGCACGCAATCCTGGGCGCGATCCAGACTGAGACAGCATCAGTTTGCATGGGAACAGATTGGGGTATCTTCTGCTGCAAATCGATACAACGAACCGAAATCTGACCCCATTTGGAGGTAACGGTGTAAACTGTTGTAAACGATTAAACAAGCTATTCAGATCTAAAAATCTGTGTTACGCTCGATCTGGCAAATATGGCCTCCGCCGGCGCCGCCGGTGTAGTCCGGTTTGGCGCGTTCGAGTTCGACACTTCCCTGCGCGAACTGCGGAAAGGGAAAACGCGACTCCGGGTGCCCGATCAGTCCTTGGCCGTGCTGGCCCTCTTGCTGGAGCGGCCGGGCGAAGTCATCACTCGCGAGGAGATCCAGGCCCAGCTCTGGCCCGACGGAACGGTCGTCGAGTTCGAGCACAGCGTCAATTCCGCCGCAAAGCGCTTACGGGATGCACTGTCCGACTCCGCCGCCTCACCGCGATTTATCGAAACCTTGCCCCGAAAGGGCTACCGCTTCATCGGTAGAGTCGAACGCATCGCCGGCCCGCTGCCGGCTCCTCCCGATCAGATCAGTCAGATTTCCCATTACCGGATCCTCGCGCCCATTGGCCGGGGCGCGATGGGGATTGTCTACCTGGCTGAGGATCTCTCCCTCGGCCGTTCTGTCGCCCTGAAATTCCTGCCCGCCGAGTTGGCTGCCCACCCGCCCTCGCTCGACAGGCTCCAACGCGAAGCCCGCATGATCGCGGCGTTGAACCACCCCGCCATCTGCACCCTCTATGAACTGGGGGAGGAGGCTGGTCAGGTCTTTCTCGCCATGGAGCATCTGGAAGGAGAAACCTTGCGCCACAGGCTCGCGCGCGGCCGCCTGGCCGAAGCGGAGTTCTTCCACACTGCCCGGCAAGTGGCTGCCGGACTGGCCGCCGCTCACTGCAAAGGAATTGTCCACCGCGACATCAAACCGGAAAACCTGTTCCTCACACACGATGGACACGTCAAAATTCTGGACTTCGGCCTGGCGAAATTCTATCGGCGCCCCGTGCTCGGTGCGGACGCCTCGCCGCAAGCCCAACTCGACCTCACCACCTCCGGCATCGTCCTGGGCACCGTATCCTACATGTCACCCGAACAGGTACGAGGCGATAAAGTCGATCATCGCTCCGACATCTTCAGCCTGGGCTGCGTGCTGTACGAACTCCTGAGCGGGCGATGTCCCTTTTTGGGGGCAAAAGCCGGTGAAATCATGAACGCAATCCTCCAGGAAGACCCGCCCCCTCTCCCTGGCATTCGACCGGGTCTGGCTCGCATCGTGATGCGCTGCCTCGAGAAGGAGCCCGGCAATCGGTTCCAGTCTGTCCAGGATCTGCTGGCCCTGCTGGAAGGTCACTCCGAGGCGGCGGGCCGCAGTGCAGTACTCGCTGGACCTCGCTGGGGCTGGTTGACTGTCTCGGTGAGCCTGCTGGTTATGGTCGGACTCTCCCTCGGAGCCATACTCGCCTTTAGAGATTCCTCCAACTCTGCTTCACTCAAGCCGTCCCAGCGGCTCACGATATCGCTTCCACCCGAAGCCCCTCTCGCTGCGGCTGGCGTGGTCTCGCCCTCCAGTGACTGTCCGGCTCTTGCCTTGTCCCCCGACGGAGCCCAATTGGCCTATGTAGCGCAAATGGACGGCGGCACCCGCATCTGCCTGCGCGATATGAGTACTTCGAAAGTCACCCCCCTGCCGGGCACCGAGGGCGGTCATACTCCGTTCTTCTCACCTCGCGGCGACGCACTGGGCTTCTTCGCTCAGGGAAAACTGAAACGCATCTCGGTGAGTGGCGGACCGGCGTACGACCTTGCGGACGCGCCAAATCCTTGGGGAGCCACCTGGAGCTCTGATAATTTCATTTACTTCAGCCGCTACGAAGGGGAAGGCATCAAGAAGATTTCAGCGGATGGCGGTCCCGTCCAGGCGGTAACGAATGGCCCTCACTTCATGCCGGAGCCCATCAATGGAGGCCGCCGTCTGCTCGCCACCCGCGATCTCGACACCCTGCTCTTTGAGCCCAACAAGGCTCCAAGGATCCTCCTGCAGGGGTATGCTGCCCGCTACGTACCCACCGGCCACCTGCTTTTCGCTATTGCCGGTGCCTTGATGGCCGCTCCCTTCCGGGAAGATCAGGCGGAGGTGACCGGGCCCGCCGTTTCGATGTCGGACGACCTTCGAACAGGTGTGTACGGCGTTGCCCAATTCTCTTTATCCCGCGAGGGCACGCTGGTCTACGTCCCTGGCAAACCCCAGATGGCTACATCCTTCGTCTGGGTCGATCGCAAGGGCAGGAGACAAAACATTGGTCTGCCGGATGGCATACACGCCGCCTTCGACCTTTCTCCGGATGGTCGGTATCTTGCTCTCACGCTCGCTGGCCAGGCTCGAGTGACTGAAATGATCATCTGGATTCATGATCTCCAGACCGGAACGAATGTGCGTCTCACACCACGCGTTTCAGCAGGCCCGCCGTCGGTAGATATCTATCCCCGCTGGACGCCGGATGGGCGGCACATCATCTACTGTCAGGTGCACGATTCCAAATGGGACCTGATGTGGATTCCGGTCGATGGGGCAACGGCGCCGGAATTGCTTTGGTCCAGAAGCGAAACAGGCCCGGACTATTTGTACCCCATGTCTTTCTCCCCCGACGGCTCCGTCCTGGCCGTCTTCGGCCCCTCCTCCGGAACCAGTTTCGACATCTACCTCATCCCCCTGGACGCCACCGGCCGTCCGCATCCGGAGCAGCGCCGCATCTTCTTGCGGAATCCATTCGGCGAGGGCTTCGGGCAGATTTCCTCTGACGGCAGATGGATGCTGTATTCATCCGATGAATCCGGCCGCTACGAAGTTTACGTGACCTCCTACCCTAAACCCGGCGCCATCCACCGCGTCACTATGAATGGGGGCCGGGAACCTGTCTGGAATCCTGGTGCGCCCGAGATCCTCTACCTGCTGGGCAGGCAAATGTACTCCGTCAAGGTGACACTCAGTCCCGACTTCCGCTCGGACGCACCCCAACTCCTTTTTGAAGGCCCATTCCCCGATGTCCCCGGCCTCGGCTTCGACATAACCAACGACGGCCAGCGCTTCCTCATGCTCCAGAACAAAGACCTGCTGGAACCCGTCCGCACGATCAATGTCATCACCAATTTCTTCGACGAACTACGCCGCCGTGTTCCGCCAGGCCGCACCAACTCGAACCCCTCCGGATCCCGCTGAAAATCACACGCCTGTAACCTGCTCCGCCACTCTGCTTCGTTACACTCAAAGATCCATCATCGGAAGTTGTGGTTACTCCACGTCCTTATGACTCGCATACCCGGTATTCATCTATGAACAGAAGATCCTTTGTCGCCACTTCCTTAGCCCTGCCCGCTGTAGCCGCCTCGGCCCAACTGCCGGAACCAGCCCCCGGCCGCGCCCCTCTCCGCTGCGGATCGGACGGCCTCTTCCGCGTCCTGGCCATCTCCGATCTCCACTACACCCCCCGCATCGATACCCACGGCATAGCCCTGGCCGAGCGTCTCATCGACATCGAAAAGCCCCAACTCGTCATCGTCAATGGCGACTGCCTCTCCGGCAAGGACAGCCAGTCCGAAGCCGAGCTCCGCACTTCCATCGGCTACGTGGCGGCCGCGATGGAGAAGAAGCAGGTGCCCTGGGCGATCACCTTCGGCAATCACGACCAGGAACACTTCCCCAAAACCCAGCTCGGCAAGGACGCCGTCCTCGCCCTCTACGCCGCCTATCCGCACAACCTCAACGGCGGCTACCACCGCGGCCTCCACGGAGCAGGGAACCAGCATCTCCTCATCTGGAACGCAGCCGGAACGAAACCGGTCTACTGCGTCTGGCTCCTCGACTCCAACGACTACTTCCAGGACGGCAGGAACCGCCCCTACGATTGGATCCACGCCGATCAGATCCTCTGGTACCACCAGACGTCCGTCGAACTGGAAAAGCAGCACGGAGCCAAAATCCCCGGCCTGATGTTCTTCCACATCCCGCTCTGCGAGTTCAACGAAATGGTCAACCACGGCAAGATCATCGGAACCCGCCAGGAACACGAATCGCCATCACCGGTGAACAGCGGGCTCTTCGCGGCGCTCCTCGATCGAGGCGATGTGCGCGGCGTCTACTGCGGGCACGACCATGTCAACAATTACGTGGGCCGCTGGCGTGGCATCGAACTCGGCTACGACGGTTCCCTCGGCCACTACGCCTATCCCCACGTCGAGCCCGACGATCCCTCCAACCTCCATGTGCGCGGCGGCCGCGTCTTCGAAATCGCAGACTCAGCGCCAGCCCGCCACAAAACCTGGATGCGCTTCAAGGACGGCTCCAAAAACTGGGAGTCGCTCTCCACTGCCTACACCCACGACCAGATCAAGGACTAAACGTCCGACCCGCCAGGTACACCAGCGGCGGCCGCTCGTTCACCCGAGCCACAGTGGCTCCCACCAGGGATCCGCGCCGCCGCTCCAATCTTCTACCGTCCCCGCACCGCCCACGCCATCCCGTCCGGCTGTTTCCCCACATCGAGCTTGCCCGTCACTTCCAGCGACTTCAAATCCACCACCACCACATAGTCGTCCGGAGTGCAGGCCACGAACGCACGCGCGCCACCCGGCTCCATCTGGATCCCCGCCGCGCCCCGCCCGATCTTCACCCGCTTCACCGTCCGCCGCGTCGCCGCATCCACAATCGTCAGCTCCGGCCCGCGCAGAGTGGAAACGAAAACCAGCTTCCCATCTGGAGTGAACTTCAGCCGGTTCGCTCCCACGACGTCAGCCGCCAGCGTTTGAACCACCTTCTTGTTAGGGACATCCAGCACGGAAATCGTCCCGTCGAGGGCATTCGCCGCCCAGAGTTCCTTGCCGTCGGGCGAGACATCGAAGCCCTCCGCCCCCCGGCCGACAGCCACCACGGTCTCGTCCCACTCCTGCGGCGGAGGACCCGCCGGCCCACCCCGGCCTGCGGCCCCGGCCGGTGCGGCACCGGGAGGCGGCCCACCCGGCGCCCGCCCGCTGCTCTTCTCGATAAAGGTCATCGTTGCGGAATTGACGTTGGAGGTCACCATCCACTTCAAATCGGGCGAAACGGCAATCATGTGCGTCCGGTTCTGGCCGGTGCCCAGCACCAGGTCCACCTTCTGCGACACCGGGTCATAGCTCCCGATCACCTTCGCCGCTTCTGCCGTAAACCAGACTTTCCCGCCCTGGAAATCCAGGCCATGCGGCCCGCGCAAGGCGCCCAGGTCCACCGCGGCCAACGCCTTCTGCCCCACCAAATCGACAACGGTAATCGTGTTATACCGGCCTCCGCCGTAGTTCGAAATGAAGGCCAGCCGACCATCCGAGGAAGCCACCACTTCATGCGGATCGGGACCGGAAGGAATCCGGGCAATCACCTGGTGGCTGCCCGGATCAACGATCGCCAGGGTCTGTTCAGTCTTCGACAACACCAGCAAGGCGGGCGAAGGCGTCTCAGCGGCTGTCGCCACTGCCGCTGCCGCCAATCCGAAAACAGCCAGCATGCAATCGATCTTCCATGTCATGACCAACGAGTATAACCTTCGCCCGCTGGCGCGCCCGCCCCGCTGAGCCTCGCACTAGTCCCGGATCAGCGACCCTCCCCGGTGTGGCGGCGTTCATCCCCTGTCACCCCACAATGGGGACGTTCATCCCCTGTCACAAAACGCAGGCGGCCAGCAGCCTCAACGAAACTCGAAGGTTGACAGGGCGGGAACGTCCCCCACCCCCGCGAGCCCCCACGACCCCGCGCGCTAAACGCGATTCAACCCGGGCTCCTCCCCTGGACCAGTCCCCGAGCGTAAGCGAGGGGCTAAGCGCGCCCCCCACGACCCCCACGACCCCCGCGGAACCCCCGCAACAACCGGCCCGGCCCGGCCAACCCCGTATAATAATCCCCATGCCGAACCAGATCCGGCTCCGCCTCGGCAATCTCTTCGACGGGCCCTCCGATCTCATCGTCCTCCCCTGCTCCACCACGGGCACCGTCACCGGTTTCGTGGCCCGCTCCCTCGCCAACTGCCGCATCCGTTATCCCCGCGACCTCATGCGCCTCGGCGAAGTCGAGTTCCTGCCGTTTGAAGGCGCCGAGCACATCGCTCAATTCGCGGCCTACGCCGCCTCGGTCGACGACATGACCTCAACCCTCGAGGCGATTCAGCAGATCGGAGCGGCACTCGGCACCTTTACCCGCCAGCAGCCCTCCGTCCGCGCCATCTCCGCGCCCCTCCTCGGAGCAGGCGCCGGAGGCCTGCGCAGCGAAGCCGTCGTCGCCGCCCTCAAGCAGGGCTTCGAGGAAACAGCCGCCCCCGACGCCTGCCTCACCATCCACATCCTCCACAAGGAGATCTACGAGAACCTGCGCGCCAACCGGCGGAAGCTCGCCAGCCGCAAGGCCTGTGCGATCCGCGTCTTCATCAGCCACACCTCCACCAGCCCGAGCGACGAGGAGTGGGTCAAGGAACTCGCCTACTACCTCATGGACAAGGGCATCCAGGTCCGCCTCGACAAATTCCACCTCCGCCGGGGCATGGACCTCCCTCAATGGATGTGCAACGAACTGGCCCTGGCGGACCGCGTCATCATCGTCACCAGCGAAGCCTACAAAGCCAAAGCGGAAGGGCGCCTGGGAGGAGTCGGCTGGGAAACAATGATCATCCAGGGCGACATCGCCGCCCAGCCGCCGGATAGCACCAAATATCAGGTCATCGTCAGGGCGGAAAACCTGACCGCCGGCCTGCCGCAATACCTCCGAACCCGCTACGCCTTCCATGCCCCGCCATCCGATCCATCGGAGACATTCCGCGAGGAACTCCTGAACGAACTCCTGGGCCTCCCCCTGGACGACCGCCTCGAATCCAGGGAGTGCTACCTCTAGCCCGCGCCACAGTGATGCTCTGAGAACGAGGCGCGCAGCCTCCGCGACCCCGGATCTGCTGGACTACCTAGTGTTCCTGAACCGGCCGTTTCCAGGAACACTGCCAACGGAATTTTGGTGGAAACCGGTAAACCCAAACCAGCCCGCCGGCACGTTGTGAGGCAGGTTTCAACCTGCGGCGGACTTCAGTCCGCCCCCGGGACCAACCCCATCAACCCAAACCAGCCCGCCATCACGTTGTGGGGTAGGCTTCAGCCTGCGGCGGACTTCAGTCCGCCCCGAGGCCCAACCCCATCAACCCAAACCAGCCCGCCAGCACGTTGTGGGGCAGGTTTCAACCTGCGGCGGACTTCAGTCCGCCCCAAGGCCCAACCCCATCAACCCAAACCAGCCAACCATCACGTTGTGGGGTAGGCTTCAGCCTGCGGCGGACTTCAGTCCGCCCCGAGGACCAACCCCGTCAACCCAAACCAGCCAACCATCATGTTGTGGGGTAGGCTTCAGCCTGCGGCGGACTTCAGTCCGCCCCCGGGACCAACCCCATCAACCCAAACCAGCCCGCCAGCACGTTGTGGGGCAGGTTTCAGCCTGCGGCGGACTCCAGTCCGTCCCGAGGACCAACCCCGTCAACCCAAACCAGCCAACCATCACGTTGTGGGGCAGGTTTCAGCCTGCGGCGGACTTCAGTCCGCCCCCAGCACGAAACCGGTCAACCCAAACCAGCCCGCCATCACGTTGTGGGGCAGGTTTCAACCTGCGGCGGACTTCAGTCCGCCCCAAGGCCCAACCAATCAACCAAGACCCCGCTACAATGACAGCAACGTGCCCCGGCCTCTCCAGGGACACCAGCAAGGACAACACCATGAACATCCCGCGGACCAGCCGTCCCCAGCACGGACCCCGCTCCACCCCGACCCTCCTCCTCTTCCTCAGCCTCCTGGCCCAGGCCGCCCCTCACCCCGCACCGCTGACCCTCCACCATCCGGTCCAGGACAAGAACTTCTACCTCCTCTCCTCTCTCGAACAGACCCCCTCCGTCCGGGCCCTCATCCAAGCCGACCCCGACCTCGCCCGCCTCGCCACCGCCAAACGCTCAGCCCTGTCCAGCGCCCCTCAAACCTGCGCTGCCGACGTCGAGTGCTACGCGAAAGCCATGCGCTGGTCCGACGACGAGATCGCCCAGGCCCGAGCCGCCTTCACCCGGCTTGCCGCCAAGCCCACCATGACCCGCTTCGTCGACACCGTCCTCCGCCCCTCCGGCATGTTTCAGCGCTACAACGCGAAGCCCGCCGCCGGCCTGCTCGAAACCGCCTGGGAAGACGCCGCCCGCAAAATGAATCGAGCCATCGACACGTTCGCCCTCGGCCAGTCGCCCCAGCACATGCCCGGCCCGCCCCCCTCCGGCCCGCCGCCCCAGACCGCACCCAACGCACCGGCCCAACCACCCCGCGCACCCCGCTTCGACCTCACGTCCTACGACGTGAAATCGCCCGCCTTCGCCCGCATGGTCCAGATCATGGCCGGCATCGTCGGCAGCGATCCCAAATCCCTCGAACTCTTCTTCCAGCCCACCCTGAAATTCTCCGTAGAACTCCTCCTGCTCCACAGCCACGACGAAGCCGGCCGCCACGAGCCCCTGGAGGCCGGCGAAAACCGCGCCGCATTTGCTCGCATCCCCACCACCCAATGGGCGAACTACCCCTACACCGTCATCGTGGTTCTGGGCAACGGACCCGAACGCGACGGTGTCGCCCTCGCCCCGGTCGGCCGCCTCCGCCTCCTGCTCGCCGTCCGCGAGTACCGCGAAAAGAAGGCGCCCTTCCTACTCCTCACCGGAGGCTACGTCCACCCCAACCTCACCCCCTACAGCGAAGCGATGGAGATGAAGAAGGCCCTGCGCACGGAATTCGGCATCCCGGAGGACGCCATCCTCGTCGATCCCCAGGCCCGCCGCACCACCACCAACCTCCGCAACGCCGCGCGGCTCCTGTTCCGCTATGGCATCCCCACGGACCGCAAGGGCCTCATCCTGACCGATCAACTCCACAGCGCGACCATCGACACGCCGGCCTTCAAAGAACGGTGCATCCGCGACTTCGGCTACGAACCAGTCCGCCTCCAGTCGCGCATCTCCCCCTTCGATCTCGAGTTCACCCCGCTGATCGACTCGCTGCACGCCGACGCCACGGACCTCCTGGATCCTTAACCCGACCCGCACTCACACCACCGGACGGTCCGTCTCTCGGGCCGTCCCCCACGCAATCAGCCAAGTCCACGCGTCGGGCCTTGTTGCCTCAGAAGTTAGTGCCGCGCGAGGAAAGCTGGGACCGCGACCTGTCAAACTGTGAGAGGTCAATCGAAGCTCTGTCTTTGCCAACCATGTCCGAATCCGCCACCCCCATCCTCGACCTCGAGCAACCCCCGCCGCCCCTTCCCGGCAACCTCCACCTCTACCTCGTCGGCTTCACCACCGGAGTGCTCGTCCTCTCCTTTCTCTTCCTGCGCGATAACAATCAGTTGCCGGAATGGCACTGGCCGGCGGTCAACGGGCTGCTGCTCTTTCCAATGTTTTGGCTGGGTATCGCCATCCACGAAGCGGCCCACGCTATCACCGGCCGGCTGGTTGGCCTCGAGTTTGGCGGCATCTCCATAGCTGGCTTTGTCTTCTTGAAGTCGGGAACGCGCTGGGCCTGCCGGTTCGAACTGCGGAATCTCTTCGGTGGCTGCTTCCTCCCCCTCAGCGGCAAGGTCGGCTTCGAGTGTTCCAAATGGGCCTGGATGGTCGCAGCCGGCCCCCTCGCCAGCACCTCATTCGCTCTGATCTCGGGTTGGCTCTGCGCCCTGTACGGCAGCGGCCATTGGGCCTGGCTGGGGACCCTCTTCTGGACTTCTCTCTTCCTCTCCTTCGTTTCCCTCATCCCCGCCACCAACGGCGTCAACCAGTCGGACGGAGCCCGCCTCTGGCAACTCCTCCGCCATCCTCAGCAGGCACGTTCCTGGATTGCAATTCTGGCCGTCCAGACCGAGGACGCGGAGGGAATTCTGCCCCGTCACTGGAGTCGCCGGCATGTGGAGCAGATGCTGAGCGTGCCGCCCACTGGGCCCGAGTACGCCCACTGTCAGCTCATGGTCTTCTACCGCCTCATCGACGAAGGAGAGGAGACGGCCGCCTTGCCGTTCCTGGAGAGATCTCTCTCCGGCCTGCGCCGCGTGGGGAAGCCCTATCGCCAGGTCGTCTTCATTGAAGCTTCCTGCGCGTGCGCCAGCATTCAAAAGAACCCTGAGCGGGCAAAGGAATGGAGGAAGCGCGCGATCGCCCTCATGAAGCCACGCTCAATCGACGCTCTCGACGCGGAGATCGCCATTGCCGAAGGCCGCTTCGAACTTGCACTGAAGCACCTGGAGGCAGCCCAGGCCCATCTTGACAGATACCGGCTCGACTCCGGCCTGGCCCGCTTCGCCCGCGAACAATGGACCCGTAGCGCGGAACTCTGCCGCGCCACCCTTCAGCAAACCGGCCGGTAGCTTCGGCGCCAACCACCATTCGGTCCAAGCCATTGTGGGACAGAATTCATTCTGCGCGGAGCTTCAGCTCCGCCCCTCAGGAACACCGCAAACTTAGGTGTTGACGCTGTGGACTGAACCCCTCAGGTGAGACACGAAGTTAAGGGGGTTGTTGCCGTTCGCTGAAAAATCATTGTACGGCAGGTCTTAATTGCTCCACTCTGACAACAGCTGAGCGGAGGATAGGGCTCTGCGGGGACGCAACCCGAGCGCCGACT
>JAFKEE010000028.1 GCA_017307505.1 Acidobacteriota bacterium | reverse complement strand
CCACTCGCTTGGGAATCGCCTGGCGATTCCCACATTCCCACAGGCACGAATCCGTGGGTAGAATAAGGCACAACCGATGAGCTCCAAACCCAACAAAGTGTCACCCATGTCCTCAGAATAGAGTGTCACCTATGTCCCCGAAGGGACAAAGCGGGGAGGCCGCTCTGTTGAAAGTCAGGTCCGTGGGCAGCGATGCGGCTCCGCTGTCCCACGTGCGCCAGGCCGCCGGGGCTTTCGTTGACTTCGGCGGCCTGCAGGGCAATTCGGGACTCCGTTGAAGACGCCCTGGCTGACCTGTTGCGTGCACTTCGGGGCTCGGTTCGGACATGCTCCAACAACCGCTTTGGCTGTGCGGGGTGCCGAGGGAGCCGGCCTTGCTTACCCCGGTTCCGGTTCTGGCTCCGGCCCACCCGGGCGAGGGCATTGACGCGACGGGTCTATTTTTTCGAGGGCGACAGCGCTACGGCGGCTTCCGTGGTGAGGACTCGGAAGACGAATGTTTCCTGCAGGTAGAGCTGCACGGCGGAATCGGTGTGGCTGAGATAGCCGATGGAAATGTCCTGCCCGATGTTCAGGGCAAAGTCTCCGCCTCGCGTCGTCAGGACAAATGCTCCTTCGATTGCCGGCGCCCAGATCAGGTTGCCGTCCACGATGCGCTTGATGTGCTCCAGTACGGGGTATCCGTGATCGCGGGTTTCGGCTAACGCCGTGTATTCTTCGGCGCCCAGCACGACGGAGTAGGGTCCGTTGACGCCCATCAGCCGCAACTGGCTGAGGGCGTGCGCCACCACGTCGGGATAGTCCCTCACATCGGCCGGCAGCGTATCGATGGGGTTGCTGGTGCACTCACGGATGCCGCGGATGCCGGCGTCGGGGTAGCCGTTGAAGACGGCACGGTCCTCCGCGAAGGCCAGCTTTTTGGCGGCGTCTTTCGCAGGCTGCCAGTCGGAGTCGTCGGAACCGCGCTCGACGTCGTCGATCTCCTGGCGGGAGAGTTCAAAGGGCACGCGCAGCTCCACCAGCGGCTTCACCTCGCGCTGCCTGGCGATGATGCCGTCCGACGGCGCGGTGATGGGCTTCAGGTGGCCGGTGCCGATGCCCGGCAGGGCGATTCCACCCGGGGCGGGCACATCCACAACACGGCGAGCGGCGAGATAGCGCTTGAGTGTTCTCGAAGTCTCTTCCTCGATCTGCGCCCAGGCGGCGACGGAGATGGGCGCCAACTCGCGGTGGAGGTTATTCATCCTTCACTCCCTTCAGAGATCCTATTCCTAGTGATGAATCGGGCAGCGCAGAGGGCTCAGGGAAAGCCCCAGGCGGTGGTGGGCCGGGGGCCGGCTCTTCCGTACTTTCCTCTGCTGGTGGGGGACCGGCCGTGACGTTGTCGAGAAAAGACGCCGTTGGCACAAAGAACAGGCTGCCGGTCACGGGGTGGCTGAAGTCGAGCAAGCGGTCGTAGTTGCCCGGCGGCCGGCCGACGACCATGTTCTCCAGCATGAGTTCCGTGGGCCGTGGAGTCCGGCTGTACCCGATGAAGTACGTTCCGAATTCGCCGTGGCCGGGGCGCCCGAAGGGCATGTTGTCGCGCAGGATCTGGAGCTGGCGTCCATTCTCTTCAATATTGGTCAGCGCGTTGTGCGCGTAGGTGGGCTTGTCGGCGTCGCTGAGTTCCACGTCGGAGAGTTTGCGGCGCCCGATGATGCGTTCCTGGACCTCGACCGGAAGTGCGTTCCAGGCCTTCATGTCGTGAAGGTACTTCTGCACGATCACGTAGCTGCCACCGGCGAAGGCGGGGTCCTCGCTGCCGACGATGGCCGCCTCGCGCGCGGCCTCCGCCCTTGGATTCTCCGTGCCATCGACGAAGCCAAGCACGTCGCGATCGTCGAAATAGCGGAAGCCATGCACCTCGTCCGCCACCGTGACCAAGCTGCCGAGGCTGTCCATGATCTGCATGGCCAATTCGAAACACAGATCCATCCGTTTGGCACGAATGTGAAAGAGAATGTCGCCGGGTGTGGACACGGCGTGGCGGCTGCCGGAGCGAATCTCGCGGAACGGATGCAGCTCAGCGGGTCGAGGCGCGCCAAAGAGATGATCCCAGGCATCGGAGCCGAAACCGGCGATGCACGTGAGGCCGGCCTCGATGTCACGAAACTCCACCGCGCGAATGAGTCCGGAGAGATCGGCGCAAAAGGCGCGCAATTCCTGATAGGCATCCTCATCCTGGCGGATGCAGACCACGAGGAAGATTGACGCCCGCGTCAGCGGACCAACTACAGGTTGCGGAAGAACGACCTCGTTGAGTTCGCTGGGAGTGTCCATGGGTCCAGTTTCGATCAGCCCGGTCTGTCGTCGTATTATCGCATTTTCATGCCGGAACCTGACTTCGATGGCCGGCCCGGCAGGGTGCCGCGGGCAGAGGGAAATCGCCTGCCTGAGAGGCTGTGCGTGGGCTGTTCCGGGAAGACCGGCTAGCGATTGGCGGACGTCGGATACGTCGACGGGGGACGATCGAGCGCGATCTGGTCGAGTTTGTCCCACGGCACATACTCGGGCCGCTGGCTGCCGGCTGGGAAGATTAGCGCCCCGGCATTCTGCGGGCCGAGGTCACCGGCGCAGTCGAGTTGCAGTTCCTGGCCATTGCGCAGGGTGACACGGGCGCAGCGGGCGCCATGCTCCTGGGGGCCGGAGAGCACGATGGAGGCAACCAGGCCGAAGGGAATGGTGTAGTTCACCCCCCTGGAGGGGGCGTCGAGCGTCTGGGTGGACTCGCTTTCGTCGAGATCGTAGACGAGACGGCCTGTGAGGCGGCGGCCGTCGCGGGTGGCGATTGTGCCCTTGAGGGGACTGCCCGGCGGGAAGTCGCTGTAAGTTGGTCCGCTGCCGCCCGGCGTGAAGTCGACGCGATCGAAGGCATCCCAGGAGACGAGTACGCGGCCGTAGAGCGGGTCATCGACGTAGAGGCCGCGGTTCTCCGGGCCCACGGCTCGGGTTCCGGAGAGGACGACCTCGCGGCCGTCGAGCAGCGTCACGAGAGAACTGTCCGGCACGCGGTGCGCAATGGAGCGGATGGTTCCGAACTGGAGGCTGCGTTCCCCCTGACCGGTGCGGCCGGTGAGTTGATCGGTGCCTACGCACTGCTGCCGGTCCCACTGGACGAAGCCGGTGAACTCGTCGCCCTGCCGCGTGCGCACCTTGCCATACAGCCGGTCGAGGGCAGCGGTGGAGGGAGGGGCCGGGCGGAGCTCGATGGTACGGATGCGGAGGCTGTCGAGATCGGTCACGCCCCGCCGGCTGTCCCACACGCGCACGCCATCGTCGAAGTCACTGGCTTCCATCCGGTCGAGATAGAAACCGGTGCCGCTCTTGAGCGTCACGCGGACGTCGCGGCCGGTTGCCTCGATGCGTGCGATGTCGCCGAAGCGCTCCATGAAGAGCCGGGCAAGATCGATGGGGCGTTCGCGGTGGGCGATTTCGAGCCCGAAGATTGCGATGGGATGGCGCTCTTTGGGCAGCCGCTCAGGCGGTATGTATGCCGCCCAGGGGTTCTCTTTCTTCGCGCCATTGAAGTAGTCGCCCCAAAAGGCTTCCTCGCCATCGCCCCAGCGCAGGCGCCCTTCGTAGGTGAGGCCGTCCACGGTGGTGACGCGGCCGTAGAGGAAACTGGGGTGAGCCAGCTCCGCGGCGCGCCCCGATGGGGTGAGATCCACCCGCGATGGCGTCCTGGCCGGCCTGGCCATTCTCTTCCGCGCCCAGTAGCCGGCAGGAATCACCAGGAGGATGAGTACGAGGAGGAAGGCCCAGCCGGAGACACTGCTGCGCTTCATGCGTGTGTCTCCCCGGGTGGCGCGAATTGCAGGCGGCGATGGTCCGACGTGCCCTGGCCCGTTCTCATTGCCTTGCTACCAGCCTGCGCGCTCTTAGCATCGCAATGTACTTTATCATTTCAAGTAGTCAGCGAGCAAATCAGGCACTGCCGGCTGGATGCGGGCGGAAGCGGGTTGTGGCCGTGTCAGCCGCGCCGAGCGGCTTCGATCGCGGCGACGTTGATCTTCTGCATCGTCATCATGGCATCGAAGGCGCGTTTCGCTTCGGCGCCGCCGGCCGCCAAGGCATCCGTCAGGACGCGCGGTGTGATCTGCCAGGAGAGTCCCCAGCGATCCTTGCACCAGCCGCACTCGCTTTCCTTGCCACCATTGCCGACGATGGCGTTCCAGTAGCGGTCTGTCTCTTCCTGGGAGTCGGTGGCTACCTGAAACGAGAAGGCCTCTGTCTGTTTGAACGCCGGGCCCCCGTTGAGACCGAGACAGGGAATGCCCATGACGGTGAATTCCACTACCAGCACATCGCCTTCCCGTCCGCTCGGGTAGTCGCTGGGCGCTCTCTGGACGGCGGTGACTTTGGAGTCGGGGAACGTGGCGGCGTAGAAGCGCGCAGCCTCTTCGGCATCCTTGTCGAACCAGAGACAGATCGTGTTTTTTGGTTTCATGTCGGTAGTTTCCTTGTGCTTGATGCGAGTTGAGTTTCGCGGTCTGGGGATGGGAAAGACTACTGGCGCATCCGGGACGCCTGACGTTTACTGCGGGACACCGTCCGTTTTGCCCCTATGCATCATAGCGCCGGTATGGCTGGATTTCGAGAACCCCGCGGCGGGCGTGGGTGGCTGGCTGCCTCCGGTGCCGGCGGGGCTGGTTCGGCCCGCGGAGTGGAGCGATTGGAATCTTGGGGCCTTGCATGAGAGGGGTAGAGGACGGCAGGAGGATCCGGAGCTGCATGCAGGATTGAGGAGATGAAGCCCGGCCGAAGGGTGCGCAGCGTGGTTGCCGGATCAACCGGCAAACAGCGGCGCGCGCCCTTCCGGCCGGGCCGTCTCAAGGTACGATGTGTTACCGCGTCCCGGGTTATTTCTGGCCGTTCTTGCAGGAAGCGGCTAGCGTCTTGATGGTGCGCGGCTGGAAGGCCTTCTCGCCTCCGCGATCGACGATGTCGCCCTGAATTTCGACGGTCTGGTTGAGGTAGTTGTCCAGCTTGGCAGAGCCGGAAAACACAACCTTCTGACCCGACGTGTCATCGGCTAGCGCGTAGGTTTGGGCCTCGCTTCCCTTGGTCAGGCAGCCTTTCAACGTGGCAGGCGTGTCTTCGCTCTTTTGATCCTGGGGCTGTGTGGGCCGTGGCTGGGGCTGCTGCGCAAAGCTGGCAGTGCCCCCGCTCAGGAACAAAAAGGCAGTGGTAATGAGCAGAATGTTCTTCATCGAACCTCCGGGTCGAACGAAGTGCAATTCAGTCGCCAGGAGAGGTTCCGTGCCGCGCGGCGCCCTCGAAGGCAGGAAGTCGTTGCTGCTTATTTTCAGCATCTTACGGCATCTCACCCGAAATGCTGGATACTGGTTAAGTCGCTCATTATAGAGAGTATTTACGGAATTATCAGATTTTTCCAGTTTTGATTTTATTCATGGGTGCGGTGGCACGTCCCGGCAAATATTACGGGTATATTTTCCCAATTCCCGGCGGCCCGGCCGCTATCGCAGGCGCCCGACGCCGTTGCCGGACGGCCGCTCGTTCCTGAGGTGGCAGGCCGCTGGAGTGCGCGGCACCTGTCATGTTTGCCGCTGATTTCGCGCTTTGTCCGCTGAAAGGATGTGCGAATGGACAGCAGCAAACAACCACGATTGAGCCGGGGCATCAGGCAGGGTCTTTTCCTCGTCCTGATCGCCGTGCCCGTCTTCCCGAACGACAAAACTCCGAGTGCGCCGGCTTTGCCGCCCGAGGTGGCGGACAAGTTCTACTCCACCCTGGGCAAGCTTGTTCAGGCCGGAGAGCAGTGGCGGGCATGCATCGCGACAGCTGGCGTAGATTTCACCCAACTGCGGGAAATCAGGAGCCACCGGGTGAGCGCCAAGGTGAGCCAGGTCTCGCTCCAGGAAACGTTGAGCAGTGCCGGCGAGGAAGCGAAGCGACTGGCCGCGGTGACGCCCAGGACTCCGGAGATCAGGCAGCGGTTGGCTGTACTGGAGGCCAAGTGGAATACGATTGGTGCGCAATTGCAGGAGTTGAACCAGCAGCTGAAGCAATTCGACACGGATGAGACGCAGTTCCGAGCTGAGCTGGAAAAGCAGAAGGCCTGCATCAGCAGCGCACCCGCCACCATGAAGGCGCTGGTGCCGGAGCAGCCTGGCAAGTAGCAGGCGAGCCGCGGGCCAGGGGCGCCGCCTGGTGACTTATAGCGATGCCGTAGTGGAGAGATGACGGGCCCGTCGTCTTAAAGGCGGACGGGTCCGTGGCTGGAACGCGGGGGGCCATCGCGTACCCCCAACCGGGTTATCGGGCACCGCCGCAGAGGGGTTAGCGACGTCCTCTTGTATTTCGGGATGGATTGCGGATCGGGAAACGACAGAATCGATCCAGGGTGCTGCCGGCGCTGTGACATGTCTGGCGCCGGCAAACAGCACCTGAGCGACATAGGAGTTCCGAAATGAAGCGCAATCGCTTTCGATTCGCCCTGCTGGCTGGGGGCGTTCTCTCTGTGTTGGTGGCACTCGCTGTCGCCGGTGAGGACAAGTACAACGCGAAGGTGCCAGGGGGGCTCGCGTTCTCGGAGTTCCGAGGCTACGAAGACTGGGCGGCCATTTCGATGAGCCGGAATGAAAAGGTCGTCGCGGTGACCGTCGGCAACCCGGCGATGATCAATGCCTACAAGGCCGGCTTTCCGGGCAACGGCAAGCCCGTGCCCGACGGCGCCAAGATGGCAAAGATCCACTGGGCTCCGAAGAAGAATGAGTTCTTCCCGGATGCGACCGTGCCGGGCAAGCTGGTGAATGTCGACTTCATGGTGAAAGACAGCAAGCGGTTCGCGGACAGCGGCGGGTGGGGTTACGCAGTATTCGATTACGACGAAGCGTCTGACAAGTTCACGCCTGGGACCAAGGCGGGTATGCCGCCGCAGGGAAACGACGCCAAGTGCGGATTCACCTGCCATACGGCCGCGAAGGCGAAAGATTACGTGTTCACGGAATACGGGCGCAGATAGACAGCAGCCTTGGACGCAACGCGCCGGCGAGGTTTGAGCAGTCGTCCATTCCTCTGCGACCCGAAGACGCTACGATGCTTCTGAGGAGACTACCGGCGGCGTGCCGGGAGGCGAGGGAGCGATGAAGCGAACGGATTTGCTGCGATTCGACGGCGCTGTCGAGCGGGATCCCGCAATCGATGCCTGGTTGAAGGAGCGGGCCGGTGAACTGGGCGGCCTGGCGCGCGAGTGGTTTGCGGTGATGAGGGCGTGCGGAGACGAAGTGCGGGAATTGCTGCACGACGGCTGTCCCGTGGCCTGCCTGGGCGACGTGCCTTTCGGGTACGTCAACGCCTTCACTTCCCATGTGAACGTGGGGTTCTTTCAGGGAGCCTCCCTGCCGGATCCGGAGCGCCTGCTGCAAGGCACAGGCAAGTTCATGCGGCATGTGAAGCTGAGGCCGGGCACGGCCACGAATGAGGCGGCACTGCGCAAGCTGATCGAGTTAGCGTACTCGGATATCAAAGCGCGGGTGGAGCACGGCTAGCAGCCGGTGGCAGGCCGGCCGGGCCTTCCACCGAATCGGCTAAGGCCGCTTCAGATAGCCGAGGTCTTTCATCCAAGCGGCCAGCAATTCCGGCCAACGCGATTCGGGCATGGTTTCGAATTCGGGGGTACGCCCGGTCATGCCGACTCCGTGGCCTCCACGGCGGAAGACGTGCATTTCGGCGTCGATCTTCGCCTTCTGCAGGGCCAGGTAGTAGTCCGCGGCGGCGGCCGACAAGCGGTCGTCGTTGTTGACGAAGAGGAAGGTAGGCGGGATCTCTTTGGCTGTGACGGTGGCCGCGGAGACGAAACCGGGATAGGCGAGCACCGCGAAGTCGGGCCGGCTGCTCATGCGCTCCACGGGATCCGGTGAGTCGGCTTTGCCGGTGTCGAAGCGATTCTCCGCCAACGCGGCCAGGTGGCCCCCGGCGGAAAAGCCCATCACACCGACGCGGCCGGGATCGACGTGCCATTCCTGGGCGCGGCTCCGGACGAGACGGATGGCGCGCTGCACGTCGGCGAGCGATTCGACATCCGCCTTATAGGTGGAGCCTTCGGCATTGGCGAGCCGGCTTTTGAGGACGAAGGCGGCGACACCCATCTCGTTCAGCTTGTTGGCGACGAACTCGCCCTCCAGGTCGACGACGAGGTAGCGATGGCCGCCTCCGGGGCAGATAACGAATGCGGCTCCGGTGGCCTTGCCCGCGGGCGGGAGATAGACGGTGAGGCTGGGCTGGTGAATGTTGGTTACGCGATGGAAGCGGTCGGGCGTGCCACCTTCGATCCAGCGTTCCGGGCTGGTCTTCCCCTCCGAGCCGGGAGCCCCTTTCGGCCACAGCACAATGGAGGGCCCTTTCATTGCATAGGGCGCGTCCGAAGCGAAACATAGTGCCGCCAAAGCCAGGCCACAGCAGAGTTTCATGCTGACCATTGTATGGGAATGAGCCGGTGTGGATGGAAGCGGATAAGGCGGCTTGGGCGGCTTGGCCAGGGGCCGCGGGGCGCCTATGTTATCATGCCCGCAAGTGTTCGAGAATCTACACGTTGCCCCGGGTCTCGCATTCCTCTTCGATATGGATGGCGTGATCGTTGAATCGACCGTGCTGCACACACGCGCCTGGGAACTTTACCTATCGCGGCTGGGCGTCGATTCCAAAGGCATCATGGCGCGGATGCTGGGGAAGCGGAACGACCAGATCGTGCATGACATCTTTGGCCCGGACCTGCCGGCGGACGAGGTTTTCCGGCATGGAGCGGACAAGGAACGGTTGTATCGCGAGATGATGGCGCCCGTGCTGCCCGGGCAACTGGTGCCGGGCGTGGTGGAGTTCATCCTGGCGGCACATGCCCTGGGCGTGCCGTGCGCGCTGGCCACCAATGCGGAGCCGCTGAACGTGGAGTTTGTGTTGACGGGCGCTGGGCTGACCGATTGCTTTCGGACGACGGTCGACGGGTATCAGGTGGCGAAGCCGAAGCCGGATCCCGAGGTGTACCTGACGGCGGCGGGGCGCCTGGGCGTGGATCCCGCGAATTGTGTGGTATTTGAAGATTCGCCGGGGGGGATGCAGGCGGCGCGGTCCGCTGGAGCGCACCTGGTGGGCCTGCTGACGACGCTGACGGAAGCGCCGCTGGCCGGATTGGCTGTTCCCGATTTCTTGGATGAGCGGTTGTTGCCATGGATTTCAGCACTGGAGCCACGCTAGACCGGACCACGATTGGCACCGCCGTGGTGTCGATGCTGCTGGCGTCACTGGTATGGTGGCGGCGGCTGGGCCGTCTGACCAAACAGCGGCGGATGGTGGAACGGATTTACGCGCTGAGCGAAGAGGTGTTCCGGGCGCGGTCTGGAGAAGAGATCCTGAGCCAGCTGGCAGGCAAACTGCGCGAATCGGCTGGACTGGAGGCGGTGACCATCTTTGTGGCCGAACCGGGTGGCGATGGGCTCACCGTTGCCGCCGGCAAGGCCGTGGATCCGGAGGCCGCGCGGCGGTGCCACGAGTCGGCCGACTTTGTGCTGACCTCCGCCTCGTTGAGCCTGCCGATGTTTTCGCAGGGCGCCGGCAGCGGCGTGCTGCAGTGTTCGTCCCCCAATGGAGTGCATCCGCCCGAAGACGAGATGGCCGCGCTGCGGCATTTGGCGAACCAGGTGGGCATCGCCCTGCAACTGCTGGAACAGCGCCTGCTGCGCGACCAGCTACTGCGCAGCGAGAAGCTGGGCGCAGTGGGCCAGCTGATCTCCAGCATCGCCACCGAGTTGCAGCCTCCGTTGCAGCGCATCTCGGCCGCGGCGCGCGGCGAGGCTCTGGCCGAAGTGGCGGGCGACGCCACCCTGGCGCTGGAAACGCTGGAGCGGCTGATCTCGTTCGGACGGCCTGACCAGGCGCGGGTGAGGCCGGTGGAGTTGAATGAACTGGTACGCAACCTGGCGGCATTCCGGGCGCAGCCGTGGCGCCTGCAACTGGTGGAGAGCGAGGTCGACCTGGCTGCGGGCGAGCTGACGGTGCTGGGCTCCAGCGGCCAGTTGGAGCAGGCCATCCTGAGCGTGCTGGTGCATGCGGAGCAGTCGCTGCAGAACGCAACGACGAAGACGATCCGGTTGACGACGGCCCAGGTGGAGAGCCAGGCGGTGCTGGCCGTGGAGTTCTCGGCGGCTTCGAGTTCCTGGAATGATGAAACGGAGGCAGGCGCGTGGAGCCTGGGCGTGGCTCGGGGCATCGTGGAGAGCCACGGCGGCGAACTGCGCAGGGATCCGGCGTCGGATGGCACGCGGTTTGAGATCGAGCTCCCGCTGACGGAGCCGGCCGCGCGGCCGGCGGCCCGGAAGGTCCGCCAGCAGGCCCGGCCGTTAACATTGTTGCTGGTGCACGCCGACCACAACGCGCTGCGGCCGGCCGTGGAGGCGCTCGGCGCCCTGGAGCACCGGGCAGTTCCGGCAGGCAACGCGGCAGAGGCGCTGGAGTATGCTGCGCGGCTTAGGTTTGATGCGGTGCTGGCGGCGGCGCAGTTGCCGGACCTGCCGTGGAACGAGTTTGCCGAGAAGGTGCGGCCACACACGCCGCATGTCGGCCTGATTGCGACGGCGTCCGATACCGCGGTGCCCGGTGCGTTGACAATGCATCTGCCGGTGGACGAACTGGAGCTGGAGCGGATTTTAACCGCTCTTGACGAAACCGCCTGACGGGCGCGCCCATCTGTTGTCAGTGAGACAATACTGCATATGCGGATCCAGGTTTTGCGTCTGAGTGCGGCCCTCCTGATGCTGGCCGGCGTGGTCATGGCCCAGAAGAAGTACACGGGGCCGAGACCGCCAAAGCCGGACGTGCCGTTTCTGGTCCACGCGGGCAAGCTGGTGGAGACGGAGTCGAACACGGCCACCGAGTCGCAGGGCAAGGACGGCACGGTCTACACCGTATCCGGCGCCACTTCGCCGGCCCGGACACCGATGCCCGAGCCGATCATGATCTTCCAGTCGGACAAGATCAATCCGGACCGGCTGAGCCTGTACAAGATGGAAGTGAAGGGCGGCAGCCGTTCCCTGGTGATTCCTCCGGCCGGCAAGCGCGGCAAGAAGGACGCCGTGCGTCCCCTGTTCCTGATGGTGACGCCGCTGGCGCCTTCGCTGTTCAAAGTGGAAGTGAATGAAGTGATCGGGGACGGCGAATACTGCCTGTCCCCGGAAGGATCCAATCAGGTCTTCTGCTTTACGACCTTCTAGGCGAGAGCCGCGCGGCAATAGTCCGCGCATTTCTTCACTTCGGCGAGCGTGTCGGGCGCCTTGTACTCGTACTCGATCATCGGCGGATTGTCGTAACCCTTCGTCTTCAATAGCTGCAGCACCTGGCGGATGGGTGTGTCGCCCTGGCCGAACGGCACGTTCTCGCCCTGATTCTTTTTGCGGTCCTTGATATGGAGTGTGAGGATGCGGTCGTGGTGCTTGTCGAGGTACTCCACCGGATCGAAGTTGGCGGCGGTGAAGTGGCCGATGTCCAGGTTGATGCGGATGTACTCGCTGGTGCCGGCCATCGCGTCGGCGAAGTTCTGCGGGGTGGCGAACTCATTGGGGGCGATGCGGGAGTGGTTGTGCATGCCCACCATGATTTTGGCCTTCCTGGCGAAGGGATCGATGCGTTTGGCCGTGGTCACGTTGGAGGAGGCCGTGATCCATTGCACGCCCAGGGCCTTGGCGATCTCGAAGCCGCGCGCGATTTCGGGATCGGTGAAGTCCTCGCGGAAGCTGTAGTTGTAAGCGACCAGGGTGAGCCCGCCGGCGCGGATTTTGGCGGCGGCCTCCTCGAAGTGCTTCAGCGGAGTTTCCAGGCGCCATTTGCGGATCTCGTCGCGGCCGATGGGCTTTTCGCGAGTGCCGGTGGGCTCAATGTGGCCGGAAAAGAGCTCGACGTATTTGAGTCCGGCGGCCTGGTAGCCGGCGATGGCTCCGGCGAGATCGCGGTCGCGAAAGCTGTAGCTTTGGGCGCCGAGGCGCACCTCGCTGACCCGGGCCAGAGCGGCTGCCGGCAGTGTGGCGAGGGCTGTCTTGAGGAAGTCTCTACGGTGGTTCATACGGGGTCCCAGTGGTTGCGAATATCCTATCATTTGTGACCTGGATTCTTGCAGGGGCCGGAATGGTGTTGGCGGGCGCGCTGGGCGCGGGCAAAGCCGCGTGGCGGTGGAAGGATCCGCACTGGACCTACGCGCTGGCCTGCGGGGCTCCGATCCTCAGCCTGGGCATCTTCCTCCTGCTGGTTACGGGCCTGGCTTCGAAGGGCGCGCTGATCGCCCTGTGCCTGGCGGCGGCCGCGCTGGGCGGCCCTGGATGGCGCAAGACGGCGCAATGGACGCGGCCGCCGTGGATCGTGCTGGTCTTCGTGCCGTTCGCTGTGTTGTACGCGGTGAATGCCCTGGCTCCACCGACCCAGCCGGATGCGGTGACGTACCATCTGGGGCTGGTTTCCGAGTGGCTCAGGCTGCAGGGTTTCGCGGCGCGCATCGGGTTCTACGAGATGCTGCCGCTGGGGTTGGAGACGCTGTTCGCTCCGGCCGTGGCCGTGGGTGGATACCCGGCGGCGAGCCTGTTCCATCTGCTGCTGCTGGGCGCGACGGTGCCGCTGTTGTGGCGTGTGGGCACGCTGGCGGGCCTGCAGAGAGAGGCGGCGGCGGGCGCGGCGGCCCTCTATGCGCTGTCTCCAATTGTGGGCATGAGCGGCGTGGCTGCCTACAACGACGCCGGTGGCGTGTTCTTCACCGTGGCTGTGTTCGCGCTGCTGCTGGAGGACTGGCAGGAACCGAGCGACCGCTGGCTGGCGTATGCCGGGCTGGCAGCGGGCTTCTGTTATGCGGTGAAGGTGACGGGCCTGCTGGTGGTGGCGGCCGCGTTGGTGTGGATCCTGTGGAAAAGGCGGTGGCGCGGCGCGGCGTGGTTTTCCGCCTCGGCGCTGATTTCGATTGCGCCCTGGATGTTGCGCAATCTGGGGTTGACCGGCAATCCGGTTGCGCCGCTGGGCAACCGGTTCTTCGCCAATGACGCATTCCACCTGGCGACCGAGGAATCGCTGGGTCAGTACCTGCGCGACTACGGGGTCGGGTGGCGGCATCTACCCTGGTCGATCGCCGTGGATGGGGCGGCGCTGCAAGGCCTGATCGGGCCGTTGTTCCTGCTGCTACCGCTGGCCATTCTGGCCTGGAAGAAGCCAGCCGGGCGGGCGGTGTTGGTGACCGCGGCGGTCCTGACGCTGCCGTGGTCCCAGAACCTGGGCGCGCGGTTCCTGATGCCGGCACTGGCGTTCTACGCGCTGGCCCTGGCGATGGTGCTGCCGCGGCAATTGTTTGCCGTTGTGGTGGTGCTGCATGCCCTGTCGGCCTGGCCGGCGGTGATGAACGCCTATGCGAATCCGTGGGCCTGGCGCTTGAAGGGAATGCCCTGGGAGGCCGCGCTCGGGGTGCAGAGCGAGGACTCGTATCTCACTGCGAATCTCTACGAGTACAGCTTCCTGAAGAAGGCCGCGCAGCACCTGAAGCCGAACGAGCCGCTGCTGGATCTTTACGGGCTTCCCTATGCCTATTTGCCCACCGTGCCGACGGGTCCGCTGCCGACGGCCCGCTTCGACAACATGGCGGAGGCTCTCGACATTGCGGCCGGCACGCTGCCGGAGCAGTTGTACGCAATGCAGTGCGAGTGGCCGCAGCAGTTTATTCGCGCGGTGAGAATCCGGATGGAGAAGCCATTCGCTGCTCCGTGGAGTATCTCCGAGGCCGGCCTCGTGCGGGATGGCAAGACGGTAAAGGTTTCCAGGAACTGGTTCGTGCGGTCGTGGCCCGAGCCGGGGGATGCCTGGCTGGCGGTGGACGGCAACAAGGCTTCGCGCTGGCAGTCTTGGTCGAACTCCAAAGAGGGCATGACGTGGGAGCTGCGGTTCGACCGGCCGGTGCCGCTGGATGGCCTTTGGGCGTTGATGGCGAACATGGACTCGCCGCAGCGGGTCGGGATGTACGTGGAGGGGCTGGACCGGCAGTGGCGCCGGGTATCGGACCGGGCCGTGATGCAGGAGCCGGCCAAGCGGCTGTACCGGCGCTCGGCGGCCCTGTTCGTGAAGAATGCGGGCTACCAGTGGATCGCGGTGAAAATCGGCCCCAGCGGCCACGGTCCGGTGGGTGAGTCGATGCTGGCGACACCGGACGCCTGGGGCGTGGACCTGGTGGAACGGACGGAAAGCATCGGGCTGTTCCGCATCCGCTGACGGGACGGCTATACGCGGTCGAGTTTCAGCGCGACATCGTCAGCGATCTGGCGGCCATGGAAGCGGCCGTTCTCGATGAAGATCTCGTTGGTGTGCATGCCCGCGACGAGCACACCCGCCAGGTAGACCCCGGGGCGCTCGCTCTCGAGCGTATCCGGATTGAGGCGCGGGCGCTGGCTCGTCTCGTCGAAGTGAATGCCGTGACGCGCCAGAAACTCCGTGTCGGGGCGGTATCCGGTCATCGCAAAGACGAAATCGTTTTTCAGGCGGACGGGGCCCTGCGGCGTCATCAGGTTGACCGCGTCGGGTTCGATGCTGACCACGGACGAGTCGAAGTAGGCCTGGACTTCTCCGGCCTTGATGCGGTTCTCGATGTTGGGTTTGATCCAGTACTTGATGTTGTTGTGGAGCGCCGGATGGCGGTGCACCATGGTGACCCGGGCACCGGTCCAAAAGAGCTCGAGCGCGGCGATGGCCGCTGAGTTCTTGCCGCCCACCACCAGCACGTCGTGCGCGTAGTAAGGGTGCGCTTCCTTGTAGTAATGGATCACCTTGGGCAGGTCTTCGCCGGGCACGTTCAGGTAGTTCGGCCGGTCGTAGTAGCCCGTGGCCAGGATCACCTTGCGCGCCTGGTAGCTAAGTTTGCGGCCCTGGCGGTCTTCGGTGTGAATCGCGAACTGGCCGTCCGAGCCTTCGAAGCCGATGACCCGCTCATACTGGTGGATGTCGATGCCGTAGTGGTCGGCCACGCGGCGGTAGTACTTGAGTGCTTCGCCCCGCACCGGCTTCTCTCCGACGCTGGTCATCGGGATGTCGCCGATCTCCAGCAGTTCCGGAGTGGTGAAGAACATCATGTTCGTCGGGTAGTGGTAGAGCGAGTTGGTGAGGCAGCCTTTGTCGAAGTTGACACACGACAGGCCGCGCCGTTTCAGTTCAATCCCGCAAGCGAGGCCGGTGGGCCCCGCTCCCACTACGACGGCATCGAGCACTTACAGCAGGCCCTCGACCGTGGTGCTGGCGGCAGCGAGCGCTGCCGGCAGAGCCGCGGCGTCCTTCCCGCCGGCTTCGGCCATGTCCGGACGTCCGCCCCCCTTGCCGCCCACCGCCTGGGCGATGGAGCCGGCCAGTTTGCCGGCGTGGATCTTGCCGGTGAGGTCTTTGGTGACAGCGGTGACGATGGCCACGTTGCCGTCGTCGCCCGACGCCAGCAGGATGACAGCCGACTTCCAACGGTTGCGGAAGTCGTCGGCCAGGCTGCGCATCTGGGCGCGGTCCATACCATCGGCTACAGCGGAGAGGACCTTCACGCCCTTGATCTCGCGGACCTGGGATTCCAGGCCGGCGGCGGCGGCGTGGGCCACCTTCTCCTTGAGCGTTTCGATCTGCCGCTCCAGCGTCTTCTGCTGGGCCAGCAGGCGGTCGATCTGGTCGAGGAACTCCGATTCCGAGGTGCGCAGAGCCGAGGTCGCCTTGTGGAGGGTGTCCGTCGTCTCCTGGAAGCGTTTGAGGGCGGAGGCGCCGGTGACGGCCTCGATGCGGCGTACGCCGGCCGAGATGGAGCCTTCGTAGACAACCTTCAGCAGGCCGATCTCGCCGGTGCGGTGGACGTGCGTGCCGCCGCAGAGTTCACGGCTGAACCCGGGAACGGAGACCACGCGGACTTTCTCGCCGTACTTTTCGCCGAACAGAGCCATGGCGCCGGTGTCGATGGCCTTGTCGAGATCCATGACGTCGGTGGTGACAGGCGTATCGAGCAGGATCTGCTCGTTGGCCAGACGCTCCACTTCGGCCACTTCCTGGGCGTCCACAGCCGTGTAGTGGGAGAAGTCGAAGCGCAGGCGGCCGGGCTCCACCACGCTGCCCGCCTGTTTCACGTGCTTGCCCAGCACCTGGCGGAGGGCCGCGTGGGCGAGGTGAGTCGCCGTGTGGTTGCGCATGGTGGCGAAGCGGCCGGTGTCGTTCACGCGGGCCGCGACGAGTTCGTCGGTCTTCAACGAGCCCAGGGTACGGGCCTTGTGGACGGTGAGGCCGGGGACGGCCGGGTAAGTGCGGGTGACGTAGGCCAGCGGCTCGCCCGTTTCGGGGCTTACCAGGACACCGGTGTCGCCCACCTGGCCGCCGGCTTCGGCGTAGAAGGGGGTGCGGTCGAGCACGATCTCGCACTCGGTTTCGGGGCCGACGCTGTCGACGCGCTGCTGGTCCACGAGGATCGCCAGCACCTGGGAAGCGCCGTGCTCCAGGGACTCGTAGCCCAGGAACTGGGTGCGGCCGCCGCCGAGCAGTTCCTGATAGATGGGCGCGATCTGAGCCTTCTCGGCGCCCTTCCAGCTGGCGCGGGCCCGTTCGCGCTGCTTCTGCATCGCGTCCTCATAGCCGGCGACGTCGATGGAGAGGCCGAGCTCGCGCGCCATCTCCTCCTGCTCGTCGAGGGCCATGCCGTAGGTGTCGTATAGCTTGAAGGCGGCCGGACCGGGCAGCACTCCGCCGGCGGCCGATTTGGCCTCGTCGTGGAAAACCTTCTCGGCGACCTGGAACGTGGTGGCGTAGCGGTGCTCTTCGTCTTTGACGACGCGGGCGACGCGCTGGACGCTCTCCAGCATGTCCGGATAAGGGCCCTTCATGAAGTCGGCGACGAAACCGGTGAGCTTGTAGAGGAACGGATCGCCGGAACCGACCATGCGGGCATTGCGCATGGCGCGGCGCATGATCTTGCGGAGCACATAGCCGCGGCCCTCGTTGGAGGGCAGGACGCCATCGTTGATGAGAAAGGCGGTGGCGCGGGCGTGGTCGGCGCAGATGCGCAGGACGGTGTCGATGCGGGTGTCCTCACCGACGCTCTTGCCCAGCAGATTGCCGGCCTCTTCCACGATGGGGAAGAGCAGGTCGCAGTCGAAGTTCGAGAGCTTGCCCTGCATGATGGCGGCCACGCGTTCCAGGCCCATGCCGGTGTCGATGGAAGGCCGGGGCAGCGGCGTGAACTTGCCGCTGAGATCGCGGTCGAACTGCATGAAGACGAGGTTCCAGATCTCAACGAAGCGGCCGCCGCCGTCCTCGGGGAACTTCTCGTGTTCGCGGCCCGGAGCGGCGGTGTGCTCGCCCAGGTCGAAGTGGATCTCGGAGCAGGGTCCGCAGGGACCGGTCTCGCCCATCTGCCAGAAGTTGTCCTTCTCGTCGAGGCGGAAGATGCGGTCCTTGGGGACGCCGGCGACTTTCTGCCAGAGTTCTTCGGCTTCGTCGTCTTCGCGGAACACGGTGACGTAGAGCCGGTCCTTGGGCAGGCCGTAGCCGTTGGTGACCAGGTCCCAGGCAAAGTCGATGGCGTCGGTCTTGAAGTAGTCGCCGAAGCTGAAGTTGCCCATCATCTCGAAGAACGTGTGGTGGCGGCGGGTGTAGCCGACGTTCTCGAGGTCGTTGTGCTTGCCGCCGGCACGGACGCACTTCTGGGCGGTGGTGGCGCGGGAGTAATCGCGCTTCTCCAGCCCGGTGAAGACGTCTTTGAACTGATTCATGCCTGCGTTGGTGAACAGCAACGTGGGATCGTTGCCGGGGACCAGCGAAGAACTGCGCACGACGCGGTGATTGCGGGCGGCGAAGAAATCAAGGAACTTCTGGCGAATCTCGTGACCTGTCACAACATTATTGTGACACAGGGGCCCGGGCGGGCTGGCCTGTGGAGAGCCGATTGCAGACAGAAAAGGCCCGCGCCGGGCGGACGCGGGCCTGGATGGACTGTACTTGGAGGTACAGCTAGTTTGCGGTCTCGAGCACGACGACGGAGTCGATCGCGTCCGGCGCCTCGGCCGGCAGGGCTACGGTGAGTTTGCCGCCGTCCTGGCTGACCTTCAGCGATTTGCCTTTCTTCGCCAGGAGGTAAGCCTTTTTCACCTTGCCGGAGTAGCCTTCCAGCTCAAACTGGCCCGAAGGCCACTTGAAGAGGTGGATGTAGAGCTTTCCGGGCTTGGTGGTGCAGCGCCAGTCGGTTTTGGCGTTGATGAAGGGCTTCCCTTCCCGGTCTTTCTTCACGGGATCGGGCGTGCCGAGCTCAGGTCCGAAGGGCGTGGGGCCGGCTCCGTAGATGGATTCGCCGTTCACTTTCAGCCACTTGCCGACGCCGCGCAGGTTGTCCTGGCTGGGCTGGGGAATAACGCCTTCGGCGGTGGGCCCAACGTTCAGCAGGTAGTTGCCGCCCTTGCTGACGATGTCGACCAGTTTGAAGGTGAGGTCGGAAGTTGGTTTCCAGTCGTTGTCGTCCTTCTTGAAGCCCCAGGTGTGGTTGAGAGTGGCGGGGACTTCCCAGTCTTCTTTCAGGACGGTGCCGGGAATGACATTGTCGCCCATGGAGCGGTAGTCGCCCTGTGCGCCGAGGCGGCCATCGATAAGGCAGGCGGGCTGCATCTGGTGGATGGCGTCGATGAAGGGCTGGGAGCGCTCCTTCGTCATCATGCGCGGCGTGTCGAACCAGACCAGGCACATCGGACCGTAGTTCGAGAGCAGTTCCTTGAGCTGAGGCAGGGCCTTGTCGCGCAGGTACTGGTCAAAGTCCTTCTGCGGATCGGGGCCGAAGTCCCAGGTGTTGCCAGCGCCGTTCTTCTCGTGCCAATCCTGAGCCTGGGAGTAGTAGACGCCGAACCGGAGGCCGTGCTTGGCGCAGGCCAGGGCGAGTTCCTTCACGACGTCGCGCTTGAACGGGGTGGCGTCCACCACGTTGTACTTGCTGACGGCGGACTGGTACATGGCGAAGCCGTCGTGATGTTTGCTGGTGATGACGACATACTTCATGCCGGCATCCTTGGCCATCTTCACCCACTCCTCGGCGTTGAACTTGACGGGATTGAACTGGCTGGCGAGCTGTTCATACTCGCTCACCGGGATCTTGGCGCGGTTCATGATCCACTCGCCTATGCCTGGAATGGGCTTACCCTTCCATTCTCCGGCAGGGATGGCATAGAGCCCCCAGTGGATGAAGAGGCCGAACTTGGCCTCGCGGAACCACTGCATCTTCGCGTCCTGCGATGCGGGGGCCGGCAGCGGGGGCGGCAGTTTCTGGGCGGCGCACGTGGCGGCGAGGACCAGGCAGGCAATAAGAGTACGTGTCAAATAGGGAATCCGGGGTTTCAACGGAGACTCCTTCCTTTCGATGCGTTAGCGTTAACATATCAGAAAAGAAGAAAGCCGTCATGGGCATTTTTTGCCCGTGACGGCCATTTAATCCGGACTTCTTAGAACTTGTAGGCTGGCGGCTTGATCCCCTTAACGCGCAGGTAAACCTCGGCCTGGCCGCGGTGATGCGCCGTGTGGGTGAAGTAGCTCCACAGCCACTCATAGCCGGTGAGGTTGCGCGCCGGCGGCCCCACCACCTTGTCCAGTTGTTCCAGAGTGACGCCGGAGATGGCCTTGTCGCAGAAGGCGAAGGTCGAGGTCAGAAACTCGAGGGCGGCCTCGCGGTCGACGTCCTGTTTCTGGTCCTTGGCCCACGCAGCGACACTGCCCTTGAGTTCCGGCTTGGGCAGTCCACTGGCATTCGAGCAGGCGTTCGCGTCGGCCATGGCGATGTGCGCCATGAGTTGTCCGAAGTTCATCTCTTCGGGCGAGGGACGGAAGTTGTAGCCGTCGGCCGGCATCGCCGACGCGACGGCTACGGTGAATTCGCCGGATACCTTCCAATGCTTGACCAGAGCGTCTTTCACAGTGGTCTGAGCCATGGCCGGCAGAGCCAGCAGAGACAGTGCAAGCAGAGTGAGTTTCATATGAGCCCCCAGGCTCACATTGTTAGCCCACTCCCCCGCGCCGACGCAACCGGCCTATTTCAGGCGAGAGGCCTCGCCCTTCATCCTCTGGACGTTGGCCGAGGCAGGCTGGGCGAAGGGGCCTTTGATCGCCGCGGCGTCTTCGCTGAACTTCACGGCCTCGAGCACCTTGGCTTTGTTGCCGGCCGCGATGCCGACGTTGTAATTGGCGACGCCGAGGTGGAACAGACTGGCCGCGGTGGCCTGCTCATCGTCCTTGATCAATGGCAGGGCGGTGCGCAGATCCTGGTCGGCCAGCGAAAACTGCTGCCGCTCGCTGTGGGCCATACCGGCGATGTAATGAGCGTGGCCGAGGGCCGATTTCTTCCTGGCCTCCCAATCTTCGGCGGACATGTTGTCCGGCTTGGGCTTCTTTTCCAGGACGGCGATCAGTTTCTCGGCCAGGATGCCGGCGCGGCCGGTCTGGCGCTTGGCCATGGCGGCATCGGCCACAATCACGAGGATGTCGACATTTTCAGGCTGGCTGAGGACCGCTTTCTCGGCGATGGGCACCACCTTGGCGCCGTTTTCCGTCTGTTCCAGGGCCTGGAAGTAGGGGCCGTAGGCCGCATCGAGAAACTTGCTCTTCGGGTTCTGCTTTTCCAGCAGCGCGATCAGTTCGACCAGTTTGGCCGGCTCCGCCTGCAGGCCCGTGGCGGCGAGGGCGTTCTCCGTGTAGAGATCCACCTCCTTCGCATAGGCGACCTGTTTTGTCCAGGCGGCCTTGGCTTCAGCACCTGCCGGAGCGGGGGTAGCAATGGTCTTCCGGGCGAGAACACTGGCCTCGGTGGCCAGTTTCTTGACCGCCTGCACGTCCTTTGCCTGGACAGCTTGCTTCAGATTGTCATGGGCGGTCTCCAGATCGCCAGCAATCATCGGAGCGGCGAGGATGAGGCCCATTGAACTCAGGATCAGTAGTTTCATGGCAGTCTCCAAATTCACGCGGGAACATTATATTTCCGTTTGTGTGAAGATGGAAGGCCCCCATCGGATCCGATTGCCTCTTTTAGCAAGCCCTGGCGGAGAGAAAAGGCGGGCGAACAAGGGTTCGGCCGGCCCGGGCGCCGCACGGAAGTGAGCGTCCCGGGCCGGCCTGGGCTAAAGTGCTCTACGTCCGTTGATGATGCCGATCAACAGAGTGACCAGCGCGACCACCAACAGAATGTGAATGAAGCCGTACAGCGTGTACGACGTCACCATGCCAAGTAACCACAGAACCAACAGAACCACGAAAATTGTCCACAACATAAGGCACCTCCTTGTGCCGGACGGTAGCCGAGGCGGGTTTCGTTAGACCGTTTTCAGATAAGCTCGTTTGCCGGCTTCCACAGCGTTCACGATCCCATCACGCTGCTTCAGCGCCTGCTCCTTGCCCTGCTCCACCAGGTTGGCCGCCGACTCCTGGATTTCCTCGGCCTGGTGCTTGAGGCGGCGGGCCTGACCGCGGGCGCGGTGGGCAATGCGGCCACGAAGGTGACGGCCCGATTCCGGCGCGAACAGAAGCGCCAGGCCGGCGCCCAGTCCTAAACCAACAAAGGCCGCGAAGAGACTCTCTCTGTGCATTTCTCTGTTCTCCTTTGACTCGTAGACTTAGTCGCCCGACTTTTCACGGGGCGAGAACCTGGTGAGCAGGGTCATGAGGCGAGCGGCAGCCGGAGGCGGTGTGCTCTTGTGCACAACCTCTTCCGTGGTCAGGCGCTTGCCATAGAGGGTTTCGTTCTCTTCCATGTCCTGGCGGAGCGTGGCACCCTGCAGGGAGATCCCGGCAAAGACGCCGCGTGAGCGGGACCAGGAAAGGACTTCAGCCCGCATGAAAGCATCGGTTTCGGCCGTCGCCGTCCGGCCCACAGGGCCCGCGGCTACAGAGCCTTCCCCGCCCAGCGTGAACTGGCTGTTCAGAAGTTTCTTTGCGCCGCTTTCGTTCATCACAAGCATGACGACGTCAGTTTCAGAGCCGCCGATCTGGAAGCCGACACTGCCGCCTTCCACGCGGATCGCGGCCGGCGCCGACCAGCCTGCGCGCCCTACATTGCGGCAGGAAAGGAAGCCCTTGCCGTACTTACCGCCAACAATGAACGCGCCCTTCTTCAGTCCCGGCACTACGACGACGCAGTGCGCCTTTTCCATGAGGTCCTGGGGAATGCCCTTATCCGGCGTTCCCATGATTTCTGATAGCACCACGGCCGACTCATCCAGGCGTTGAACAGCGGGCGGCTCTTTTGCCATCAACGGGAGAGCGGCCAGGAGAGTGATACCTAGAATCTGTTTCATTTAGAAACCTCCGTTTCCACTACTGGCTTCTAAATGGCAATCACCCTGCCATACCTGCTGCCGGATTTACAAATCACAGATTATGTTATGGATACGACGTGCATCCGGCCAGCCAGGCAGAAATATGAAGAGGGAAGGCAGCGCGTAAGCGGTAATTTTGACCGCCGGGTTTCTGGGCGAAGAGCCCGAAATGACTCGCGGTGAGCAAATTGCTCTTCAGGATCTGCTTTTCCAACAGGAAATCAGAGGTGCGGCTTAGCGCAAGGGGCCGCCAATCCAGGCCATGCCATCGGGTCCGCCACCTGTTTCGAACTGCTTTGATTTCGACATGGATTTGAGATCGATGACGGCGACATGATTGTCTCCCGCTACGGCGACATACGCGCGGGCCCCACCCGGCTCCATCAGGATCCCTTCCGGCGCCTGACCCAATGGCAGCTTCTTCGTCACCTTGCGCGACGCCACATCCACGAACAGCAGGTCGCCCGCTTCGAGATCGGAGATGAGCACCGTCTTGCCGTCGGGCGTGAACTTGAGCCGGTTCGAGCGTTTGGTGCCCAGAGGCAATGTCTCGATCACCTTCTTCGAGGCGATGTCGATCACCGAGACGCCGCCGTCGCGCGAGTGCGCGGCCCACAGCCGGCTGCCGTCCGGCGAGATATCGAAAGCCTCGGGCCCTTTGCCCACAGGCACCACGGTCTGGTTCCAGTTCATGCTGCCGGCGGCCCGCTCAAAGATCGAGATGGTGTCGGAGCTGATGTTGGCGGTGAACAGCCGGTTCGTATCCGCGCTGAACTGCAGCATGTGCGTGGTGTTCTGGCCCGTGCCCAGCAGATAGTCGATGTGTTGCGAGGCCGGATCGTAGCGGGCCACCACCTTGTTGGCTTCGGCGGTGAACCAGACTTTGCCCTCAGCCACGGCGATGCCGTGCGGCCGCAGCATGGGCGACACTTCCAGCCGCTTGATCTCCCGCGGACCGGTCAGGTCAATGATGGAGATCGACTTCCCCGGAGTGGGTCCGCTGCCGTAGTTCGTGGCGTAGGCGACTGTGCCCTCGGGATTCACCACCACTTCATGCGGCCCCTCGCCCGTGGCCACTTTGCCCGTGATCCTGCCGGTGGCCGGATCCACGATCACCAGCGTGGCGTCGGATTTGTTCAATACCAGAAGCGCCGGCGACGGCAGTTCCGCAGCCCAGGCGGAGACAGCCAGCAACGCGGCGGAGAGAGGGAGTAGCGAGCCCAGGGAAGTCCTCATGGGAATCCATTGTGCCCCGCTTTTCCCTGCCCCGCGGTAAATTCAGGCCGGCCGTGTTTCATATTGCATGGCGCCGGCGATGGTTCCGCCCGGATCCTGGAAGAACAGCAGTTGGCCCACTCCGGCCAGGGTGCAGAGGGGCATCACAATCTGGCCGCCCTGCGCTTCGATCGCGGCGGCGGTGGCAGCAATGTCCTCCACCGCGATCGTGCATTCAAAGCCGTTCATGGGGACGCCCGGGACAATCTCGCGCCGCTGCTGCAGCGAGCCCAGCAGGGGCCCGGCGGCCGTGGCGCCGGTGTCGATCATGTAGAAGCCGGGCGGCCCCCAGGCATTGAACTTCCAGCCAAAAACGGACTCATAGAAGGCGCGGGAGCGGGGCAGGTCGGAGCTGTTGATCGCGAAGTGGGCGACTGGATTTGGCATAGTCTCATTCCTTCATTGCATCTGCGGACTAAGGGGATTCTAAGGGATGGCGCCCCGGGCAGGATCACGCTATATTGCCAGTTCATGCCGAATTCCCGCCAACCCTACCTGGATCCCACCATCCTGGTCAGGAGCTTCGGGGTCACTCTCACGAACATGGCTCTCATCCCGCCCCAGGCACCGGGCTGGCACGAGCTGATCTATGCCACGCAGGGCGTGCTCACGGTGCGGACCGACCAGGCGGTCTGGGTCCTGCCCCCGCACCGGGCCGTGTGGATCCCTCAAGGCATCAACCACAAACTGGAGATGACGGGCACGGTGGCTCTGCGCAATCTCTACCTGCGCGCGGACATCCGGCCGGCAGGCTGGGCGCCGGCGGCGTGCTGCGTAGTGAACGTCACCGGCCTGCTGCGGGAAATCATCGTGCGCACGATTCAGTGGAGCGTGCTGGACACCCGGAAACCCGAGCAGCGCCGGCTGATCGGAGTCCTGCTGGACGAGCTGAAGGTTCTGCACACGGTTCCCTTGCAGTTGCCGGCTCCCAAGGACGAACGAGCGGTGCGGTTTGCGGCATTGGCTGTTGGAGAGACCGGGGCGTGCACTCCGCTGCCGAAACTCCTGCGTGCCTGCGGAGCCAGCCGCCGCACGATGGAGCGGCTGTTCCAGGAGGAGACGGCCATGAGCCTGGGCCAGTGGCTGCGGCGCCAGAAGCTGCTGCAAAGCCTGAAGCTGCTGGCCGCCGGGCGCGGGGTCCAGGGCATCGCCGAGGAGCTGGGCTATCAGAGTACCAGCGCCTTTATCGCCATGTTCCGGAGGGAGTTGGGCGAGACGCCCGGGCGTTACTTCAACCCGGACTAGAGGCGCGCCCCACCGGCGGGTCCGGGCTGTCTATCATGTCCCTATGGCCCTGAACCCCCTTGCCGGCAAGCCGGCTCCGGCTGCGCTGCTGATCGACACAGCCCGCCTCGAGCGCGAATACTACGCCAACAAGCCCGACGTGGGCGACGCGCAGCAACTCGTCAGCTTCGGCACCAGCGGCCACCGGGGGACGTCCACCAACAGCACCTTTACGGAATCGCACATCCTGGCGATCACCCAGGCTATCTGCGAGTACCGCCGCATGAAGGGCTACACCGGGGCGCTCATCATGGGCAAGGATACCCATGCCCTGTCCGCCGCGGCGCAGCGCACCGCGCTGGAGGTGCTGGCGGCCAACGAGCAGACCACGCTGATCCAGCAGGAAGACGGCTACACGCCGACGCCCGTGGTGAGCCACGCCATCCTGGAGCGCAATCGCGGCGTGACGTCCGCCTGGAGCGACGGCATCGTCATCACTCCTTCGCACAATCCGCCCGCCGACGGCGGCTTCAAGTACAATCCGCCCAACGGCGGCCCGGCCGATACGGACGTCACCAACTGGATCCAGAACCGCGCCAATGAACTGCTGCGCGAGAACAATGCGGGGGTCCGCCGCATCGCCTTTGAGCGCGCGATCCGCGCCGATTGCGTGCATGAACGGGACTTCATCCCAGGCTTCGTGCGGGCCCTCTCGGCCGTGCTCGATATGGACGCCATCGCCCATGCCGGCCTCAAAATCGGTGTCGACCCGCTGGGCGGAGCCGCCGTCTATTACTGGGCCGAAGTGGCTTCCCGGTTCAACGTCAACCTGACGGTGGTCAACCCCAATGTCGACCCGCAGTTCGGCTTCATGACCGTCGACCACGACGGCAAGATCCGCATGGACTGTTCCAGTCCCTACGCAATGGCCGGGCTGGTCGGGTTGAAGGATCAGTTCGACATCGCGTTTGGCAACGATCCGGACGCCGATCGCCACGGCATCGTTACGCGCTCTTCGGGCCTGCTGAATCCCAACCACTATCTCTGTGTGGCGATTCGCTACCTGCTGGGTCACCGTGAGCAATGGAGCACCGGCGCACGCATCGGCAAGACCCTGGTGTCGAGCGCCCTGATCGACCGTGTGGTGGCCAGCCTGGGCCGTGAAGTGTATGAGGTGCCCGTGGGTTTCAAATGGTTCGCCCCGGGCCTGTTCGACGGCAGCGTCGCCTTTGGCGGCGAGGAGAGCGCCGGCGCCAGCTTCCTCCGCCGCGACGGGACGGTCTGGACTACGGACAAGGACGGTCTCCTGCTGGGCCTGCTGGCCTGCGAGATCACCGCCCGGACCGGCCGGGATCCCGGTGAGCATTACAAGGACATCACCGGCGAATTCGGCGCATCGTATTACACGCGGATCGACACACCATCGACGCCGGAGCAGAAGTCCAAACTAGCGAAGCTCTCGCCTTCCGCGGTGACGGACAAGACCTTGGCTGGTGCGCCCATTACGGCCAGGCTGACTACTGCCCCGGGGAATGGCGCGTCCATTGGCGGGCTCAAAGTCGTTACGGACCAGGGTTGGTTTGCGGCCCGGCCCTCCGGCACCGAGAACATCTACAAGCTCTACGTCGAAAGTCTGGTGAGTGAACAGCATCTGGAAAGCATCGTCACCGCGGCTCGGGACCTGGTGAACCGCTCGCTGTAGCAGGGCGCCGGCGGCCGCGCGGAGCCGTCGTATCCTCAACAAAATTTAACGTCAGGGATGAAACGGACTCTCCCCTCCATTCACTATCTATTTGCCTGCTGCCATTGCAGTCGAATCGGTTAGAAATAGTCCTGGAGGAGGGCTGGTACTGCTTTTCTTCGGCGCCGAGCCGTTGTAGATTGGCAGCAGTATTTCCGCTGTTTGTTCTATGAGACTCCTACTCGTCCTAGGTCTACTAGCCTCCTGTGCGCAAATATCCAGCGGTTGGCAGCCCCGCCTGCGGCGGAATCCGGTCACCCGGGAAGAGGTGCTGCCGCCGCAACCACGGTCGGCCTCGGAGAAGCTGATTCTCAGCGTATTGGAGGAAGCCGTCCAGGGAGACGAGGTCTGGGCGAACGTGCCGGAGATCGACGGGCGCATGCTGCGGGTGCTGGCGGAGTCCACCGGCGCGAAGAACGTCGTCGAGATCGGAACCTCCACCGGGCTCTCGGGACTCTGGTTTTGTATGGCGCTCGACCGGACTCGCGGGCACCTCACGACCTTTGAGATCGACCCGCGCCGGGCCGCGATTGCGCAGGAGCACTTCCGCAAGGCCGGGGTCGATAAGCTGGTCACCCTGATCCAGGGCGATGCACACCAGAACGTGAAACAGCTCAAGCTGCCCATCGACATCGTTTTCATCGACGCCGACAAAGATGGGTATCTCGACTATCTGAACAAGCTGCTGCCGCTGGTGCGTCCGGGCGGGCTGATCCTGGCGCACAACGTGGACATGGTGCCGGACTACATGAAGGCCGTTACGGCCAGTCCGGATCTGGAGACGGTCGTCTACACCCAGGGTGGCGGGCTGGCCGTCACACTGAAAAAACGCTGAGCCTGACAAGGGCTTCCGATTGGCGGGCCCTTTACAATCCTTTACCTGGGCCGGAGCAACCCCAATCTGAAAACAGGCGTTCTATGGTTGTGAGGTTCAACGCAACCACATGAACAAACTCACCAGAATCTTCGCCGCCGCGGCCATCAGCTCGGCGTTCGTCTTCGCACAGGGACCGGGTATGGGCCGCATGGGCGGCGGGAATCCGCCTGATGCAGCCACCCGCATCCAATTCCGGGTGGAAATGCTCACCAAGCGGCTTGGCCTGAGCGATGCGCAGAAGTCCTCCGCCACCACGATCTTCACCGACGCGGAGACGGCCACCACCAAGGCGCGCGCCAATGTCTCGACCATCCAGGACACCCTGGCGGCAGCCGTCAAGAAGAACGACGTTGTTGCCATCGACCAGGCTGCCACGCAGCTGGGGGTAATCAACGGCCAGGTGATGTCTATCCAAGGCAAGGCGGAGGCTGCGTTCTACGCGATTCTCACGCCGGACCAGCAGACCAAGTTCGATTCAATGCCTCACGGACCGGGCGGTATGGGAATGGGCCGCGGCGGTCCGCAGGCGATGCGCTCCCGGACCAGCCAGTAAACCGGCTCAATTACCCTCCCAAGCGTAGAGCCGGCTCGCAAGCTGTTTCGGAGTAGATCCGGCCGCAGGGTGACATGCCCCCAACATGCCCGCCCTGCGGCTCCGGTCTTCCTGCGCTGTGCTACCCTGCCCGTTTGAAGCCCCTCCTGCTAGCCTTGCTCCTGGCCGCGCCCTCCGGACCCTTCGTCCTGCCTCTCTCCAACGGCCTCTATCTCGTGCTGGATGAAACCCTGCACGTGCGCCGCGTCTCGCCCACGGCCAGCCAGGCGTCGGCCGACCTGAAGGCCTGGACCACCGGCCGGGACATCTACACCTCGCTGTGCAGCCGCTGTCATGGAGCGGACGGTTCCGACCGGTCGTATGCAAGCGGCAATGTAAAGCCGATCAATGGTCTGGGCCGGCGCTATTCCGAAGACGAGTTGCTGGAGCGGACGGAACGTCCCGGGACAGTGGATCTCGGCAATCTGGACGCCCGTTTGCGCCACGCCCTGGCGGTCTACGTCTCGGGCTTGTGAGTGCCGGACCCGTGCATCGGATACGATGTCTCTGGTCCTATGTCTCGCATTCTCTTCCTCACGATCCTGGGCGCGGCAACGCTGTCCGCCGCCGACAACCCCTTCGTTCCCCTCTTTGACGGCAAGAGCCTCAAAGGCTGGGAGGTCTGCAACGGGAAAGCCACCTATGCCGTCGAGAAAGGTGAAATCGTCGGCACCACGGTGGAAGGCAGCCCGAACAGCTTTCTCTGTTCAAAGAAAGAGTTCGGCGACTTCGTCCTTGAGTTCGACACAAAGACAGATCCCCTGCTGAACTCCGGCGTCCAGATCCGGGCCCATCGCTACCCGAAGGAGACTGTCGTTACTACCTTCGACGGAACCAAGAGCGCGCAACACACCCAGCCGCAGGGCCGCGTTTACGGCTACCAGGTGGAAGTGGCGAACGAGAAGTCCGGAGCCTCGGGCGGCATCTACGACGAGGCGCGCCGCGGCTGGCTCGACAACATCTCCAGCAATCCCACCGCCTCAAAGGCGTTCAAGGACAACGAGTGGAACCACTACCGGGTCGAGGCCATGGGCGACTCCATCAAAACCTGGATCAATGGCGTCCCGTGCGCCAACCTCACCGACTCTGAAGACCTCTCGGGCTTCATCGGGCTCCAGGTCCACGCCTACAAAGGCGATAAGCCCGTGCAGGTGCGCTGGAAGAACATCCGGATCCAGGACAACGGCAGCCACATGTGGAAGCCGCTGTGGGACGGCAAGACCCTGACCGGCTGGACGCCGCGGGGCGGCGGCAGCATTACGGTGCAGGACGGCGCCATTTACGCTCACTCCGTCGAGGGTGACGAGAAGATCGGCATGCTGGTCTCCGACCTGTCGCTGACTGACTTCACTGTCCGCCTGAAGTTCAAGATGCAGCGCGGCAACTCCGGCTTCTTCGTCCGCACCGATCCCAAGAACCTCGCCGCCTATGAAGTGGAGATCGACGAGAAGAAGGGCACCGGCGGTTTCTGGGAGACCGGGCCCGGCGGCCGCAAATGGGTCACGGGTCCCGAGGACAACGGCACGGTGAAGCCGAACGACTGGAATCAGCTCACGGCGTCGCTCCACGGCCATCGCATCGTCTTCCATGTGAATGGCGCCCGCACGCTCTATCTGCCCGACGACACGCCCGGCCGCACGGAAGGCGTGTTGGGCCTGCAGACGCACGGGTCCAAGAAGCCCACCGACATCTGGTTCAAGGACATCGAACTGCTGGTGCCAAAGAAATAAAAAAGCAGCTTGACCCGTCTATCGGTTCACGCCTCAACGTGGATTGCAGGAGGTCATATTCACATGACGAAAGACAAGTTCGTAGCCATCCTGCGTGCGGCGGGTATCACGGAAGACCAGATGCACAAGCTGCACGTCGAGTTCGAACGCAGCGACCCGAAGGGGCACCAGAGCTTCCTCGAGTTCCTGAGCATCCCGCCGGCCGAGATCGCCTCGATCCGCGCGTGGAGCGCCAAGGGCTAAGCCCAGACACACGAAAGCCCGGATTCGCGCCATTCCGGAGGGCGCGGATCCGGGCTTCTTTGTTTTCGTTAGCCGCGTGTGCTGGCGGCCGGGATCTTCTTCGTCAGTTCCAGCATCTCGTTGACGTTCTCGCTGCCGATGGTGAAGCAGTCGAGCACATCCTGCGACAGGGCATACTGCAGACACTCGTCGGTCTTGTTGCGCAGCTTCCCTGCCCCGAAGATCTTCATGCCGATGATGCCCTTGCCGGAAGCCTTCATCTGCTTCAGAACCGGGATCACTTCGGCGGGCGAAGCGTCCATGGCGACGCCGGCCGGGTTCAACCGGGCCAGGTCAACCTCGACCCAGGGCGAAGCGGCGGAAGCCTTCAGCGCGCCCATGGTGTGGCAGCTAACGCCCTTGGTGCGGACGATGCCGCGCTCCTGCAGCTGGCTGATGTACTCCATGGCGCCTTTCTTGCGATTGGGCCAGTCGGCGTCCATCATGCAGTGCAGCAGCAGGATGTCGATGTAGTCGGTGCCGATCTCGCGGCGGAACCGGTCGATGTCCGACTTCATCTCCGCTTCGGTGGAAGCGTGCGTCTTGGACATGATGACGACCTTCTCGCGCGGCGTCTTCTTGAGAGCTTCCTTGAGGTGGGCGTGGGTGCCATACTGATCGGCGGAATCCCAGAAGTTGATGCCGTTGTCGACGGCCGCCCGCATCATATTGGCGACGCCTTCGAGACCCAGTTTCTTGGTCTGGTTCGAGCTACCGCCCGCGCCGTTGGTACCGGTGCCCATGGCCAGCCGGCTGAGTTTGATCTTACGGGGGCCCAGCGTGACGACATCGCTGGCCAGTTTCTGTGTGGTACCCGCAAAAAGGTGGTACGGAAAAGCGCTCAGACTGACTGCGCTAGCGCCTGTTTTCAGGAACGTGCGTCGTTTCATGGGACCTCCCAGTCGATGAGGAGACAATACCATACCAATCCGGGATGGTGCAGCGGCGGAGCGGGGGGAGAGCGAAAAGGTTGCGGAAGTAACTTGTGAGCTTTCAGCGATCAGCTGTCAGCTGTCAGCTTTCAGTGATCAGCTCTCAGCTGTCAGCTTTCAGCGATCAGCGATCAGCTGTCAGCGCCGACATCCACAATCCGACAAGGCCCCAGACTCGACTGGAAAGCCCCAATCAACGGGACGGCGGACCCCCAGGTCCGCGCGGGGTCCCCTGACCCCGCCCGCGGATGCCCCAAAAAGCAACAGCCGCCAGCACCCAGCTCCGGCCATGCTCCGGGCGCTGAAAGCTGACGGCTGATCGCTGAAAGCTATTTCCCCATCTCCGCGCGCGCCTTCGCCACCACTTCCAGGAACTGCTGCGCTCGCTCGGTGAACACTTCGTACGTCCCTGCCTTGATGGTCTTCGCATCCACCAATTCGCCGCCGACAGCCACGGCGCAGGCGCCCGCCTTCAGGAAATCGCCGGCCGTCGTCAGGCTCACACCGCCGGTGGGAATCATTTCGATCTGCGGGAACGGTCCCTTCAGGGCCTTGATGTACTTCGCGCCACCCACGTTGTCGCACGGGAACACCTTGACGATATCCGCACCGGCCTGCCACGCAGCCAGCACTTCGGTCGGCGTCAGCGCGCCGGGACAGATGGGCCGCGAATAGCGCTGAGCCATCTCGATCGTCTTCAGGTTCAATGCCGGCGTCACGAAGAACTGCGCCCCGGCCAGCATGCAGATGCGTGCCGTTTCGGGGTCCAGCACCGTACCCGCACCCAGCACCATCTTGTCGCCGAATTCATCGGCCAGCTTCTCAAGCACCTTCACCGCGCCGGGCACCGTCATCGTCACTTCGGCCGCGCGGATTCCGCCCTGATAAATGGCCTCGATCGCCTTGTAGGCGCTGTCAGCGGTAGGAGTACGAACGACCGGAACGATGCCGATCTCTAGCATTGCGGAGAGGATACTCTCTTTTTTCATGTATTCAATGTATCAAAGGCGCCGGAAATGAGGCAGGACGGTGCCATGCCACGACGCCAGACGGTCCAGGGTCGCCTCGTCGCCGTAGTATTGCCGCATCATGGCCACCCTATGCGCCGCCTCGATAGACTCGGGGCGGGCGGGCGCTTCGAAGCCGATCCGAATGTGTGGTGACGAAGGGGGCGGTGGGGACAAAGGGTCTACCGGTGCGCTCGTCGCCTCCGATAACCGCGCGAAGATCATCTCCGCGGAGTCGCCACGCGCCCGCCCCTCAAACGCAAGCCGCGCCATCTCCGTATGGATCCTAGCGGCACCGGTGGTCTTGGCCCAGAGGCCGGCCTGGTCGGGCCCAACAAACCCGCCGTCCACGAAGAACACACCATCCAGGCTGAGCGTCGTGGAGCGGATCACGCTCCAATCCATAGGATGCCTATCGACGCGCCCCTCACTGGTCACCGACCCTATCCATCCCGAAGTCGGAGCCGGCGCCACATCAGAGTTATCGCCCAGGATTCGTCCCGCGACGACGTATCGTTTCGATCCGGCCTTGATCGAGAACCTGTCCCGAAGGCCGGCTAGCTCCGTTTCTCCCAACCCGAAGGGCAGTAGCAGACCGGGAACCATCCCCATACCCAGCCCCCCAATCCTCGTGGACTGAATCAAGTCTTTCCTTTGAAAACGCCAGTGAAACGCTATCTCGGCAATATCCCGCCCGCTCCCGTTCACCAGAATCGCGGAACCCTGCCGCTCGCTCTCGTAGTCGATGCCCCTGCTCGACGAATCCCGCCAGTCACGGCCGCGATCCTGCCCGAGATGCAGAATCTCCGCCAACCACTGATCGAAATGGGATGAACCCGGCCCGATCAGCCACAGGCCATGTTGCGCCAGGTCTTCAAGCACGAGTTCCATGGCGCCATTACACCACCCCCGCTACGGAGTGAGCACGCTCTGCCACCGCTCGTGCTCCGGCCCGCCCCAGGTACCGCTCCAGCTGCTTCTGCTCGCAGCGTTCCAGATCCACTACGATCAGCCCGTCCAGGCAATCGCCAAACCCGCGATCCAGGTGGAACCCGCACAGCTTGCCGCCCAGCTTCAGGTACTGCCGCACCAGCACCGGTACTCCCTTGCCGTCCGGCTCCAGTTCGCGGATCAGGCGGTCCAGGTCGTCGACACCGGCCGGCCGCGGCCAGTCCGGCGACGGCTTCCCGCGATACGGCGACCGCGCCGCCGTCCACTGCGAAAGCTGCCCGTCGAAACAGTTGTCCGCCAGGAATCGCGCCAGTAGCCCCCGCGACGCGGGACAGTAGTCGGCACTCACACTCACCGGACCGAACAGGAACCGGTACCGCGGGCGTGCCACCACATACTGTCCAATCGCCTTCCACAACAGCAGGAGCGGTTGGAAACCGCGTTGAAACTCCGGCGCAACAAACGACCGCCCCAGCTCCAGCGCCGGACCCAGACGGTGGAAGAACGCTTCACTGAATCGAAACAGCGTTGAAGTGTAGAGCTCCTTGCCGGCATCGGCCCCGCACAACCGGTAAGCGCCCGCCACCTGCCGCTTCTCCGCGTGCCAGAGAACCAGATGGTCGTACCAGGAGTCGAATCGATCCAGATCGTACGGCCGCCCCGTGCCCTCCCCCGCGGCCCGGAAACTCGCCTCGCGCAGCCGCCCCACTTCGCGCAGCGTCATGGGAACTTCGCTGGCCTGAACGCAATACACCCGGAACGCGCCCGCGCTGGCCAGCAGGCGCTCCGCTGCCAGGGCGGTCAACTCCCGCTCCATCCAATCCGCGGGCACCGCTGCGCCCACCGGTTGCATACGCCGAACGGCCATCGGCTTCTCCGGTTTGCGCTCCGCCAGCCAGTAGGTCCGACGCCGCAGCTCCGCCGTCGAGTGATCTTCACTGCTCACGGCGTGGCCGACTCGCGCCTCAATCTCCCGGTCCCGCTTGTTCAACAACTCATGCGGCAACAGGGCAGTCCGCAACCGCGGATGCACCAGCCCCGCAATCTGGAACAACGCGCTGTTGCAACCCGCGAAGTAGACCGGCACCACCGGAGCCCCGCACTGCCGCGCCAGCCGCACCGCCCCCTCATTCCAGGGCGGGTCCACAATCGCCCGCTGCCCCCAACCGGCATGCGAGACCTCCCCGGCGGGAAACACGATCAGCGCGCCGCCTCCGCGCAGCCACTGCCGCGCCTCGCGCATGCCCCGGGCATTCTCCCACGCCGCTCCTCCAAACGGATCCACCAGAATCAGACTCGCTCGCAGTTCCGGCACCATGCCCAGCAGCGAATTCGCCAGCAGCCGGGCATCGGGCCGCACCCGGGCCAGCATCGCCTGCAGCACCGCCCCCTCAATCAGGCCATACGGATGATTCGCCACCACCACCAGCGGACCCGTGGTTGGAATGCGAGCCAGATCCGCGGGCTCCACCCGGATGGTCACCCCCAGCGCGCGCAGCATCTCCTCTGGAAACGCCCCCGCGTTCTGCCGCGCGCGCACACCTCGAACCACCTCCTCCAGGCGTTCGAGCTGAAGTAGCTTGCCCAGCGCTCCGGCCACCGGTTCCGGAGCGAACCGCCGCAGGGCGCTTTGAAAGACGGGTGTAGGCTGCATCTACCCCGACAAGCTAGCCTTTGTGTTTGAATCCGGCGTGACGCCGCCATGAATACTGGAAAAACGCCCGTGAACCTGCCAATTCCCCTTGCACCGCGTTGGTACGATGGGAGTATGAGGATGTTCTCAGCCCTTTTTTCGACCTTGGCCCTGGCTGGCGCGCTTGCCGCACAGACTCCGGCCCCGACCGCCGCAGCCCCCGCCGCCCCTAAGCCCGCGCGGGAAAATGGCCTCTACACCACCATTCAGATCACGCAGGGCGGGCAGCCCTTCGGCACCGTCGTCATGAAGATGTACGAAACCGAATCGCCGGTCACCGTGAAGAACTTCGTGGATCTCGCCCTGGGCCGCAAGCTCTGGACCGACCCGAAAACAGGCGCCCGCGTCCGCCGGCCCCTCTACAACGGCCTGACGTTTCATCGCGTCATTCCCGGCTTCATGATCCAGGGCGGTGACCCCACCGGCACGGGAATGGGCGAAACCGATGTGATCAAGGATGAGTTCCATCCCACGCTGAAGTTCGATATCCCCGGCCGCCTGGCGATGGCTAATGCCGGTCTCGGTACGGGCTCCTGCCAGTTCTTCATCACCGATGCGCCTACTCCGCACCTGAATGGCAAGCACACCATCTTTGGTCAGGTAGTGGAAGGCCAGGATGTGGTCACCAAAGTGACGCGCGTGCCGAAGATGGGCGAGAAGCCCGCGACGCCCGTCGTGATCGCGAAGGTCACATTTGAACGCGTCGGCCCCGTGCCGCCCGGCGGCGTGATGCTCGCCCCGGCCGCGCCTGCCGCCCGGCCCGCGACCAAGGCCCCGGCGACGAAAGCTCCGGCCACCAAGGCGCCCGCCACGGGTACTCCGGCCACGAAGGCTCCAGCGACCAAGGCCCCCGCCACCAAGGCTCCGGCCGCGACGACGCCCGCCAAGAAGTAGGCTTACTCCGGCGTCGGCTCGTCCAACGGCACTTCGGCGAAGAACACCTCTTTGTTGGTGATCGCTTCCCGGATGCCGGTGATATAGATCACCGCACTCTTGCGATAGCGCGTCTCGAAGTAAAAGAATCCGGACGCGCTATCGTTTTTGATGATCGACTTCGCCCCAAACGCCCGCGTCTGCAGTTCAATCGCCGACAGCGGATTCTTCTTCTTCGGCAGAGGGATCGGCACCGGATACTTCGGCCCGGACCCGGGCCGCTTCACCCCCATCAGATAAGGCAGGTCGGTGGCCGCCATCGGCAGCACTTCGTTGCCGGGATACTGGTAGGCGACCTTCATCCGGTCCAGCAGGAGTGTCTGCTCGCCTGTGTTTTCGAAGATTAGCAGGACTGGCAAAACCCCATACTCATTGGGGTTCACCTTGCCGAACGCCTGCTTCGTATCCGTATCGCTCTCATAACGCACGGCGGCGATTTTCAGCTTCCCAATGGTCTGCACGGACGGGTAGGACGACGCCGGACCATGTTTAAAAGTGCTCTGTGCCAGCAGGAAAGCCGCCGCGGCGACTCCACAAAGGGCTAAAATCAGGGGTTTGCGGGCCAAACTCATTTATCTCCTCTACTGGACCCTACAGGCCCTCGCCTTTCCATTTCTCCTACTGTATCTCGCGCTCCGCATCCACCGGAACGCCGCCTATTCCAACAAGGTGATGGAGCGCTTCGGCTTCCTGCCGGACTCCCTGCACCGGACGGTGCCCGGAGCCATCTGGTTGCACGCCGTTTCCGTCGGCGAGGCCATCACAGCGGTCGGGTTGCTTCAACGGCTCAAGCAGGAATTACCCTTCGCCCCGATCTACGTTTCCTGCACCACCCTGGCCGGGCGAGCTATGGCGGAGCAGAAACTCGCCGGGCTCGCCGACGGAGTTTTCTATGCCCCCATCGATTACCGCTTTGCGGTCCGCCGGGTCCTGCGCGCGTTGAAGCCCTCGGTCGTCATCGTCATGGAGACCGAGATCTGGCCCAATCTCTATCGAGATACGTGCCGGACTGGAGCGCGGCTGCTGGTCGTCAACGGGCGGATCTCCGACAAGGCGCTGCCCAAGTACCTGCGGTTCCGCTGGTTCTTCCAGGCCGCTCTTGGCTGGCCCGATGCCATCCTCGCCCAGGACGCAATTGCCAGTGGCCGTTACGAACAACTCGGCGCTCCTCATGCAATTGCCTCAGGAAACCTCAAGTATGACTTTGACCCGGAATCGACCTCTATCGCTCCCGTGGTCCGCGACTGGCTGAAACAAAACGAACCCGAACGAATCTGGATCGCGGCTTCCACGATGCCGCCCGCCGAACCGGGCGATCCCGACGAAGACGACATTGTCCTCGACAGTTTCGAATTACTGAGGGAGCGCTTCCCGCGCCTGCTCCTCATCCTGGTGCCCCGCCGTCCGGAACGGTTCGAGGAGGCGGCCGCCAAACTGACGGCCCGCGGCATCCAGTTCCAGCGGCGCTCTACCCTGAACCTGGAACCGGCGCCGGTCCTGCTGGTGGACACCATTGGCGAATTAAGCGGGTTGTTCCGGGTCGCCGACGTCGTCTTCATGGGCGGAACCTTCCCCCACCGCGGCGGCCACAACATCCTGGAGCCCGCTGCCTTCGGTGTGCCCGTGGTCACCGGCCCGCACATGGAGAACTTCTCCGAGATTGCCGCGGATTTCCGAGCCGCCGGCGCCGTGGTCACCGTCCAGGATCCGGCGGATCTGGCTGTCGCCGTCGGCCGCCTGCTGTACGACCGCTCCATCGGCGAGTTGGGCCGCCGTCTTTCCGACGAACGCCGTGGAGCCACCGGGCGCGCCGTCCAGGCCGTGGTCCATGCCTATGATGCCGCCGTAATCCGGCCGGCGGGCCTCAACCCATTGGGCTGGCTGTGGCGAGCCGGAGTCGCAGTCGATCGCCGCCTGAAGAACTTCCGCGTGGACCTTCCGCCGCAGCCGGTCCTCAGCGTGGGCAACCTGGCCATGGGTGGAACGGGCAAAACCCCCTTCGTTTTGTGGCTTTGCGAACGGCTGGTGGAGCTTGGGCACCGTCCGGCGGTACTCACCCGCGGCTATAAGCGAGCCACCACCGAACCCGTCACCACGCTCCTGCCGGGCGATCATGCCACGGTCGAACGCACAGGCGAGGAAGCCCAGTTGATCCTGCGGGCCGGGCACGCCGCGCTGGGCATCGGCGCGGACCGGCAGGCCACCCGCTGGGCGCTGTCCAAACTGTACAACTTCGATGTAATTGTGTTGGACGACGGGTTCCAGCACTGGCGCATGCGGCGCAATCTGGACATCGTCCTCATTGATGCAATCGACCCCTATCGCAACGGGCTGCCTCCGCGGGGCACACTGCGCGAGCCGTTCTCTGCCCTGGACCGGGCCCAGGCGGTGGTCCTCACCCGCACCGAACCCGGCCGCACCTACCAGGGGCTGATCGACGAGATCCGTCGCCACAACCGGCAGGTCCCGATCTCCCTGGCCCACGCCCGCGCCGAGGCGCCGGCTATCCCGGAGGGCACCACCGTCGGCGCCTTCTGCGGCCTGGGCCAGCCGGAGAGCTTCAAGCGAACTCTTCAGGAACTTGGCATAACTATCTCGTTCTTCAGGGAGTTTCCGGATCACCATCACTACACGGAACAGGATCTTCAGCCGCTGGCGATGCGCTCGCAGTTGCTCCTGACGACGGAGAAAGACCTGCTGAACATCGACCCGGAATTGGCCCAGGCGTGCAAAGTACAAGCCGTGAAGATGACCCTGTTTTTGACGGACGAACCCAATTTGCTGGACCTGATCCAGCGCGTGCTGCCGCCGGTCGAGTAGGCGGCTACTCTTCGCCGAGCGGCAATCCCTGCTGTACCGGAGCCCCTTCCAGCGCCAGCAGCGCGCGCTTCACTTCGAGCCCGGCAGAGAAGCCGGTGAGGGACCCGTTGCTGCCGATCACCCGGTGGCAGGGTACGAAGACCGGCAACGGGTTGCTTCCATTCGCGGCGCCCACGGCCCGGACGGCATTGGGCCGGCCGATGGCCTGGGCGACGCTGGCGTAGCTGCGCACTTCGCCGCAGGGGATCTCGGTCAACTGCCGCCAGACCTGCTGCTGGAACTCCGTGCCATCCAAACGGAAAGGTACGGTAAAGTGACGCAACCGTCCGGCAACGTATTCCCGCAACTGGCGCCGGGCTTCCACCAGCACGGGCAGCGCGTCGTCGCGATCCTCGGCCAGCCAGCCGGGCGGCGTGTCGTCCTCGCGCTTCGCAAACCACGCACGGCGCAGCACTTCACCCTCGGCTTCGACAAACAGCACCAGCCGGGTTCCCAGGGGGACGCAGGTCCACTTCGGCATGCCTTCAGTATAGAGCGCGTTCAAACCGGGTTCTCACACGCAGAGGTACAGCTTCCAGGCGGCGGACCAGCTTGAGGGTGTCGCGATTGTCTTCTCGCGAATCGAACCGAATGTAGGTCGCCTGGTTAGCTGCGCCCAGATCGACGGCCGCGCCCAGCAGGATCGCGTTGGCCACGCCGGACTGGTAGCCGCGCACGACAAACCTTCCTTCCACCGTCCAGGTTGTGCCGTCTCTTTCGGTGACCAGCGCCCCCACCGGACGGCCGTTCTCCAGAATCACCGGCGAACTGTCCCAGCGGCCGGCTTCCTGGTCGAGCCGTAGCGGAGCATCCGCCAGATCCGCCCGGTGGGCGATGTATTCCGCGAACAGCTGTGCCACCGATTGCTGCGGAGCCTGGGCGAGCGTGGTGACCGACCAGCCGGCCGGAATGCGATTCCGGGCCACCAGTTCGTCGCGCATTCTGCTCAGGATCGGGGCGCTGGCCGCAAAATTGGCTTCGAACGTCGTAATTTGGGTGACGGCGGCAAAACCGTGCTTCTCCAGGAATGGCGCCGCGGCGGGTTCGGCGAACGTGTCGCAAGCGGCCACCAGGCGCCGGGCGCCGCCGGCCCGGGCGGCTGCTACTGCGGCATTGTAGACGTACGAACCCAATCCCTGGCGCCGCACTGTGGGGACGACTGTCAAACCGAGCCAGGCGTCCTGTCCGTCAAACCGCAGCACGGCAGCGCCGCCCACGCGGGGTCCGGATTCGAGCAGCAGGATCAGTCCTTCGATGGGACCATCGGTGCGGCTGCAGGCTTGGGGCAGCAGGGCCCGGCAGATGGCCCAATCCGCGCCAACCGCTCGCCGGATCGCTCCTGTCATGAGCGGCCAGCCAACTCCGCCGCCCGTTGCCGGTGGTACAGGGCTTCCGGCGGATTCACTATGGCTCTCTCCCGCAGGAAAGCCAGCCAGGTATGCGCCGCGGAAGTGGGCCGGTAGCGGACCGAGGTCTCCAGCGCCAGGATGGCGCGCTCCGCCTGGCCTTCGCGGGCAAGAGCAATTCCGAGCAGAAGATGCGCAGAATGATCGTCATAGCGCAGATTCACCGCATCCAGTGCCATGGAGGCAGCCTCGTCATTGCGCTTCAACTCCAGAAGCGCCCGAGCCCGGCTGGTGCAGGCCGGCTGGAACTGCGGATCCAGCTCCAGGACCCGGGACTGGCACTCCTCGGCTTCGCTCAAGCGGCCCATTTTTTCGTAGACTAAGCCCATCCGATGTTGGAGTTGGGCGTTCCCTGCTCCGCGTTTGCCCGCTTCGTTCAGCAGTTCGAGCGCCGCTTCGGTCTCTCCGGCCGCGAGAGCCAGATTGGCTTTGATCAGCCAGGCGTGGGATCGATTCGGGTCCTCGGCCAGCACGGCCTCGATCAAGGCTTGCGCCTCCTCCAACCGGCCGGCAACCTGATAGCAATGGGCCAAGGCCATTCGAGCGACGGGGGAAGGTTGCGCCACGATCCCTCGTTCCAGGAGCGGGATCGCCTCGGCAAAACGGCCTGCGGCCATGTGGACGTGCGCCAGTGTGCCGTCGTTCTGGACCGACACGCGGACGAACTCTCCGGTCGGAGCAGGTTCGACAAAGCCGAGTTCGGCCAGTTCCGCCAAGGCGGCGGCGCGATCCCATTCGTCTTCGGGCTTGTCGACGGGCGCAGCTTCCCAGGTAGGAATGCGGACATCCTCCGGTGGATTCACCAAGGCGTCGGGCAGGATGCGGCCCGGCATGTCCTGCCCGGCGGGCAAGCCCAGCAGTCTCAGCACGAACGGGGCGATGTCCAGCAACCCGGCTCCAAACACCAGTTCATCCTGGCGCAGACCGGGTCCGGCGGCGGCGAAGATGCCATGCCCCCGCTCCCAACCGCTCGATGGATCGTCCAGGCTGGGGACTCCGGAGGGCCGGAGCCCATCGCAGTGAAAGCCATTCTCGGAGACAAGAACAATGGTGGCATCCGGTCCGGCCAGTTCCATCAGCCGGCCCAACAGGACGTCGTGGTAGCAATACACGGTCGCGACCACGTCCCGGTAGAGCTCAAAATCCGTTTCTGACACATTCTCCATCCGCGGCGGATGGAATGGCATGAACGTCCGGCAAACCAGGTCCAGAGCTGAGTAGTGGACCGCCAGCAGATCCCAGGTTTCGTTCTCGATCAGCCAGGTCGCTGCGGCGTGGGCTGTGAGGGATTCGGCCAGGGCAACGGCGAGCGTCAGAGGACGCCTGTCGGCAATCTGATCCACTCGTTCCAGTTTGGGGATCAAGGCTTTGAGGTCATCGCCGGTCAGATCGCCAGCGTGGATACGGAGTTCGGAAAGGGTCTCGCTCAACGATGGAGGGTGGATGCAGGCGGCAGGCAGAACCCAGGGCTGGCCATACGCGGCTCGTGCTTTGGGGTACAGATTGGAGACGATGGCTCCGGGGATCGGTTCGGCCGGCTGGCTGGCAAACCAGTTCACCGCGACGGAGCGCATGCCGGATTCCGCCAGGATATTCCAAAGGGCTTTGACCTTGCGGGATGTGGATGAGGCCAAGCGGGCCGCGCCGGTGGCTTCGTCCGGCTCGAAATGACCTAATACTCCATGGTGATCAGGGGTGTGGCCTGTGATGATTGAGGTCCACAACAGCGGCGAGAGCATAGGGCTTAGGGAGTTCAAGTGGCCCTTGACCCCCAGTTCCACAAGTGACTGCAGGGCCGGCAGTTTTCCGGCATCGAGGAGCGGATTCAATACTTTCCAATCCGCTGAGCTCCAGCCAACCAGCACGACCCTGCCAGCCAGACGCTCCGCCATCTCTACTTGGCGGCTTTGCGGCGGCGCATGGCGGCAAGGCCGGCAGCGCCCAATGCGAACATGGCCAGGGAAGAGGGTTCAGGGACAGTTGACGTGGTCTGACCGGCAGCAATAGTGGCCCGGCTATTGGTCTCGTAGGCGTATTCCATCACTCGGACGTTCAACTGGCCTTGCGCAAGCAAACCATTCACCTCAGGAGTACCTGTGCCGTAGACTTCCAGCCTCGCCCAGCCGTAGTGGGCCACTCCACTGATGTCAAAGGTCAGGCCCATATACTGGTTGGGGGCGATGGCGTAAACCCCGCCGTTGTCCCCCACCACACCCGCCTGATCGACGTTGCCTTTGGCGAGCTTGTACGGCGAAGTAGTGTTGAATGCTGTGGCCGCATTGACCGGCGTCCCGGACGCCAGCGGGCCGGTCACGCCTCCACCAGGGAAGTTAACGTACGCGGCGAATACTGTGGCCGAGTCACCTGCTCCGGACTGAAAGGTGAAATCGGTCGTCAAATCACCGTCCAAGTCCAGATTGAACGAACTGCCGGCGGTATCCAGCGTCGGACCGCTGTAATGAATGATGGCGGCGTTCGCGGGCGTTGCGCTGACCAGCGCGGCGCCGCCGGCCAAGGCATAAGCAAACAGACGGGAATCCAGTGATTTCGCCTTTTTGGCGCCGAGGTCCTTTAGTTTCTGCATTGTTCCAATACTCCCCCACCAACGGTCTCTTTGAGAGATCGCCCCCTCAATGGCTTACAAGTGTAACACGGTCCTATGGTTGCGGAGATTGGGCCCCACCTTGGAAGAACGCAGGAAAACACCTTAGCCGGCCGCGGAACAGACGGTATCCGCCGTCCGGCCCGCCCCGATATAATCGGACGACACTCCCATGCCCCGCGGATTCCCACTCTTTGTCCTGGCGTTCTGCCTGTTGGTGTTCCTGGCCTGGCTGGGGCTGAGCATCACTCAGCAGGACCGCGTGATTGACACCGAGATCACGATTGCCGCCCCACCCGAGTCCGTCTGGCGGATGCTGACGGATACCGGCAATTACGCGATGTGGAACCCATTTATCCTGACTCTTTCCGGCACATTATCCGAGGACGAGAAGTTGCATGTCACCATCCGTCCGCCGGGCGATAGCGAGATGGAGTTCGTGGCGCGCATCATCACGATTACCCCGAACCGGGAACTGGCCTGGAGGGGCGGCGTGGCGGTGCCTGGGCTATTCACGGGCGACCACCGGTTCGTCCTGGAACCGGTTGGGGATGGGCACACTAAGTTGAAGCAATCAGAACACTTCTATGGCCTGCTGGTTGGCCCGATGTTCGCCGGCATGCTGGACCGCACCGAGATTGGATTCCGGGCCATGAACGAGGCGCTGAAGGCACGCTGCGAGGCGCACCCGTAAGGGCGGGCCAGGTAGTAATATTCCGCATGTCGCCCGGCGGTGCGGATTGCTACAATTGGTTGAAATCCCATGGCTGTCAGTCAAGAACTGTTGGAGATTCTGGTGTGCCCGGTCTGCAAGGAATCCGTGGCCCTCACCGAGGACAAAAGCGGCTTGAAATGCCCGGCGTGCCATCGGGTCTACCCGATCCGCGACGACATCCCCGTGATGCTGGTGGACGAAGCCCGGGTTGAGGAGTAACGCCCTCTAGCGGCGCCGCCATGGCCACCGTCGTCGAGCAGTTGCCCCCCGGCGCACGGGTCCTGGTTGTGCGATTGCGATCGCTGGGCGACTGTGTACTGACGACCCCTGCCCTCTCCCTCCTGAAACAGTACAGGCCCGATCTCGAAATCGGGATCGTGGTCGAGGACCGATTCAGCCAGTTGTTTGCGGGCAATCCGGACATCCGCGCCATCCTGCCGCCCTCCAAGCGGGCCGTGCTTGGCTTCCGCCCTACACTCGCGTTGAACTACCACGGCGGCTCGCGTAGCGCTGCGTTGACGGGACTCTCCCTGGCTCCACATCGCGCGGGCTTCGGCCACTTCCGGCAGCAGTGGGTTTATAACATTCACATTCCACGGGCCCAGCAGATTCTGGGCGAAGAAAGAACGGTGCACACCGCGGAACATCTGGCTTCGGCCGTGTTCTATCTGGGAGTGCCCATTACCGATATCCCCCGTGCCCGGCTGTTCTGCGCGCCGGCGGCGCAGCGGCCGCCTTACGCCATTGTGCATCCCATGGCGTCCGCCTCCGACAAAACCTGGCCCGCCGCCCGGTTCCTGACCGTCGCCCGGCACCTGAAGGAGAGCGGGCTCTCGCCGGTCGTCATTGGCGGGCCTGGCGACGACCTCTCCGCGTTTGGTGAGTTTGAAAAGCTGGAAGGCGCGCCGCTGGAGAGCGTGAAGTCGCTGCTTTCCGGTGCTGAGCTCTTCGTGGGTAACGACAGCGGTCCGGCGCACATGGCGGCCGCTTTCGGGATTCCCGTTGTGGTGCTTTACGGAACTTCCGATCCGGTCATCTGGGCTCCGTGGAAGACGCGCAGCCAAGTGCTTTCGAGCCCATACGGTCTGGCAGGCGTTCCGGTGGAGCAGGCCATTGCCGCCGTGGAACGGCTGCGGGGGGTGGCGCAGTGAAGGAACTGATCCGGCTGCTGAGCTACGCCAGGCGCTACACACCAGCGCTGATCCTGGCCGTCTTCCTGATGGTGGTGTCCGGCGTCGGGCGCACCATGCTGCCGATCCTGCTGAAACCGATTTTCGACCGGGTGTTGCAACCGGACACGGTCGATACACGCGTTCCGCTGCCGATTCCCGAGTGGACAGGCATCCATCTGTATCTGGACCAACTCGTCCCGACGCCCATTCACAACATTTGGACACAGGTGGCCATTGCCATTCTCCTGGTTTTCCTGATCAAGGGCATAGCTGATTACTTCGGCAATTACCTGGTGAGCTATTCCGGGCTCTCCGCAGTGACCGACTTGCGGCAGCAGGCCTTTGACAAGGTGGTCGGCGAGGAGCACGAGTTTTTTGGGAGCCACTCCACCGGGCGGCTGATGTCGTCGCTGATGAGCGACATCGAGAAGATCCAACTGGCTGTTTCGCAGATGCTGGCCGACTGGCTGCGGCAGGTCTTTGCCGCGATGGGCATGATCTATGTGCTGTTCCAGAGCGACTGGGTTCTCGCGCTGGTTTCGACCACGGTGCTGCCGTTTGTCCTGCTGCCGACGGCCCGGCTGGGCAAGCGGATCCGGCGCTCGACGCGCAGCGCGCAGGACCATGCCGCGGAGATGAGCGAGATCCTGCAGGAAGCCTTCAGCGGTCATGCCGTGGTGAAGAGTTTCACGGCCGAGCAGATCGAGAGCGCCCGCTTCCGCCAGGCCGCCACCAAGTTCAAACGCTCGTCGCTACGCTACATCTCCTTCCAGGCGCTGCCGTCGCCCATTATCGAATTCTTCGGGGCGGCCACGATCGTGGGCCTGCTCACCTACGCCCGGACGCAGATCAAAGCCAACCACATGACCAGCGGCGACTTCATGAGTTTCGTGGTCGCGCTGCTGCTGCTCTACGAGCCCGTCAAGCGGCTGACCGGCATCCACAACATCTTCCAGCAGGCCGAAGGCGCCAGCCAGCGCGTGTTCGAATACATCGACCGGCCGCAGCAGATTATTGAGAAGCCGGCGGCTCCGGAGTTGCCGGAGTTCCGGGAGTCGATCCGCTTTGAGAACGTCAGCTTCCGCTATCCGAACACTCCGAACGGCTTCGCGATCCGCGACCTGAACCTGGAGGTGCGGCGCGGCGAGGTGGTGGCCCTGGTGGGTCCGAGCGGCGCCGGAAAATCGACCATCGCCGGGCTGCTGCCGCGCTTCTATGACGTCGACAGCGGAGCCATCCGGATCGACGGCCACGACATCCGCGACGTCCGTCTGCACAGCCTGCGCAGCCGCATCGCCGTGGTGAGCCAGGACACCTTTCTCTTCAACGACACGGTGGCGGCCAACATCCGCTATGGGCGGCCGGGGGCCAGGCTCGACGAGATCCGGGACGCGGCCCAGAACGCCATGGCGGCTGATTTCATCGAGGCGCTGCCGCAGGGTTACAACACGCTGGTAGGCGAGCGCGGAGCGAACCTGAGCGGCGGCCAGCGCCAGCGGTTGTCCATCGCCCGCGCACTGCTGAAGAACGCGCCGATCCTGATCCTGGACGAAGCGACGTCGCAATTGGACACAGAAAGCGAAGTGCTGGTGCAGCACGCGCTGGGCAACCTGATGCGCAACCGGACGGTGATTGTGATTGCGCACCGCCTCTCGACCATTCGCCGGGCAGACCGCATCGTCGTCATGGACAGCGGCGCCATCAGCGAGATCGGCACGCACGAAGAACTTATCGGGCAGGGCGGCATCTACCAGCGCCTGCACGAGTTACAGTATGTTGATCTGGAGCACTGAGCTATGAGTCTCCGAAGTATGACGGGCTTTGCGCGAGTCCGCAAGACGAACGAACTGGGCGAGATTACGTCCACGGTGAAGAGCGTGAATCACCGCGCGCTCGATCTGCACACGCACATTCCGGGCGAATTGGAGCAATTCGAACCGCTGCTGCGAGGCGTGGTGAAGAAGTACGTCACGCGCGGGCATGTCGACGTGCGCATCAGTTTCACTCCGGCGCACGCCACAGCCGCCGCGGCGCTGAACCGGCCGCTGTTCGAAGCCTATCTGACTGCCTTGAAAGAGGCGGAGACGGCTTACCAGGTGCCGGCGCACCCGGACGTGCATATGGCGCTGCGGATTCCAGGAATGCTGGCCCAGCCGACCGGGGAGGAGGACGCGCCCGCCGAACTGGAGCAACTGGTGACGTCGGCCCTGGAGGAGTCGCTGACCGCGCTGAACGTCTTTCGCGAGCGCGAGGGCGGCGAGATCCGCAATCTGCTGAAGAGCCACAACGCCGACATCCGGCGGGACGCGATAGAGATCGAGAAGCTCCGGGCACCGGCGGTGGAACATTTCCGGGCCCGGCTCGAGGAACGCCTGGCCGAGTTGCTGAAGGGCGTGTCGATGGATCCGCAACGCCTCGCGCAGGAGGCGGCCGTGCTGGCCGACCGCAGCGACATTACCGAGGAACTGGGGCGGCTGCAGGTGCATTCGCGCGAACTGGACGTCCTGCTCGACAAAGGCGGCGAGTTGGGCAAGAAGCTGGATTTCCTGATGCAGGAGATGAACCGGGAGACGAACACGATCCTCTCGAAGACCTCCGGGGTGGGCGAACTGGGGCTCAAGATTACGGCACTGGGACTGGAAGCAAAGGCGAACATCGAGCGCATCCGCGAACAGGTGCTGAATCTGGAATGAGCCAAGTCATCATCATCTCCGCGCCTTCGGGCTCGGGCAAATCCACGCTGGTCCGGAACCTGCTGGAACGGGACCCCAACCTGATCTTTTCGGTCTCCTACACGACGCGCGCCCCGCGCGGCCAGGAAGAGCACGGACGCGAGTATAACTTTGTGAGCCGTGAGGACTTCCGGGCCATGATCGACCGCGGCGAGTTCATCGAATGGGCGCCCGTTTTTGATGACTTCTATGGCACCCATCGCTGCTATGTCGACCAGGGCCGCCGCGAGGGCAAGGACGTGGTCCTCGACATCGACGTAAAGGGTGCGCGACAATTGAGGGAGAAGATCCCGGAAGCGATCAGTGTCTTTATTCTGGCCCCCTCCCGCGAGGAACTGGAAAAGCGGCTTCGAGCCAGGGGGGATGTGTCGGAAGAGGTGATCCGGAAACGGGTGGCTGAAGCGGCCCGGGAGATTCGGGATTTCGGCCGGTATGACTATGTACTGGTCAACGATGACGTCGAAGTCGCGTCCGATCTGCTGTGTTGCATCGTGACGACCGCACGCGTCCAGCGCAAAAACGCCGGGATGCAGTCACGAGTCGAGCAGATCCTGGCGACGTTTGAGAAAGAGTAAGAGGTCGCAAGATTATGGCCGATAGAGTCAACCGCACCCCGATCCACGCAATTCCGGATGATCCGGAAGGAAGCGCCTACCGGTTTATCATTGTGGCTGCCAAGCGCGCCCGGCAGTTGCAGGGCGGCGCCCGCTCGTTCCTGCCCAGCACGTCGAAGAAGCCCACCATTGCGGCCATGGAAGAAGTCCGCCGCGGCCTGGTGAGCTACTACGACGCCGCCCTGCAGACGCCCAATCCGGACAGCGAACCCGAAGCCTAAACACGGGCCGACATGGCGTCCTATTCTGCGATTTTGGGCGTAGGCGGCGGAATTGCGGCTTATAAGGCCGCGGAGCTGGCCCGCGCCCTGATGGAACGCGACTTCAGTGTCACTACGGTGATGACGGAAGCCGCGCAGGAGTTCATCCGGCCGCTTACCTTCGCCGCTCTGACCGGACATAGAGTCATCACGGATATGTTCGGCAGCGGTTCCGCCGACGACGTGCTGGCATCGAGTGTCGAGCACATCCGGGTCGCCCAGGAGCATCAGGTGCTGGTGGTCGCTCCGGCGACGGCCGACCTGCTGGCGCGCTTTGCGCACGGGCTGGCCAACGACTTCCTGACCACGCTTTACCTGGCGTTTGAAGGAACCGTCGTGCTGGCGCCGGCCATGAATACCGCGATGTGGCAGCATGCGGCCACGCAGGCCAACCTCGAAACATTGAAGGCGCGCGGACACGTGATTCTGGATCCGGACGAAGGGTTACTGGCCTGCGGCACCACGGGTCCCGGACGGTTGCCCGATCCGCAGCGGATTGCAGACCGGGTGCTGCGCGCGCTGACCCAGCGTCATGATCTGGACGGGGAGACGGTTCTGCTCACTGCCGGTCCGACGCGCGAGCCGCTGGATCCCGTTCGATTCATCTCCAACCGCTCTTCGGGCAAGATGGGCTACGCCCTGGCCCAGGCCGCCGCGCTGCGCGGGGCCAAGGTTGTATTGGTGAGCGGACCGGTGAACCTGCCCTCGCCGGAAGGCGTCGAGATGGTGCCGGTGCAGACCGCCCAGGAGATGTACGACGCGGTGATGGCGAACCTGGAAGCCAGCAGCATCGTGATCAAAGCGGCCGCCGTGGCGGATTACCATGTTGCCAATGTGCCCAAGCAGAAGGTCAAGAAGAGCGCCATGCGGTTGTCCCTGGAACTCGACCCGACGCTGGACATCCTGGCCGAAGTGGGCCGCCGCAAACAGGACCGGCTGCTGATTGGTTTCGCCGCCGAGACGGAGAATCTGGTGGCCGAGGCGCGCCGCAAGATGCAGACCAAGAACTGCGACATGGTGGTGGCCAACAACGTCTCCGCCGACGGCGTGGGCTTTGAGAGCGACCAGAATGAAATCGTGCTGGTGCTGAGCACCGGTGAGATTCACCCGCTGCCCCGCGCCAGCAAACGGGCGCTGGCCGACCAGATTCTCGACCAGGTGTTGAAGCTGCGCCTGGCGCTGCACAACCGGCAATAGGGGCCTCAAAGGGACGGACCATGGACCGCGACCTGCTCAAGCAGTATCTGGAGTTCTACCGCGACCTGGGGGTGAAGAGTGTCTTCGTGGAGCCGAATGCGGCTCCGGTGGCTGTGGCGCCCCAGGTAGCCGAACCGGCTGCGCCAGTGGTCCGGCCCACGCCTCCGCCGGTCCGAACCAGTCCACCACCTCCCCCTCCGCCACCGCTGCCCCAGCGCCCCGTGCAGGCTGCGCCGCCGCGGGTGGAACCCGTCGTCTTCCAGCCTCCGCCTCAGATCGACATGAGTAGACGCACCGAGCCTTCTAAGCTGTTTCCTTCCGATTTCCCGGTATCTCCGGATAATGACACTCTCGTCAAGATTCGGGAAGATATGGGTGACTGCCAGCGCTGCCGGCTGTGTAAGGGCCGCAAGACCATTGTTTTCGGTTCTGGGAACGAGCATGCCCGGCTGGTATTTGTCGGGGAGGGGCCCGGTGCAGACGAGGACGAGCAAGGATTGCCGTTCGTCGGCCGGGCCGGCCAACTGCTGACGCAGATGATCGACAACACCTCAGGCAAGGAGGGGTTCTCCATCCGCCGGCCGGACGTCTACATCTGCAACGTGGTGAAATGCCGGCCGCCGGAGAACCGCACTCCGGAGACGGACGAGATGGAGATCTGCGGTCAATTCCTCTCCCGCCAGCTGATGGTTTTGAAACCGCGCGCGATTTGCGCATTGGGCGGCACAGCCGCGAAGGCTTTGCTCGGCACCAAAGAAGGCATCACGAAGATGCGCGGCAAATGGCACATGTGGCGCGAGATTCCAGTGATGCCCACTTACCATCCCTCCTACCTGCTGCGCCCCACCAGCGGCCAGACCGCCAAGCGGGAAGCCTGGGAGGATCTGAAGAAGGTTCTGCACTATGTCTATGACGACCCGCCGCGGCCTCTTTCTGACTTTTGAGGGCCTGGACGGCTGCGGCAAGACGACGCAGATGCGCCTGCTCGCCGAGCGGCTGCGCGCGTCGGGCGAGACGGTGATTGAGACAGCCGAACCGGGCGGTACGGAGATCGGCGGGGCCATCCGGCGGATCCTGCTGGATCCGGCGAATGATCACCTGAGTTCGACGGCGGAGATGCTGCTCTACTTCGCCGCCCGGGCCCAGAACCTGGATGAGATCGTGCGGCCCGCCACGGCCCGGGGCGAGATTGTGCTGTGCGACCGCTGGACGGACTCCACCTGGGCGTACCAGGGCTACGGCCGCGAACTCGGTGTAGACGTCATCCGCTCGCTGGACCGCATCGCCTGCCGCGGCCGCCAGCCCGACCTGACGCTGTGGATCGATGTGGACCTGGAGACCAGCCTGAACCGCGCGAAGTCGCGGAATGAAGAGACCGAGTCGGCCGACCGCATGGACGACCAGAGCCGGGCGTTTTACGAGCGGGTGCTGCGCGGCTATGAGGCGCTGGAAATGGAAGAGCCGGGCCGGGTAGTGCGGGTAGACGGCCGGGGCGATCTGGAGACGGTGGCCGAGCGCGTCTGGCTCATCTTCCACGACTACCGGGGGCTGCATGTTTAAAGACTTCTGGGGCAATCCGATTGTCGCCAGCGCGCTGTGGAAGATGATCGAGACCGATCGGATTCCGCAGACTATCCTGCTGGCCGGCCCCGAAGGCGTGGGCAAGGCGACACTGGTGCGGCGCTTCGCCGCGCAACTGCTGGGCGAGCCGGAAAAGATCGAATTGGACGACCTGAGCCGGGAAGAGAACCGCACCATCATCGCCGACCGCGAGAAGTGGCCCAGCGAGAAGCGTTCCGAGGATCCCCTGCTGTTCGCCTCGCACCCGGACTTCCTCACCTTTCCGCCGGACGGGCCGCTGCGGCAGATCTCGATCCAGCAGATGCGCCAGGCGAAGGAACGCGCGCAGATGCGGCCGCTGAAGGGGAAGTGGCGGGTCTTTCTGATCGACCAGATGGACCGCGCCAACCTGCAAGCCGCCGATTCGCTGCTGAAGACGCTGGAAGAGCCGCCCAGCCACATGATCCTGTTTGTGACGGCCGAGAATCCCTACGACCTGCCGTCCACGATCCGGTCGCGTTCGGTGATCTTCTACCTGACTCCGGTGGCGGATGAAGAGATGAAAGCGTTCGCGAAGGCCAAGCAACTGAAAGATGCGGAGCGGCGCGTGTCGCTGGCCGGAGGCTGTCCGGGGTTGGCGTGCTCGCTCGACCTGGCGGCTTATGAGAAACGCCGGGGTGTGATGCTGGCCCTGATCGAAGCGGCCTCGGGTCATACGAACTTCGCGTCGTGGGCACAGAAGTCCGAGTCGTTTCTAGCCAGTAAATCCGAAAAGCTCGACTTTCACTTTAAGGCTCTGTACTCGCTGCTGGAAGACCTGGCCATCCTGCATGGCGGGGGCACGCATATCCGGAATCGGGACCTGCGGGAGACGCTGCAGAAGATCGCGGGCCGCATCACCTTCGACTGGCTGCGGCAGGCTGTCGAACAGGCCGATCTATTGGTGACCCTGCAACGGCGCAACGTACAGAAGGGTCCTTCCGTCGACAACTATGTAGTGTCGCTCCGGGGTATTTAGCCGCCCGCACGGCTAAAAAAATCGGCGTGCCAGACAGATCCGGCACGCCGATGCTTGCAACAAAACTACTCACTCACACAGACTGCGTCAGGCGCTGAGGCTGGTGACCGGAACGGGCTCCGGCAACAGGTCGGGGATCGCCTGGCGGAAGACATCGTCGATTCGCGTAGCGTAGAAGAACTGCATCTCCTCGCGGACGTGCTTGGGCAGGTCGCGCAGGTCTTTGCGGTTCGCCTCCGGAATGATCACCCGGTTGATGCCGGCGCGCCGCGCGGCCAGCACCTTCTCCTTCAGGCCGCCGATGGGCAGCACACGGCCGGTCAGAGTGATCTCCCCGGTCATGGCCGTATCGTGCCGGGCCTTCTTCTTCGTGTAGAGCGAGGCCAGCGCCACCGCCAGCGTGATGCCGGCGGAAGGACCATCCTTCGGGATACCGCCCGACGGCACGTGGATGTGCACGCCGAAGTCGGAGAACGCCTGCGGATCGATGCCATACTCCTCGGCATGCGCCCACAGGAAGCTCTGGGCGGCCTTGGCCGACTCCTGCATCACCTCGCCGAGCTGCCCGGTCAAGGTGAGGCCTTTGCCCTTGGGCAGCAGCGTCGCCTCGATGTAGAGGACATCGCCGCCCGCCGGGGTCCAGGCCAGGCCCGTGGAGACGCCGGCCGGCAGATTCTCGCGCGCCGGTTCGGGCACGTAGAACTCCGGTCCCAACAACTCCACAACGGTGGCGGCATCCATCGCGATGGGCTCGGTCCGGCCTTCCGCGAACTTCAGCGCCGCCTTGCGGCAGAGGCGGGAGATGCCGCGCTCCAGGTTTCTGAGGCCGGCTTCCCGGGTGTACGACTCAATGAGCTTGCGCAGCCCGTCCTCAGGGAACGTGAGCTGTTCTTCCGTCATGCCCGCCTCGGTCATCTGGCGCGGGATGAGGTACTTGTTGGCGATCGCCACCTTTTCCTCTTCGCTGTAGCCGGCCAGCCGCAGCACTTCCATACGGTCGAGCAGCGGTTGCGGCAGGCTGTCCAGCGTGTTCGCCGTGGTGACGAACATCACCTTCGAGAGGTCGAACGGCAGGTCCAGGTAGTTGTCGCGGAACGTCGAGTTCTGCGCCGGATCCAGCACTTCGAGCAGCGCCGCGGCCGGATCGCCCCGGAAGTCGCGGCCGAGCTTGTCCACTTCGTCCAGCATCAACACCGGGTTGTTAGCGCCGGCGCGCCGGATGGCCTGGATCAGGCGGCCCGCCATGGCGCCGATGTAGGTACGCCGGTGGCCGCGCAGTTCGCTTTCATCGTGCAGGCCGCCCAGGCTCATGCGCTCGAACTTGCGGCCGAGAGCGCGGGCGATGGACTGGCCCAGCGACGTTTTGCCGACGCCGGGGGGTCCGACGAAGCACAGAATGGGCGCCTTGGCCTTGGGATTCCGCTGCAGGACACCCAGGTGTTCCAGGATGCGTTCCTTCACGTCTTCCAGGCCGTAGTGGTCGTCGTTCAACACCTGCCGGGCGCGGGCGATTTCGAGGTTGTCCTCGGTCTGAGCCGTCCATGGCAGGTCGAGTACGAGGTCGAGCCAGGTGCGCAGAACGTGGCGTTCGGGCGACTGGTCCGGCAGCCGTTCGAAGCGCTTGAACTCACGCTCGGCTTCTTTGCGGACGTCGTCGGGCAGCGTGGTTTCGGCCAGCCGCTTGCGCAGTTCCTCAGTCTCGGCCTTGGAAGGGTCGTCCTCACCCAATTCCTGCTGGATGGCCTTCATCTGGCGGCGCAGCACGTAGTCGCGCTGCTCCTTGGACATCTCTTCCTGAGCCTCGGAGACGATCTTCTGCCGCACTTCCAGGACGCGGATCTCTTCCGTGAGGTACTGCACGGCGAGCTCCAGCGCTTCCTTCAACGTGCCGGCCGAGAGCAGGGTCTGCAGCTTCTGCATGTCGAGGTTGAAGGCCGTCGACAGCAGCCACATGAGCTGTTGCGGATCGTCCGCCGTCGTCATCAGATTCGAGATCTGCTCGGCGGCCTGCGGGTTGATGCGCTCGATGGCTTTGGCGGCGACTTCAAACAGGGCGGTCTGCAGCGCCTTCTCTTCCGTGGAATGATCGGACGCCAGAGGCATGGGCGACGCCTTGGCACTGAGATAGCCACCGGTCTGCTCCACGCTGACGATGCCTACGCGGTCGAGTCCGGCCACGACGATTTCAATGAGGGCCGGCGAGGTCCGCAGAACTTTGCGGATTTTGGCGCGGGTCCCGAAGTTATGCAGATCCGAAGGCCCGGGGGCCTCGTTGGCGGGATCGCGCTGGGCGAGCAGGATCAGCTCGCCTTCATGGTCCTTGATGGCGGATTCCACCGCGGCGCGCGAGGCGTCACGGCCCACCGACAGAGGGAGCACCAGCTTCGGAAACAGCACGATGTTCTTCAGGGGAAGAACCGGCAACGTTACGAATTCGATTTGGTCTGGCATTGGGCTCCTTACAAAAGCACTCAGCTGTCAGCTCTCAGCTTTCAGCCTATTGGGTCGCTGTACTCTCTTTGCTGCTTCTTTGATTGCGGCCGGCGCGGTTTGGGTTCCGCGCCGGCATGCAATTTACCGCTTACTGCGCGGCGACGGGCTCTCGTTGTTCGAAAACCAGCTCGCCCTTCTGAGCCGAGACGTAGATGTGCTGGCCATCCCTGATCTTGCCTTCCAGCAGAGCGCGCGCCAGGCGCGTTTCCAACTCACGCTGGATGGCTCGTTTCAGGGGACGGGCGCCGTAATCCGGCTCGTACCCGACTCGCACCAGATGGTCCTTGGCTTCGTCCGACAGATCGATACTGATGTGCCGGGCGGCCAGCCTCTTTCTCACCTGGCCCAACTGTATATCCACGATGCGCCGGATGTGTTCGCTTCTCAAGGCATGGAAGACGACGGTCTCATCCACACGATTGAGGAACTCCGGCCGGAACGACTTGCGCAGTTCCTCGAGCACGGCGAGCTTCATCATCTCGTAGGCCGTGCCGGCGGTCTCACCCGAGTAATTCCGGATGCGGTCGCTGCCCAGGTTCGACGTCATGATGAGGATGCTGTTGCGAAAGTCCACCGTACGGCCCTGGCCGTCCGTCAACCTTCCGTCGTCCAACACCTGCAGCAGCACGTTGAACACGTCCGGGTGCGCCTTCTCGATCTCGTCCAGCAGCACCACCGCATAGGGGCGGCGCCGGATGGCCTCGGTCAATTGGCCACCTTCTTCGAAGCCTACATAGCCAGGAGGCGCGCCGATGAGGCGGGCCACCGTGTGCTTCTCCTGATACTCCGACATATCCAGCCGGATCAGGGCTTTTTCGTCGTCGAACAGCGTCTCGGCCAGGGCGCGGGCCAGTTCGGTCTTGCCGACGCCCGTGGGTCCCAGGAAGAGGAAGCTGCCGATGGGGCGGTTCGGATCGCTGAGTCCGGCCCGGGCCCGCTGCACGGCTTCCGCCACCACCTGGACCGCTTCGTCCTGCCCCACCACTCTGGTATGGAGCTGGCTCGCCAGATGCAGCAGCTTGTGCAGTTCGCCTTCCAACAGCTTGGTGACCGGGATGCTGGTCCAACGCGCCACCACGTGCGCGATGTCCTCCTCGTCTACCACCTCTTTCAGCAGGCGCTTGTGGCTCTCCTGCTCGTGGAGGCGCTTCTCTTCCTCGAACACAGCCTTTTCTAGGCCGATGAGGGTGCCGAACTTCAGCTCGGCCACCTTGCTGAGATCGTACGCGCGCTCGGCGATATCGATCTCGCGCTTGGTGTCCTCGATCTTTTCACGCAGCGAGCGGAGCCGGGAAACGGCGTCCTTCTCGCTGGTCCACTGGGTCTTCAGCGCGTCGGTCTCTTCCTTGAGGGAGAATATCTCTTCCTCGAGCTTGGCCAGCCGCTCCCGGGAAGGTTCGTCGGTCTCCTTCTTCAGGGCCTGCGCTTCGATTTCGATCTGCATGGTGCGGCGGAGCTTCTCGTCGAGCTCGGACGGCATCGAGTCGATCTCCGTCCTCAGCCGGGCGGCCGCCTCGTCCACCAGGTCGATGGCTTTATCGGGCAGGAACCTGTCGGTGATGTAGCGGTTGGACAGCGTGGCGGCGGCCACGAGCGCGGAGTCCTTGATCCGCACGCCGTGGTGCACCTCGTAGCGCTCCTTCAGACCGCGCAGGATCGAGATTGTGTCCTCGACGCTGGGCTGATCGACAACCACGGGCTGGAAGCGGCGCTCGAGGGCGGCGTCCTTCTCGATGTACTTGCGATATTCGTCCAGCGTCGTGGCGCCGATGCAGTGCAGTTCGCCTCGAGCCAGCATAGGCTTCAGCAGGTTGCCGGCGTCCATCGCGCCTTCGGCCTTCCCCGCCCCGACCACGGTGTGCAGCTCGTCGATGAAGAGGATGATCTGGCCTTCGCTGGCGGAGACTTCCTTCAGAACGGCCTTCAGGCGCTCTTCGAACTCACCGCGGAACTTGGCTCCGGCGATGAGCGCGCCCATGTCGAGGGCGACCACCTTCTTGGACTTGAGACCTTCCGGCACGTCGCCGCGCACAATGCGCTGGGCGAGGCCTTCGGCGATGGCGGTCTTGCCGACGCCGGGTTCGCCAATGAGGACCGGATTGTTCTTGGTACGCCGGGACAGGACCTGAACCACGCGCCGGATCTCTTCGTCCCGCCCAATGACCGGATCCAGCTTACCCTGGGAGGCCATGATCGTCAGGTCGCGGCCATACTGCTCCAAGGCCTGGTAAGTGGTCTCCGGGTTCTGGGAAGTCACGCGCTGGCTGCCGCGAATCTCCTTGATGGCGGCTTCGAGCTTAGTCCGGTCGCCCACCACCTGCCCCGCGGCGCCATTGCCGGCCTGCAGGGCCAACAGGATGTGCTCCACCGAAACGAAGTCGTCCTTGAGCTTCTTGGCTTCCTGTTCGGCATTACCGATGACGGCGGCGAGGCGCTGGGTGAGGTACATGCCCTGGCCTCCGCTGGAAACCTGCACCTTGGGCAGCTTGTCCAGTTCGGCCATCAGGCGGCGATGAGCGGATTCCAGATTCACGCCTGCTTTCAACAGGATAGACGGCGCCAGGCCATTTTCCTGTTCGAGCAGGGCGACGAGCAGATGCTCATTGTCGACCTGTTGGTGGGACAACCGCGCGGCCAGAGTCTGGGCGCCGCGAATGGCTTCCTGCGACTTTTCTGTGTAGCGATTGAGGTCCATAGTTGAGTACCGTACGAGCTCAAGGCGAGTCTATCACACTTGAGCAAATCCTTATATGAAAACGTGAGCGTTCAACTGTCAGATGTCGAACCCCGCCCCAAAGTTTCAGCTTTCCAGCCTCTTCCCTGGCACGGCTCCGCCAGACGGAACCATGGCTCCGCCTTGCGGGATCGCGCGGGCCATGCCCGCATACGCGGCGGATGGCCGCTAGCCTGACTATGTTTGAGAGCTAGTTTTTGGCAGGGACGCGGAAGTCCCAGATCTGAATTTCGCCCTCGCCCTCGGCGTACTGCACCATAGCGTACTCTCCGGGCGTCAGGGGCTTGGTCGGCCAGACTTTGTAGAGGTCGTCGCTCAACTGCTGGCGGAACACCTCCACCAGGTCCATTTCGAAAGCGACCAGGTTGGTGACCGGTTGGCGGGTCCAGATCGCCACTTCGCGGACTCCCTTGCCCGGCTTGAGGCGCACAATGGAGAACCGCTGGACGTTGGCGATGCGGAAGTAGAAGTTCTGGGCCGGGTCGGGCACCGAGACGGCCGAGTTCTCGCCGGGCAGTTCGAGCACTGCCTTGTTGGAAATGATGGGCAGGGGGGACATCGCCTTGAGGAACGAGCGCTTCTTGTCGCCGCGCATCTTCATCTCGGCGGTCTTTACTTCGACGACCTTATCGTTCTCCACGAAGTAGACGCCGGAGTCGACCGGGATGCGGCTGATCTCGCGTTTCAGCGCGCGATCGAACTTTTCCTCGGCGTCCTCGATCGCGGCGTCCTTCTTCTCGGCCTCGACGCGCGCTTTCCGTTCACCCTCGGTCTTCTTGAGATCGACGAGTTCGAGCGGGATCTCTTCCCAGTCGCCGCGTTCGGCTGAGTAGTAGCGGACGCGGTCTTCCAGCACCTTGTATTCGGTAACGGAGTGGTAGCCGCCCTCTTTCAGATACAGCTTGAAGGTATCGGCCCAGGCCAGGGCGGCCAGGAAAATCAGAGTGAGTACGACGCGCATGGCACTCCCTTCCTCTATTATGGGAGTCGTGATTCACAGACGCACGCTCGGACGGACAGGTTGGCAGATTTCTGAGATTGGTTACGGAGCCTGGGGCCTTGGTGGAAACCAGTGGCGGGGCCATGCCGAAGACGACGCGCTGGCTGCTCTGCGCCGCGCCTTGGAACTGGGGCTGAACTTCATCGATACCGCCCTCGCCTACAACGAAGGCCACAGTGAACAGCTCATCGCCCAGACTTTGAAGGAGACCGGCGCTAAGCCTTACGTGGCCACCAAGGTGCCACCGAAGAACCGGATCTGGCCGGCGCAGCCCGGTATCGGGCTCGATGATGTCTTCCCCTACGACTACGTGGTGAAGTGCACGGAGACCTCGCTGAAGAACCTCGGCGTCGAGACCATCGACCTGCAGCAGTTCCACGTCTGGAATCCGAAGTGGATCGGCCGCGACGAGTGGAAGAAGGCGATCGAGGATCTCAAGAAGGCCGGCAAAGTGCGGTTCTGGGGGATTTCGATCAACGACCACCAGCCCGACTCGGCCCTGGAGGCTTGCCGGACCGGACTGATCGATACGGTCCAGGTGATCTACAACATTTTCGACCAGACCCCGGAAAAGAATCTTTACCCGCTGTGCCAGGAATTGAACATCGGTGTTCTCGCGCGCGTTCCTTTAGATGAAGGCGCCTTAACCGGAGCGATTACCCCGGAAACCGAGTTCGACCCGGCCGAATTCCGGGCCTGGTATTTCCGCGGCAATCACAAGCAACTCGTGTACGAAAAAGTAAATTTACTGCGGGCTGCACTGGAGCCGGCCGGACTCAACGAAACCCTGGCAGAGACGGCTTTGCGCTTCTGTATTTCGCACCCGGCGGTCTCCACGGTGATCCCTGGAATGAGGAAGATTCGAAACGTAGAACAGAATATGGCCGTCTCAGAGAAGGGGGTCTTACCCGCCCCGGTTCTCGAAATCTTACGACGCCATGCCTGGGAAAAGAATTTCTACTCTTAGCCTCCTTGCGGGAGGCATTTTGCTGTGCAGCGCGGCTGCCAGCGCACAAACCGACTATTTCCCATTGCAGGCCGGAAACCAGTGGATTTACCGTTCCGCCGCGGGTACGTTCACCTTGCAGGTCGTGGAATCGCAGGCAGCCGGGGACCAGGAACATTTCCTAGTCCGAGGCCTGCCCTCGCAGCCCGAAGTTCTGCTCCGGAAGGACGACGGCGGGCGGATTCTGTACTGGGATGCCGAAGCGAAGGCCGATAAGGTCTGGCTCGACACCACCGCCGCGGAGGGTGTGGAAACCGAAACCGGCGTCGATTCCTGTAACAAGTCCAGCGTGATCACCTCGCGCGAAGCGGCCTACAAGGGCCCGGTGGGTGAGTTCAACAACGCTCTGTCGGTCCGCTATACGCCCGCCAACTGCGCCGACGCCGGCATCGAGTCCGATGTCTGGCTTCCCTCCGTTGGATTATTGCGCCGGACCTGGCAGACCTTTGCCGGCCCCCGCTCCTACGACCTGGTTTACGCCAAGTTAGGCGGCCGAACGGTCATCTCAGAGCCGGAACTCGCCTTCGGCCTGTCGCTCGACCGGGCCGTTTATGTCGCCGATCTCATGCCGCCCGTGGATCCGAATAAGGCCGTGCCGCTGATGCTGGTGCGGATGACCTTACGGAATACGACGAAAGACAAGTTAACCTTGAATTTCCCCTCCGGGCAGGTCTACGATTTAGTCATTCGCGACGCAGGCGGCAAGCAGATCTTCCAGTGGTCGGCTAATAAGACATTCGTGGCCGTGCTGCACAGCGAAACGGTGAAGGGCGAGGCGAACTGGGCGGTCAGCGTGCCGCTGGGTGAGCAGACCAACTCGACGGCTCAGCCCTGGCCCGATGGCCGATATACGGTGGAAGTCTGGCTGACGACCGATGGCGGCAAGTTGTATGGGGGAACCGTTGCTTTTGAAATCATGGCGGTGCACTAATCTCCTGATCGCGCTGGCCTGTGGGCCGGGGCTGATGGCTGCGGACTGGCTGCCCTTGGAAACGGGCAACCAGTGGGTGTATCGCGGCAGCGGTACGCGCCAGACTGAGCCGCTCGTCCTGCGCGTGGGCGAAGCGCGTGAGTTCGCGGGTCACACCTACTTCCAACTACAGGGTCTGCCAGACGGCTCGTATTGGCTCCGCAAGGATGCGGACCGCATCCTGCAGTGGAAGGAAGACACCGGGGAGGACGCCCTTTGGTACGACTTCTCCAGGAAAGTTGGAGAGACGTTCGGAACCTCCCTACCCGGCGGCATCGGCGCCGCGGTCATCACCAGCAAGGAGGAGTCCCTCAAAACCGCGGCTGGCGCGTTTTCAAACGGGATTGCCTTCGCGTACCCCAGGGTCTTTCAGGTGGGCATCACCAAGGAAGTCTTCATCGACGGCGTGGGGTTGGTGGCTCGCAGTATTAATACCGGCGGACCCTCGACGGCAAATTACGAACTCGTCTACGCGCGCCTCGGCTCCGCCACCGTCCTCAAAGGCCCCGAGAACGGCATTCGACTCTCCCTCAACGAGGACAAAACGTGGGCACGCCTGGAGGTGGACACACAGCAGGCCGCCGGGAAATACCTCCGGCTTTATGATGAGACCGGCAGTGAAGTCTGGTCCTGGTCGAGTGAGCAGAAGTGGTTTAGCGTGACAGGCGATCCCAACGTGGAACTCCCCGCCATGAAACCCGGCCCCTACGTCCTGACCGCCGAGCACGGCGACGCCCGCATCAGCCTGCCCTTCACCGTTCAGTAGCTCAGTCGGCCGTCTCAATCCGTAACTGGTGGTTCAGCCGGATCAGGCGCAGCACCTGCTGCATGCCGCCGGCGCGTTCCAACCCCGGAATGAACAACGGCCCGGGCTGATCATTCAACGCTGCAATTTCGGGATCCAGCAGATCCACACTCAGAGGCACAGAGGCTGGCGTCACCGCCGCCGCCACGACACACCACGACCCCGCTTTGCCGTTGCACGACATCGTGATGCGCGTCGGACGCGTCGAGTTCAGATAAGACAGCGCCGTCAGAATGTCCGATACCCGGTTCGCATCGTCGCTGCGCTGGAAGGTCAGGCACGTCCGGCCGCAACTGACACCCGGTGTCGTCGCGCTGCCCGTCTGATACACGTCCACAGTCAGAATCGAAGCGCCCCGCGCCACGAAATGCGACGCGGAACGGCTACGCCGCGCCGCCTCCGATCCGCCTGGATCGATGAGCAAAGCCGCTTCCGGCACCCGACCCGGAGCCCAGCGCGCCGGCACGCGTTCCCCGGAACCGGCCCGCTCCAGCAGAACCAACTGCCCCGCCGGGATCGCCTCCACGCGCCGGGGCCAGGTAGCCCCAACCGTCGATGCAAGCAGCCGCCGCGCATCCTGATCCGAAAGCGCCTTCACCCGTTGACGCGACAATTCGCGCCAACTGGCGAAGACTTCGTCCTGTGATAGCGGATGAAGATCCGCCGGCAGTTCTCCGACGAGCAGATCTTCAGGTTTGAACTTGACCTGCACACTCTCCCGCGCCGCCGAGAACGGAATGTCGGGCTTGAGCACGTTGAACAGGAAGCGGTAAGCCTCTTCCCTGCTCTTGCGGTTGTAGTTGTGGCCCGAATCGATCTGAATGGACGACACCGCATCAGGATTCCCATAGAGCCGGTAAATCGACTGGATGGCTGGATACTCTTCCTCGGGTGTGCGCTTCGTCCAGTCCTTCTTGGAGGAGAGCAGCAGCATCGGCTTCGGCGCCATCAGCGCCGCGATCTCCATGTTGTTGGTGCCCAAGCGCAGCCCGGGCGCCTCCTCGCAGGTGCAGTCGCCCTGGAACGTCGCCGACACCATGCAGACGGGAATGGAAGCCTGCAGACGATCGTCCACCGCCGCCACCAGCAGCGACTGGGTGGCTCCGCCGGACGCGCCGGTCACGGCGATGCGCTTGCCGTCTACGACATCCAGGGATTCCAGGAAATCCAGCGACCGGATCGAGTTCCAAAGCTGCAGGCCAAGCGGACTAAAGCCCCACTGCTCTTCCTGCTCCGATTTGCCGAAAGTGTGCGAGGTCTGCCGCGTGTCGTTGTAGCCCACCATGTCGTAGGCAAACGCGGCGTAGCCCTGCGCGGCCAGGTTCGCGCACAGAGCAGGCACGGAATAGTCCGAGGCATCATGAATGCGCCCGTTCTTCCAATGCCCGTGCGGAACAAGTACCGCCGGCACTTTATTATCGCCTGTATTTTTGGGTAGATAGAGATTTCCGGCGAGGAAATAGCCGGGAATCGTTTCCAGCAAAACCTTCTCAACGACAAAGGCGCCTTTATCCAATGCGCCGAAGCGTCGCGCATGAAGTGGGGATTTGGGCAGCATTGGCTGCAGCCCCGCAGCCGTCAGGATCTGCGTTCTGAGGTGAGCCCGGCGCAGCCGCCATTCATCAAGACTTCGGTAGGTGGGGATGGAATAGTGGGTGCCAACGTCGCGCCGGAACAGGGATCGGATGTCACCCCATCGGGATTGTCCCCAGATCAGGCCAATGACAAACAACCCCAGTAGGGGAACACTCCACGTTCTCCGCATTTTGCAGATTCCAATCGGTTAATACCTGAATTAGGTACGGCGCCAAGGGATTTTCCTCGCCTAGAAGTCCCCTACTGGATTAGACGATTCAGACCTATCCAAGGGTTACAAATTCTTCATGCAAACGATAACCATCCTTGGACTGGCCAAACCGGGCTATCGCCCTGCCTTCCCCTGTTACAAAGCCATCCGATCGGTCAGGGTAAACTCGGAGGAATGCGAATCGGGATCCATTGCTCCACATCGGGCGCGCTGGTCAACGCGGCCAGGAAAGCTCAGGAATTGGGCGCCAACTGCCTGCAGATCTTCTCCGCCAGCCCGCGGATGTGGCGTGCCTCCATGCCGTCTGAGGAGCAGACGAAGGAGATGAAGGAGTTTCGGGCCGCCAACGATCTCACTCCGTTGGTGATCCACGACAGTTACCTCATCAACATGGCAGCCGCGGACTCCGCCATTCGCGAGAAATCCGTCGCCGGCTTTCGTGGTGAACTGGAACGCGCGATTGCCATTGGCGCCGAGTACCTTGTCATTCACCCCGGCAGTTCCAAAGATCATACCCTCGAACAGGGCATCGAAACCCTGGCGCGCTCACTTGAAAGGGCTTCCGAGGGGCTCAAGCCGAAGAACCTCACGCTGCTGCTGGAGAATACGGCGGGCGCCGGCTCCACCATCGGCCGCACTTTCGAGGACCTCAAGGCCATCCGGGACCTGTCCATGGAGAACGTCCCTTATCCCATCGGCTACTGCCTGGACACGTGCCATCTGTACGTTTCGGGCTTCGACGTTTCCACGGAGAAGGGCCTCGAGCAGACCGTCAAGGAAGCTGAACTCATCCTCGGCCTGGAACACATTCCCGTCATTCATACCAACGATTCCAAAGGGGCGTTCGCCTCGAAACTGGACCGGCATGCGAACATAGGAGAAGGTCACATCGGGTTGGAAGGTTTTCGCAGGATTCTGAACCATCCGAAACTGCGGGATAAGGCGTTTGTGCTGGAGACCCCCATCGACCAGCCGGGCGACGACCAACGCAATGTGGACGCACTGAAATCACTATGCCGGAAAAGCCGTACAACCACCAGGAAATCGAGCTGAATTGGAGCCAGCGCTGGTCCGCCGACCCTGAGCTCTACAAAGCCGTCAATGACGGCAGCAAGCCCCGCTACTACGTCCTCGAGATGCTGCCCTACCCCAGCGGCCGTCTCCACATGGGCCATGTGCGGAACTACTCGATTGGAGACACGCTCGCTCGCTATCAGTGGATGCGCGGCTTCGACGTGCTTCACCCCATGGGTTGGGACGCCTTCGGCCTGCCCGCCGAAAACGCGGCCATCAAGAACAACCGCCACCCCAGCGAGTGGACCCACTCCAACATCGCGCACATGAAGAAGCAGCTCCTGCGCATGGGCTTCGCTTATGACTGGGATCGCGAAGTCTCCACGTGCGAGCCGGAATACTACCGCTGGAACCAGTGGCTCTTCCTGCGCATGATGGAACGCGGGCTGGCCTACCGCAAAGTCTCGCTGGTGAACTGGTGCCCGGAATGCGCCACGGTGCTCGCCAATGAGCAGGTGGAGAACGGCTGCTGCTGGCGCCACGAAACCACCCCGGTGGAACAACGCGAACTCGTCCAGTGGTTCCTGCGCATCACGGCTTACGCCGAGCAACTGCTCGACGACATGAAGCAGATCGAAGCCGGCTGGCCCTCGCAGGTGCTCACCATGCAGCGCAACTGGATTGGGCGCAGCGAAGGCACCGAGGTCGATTTCGGCCTGGCAGGCACCGACCAGAAGATCCGCGTGTTCACCACGCGCGTCGACACCATCTACGGCGCCACCTGCGTCATCCTCGCGCCGGAGCATCCTGTCTCCAAGCAGCTCTGCGAGGGCGCACTGGCCACGCAGTTGAAGGCCATGGTCGACGACCAGAGCCGCAAGGATCCTGAGAACCTCGTCAAAGAAGGCTTCTTCACCGGACACTACGCGGTGAACCCCTACAACGGAGCCACGGTCCCCATCTGGATCGCCAATTTCGTCCTGTGGGGCTACGGCACCGGAGCCATCATGGCCGTGCCCGCGCACGACGAGCGCGACTTCGAGTTCTGCACCAAGTACGGCATCTCCATCGTGCCCGTGATCCGGCCGGTGGACGGCACTCTGCCCGTCATTGCCACGGAACCGTTCACGGAATACGGCATCGTCGAAAACTCCGGCGAATGGTCCGGCCTCCCCAGCGCCGAGGCTCGCAAACTGATGAGCGCGCGCGCCAAGGAGAATGGCTTCGGCGAAGCCTCCATCACTTACCGCCTGAAGGACTGGGGTGTCTCCCGCCAGCGCTACTGGGGCACGCCGATCCCGGTCGTGCACTGCCCGGCGTGCGGCGTTGTGCCTGTACCGGACGACCAACTGCCCGTACTGCTGCCTTCCGACGTTGAACTCACCGGCCAGGGCAAATCGCCGCTAGCCAACCATCCGAGCTTCCTGAACACCACCTGCCCCAAGTGCGGCGGCCCGGCGCAGCGCGAGACCGACACGATGGATACGTTCGTCGATTCCTCGTGGTACTTCTTCCGCTATGTCGATCCAAAGAACGACAAGCTGCCGTTCACCCCCGAAACCGTCCAGCCCTGGTTCCCGGTGGACCAGTACATCGGCGGCGTCACGCACGCCATCCTGCACCTGCTCTACTCCCGCTTCTGGTGCAAGGTGATGCGCGATATCAGCCTGGTGAAGGTCGACGAGCCCTTCAAGAACCTGTTCACGCAGGGCATGGTGCAGCTGAACGGGCAGACGATGTCCAAGTCCAAGGGCAACATCGTCGACCCCGATGAGATGGTGGAAAAGTACGGCGCCGACACCTGCCGCCTGTTCACCCTCTTCGCGGCTCCGCCGGAGAAGAACATGGACTGGAACGAGTCCAGTGTCGAAGGCCAGTACCGCTTCCTCACGCGGCTCTTCAAATGGGTCACACGCAATGCCGATGCCACAGAAGGCAGCGGCGAGACGGATGCCCAGGCCCTGCGCAAGCTCCACCAGACCATCCGCAAGATCACGTCGGACTTCGACAACCGCTGGCACTTCAACACGTCGATTGCGGCGTTGATGGAGTTGCTGAATGCCCTGCAGGCCGCGGAAGCGGGCCTGTCCCCGGCCGTCCGGCAGGAGGTGGCTGCCAAGCTGATCCTGCTGATTGCGCCGTTTGCGCCCTACGCCGCCGAAGAACTCTGGGCAACCATTGGGCGAACCGGACCCGTGTTCCGCCAGTCCTGGCCCGCGTTCGATCCGGAGCTCGCCAAGGAAGAGGCGCTGGAGATCCCGGTGCAGGTCAACGGCAAGCTGCGCGGCCGCATCATCGCCGCCCACGGCTCCACAAAAGAGGAGCAAGAGGCGCTCGCCCTGGCCGACGAAAAGGTACTGGCGTTCATCGCCGGCCGCCCCATCGTCAAGGTGATCACGCTGCCCGGCAAGCTGGTCAACATCGTGATCAAAGGCTAGTTTTACGGCCCCAAAACTGAAGAGCGCCCGCTGCGGAGGAGCTTCTCTCCTTCGCAGCGGGCGCTCTGTCTTTCTGGATGTTCGCTACTCGATGGTGACCTTCAGGACTCCGTAAAGGAAATCCTTCGTGCCCACCACCTGATGCGGGACAGCCGCCGGGATGTGCGCGATGTCGCCGGCCTTCAGCGTGACCTTCTCGCCGCCGGCGATGGTGCCGCCGCGCTGCTCACCGGGTCCGGTGACGCGTGTGCCGGTTGCCTTGCCGCCCACGGTCAGGGTGGCTTCGCCCTGCTCGACGATGAAGTAGTCCACCTGCTTCTCGTGGATCTCCACCTCGCCATCGCCAGTGCGGTAGACCATCAACTGCGAGTGGTTGCCCCAGTTCGCAATCTCCTGGTTGGCCGCATTCTTGCCCGCCAGCTTGGCCTGCAGCTTGCCCTTCCAGCTGAGGAAGTCGGCCTGCGACCAGTAGCGGAAGCCCTCGGGCGACTGCGGCGCCGTCTGCTGCACTTTCACCTCGTAGTAGAGGAACTCCTTCGGAACCAGCAACTGGTGCGGCATGTTCGCCGGGATCTCCACCATGTCGCCGGGCTTCATGGTGACTTTGCGGCCGCCGGTGACTGCGGTGCCACGCAGCTCGCCCGCTCCGGCGGAAGTCGGATTGGTGAGCTTGCCGCCCACCACCAGCGTGGCTTCGCCGCCTTCGCAGATGAACAGGTCAGTCACCTTCTCGTGCAGTTCGCCGACGCCATCGGCATTGCGCCGGGTGATGGACGACCAGTGGTTGCCCCACTTGCCGAGATCCTGCCCCAGCACCTTCTCGGTCTTCATCCGGGCCGCGATCTTGGCCATGTAGCCGTGCAGCTCGGCGTTGCTCCAAAGGACGAACCCGGGGACAGCGGCCCACAGCAGGGCGCCGCCGGCGCAGGTAGCAAGGAGGAGGAGAATGGATTTCTTCAAGCGGGCACCACCTTCGGGAGTCTGTCTTTCACGGCCGGCAGGGCCGGCACTTCGGTCGTGGGTTTGTCCTGATACCAGTAGCAGCAGCTATAGAAGCAGTCGCCGCGATCGTTGGCGTGGCCATGCTCCATCGAGTGCTTCAGGTATTTCGTGAACGTCACGGGATTGTCGCCATGGAAGCGGTAGCAGCAGTAGCGGCCGCCAACGCGCTCCGGACTCTGGATGAGATGCGCACCGTACTGGTGGTAGCCAAAGGCCTTCGCATTCTCGCGGCCACCAAAGTTCCAGCTGCCCAGGAAGTAGTCTTCTGAGCCCGTACCGACGATCAGCGGCTTGGTCTCGTCGTCGACGAAGATCATGTCGTCGCCTTCGCCCATCCAGGCTTCCTTGTTCTGGACGACGCCCAGCGTCACACCCATCAGATGGCCGCGGCCGTGGGTTTCGCAATAGACGTAGTTCGTCTTGCCATCGGGATTCTTGCTGTTCGGCAGTTGCTGCGCCACGTTCGGAGCGGCCTGCCGGTATTGCGCATGGAAATAGAGCGCGTCGGCCGGCAGCGCATCCACGGCCATGAAGTCGATGTTCGAATAGAACGAGCCGACGTCGCGCGTGCCTTCATTCGTGACGGTCATGCGCGCCGATGTGCGGTAAGGCATGGCGAAATAGCAGTTCAGTGACTTGCCGGGTGAACAGGCCAGGTACTCACTCTCGTAGAGAACGTAGTCGCCCAGGTTCAAGCCAAAGAAGTCGCCGATCGGCACTTCAATGCTGGGCTTGTCGCTGCCGTCCCAGTAAGCGCGCAGGATCAGTTCCTTCAGGTGCAGCGGGCTCTGCGCGGCAATCGTGAACCAGATGTGCGAGATGACGCCCGGTCCCTTCTGATTGAAGATCTCATGCGACTGGCCGGCCGCGATCGGCCAGCGGTCGGAGTTGCCGCCTGTGGTGTCGTAGCTCGATTGCTTCAGCGAGCGGTAGTTTTGCGCACGGCAGTATTCAGGCAGGAACCCTGCGCGTCCGCCAGCAGCCGGCCTGGGCGCCTGCGCCTGGGCGGCCACCGGCGCCGCGCCAATGCCCAACGCGGCCAGCGCTCCTTGAAAGAATCCACGCCTTTGAAAACTCTTCATGGTAATACCTGCACTTTCCTCCTCGAAATCGTCGCATCCCGGCCCTCGACGCGAGCGGTCGCTTTGAGCATTGTATGCCCTGCGGCAGTGGGCGACACAAGCGGCACCTGCCAGGTATGCGCTCCGAAGGCCGGCAGTTCGAAGGCCAACTCCTTCGACGGGCCGCCGGCAAACTCCAATCGAAGCTGCCCTTTCACCGGCAAAGGCTCGTCGTTCACCATCATTACGGCGTAATTCCGGGATTCTCCGGCCTTCAAGGTGGGTTGCCAGAAGTTGATATACACGCCCAGCGGCCGGAACGACTCGCGCACCCAATCCGCGAAATTGGGCTCCAGCTCGAGCTTCTCCACATCGCGCCAGTGGTCGGAAGTTTTGACACCTGGATAGCTGCAGGTGAGCCAGGTGAAATGCAGAACCCCCGCGAAATTGCGGTGCGCCCGCCAGAACTCGGTGAGCCCGGCCAGGTTGTAGGCGTAAAGCTCAAACCGCTGCTGTGGCGTAGCGCTCTTCCCTAGCAGCCGCTCGTAGACGTTCTCCGTCAGCAGCGTAGGCGAGCCGTCGCGGTTCAGCCACAGCCAGCCGTACTCATTCGCGATGACCGCATGCGCCGAAGGATGCCCGGCATTCGTGGTCTTCGCGCCGGTCATACGTTCCAACTGCGTCATGGAGAAGTTGCCTTCCGGCCGCATCAGCGAGCTGAATAGATACGGATGATCCTCCACCGCGTCATCGAAGCCCATCGGCACCGCATAGCCGTTGTCCCACGGCCGGTTCGACAGGTCCAGCTTGCGAACTTCCGGGATCACCTGCTCGCGCAGCATGGCCGAGTCCGTCTCGTTCGACGCGTCCCAGATCGCCTGGCTCGGGTGGTTCCAGTGATCGCGCATCCACTCCTTATACTGCGTGATCAGTTCGTCAGACCGGTAGGGCGGGAAGTACTCGCGCCCGTTCCAGATGAAGAACTCGTTCTGGATCAGCAGGCCGGCCTCGTCTGCAATGTCGAACCACATCTCCGGCGCGGGGCCAATGCAGAACCGGAACGCATTCCAGTGCATCTGCTTCGGACCTTCCACCAGCAGCTTGCGCACCCACGCCTCTTCCCACGGATGACGCTTGCAGAGCGGATCCTCGAAGAACCGGTGCAGCGTAATGTTCGAGCCGCGCAGGAAGTAGATCTTGCCGTTGAGATACGCCCGCTTCGTGGCCGAATCGAAGCGGAACTCGCGCATGCCGAAGCGCGTGCGGAGCGTGTCTTCGCCCACGGCCGTTTCCAGCCAGTGCAGGTTCGGATCCTCGGGCGTCCACAGTTTCGCGCCGGGCAGCGGCAGAGTCAGACGGAGTGTCTTGCGCTCACCGGGCTGCAGCGTCACCGCCAGGGTCTGCGCCTTCCACGGCTTCACCTGCTGGAAAAGCTTCGTGCTGACGGGCTTGTTGCCCAGGTTCACCAGGACCGTCTCCACCATAGCCGACGAGTCGCTCAGCCGCGGCCCCACCTGCACACTCTCCACGTAGGGCAGCCCCGTCAGGATCAGCGACACGTTGTCGTAGATCCCCGGAGTCCACTTGTACTTCTCGAAATCGGTGCCGGCCGGCGCCCACACAGGCAGGGCTGCCGGATGCGCGCCGATGCGGATGACGAGATCGTTCTCGCCGCTCCAATTCACAAAGGCGGAGACGTCGAAGTAGCCGGCCGTGAAGCAGCCCAGATGCTCGCCTACCTTCTTTCCGTTCAGCCAAACCGCAGTCCCGAACTGCGCCTTGGCCACACGCAGCATCGCCACGGGCTTGCGCTCCGGCACTGTGAACGTGCGCCGGTACCAGAAGAAGTTGCGCGATTGCCGGGGCACGCCGGCGGTTTCGACGCGCGCGCTCTCGGGCAGCCGCTTCTCCCGGATCGACGTCTGGATGAACTCGCGGCTGTCGAAGCGGTCGACATCCGGGAATGCGGGCTGCGCCTGATTGGTCAACCCAGGCACAGTGACGACGTGGCCGAACTCCGCCGGAGCCTGTTCCGCCGCCACGCTCTCTCCGACGCGCCAATCCCCGTTCAATGACAGCGTCACGCGCCCTGCGGCGGCATGCAGCACCAGAGGCAACAGCCAAATCAGACAAATACGTCTCATAACGCGCCCATCGTATCATCGAAGATTGACGTACGATGCCATTGTTCTGGGCGGTGGAGCCGCCGGATTGTTCTGCGCCGCGCAGGCCGGACGCAGGGGCCGCAAGGTGGCCTTGATCGAACACTCCGACCGGCCCGGCCGCAAGATCCTCATCTCTGGCGGAGGCCGCGCCAACTTCACCAACCTGCGCGTCGAGGCCCGCAACTTCCTCTCGGCCAACCCGCACTTCGCGAAATCGGCGCTGGCGCGCTTTACTCCGCAGAACTTCCTCGAATTGCTGCGGGAACACCGCATCCCCTATCACGAGAAGACGCTGGGGCAGTTGTTCTGCGACCGTTCGGCACAGGACCTGCTCACCCTGCTGCTGACCGAATGCTCAGCCGGACACGTCGACCTCCATACCTCGACGAAAGTCACGGCCGTGACACGCGACACGCGTTTCCGCGTCGAGACCTCCCGCGGCCCGATGGAGTCCACCACTCTGGTGGTCGCCACCGGCGGGCTCTCCATCCCGAAAACCGGCGCCACCGGCTTCGGCTACGATCTCGCCCGCCAATTCGGACTCGCCCTCGAACCTACCTTCCCTGCCCTCGTCCCGCTGACTTTCACCAAGGCGGATGCGGCCCGCTGGGGTGAACTCTCCGGTGTCTCAACCGAGGTCATCGCCTCCCACGGCAAACAAGACTTCCGCGAGAAAATGTTGTACACACATCGCGGCCTCTCGGGTCCGGCCATCCTCCAGATCTCGTCCTACTGGAAGCCCGGCACTCCGCTCCAACTCGACCTGCTGCCTGGCGTCGACTTCTCCGAAACCCTGCCCCACGAGGCCCGCAAGCAGTTGTCGCTGAAACTGCCGCAGCGCCTGGCCGAGCGCTGGTTGGAACTGGAAGGCTTCTCGCAGCCCGTGCCGAGCGTCAAGAAGATCGACACTCGCCTGCATCAGTGGAGTGTCACTCCCGCCGGCACCGAAGGCTTCGACAAGGCCGAAGTCACCGGAGGCGGTGTCAGCACAAACGAGTTGTCCTCCCAAACGATGGAAGCCCGCCAGGTCCCCGGCCTCTTCTTCATCGGAGAGGTAGTGGACGTGACGGGCTGGCTCGGCGGCTACAACTTCCAGTGGGCGTGGGCCTCGGCCTATGCCGCGGCTGAGGCGCTCTCAGTTGGATAGCGTGAAGGGCACGTCGACGGATGTCGCGACTTCCACCGGATTCCCGTTTAGCCGGGTAGGTTTGTAGCGGTATGCCTGCACCGCTTCTTTGGCTGCCTGGATGAGCAGCGGGTGACCAGCAACCAAAGTCATGTTCGCAATCGACCCGTCTTTGGCGATGATGATGTCGAACCTCACCGTGCCACTGATCCGCGCCTGCCGGGCCAGGGGCGGATAGACGGGCTCAGGTGATTCAACCAACATGGCCTTTTGGACGTTCGCGCCGACGGTGATGCGGGAGGGAACGCCGCCGCTCGTCGTGGATCCCGACTGGACAGGAGGAGCCGTAACACCCGCGGGATGCCCGGCGTCGCCGGGCAGTTTGAACTCCACCATCGTCGTGATCCGCTGCTCAGTCGGCCTGACAGCAAACGTCCAACTCCGCACAGCCTCCAAGGCCGCCTGCGCCAGCAGCGGGTGCCCGCTCATCAGAGAGGCCTCGCTGACAGAACCATCGCTCCGGACGGAAACCTGCAACATGACCCGGCCCTGCACACGGCCTAGCTTCGCCAGCGGCGGGTAATCGGGCGCACGAGAGGACACCGGCTGTTCGGGAGCACCCGGCTGCTCGAGCAATCCTTCTCCGGCATCGAAGCGCGCGAGCGCTTTCACCCAGCGCTCGTCCGCCGGCGCCAGGGCATGGGCACGATCGAGCAAATTCCTGGCCAGCGCCCTTCTCTTCCGTGTGGTTTCTTCTAACCATTGGCGCACGGACGCTGGCACGCCTTCCGGCGGGTGAGAGAATAATGAGGAACCCAGGCGGATCCCGCTGCGGCCAAGCACTTCAGGATCATTGATGCTCTCCAACGCCGCCACCATTCGTTGATACTTCTGGCTCACTTCCGGCGCTGGTATCCGAGCCGCATCCATTTTGTTCAAGGCGGCCAGATGAAGCATGACCAGTTCTTCCACACAAGAGAGGTCGGCTGGAGCCACCTCGCGGGCCCTCAAATAAAGCTGGACGCCTGTTTCGGGATCCCGGTCCATGAAGAACCGTCCGGCGTGCACGAGCACTGCGGAATCCGCGGGATGCAGTGCAGCCTGTTTCCGCCATAGGTCTGCCAACTTCTCCCGCTCCGCATCGTCGATCATCAGGGAGCCGTTATTGGTCACCGAGAACGCATAGGTGTCGTGTGCAACCGATTCCGGCGCATTCTCCACCATCCACGACAACTGCTGCCGGTACGGTTCCATCAGTGCATTGCGGAAGTAATAGCCCGTGATCAACAACCGGGCGTCGACGTCTTTGGGGTTCCGTGCAATCCGCTGCTCCAAGGCCGCTGCGTCAGCGGCGGTCATGTCACCGCCCGCCACCTCCGTGGAAAACGGCGGAAGGGGCGCGAGCGTACTGGCCGGCAACGGCGGCGGCTGGAACGGCTGCAGCGCGGAAGCGGCATACAGCACAGGGAATGCGAGCGCAAGCAGGAGTGCCCACCCGCGCGTTGTCATCGATGCGGACCACCTCATGCGACCCTCCAGAATTCGTTCGATCCGACCGCCAATCCTGCTCGACCGCGCCATCGCCGTCGCTTCCCAACTCAACCGCGACCGCGCCGTCGTCATCGTCATTGCGAACTCCAACACCACGCTCGCGTACCGCCGCGAGTCCCCCTGCCGACCGATCGCCGCCGAATCGCACGCCTCTTCGGCCAGATCGGCCAGCTTGCGTTCCAGCCACCACGCCAGAGGATGAAACCAGAACAGCGTCCGGTTGACCGCGGCCATCAGCGCGATCAGCCAGTCACCCCGCCGGATGTGCGCCATCTCGTGAGCAAGCACAGCCCGCAGCTTGAAGGAATCCCACTCGCGCCAGTCCGAGGGCAGCAGAATCGTAGGGTCCTGCCAACCCGCCGTGAAGGGGACCAGCGTGGCTTTGGATTCCCGCACGGCCGGCAACGGGTACCCGGTGCCCTGCTCCAGGCAAATCCCACGCAGCACTTCGTGCAGTTCGTCGTCGCGGATCTCCTCGGCTGCCCGCATCAGCCGGCCGGCCCTGCGGACGGCATGGCCCACTCGCAGCGCCGCCAGAAGCGCGATCAGGCAATAGCCCACGAACAGGAAGCGGGACCAATCCGGCAGAAGAGCTCGACGGACCGCGTCCGCGCCCTGTTCGACCATGGTCTGCCCCGAGGCAGTGACCGTCATGACGGTTCGGCTCTGCACGCGAAGTGGCACCTCGGACGGCGCCGTGAGCGGGACGGGCGCCCAGCTCAGCGGAGCCACGAAGCGCGGAGGCACGACCACGGTCAGGACCGGCATCAGCAGCATGGCGCCCAGCACCAACAACCACACCGCATGACGGATCTCGGGCCCCCGCCGCCGTAATGCCCAGGCCAACAACGCGGCACAGGCCGCCAGCACGAGGATTCGGATGGAAGTCGCACCCAACAGGTACATCACAAAGCGTCCCGGCCACTGAGCAAGGAACATCGCTACGTCTCCTTCTTTCTCGATCCCTCTTCCAGCTTGGCCGCCAGAGCCCGCAACTCCGCCGGATCGATGACTTCCTGTTCCACCATGCCCGCGACCAGCGCCTCGGCCGAGCCGCCCCAGAACCGGTCGATGATCTGGCGTATCGCCGACATCGCCACGTTCTGCGGCTGCTCCGCGCCGGAGTAGATATAGGTGCGGCCCTCCTCGCGGTGAGTCGCATACCCCTTCTCCTCCAACCGGCGCAGGATCGTGCGCGCCGTGGCATCCTTCATCGGGTGAGTCTCATTGAGCGCAGCCCGCACCTGTTCGGCACTGGCCGGCCCTTGAGCCCACAGGAAATCCATTACCAGTTGCTCCAGGCCGCTGAGGTTTTTTCGCGTTGTTTTACTGTTACGCATCGTACCGCTACAATTTGTAACTCTAATTCAAGACGGTGTCAATGGGAAAATGCTCGCAGCGCAACCCCGCGCTTTTCCCACGCGTACGCTATAGAGTGGGGAGAGAGGATGCCTGTCGTGACACGAATACTTACGCGCCTGCTGACCAGCCTGCTGGCTGCCGCTACACTCCTGTGCGCGGAAAAGCCTAAGGACAAACCAGGAACCCCCGTGAGCGGCGAAGGCTCCGATCCGCGCGTCGCCATCCAGGCCAAGGCCTTCTACGACCGCAACCAGGTGAAGTCCCTGCTCGGCATGGATCCCGGCGAATCCATCGTCGTCGTGGAAGTCACCTTCACGCCGGCCCAGGGGGAGGTGATCAACCTCAATCTCGACGACTTCCTGCTGCGCAGCGACCGCGACGGTCAGAAGTCCCGTCCTCTGGAACCAACCCAGATCGCCGGATCCGCCGTCATGGTCGTCAAATCGCAGGGCGGCACCCAGGGCACCGGCATGTCAGAGCAGCGCCGGGTTCCCTATGGCGTGCCCGGCATCCCCGGCAGCGGCGGCCCCATGGGCCAGAGCCTGCCCATGCCGAACGAAGCTCCGAACTCAGGCACAGCGACGGCCGACACTTCCAGCGCGGTAGCCAGCATCGAGGACCGCAACGTTAAGAAGAATCCCCTACTTGATGTGCTGAAAGCTCGCGTCCTCACCGACGGGGAGATCAAGAAGCCCGTTACAGGCTTGCTTTACTTCCAGATGGAGGGCAAGCTGCGCCCCAAGGACCTGGAACTGGTCTACCGCAAGGCGCCACCGCGGGTCAGCGTCCGGTTCGTGCCGGTCAAGAAGAAGTAAAATGGCCCCAAGGCCAAAATGCGAATCTCCGACCTCGATACGCCCGCGATCATCATCGATTTAGACAAGATGGATCGCAACCTCACGAAGGTTGCCGATTACGCCCGCCAGCACAATCTGCGCCTCAGGCCCCACACCAAGACGCACAAGATTCCGGCTCTCGGCCGCCGCCAGGTGGAACTCGGCGCGGTCGGCCTCAGCGTGGCCAAGTCCTCGGAAGCAGAGGTCATGCTCAAGTCGGGTACCCCCGATATCCTGGTGGCCTACCCCGTGGTTGGGGCGAAGAAACTGGCGCGCTTGACTGAAGTCGCGAAGAAGGCCAACGTCACCGTTTCCCTCGACTCGCTCGCCGTGGCCAAACCACTCAGCGACGCAGCCGTGGCGGCGGGCGTCGAAATTGGAATCTTGACGGAAATGGACGTCGGGCTCCACCGCGTCGGCGTCCAGCCCGGCGACGACACCCTGGCCTTGGCCCGGGAGGTGTCAGCGCTGCCCGGCCTGAAGTGGCGCGGCATCGCCTTCTACCCGGGTCATATCAAAGACTTCAGCGAACAAGGCAAGGCGGATGTCGCGGCGCTCGGCAAAGCGTTGACCGGAACGGTCGCCCTGCTCCGGGCCAACGGCCTGTCGCCGGAAGTCGTCAGCGGCGGCTCCACTCCTCTCCTCTGGGTCTCCCACCTCATCCCCGAGGTGAATGAAATCCGGCCGGGCACGTACATCTTCAACGACCGCAATACGATCCTCTCCGGAGCCTGCTCCCGCGACGAGTGCGCGGCTACCATCCTCACCACCGTGGTCTCCGTGGCGCCCTGGCGCTTCATCATCGACGGCGGTTCCAAGACGTTTTCATCCGACCGTCTCTCCGGCTCCAGCGAAGTGACGTTCGGTGAGATCCTCGAAGCTCCCGGCGCCCGCTTCCACAAAATGAACGAGGAGCACGGCTTTGTCGAGCTCGCCGGCGACAGCGCAAAGCTGTCCGTCGGAGACCGCGTGCACGTGCTCCCCAATCACATCTGCGTGGCGATGAATCTGCACGAGCAGGTATACGGTGTTCGCGGCGACGAGGTCGTCGAGACCTGGACCGTCGAAGGCCGCGGCAAGCTGCAGTAATCAGTTCGCCAGCAGGGCTTCAATCTGGTCTTTGTTGGGCGCGCCAATCGCCTGCTTCTGGTGCGTCCGGTCCACACCGCCGGGTCCGGCAGTCAGCATCAGGCTGGTCTTGGCTTCACCGTACTTACCCTCGAACGAAAGCACCCACTTGCCTTCCGCCGGCCACTGCTTCGTCACGAGATACATCCCCGGTGTGGACGTTGGTTCCAGCTTCAACGGCACAACCTTGCGCTGGCCGTTCACCACGCCAATCGCGGTGCCAACAATGGTCGCGGTCTCCGGTTGGTGGCAGCCCACGGCCTTCACCGTGACAACTGCCTGTTTGGACTTTGCGTCGGCACTGGCTTCGGGATTGCCGGAAATCAGCCAGAAACCACCAGCCTGCAATTGAACGGTTACGGCAAGCACGGCCAGGGCCGAGCGGAAGATCGTCATCGTTTTCAGCATCGGAATGCCCTCCAGAATTCGGACTCTGTGGGAAGGACGCTGCGATTCCGGCAGGTGTGAACCGGGCAATAAAAAATGGGAGGTACCCTTTTCGAGGGCGCCTCCCATTCTTTGTAAACTTCTGAGGAAGTTGGAAAACTACTTCGCGGCAGCGATGCTGGCGATGGTCAGAGAGTCGTCCTTCAGGTCGCCGCTGACGGTTACCTTCTGGCCGTAGAGATCCGCGGGCACCTTGTCGGTGTTGCTGATCGCAACGACTTTCCCATCGCTAACCAGCACGGGCTTCGCCCCGCGGCTGATGCAGCTCTTCACGCAAGCCACGCTGCCAGCGGCGGCATCGGCATGCTTGGCGCCGCATTTCGTCTCCGAGATGTAGCCGGTCCACTCGCCGGCGAATGCGCACATCGAGGTGACTGCAAGAATCAAACCCAGTTTCTTCATGTTGAACGCCCTCCTGGCGAAATCTTCACGTAAGAGTATCTAATCTGGGCGCAAGACACAAGGGGGGCACCTTCGCCCCCCTCGTCCTTCCTGCTAGTCGTTGCCGATCCCTGCGACGTGCCGTTCGGCCATCGGAAGCACGTGACGCTCCCCCTGGCCGGTGTAGATCTGCCTCGGCCGGGCGATCTTCTGCTCCGGATCCAGCAGCATCTCCTGCCATTGCGCCAGCCAACCCACGACGCGCGGGATGGCGAACAGGACCGTGAACAGGTCCGGCCGGAAGCCCATCGCCTCGTAGATGATGCCGGAGTAGAAGTCCACATTCGGGTACAGTTTGCGTTTGACGAAGTACTCGTCCTCGAGAGCGATGCGCTCGAGTTCCAGGGCAATCTCAATCTTCTTGTTGTACCCGGTGACCGTGAAGACCTGGTCCGCCGCCCACTTGATGATCCGCGCGCGCGGGTCGTAGTTCTTGTAGACGCGGTGGCCAAAGCCCATCAGCTTGCCACCGCCCTCTTTCACCTGGTGGATGAAGCCGGCGACACGGTCCTTCGAACCGATCTGCTCCAGCATCTTGAGGACTTCCTCATTGGCACCGCCATGCAGCGGGCCATACAACGCCGCCGCCGCCGCGGAGCAGCCGACATAGGGATCGCTCTGCGCGCTGCCCACGCAGCGCATCGTGTTGGTGGAGCAGTTCTGTTCGTGATCGGCGTGCAGAATGAAGAGGATATCGAGCGCCCGGCTCAGGATCGGATTGGCCAGGTACTTGGGCTCGAACATCTTCCACATCATGTTCATGAAGTTCTCAGTGAAGTTCAGGTCGTTGTCCGGGTAGACATACGGGAGCCCGAAATGATGCCGGTAGCAGTACGCGCAGATGGTCGGCATCTTGGCGATCAGCCGGGCGATCTGCAGCTTCCGGTTCTCGGCGTCGAAGACATTCCGGGCTTCGGGGTAGACGGTGGACAACGCGGCGATGGTGGAGATCAGCATGCCCATCGGGTGGGCGTCGTAGCGGTAGCCTTCCAGAAACTTCTTGGTGGTCTCGTGCAGCATCGTATGCCGCTTGATGAGACTCGTCCAGTCGGCCAGTTCGTTGGGGTCCGGCAATTCCCCGTTCAGCAGCAGCCAGGAGACTTCCAGGAAGCTGCATTTCTCCGCCAGTTCCTCAATCGGATAACCGCGATAGCGAAGAATGCCGGCATCGCCGTCGATGTAGGTAATGGCGCTGCGGCAGGAGGCGGTATTGAGAAAGGCGGGATCATAGGTCATCAGGCCAAAGTCGTCGGGCGAGACTTTGATCTTTCTCAGGTCCATCGCGCGAATGGTTCCATCGACGACGGGGACCTCATATTGCGCACCAGTGCGCTGGTCGGTAATGGTCAGTCGGTTCTGATCCACAGTTACTCCCTTCACCAGCAGAGACGCCGCACAGGGATCCATTCCGGGTGTCAGCGAGTCAGCGGATTGAGTCCACGGGTATATTGAAACCCGTTTATCCTCATTTGTCTAGGAGAATGATGCGGAAATACACCACGGGTGACGAAGGATGCACTGTTGTTAATTTCAGCGGGCCGAAAAGAGGTTACCGCGGCCCAAAAGCCATTGCGGATCCAGGCGGCTCTTGACCGCCTTCATGTCCTCAATCTGCTCTGCCGTGAACATCAGGGGCAAAAGGTGCAGTTTGCGCTTGCCCAGGCCGTGCTCGGCGCTCACGGTGCCGCCCAACGAGACGGAATGCGCGGCGGCGTTTGTCATCCACTGCTTCCCATTGTCGAAGTCGGCCTGCGATTCGGACAGGATGTTGACATGGACGTGCGCGTCGCCGATGTGGCCATAAATCGTATACTTGCCGGGAAAGTCGCGATTCAGCGTCTCCTGGTAGTAAGCCAGCATTTCGGCATTGCGCTTCAGAGGTACGGCGAAGTCGGAGCTCAGTTTCTGGAACCCGTTCATGCGGACCTTGGCGTTGACCAGTTCCGGCAGGGTATGGCGGTAGACCCGGAACCGTTCCCGGTCCTTGGCGGTCTCGCCGAACCACGAGTCTTCCAGTGCCCCGGCCGCCTCCATCCGCTCCACCCACTCATCCACCGGATCTCCGCCAAGTCCATCGAGTTCCTGTTCAATCATGAGGCAGGCCTTGGCCTGGCGCGGGATCTCGCTGCCGTACGACGTCCGTAGGAATCCGAGCGATGGCTCGTCCATGTACTCCAGCATGCGGAGCTGGGGTACGCCACGCCACTCATCCACAGCCGCCAGAGTTGCCGCATCTTCCTGAAAAAACACGACGCCCGACAGGATTTCCTTGGGCTGGGGCAGGAGAGTGACTTCAGCTTCCAGCACCACGCCCAGCGTGCCTTCGCTGCCGCAGATCAGATCGACCCACTCGGCCTCGGGCGGCAGGAAGTAGCCGGCCGTATTCTTGGTGGTCGCCGGAGCGGGCAGCGGCGTGTAGGGGAAATCGAGTTTGTCGCCGCGCCGGACTGTCCTGACGGAACCGTCCATGAACGCAACGGTGAGCGACCGCAGGTGCCGGCGCGTGGAACCATAGCGGAAGCTACGGGAACCGGACGCATTCGTGGCGATGGTGCCGCCGAGGGAGGCGGTCCATTCGGTCGGGTCTGGCGCGTAGAACTGGCCCTTGGCGACCGCGGCGGCCTGCAGGTCTTTCAGCAGCGCGCCGGCGCCCACCGTGGCGAAGCCCGAGCCGGCCTCCAGCTTACGGAATCCGTCCAGGGATAATTCCCATCCGCCCTGTGGGCAGCGGCCGCCGGTGATGCCGGTGCCGGCCCCGGAAACGGTGACGGGTATGCCTGCCTCGGAGGCCTCGCGCAGGAACTGGGCCGCCTCTTCGAAGGTGGCTGGAGTCACTACTCGTTCGGCTTCCCCCTGGAAACCGGATGCGTCGTCGATCAGGATGCTCACTCGGTCAGACCTCGAGGATGACAGGCATGATTAGGGGACGGCGTTGCGTCTGCTTGTTGAGGAACCGCTTCAGGTCGGCGCGGATCTTCTCCTGCATAACGCCCCAGTCCGTTCGCTCTTCGTTCGAGGAGGTTTCCAGGGTCCGCAGGACCACCTGGCGCGCCGACGCCATGAGTTCGGAACGCTCTTCCATCGAAACGAAGCCGCGGGAGACGATTTCCGGCAGGCCTTCGGATTTGCCGGTGTGTTTGTCTATCGCGATGATGGGGATGACGAAACCGTCTTCGGAGAGGTGGCGGCGGTCGCGGATGACCATGTCCTCCACCACTTCGTCGATGGATCCGGAATCGATACAGATGCGGCCGACGGTCACCTTCTCACCCTTGCGGGCGCCGTGGCGGTCGATCTCCAGCGTTTGGCCGGTCTCCAGGATGAAGGTGTCTTCCAGGCCGTACGAGCGCAGGTGGGAAGCCAGGGCGGCGTGCTTCGACATCTGCCAGTATTCGCCGTGGATCGGCACAAAATAGCGCGGCCGGATCAAGTTCAACAATAACTTGAGCTCTTCCTGGGAACCGTGTCCAGACACGTGAATTGGAGGATTCATCGTGCCGGCCACCACCTCGGCTCCGCGGCGCGCGATGTGATTCATCATGCGGCCGATCGACTTCTCGTTGCCGGGGATGATTCTGGCACTGTGAACCACCACGTCGCCGCGCTCCAGCGAAAGGCTCTTGTGGTTGTCGACGGCCACGCGGCTCATGGCGGACATGGGCTCGCCCTGGGTTCCGCTGACGACACAGACCACCTTGTGGGGGGCCACGGACATGATGTCCTGGGGCCGCAACAGCAGGTTATCCGGGATCGTGAGCAGGCCAAGATTGTGGGCAATCTCGGTGGCCGACAGCATGCTGCGGCCGATGAAGGCGACCTTGCGGCCGACGGTTGCCGCGAGGTCGAGAATCTGCTGTAAACGATGGATAGAGCTGGAGAAACAGGCCACCACAACGCGGCGCTCGGCGCGGTTGAAGATCTCTTCAAACCGCGGCAGGACGGCCCTTTCGGAGGCGGTATAGCCAGGCCGGTCGACGTTTGTAGAATCCGACAGGAGTAGGAGAACGCCGCGCTTGCCGTATTCGGCCAGGGTGTGGAGATCGAAAAGAACGTTGTCGGTCGGGGTGGGGTCGACTTTGAAGTCGCCGGTGTGGATGATCACACCGAGCGGCGTGGTGATGGCGAGGGCGACGCAGCTCACAATCGAGTGCGTGACGTGGACGAACTCGACCTGGAAGGGGCCCAACTCGATCTTCTGGCCGGGCTTCACGCGATGCAGGTGGGCCTCGTCGAGCATCTCGTGCTCTTCCAGCCGGCGCTCCACCAGGGCCAGGGTAAAGGCCGTCCCGTAGATGGGAATGTTGAGCTGGGACAGCAGGAACGGGATCCCGCCAATGTGGTCCTCGTGCCCGTGCGTCAGCACGAGTGCACGAACAAATTCCTTATTTTCTTCTAGATAAGCAAAGTCAGGAGTGACAATGTCGACGCCCAGGAGTTCGGCGTCAGGGAACATCATGCCCGCATCCACGACGATGATGTCGTCGCCGTAGCGGATGGCCATGCAGTTCATGCCGAACTCGCCGAGGCCGCCCAGCGGGATTACTTTAAGTTTTTGGTCGGACATAGGTGGAGGCGAGGCTCCGAAGTAATCAGACTAGCATATACAGCCCGCCCAACAGCCCAAGACTATGGCGGATAAGCACTTGAGGGGCTGAAAAAGCAAAGGGCCCACCCCTAGGGATAGGCCCTTACTCTGATGTTCAATGGGAGAATCAGATTCAACGGTTTCGCGACCGTAAAACCTGTATGTGATTTGAGGGTAGACGGTGAGCCAAGTTAAGTCAAGGGAAAAACTGGAGCACTCGAAAATCACGATAACACGTTGATTTTAAGCAGCTTACTCGAATTCCACGGCAAAACCGGCCGCGGACGGCCGGGCTCGGAACCCCAGGGAAGCACTTGTGGTTTCCGCTGTAAAGTGGAGATAAACGGAGGGTTACCCGCCGGCCCCGGAGCGCCTGTAAAAACGCGCGGAAGGGCTCCGGACGGGGCAAAATTCGGCAATTTTTACTGACTTTGAGGGTTGTCGTGGAGGCGGATGATCGTGATCGACTCGTCCCCGCCGTCCAGCCGGATGCGGCGATGACGCAGGAATACCCACAAACAGGCGAACAGGATCCCCCCGCCCAGACAGGTCACCAGCAGAACCCCGGTGAGTTCGAAGATGGCCACCAGCATTCCGCCGACGTTTGGCATCTTCGGGAGTTTGCCGGGCGTGTTCCAGGTGAACTGGGCATTCCATTCAGACTTGCCCAGAATCGCCGACGCCACCTTGGGTTCGGCTCCTCCGGGGACCACCGCGATGTAAGGCCCGGTTCGCTGCACGGTCCAGCCGGCCTGTTTTTCGAATTCCCTGGCCCGTAGCATCGCCAGTTGGGGCGTATGGTAGTCGAAGACCAGGACGGACACTTCCCCGCCTCCAGGGGCCAGGAAACGGCCCATTTGGGCCTCCGTACCGTCCTCGAAGCCCACCAGCGCCGCCGGAACTCCAGGCGCGAACTTCTCCAGCGAATGGAGACCGACAATGTAGCGCTCGCTGTTCCTCACCCGGTTCTTCTCCGGCAGGTAGCCGGGCAGGTTGGGCAGGCCGCCGCCGGAACGCATGCGTGGTAGCTTGGCGAAGAGCTCGTTGAGTTCCTGGTCCAGCGGCCGCCAGCCGTCGAACCGCAGCACGTAGTTGTCGTGAGCGATGTACTGGCTGCCGGAAGTCGTACAAATCAAAGGAAGATTGGGCACGCCAGCGCAGTTCGCGGGACGCACGGCCTGATACCAGGCGAGGGCCGACGTGGCGTCTTTCAGCCGCCAGGCCGTGGCCTGGAACTTCCCGACGGGGCCGTTGTAAGCGGCCTGCTCCGACGCGTCACCGCCGTATTCCACCCAAAGCATGGGGTCCTCGGCCGGTACGGCCTGGACCTTCCCCCGGGCGGATCCGTGCCAGGTTTCGGGCCAGATCTGGGCCGAAGCGCAGGATCCTGCGGCGGCGGCCAGCAGAAGAACAGTCGCGGTGGTCTGAATGGCTTTGTTGAGAGTGTGGATCAGGACCCGTGGCATTTCTTGTATTTCTTGCCGCTGCCGCAGGGGCAGGGATCGTTCCGGCCGACTTTATCGCCCTTGATTACCTGGGCCGCCGGTGTCGCTACCGCGGCGCCCCCGGTAAACTGGAGCATCTCCATCTCCCGTTCCTTCTTCTTCTGGATGTTCCGCGTGAGATCCACGAATGAGGCCTGGGCCTCCTTGCGGTCCTCTTCGGACTGGGCGGCCTGCGCCGCCTGCACTTCCCCCGAATCGCCGCCCTCGTCGTCCTCATCCGGCCAGGAATCCTCTGGCAGGGGCACGTTCGGACGCTCGCCAACGACAGGCTGGAGGAAGAACAGAAACCGGATGGTTTCGTCCTCGATGCGGTCCATCATCTCCTGGAAGATGCCGAAGCCTTCCTTCTTGTATTCGATCAGCGGGTCTTTCTGACCATAGGCCCGCATGCCGATGCCTTCCTTCAGGTGATCCATCGAGAGCAGGTGGTCTTTCCACTGCTGGTCGATGACGGAAAGCCAGATCATGCGCTCGGTATCGCGCATGACTTCGGCGCCAACCACTTCTTCCTTCTCGTCGTAGCGCTTCTTCAGCCGCTCGAGGATGTGCTCCTCCATCCGAGCGCGCGTCATGGACGCGACTTCAGCCGGGACGAAGCGCAGGCCGAACTGCGAATTGATATCCGTGGCGAGTCCGGTCAGGTCCCACTTATAAGGGTCCGTGCCCTCCGCGCAGCGGTTGTCGATGAAGGTGGCCAGGATCCCGTCGACGATCTCGAAGATCTTGTCCTTCATGTCCGCGCCTTCCAGCAACTGGCGGCGCAGACCATAAACAGCCTTGCGCTGTTTATCCATCACGTCGTCGTACTCTTTGACGTGCTTGCGCGAGGCGAAGTTCTGGGCTTCGACGGTCTTCTGGGCGGCGGCGATGCGCTTGGTGATGAGCTTGGACTCGATCGGCACATCTTCTTCCATGCCCAACCGGAGCATGAGGCCCTGGATGCGGTCCCCGCCAAAGACGCGCAGCAGGTCGTCCTGGAGGGAGAGGAAGAAGCGGGAGGAGCCGGGATCGCCCTGGCGGCCGGCGCGGCCACGCAACTGGTTGTCGATACGGCGGGATTCGTGGCGTTCCGTACCCACGATGCAGAGGCCGCCGGCTTCGACGACCTTCTTGTGCTCCGCCGCACACTGTTCCTTGTACTTGGCGTAGATCTCGTTGTAGCGCTCCAGCGGGACCCGGTAGTGCATGTCGCCGCGCTGGAAGTAGTAGAACTGGTTGTCGGCGACGACCGGAGCCTCGTCGGCCCGGATCGACTCGACGATCTTGAGCTTGAGCGACTCTTCCTGGGCCAGGAACTCCGGATTGCCGCCCAGCAGGATGTCGGTGCCGCGGCCGGCCATGTTGGTGGAGACGGTGACGCCGCCATAGCGTCCGGCCTGGGCGATGATGTAAGCCTCGCGCTCATGGTTCTTGGCGTTCAGCACTTCGTGCTTGACGCCCATGCGCTTGAGGATGCCGCCCAGCTTTTCGGACTTCTCGACGGAGATCGTACCTACGAGGACGGGCTGCCCGGTCCTGCTGCGCTCGGCGATCTCTTTCGCCGCATTGCGCCACTTTTCATCTTCGGTCCGGTAGACGATGTCGTTCAGATCCATACGCACCATGGGGCGGTTGGTGGGGATCAGCGTGACATCCAGGTTGTAGATCTTGCTGAATTCGGCGGCTTCCGTGTCGGCCGTACCGGTCATGCCGGACAGCTTCTTATACATACGGAAGTAGTTCTGGAAGGTGACGGTAGCGAGGGTCTGGTTCTCGCGCTCAATCTTGACGCCTTCCTTGGCTTCGACGGCCTGATGCAGGCCATCGGACCAGCGGCGGCCCGGCATCAGGCGGCCCGTGAACTCGTCGACGATGATGACTTCACCATCCTTGATGATGTAGTCACGGTCGAGCTGGTAGAGAACGTGAGCCCGCAGGCCCTGCTGCACATGGTGGTTGAGCTCGATGTACTCGGGATCGTACAGATTGGGTACATTGAGCAGGCGTTCCACCTTGGCGACGCCTTCTTCCGTCAGGGCCACGCTGCGGTGGCGTTCGTCCACGGTGTAGTCGCCGGTGGTGTACTTCTCACCGGGCTCGCGGCCTTCGATCACCTCCCCGCGGATGAGCTTGGGGATGATCCCATTGACCTTGAAGTACTTGTCGGTGGACTCCTCGGACGGACCGGAGATGATGAGCGGGGTACGGGCTTCGTCGATGAGGATCGAATCGACTTCGTCGACGATGGCGAAGTGGTGGCCGCGCTGGACGCAATCGTCCAGGCGGAACTTCATGTTGTCGCGCAGGTAATCGAAGCCGTACTCGTTGTTGGTGCCGTAAGTGATGTCGCAGTGGTAGGCGGCGCGACGCTCATCGTCATCCAGCCCATGGACAATCAGGCCGACGGTGAGCCCGAGGAACTTGTAGAGGCGGCCCATCCATTCCGAGTCGCGGCGGGCCAGGTAGTCATTGACTGTGACGACGTGCACGCCCTCGCCGGCGAGGGCATTGAGGTAGACGGGCAGCGTGGCGACCAGCGTTTTTCCTTCGCCGGTCTTCATTTCCGCGATTTTGCCGTTGTGGAGAACGATGCCGCCGATGAGCTGCGAGTCGAAGTGCCGCATGTTGAGGACGCGGCGGCCGGCCTCGCGGACCACGGCAAAGGCGTCCACGAGGATGTCGTCAAGGGTAGCGCCGGAGGCGAGTTGCTGCCGGAACTCCGCGGTTTTTGCGGCGAGTTGTGCGTCGGTGAGCGCCTGCACGGCGGCCTCGCGATCGTTGATCGCAAGGACAAGCGGCTTGATTTTTTTGATCTCGCGCTCGTGCTTGGTGCCGAAGATCTTCGCCAGTAAGGAATCGACCATAGAGATGCTTATTTTGATTCTACCGCACGCATTTAGACACTCCGCGGTTAGTTATGGTTTCCGTGCGGTTTACGCGGAGAGGCTCCGGAGGAACTGGATTCGGGCGAAGAGAGTCAGGGATCCGGCTGCCCGCGAAGTCATCCGGAGGACGAGCCCGGAACACGGGCAGCCGGCTGGGGAGAGGAAGTTCCGGGGTCCTGCCGGAGCCCCCGGAAGGAGGGCGAAACCCTACTTTGCCGCCGGCGGCGCGTCAGCCGGGGCACCGAACGATTGGAGCGCCAAATAACTGAGGCCGAAGCGTTTGATATTCTCAAGCTGCTTGTCGAAGGCATCCTGGTGGGCCTCTTCGTCGGCCACCAGAGCTTCGAACAACTGCTTGGAGGCGGCATCGGCATTGGCTCCGCAGAGTTGGGCCGCCTTGTTGTAATCGGCCGCGCTCTGGCTCTCCATCGCGATTGCCTTGGCGAGGATTTCGGCCGGGTCCTGGATGGCGGACACCGGTCCTGCCACCGACATGTTTACGTCGCCCTTCAGGAAGAGAATGCGCTCGGCCAGGGTTTCGATGTGGCCCATCTCGACAATGGCGGTCCGTTTGAAGAGCGCCGCCAGGGGCCCGAAGCCCTGATCGTCGAGGTGAAAGTGGAAGTACATGTACTGATGAACGGCCTGGAGTTCGTCGGCAACCGCTTTATTGAGTAGGTCCACACTGGGGTGATTCATGATAAGTACCTCGCAAACTCTGATTATATCGGAGACATCCGGAAACAACACGGCACTTGCGGGGGTATGTTGTTTTTCGGGGGACCGCGACAGATGGGTGTGACGCCGGCGTTGATATCCCTTAGACTGTTGAGTGACTTGGCAGCGGGCAGGAGGGCGCAATCCGCATGAACAATTCCAGTTCAGTCAGCAGCGTCGAAACAGCCTCGGCGCCCGTAGCGGGCTCCCTGAGGCTTCCAGCCACGGTAGCAGTCCCCAGGAATGTCGCCGTGGACGCGTACCGCGGCTTCGTCATGTTGCTGATGATGGCCGAGGTACTGCGCCTGGGCGCGGTCTACCGGGCCTATCCCGACAGTTGGTTCTGGGGGATTCTGGCCTATAACCAGAATCACGTGGCGTGGGCGGGCTGCTCGCTGCACGACATGATCCAGCCTTCCTTCTCGTTTCTGGTGGGGGTCGCGCTGCCTTACTCGATCGCGGCGCGCATCGCCAAAGGCGGGACGTTCCCCAAGATGTTCGCTCATGCGATCTGGCGGGCGTTCCTCTTGGCCGCTCTGGGCATTTTCCTGCGGTCGACGCACGCAAAGATCACGAATTTTACGTTTGAAGACACGCTTACGCAGATCGGCCTGGGTTATCCGTTCCTGTTCTTGCTGGGTTTCCGCAATGCCAGATGGCAATGGGGCGCACTGGGAGCGATTCTGGGCGGCTACTGGCTGGCCTGGGCTCTGTATCCCCTGCCCCCCGCAAATTTCGACTACCAGGCGGTCGGCGTACCGCCGGACTGGCCGAATCACTACTCCGGCCTAATGGCGCACTGGAACAAGAACAGCAACCTGGGCAGCGCTTTCGACCAGTGGTTCCTGAATCTGTTCCCGCGGGTTAAGCCTTTCATTGCCAACAATGGCGGCTATCTCACGTTGAGTTTCATTCCGACTCTGGGCACCATGCTGCTGGGCCTCATCGCCGGCCGCTGGCTGCGCGCTGAGGCGCCCGCTATTCCATACCGCAAGTTCCTCATTGCCGGCGCGGCGTTGATCGCTGGTGGCCTGTTCCTGCACTTTGCCGGGATCTGCCCGATCGTGAAGCGGATCTGGACTCCGGCCTGGACCTTGTTCAGCGGCGGCGTCTGCTTCTTGATGCTGGCCGGCTTCTGCTGGCCGATTGAGACCAAAGGCTACAAGAAATGGGCGTTCCCGCTGCTGGTGATTGGCATGAACTCGATCGCCGCTTACCTGATCGCCCACCTCTTCCCCGACTTCATTGCAAGCTCATTCCGGATTCACCTCGGGCCCAATGCATTCCGGTTCCTGGGCGACGGATTGACGCCCCTGGTGGAGGGAGCGGCGCTGCTGCTCTCGTTCTGGCTGATTCTGTTCTGGATGTACCGGCGCAAGCTGTTCCTGAGAGTGTGAACAATCATGGAAGAAACCCATTTGTCCGACAACGACCTGGAACGATACGTGACCGGATTGATCCACCACGATGCGGAACTCGTGTGGATAGAACAACATCTGCATTCCTGTCCGGAGTGTGTGGACAGGATGGAGAATATGCAGGATTCGGCCGACCATCTGCAGGCCGATCCGCGCAGCCTGACCGGCGACGACGATCCGTCGCTGCGCTAGACGGTTAGACCAGGACCGCGCCGCGCAAATCGGCTCGCTTCAGATCCGCTTTGCTCAACTTGGCGTCGATGAGCCGCGCGCGGGAGAGATCCGTTTCGCACAGATTCGCTTCCGACAGATCCGCCCGCCGGAGGTTTGCGCCGTTCAGGGACGCAGAGGAGAGATTCGCGGCGCGGAGATCGGCATCGATAAGATCGGCCAGGCCAAGGTTGGCGCGGATCAGGATTGCGGCGGAAAGGCGGGCTCCGGTGAGGTTGGCGACGCGCAGATCGCAGCCCGCCAGATTGGCTCCGGTGAGGTCGGCTCCCTGAAAGTTGCCGCGACTTAAGTCCGCCCCGCTCAGGTCTTTACCGACGAGGTCGGCACCGGTAAAATCGGGCCGGTCTTCGGGATTCCGCGACCGCCAGTTGTTCCAGCCGGGCACGCCCTGCTGGAGAATGTAGAGATGTTCCGGATTCGCCACGGGATTTCGTACCTTCGCCTCCTTAAGTCTACGATGAAGCGCAGTTGGAATGCGATGACTCGCGGCTTGGGATAATGAAAGGGCCTCAACAAAACCCATGCGTGTGCTGGTGCTGGACAACTACGACTCGTTCACCTGGAACCTGGTGCATGCGCTGGCAGGCCTGGGTGCGGAGTGCACGGTCTGGCGGTCGGACTCGGTGACCCTGCGGCAGGTGGCGGAGCTTGCGCCCGAGCGGATCGTGTTGTCCCCGGGTCCCTTCGGGCCCAGCCGGACGGGCCTGTGTCCGGACGTGGTGCGCGAGTATTCCGGCCGGATTCCGATCCTGGGCGTCTGCCTGGGGATGCAGGTGATTGCGGCGGTGGCGGGCGCGTTGGTGACGCCTTCCGGAAAGCCCGTGCACGGGCAGGCGTCGCGGGTCTTCCATGATGGCAAAGGGGTGCTGGAACGGCTACCGGACCCGTTTGAGGCGGCGCGGTACCACTCCCTACAGGTGGAACGGGCTTCGATTCCGGCGGGCCTGGAAGTGTCGGCCTGGCTGGAGGATGGGACCATCATGGGCTGCCGGATTGCGGACTCCCGGACAGAGGGTGTGCTTTTCCATCCTGAGTCGTTTCTCACGCCGGAAGGCCCGAAGCTGTTCCAGGCGTTTCTGCAATGACGTGGTCGACGCGGCGGGCGGCCGGGGAGCGGCAGTCGCTGGTGGAGCGGCTGAGGAAAATTCTGCCCGCGCCGGCGGACTCCGAAACCCGGGCAGTCACATTGAGCTCGAATGCAGATCCACTTCTGGTGGCGGAGGCGCTGCGGACACAGCCGGGATTCCTCTGGCTGGACTGCGCCGGAGCCGCCAGCCGTCTCTTCGCCGAGCCTCTGGTCACGCTGGAGGTACAACACGGCGAGCTGACGGTGCGGGGGCCAGCGGGTGTTTTGCGGGAGAGGGGCGGCGGTTTTGATGCGCTGGAGGCGGCGCTCGACGCCTGGGCCGGGCCCGCGGGCGCGGTACTTGCCGGCTACCTTGGCTACGACCTAGCCTGGGAACTGGAAGACCTGCCGGAGCTGCCCGCTGAGGCAGGAGCGGTTCCCGATCTGTACCTGGCCCTGTACGATGCGCACTGGCGGCACGAAAGAAATGAATGGACCCATGTGAGTACGGGGGCCTGGCGGGTTCAGAGCGCCGGGGAACCACCCGCCAGCACGGTGGAAGAGCCCGCGGGCGCCCTTGCCGGCGGAGAGGTGTCCAGCCTTCCGGAGCCCGCGGAGTTCGAGGCCGCCGTGCAGCGGACCGTCGACCGCATCTTTGCGGGCGAACTGTTCCAGACCAACCTTTGCCGGAGGCTGGAAGCTCCCTTGGCGGAAGACGCAGTGTGGGCGCTCTACCGGCGGTTGCGCGCGGTGAATCCGGCCCGTTTCGGGGCCTACGTTCCCCTGGGCGACGGCCGCGCCGTATTGTCCACGAGTCCTGAGTTGTACCTGTGTGTGGAGGGCGGACGGGTGAGTTCGGCTCCGATCAAGGGGACCCGGCCGCTGGGCGCCACTCCGGAGGAAAACGCGCGGCTGGAGGCGGAGCTCACAGACAGCGGGAAAGACCGGGCCGAACTGGCCATGATTGTCGACGTCGTGCGGAACGACCTGGCCCGGGTCTGCGAACCGGGCTCGGTTGTCGTGGAGGCGCATGCGGAGCTGATGCGGCTGCCGACGCTGATGCACACGGTTTCGAAGGTGAGCGGGCGATTGCGCGGCGGCATCGCCGGCCTGCTGCGCGCCTCGTTTCCACCGGCGTCGATCTCGGGTGCCCCGAAGATTCATGCCATGGAGGTGGCCGTGGCCGAGGAACAGCGCCGCCGCGGGCCCTGCATGGGCAGCATCGGCTGGTTCTCCCTGGACGGCCGGGCCGAGCTGTCGGTGGCGATCCGGACGGCCGTCGCCGCCAACGGGCGCGTGCACTACGAGACCGGCTGCGGGATCACGGCGCAATCGGATCCGGCCCAGGAACTGGCCGAGACCCGGCACAAGGCCCGGGCGTTCCTGAGTGCGTTGGGATGCCCGGAGTCCAATTGAAGAAATCACAGTCAGCGTGACGGTTTCCTCCCGCGATGCGCGCATTGCGGAGGAGAAGGAGGCGCTGTCTGTGATTCGAAATCCGTTGCTGGTTTTGCCTTTGGCGGCCGCGGGCCTGATGCTGGCGGGCTGCGGCGCGCGCGTGAGCGGCGTGTATAAGCCGCAGGGTGCCACCTTCCTGGACGGCATGAACTTCAAATCGGACGGCAAAGTGGAACTGACGTTCATGACGATGACCAGGGAGGGTACGTTTGGCGTCGACGGCGACCGGGTGAAGGTCACCAATGGCGGCGACACCCAGATCTTCACGGTCGAGAGCAAAGGCTGCCTGGATGGCGGCCGTTTGCTGGGACGCTACTGCAAGGAAGGCAAGGGCGGCACGGACGATTCACTGTCCGGTGCATTCGTGGCGCAGCGCGAGGGGACAGCGATCCACCTGAATTTTCACGGGCCGGAGAAGGTCAAAGTGTCCGTGGTGGAGCGTGGGATCACCCAGAACTCCGCCGAGGGCAGCTACCGGCAGCGGGGTGACCTGGTTACCGTTTCCGTCGCCGGAGGAGCACCGCTGGAACTGCGGCGCAACGGCGACGCGTTGGAGGCGACCATGGAAGGCCGCCTCGTGAAGTTCGAGAAGAGGTGAGGACCACGAGTCACGGCACCTGCCGCGGAACTGCGGGCCGCTGTCCTCAGAGATTCCGTGGCTTTGGTGCAGCTTCCCTAGTAAGTGGTCGGGATGGGCTCGGGCACGTTGTTGGCGCCCTTGCGGCGGCGCAGCCAGTCCTGAAGGCCAGCCATGTATGTATAGACCACCGGGGTCAGGTAGAGCGTGACAAGCTGTGAGAACAGCAGGCCGCCGACGACAGCCAGGCCCAGCGGCTGGCGGGCTTCGCCGCCCGCACCGTAGCCCAGCGCGATGGGCACCGCGCCCAGCAGCGCGGCCATGGTGGTCATCATGATGGGGCGGAAGCGGATGAGGCAGCCCTGGTAGATGGCTTCTCCGGGGCTCATGCCCTGCTGGCGTTCCGCGTCGAGCGCGAAGTCGATCTGCATGATGGCGTTCTTCTTCACGATGCCAATGAGCATGATGAGTCCGACGAACGCGTAGATATTCAGATCCATGTGGAAGAGGTAGAGAGTGACCAGGGCGCCGAATCCGGCGGAAGGCAGGCCCGAGAGAATCGTCAGAGGGTGAATGTAGCTCTCATACAGCACACCCAGCACGATGTAGACGACGAGAATGGCCACAATCAAGAGCAGCCAGAGGTTGGAGAGCGAACTCTGGAAGCTCTTCGCCGCACCCTGGAAGGCGGTGCTCACGGTGGGCGGAAGCTGTTCCTTGGCGAGGTTTTCGATGCGGGTCACCGTGTCGCCGAGGCTGGTGCCGGGGCGCAGGTTGAACGAGATGGTGACGGCGGGCAACTGGCCGAAGTGATTGACGGTTTGGGGTCCGGTATCGCTGGTGACTTCGGCGACGGAGTCGAGCGGAATGAGCCGGCCGCCGGTGGTCTTCAGGTAGAGCATGGAGAGGGCGTTGGGATCGGCCTGGTATCTCGGCATGAGCTCCAGCAGCACCTTGTACTCGTTCACCGGCGCGTAGATGGTGGAGACCCAGCGCGGGCCGTACGCATCGTAGAGGGCGTTTTCCACCTGCTGCGCGTTGATCTGCAGCGCGGCGGACTTATCCCGGTCGATGTTGACGTGGATCTGCGGGCTCTGTACCAGCAGGTTGCTGGTGACGTCTTCCAGTCCGGGCATCTCGGCGATCTCGGCTTCCATGCGGCGCGACGCCTTGTAGAGCTCGTCCTTGTCGGGCGACTGCATGGAGAACTGGTAGATACTCTTGGTGACCTGGCCGCCGATCTGGATGGCCGGGGGATTCTGCAGATACACCTTCATGCCGGGGTACTGGGTGAGTTTGGGCCGCAGGGTGTCGATGACTTCGTTCACCAGCATCTTGCGCTGGTGGCGCGGCTTGAGGTGCACGATCATCTGGCCGAAGTTGGGCCCGCCCAGCGTGGTGGAGGTGGTGCCGCCGACGCTGGAGACCAGGGAGTCGACGTTGGGGTCGGCCTGCACTTCCTCGGCGATGGACTGCTGGTACTTGACCATCTGGTAGTAAGAGGTGCCCTGTGCGGCTTCGGTGGTGATCAGCATCTGGTCGGTATCCTGATCGGGGATGAAGCCCTTGGGGATGTCGACGAACATCCAGCCGGTGATCACGAGTACGACGAAGCTGACGGCCAGAGTGGCGCGGCGGAAGCGCAGGACGACCTGCAGGGTGGAGTCGTACAGCCGCAGCATGCCGTCAAAGAAACGTTCCGTTGTGTTGTAGAACCAGCCCTTGGTCTGATGATGCGCGGCGCGCAGGAAGCGGCTGCAAAGCATCGGCGTGAGGGTGACGGAGACGACGCCGGAGATCAGGATCGAGACGCAGATGGTGACCGCGAATTCCTTGAACAGGCGGCCGAGCACGCCGCCCATAAAGAGGACAGGGATGAACACGGCGGCCAGCGACAGGGTCATGGAGACGATGGTGAAGCCGATCTCCCTGGATCCCTTGAGGGCGGCAGCCATCGGCTCCTCGCCCATTTCGATGTGGCGGACGATGTTCTCCAGCATGACGATGGCGTCATCGACCACGAAGCCGATGGAGAGGATGAGGGCCATCATCGACAGGTTGTCGAGGCTGTAGTCCAGCAGGTACATCACGGCGAAGGTGCCGATGACCGAGAACGGCAGCGCGAGGCTGGGGATGACCGTGGCCGAGAAGTTTCTCAGGAAGAGGAAGATGACCATCACCACCAGTCCAAGTGTCAGCACCATGGTGAACTGCACGTCGTCGTAGGACTCGCGGATGGTGTCGGAGCGGTCGTAGAAGATCTCCATCTTCACCGACGGCGGCAGCTCGGACTGGAATAGCGGGATGAGATGTTTGATCGCATCGGTGACTGCGATGGTGTTGGTGCCGGGCTGGCGCTGGATAGCAAGGACGACGGCGCGGTTGCCGGGTCCGTGGCGATAGAACCAGGAAGCGGTCTTGTCATCTTCCACGCCGTCGATCACCTGACCGAGCTCTTCCAGGCGAACCGGCGTGCCGCGGCGGTAGGAGACCACCAGCGGGCGATACGCGGCGGCATTCGTCAGCTGGCCGGAAGCCTGCAAGGTGAAAGCGCGCTGGGGTCCGATGATGGAGCCGGCGGGCAGGTTCACATTCCAGTTCTTGAGTGCCGTTTCGATCTCGTTGATGCCCACCTGGTGCGCGGCCAGCTTCTGGGGATCCATCTGGACGTGAACGGCGTACTTCTGCGCGCCCAGCACCTGAACCTGGGCAACGCCGCTCACCATGGAGATGCGCTGCGCGATGCGGGTTTCCGCATATTCGTCGAGTGTATACAGCGGCAGCGTGGGGGAGGTGAGCGCCAGATAAAGGATAGGTTGATCGGCCGGGTTCACCTTGGTGAAGGTCGGCGGAGTGGGCATGCCCGGCGGCAGCAGGCGCGAGGCCTGGGTGATGGCCGCCTGTACGTCGACGGCAGCGCCGTCCAGGCTGCGGCTGAGATCGAATTCCAGCGTAATCTGCGTGGCGCCCTGGGAGTTCACCGAAGTCATCGAGTTCAGGCCGGCGATGGTCGAGAACTGGTTTTCCATCGGCGTGGCGACGGCCGACGCCATGGTCTCGGGATTCGCTCCGGGCAGACTGGCCGTGACCAGGAGTGTGGGGAAGTCCACATTCGGCAGATCGCTGACCGCCAGCGACCGGTAGGCCACCATTCCGAACAGAATGATGGCGCACATGAAAAGGCTGGTGGCGATGGGCCGTTTAATAAAGAGTTCGGAAATGTTCATTTGGCAGTTCCGCTGGTGGTGATTCCGGCCGGGATCGCGTCAAGGGAAACTTTCTTATGCCGCGACCGCCAGCGATCCACGATTGTGGCCATGTAGGTGTAGACCACCGGCGTCAGATAGAGCGTGAGCAACTGAGAGCAGACCAGGCCGCCCATGACGGTGAGCCCGAGCGGGCGGCGGGCTTCGCCTCCGGCGCCGTAGCCCAGCGAGATGGGCAGGGCACCGAGCAGGGCCGACATGGTGGTCATCATGATGGGCCGGAAACGCGTGAGGCAGCCCTCATAGATCGCCTCCGCCGGCGATTTGCCCTCCTTGCGTTCGGCCTCGAGAGCGAAGTCGATCTGCATGATCGCGTTCTTCTTGACCAGGCCGATGAGCAGGATCATGCCGACAAACCCATAGATATTCAGTTCGACATTGAAGAGCAGCAGCGTGAGCAGCGCGCCGAAGCCGGCGGACGGAAGGCCGGAGAGGATCGTCAACGGATGGATGTAGCTCTCATAGAGCACGCCCAGCACGATGTAGACGACGAGGATGGCGACCAGCAGAAGCAGGCCCAGGTTCTTCAGGGAATCCTGGAAGGCCTTGGCGGTGCCCTGGAAGCTGGGCGTAATGCTGGCCGGCAGATGCCGGATGGCGGCGTCCTGGATGAGGTCCACCGCATCGCCAAGCGCCATGCCGGGACGCAGGTTGAACGAGATGGTGACGGAGGGCAGCTGGCCGGAGTGGTTCACGGTGAGCGGACCGGCATCGATGTACATCTTGCCAAACGACTGGAAGGGCACGACGTTGCCGTTGTCCGACTTGAAGTACAGCGTCGGAATGGTGTCGGGATGCGCCTGGTACTTGGGCTGCAGCTCCATGAGCACCCGGTTCTGGCTCATGGAGGAGTAGATGGTGGTGGCCCAGCGCGGACCGAACGCGCTGTAGAGCGAGCCCTGCACCTGCAGCAGGTTCAGTTGCAGGGCAGCCGCCTTGTCGCGGTCGATGCTGACGTTGACGCGCGGATTCTTCACCTCGAGATCAGAGGCGACATCGAGCAGTCCCAGCAGTTTGGCTACCACTTCTTCGAACTTGCTGGCCTCCGCGTACAACTCGGCCGTATCCGGCGATTGCAGGGTGAAATCGTACTGCGCCTTCGACCGGCGGCCGCCAATGCGGATGGCGGCGGGGACGGAGGGAAAGGCGCGGATGCCGGAAATCGTGGCCAGCTTCGGACGCAGTTCGTTCACCACTTCAAAGACGCTGAGAGTGCGCTCGCGGCGCGGCTTCAGCTGTACCATGAGGCGGCCGGAGCTGGCGCTGGCATTGAACGATCCGCCGGCGCTCAGCATGATTGTCTCGATGTTGGGATCCTTGCGCAGGATCTCGCCGACGCGCTGCTGGTATTTCGCCATCTGGTAGAACGAGGTGCCCTGGGCGGCCTCGACGGTGACGAACATCTGGTCGCTGTCGACTTCCGGGATGAAGCCTTTCTGGACGACCGTGAACAGCCAGCCCGTGACGCCCAGCATGATGACGAAAATCGCGAGCATGACCGGCCGGTGGTGCAGCACCCAGCCGAGGCTGCGTTCATAGACGCGGTGGATGGCCATGAACCCGCGCTCGATCAGGTTGTAGAGCCAGCCGTGCCGCAGATGATTCACCGGCCGGAGGAAGCGGCTGCAGAGCATGGGCGTCAGCGAAATCGACACCATGCCGGAAATGAGAATCGCGACGCAGATCGAGACGGCGAATTCGCGGAACAGGCGGCCCAGGATGCCGCCCATGAACAGCAGGGGGATGAACACAGCCGCCAGCGAAATGGTCATCGAGACGATGGTGAAGCCGATCTCACGCGAGCCGCGCAGGCTGGCCTGCATGGCCGACTCGCCTTTTTCCATGTGGCGGACGATGTTCTCCAGCATCACGATGGCATCGTCCACGACGAAGCCGACGCATAGGATGAGCGCCATCAGCGAGATGTTATTCAGGCTGAAGTCGAGCACATACATGATGGAGAACGTGCCGATGATGGAGAACGGCAGAGCCATGGTGGGGATGGCGGTGGCCGAGAGGTTCCGCAGGAAGATGAAGATCACCATGATGACCAGGCCGAGCGTGACGGCCATGGTCATCTGAATATCGGTGAAGGACTCGCGGATGTTCTTGGACCGGTCGCCGCGCACAGCCAGCGTGACGCTGGGGGGCAGTTGCGCCTGGAACATCGGGATCAGCGCCTTCACGGCGTCGGTCACTTCGATGGTGTTGCTGTCGGGCTGGCGCATCACCATCAGGTTGATGGCGCGCTCATTCGTGTTGCCGGTGTAGATCCAGGAGGCGGTCTTGTCGTCCTCCACACTGTCGAGGACATTGGCGACGTCGCGCAGGCGCACCGCCGCCCCATTGCGATAGGTGACCACCAGCGACTCGTAGTCCTTGGCGCGCATCAGCTGGCCGCTGGCCAGAACGTTGTAGGACTGGTGCGGTCCATACAGCGTGCCCGTGGGTTCGTTCACATTCCAGTCGGAGAGTGCCTGGCTGACTTCGTTGAGGCCGATCTTCTTCGCCGCGAGCTGGTCCGGGTCGACCTGCACGCGCACGGCGTACTTCTGCGCCCCCATCACCTGGACCTGCGCTACGCCAGTCACCATGGAGAGCCGCTGCGCAATGATGTTCTGCGCATACTCGTCGAGCTTCCACATGGGCAGGACCTTGGTGGTCAGGCTAAGAAAGATTACCGGCGCGTCGCCGGGATTGAACTTGCGGAACGACGGCGGGCTGGGCATGCCAGGCGGCAGCAGCGGCATGGCTTCGGCGATGGCGGTTTCGACATCGACGGCGGCGCCGTCCAGGTCGCGGGAGAGATCAAAGGTGAGCGTGATCTGCGAATTGCCGGTGGAGTTCGACGAGATCATCGAATCCATGCCGGCAATGCCCGTGAACTGGCGCTCCAGCGGAGTGGCCACGGCGGAGGCCATGGTATCGGGGTTGGCTCCAGGCAGGCTGGCGGAGACGACCAGCGTGGGGAAGTCCACGCGCGGCATGTCGCTGACGGGCAGCGCCCGGTAGGCCAGAATGCCAAACAGGGCCACCGCCAGCATCAGCAGGCTGGTGGCAATGGGTCTACGGATGAAGGTCTCGCAGATGTTCACTGTTTTTTGTGCTCGCCCTTGCGGCCCTTGCGGGCGCCCGGAGTTGTACTGCCGTCCTGTGCAGGCGGGGCGTCCGCTGCGGGAGCGCCCTGCGGAGTCTCTGCGGCGGTGACGGCTGCCCCACCGCCACCTTTCTTTCCACCCTTGCCCGGACCACCCGGCCGTCCTTCGCGAATGCGGATCTTCATGCCCGGCGCCAGCCGGAGCTGGCCTTCCACCACGACTTTCTCGCCGGCTTCCACACCCTGGTCAATCACCATATCCTGACCGCTGCGCGAGCCTACCTTCACGGGCCGCTGTTCGACGGTCATCTTGTCCGTAGCCACGTAGAGGAACTGGCCATCCTGACCTTCCTGCACCGCCTGGGCCGGAACGATGAGCGCATCCTTGCGGGTCGACAGCCGCAGCCGGACCCGTACGAACGACCCGGGCCAGAGATGGCGTTCTGCATTCGGGAAAGTGCCCTTGAGCTTAATAGTGCCGGTGGTGGAGTCGACGTTGTTGTCGACGAAGGTCAGGGTGCCGATCTCGGGCGTGACTTCTTCGCCCTCCGAGGGCAGCACAGTGACCGGCAGTCTGCCTTCGGCGGCGAACCTCTTGATCTCGGCGAGATTCGATTCCGGGGCGGCGAAGGTGACATAGATCGGCTGCACCTGGTTAATCGAGGTCAGCTCAATCGTGTTGGAGGAGACGATGTTGCCTTCTTTGACGGTGATGTTACCGGTGCGGCCGTCAATAGGCGAGCGGATGGTGGTATAGCCCACCTGGATCCTGGCATTATCGACCTGCGCGCGCGCGGCCACCACCGAGGCTTCGGCGCTGCGTATGGCGGCTTCGTCGACTCGAATGATCTCGGAGTTCGTATCGGCGGCGGTGGTGAACTGGTCCACCTGCTCCTTCGAAACGATGCCTTCCTTCTGCAATGATTTGTAGCGGTCGGCCTGTTGTCCGGCGTACTTGGCCTGGGCGATATCCCGCTTGAGGGTGGCCTGGGCCTGGCCGATTTGCGCTTCCGCCCGGGTCAGGTTCGCCTCGGCCTCGCGGAGGGCAGCGTTGAACGGGCTGGGATCGATGGAGAACAGAACCTGTCCTTTCGATACGAAGTCGCCTTCCTTGAAATGGACCTTCTGCAGCAACCCGCTGACCTGCGACCGCACGGAGATCACCGAGTAGGCTTCCACGTTCCCGATGACTTCGAGGTCCAGCGGCACGTCGCGTTTCGCGACCGCGGTCACGCTCACCGGGACGGCATCGCCCTTCTTTGATGCATCTTTTTTGGACGCCGCTCCACCACGATTACAGCCAGTTCCGGCCAGGGCGAGGACAGCAAGCGTTATGGCGGCCCAGCGGCCGGAGATAGTTCTAGTGGTCAACAGGGTTTCCGTCATTTCAGAATTTGAGACACCCGATCACAGGGGGGCGCGAAGTGCACTATATAGAGTGGCGACCGTCGTGCTTACGACGTTACTTTTCAACGATCAAGAAACTTTTGATAGGCTCCATCGAGGCAGCGTTCCCAGAGCCTTGCGTTCGGCTTCTGTTTCAGATGGAATAGGGGGTTCCCGCGACCAGGCGGGACTCATCCCTTGAAGTTGACCTCGAAGGACTTATCCATGCACAAGTGGTTGTCTAGCTTAGCATTGATGGGGGCTGTTCTGCTATCGGCGGCGCCTGCCGCATTTCAGCCTGCCGGGCTCACGGTGGAGCACCGCAGGAATCCCGCGGGCATCTCCGAAACAGCACCACGTTTAAGTTGGGTTCTGGAGGCGCGGAACGCAGCGGCGCGCGGCCTGGCTCAGTCGGCCTACCGGGTGCTGGCGGCTTCCTCCCCGGCGAATCTCAAGTCAGGCACTGGGGATTTGTGGGACTCCGGAAAGGTGGAGTCGGCTCAGAGCGTGCTCATCCCGTATAAGGGCAAACCTCTGGAAACAGGGATGGCGGTCTACTGGCAGGTGCAGGTGTGGGACCAGTCCGGCAACCTCTCGGCGTGGAGCGAAACGGGGCAATGGTCCATGGGCCTGCTCCAGGCATCCGACTGGAAAGGCAAGTGGATTGGCCAGGGCGCCTATACGGACTACCGGTCCCCGAACAGTCCGTTTCAACTGATCACCACGGCGAAGTGGATCTGGTTCAACGAGGCTGATCCCGCGGTCAAAGCTCCTGCGGCGACGCGCTGGTTCTCGGCAAAGGTGACGCTGCCCGCTGGCCGGACCCTGCGCCACGCCATGTTCGTTCTGGGGGCCGACAACAGTTTTGAGCTTTCAATCAACGGGAAACCGGCGGGCCGCGGCAATCAGCCCAGCCTGCCCGAGGTGCTTGATGTAGCACCGCTCCTGAAACAGGGCGAAAACACGATTCTGGTGCAGGCCAAAAACACAAAGGAAGGCCCGGCGGGGCTCATCGGCACGCTGCAGGTTCAGTTCACCTCCGGCGAACCGCTGGTGTTCCGCACTGGTTCCACATGGCAGGCCGCGGCATCCGAGACGGGTCCCTGGACCGCCGCCCGCGAACTGGGCGACTACGGCATGAAGCCCTGGGGCGATGCCGGATTCCAGGGCGAACGAGCCCTGCCGGCTCGCCTGTTGCGCAAGGAGTTCGCCGTGGGCAGCGGCTTGCGGCGCGCAACGGCGTATGTGTCCGGCCTCGGCTTGAGCGAATTGTATGTGAACGGAAGCAAGGCCGGCGATGACGTTCTTTCGCCTAACCTCTCGGAGTACGGCAAGCGGGTCTTCTATGTCACGCACGATGTCACGAAGCAGCTGAAATCCGGCGACAACGCGCTGGGCGTCATGCTGGGCAATGGACGCTATTGGGCGCCGCGCAACAGCGTCCCGATTGGAACGGTGGGTTTCGATGTGCCCAAACTCCTGCTGCAACTGGAACTCGAGTATGCGGACGGCAGGCGCGAAACCATTGTCAGCGATGCGACCTGGAAGGTGACATCCGACGGCCCGGTCCGCGTGAATAACGAATACGACGGCGAAGAGTACGACGCCACGAAAGAGATGCCAGGCTGGGCCAATGCCGGGTTTGACGACACCCGCTGGCAGCCGGTGGAAGCGCTGCAGCCGCCGCCCGGGGCGCTGGAAGCGCAGATGGCGGAGCCGTTAAAGGTGATCGAGACGATCAAGCCGCTGAAGGTCAGCGAGATCCGGCCGGGCGTCTACATCTTCGACATGGGCCAGAACATGGTGGGCTGGCTGCGGCTGCGGGTGACGGGCCGCAAAGGCGACCAGGTCATGCTGCGCCATGCCGAAACGCTGCGGCCGGATGGCAACCTCTACCTCGACAATCTGCGGTCAGCGCGCGCGACAGATCTCTACACCCTCAAGGGTGGAGCGGCCGAAACGTGGGAGCCGAGATTCACGTATCACGGCTTCCGGTTCGTGGAGGTCAGCGGGTATCCTGGCAAGCCGACGCTGGCCTCGATCGAGGGCCGCGTCGTGCACGACGCCATGCCACGCACGGGCGACTTCGAATCGTCCGACCCGATGCTCAACAGGATCCACCACAACATTTACTGGGGGATTCGGGGTAACTACCGCAGCATCCCCACCGACTGCCCGCAGCGCGATGAGCGCCAGGGCTGGCTGGGCGATCGCAGCATCGTGAGCCGCAGTGAGAGCTATCTGTTCGACATCGCCGCCTTCTATACGAAGTGGATGAACGATCTGAAGGACTCCCAGCGCGACTCGGGCAGCATTCCGGATGTCTCGCCCAGCTATTGGGTCCTCTACAACGACGGGATCGTCTGGCCCAGCACGTTCATCCTGGCGCCCAACATGATCTACGAACAGTACGGCGACTCACGCGTCATCGAGCGGAACTATCCGGCGATGAGGAAGTGGGTGGAGTATATGCGCGGGTTCCTCAAGGACGGCATCATGCCGAAGAATACCTACGGCGACTGGTGCGTTCCTCCGGAAAAGCCCGAACTCATTCACTCGCAGGATCCGGCCCGGGTCACGGCGGGTGCGCTGTTGAGCACAGCCTACTATTTCCACATGCTCGAACTGATGAGCCGCTACGCCAAACTCGCGGGGCAACCGGCCGACAGCACCGAGTATCAGAACCTGGCCGCCACCGTAAAGGCGGCATTCCTGCGGGCCTACTTCAAGCAGGCCGAGTCGAGATTCGACAACGGGACCCAGACCTCGAGCATCCTGCCGCTGGCGTTCGACCTTGTGCCCGGCGAGAGCCGCACGGCGGTGTTCGACCGGCTGGTGGCAAAGATCGAGAAGGAGAGCAACAACCATGTGGGTGTCGGCCTCGTCGGCGCGCAGTGGCTGATGCGGACCCTCTCCGACAATGGCCGGGCCGATCTGGCGCTCACGATCGCCACCCAGAAGACTTACCCCGGCTGGGGCTACATGGTGCAGAAGGGCGCGACGACCGTGTGGGAACTCTGGAACGGCGATACGGCCGACCCGGCCATGAACTCCGGCAACCACGTGATGCAGATCGGCGATCTGGGCGTGTGGATGTATGAGTACCTGGCGGGCATCCGGCCCGATCCGGCGCACCCGGGCTTCCAGCACTTCTCCATCCGTCCGTTCACGGCAAGCGGCCTGACCAACGTGAAGGCAAGCCACGTCTCGCCGTACGGCCGTATTGTCAGCAACTGGACGAAGCAGGGCGGCAAGGTGACCATGCAGGTCACGGTGCCTCCCAACACGTCGGCCACGGTCTACGTGCCCGGTGCGGGCGCCAGCGGGTCCGGCGGCCTGAAGCCGGACCATGTCGAGGGCGGTGCCTCCGTCTTTGAGGTGAAATCCGGAAGCTACACGTTCACCGGCCAGTAGAAGCTGAATCCACACCAGAACGGGCGGGGCTCCTTCCGGCGGTCCCGCCCGCTCTGTTTACAATGAACACCATGCGGATCTTTTTGGTTGGTCTGGCCGTGGTGTCGCTGCTTTCCGCAGCTGAGAAATGGACTGTCGACGATATTCTGCTGCAGGAACGGGCGTCCGGACTGGAGCTCTCCCGGGACGGCAAAGCGGCTGTCTATGTGAAGTCGCGGATGAACAAGGAGAAGGGCGAGGCAATCTCGCATCTCTATCTGAAGCGGCTGGGCGATCTGGAAGAAGTGCAGCTCACGCGCGGGAACGACAGCGAGAGCAGCCCGAAATTTTCGCCGGACGGCAAGCGGATCGCGTTCCTGACCGCGCGGAAGCCACCGGCGGCGGCCGCCGCGCCGCCCGATAACGCGCCCGGCGGAATGCAGGTCTGGTTCCTGAGCCTGGCGGGCGGTGAGCCGTGGTCCGTCACCAAATTCGAAAAGGGCGTCCGTGCGTTTGAGTGGCTCGACAACGATTCGCTACTGATCGCCGCGCCGGAAGATGCCTCCCTCTACGACCAGAAAGTAAAGGAGCGCAAGGATACCTCCCAGGTGGTGGACGACGAGAAACACGCTCCGCCGGTCCGGCTGTTCAAGTTCGAAGTGAAGGGTTCGAAGTCCACCCGGCTGACAACCAATGCGGATCGCATCACATCGGTCTTCGCCTCGCCCGATGGCGCCTGGGCCGTGACGCTGCACAACCGCAGCCTGGCGGAAACCTACGATCAGAAAGTGAAGCCGGTGACCTTCCTGCACGACCTGAAGTCAGGCAAGAGTACCCAGCTCTTCACAGATGGAAAGGTGCTGCCGCGCAGCTTCAACTGGACCACCGACAGCAAAGGCCTCTACTTCTCCGCCCCATACACGACGCATCCTTACCTATACAACGCCTCGGTGAACCTGCTCTACTTCTATGACGTCGCCGCGTCGAAGATGACCAGGGTGGATCTGGGCTGGGAGAACGGCCTCAGCTCGGGCATCAGCCTGACTCCGGACGGCTTCGTGGCGCTGCTCGCGAATGGAGCGCGGAACCGCGCGGCCCGCTATACGCGCTCAGGCGATGCCTGGACGAAGACCTGGATCGAGACAGAGAACGTTCAGGCGGTGACGGTCTCGGACGACGGCCAGCAGATTATCTACACCATCTCGACCTCCAGCGAACCCGCGAAGTGGATGCTCGCGAAGCTGGAGGGCGCGCGGTTTGCAGAGGCCAAGACCTTCCTCGAGCCGAACTCCGACTGGAAGAAGAAGCCCATCGCCAAGACCGAACTTGTGACCTGGAAGGGCGCTCAGGACGAGCAGGTGGAGGGGATCCTCTACTACCCGCACAACTACACGGCAGGCAGGAAGTATCCGCTGGTGGTCATGATCCATGGCGGCCCGCACGGCCACGATCCTTACGCCTTCAACGAATCAATGGGCTACCCGCACCAGCTTTACGCGCAGCGCGGAGCGTTCCTCTTCAAGCCGAACTACCACGGGTCCTCCAACTACGGGCTGAAGTGGGGCGAGTCCATCTCCGGCGGCAAGTACAATGACCTGGAGTGGATCGATGTCGAGAAGGGCGTCGATTCCCTCATCGCCAAGGGGATCATCGATCCCGACAAAATGGGCGTGATGGGCTGGTCGAACGGGTCGATCATTACGATCGAGCTCACGACCCGCACCACACGGTACAAGGTCGCCGGCGCCGGCGCGGGCGATGTGAACTGGTCCAGCGACTGGGGCAATGCTGTGTTCGGCGACTCCTTCGAGAAGTACTACCTGGGTAAGACGCCGATGGAGGATCCGCAACTGTATATCAGCAAGTCGCCGCTGTACCGCATGGACAAGGTCAAGACACCCACCATCATCTTCTTTGGGACCGAGGACAAACAGGTGCCCACTGAGCAGGGCTGGCAGCACTACCGCGCGTTGCAGCACTACGGGCAGACCGACGTGAAGTTCATCCTGTTCCCGGGTGAGGCACACGGGCCGCGCAAGTACGTCCATCAACGCCGCAAGGTGGAGGAAGAGCTCGCCTGGTTCGACAAGTATCTCTTCGGTACCGCCAGCGACACGAACGAAGCCCTGAAGCCGGAATCCGCCCTGGCCGCATTGCTCAAGACGAAGAGCCTGCCGCAAACGCCGGAAACCGTCGAACGGGGCGCGATCGCGATTGGCCGCTTTGAGGTCACGCGGAGCCAGTTCCATGCGTTCGAGGGCTCGTATAAAGTGGCTCCCGGCACCGAGGCCTATCCGGCCGGCGGCATCACGGCCGACCAGGCGAAGGCCTATTGCGCCTGGCTCTCGAAGCAAACCGGCCAGAACTACCGGCTCGGCACGGAAGAGGAACTGGGCTCGCTGCTCACCCGGTCGAAGAACGAGAACACTCTCGACCATTGGGCCGGCTACACGGTGAATATGGACGACGAAGCCCGGCTGAGTTCGTTGATTGAGGGAATGGCGCCGGGTGCCCTGCTGCGACCCGTGGGCAGCTTCACGGGCAGCGGCGAGGATCCGCTCTTCGACCTGGGCGGCAACGTAGCCGAATGGGTCACGAAGAAAGATGGATCGACGGTCGCCCTCGGCGGCAGCGCCGACCGGCCCGCCGATGCCAAGGCGACCAGGAAGGCGCGTCCGGACTATACCGGCTTCCGGGTAGTGCGCGACCTGAAGTAACCACCAGGAGGCGGCGGGCTACCCCGGTGAATAGCCCGCCGCGCTTAGGTGATACGGAAAGATCCTTCATGCTCGCAAACGGAATCCGGGCCGATAGTGAAAGAGTATGGCCTCGGACCGTCTGTTGAGCCAGGACGAAATCGATAGCGTATTTCGAAACCTGCAAGGCGCCTCGAACGAGGAGGATCCGGCACGAAAGGCGCAGCCTTACGACTTTCGCAGACCGGACCGGATCGCCAAGGATCAGTTGCGTGCGATTCACCTGCTGCACGACAACTTCGCGCGGTCGCTGGCCTCGAGCCTCTCCGCCTACCTGCGCGCGTATGTCATGGTCAACCTGATCTCGGTGGAACAGCTGTCGTTCCTCGAGTTCTCCCAGTGCCTGCCCGCCCCCACCTGCATCGTCAGCCTCAGCATGCGGCCGTTCGACGGCAATGCCGTGCTGGAATTGAACCCCACCATGGTCTTTCCCATCCTGGAGATGCTGCTGGGGGGCAGTGGGAAGACCCCCTACAAGGTCACCCGCGAGATCACGGAAATTGAGCAGTCGATTCTTGACGGCCTGTTCCGCATTATCCTGCACGACCTGCGCGAAGCCTGGTCACCCATCTCGCAGATTAACTTCGCCATCGAGGCGCATGAGACTGAGCCGCAACTGCTTCAGATTCTCGCTCCGAACGAGGCGGTGGTCACCGTCGGGATGGAGATCCGCATCGGCGAAGTGGCCGGGATGATGAACCTGGGCATCCCGTCGATCATCATCAAGATGCTGCGGCAGAAGTTCGACCAGCAGTGGTCGGTTCGGAAGTCGGAATCGACGGAAGAAGAGCAGGCGCGGATTCTGCGGTTGATCAGACCGGCCCAGCTGAAGTTCGATGCCCGGCTGCAGGGTCCCTCGCTCACGGTGGAACAGATGCTGGGGCTCCAGCCGGACGATGTAGTGGAATTCGACTTCCCCGTGAACCGGCCGGTAAATCTGCTCATCAACGGTGCGCTCAAGTTCAGCGGCCGCATCGTGAATACTGGCAGGAAACGGGCTTTTCACATCATGGCGGACCAGGCCGAGGAGTGAACCATTCTCATTGGTCCGAGATTCGGGACCGGAGAGGCTCCTCCACGATCCACCGCACCTGCAATTTGGTCTCGCTAAGGTACGGTTCGCCTCACCCTCCGGTCCTCGAATGGGGTGCCGTCAAGTCCCTCGCGGCGCCCCGCATGCGACAATGCGCCAGATCCACCAGCGTGTTCCTCCGGCCAACCGAGATCGGCCCCTCCACGTTCGTGCCAGTATCACGACTTGGGGGTCACAAGTGCTACTGCACGTGGTGTATACTACTGCTCGCGCACTTAGATTTCCAGATCTTTTGACCTTATTAACGGTAAACTGCCACAAGCCATACCAGCTCAACATTTTGCCGTCAGCTAATGGAAGCGGTTTAACATTTACGCCCCCCGCAGGAGACGTTAGGAGGCAGCCGCCATGCCCGCCGAACACCCAGCCCGGAGTTCTCCGCCGACCCCCGCCCAGATCCGGAGCCAGGTTCAGCGCATCCTGCACTCTGCGGCCTTCGCAGACACGGAGCGTCTTCGCGGTCTGTTCTCATGGCTGATTGACGAGGCGCTGGCAGGACGCGGCGGCGACCTGAAGGAATCCCTGATCGGCGTGGGAGTCTTCCACCGCGAGGCCAGCTGGGATACGCAATCCGATGCCTTGGTTCGAGTCCAGATGCGAAACCTGCGGATCCGGCTTTCGCGCTATTACGAAACCGAGGGCCGTACGGATGAGCTCGCCATCACCATTCCACGCGGCCAGTATGTTCCGAGCTTCGACCTCCGGATGGAGGAACAGGACAAACCCGCTCCGTTGCCCTCCCGGCTGCGGGCATGGCTGCCCGTGGCCGCCGCGGCCCTCGCCTTGGCCGTCTCCGCCGGGTGGCTGGCTTTCTCCTGGCGGCCCCTGCATGCGCCGATCAAACTGGGCCTGCTTCCGTTCCAGAACCTGACCGGGGATGCCGGCAACGAATACGTCGCCCTGGGATTGACTGAGGAGCTGACCGCCCTGTTGGCCCGGTCCCAGTCCCTGCGGGTGATTTCACTGGCAGGCACTACGGGCCGCGAGCCGGAATCGACGCAGGATCTGCAGAAGCGGGCCGTGGCTGCGCACGTGGAGTACATCGTCATCGGCACGTTGCGGCATACAGGCTCGCAACAGCAGGACACCTGGTCGGTCACCGCACGCCTGCTGGATGTCGAGAAAGGCTACTACATCTGGTCGGAACATCTGAATGTGAGCGTCGCCGAACTGGAAGCTCTGCCGGAAGCCTTCGCTGTCGCCATCCGGCAATCCCTTTCGTTACCCGCCACGGATGCCCCGTCCGGGCCGGCATCCCGCAAGCAGCGCTCCCGCAATCAGGCCGAGGGCCATGAGCTTTACTTGAGGGGGCTCTATTTCCGGTCCCGGCCGAACGAGGGCGGACTCCCAAAGGCTAGGCAGCTCTTTGAGCAGGCCGTCGCGCTGGATCCCCATCATGCACGCGCCCACGCCGCGCTGGGCGACGCCTACCTCTCCCATGGGTTTCATTCCGACGCCGACCCGCATCGCTACTTCGATGCTGCGCGCCGGGAAGCAGACCTCGCCCTGGAGCTCGACCCGGTGCTGCCGGAGGCGGTGTCGCTCCGAGGGCGCATCGCCATGATTATCGACTGGGATCCGGAGACGGCGGAGACCTACCTCCGCAAAGGACTGCAGTCCGCGCCGGGGATCGCGCGTACTCATCAATCCTATGGGATGTTCCTGATGAGCCGTGCCCGGCATGCCGAGGCGATCGACCAGATCTGTCTCGCCCGGGAACTGGATCCGCTTACCATGAGCACGGTCAACGACTACGGGGTCATCCTCTACGCCGCCAGGCAGTATGACGAGGCCCTGCAGGAGGCCGGCCGGCTTTTGGCCGTTGCGCCGCGCTCAGGCAGTGCGCACTTTCTGCGCGGGACGGTGCTCTCCATCATGGGACGTCACCTCGAGGCGGTCAGCGAGTTGGAAACGGCGCTGCGCACCCTCCCCCGCTCCTCGGAGATCCTGGCCAGGTATGCGGCGGCGCTCGCCCAGGCTGGACGCCTCGAACAGGCACGAGCCATTCTCAGCGAACTCGCAATCGAGCCCGTTGTCCACGTCCACCGGGCGCTGGTGTTCACCGCGCTGAACGAAATGGCGCAGGCGCTGGCAGAGCTGAAGTTGGGCGTCGCGGCGCACGAGGCCGACATGCTGTTCCTGGATGCCGAACCGGCCTTCGACAAACTGCGCCTTCTTCCTGCTTTCCAGCAGGTGCGCCGCAGCGTTCGTCTGGAGCCCTGATCCGGCTGCCCCCCGTGCGTGGCCGGCCTCCCCATCGCGGAGCCGGAACTCCGATATTATGAGTGCCGGAAAAGGAGACTTCGATGATCTCTGTCTTTGCTCTCGCCCTGATGCTCCAGGCGGCCCCCGTAGCCGGTTGGACCGATTCGTATGTCTACGGCAATGGGATCCGCATTCACTACTGGCACGCCGCCAATCCAGGCAAGCCCGTGATGATCTTCGCCCACGGCTCCTCCGATGACGGACTCTGCTGGACGGGACTCGCCAAGGAGCTCACCAGCGGCTACGACATCTACCTGGTGGATGCTCGCGGACATGGCCTGACCGACCCGCCCAAAGTGGGCGATGGTCCCGACGCGCAGGTGGAAGACCTGGCCGCCTTCATTCGCGAGCTGAAGATCGTGAAGCCGATTCTGATGGGGCACTCCATGGGCAGCAGCTCCGTCGCGTGGTTCTCCTCCAAATACCCGGATGTCCCGAAGGCCGTGATCCTGGAGGATCCGGGCCTCGTGCCGCGCAGGCCGGGCACTCCCGTCCCTGGCGCCGCGCAAGGCACTCCGGAAGAGCGCATTCAACGGATGATCGCGCGCAACAACATGTCCCTGGACGAACTGACGGCCGACTGCATGAAGAACTCGCCCAAGTGGGGCGAGGAGGAGTGCCGTCTCTGGGCGCCCTCCAAGCGCCGGCATCACCCGGCGACGGCCCTGGTCGGCATGGGCGGCCGCCCGCCGATGACGGAGATCCTGCCTAAAATCACGGCGCCCACGCTCATCCTGAAAGCCGACGCGCAAGGCGACCTCCGCAAACAGAATGAGGAGACCGCCGCCCTGCTGCCGAAAGGCAAGATTGTTCACATCGATGGCGCGGGCCACAACGTCCGGCGGGAAAACAAGCCGATGGCCCTGGCCACGCTGAAGCAGTTCCTGGCCGGCGTCAACTAGCCGGCCATTTGCGATCGCGAGGCAACCCGGCCCGCCATCCAGCGCCTGGCGGCCAGCAGGTCGTCGTGACCCAGTTCGTGTCCGCCGGGATGCCGGTAAAGTGAGACATCGGCGCCGGCGGAGTCGAAGATGGACTGCAGCAGGTCTGTATTCCCTGTTTCGACAATGGGGTCGCGCTCGCCGGCCGCCAGCAGAATCGCCACGCCCTGTAGATCCGGCGGAGCCGAGGGCACAAACGGCACCATGGGCCGGAACAGGACCGCGCCCTGAAAAATGCCAGGCACGGTCAGCAGAACGCTCGCCGCAATGTTGGCGCCGTTCGAATAGCCGACCGCAATCGTCAGGTTGTCCTGCAGGCGATAGGTTTCCCTGGCTGCCTCGACAAACCGGCTCAGCTCCTGGGTGCGGAGAGCCAGGTCCTGCTGATCGAAGACCCCCTCCGCCAGCCGCCGGAAAAAGCGCGGCATGCCCTGCTCCAGAACATTGCCGCGCGGGCTCAGCAAAGCGGCGCCGGGCAGCAGTTCCCGGCCGAGGCCGATGAGATCATCCTCCGTGCCGCCCGTCCCGTGCAACAGCACCAGCGTCACTGGCGGCCCGCCTTGGGTTCCGGGCTCGAAGCGATGACGAAAGCCCAACTCCCGAGTGGTCATACGGTGACTCCCTGATTGCGGTGAATCGGCGGCAGAACCTGCTCGATGATGCTGCGCTGCGGCTCCATCCAACTCGGCAGCTTGAGCGCGGAGCCCAGTGTTTCCACCGCCTCGTCGACGGCAAAGCCGGGCTGGTCGGTGGCGATCTCGAACAGCACGCCGCCATGCTCCCGGTAGTAAATGGATTGAAAATAGCTGCGGTCCATGACCGGCGACACGTTGTAGCCCGCCCGGTCGAGCAGTTCCAGCCATGCCAGCTGCTGGGCGTCATCGGGCGTCCGCCAGGCGATGTGGTGCACCGTTCCGACTGCCACCCGGCCCAGTTCGCCGGAAGGCAGAGTCAGGACGTCAATGGTCTGCCCCGCCCCGCCGGCCGCTACTTCCAGCCGCAGCCGGTTTCCTTCCTGCCCGGTCGCCGTGAAGCCCATCGTTTCCTTCAGCAGCGAGACCGTGGGCTCCGCGTCCGCGGCCGTGATGGTGGCGCTATGAAACCCGTGAATCGCGGCGTACTCAGGCACGGAGGATCCAGTCCACACGCGGTGGACATCCGGATTCTCCGTTTCGATCAGCTCAAGGCTCAGCCCATCGCCGTCAAGAAACGACAGAACCGGCCGCCCCAACCGCCCGGAGCGCTCCTGGATCTCAACCTTCGCAGTGCGTAAACGGTCTTCCCAGTAAGTGAGCGACCCGAAGGGCACGGCGAACGCGGTGCTGGTCACCTGGCCCACGCCATGCCGCCCGCGGCGGGCGCCAGGCCAGGTGAAGAACGTGATGATGGTGCCGGGCGATCCGGCGCCGTCGCCATAGTAGAAGTGGTAAGATCCCGGGTCGTCGAAGTTGACGGTTGTCTTGACCAGCCGCAATCCCAGCAGTCCCGTGTAGAAATCGATGTTTTTCTGAGGATCACTCGCAATCGCGGTGATGTGATGGATGCCAAGAATCGATGGAGCCATGGATATCTCTCCTATGTGTTTTGAGGTTGGGCCGGACGGCTGGTGACCAGGCCGAGACGAGGCAGAAACAACGCATCGGCGGAATAGGCGCCTGGCCCCAGCAGCAGCAACGCGCAGGACGTTACCAAATAGAACAGCGAGGCTTCGTAACTGTGGCCATGCGGACTCACAAAGACCTCGCCACGCCCCATCAGCTTCGTGGTCGCCACGGCCATCGTCCCGGCGAGAGCCGCTGCGCCAGCCGGAGCCGCCAGGCCAAGCATCAGGAGCACGGCGCCCGCCAGTTGGGTGTAAGCGGCCATCGCCGCCAGGGGAACGGGAATCTGGAACTCTGCCGCGAAAGCCGCGACGTCAGAGGCCTTGCCTCCGCCGTGGAAGAGGAACGCCGCGCCGACGATCAAGCGCAGGAGCAGCAGGCCCACGCCGGCGCGTCCGGCCAGGAAGGGAGGATAGAGCAGACGCTGCATCATGACCGGTCCTTGACGGCAAGCGCGTCCCCTACTACCGGTCGCCGGACGTTCGCAGAGGCCGCTGCCCCCGTGGGTCCTCCGCAGAGCGCGCGTGTGCTGGCCTCGGGCGCTCTGTCTTTCAGCAGGCGGTCTGTCGATGTGTACCCCAGTGTCATGGCCACCACCAGCAGAGCGCCTGGCAACACCGGCGGACTCGGAACAGGAATGTCGAAATACCGGCATCCGGCGCCGATCAGAAATGCTACAAACAGCCCAATCGCAATTTTCATAGAGAGTCGCTCCTGAACCGGACCTAGATCAGAACTTGTAGGTGGCCCAAACCGCCACGAAGTTTACGTTGCGCGCAGGTGGAGCCTGCCGGAGGAACTCGCCGGGGAAGAAGTGCAGGTACATACCGGTGACGCTCCAATGTCGGTTGAGGTGCCATTCCGTCTGGGCGCTCGTGTGTGAGCCGATGTACCTGGCTGTCGCATTCCTGCCGGTCTGCAGCAGATTCCCGGCAATCCCGTATACCCCGTCGTGCGTGCTCTGCCTCCAGAAGAAGTCTCCGTCCACGGTCAGCGACAGGTTCTTCAGGAGGTGAAATTCCATGGAGGGGTGCAGGTCCATCACGTTATAAGGACCCAGCAGGTCGGCTTCGCTGAAATAAGCGCCCTTGGGAAACAGGGCGTTGAAGGTGCCCAGAGTGCCATCGCCGGGCGTGTGATCCCCACTGGCGGCATCGGCTTTCAGGCCCAGCCGCGGGTGGAAACGAACAGAGTTGAAGTGATACCCGGTGTCGGAAGCAACGGTCCAGGCCCGGATATCACCGGCGCCGAACCGGCCCCATTGAAACACGGGCTCGAGGTTGTAATCCCACGCTTCCGTCGTGCCCCAGAGGCGCGCTCCGGCCGAGTGGCGCTGCTCCCGGCCTGTGCCGGCATCGAAGCGCGCCAGGCGCCGGTCGATGCCGAAGTAATACAGATCAATATTGCCCTTCGGCAGCAGCGGCAGCTTGTGGACGGCATAGGTTCCCCAGAACGAACGTGCATGGTCGGGGGAATCGTCGAACGCTCCGCGGTTGGTCTCCACGGGCTTGGTCGCGAAGAGGTCCACCCGCCAGCCGGACTGCAGGACAGTGAGACGCGCTCCGTCGAATGTCTGGCGGACATTCGGTCCTTCCCGGAACGACACCAGGCGCGAGGTGCCGAACGAGATCTCCTGGCGGCCCACCCGCAGCGAAACACCCTGCTTGGCAGTCCCGGTGAGCAGAGCCTCCAGAAAGGCCTGCTCCACATCGGCCTGATCGGCGTCCGGAGGCCGCGGACCCCCGTTCCGGCCGTTCTCCAGCCCGCTTTTGAACTGGCCAAAGAATCGGAACCTTGAACCCAGATGGAAATCCGCGTGGAACATATAGCGCTGCAGCAGATAGCCGTTCGTGTCCTTCGGCTCGCGGCCCCAACTGCCGTTGCTGAAGAACTCGAACCGCTCCCTCACTTCTCCGCCCAGGGAAACGTAGCTGTCTCCGCCCCCCGGCAACGGAATGTACTTCAACACGTCCAGATCCTCCTGCCGCCGGTCGGGATCCTTCAGGTAGCTGTAGTCTTCCTCCGTCCGCTGCGCCTTGAAGGGCGGAGCCGGCGGCGCCACTGTCTGCCCCACCAGCCCCGTGCCCAGCAGGGGCAGTGCCAGTGCCAGTGCAAATCGTGCATAGAGTCGAATCGCCACTCGCCTGCCTCGAGTCCGCATCAGAACGCCCAGCAATTGCAGAACAAGCCATCCGGCCACGCATCCCACCCGTGCCCGTGCCCCGCATGCGAGCACTGCTGTCGAACAGTGGCGCTGTTTGCCACCGCGGCGGCACGCGACTGATAGCCGCCGTACACCTTCACCGGCGACCAGTCCGGACTCACCGGCAGCGGCGGTGCATCCAGATGCCGGAATTCGCCCGCTGCATAAACCACCTTGCCGCCCACCATCGTCAGGACGGATTCAAGCCCACGGATCTCCTCCTCGGGAACCGAGAAGTAATCGGCGCTCAACAGGACGGCATCGGCCAGCTTCCCGGGCTCGATGGAACCCTTTTCCCCCTGCTCATTCGAGAACCAGCTGCTGCCCTCCGTGTAGAGGCGCAGGGCCGTGGTGCGATCCAGCCGGTTCGCCTCGGGATAAAGGGACAACCCGCCGACGGTCCGGCCCGTCACCATCCAGTAAAGGGAGACGAACGGGTTGTAGCTGGCGACACGCGTCGCATCGGTGCCCGCCCCGACAGGTATGCCCATGTCCAACATCCGCCGGATGGGCGGAGTCCGTTCCGCGGCCCTGCTGCCATAGCGAGCCGTGAAATACTCGCCTTGGAACGCCATACGGTGCTGGATGGCAATGCCGCCGCCCAGGGCCCGCACGCGCTCAATATTGCGGTCTGTAATCGTCTCGGCATGATCGAAGAACCAGTGCAGACCGTCGAACGGGATGTCGCGATTGACTTTCTCGAAAACGTTCAGGAACCGGCTGATCGATTCGTCGTACGTCGCATGCAGGCGGAACGGCCAGCGATGCTCCGCCAGCAGGCGGACCACACTTTCCAGCTCCCCTTCCATGCCCGCCGCCAGCTCGGGCCGGGGCTCGAGGAAGTCTTCAAAATCGGCCGCCGAGAACACCAGCATCTCGCCCGCGCCGTTCATGCGGTAGAAACCATCGCCCTCGCCGGGCCTGGTCATCCCGGTCCAACGGGCGAAATCTTCCAGCTCCTGCTTCGGCTTCTGCGTAAACAGGTTGTACGCAATGCGCACGGTGAGCTGACCCTGGCGGCGCAGATCCTCGATGACGGCGTAATCGTCCGGATAGTTCTGGAAGCCCCCGCCTGCATCAATCGCGCTGGTCAGGCCCAGTCGGTTCAGTTCGCGCATGAACTGCCGGGTGGAGTTCACCTGGTCTTCGTAGGCCAGCTTCGGTCCCTTGGCCAGGGTCGCGTACAGAATCGAAGCATTGGGCCGCGCGATCAGCAGCCCGGTCGGATTGCCCCGGTGATCGTGCTGGATCTCGGTGCCCGGCGGCGAGGGCGTGTCCTTGGTGTACCCGACAGCGCGGAGCGCCGCCGCGTTCAACAGCGCCCGGTCGTACAAATTTAGGACAAAGACCGGCGTTTCCGGCGCAGCCTCGTTGATCTCCTCCAAAGTCGGCAGGCGCCGCTCGGCGAACTGGAATTCGTTCCAGCCGCCCACGACCCGCACCCACTGGGGAGCCGGCGCCCGCCGGGCCTGCAGCTTCAGCATCCGTAAGGCATCCGCCAGCGACGGCACCCCGTCCCATCGGAGCTCCATATTGAAGTTGAGGCCGCCCCGGATGAGGTGGAGATGAGAATCGTTCAGCCCCGGAATCAGGGTGCGTCCGCCGGCATCGATCACGTTCGTGGAGGACGCCCGGTAGGGCTCCACGTCGCGCTCAGAGCCCACGGCCACAAAGCGCCCGTCGGCAATCGCCACGGCGGAAGCGGGCGCATTGCCCGCTCCCAATGTGGCCACACGCGCGTTGCGAATGATGGTATCGGCAATCATGGTGCGGTTGTGCTCCTTCCAGCCGCTTAGTGGCCGGCTGCGCTGAACACAGGCTCGTATTCCGGGAACTTGGTCTCGGGAGCGTGGTGCACCATCGTGTAGGCGTATTCGACCCCTGCGCCGTAAGCTCCGCAGTGCGTCTTCACGATGTCCATCACCGCATCGTAGGTCTCGCGCAGCGCCCAGTCGCGCTGCAGTTCCAGCAGCACCTGCAGCCACGTCACAGGCTTGGCGCCCGCCTGGATCACGCGCTGCATGGCGGCCTCGTGCGCCGTCTGCGAAACATCACCGCACGCATCCACCACCACGAAGACTTCATAGCCGTCGTGGATCGCTTGTACGGCCGGGAACGTCACACAGGCCTCAGTCCAGAGCCCGGCGAGAACGATCTTCTTCCGGCCGGTGCGCCGGATGGCCTCGACGAAGTTCTCGTCGTCCCAGGCGTTCATCGAGGTCCGTTCGATGGGCTCCACGTTCGGATATACCGCCCGCAACTGCGGCCAGAGCGGCCCGCTGAACGACTTGGTCTCCACGGTGGACAGGACCATCGGCACATCGAAGACCCGCGCGCTTTTGGCTAACCCGACCGTGTTATTGATCAGCAGCTGCCTGTCGATATTCGACACGCCGAAGATCATCTGCCCCTGGTGGTCGATGAGTGCGAATACGCAATTCTCCGGTGTCAGCAGCCCTTTCTCACTCAGTCCTTTGCGGGTGCCGCTGCCATTCGCCGTGGGTTTGTTCATTGAGGAGTTCTCCTTACCTGCAGGGATCGAAGTCCCACGCGGAGGACCGCGTGGAAGGCGGAGCGGATCAGGATCGCGCGTCCGCCACCGTTCCTTTGCAGCGTAAGGCTCCTTACACCCGTGCCAACACCCCAAGCACTCATAGGGCGGTTCTACCCAGATAGAGGGATGGGTGTGAGGCTACTTTTGGTGAGGCAGTTTCAGATACTTGGGCGGCCCATGGCGGGATCGCTGAAGCCCGCCTGGCCGGTCTCCACACGGCCCGCATAGCGCCGCAGATAGCCCGCGGCGCCGTCCACAGACACACTGAAGTCATACCAGCGCAGGCTGTGTTCTAACTCCTGGACCACGAGTTCCCTGCCCCCGGGCCGAAGCTCCACCTCGCGGGCCGCACCGCCGTAGGCGTTGTCGCGGATCCGCAGGTGCAGGGCGCGGCCGCGGGCCCGGTTCGTCAGTTCGACAACAAGGCTGCCCGTCGGCTTGCTGGCCGCTTTGGCATCACGCTGATACTCGCAGTGCACGTCTAGCTCCGGATCCCCGGCCGTCCCGGCCACTTCCCGGTAAAAGCCGTTGGGACCGCAGATCCTCAAGTGGTACACACCACGCTCGAAGCCCTCGAGCACCCACTGGTCGGACAGACTCTCTCCAGCAGTCACGGCATAGGCCCGCGTTCGCAAATCCGGGCGCCCGCGGAACAGGCCTGGCGTATAAACGTGAAAGGGCGAGCCGACCGAGCGGGCCCCGAAAAACTCGTTTCCGGCGCGCAGCGTGAGCTCCACGCTCTTTTGGTCTGCAGTGAGCGAAGCCTCGGCATACAACTGATAGGGCAGCGGAACGGAAGGCCGCGTACCCGGCTCCTGGCGCGGCATCCAATCCGCTTCCGCCGGCCTCGTGCGGCCCTTCTCGATCTCGGCAGCCTTCAACAGCCGGTAGCCGGCCGGCATGGGTTTGAACTGTGCTTTGTGAATGCCTTCCAGGAACTGTTGGCGAGCCGGAAACGGTAACGGCTGCGAAGCAGCATCCGGCGCCTGCCGGAAGACCGACGATAAGTCGCCGCACACGGCGCGCCGCCAGTTCGTGATGTTCGTTTCCCTGACGGGCCGGCCCAGACGGCGGCTCAGCACGTTTTCCATCAGCTGCAGCACAGAGGTGTGATCGAACACCTGCGAGCAGACATAGCCGCCGCGGCTCCAGGGCGAGGCAACCACCAGCGGCACCCGGTAGCCCAGCCCGATGGATCCTCCGCGGGCCTCACTCTTCGGCCGCCGTTTCAGGTCCTGCTCCAACGGCAGGTACTCGAGTTCCGCCTGCAGACCCGGCGAGGTCTTGCCGGATTCCGGATTCGCTGGATCGGGCGCCACGAAGGGAGGGACGTGGTCGAAATAGCCGTCGTTCTCGTCGTAAGTGAGGAGGAAGATCGTCTTCTTCCAGACTTCTGGATTGCGCGTCAGGATGTTTAGCGCCGCCGCCACATACCATGCGCCATACCAGGGTGCGCCGGGATGGTCGGAGAAATTCTCGGGCGCCACCAGCCACGACACGGCCGGTAGCGTCCCCCCCTCCACATCCTTGCGGAACTGGTGCAGCACATCGCCCTTGGGCATCGGCATTTTGCGGCTTTCCGCTCCGTCGCGATAGGTGACGTACTCCAGGCTGCGGTAGTTGGGATCGCCTGTATTGGTCGTGAACGCCTTGTCGTGCAGGGAACGCTGGCGCGGCGTGAGGTTCGCCACTGCCTCGTCGGTCCACTTCGGCTTCTCCGCTTTGACAAAGGTGAGCAACCGCTCCTTATCGGAGAGCTGTTTCCTCAGCTTGCGCGTTTCGGCGGACTGGTCGATCCGCGCATCCACCTGCTTCCTCAACGCCTCGACTTCCCCGGGCAGAACCTTCGAAAGCCGGTCCAGCTCCTTACGGTAATTGGCGGAAGCACCAACGTTGAACTGTGCAAAGAACTCAATCGGATTGTCCGTAAAATTGGCCAGCCAGGCTTCCTCCTCGTCGTTGAAGCCCGTGGGTACGCTGAGTTCGTTCTGGTAGATCTTCCACGAGACGCCCGCATCCTCCAGCCGCTCTGGGAATGTGGTCCAGCGGCCCGGCACGCCGTAGTCGACCTCGGCATTCCTCACATTCGGCGGAGACTGCACCTCCGGCTTCTCCCGGATGGTGCCGGTCCAGAGATAGAGGCGGTTGGGCGTAGTGCCGGTCAGGGAGGAACAGAAGTGCTGGTCACACACCGTGAAGGCATCGGCAATCGCGTAGTAGAACGGGACATCCTCCCGGTCGTAGTAGCCCAGCGTCAGCGGCATGCCCGCGCACTCTTTCCGGCCGGACTCCTTCGACTGCAGCCACTTGTCGTGATTGCCGGCATTCCGTGCGTCGGTCTGGTCGCGCCAGGAATGCGGCAGCGACCCCAGCCACGTTGCTTTGGTATCCCTGATGTTCAGCCGGAACGGTGCGTAGGTCTCCCCTTTGTCGTTCGTCTGCAGCCAGACCGGCTTGCGGTCCGGCAGTTCCACCGCGCGCGGATCATTGAATCCTCGAACCCCGCGCAGGCGCCCATAGCAGTGATCGAAGGAACGGTTCTCCTGCATGAGGACAACGATATGCTCGGCGTCCAGGTAGGAAGTGCCAGGCGCCGGTTCGATCGCCGACGCCCGTTGGACAGAAGCCAGCAGCGAGCGGGTGAGGCTGGCCGAACCGGAAAGGGCGGCGGCGCGCTTGAAGAAGTCTCTACGCGTAGACATAGGGCGTGCGGTCGAGGAAGCTCCAGATTGGTGTGCGGACCATGCAAGGACGGGTCCCGGAATTGGGTGGCCGCCGGATGTCCTTCCATTGTGCCTGAAGCGGATAACAGACACATGAGAGGACCGTGAAATCGTGAGGACGGCGCTCACCGGCAACGCCGCCGGAGCATCCCGCCGGCTGCCACCAACTGAAACTTCAGAAATCTGCAATGAAATGTTATAGGCTGTCTGACACAGCTTTGTTGGCGGCGGGCCCCCAACGGGGATCGGACGAAGCCTGGGAATGCTTCCATCCGCTCGCAACGAGTCTCAAATCTGGAACCGATTTTCCATGTCGAGAGGGGTACGTCAATGTCGAAATGGATGTGCTTGGTAGCATGCCTTTGCACCCTGGCCGCGCCTACGTATGCGCAGGTCGCTTCCGCCGAGATCAGCGGCACCGTCCTGGATTCCAGCGGTTCGGCTGTGGCGAACGCAAAAATCAAAGTCACTAACTCAGGAACGAACAGGGATCAGGAAGTCTTCAGTAGCTCGACCGGCGGCTACATTGTGCAGCTCCTGCCGCCAGGCGACTACGTCGTCACCGTGGAGGCGCCGGGCTTCCGCCGCCTGGTTCGAAGCGGCATCACCCTGCAGGTCAACCAGCAGACGCAGCTGGATCTGACGATGCAGCTGGGCCAGACCTCTGAGGTCATCGAAGTCACTGAGCAGGCGCCCCTGCTCGAATCCGAATCCTCTGTTCTGGGCACCGTTGTCAACGAGAAGCTGGTCAACCAGCTTCCTCTCAATGGCCGGAACTTCGTCCAACTGGCGACGCTCAGTCCCGGTGTCAATGGCGTGGGTTATTCCGCCGGCGGCACCATCATGAGCGGCTCGCGGCCCGACGACCGCCGGCCAGGCACAGAGATCTTCTCCAACGGCAACCGGGAAGGTTCCAACAACTTCCTCTACGACGGCATCGACGACAATGAGCGCCTGACGCTCTCCATCGTCCTGCGCCCGCCCGTGGAAGGCGTCCGGGAATTCAAGATCCAGACCAACCTCTATAGTGCCGATGTCGGCCGCAACTCCGGCGCGGTCGTGGATGTCATCACGAAATCGGGCACGAACCAGATCCATGGCAGCCTCTTCGAGTTCCTGCGCAACTCGGCAATGGATGCTCGCAACTACTTCAGTCCGAAAGGCACGGCCTTCCCGGCCTTCCGGCTGAACCAGTTTGGCGGCTCCTTCGGCGGCCCCGTCGTCATCCCGAAGATTTACAACGGCAAGAACAAGACGTTCTTCTTCTTCGACTACGAAGGCTACCGCCGCGACTCCCAGCAATTGCTGCTCGGCAACATACCCACGGCCAAAATGCGCACCGGCGATTTCAGCGAAACCGCCACCATCTACGATCCGCTCTCCACCCGTCCCAATCCCAACGGCAGCGGTGTCATTCGTGATGCCTTCGCGAACAACCAGATCCCGGCGGACCGCTTCGACCCCATCGCGTTGAAGATGGTCCGGGCCTACCCCAACCCCACCTCCTCCGGGCGCTTCAACAACTACCTGGCGAACCTCGTGCAGAACCAGAAGTGGAATCAGGGCGATGTGCGTGTCGACCACCAGCTCTCGTCGAAGGACAACTTCTTTGCCCGCTGGTCCATCCAGAACACTGAAACGCGCGTGCCCAGCAGCTTCCCCGCCACGAACATTCCGGGCCTTTCGATTCCCGTCAATCTCGGCGACGAAGGATCGTTCGCCGGTACGTCGTTCTCGCCGGACCAGCACGCGGTCGCCAGTTGGGCGCGGGTCATCACACCGAAACTCGTGAATGACTTCCGGGTGGGCTTCAACCGCTTCCGTCTCGACTATACGGCCGACCAGTTCGCGCCGGGCCAGGCGCTCGGCAATCAACTCGGGGTCCCCAATGCCAACGTCACGCCCAACGAGCAGAACCTGCCCATCTTCTCGCCCAGCAACTACATCGGCATCGGGCAGACCCGCTCCCTGCCCATCTTCCGCCGCGAGAACACCTACCAGATCGTCGACAACATGAGCTTCACCAGCGGCGCCCACACCCTGAAATGGGGCATCGACTTCCGCCGCCGCCAGCTCACCATCTATCAGACGAATCAGGGCAACGGGCGCTTCAACTTCTCGCCCGCGCTCACTGATTCGCGCGCCGGTTCCGGCGGCGATAGCATGGCTAACTTCCTGCTCGGCTTCCCCACCACCGCGGCCCACGACTACACGCTGAACTGGCCCGGCGAGCGCGGCAGCGAATGGGGCATGTACTTCGCCGACGACTGGCGCATCACCCGCAAGCTGACCCTGAACCTCGGGCTCCGCTGGGATTACTACACCCCCTATAGCGAAGTCGGCAACCGCTGGGCCAACTTCAACATCTCCACCGCGAAGATCGACATCGCCGGCCGCAACGGCGTGAATGCCTATGCCGGCATCCAGCCCTACCGCAAGAACTTCGGCCCGCGTTTCGGCTTTGCTTACCAGTTGATGGCGCGCACGGTCCTGCGCGGCGGTTTCGGCATGTTCTACAACCCCACCGGCAGCGAAGGCGGCAGCCTGCGGCTCTTCCGGCAACTGCCCTTCGGCTCGACGGTCACCATTGCTCCGGGCGACATCAACGTCGGGCCGCGCGTGCGCGACGGATTCTCTCCGCTCGTGCCCGTCGACTACGCCCTCGCGGACAAGCCCTTCGGCGCTGTCTTCGCGGTGGACGCCGGCTTCCGGCCCTCCTATGCCGAGCAGTACAATCTGACGCTCGAGCACGAAATCACGCCGCTGGCCATGGTGGTCAAGGTCGCCGGTGTCGGCAACCTGGGCCGCCGCCTGTACAACACCTACAACGCCAACCAGCCGGTCCCCGGAGCCGCGGCCCTCAACACACGCCGTCCGCTCTACGGCATCGCCCCGAACATCAGCGACGTCAGCTACTTCTCCACCGATGGCCTCGGCTCCTACCATTCGCTGCAGTTGACCGCCGACAAGCGGTTCGCCAAGGGCATGAGCGCGCTGATCGGCTACGCCTGGTCCCACTCCATCGACAACGTGCCGCTGGAGTTCGGCGGCGGCTCGGCCGGTCCTCAACCCCAGGATCCGCGCAATATCAAAGCCGAGCGCGGCAACTCCATCACCGACATGCGCCACCGCCTCACCGTCAGCTATCTCTATGAACTGCCCTTCGGCAAAGGCAAGGCGCTGATGAATCACGGCGGCATCGCCAACGCGGTGCTCGGCGGCTGGCAGACCAACGGCATCCTCGTCGTCCAAAGCGGCCTGCCGTTCTCACCGGTCCTCCAGACCTCCACCACGAACGGCACCGGCAGCCGCCCGGATGTCGTGGGCCCCATCAGCTACCCCGGTACCCGCCTGCGGTGGTTCGACGCTTCCGCGTTCGGCACACCGGCCGCCTTCACCTATGGCAACGCCGGACGCAACATCCTCTTCGGACCCGGCCGCTGGAACTGGGACATGTCCCTGTTCAAGAACTTCGTGATCAAAGAGCAGACACGCTTCGAGTTGCGCGCCGAGGCCTTCAACATCTTCAACCATCCCCAGTTTGGCCAGCCGAATGCCAACATCGGCAACGCCCAGGTGGGCCAGATCACCAGCACCGTAGGCAATCCCCGCCAGTTGCAGGTGGCGCTGCGGTTCCAGTTCTAATCGCTTCGAGGCCGGCGCTCTCCCAACCGGAGAACCGCCGGCCTCCGATTCCACCAAGACCGGCTCAACTCCATCAGCCCCACCACGACTCACCGGGCGCAAGATGAGCCCGGGCCACGTCCGGATTGATCTCCACGCCGTACCCCGGCTTGTCCTGAATCGTCAGGTAGCCCTTCTCAAAGACCGGACCCTCGTGGATCACCAGATCCTGCCACCAGTCGATATACTTGGCGAGCTCATGAACCCGGAAGTCGCGCATCGACGCGGCGGCGTGCGCCGAGGCGATCGTACCCAATGGACTGGCCGGGTTATGGGCCGCCGTGGCGATATAGTACGACTCCGCCATATCGCTGATGCGCTTCGACTCCAACAGCCCACCGGACTTGGGAATGTCGATGTGCACCAGGTCGCACGCCTGCAGTTCAATCAGTTCCCGGAACTGATCGCGGCCATAGAGGTTCTCTCCTGTGCACACGGGCACATTCACCGCCTGTGTGACGCGAGCCATGGCCTTGGGATTCCCCGGAGGCACCGGATCCTCCAGCCACATCGGATTCAGCGGCTCTAACGCGCGGGCCAGCTGGATCACGTCGCGCGTGTCATAGCGCCAGTGGCACTCGATCGCAAAATCGGTATCCGGACCAAGCTCCTCCCGCACCGCGGTCATGCCCGCGACAATGCGCCGCACGTCTTTGATGGTGAGGCCCCGCGTGTACGGATCGTGCCCAGGCTCCTTGAATTCGGGATCCGCCGCCACGGGTACCCCGTCGCCTTGAAACTTGAATGCGGTCCAGCCGAACTTCTCCGCCCGGGCGCTGCGGACCAGCTCGCGGTAGGAAGCCGCGCTGTTCACATCCGCGGGGTTCTGCAAGGTGCGGTAGAAGCGGACCCGGTCCCGGAACCGGCCGCCCAACAGGTTGCAGACCGGCGTCTCGAGAATGCGGCCGGCCAGATCCCAAAGCGCGATCTCGACCCCGGACGCGGCTGTGACCGTAACGCCCGCAATCGCACCCGCGCCCGCGTTCCGCATCAGCATCTTCGTATACAGCTTGTCGACGTTGAGCGGATCTTCGCCGATCAATTGAGGCTTGAGGATCTTCAGGATGATGTCCTTGACGCCCGGCCCCCAATACGCCTCGCCGATTCCGTAGAGCCCGGAGTCCGTCTCAATCTTCACCAGGTTCCAATCCCAGGTGCCGCGGACGATCATGCACTTGACGTCGGTGATTTTCACCTTGCCTCGAAGCGCGGCGGCCAGCCGGGCAAAGGGCGCGGAAGCAAGACCTGCAAAGGCGGCGGAGAGGAGTGAGCGCCGGGAGAGCATGGGGATACGAGCCTCCTTGAGATCGGGGCCAGTATACCGCAGGCCCCGTCCGGGACCACCAGGACAGCATGACTCCCACCGCCGGAGCGCCACCGGAATGCAGGCGCGGTCCCGTGCAGGTACCATGTCATTGAACTGCGGGGCAAGGACCAGGGCCGGCCCCGGTCCGGATCATTCTTGAAGGGAGTCCAGCCATGTTGCGGATCGGATCGATGCTGATGGGGCTCGCTGTGCTAGCCTCCGCGGGGCAGGTGCCCACCGGCAAGCCGGAGGAAGTAGGCATGTCGACGGAACGCCTGAAGAGAATCCACGAGGCGATCCAGCGCCACGTCGACTCGGGCGCCATCTCCGGAGCCGTGACCCTGGTCGCCCGGCGCGGCAAAATCGTCCACTTCCAGGCGCACGGCCTGATGGATCTCGAATCGAAGAAGCCCATGGCCACGGATGCCATCTTCCGGATCGCCTCCATGACGAAGCCAATCACCGGCGTCGCCGTGATGATGATGCTGGAGGAGGGCAAGCTCCGGCTAAATGATCCTGTCTCGAAGTTCATTCCGGAGTTCAAGGACATGATGGTGGCGATGCCGAAGGAGTCCATCACGCCCCGCCCTGCCGGCGCGCGCGCGACGGATCCTGACTTCTACCTCGTCCCCGCATACCGCGAAATCACCGTGCGCGACCTGCTCACGCATACTTCCGGCCTGGTCAGCGGCGGCCTGGGCGCGCGCGAGGCCGCCAAGACGAACCCCAAGCGCCCCACCGACACGCTGGCCACTTATGTCCCCCGCCTCGCCTCAGTCCCGCTCGACTTCCAGCCCGGCACACAGTGGGCCTACAGCGGCGGCGCCGGGCCCGAGGTGCTGGGCCGCATCGTCGAGATCGTCTCAGGGATGCCCTACGACCAGTTCCTCCGCACGCGCATCTTCGAACCCCTGGGCATGAAGGACACCTTCTTCTATCCGCCGGACGACCGCCGTCCGCGCATGGTCACCCTGTATTCGAAGAGCCCGCAAGGCCTGAAGAAGGCCGAGAACCAGGACGGCTTCTCCACCAGGACCTTCTTCGGAGCAGGCGGCAGCCTCATGTCGACCGCCGAAGACTATCTGCATTTCGCCCAGATGCTGTGCAATGGCGGTAATTTCAATGGCCACGTCCTGCTGAGCCCCAAGACAGTCCAGCTCATGGCCTCCAATCACGTCGGGGGCATGTTCAACGGCAAGCTGGGCCGGCCCGCCGCCGGCATGGGCTACGGCCTGCTGGTGGGAGTCGTCGAAGACTCAGTAGCCGCGGGCCTTCGCGTCTCCACCGGCAGTTTCGGCTGGGATGGCGCGTATGGAACGCAGGCCTGGATCGACCCGGCCGAGAAGATGGTCACCATCGTCATGATCCAGACGCAGGTCACCCCGGTTCAACGCGATTTCGAGAACGCGGTGATGCAGGCGATCCTGGAGTAGACGGGCCTCTTCGAACCCTCACGGCAGGTGCATTTAGCATGGCGTCTCCTCCTCTGCCCTGCGGCCCTGAGCAGGGGTTGACGCCCGTCCGGCCGCTGCGATACCGTCAGCTTTTCCAGTGCTGCTATTCTCAGATGTTGCTGAGACCAAGTGGAATCTGAAGGGGATGAAATAGGTACAAAAATGAGGACTGCTCTCAACGTCAAGCTCTACCGCTCCAACCTGTCGATCATGGAGGATGGCGCCGCGGACACCGTACAGGCCGCGGCCGAAGCCGGCGGCGGCGTACTCCGCTGCTTCCCCAGCTTTGTGGGGCGCAAGTTCTGCCTGCCGGGCAAGAACCTGGAACTGGTGGATGCCGACTATTTCCCGGAAGGCCCCAACGGCTGGGCCATCGATGAAAGATGGAACGGCAGCGCCATTCTCGCCGACACCGGCAACGGCATCCACGGCGAGGGCCTATGCCACTTCCACCATCCCGACGGCTTCCTCATCCCGATGAACGCGGCGGTGCACGGCGCGCCGGACTTCATGGTGGGCCCCTTGTACCGCACCCTGGGTGGAACGGGCTTCTACAACAAGGAATTCGACAACCTTTACCCCCTGGGTCACCACATGCATCCGTGGAAGCCCGAGGCCTACAACTTCAACCCCTGGCGCAACAAGCGGTACAAGAACGACTGCCACACCTCGCTCGGCCTCATGGAGTACTTCGACGAGGAGATGCTGGCCGACAGCGTGCGTGACTTCATCGCAGGCAAGGACAACCACCTCCGCAGCCACGCGCGTAATCTGCTCATCCGCATGGGCACCGGCTTCTTCACGCCCACTCGCATCCTGCACGGGCCGGCCGCCGTCAACACCGAAGAACCGCAGCGCGACCGCGACGACTTCCGTTTCTACCAGAGCCATGTGCTCTGCCCCGACGGCGAGGTCTTCCTGGGCCAGGACCTGCTGTTCCGCCATCTGCCGGAAGGTCTCGAAGGCGAGGACCGTGTGCAGCGCCTCGTGTCCGACATCGACATGCGTCGCAACAAGGACCCCTACATCGTCGAGAAGCACCTGCTGCTGCCGGTCGTCGACGAAGAGGCCAGCCAGGGCGGCTTCCACGACGAGTGGCGCGTCTACGGTAAGCCGAACGGCGACGAGGTGTTCAGCCTGCGCCAGTTCGAACTGGCCCCCGGCGCGGAGACCGTGCTCACCGGGCCCGCGGCCCTCTGCATCATCCACTTCAGCCACGGTCAGGGCACCATCGCCAACCACCAGGTCGAAGTGAAGTCGGGCATCCGCCTGGGCGAACCGCTAAACGACGAGTTCGTCATTCCCTACGCCGCGGCAAAACAGGGCGGAGTCAAACTGGTCAACACCAGCAAAACGGAGCCGCTGGTGGGCACGCGCTGCTGGGGGCCCGAGGCCTGGGGCCACCGCATGCCCAAGGCGCCGTTCGAAACCTGGCCGGACTAGACCAGCCTCAGCTTCTCCAAACACCGGGCGCGCTCTCCACGGAGCCGCCCGGTTTGTTTTTCCGGCGGACCTCCCCCCTGGCATCAAAGCTATAATGTGGCAACCAAATGATTTGCCGGCGCACAGCACGCTTCCTTCTCGCGTGCCTTCTTGCATCCCAGCTCTTCGGGGAGGGCAGGACCAGCATCATCGCGGGCGAGGTTCGGGACGAGTCCGGAGCCGCCATTCCCCGCAGCGCAGTCGCCATCCGCAATCTGGAAACCGGAAGCGTGCGGCAGGCAAGATCCGATGATTCGGGCCGGTTCCGTGTCGCCTTTCTGGAGCTCGGCCGCTACGAAGTGACCTTTGAAGCAGACGGCTTCACTCCTCAATCCGTCAGCCCGGTGGAATTGGCCCTCGACCGCGAAGTAGTCGTGAATCCGGCCTTGAAAGTCGCCGGCAACACCTCCGTCCTCCAGGTGAGTGCCAAAGTGCATTCGCTGGACGCCTCGGCCGCCGCCTTATCCGCACTGGTGGGACAGGATCAGATCAGCGAACTCCCTTTGAACGGCCGCGACTACCTGCAGCTCGCCACCCTTCAGCCCGGCGTCCTGGTGGCGCGTGCCCAGGGCCGGAATGCCAACACAGGCTTTGGAATCCAGCTATCCATCTCCGGCTCGCGCCCGGTACAGAACAGCTATCGCCTCGACGGCATCAGCATCTCTGACCACACCAGCTCCACGCCCGGCAGCATCAACGGCCTCAACCTCGGAGTCGATGCGATCCGCGAGTTCGTCGTCCTCAATGGGACCTACGGCGCCCAGTATGGACGCGCGGCCGGAGCCGTCATCAACGCCGCCACGCGCTCCGGCGGCAACGAGTTCCATGGGACGCTCTATCACTTCCTGAGAAACGATAACTTCGACGCCAGGAACTTCTTCGACCCCGCCGCTCCCCTGGAGTTCCGACGCAACCAGTCAGGCGCCAGCGCCGGCGGCCCCGTCGCAAAGAACAGGCTCTTCTTCTTCGCGAATGCCGAGGCCCTCTGGCAGGCTCGTGGTTCCACCACCATCAACACCACCATCAGCGAACGCACGCGCGCCGGCATCCTGAAAGATAGAACGGTCACCGTCGATCCTGCCATCGCCAGGCTGCTCAAGCTCTACCCTCGCGCCGATGGTCAGGATTTCGGGGAAACGGGCCTGTTCATTTTCTCGAACCAGACGGCCGGTAACGAATACTTCTTCTCAACGCGAATGGACTGGCTGGCCTCCTCCAGCGACTCTCTGTTCCTCCGCTACAATCTCGACTCGGGGAACCGCAACAGCCAGACCCCCTTCGCCCTCGGCCAGCAGCTGAACAACACCCGGGCCCAGTCCGCCGTGCTGGAATCGCAGCATGTATTTGCCGCCCACCTCATGAATGCGGCCCGCCTCGGCTTCAGCCGCTCCGTCACGAACTTCAACGTCGCACGGGCGGCTGATCCGGCCCTCGACGACGCGAGCCTGATCTTCGTGCCCGGCGCCCGGTCCATCGGCCTGGTGAATGTACCCGGCCTCAGCCAGTTCCCGGGTGGCTCCGAGGCGCTGGATGCCGAACTGGATGCGTTCTCATCCATCCAGGCCTACGACGATTTCACCATCAGCTCCGGTCGCCACATCCTGAACATCGGAGCGTTTGCCGAACGCACGCGGTTCAACCAGGACAGTCGCAGCAGCCAGAACGGGGAGTTGACCTTCGCTTCCCTTGCCGACTTCCTGATCAACACACCCCAGCGCCTCCGGGCCCAACTGCCCGGCTCCAGCACCGTCCGCGGCTTCCGCCAATGGGTCGCGGGAGGCTACATCCAGGACGCGTGGCGCATCACACCCCGCTTCCGCGTGGACCTGGGTGTGCGCTACGAATGGACCAGCGTCCCAACCGAGGTAAACGGCCGCCTGTCCAATCTGGACGACCTCACCAGCCCGCACATGCGGACCACCGGACCGCTGTTCGAGAATCCTGCCCGCCACAACTTCGCCCCGCGCGCTGGCCTTGCCTGGACTCTGCCAGGCCGTCTGGGCACCATTCTGCGCAGCGGCTACGGCATCTACGCCGACCTGGTCCTGTCGCAGTATCTTTTAATCACCGGCGTGCGCAATCCACCCTTCTACCTGCGTGGCGATGCGAATGCCGTCTCCCCCGGCGACTTCCCCTCCGGGCTCTATCAGCGGCTGGTGAACTCACCCAGCATCGACCTGCGCGCCGAGCGCATCCCCCGGACCTTCACTCAGCCCTACATGCAGCAGTGGAACGTCAACCTGCAACAACCTCTCGGCTCCGCCGCCCATCTCGAACTGGCCTACGTCGGCTCGCACGGCCTGCATCTCTCCGCTCTCATTGAAGACGCGAATCTGGCCGTGCCGCAGGTCCTCCCCGATGGCCGTCTCTTCTTCGCTACGGGAGGCAAGCGGCAGAATTCCGCCTTCGGCATGATTCGCAACCGCACCTTTGACGGGCAATCGTTTTACCAGGCCGGCCAGCTCAACTTCAACGGGCAATGGCGCGGCGGACTGTCGCTGCAGTCGGCCTACACGTTCTCGAAGAGCATCGACGACGACTCCGTCACGTTCGCCCACAACGAGTCCTCCAACTCCATCGGCATTCCCGTCAACAACCCGCGCTTCAACCGCGCTCTGTCCAACTTCGACGTCCGGCACTCGTTTGTCACCAACACCCAGTGGCTGGCGCCAACGAGATCCTCCGGCTGGAGCCTGCTCACCAACGCCTGGCGCATCGGCGGCGTGGTCTCCGTCGCCTCCGGCCTCCCCTTCTCCGCAACCCTCGGCTATGATTCCGCACGGACCCTTACCGGGCGCCCGGACCGCCTGGGCGGCCAGCGCCCCGACCTCAAGCCCGGAGCCTCCAACAATCCTGTAACGCGCGACCCGCTCCGCTGGATCGACCCGTCCGCCTTCCAGCGGCCCGTCCCGGGCTTCCTCGGCAACCTGGGCCGCAACACCATCACCGGACCCGGTCTGTTCCAGGCCGACCTCTTCCTGGGCCGCGTCTTCCGTCCACCCTTCTCCGGCGATCGGGTAAGAATCGACTTCCGCGCCGAAGCTTACAACGCTACCAATCACACCAACTTCGATCTCCCCGATCCCAGCCGCATGCAGGTCTTCAGCAGCACCTCCACACCGGAAGACGTCGGCCGTATCACCAGCGCCGGCCCCAGCCGCGAGATTCAATTCGGCATCAAGGTGGTCTTCTAGCTCCGTGAGCATCCTCGACGAGATCCGCATGACAGCCCGTTACACCAGGGGCCTGCCCTCGTTCCTGCGGCATACTATGACGCCCGCGCAGTGCGGGGATTTTGTCCGCCGGCGCATGGCCTCCAGGGATGCTTCGTTCCTGGCCCTAGTCGAAAGGGGTATCTTCCAGAACCCTCGCAGCCCGTACCTGCCGCTCTTTCAGCGCTCCGGCATCGATCTGGCGGAACTCACACGGCGCACGGCCCAACTGGGCGTCGAAGGCACGTTGCAGTCGCTGTTCGAGGCCGGCATCTTCATGGCACTGGCGGAATTCAAGGGTCAACGGGCCTTGTCGAGAAACGGCTACACCGCGGCGTTGCGGCCGGAAGACTTCGACAATCCCCTGGTGCGCGCCCAGTTCTCCGGCCGCAGCGGCGGTTCACGAGGGCACTCGCGCCGTCTCCTGCTCGATCTCAACCTGATCACGCACGACGCCGCCTGCCACTTCATTCACCTCGACGGCCTGAACGCACTCGACCGCCCGTATGCCGTCTGGCGCCCCGTGCCGCCCGACAATTCCGGCATCAAAAAGATCCTCATGCAGGTCAAGCTCGGACGCTCCACGGCTCGCTGGTTCTCCCAGTCCCCCGTGGATTCCGGCCATGGCCAGTGGAAATACTACTTCTTCGCGCGCGAGACTCTGGCCATCTGCGGGCTGTTTGGCCGGCCGCAGCCAGCGCCGATCCACGTCCCCATTTCCCAGGCTGTCCACATCGCGGAGTTCCTGGCCGAGGCGCGGGCACAGGGCCGTCCGGCCTACCTCGACACCCTGGCCAGTAGCGCGGTCCGCGTCTGCCAGGCCGCTGCCCAGGCCGGACTCGATATCAGCGGCGGACTCTTTCGAGTCGGCGGCGAGGCGCTCACCGAAGCCAAGGCGCAGGCCGTTGCGGAAGCAGGGTGCCGCATTGTCTGCCACTACTCCATGTCCGAACTCGGTCCCGTGGCCATGGCCTGCGCGGACAGCGCCGGGGTAGACGACGTTCACCTGCTGCTCTCGAAAGTTGCGGTGATCCAGCGGGCCGACGGCGCCCTGCTCTTTACTTCCCTCGATCCGAGCTGCCCCAAACTCATGCTCAATGTGGAGACCGGCGACACCGCTACGCTCCAGCGCCGCACCTGCGGCTGTCCCTTCGGCCAGCTCGGGTTCGACCTGCACCTGCACGGCATTCGCAGTTACGAGAAACTGACAAGCGAAGGCATGCACTTCCTCGGCACCGAACTCATCGCTCTCCTGGAGGAAGTCCTGCCGCGCGCCTTCGGTGGAGGTCCTTCCGATTACCAGTTGGTGGAACAGGAAGTCGGCGGACTCTCGCGCGTGCACCTCATCGTCAGGCCCAGCGTGGGCCCCATCGATGAATCGCGCATGGTGACCACGGCCCTGGAATTCCTGGCCACCCACTCCCGCGGCCACCAGTTGATGGCCAGCCTCTGGCAGGACGGGTCCACTCTGCAGATCAGACGGCAAGAGCCTTTCGCCACGAAAGCCGGCAAGATCCTGCCGTTGCACATCGACCGATGAAACAGGAGTCGAGACTTGCCCGCTGGGGCGCCTCCATCGGCCCGGGCATCGTATTCGCCCTCACGGCCAGCGGACCGGGCAGCTTCGTCTCCAACGCCACCGCCGGAGCGACCTACGGGTACGCCCTGGTGTGGGCGCTCGGCTTCACGCTCCTCTTCCGCTACGCGTGGCTCGATACCTCCGCCCGTTATGTCCTCGTCACCGGCGAGACCCTGCTCGACGGCTATCGCCGGCTCAGTAAGCCGCTGGTCCGGATCGTGCTCGCCGGCACCATCGTTGTCCGGCACCTCTCGAACATGTATAAGGTGGTCCTGCTCGGCAGCTGCGTCCACCTCCTGCTCCCCCTGCCCTTCCCCTGGAGCGCCCGGTTCTGGTCGGTCTTTTCCATCCTCCTCGCGTTCACGATGATCTTCTGGGGCGGCTACCAGGTCATCGAGCGCTGCTGCAAGGCACTGGTCGCGGTCATGACCGCCTCGCTCGTAGTCGCCGCGTTCCTGTCGCACGCTGACCCGGCTGCGCTCTGGAAAGCGCTCATCTTCCCCGGCCTGCCCGCCGACACAGGCGCCTACTCCGCTGCCCTGCTGGTCATGGCCTTGATCGGAACCGAAGCCGGCTCCCTCACGAATCTGACCTACTCCTACTTCCTCCGCGCCAAAGGGTGGAGCACAGCCCAGGACCTTCCACGCCAGCGCTTCGACCTCTTCACCAGCATCGCCTTCATCTTTCTTCTGGGGACCCTCGTCCAGATCGCCGCCGCCGCGTCCCTCCACCCCCTCGGCCTCAAGCTCAAAGACGCGGACGACCTCGTGCGCATCTTCTCGCAAAGCCTCGGCGTTGCCGGCCGGCTCATCTTCGGCGCCGGTATGTGGGCCTCTGCCTTCTCCGGCTTCATCGGAGGAACCACAGGCTATGCCCTCATGGTCACTGACATCTTCCGAAATGGTTTGGTGAGCGCCCGCCCGGCGGACCCTACCGCTGATGCCAAACCCGCCGGCCTCGCCTCCAAACGCCCGGCGCCGGAAACCCGCCGCGATCCCTACTTCCGCGGCTTCGTCGCCTTCTGGTGCTTTTCGCCGCTCTACGTGCTGTTCACCCAATGGGAACCCGTTGTCATCATCCTGATCGTGAACTCCCTGATGGTCGTTCTCATTCCCGTGCTCGCTCTGGCTCTGTTGCGGCTCACCAACGACCGGAAGCGCCTGGGCGCCTACACCAACGGGTGGGCCACCAACTCGATTCTCGCCGTGATGATCGTCGTCTCCATCTGGCTGATGCTGCGCAACCTGATCCACTGGTGGTAGCAACTCCCGTGGCGGCCGCACCTTCGACAGAGATCCGAGAGATGATGTATTGTCAGATCGGCACTTTGAAACCATTCATCGGGGCAGCCACCTTCGAGGATCCTCGTCAGGCTGCATCGATTGAGGATTGTTCTCATTGGGCGATCAGTTCGATCGTGGAGCTGGCCTCCTGGGTCCTGTCAGGGAATCACCGGGCGGCTGTATTCTTCGATCCAGGTCGTCGTTGGAATAGGACTGGCATCTCGAGATTCAGGAGTATAACGATGATGAAGAGGATGGCATTCGGCCTCTTTGCTGCGATCGCGGCAGTGGCATTGGTGGGTCAGGTGGGCTTCGCCCAACAGGCAGCGTCTCCGGAAAAGCCGCTGGTTTGCCCCCCCGAAGGATTCAGTGGCGGCTTCACCAAAGGCTGCCCGCAACGGCAGTTCGCATACCCCTCGGACATTGCCGCCATGATGGCCGCGCTGCCCGACAAAGCACCCGCCACGCCTCAGAAGGTTCGCCGCGTGCTGGTTCTCGGCCGGGCCGTGACGTGGGTCCACACCTCCATCCCGCTGGCCGCCAAGATGGTCGAATACCTCGGCGATAAGACTGGCGCCTGGATGACCACCATCACCTACGATGCCGCCGACATCAATCCCGAGAACCTGAAGCAATACGATGCCGTCTTCCTCGCCAGCACGACCGGCGAGTTCCTGGACGAACCCAAGGACAAGGCTGCCACCGACATCCGCCGCAAGGCACTGCTCGACTTTGTGAAGCAGGGCAAGGGCATCGCCGGCATCCATGCCGCCACCGACTGCTATCACAAGACCACCCGCGGAGCCACACCGGACGCGCCGCCCACACTCACCGGCACCTGGCCCGAGTTCAACGAAGTGATGGGCGGATTCTTCAAGTTCCACTGGGTCTACCCGACCCTCATCACCGTCAAGATCGACGACCCGAAGAGCCCCCTGACGGCCATGTTCCCGTCGCGCGGCTATGAGATCGTCGACGAGACCTACACCTTCGCGCAGGACTCCTTCAGCCGCAGCAAGGTGCACGTCCTCACCAGCGTGAACTACGCCAAAATGAGCGCGGAGGACAAGGCCAAGGAGCCGGCCAACACCAAGCGCACCGACGGCGACTACGCGTTGAGCTACATCCAGCGCGTCGGCCAGGGCCGCGTGTTCTACGAAGCGCACGGGCACGACGAGAAGGTCTACTTCTCGCGGCCGTTCGTCGCCCACATGCTCGCAGGCATCCAGTACGCCCTGGGCGATCTGGCTGCCGACGACTCCCCCAGCAACCCCGCCAGCCACTAACCTCCGGATCGCCCCTGTGGGAACGCGCCGCGACAGCACGTTCCTGCAGGGGCCGGTATCCGGGGCCAGGCCCTACTTCTGGAAGCCCGCCTCCGTCCCCGACCTCTTGATCCCCGCCTCGTCAATCGTGCCGGCCTTCCAGTCCCGGGCCATCCGCACATCCGCAGCCACTTCTTCCGTCTGTTTCGGAATGTCGACCCAACCGGACCGGTTGTAGAGGACCGGCTGAACGTACTGCCGGGTATAGGCGCCGGAGTAGTTTCTCCAGTGCTCGAGCGCCGCATTGAGATGGCGGACCGCGGAGTCCTTCTGCCCCGCGTCGCCAGTCTTGTCAAAGAGGGCAAGATCACAGGCGCCCAGGATCTTCTCCGAGTAGTAAAGACCCAGATGCGCCATCGCTTCGATGTCGCCGAGCGTGGCCGTGTACTCGGGGCCATTCCCGACTGGCGCCACCCCGCCCTTCCGCAACTGCGGCAGCGCCCGCAGCGCCTTGGCCGCATTGTCCGAGAGCGCCGCGGCAATCTCCGGCGGAGTCACTCCGCGCGGCATGTTCTTCGCCAGCAGGCCATTCCGCCACTCGACGATATTCAGCACGCCCGCGCCTGGCATGGTCCCGCCCTCAATGAAGTGGCGGACGTTGTAGTAGCCGAGCTTCCGCCGGCTCGCCTCCGGAAACCACTTCAGGTCGATATCGCCCCAGAAGAACCGGGTGATGTAAGGAAACGTTCTGGAAGCGCTGGCCCAGGCCGCCATCAGGCCGGCGACATCGGCGCGCGGGAATCGGGCGGCCACCAGCCGGGAGAACGTCGCTTCCGGCAGTTCCGGCTCATAGGCCAGGCGGCCCCACATCGCGAACGAGAGCCACTGCTTGTGCATCACGGTCTGCCGCGGTGACGGCGCATCTTTGGTCAGAAAGTCCCTGCCCCAGATATAGCCGTCCGGCCCCATGTAGAAGCCCGCGATCTTGTCCGGCCCCGGAATCGCCTTGATGAACGCCCGGGCATAATCGAGATCCGCCCAGCGGAAGCTGTAGATGTCGTCGTTGCGCACCGTCAGCCAGCTTCGCAGTTGCGGAGAGAGCAGCGGCAGCAGCGGATCAATCATGGCCGGCCGGGGCACGGAGTACATGTGGGCGATGGCGTACTTGAAACTGACATCCAGCGTGCACGGCAGTTCCGAGAAGGTCTCCCGGATCTCGGTCAGACCCGTCATATGGAAGCGGTGAATGAGCCGGAACTTGCGCTGGGGCGTCTCTTTCAATGCATCGCGGATGCCTTCTCCGTAGGTCTTCCAGAGCCACTGCTCCTTGCTCAGCCCGCCGATGCTCACGGGCATGCTTTCCCCCGCCGTGATGCCGATGCCGGCCAGCAGCGGATAGGTCTTGATGGTCTCGCGAACACTGGCCCGGAAGTACTCGATTGTGCGCGGCGCGCCCTTGTCGGAGGTGATCCCGTCCTTGCCTTCCGCACCATGAAGGAAGATGTTCCAGGTGAAGAAGTAGACGTCGATGCCGCGGTCCCTGGCCAGTTGCATAACCTCGCGCCAGAAGCGGATCTTCTCCTCAATCGTGAGCTTCTTCACCACCTCGTGCCGGGCCAGCATCTCGGGCCGGACGAAGTCATTGCCGGCGTTGTCAAACTTCTCATCCACCTTGGCTGTCGTGCGCCATACATCGTCCAGCGCGACATGCGGAAACTCGGGCACCTTCACGATGCTGGGGAACGGATGCAGATTCCAGAGGGAGATGACGTTATAGCGATGCCGCGCCATGTCGTCGAAGAAGGCCCGCCAGAACTCCATGCTCCACATCTCGGGGATGTTCGCCTGCGCCGCGTCGGACGGGTCCGAATAGCTGGGGGTGCGCAGATCCAGCGGAATGTTGAACTTGATGCCCCGTTGCGCGATGTGCGGTGCGTGTTGGGAATCTCCCAACTCCGCCAGCGTGCCGGTATGGATCGCTTCGGCAATGTCCAGGCCGCCGTACATGACTCCGGCCGGGTCCGCCCCGCGTACCTCGATGGTGGATTGCCCACCCTGGCGCCGGACCTGGATCGTGTAGCTTTGAGGCTGCGCTCCGGGAGCCAGCGCCAGCGTGACAACGGTTGTGCCGTCACCGGTCACGGGCAGACCACGCTCCGCCGCATTGCGTCGAATCTCCGCCGCTGCAAACTCGCCCGGGCCACCCGCGGCTTTGTCGAGCTTAATCGAAATGCCGGGCGCGGCCACGACAGTGACGGCCAGCGCAGTGAGGATCGTGCAGAATTCGAGTACGCGACGAATCCGGAGCGGGCAGAGCAATAAGGATCGGTTCATATTACGACCGTTCGCCTTCCTTGGGATGACGTGAGAGCGTGAGCCCTCCGCCATCGATTCTCTCTCAAAGGCGACCGGCCGGAATTCAGGGTTTCGCCGCTGGAGCGAGATGATGCAACTGCAGCCCGAGTGCCCAACGCCGCTGGAAGCCCTTCCAATAGGTGTGGCCTTCCTTGCCTGGCCCCGGACTGTAGCTCCCGCCCGTCCGTTCGCCGCGGGCCACGGGCCAGGCGCCGTCATTCGACCGGACAACCGGCACGTCGAGGTAGGAGCGGCGGCTCTGGTCGCCTTTTAACTGGAGGTCGAGAAACGCCGTGATGAAGTGCTGGTTGATGGCGGCGATGCGATCCTTGCGCCACACAGGTTCATCGAAGCTCTCCTGGGTGCTGAATTCGGCCAGCGCCTCCGCGGGCGGAGGATTACCGCCCACATTGTGCCGGGCGTTTTCGTAGACGAGCAGCCAGCGATCGGAATTCACGGTACCTTCAAAGGCGGGCTTCACTCCAGCGGCATAGTCCGAAACATCATCCTGGTCTCCATCGATAAAGAGCGACGGGATGCGAATGCCGGCAAGACCAGTCTTATCCCAGGCGTTCTGCGGCGGCTGAGCCCCCCAGGGCGCGATTGCCACGATCGCCTTGAGGTTGTCGTGGCGCAGCCCGGCAAACTCGGCGCTGCCCGCGGTCCACCGCGTGTAGTAGCCGCCGGGCACCATCTTCGCGATGCCGCTCGATGCGCTGTAGCCGGCCCCACCGCTGGCTAAGGCACCATAGCCTCCCATTGAATAGCCGACGATCGCCGCCCGCGAAGCGTCCACGACGCCGTGCAGGAAGTGGTCTGGCGCCGCGGCCAGTTTCCCGATCTCCTGGAGCGTGAAGAGTTGATCGGCCGAGCGGTTCAGCAGAGTGCTCTGGAATCCGCGCACAGCCCCAAAGACGGAGTCCGTGTGGTCGATCGCGACGACGACGTACCCCTTCGACGCGAGGTTTTCCGTCAGGTAACTCAGGAACGTCCGCGAGCCGGGATAGCCGTGCGACACCACCACTAGCGGATACGCCTGGCCCTTCTCCGGAGGCGCGTCCCGAAGGGCTTTGCCCGGGATCTCAAAGGTCTTTGGAGCACCAGCCGGCGTGTTGCCCGGCAAGGCACTCACATAGACAGTCTGTTCCTGCTGCCCGGCCGGGATGATGGCCGGATACCAGATCTCGACCGTGAGCGGCCGGTCGTACACAGGAGCCTTGCCCGACTCCCGGTCGAACTTCAGGATATCCACCTGTCCGGGGTGGACCAGTTGAACCGTCCGCACACCGACGGCGTGCGGGCCTCGCCGGGCCAATTCCGGAGCATCCGCCCCGGGCACACTATAGAAGCGCGGAGACGCGGATTGTGCACAGCACAAGGAGCAAAAGGCGGCGGCCACGGCGAGGTGGACGGTCAGCAGACGGGATAGCATTCCATCATTCTGCGACGCGGCGGACCTTCCCGCAATCACCACGGCCTTGACGGTGTGGGCCTTGGATACAATCCCCTGTATGCCCGCACCCCTGCTTCGCCGGAGAGACCTGCTGGCCGGCGCCTTGTTCGCCGCCTCCAGCAAGCTGGCCATCCGCAAGCTGACCACGCGCAAGCATTCGATCCAGAATCGCGACTATCTCTTTCTTGAGATCGAGACTGACGCGGGCATCACCGGTCTGGGCGAGGGTTCCATCTCGGGGCGTGTCGAGATCGTGGAGAAGGCCATCGAGTGGTTCACGCCGTTCCTCACCGGGAAGGACCCGTCGGGCATCGAGGATCATTGGAACCGGAACTACTACGAACTCTCGCGTTACCGGGACGGCTCGGTGCTGATGACCGCCCTGGCTGCGGTTGATATCGCCCTGTGGGACATCGCAGGCAAGCGACTGGGGGAACCGGTCTGGCGGCTGCTGGGCTCTTCGAGTCCGAAACCGATGCGCGTCTACTACAGCCATTGGAGCCATACGCTGGAACCGCGCACACCGGAGCGCCTGGCCGAACTCGCGGCCGAGACGCGCCGGGCCGGCTGGAGCTGCGTCAAATGGGTGCTGCCCAAGGGCGGCACGGAGCCGGAACGCCTGCGCCGCCTGGTGGCAGAGGTGGAAGCAGTTCGAAAGGGCGGCGGGCCCGATCTCGAGATTGCCCTGGAGATGTGGGAGACGTTCACGGTGCGCTCCGCGATTGACTTCGCCAACGCGGTCGCCCCGTTCCACCCGCTGTTTATCGAGGAGCCGACGTGGCGGGAGATGCCGCAGGCGCTGGGCGAGATCGCCGCAAAGAGTCCAGTGGCGCTAGCCGGCGGAGAAGGGCTGGTTTCCCGGTTCGAGTTCAAGCACCTGCTGGATGCCAAAGGAGCGCGCATCCTGCAGCCCGATGTGATTCACTGCGGCGGCATCACGGAGATGCGGAAGATTGCGTCGCTGGGCGAAGTCTATGGTGCGGAGATGGCTCCGCATATGTACTACGGCCCCGTGGCCCATGTGGCCTCGCTGCAATCGATGGCGGGCGTCCGCAGTTTCCTGATGCAGGAGTGGGATGCCGGCATGGAATCCACCTTCACCGGCATCACCCGCGGCACCTTCCCAGTGGCGCGCAACGGCCAGGTCACCCTGCCGGACAAGCCCGGTCTCGGCCTCGAGATGGACTGGGCGGAATTGGACCGGCGGTTCCCCTACCGAAGCCAAAGCCTGCGTCCGCCCGGCGGGCGCTGAACGGCCATCGGGGGTAGAGAGAATCCTCCCTTTGAGTGATGATCCCTGACGTGCCGCGGCACCATGATGGAGACACATGGAGCATAAGTCGTACCAAAGGGGAACTATGTTGAACAAAGGCTTATCACTAGCCCTGCTCTGTCTCATGGCCGGCGCGCTGCGGGCCGAGGAAGCGCAGGTTTCGACGCTGATGGTCAAAGAACTGGCGAACATCCCTGGCAAAGAAGCGGAGATGATTACGGTCGTGTATCCGCCGGGATCACAGGATCCGATTCATCGCCACAACGCGCACGCCTTCGTCTACGTGCTGGAAGGCTCAATCGTCATGCAAGTCAAGGGCGGAGAGCAGGTAACGCTGGGTCCGGGACAAACCTATTATGAAGGCCCCAACGACATCCACACGGTGGGAAGGAATGCGAGCACAACCAAGCCCGCCAAGTTCGTGGTGCTCCTGGTGAAAGACAAAGGGGCGCCGGTGTTGGTAGTTGAAAAGAAGTAAGAGTCTAAATCCACGCCAGATGTTGGAACCAGGAGGTTCATTATGAAGATCGTAGTGATTGGTGGTAGCGGACTCATTGGGTCCAGGGTGGTTCAGCGCTTGAGCGCGGAGGGCCACCAGGTAGTCTCCGGATCGCCGAAGTCTGGCGTCAACTCAGTTACCGGAGAAGGTTTGGCCGAAACCCTGAAAGGCGCGGCGGTCCTGGTCGACGTATCGAATTCACCTTCCTTTGACGATGCGCCCGTCATGGAGTTCTTCCAGAAGTCGACGCGCAATCTCGTGGCAGCCGCGAAAGCCGCGGGCATCGGACATTATGTTGCGCTCTCCGTCGTGGGTACGGACCGACTGCTGAGCAGCGGCTACTTCCGGGCCAAGATGGTGCAGGAGACGATGATCAAGGAGTCGTCGATTCCCTACTCGATTGTGCGGGCGACGCAGTTCTACGAGTTCGTCAACAGCATCGTCGAGTTCTCCACTGTGGGCGAGGCGATTCGCGTGGCGCCGATCCTGATCCAGCCGATGGCCGCGGCGGATGTTTCCCAGGCCGTTGGTGACGTCGCCCTGGGCAAGCCGTTGAACGGCACGCTGGAGGTAGGGGGGCCGAAGGCATACCAGATGGCTGAACTGGTGAAACTGGCGCTCGGCTCGCGCGCTGCCCAGCGGGAGGTCATCATCGACCCGAAGATGGGCTACTTCGGGGCGGAAGCTTCGGAACGAACGATTGTCCCGGATGCGGGCGCGAAGCTGAGCTCGAAGAGCTATGAGGATTGGCTGAGCCAGCAGCAGGCGGCGGCCGCCGCCCGATAGCGGTATCGAAGCTGCAAGGGGCCCGCAGGGCTACCCGGCGGTCCTTCCAGCGGAGTCCCTGGACCGGGTTAGCCCGAAGCGGCACCACGCCAACCCTCCGGCCCTGCGAAGGTAGGCCCACCCTGGGCAGCAATCGCCGCCGGCTGCCATGCAACGGGACAGGAGTCCGTGATTGTCCGCACTGGAGGCGGAATCCGGCTTCAGCGACTCAGGGGAGCAGGGGTAGAGTGAACACACGAAGGGCGTGGTGGCCGCGGCAGGGGGTGCGCTAGCGGCAGTAAAGCGGTGCGATTTTCAAAGAACAAGGCCGGCAAGCATCCCGAGTCTGAGGGCGCGCGGCCCGTGCGGTTGCCACTGGCTTCGTTTCGCCGAGGCGCGGCGGGGCCGAATTGGCTGTTCTTAGCGGGCCGAGAAGTTGTAGTTGAGGTTGGGCAGTCCGTCTTCGCCGAGCAGGCCGGCTTCGTTTCGCGGAACGCGAATGGGCTGAAGGCCGGCGATCGGATCCTGGTTGTCGGGTTGGTCGGTATCGACTCCGGCGGTCAGGTGTTCGAGGGCCCGGCGCGGGCGGCCATAGCCTTCATAGAAGAAGAGTTCGTCCGTGTTTCTGGTCAGACGGGTGACCTCGGCCAGGGGGACGTGTTCGCTGATGCCCTGGACGACATGCGGGTGCTGCTGGCCTAAGGCGGCGCGTTCCGTTTGCAGTTTGCTGAGTTCCCTGATGGCGCGATAGAGGCCGCGCTCGAGGTCGCGGCGGTAACGGGCATAGCGTTCGAGCTTTCCAGCGTGGGGGTCGGTTTCGGCCAATGGGTCCGTTTCGGCGAGGATCAGCGCTTCGAAGGTTTCGATGCGGCGCAGGTTCCAGGTGTGGGTGAGGATGCGGTGGAAGATCTCTTCCTCCAGGCAGCCGGCCGGGCGGGTTTTGAGGCGCAGCGCGGCCTCGAGTTCCGTGAATTCGGCGCGGTCCTCCGGCGTGATGTCGAGATGGCGCGCGGTGAAGCCGTGGCGGCGGGCATTCTGAGAGGCGCGAGCCTTGCCGGCGGGGGACACGGGTCCAGTGGAAAGTTTCGCGTTCGCCTGGTTGGCGGTGATCTGAGCGACGGTAGCCATGATAAGAATCTCCCTGCAAATGAAAATGGCCGGCGTGGTTGCCGGCGCGAATCCAGGGTAAGGGCAGCGTCAAGAGCGAAGTGGCGTTTTCTGGGGTGCCCGCGTTGAAAAGAAAAGGAATAAATACTGAAATCCCTTGTGAATGAATAGTTCTTAACGCCACAAACAAGGGAGAAGTGAGGCCCTTGGGCGGCGGGTGGACGGCCGGGTGTTCGTTTTTCGCCGATGCGTGGGCGATCGGGTGAGCAGCCTGGGTTGTCTGGCGGGCGACACAGGTCTATCCGGCAATCGCAAGAGGCTTGAGGATTGCGACGAGATCTGGGCAGCCGGCGCGCTGGGCCGCCTGCCGCGTCGGGCGTCGCTGGACGACTTTCGAGGTCAGGACCACGCCTGGCGCCTCCCATGCGAATGATTGTTTCCGGCGCCTGGCGGAGGCTACGTGGGGAGGGGCCCGGGCCTTGTCGCGCTTGCGGGCGTTCCCTGCCGCGCCCTGGCTCTTTGGTTCGCGAATGACCTGAGGGTGATCGTCGAGCGCGGCATCGCGAAGCGGCTGCATGCCCAGGCCGCGGATGGCGACGGGCCTGGATGGAATATCAAGTCAGGCGACGCGCAGCAGGGCCCGGGCTACCGCGTCGCGAACGATGCCGCCGTATCTTCCTTCTGCCAGGGCATCGAGGACGTTCGCGGCCTGCTCGTAGAATTGTTTCGCTTCCTCCCGGTTACCCAGGTCTTCGTGGGATTTGCCCAGGTTCAGGTAGAGCGAGGGATAGAAGCCGCGAACGCGGTCCTCGTCGACCGCCGCCGCATGATGGAGTGATCTCTGGTTCCACTCCAATGTGCCGGCCGCTGTCTTCTGATGGCGGGCCAGATAGTGCGCGGCGATGCAGCGTTCGAAGTCATCCGTGCTCAGCTCCCAGGCGGTCTGAAATGCCTGGGCGGCGCCGTCGAAATCGCCGGCGAACTCGCACTCCATGCCCTTGACGCAGAGGCGCACTACGAGATTTTCCGGATCCATTTCGATGATGATAGCGCGGAGTGGGAGGGGCGGCGGATCGAATGTCCAGGTTGGGGTGAACAGTCCTTTTCGTCCAGAAGTGCCTGTGGTGAGGGACCCGGTGGACGGTGTCCGATTCGACATTGGTTCGAATCATATGAAAAAAGCTAAGGGCGGACGATTTAGTGAGTTTCCCGAAGTGAATTCTCGTTGCGGCGGGCCCTGGGCTGCGCCCAGGGTAATGCTGGGGGGAGAGTTGGGGAATTCCCGGATTTGGTTGGTCGCGGGCTTTTGGGGATTGGCTGGGAGAGGATTCGAGGTTGGGGCGGGCCCTGGGCTGCGCCCAGGGTAATGCTGGGGCGAGAGTTGGGGAATTCCCGGATGTGGTTGGTGGCGGGCTTCTGGGGTTTGGCTGGCAGAGGAATTGAGGTTGGGATGGGCCCTGGGCAAATGCCTTGGGGGATATGGAAGACTTGGGCGCGGTTGCTGCGGTTCAGGATGCACGATATTGCTGCTTGGTATGCGGTAGCTTTTAGGCAGATGCGGAACCTGTTTCTTTTCGGCAGCCTGATTTCGATCCAAACGGTATTGTTTGCCTGCCAATGCAGCGGGCCTACCACGCCCTGCGAGGCCGCGGCCGGCGCGGAGGCGGCTTTCACGGGCACGGTGATTTCGATTTCGTCTCCCGTGGAAGAGGTTGTGCGGCTCACCGGCAAAGCTCCGGCGAAGCCGATGCCTGAGTACCTTGTGCGGCTGAGGGTCGGCTCCGTGCTGCATGGCGTGCCGGCGGGCCAGAAAGAGATAGAGATTGGAACGGAGCACGGACGTTCCTGCGGCTTCATTTTTGAAGTGGGGCAGGAGTATGTGGTCTACGCATCCCGCATTGTGCACGGCTGGCTGCAGACCGGCCGTTGCTCCGGTACGCGGCGACTCGATGAGGCGGCGAAGGATCTTGCCTTTTTTCGAGAGCGGGCCAACTTGCGGAACAGCGGCAGTCTGCGTGTACACACGAATGCGAATGCGGCCCGCCAGAAGGGCGTGCTGACAATGGTCCTGGAACACGACGGGTCGCGGGCGATCAAAGCCAAACCGGATCGACAGGGGGCGTTTTTCTTCCCCGACCTGCCCGCGGGCCGCTACACGCTTCACTATGAGCAGGACGGCGATGTGGCGGGCGATCCCACCGTGGAGGTGCGGCCCAACGGCTGCGTGGAGGCCTTTTTCCACCGGACTCCACGAATGAAGGGCCGTTTGCTGCTGAAGTCGGGGGAACCGGCGGCGCGTGTCGAGATTGGAGCCGTCGACGCACACGATCTCGCAATTGTCACTACCGTTACCGATGAACATGGCCGTTTCGAGCTTCCTGCCGTGGAGGGCGACCTTCATTATCTGGGTGTCAACCTGCTGGATGCGGCGACAGCCCGCGCACCCTATCCGCGCTGGTTCCATCCGGGGACTTCCGAGCGGGCCGCGGCCACGAAGATCAGCTTCGCCGGGGAGCGGGAGTCGAGGTACTTTGAGCTGACTCTGCCGGACCGCCTGCCTGAGCGTGCCATCCAGGTGGTTGTTCTGAACGCAGATGGGACGCCGAATCCCTCCGCCGAAATTCGGATCGTGACGGCGCGAGGTGAGGAGGTGGCCAACAGCACCGACAGAGGAAGCACGTTGCTCGTTCCCCTGCTGGCGGGTACGAGGTACCGGGTCCTGGCGGCTGCGAAGGGCCCGGATGGCTTGTCACCCATCTCCGCCGAACCGGTGGATCTCGAGCCGGGCACAGAGGCGGTCAGCTTGAGTATGAGATTGACCCGAAAGGGCGGCTTGCGGATGGAAGACCTGCAGCGGCCGGTCCCGAACGGCCACTAAGGAGAGAGCACTTTCCGGGACTGGGAGGCAAAGCCGGGTGCGCTCCGCTGCATCGAGGATCGAGTGCCGATTCACAGATCAGGGAACTCGATGGTGGCGAAGAATGCCGTTATTTCGATGAGGCGACCTTCGCACAGCAAGTAAACGGGAGGGGAGTTCCTGTTGGGCTTGCCGCCGCGTGCCGCGGCTTGGGTATCGAACAGCGCCGTCACTCTTTCACGGGCGGCGCAGATGGCGCGCATCGCGAGAGTGAGCCTTCCCTATCCGGGTGGACGAGCCACCCGCTGCCCCGCTTTCGCAAGGCAGCGGCGGGCTGGAAGTTATGCGGGGCGGGGCCGCTGATCGAAGACGATGATCGCCCTGGTAGCCCGTCAGCGGGTTTTCCAGTATTCGAGCGCCGGACCGCGGATGGTGTCGAACTTGCCGCTGGCGACACGGGTGATCATCGCCTGTTTCTGCTCCGGGGTGAGGGGGCTGAACTTCTGCGCGATGCGCACGTCGTCCTCGATTTGCCCCAGCGTGCAGGCGCCGAGGGGCGCCGCGGTGATGGGCAGGCTGAGTACGTACCTCAGACAGTCGCCAGGGCTGAAGGTGCGGAGGAGGAAGGCATTGCCGAAGGTCTTGATTGCGAAGATGCCGACCCCGCGCTCCACGGCGGCCGGCAACGCAGTCCGTTCGAAGCTCATCCCTGGAGAGTCAGAGAAGCAGGTGTCGGCCGCATGCAGCGGCATCAGGCAGGTGTCGAAGCGTTCGGCGCGCTTCAGCATTTCGACGTGGACCTGCGGGTCGCGGCAGTTGGTGTAGCCGATGAAGCGGCACTTGCCGGCCTTCTTTGCCGCCTCGAACGCCTCGATGGCGCCGCCGGGCGCGAAGATGCGTTCGACTTCCTGGATGGTGGAGACCATGTGCATCTGCCACAGATCGACGTAATCGGTTTTCATCGTGCGGAGGGAGGTCTCCAGGTCCGCCTCGGCAGCCTGCCGGGTCCGCTGCAGGGATTTTGTGGTGAGGAAGATCTCTTTCCGAAACTCGGGGATCACGGCGCCGTAGACTTCTTCGGCGTGACCGTCGCTATAGGCGCGAGCCATGTCGAAGTAGTTGATGCCGAGTTCGTAGGCGCGCCGCACGACCGCTTTGCCTTCCTCCAGCGGAATCATGCCGAAGCGGGCGCCACCCTGGCCGATGATGGTGAGTTTCTGGCCTGTGCGGCCGAGCGTCCGCATGGGGATGCCGCCCGGCTTTGCCCGAGCAGCCCGAGGTGCGGCCAGGCCAGCGAGAGCACCACCGACAAAGACCCTGCGATTCATGAGACACCTCCGGTTCCGACTTCGTATCTTACTCCCATTTCGGACTAGCGCCTCCTATACGGGGCTGGACGCCGGGATGGAACCCAATTGCCTGAATCGCGATAGAGTATTCGGAAAGAAAGGTCAAGATTCATGACCGTAACAATCAGTGGTTCCGTGGGCCGTGGTTGTACAAACCACTCCGCGGATGTCAAAAAGATACAGACTGCGCTCAATGCGTTTCCGCAGCATTGGGGCGGACCATTTCCCAAACTTACGCCGGACGGCGACTGCAAGGCCCTGACTATCGGAGCGATCGAGAATCTTCAACGCTGGCAATTTGGTTGGAAAGATGGACAGATCGGCGCCAAGGGTGTGACCTTGCAGCGGATTAACGACATGCTGGCCTCCCACGAGAAACCGGGCTCGCCGGAGCATTACAAGATCAAGTGGCAGATGAGCTTCCCGTTCGTCAGCCAGGTGAAATCGATGGGGTGCTGGGCGGCGACGGCCGCCATGATGCTATCGATCCGCGATAAGAAGCAGTACACCCTGGAGGAACTGCTGACGAAGGCGGATGGGGGTCCGGCAGGAACGTACCACCTGGCGTTCCAACTGGATGCGGGGCTCCGCTGGGAGCTGCATGATGACTTTGCGAAGCGATTGGGGCTGAAACGGGAAGGTTTGAAGAGCTTTCCGGTCTCGACGTTCGCCAAGTGGCTGCGGGAGAAGCCGGTGGGCCTCACCTTGAATTTCAAGAACAGAGTGCACATCGTGTGCCTGAACGGGATGATCGGGGACGGGACGCAGTACGGCACGTACGGCTTCGGGTACGATCCCATGGGCAGCGACTTCATTTATTCCTGGCGCACGCTGCGCGGGCAGTTTGAGATGGTGGATTACAAGACTCTCTGGCGGTGCTGAGGATAGCGACGCGGGATGAACGGCACAAACTGCTAGGGCACGAAGGGTTCCATCAGGCGAGCGAGGGTCGTCCGGCCGTGTTTTGCGGCGAGACGCAGGATGCGCTGGAAGATGAGGGCCGTCATGAAGGCGTCGCCGGCGGCGGTGTGCCTGTCGTGGGGGATGATGCCGAAGAGCGTGCAGAGGGCGTCGAGGGAAAACTGCTGGATCGCGTCCCGGCCGGCGAAGGCGCCGTCGCGTTCGAGGTGCAGCGTGAGGTCCATCGTATCCAGGCTGGGGTTGTCCAGTCGAAAACCGAAGTGGCGTTCATAGCCGGCGTTGAAGGTTTCCACGTCGTGGCTGATATGATGGCCCACGATGACGCCGTCGCCGAGGTAGTGGCGGAACTTTTCCAGCGCGTCGCATTCCTCGAGTCCAGCGAGGCTCTGCTCCCGGGTGACTCCGTGCACCGTTACTGCGCTCGAGTTGTAGGCCACCTTCACCATGGCCTCGAACGAATCCTCCAGGAGAATCTCGTGGTTCACGACGGCGATGGCGCCGATGGTGACGATGCGGTCCTTGCGAGGGTCCAGCCCGGTTGTCTCGGAGTCGAGGACGACGAAACGGACCTGCTCAACGGGGGTTCCGGGTGGCCAGATCACACCGCCTCCAGCCATTCCCAGGATGCCGTGAATTCGAGCAGCTGGTGGATGGAGCGGAAGCCGCTTTTCAGTACCTGACGGTCGTGGCGGCTCAGCATGGGCAGGGGCACTTCGGCGCCGCTGGTGCGGAGGCGCAATCCAGCGCGGGCCTGGTGGAAGAGCATCACAGACATGGTGTCGGCCGCTTCCTGAAAGATGTTGTCCTGTGACTGCAGGAGGCGGCCCGCGGCCTCAAGCCGGCTCCGGGTGGAAGCGCCGAGGGGTTTGCCAGCTGCCAGGCTGAAGACCCGGGCAACGTCGGCGAGAGGCTGCAGGGCGCTGCTTTCCAGGCGGAAGCGGTCGGTCACCTCGCCGGACTCTTCGACTACCAGATCGCGGAAGAAGGTCAAAGGCGGGAGACTGGCGAGGCAGTCGTTGGCGAGAAGCTGCAGGAAGCCATGCCCGGCGGCCAGCTCAGCGCGGAGGTGCGTTTCCAGATCACTGAATGCCTGCCGGGGTCCATTCACGGGGCGGAGATCGAAGAAGGGACGAGAACGATACATCTCCTTGCGGATGGGATCGCGGATCCAGCCGGAGAAGCGGTCTTTCCATTCGTCGAGCGTGGCAGCGGCGGGCGGCTCGACCGAGAGGTAGCCGCATCCGGACAGAGCGCTTTCGAGGCCAGGCGCGGCGGGTGCGTCGCCGATGATTGCGATCGAGGGGGCGACCGAGGTGAGGAGCTCCTGGCGTCCCGCTCCGCCGTAGAAGCACCAGGATTGGCGGGCCTGGCTGAGTTCGAGGAGATCGAGCAGACGCCGGACGATGCTGCGATTGACGAAGTCAGAGAACGAGGCGAGCCAATCGGCGGCGGAGGGCGCGGAGAGGTTGTCGAGAATCCATGAGCGAGCCCGTTCGTTCAAAGCGCGCAGGGTTTCCACGTCCCGTGCCGAGGCGATCTCACGGAGGATCGCGACGGGGTGGTCGCCGAACGCCGGCGTGAGGCTGGGGATGGTGATGATCCGCTGGAGGGCGCTCTGTGGGGAGCCGTCGTCTGTGATGGCGGCGGTGTGAGCGCCCGCTTCGGCCATGGCGAGAACGCAATCACTGACGAGAGTTGACGGCGAGACGGTGACCGATTCCGAACTGACGATGTTGAGTGCGGGCTGCCGCGGGTTCTCGGCACCGGCGGCGACCCAGTTCAGCAGATCTCCGGCGGTGAGGATGGCGTCCAATTCGCCGGCACGGGTCAAGGCGATGGCCTGCGCGCCTGCTTCGTGCAGGAGGCGGGCGGCCTCCTGGATAGGCGTGGAGGCGGGGCAGTGCAAGGGGACGCGATCGCGCAGCAGGTCTGAGAGAAAGATCTGGTGCGGGTAAGATCGCTCGCCCGGGGCTTCATAGTCGGCCGTGACGGCGGAGTAGGCGACGACAAACCGGGCGGCACGCGGGTAGCGCTGCAGCAGCGGTTCGAAGGCGGCGGCATCCAGTGCGTAGAGAACAACGTCGCTGGTGGCCTTGACGGAAAAGAGACTCGCCCGCACCCCATTGAAGCGCTCGAGTCCAATGCTGTCGCCGGCTCCGCGGATATCCCGGAGGGTGGGCGGATTGACGGATTCATCCCAGAGAGAGACGGAGCCCTGCTGGATCACGTAGAACCACGGAGCGTGCGGCGCCGATTGCCAGCAGATGTATTCGTCAGCTTCATGGAACTTCACTCGTCCCCGGGCGACCAGAGCGACGAGGTCGGCGATGTCCATGAACTCGAAGGGCGGGTGTTGTTTGAGGAAGTCCGCGACGCGGTAAGCAATGGCGGCGGTCTGCATGCTGGATGTACGACTTCGTCCCCCTTACTGCTGCAGCGGCGGTGCTGCGGGCCGGGAACGAAACGAGGTCCGGCGGTTCCTAGGATTCTAGCATTGAATGTCCGGCGGGGCCGGAGGGACGTGAGGGTGGAGAGAGCAGAATCAGCGACGGAACGACGGGAGAGGATAGGATGGAGCCGTTCGGAGGCGGCGCGTTTTCGCGGGCAGGGCCGCGCCACGGGCTGGGGAGGGATCCAGAGGCAGCGATGGAGCCGGGCCGGAGGGGATCCGAGGTGGGTGGAACCACGCTGGAGGAGGAATTGTGACGATTACGCGAAGAGAGGCGCTGGGGCAGACGCTTGGTGCGGTGGCGGCATCGGCCCACTCAAGTGCGCAGGACGGGCCTGGCGCGAAGGCCGGGGACGAGGGGCAGCAGGTCTTCCTGCGGCTGGTGAAAGCCAACGACGAGACGGCGGGCCGGATCCTCCGGCAGGCGCCGGCGCCGGGCGGAGCGGCGGCGCGGGTGGGCCGCGGCGGCGATCTGGCCTCGCTGGTGGCCGCATACTGCGCGACGGAATCAGCGTTCTACCGGTCACAGAGTCTCATCCCGAAGATGGAGGGCAGCGCACAGACGCTGCTGGACGCGCTGCATCCTGACGGGCTGCTGGATGCGGGCAATCTCTCTTCTCCGCCCGACACTGGATTTGTCGTCGAGGCCGTTGCCGCCTCGCTTGCAGTGGTGCGCCGCAGCCAGGACGAGCGCCTCGCGGGGTTGCGGGCGATTCTCGACCGGTTTCTGCTGAGGGTTGGGGAGGCGTTGCTCATTGGCGGCGTTCATACCCCGAATCACCGCTGGGTGATCTGCGCCGCGCTGGCCAGGATCCACTCGCTCTTCCCTGCCCCGAAGTACATCGAGCGGATTGACGACTGGTTGGGGGAAGGGATCTACCAGGATGCCGATGGGCTCTTCCCGGAGCGGAGTCCGAATTATGCGCGGGTGGAGGTGAACGCATTCCTGACGATGGCGCGGCTCCTGAACCGGCCCGCGCTGCTCGAACCAGTGCGCAAGTACCTGGAGTCGAACCTTTACCTGATGCAGCCGGACGGTGAACTGGAGACGATCAACTCCCGGCGCCAGGACCAGGATCGGCCCGTGCAGGTGGCGAACTTCTACCTGCAATACCGGTACCTGGCCATTCGAGAGAACAATCCCACCTTTGCGGCCGTGGCGCGGTTGATCCTGGAACGGCCCGGCGAGGGGCTGGTGGAGGGTGCGAATCCGGTGATCTATTTCCTGGAGGAGCCCCTGTTTCGTAAGCCGCTGCCCGGAGGAGGTGCGATTCCGGCCAACTTTGCGAGAGTGTTCGCAAACAGCCAACTGGTGCGCATTCGCAGGGGCGGGCGGGCGGCGTCGATCTTCGGCGGCAACGATCAACCTCTGGGCATCGCATCCGGGCTGGCGCATAATCCGACGTTCTTCAATTTTCGAAACGGGCGGGCGGTGCTCAACTCCGTGCGCATGGGTGGCCCCTTCTTCAGCCTGGGGGTGTTCCGGGCCGAAGGGATCAAGGTGGCGGGGCAGCAGACCGTGCTGCATCAGCGGCTGGAAGCTCCGTATTACCAGCCGCTGCCGAAGGAGTACCGCAACCCCAACGGCGACTATGCGCTGACTCCGGTGAAGGACGGCCGGTTCTGGAGCAAGCTGGACTTTCCCCACCGGCAGATGAGCGGCGTGCAGGTGCTGGACCAGCAGGTTACCGTGATCGAGAAGGAAGGCCTGTTCGAATTGCACTTTGAGATTACGGGTCACGAGCGTGTTCCCTACGCGATTGAACTGGCGTTTCGTCCGGGCGGCCAGTTTGGCGGAGCGATGCGCGAGTCGGCGGCGGGCGGACGCCCGGGCGGTGACGGCAAGGCGCTGTTCCTGACCGAAGGGATGGGCACTTACCGGGTGGGAGACGAGGGGATCGAGTTCGGTCCGGGCCAGGCGGAACACGAGGTAATCAGCCTTTCCGGACATACCTATCAGGCGCATGGCGCCGTGCTGCGGGCTGCCGGCAGCTGTGTCTACATCACGGGCTACACTCCGTTTAGAAAAGTGATCACGATCCGGGGTGTGTAGGACGCTTCGACGACGTTGCACCGGGCAGACCGGCCCGGACGGCTGAGACGCCGAGTGAGTATGATTGGTGTTTCCCGGAGGTGACATGCCCCTTTCTGCCGCCTTTACGCGGCGCGGATTCCTGGCTGCCGCCGGCGGCGGCCTGGTGGCAGCAGCGGCGCCGGGCGGCGCCCTGTTCGCCTATGTAGGCTGCTACACGACGGCCAAACGCTATGCCCGCGGCGACGGGATCCATGTTTTCCAGGTGGAGGAGCGGACCGGTTCCTGGCGCCCGGTTCAGGTCCTGGGCGGGCTGGTCAATCCCTCCTTCCTGGTTCTCAGCAAGGACCAGAGGGTTCTGTATGCGGCGCACGGGGACGAGGGTCATGCCTCGGCCATGGCGGTGGAACGCGGCACCGGAAGGCTGACGCTGCTGAATCAGGTGGACACGGGCGGCGTGAATGGGGTCCATCTGGCGCTGGACCATTCGGGGCGGTTTCTGGTGGTGGCCAACTATACGAGTGGCGGCGTGAGTGTGCTGCGGGTCAATGAGGACGGCCGATTGGGCGCAGTGTCGCAGGTGGTGCAACTGCCGGGCACACCGGGGCCGCACCGGGTGGAGCAGGCCAGCTCGCACCCGCACCAGATCCTGTTCGATCCGTCCGGACGTTTTGCCGTGGTACCGGACAAGGGCCTGGATCGAGTCTTCGTATTTGGTTTCGACCAGAAGACGGGCAGGCTGACAGCTACGGCGCAAGGCGCCGGTGTGGCACGGACCATGTCGGGCCCGAGGCACGCGGCGTTTCATCCTCGCCTACCGGTGATGTGGATGGTGAACGAAATCAGCAGCACGATCGAGACCTGGATGTGGGAGGCGGAGCGGGGCCACGTGAAGGCCGCGCAGATCCTGCCGACGCTGCCGGCTGAGTATACGGGAGAGAACACGCCGTCAGAGATCGAAGTGGCTCCGGACGGCCGGCACGTGTACTGTTCGAACCGGGGTCACGATAGTGTCGCGTCCTTTGCCGTGGATTCCGAGACGGGACTGTTGAGTCCCCAGGGGTGGGCATCCACAAGGGGGCGAATCCCGCGCTTCCTCGGGATGATGCCGGGCGGCGGTTATATGTACGCGGCCAACGAGCAGTCGGACACGATTGTGAGCTGGCGGGTGGATGCGGCCAGCGGCAAGCTGACGGAGACGGCTGAGGTAGTGCGGACGCCGAGCCCGGTTTCTATTGTGTTCGGACGCGGGGCCTGAGCGGGCATGGTCCACATCTCCAGCCTGTGGCGAAGGCCGGGCAGCGGCCGCCGGTCGCGCCGGAAATAAAAAAAGTGCTCAATCTGGGTTAGCGCAGCGGAAACTGCTCTACACTCTGTGCTGGAGAAGTTGCTGCGTCATTGAGGCGGGCAGGGTGCTGAAGTGAGGGGCTGCGCCGCTTTGAAGCAGGGGAACGGCAGGGAGCAAGGAATCAATGGAGTATGTGATTGGATTGGCACTGTCGCTGGCGGTGCTTGGATTTGCGGTGGTGGTGGGCTTTGACCGCGAGCGGTGTTTCTATCCGGTGGTGCTGATCGTCGTGGCTACGTACTATGTCCTGTTCGCCGTCGTGGGCGGTTCCGGGCGGGCCTTGGCGGCGGAGATGGCCGTCGCCGGCGTGTTCATCGGGATTGCCGTGCTTGGATTCAAGGGGGCGCCGTGGATCGCGGCGGCAGGCATTGGCGGCCACGGTGTTCTCGACTACTTCCATCATCTGTTCATCGGCAATGCAGGGTTGCCTCCGTACTGGCCGGGCTTCTGCATGACCTTTGATGTCGTGGTCGGACTGGTGCTGGCGGCGCGGATGCTGAGGAGCAGGGCTGGCGCCTGAGGTCCTGCACAGCCGCCTTCCTTCCTACGCGCCGGGTGCGTGGGGTAGAGGCCCTCCGTGCCCTTGAAGGGTTAACATACTACTCGATGAAGATCCTCCGCCTGTTCCTCTTCCCGCTCTTTGCCTGTCTGCCCGCCGCGGCGCAATCCCACAGTCTGGAGGAGGCGTTGGCCAAGCCGATTCTGGCTGCCAACCAGCCCCTGATCGAGGTCCAGGTGTATACGGCTTCGCATGTGAAGTCCATGCCCCTGGTGAGCAGCGCCCAGCAATGGACTCAGACGAAAGAGGCGCTGAGGCAGCGCGTGCTCAACGAGGTGGTCCTGCGCGGCGAGGCCCGAAAGTGGGCTGACGCCAAAACGCGGGTGGAGTGGCTGGAGGTGATTCCGGGCAATGGCTACCGCATCAGGAAGCTGCGGTATGAGGTGATCCCGGGCCTATGGATTCCGGCTTTGCTGTACGAGCCCGCGAAGCTTGCGGGCAAGGTCCCGGTGATCCTGAACACGAACGGTCATGAGGGCGCCGGGGTCGCGAACGACTATATCCAGATCCGCTGCATCAACGAGGCAAAGAAGGGCGCGCTGGCGCTCAACTTCGAATGGCTGGGTATGGGGCAGCTCAAAGCGGACGGGTTCAGCCACACGCGGACGAATCAGCTGGATCTGCTGGGCACCAGCGGCGTCGCCCTGCATTACCTTTCCCAGAAGCGCGGGCTGGACATTCTGCTGGCGCAGCCGAACGCAGACCCAGCGCGGGTGGCCGTCACCGGACTCTCGGGCGGGGGCTGGCAGACGATCCTCCTCAGTGCCCTGGATCCCCGTGTCAGCATCGCCATTCCGGTGGCGGGGTACTCGAGCTTTGTGACCCGCGCGCAATTCCCGGACCAGGACCTGGGCGACAGTGAACAGACGCCGGTAGACCTGGCGAGCGTCGCGGATTACACGACGCTCACGGCCATGAGAGCGCCGAAGCCCAGCATGATCAGCAACAACGCATACGACAACTGCTGCTTCCGGGGCGACTATGCCAATGCTCCGCTGATCTGGGCGGCCCGGCCGTACTACGAGCTCTATCATGCGGCGGACCAACTGACGGCGCATATCAACTTCGATCCGGGGCACAACTACGGCCAGGAGAATCGGGAAGCGTTTTACAGCTTTGTCCGCGACAAGTTCTATGGCGGCAGCGGCGCGGCGTTCTCCGGGAAAGAGATCCCCTCCGAGGCTGACGTACTGACTCCGGAAGGGTTGCGAGTGGAACTGCCGGCCGACAACCTCGACATCCACCAACTCGCGCTGAAACTGAGCGAAGGCTTGCCGCGCAAGACCGGCGCGTCGAAACTAGCTGATCTGGTCAAGGCCCACACGTATCAGGTGAGCGCGACCGAGGCGGGCCCTGACCAGGTAGTTGAGGGGCTTCGCGTGCGAAGCTGGCGGCTGCGGCTAGACCACGACTGGACGCTGCCGGTGGTGGAGATGGGGGATCCCGGAAACACGAAGGTGACGCTGCTGATGGGCGATCAAGGGCGGGCCTCGCTGGCGGCGGAGGCTCGCAGGCTGGTACAGCGGGAGGGCCGCCGGGTGATTGCGGTGGATCCGTTCTATTTTGGTGAATCGAAGATTGCCAGACGCGACTGGCTGTTTGCGCTGCTGATTTCATCTGTGGGGGACCGTCCCCTGGGGATCCAGGCCAGCCAGATTGCGGCCGTTGCGCGCTGGGCGAAGGCCGGCGTCACCGTGGAGGCCTTCGGGCCCCGCACCAGCCTGATCGGCTCGGTTGCAGCCGCACTGGAGCCGAAGGCCATCTCCCTGACGAAGCCGCACGGTGCATTGTCGTCGCTGCAGGACGTGCTGCGGAGCGATATGACGGTGGACCAGTTCCCCGAGTTCTTCACATTTGGGCTGCTGGAAGCCTGGGACCTGCCCGGCGCCGGCGAGTGGCAGTCGCTGTTCGACGGCAAGACCTCAGCCGGCTGGCGGACCCTGGCCCGGCCGCAGTTCCCCACCAACGGCGGCTGGAGTGTGGAAGACGGGACGATCCGATCCATCGCCAAGGGCAAGCGGGCCGACATTTCCACGGAACGCAGCTTCCGCGATTTCGAACTGATGTTCGACTGGAAGCTGGCGAAAGGCACGAACAGCGGAGTGAAGTACCTGGTATTCGGCATGCGGCCGAATCCGGAAGTGGGGCGGATCGATCCGGAAGTGCCCAAGGCGCTTGGTCTGGAGCTGCAGTTGATCGACGACGAACGGGTGGCGGACGCCAAAGTGGAGCCGAGCCACGGGACTGGAGCCATGTATCTGTTCGCCGCACCGACCGCCAAGTTGCCGCCGCTGCCCGTTGAGCAATGGCACACGGCCCGGATCCTGGTGAAAGGCAGCCATGTGGAGCACTGGCTGGACGGGGTGAAAGTGCTGGATGCCGACCTGGAGTCAGAGGCCGTGCGAAAGGCGATGGCATCGCAGCAGAGAGAGGATATTCCGAAGCTGAAGAATCTGGACGAACTGAAGGCAAACCGCGCGAAGAAGTACCCGCTCGTGCTGACACATCACGGCGGCGACGCCTGGTTTCGCAATCTTCGAATCAGAGAACTGAATTGACCGCGGCGGGCGGGACCAAGGCCGGCTTCGAGTCGATCCTCCGACTCCGCCCGCGGTCACCGGAGACGGCCCGTTCCACCCAGCCCATTCGTTGCTGATAGTTCCCAATGGCGCGCGGCGTGCAGGAGTCGATTGCAGCCGCAATTCGACCGGGCTCCCGTGCGTGCTGGCAACCATGGCGGAGAGGGAACCAGCCGGGGCCGATGCGGCGAGAGGAAACGCATGATGCAATCCGACGGCCTCAGAGATCTCAAGCTGCCGCTTCGCGGAGGAGCCGGCCTGATGCCCGCGCTGGGCTTTGGCACACTCGTCCGGGGTTCCGACGAGACGAGGGCGACAACGACATCCGCGCTGGAGGCCGGGTTCCGCCACTTCGATTGCTCTGAGCGCTACCGGAACGAAGAGCAGGTAGGCGAGGCGATTCAAGCGGCCCTGGCGAAGGGCCTGGTGAACCGCAGGGACCTGTTCCTCACAACGAAGCTCTGGAACAACAACCACCGGCCGGCGCGTGTCCTGCCGGCGTTTGAGGCCAGCCTTGACAGGCTGAAGCTGGAGTATCTCGATCTCTACCTGATTCACACCCCCTATGCTTTTCAGCCGGGCGAGGACCAAGACCCGAGAGATGAAAGCGACAACGTGATCTATGACCGCGGCGTTACCCTGCTGGAAACCTGGCGGGCGCTGGAGGACCTTGTGGACCGGGGCAGGTGCAAGGCGATTGGCCTGTCCGATGTGAGCGTCGAGCAGTTGCGCGAGATCTTCGACGGAGCGCGGATCAAGCCTGCCGCCGTCCAGGTGGAGGCCCATCCCCACCTGCCGCAGACGGAGCTGCTGGAATTCTGCCGCAGCAAAGGAGTGGTGATGATCGCCTTTGCGCCGCTGGGTCATGGGATCAGGCCCGGTGTGCTGGAAGATCCGGCCGTGATTTCGGTGTCCCAGCGGCTGAACAAGACGCCGGCCCAGATCCTGCTGAGCTGGGCGATCCAGCGGGGGACCGCAATTCTGACGACACCGAGGACTCCCGAGCGGGCCCGGGAGAATTCCGCGGTGTCCGTGCTGCCGGAGAGCGCCATGGAGGAGATCAACGCCATCGAGAGGCGTCAGAGGTTCAATCTCGTGACGGGGACGGGCATCCCCGGATTCATTGCCAAAGGGAACTGACGAGCCCTCGGCGTTGTTGCCGGGGAACCGGCCACCCACTGTCCGCAAACGAATGATTCCAAACAGCAGGGGCTAGAGAAGATGGCTGGCCGAACCTGTCCGCCGAGGGCGGTTCGGGATCCGGCCTGCCTATCGAGAGACGGCGGAAAGGGCTACTTTGGGCGATTCCCAACGCCCGACCGGCCGCGACTCGCTAGAATAGGAAGTTACCCCTTCAAGACTGCGAATCATCATGGGTCACATCCTCCAATCTCTTCCCGCCGGCGAAAAGGTCGGCATTGCCTTCTCGGGCGGACTGGACACCTCCGCCGCCATCTATTGGATGCGCCAGAAAGGCGCGATCCCGTATTGCTATACCGCGCATCTGGGCCAACCCGACGAGGCTGACTACGACGCAATTCCGCGCAGGGCTCTGGAGTGCGGTGCTGAAAAGGCGCATCTGATCGACTGCCGCCAGCAACTCGTCCGCGAGGGCCTGGCGGCCCTGCAGTGCGGCGCATTCCACATCACCACCGCCGGCGTCCCCTACTTCAACACCACGCCCATTGGCCGGGCGGTCACCGGCACGATGCTGGTCTCCGCGATGAAAGAGGATGACGTCAACATCTGGGGTGACGGCTCCACTTATAAAGGGAATGATATCGAGCGGTTCTACCGGTACGGCCTGCTGGTGAACCCCAAGCTGCGGATCTATAAGCCGTGGCTCGACCAGACGTTTATCGATGAGCTGGGCGGACGCAAAGAGATGTCCGAACTGCTGGACAAGGCCGGCCTGGGCTACAAGATGAGCAAGGAGAAGGCGTACTCCACCGACTCCAACATCTGGGGCGCCACGCATGAGGCGAAGGATCTCGAGTTCCTCGCCAACGGCATTAAGATCGTGGAGCCGATCATGGGCACCGCTTTCTGGCGGCCGGACGTGGACGTTCAGCCGGAGGTCGTGACCGTCGGGTTTGAAGAGGGCCTGCCGGTGACGTTGAACGGGAAGTCTTTTGCCGATCCCGTGGATATGGTGCTTGCAGCCAATGCACTGGGTGGCCGTCACGGCCTGGGCATGTCCGATCAGATCGAAAACCGGATCATTGAGGCCAAGAGCCGCGGCATCTACGAAGCGCCGGCGATGGCCTTGTTCTTCATCGCCTATGAGCGCCTGGTGACGGGCATCCACAACGAAGGCACGCTGGAGCAGTACCACACGATGGGCCGGCGGCTGGGCCGCCTGCTCTACGAGGGGCGTTGGTTCGATCCCCAGTCGCTGATGATCCGCGAGACGCTGCAGCGCTGGGTGGCCAAGGCGATCACCGGCGAGGTGACGCTGGAACTGCGCCGGGGCAATGATTATTCGATCCTCGACACCAAGAGTCCGAACCTGACGTACAAGCCGGAGCGGCTGACGATGGAGAAGCATGAAGGCGCCTTCTCGCCGCTGGACCGGATTGGTCAACTGACGATGCGGAATCTGGACATCACCGACTCGCGCGACAAGTTGTTCGTCTACGCGCATGCCGGATTGATTGCGCCTCAGACATTCGAGGGGATGCGGCTGCTGGACGGCGAAAAGGAAGAGTAGCAGCAGTCCGGTTTGGAACGGCAAGGGGCCCCGCAGCGGAGACGCTGGCGGGGCCCTTTTTCATTTGGGGCGGTCCAGCGGATGGGGGCAACGAAAGCAAACGTTGCTGTTGCGGCTTGCTGATCGCAGTGGGACGGAAGGGATGGGCCCAATCGCCTTCCAAAGAGTTGATGCCTGCGTGGCGGCACGCGCCCGGATGGCGCTGTCTATTTGGCCCGGGCCCGCGTCTTCTGGGGGGATTGTATCAACGCCAGCAGAGCCGCCACCTGGCTCTGTTCCTCAACCGGGTGGCGCAACGGCAAAGACGCATTGATACGGTATTCGTTGCGGCGGCCGTGCCTGGTGGACTCCACATAGCCTTCTTCAATCAGATCGGCGACGATGCGCTGCGCTGCCCGCTCGGTGATCCCCACCTTATCGGCAACGTCGCGCAGACGGATCTGGGGATCGGATGCGATGCAAAGCAACACGTGTCCGTAGTTGGTCAGAAAGGTCCATCGCTCGGCAGCCATACGCCTTATCATACGCACGTCAAAATACGTATTGAAATACACGACTTCTATAGCGTATATTGAAAGTCGGGAATCGCAACAACTACCGCCCCCCAAGGAACTGATGCTTATGACGCCCCTACCCTTATCCACCCCTCAACAGGAATCCGCCTGTTCCTCCTCGACCGCCATCACGGTGGCTTATGGAGATGGAATCGGCCCGGAGATTATGCAGACCTCGTTGCGCATCCTGCGCGAGGCAGGAGCAAACCTGGATGTCGAGACGATCGAGATCGGCGAAGCAGTGTATCGCCGGGGAGTGACCTCAGGCATCGAGGCGTCTGCCTGGGACTCGCTCCGCCGGACTGGGGTGTTCTACAAGGCGCCGATCACCACTCCGCAGGGGGGCGGGTTCAAGAGCCTGAACGTGACGGTACGTAAAACCTTGGGGCTTTATGCAAACGTCCGACCGACTGTCGCCTATCACCCGTTCATCAGAACCAGGCATCCAGGCATGGATGTGGTGATTGTGCGGGAGAACGAAGAAGATCTCTACGCGGGAATTGAACACCGGCAGACAGACCAGGTGTATCAATGCCTGAAGCTGATCACACGACCCGGGTCAGAGAAGATCGTCCGGTATGCCTTCGAGTACGCGCGCCGCAATGGCCGCAAGAAGGTGACCTGCTTCACCAAAGACAACATCATGAAGATGACCGACGGTCTCTTCCACCAGGTCTTTGACGAGATTGCGGCTGAATATCCGGACCTGCAGAACGAACACCGCATCGTCGATATCGGGGCGGCCCTGCTGGCAGACCGGCCTACCGATTTCGACGTGATCGTCACCCCCAACCTCTACGGCGACATCCTTTCCGACGTAGCCGCGCAGATTGCCGGCTCAGTGGGCCTGGCGGGGTCGGCCAATATCGGCGACCGGATCGCGATGTTCGAGGCCATCCACGGCTCGGCTCCGGATATCGCGGGCAAAGGCATTGCCAATCCCTCGGGACTGCTGCACGCGGGCGTGATGATGCTGGTGCACCTGGGGCAATACCAGGCGGCCACGCTGGTACACAACGCCTTGCTGCGAACCCTGGAAGAAGGCATTCACACGGCGGACGTGTACGATGCAACGCAGAGCGTCCGGAAGGTCACAACCGCGGAGTTTGAACTCGCGGTTCTCGCCCGCCTGGGTCAAAACCCGAAACGGCTGCGGCCCGTTTCCTACCAGCAGGTCGCGCAAGAGCCCGCCCAGAGTACGGCGAGCAGGAAGGCCCCCGCGCTCAAAGAGATGGTTGGTGTGGACGTGTTCCTGCAGTGGACCGGCGGGGCGCCGGACGAATTAGCGGCGCGCCTGACTGCCGCCGGCACCGACAAGCTCCCGCTGGCAATGATTACCAACAGGGGCGTGAAAGTCTGGCCGCAGGGCTTTCCGGAGACGTTCTGCACCGATCATTGGCGGTGCCGCTTCCAGAACGGGGGAGCCATCTCTCACCGCGACATTCTCGATCTTCTGGAACGGGTCTCGACTTCCGGCTTTGATTTCATCAAGACCGAGAACCTTTGCACCTTCGACGGCAAGCCGGGCTACTCGCTGGGGCAGGGTCAATAGATAGCGCGCAGCGGAGGTGACATTGCAGATGCCGGATATGAAGCCACAGGTAGGGGTGATCATGGGCAGTAAGTCAGACTGGAAGACGCTGCGTCATTCAGCTGAGATTCTTACCCTGTTCGAGGTGCCCCATGAGTGCCGGATTGTTTCCGCCCATCGTACGCCCGGATGGATGGCCGAGTACGCCTCAACGGCGGCCGAGCGCGGGATCGAGGTCATCATCGCCGGGGCCGGCGGCGCCGCTCACCTGCCGGGCATGGTAGCCGCGCATACCGTGCTTCCGGTGCTGGGCGTGCCCGTGCAGGGCCAGGCATTGCGGGGCATTGATTCCCTGCTCTCCATCGTCCAGATGCCCGCGGGCGTACCGGTGGGCACGCTGGCGATTGGCGAACCCGGAGCCATAAACGCCGCCTTCCTGGCGATCGGCATTCTCGCGAACAGCCGGCCGGCCCTCCGCGAGCGGCTTCAGCGCTTCCGTAGGGATCAGGAAGAACAGGTGCAATCGGACACACTATGAAACCCATTCTTCCCGGCGCAACCATCGGCGTCCTCGGCAGCGGCCAACTGGGACGAATGTTCGCCATTGCCGCGCGCCAGATGGGCTACCGGGTGCACACGCTTTCGCCCGATTCCGAATCACCGGCAGGCCAGGTCTCCGACGTCGAGATCACAGCTCCTTATGAAGACCTGGATGCGGTGCGCACGCTCGCCAGGAACGTGGACGCAGTCACTTTCGAATTCGAGAATGTGCCGGTAGAGACGGTCGAGGTGGCCGCCGGGATCGTGCCGGTCCGGCCCGCGGGGTCAGTGTTGCATGTGACCCAGCATCGGATTCGCGAGAAGACCTTCCTTCGAAAGATGGGCCTGCCGACCACCCGTTTTAGCATCGTACGCAGCCTGGACGAACTGCACCAGGCTCTCAGCGAGACTGGCTGTCCCAGCATTCTGAAGACCGCGGACTTCGGGTACGACGGAAAAGGGCAGGTCGCGATTGACTCGCCCGCACGGGCCGAAGAAGCCTGGGCGACAATCGGCCGGAGGGACGGCGTGCTGGAGGCGTTTGTGGACTTCGACCGTGAACTCTCCCTGGTAGCCGTTCGAGGCGACGATGGTTCGTTTGCGCATTATGGGCTGATCGAGAACCGCCACCGCGCGCATATCCTCGATCTTTCCTACACACCGGCCCGCGTTCCGGAGAGGCTCGAGTTGGACGCCATTGAGATGGCGCGCACAGTGATGGAACAGCTTCAAGTTGTTGGAGTGCTCTGCGTGGAGTTCTTCCTGACCCGCGACGGGCGGCTGCTGGTGAATGAACTCGCGCCGCGCCCCCACAATTCCGGCCACTTCACCCTGGACGCATGCGTGACCAGCCAGTTTGAGCAACAACTGCGGGCGGTTTGCGGATTGCCACTCGGGTCGACCCGACAGTTGCAGCCCGCCGCCATGGCAAACCTGCTGGGTGACCTGTGGGACAACGGCGAGCCGGACTGGCTGGCAGCCTGTGCTCAGCCAGAAGTGAAGCTGCACCTGTATGGGAAGCTCGAACCTCGTAGAGGCAGGAAGATGGGGCATCTGACAGCACTTGCCCCCAGTGTCGACTGCGCTCTACGGGGGGTCATCGACGCACGCAACAGTCTCGTGACCGGACCCTCGATGTAGTTCAACGCCAGTTCCCGTGTACTTGGAACCTGAAGCCGGCAATCACCCTGGAGGAGGTTTTGGATGGTTTCCCTTCTGCTGATTCGACGCGGCGCGGATATCCCATTCGCCGTCGAGTCGGTCAATGAGTTTCTCGCGTACCGGCGCAATGCACTGCGGCCGAAGCTGGAGCATCCGATCCTGGCTGTCTGCCTGACTCGACAGCTTGATGCAGGCTGGCCGGCTCGTCAGCTGGAAAGAAATGATGCAGGGCACGTGTTGCCGCAGGGTTCGCCGGCAAGCGGGCTCGACCATTCCGGCGCCGGGCTTGAGGTTCGAGAGTCGTACTCACTGTCCGGAGTCTGGACCCTATGCCGGATTGACGGGCCGCTCATGCGCGATGCACGCAACCTGGAATCTCAGCGGGAACTCATCCTGCGCATGCTCGAGGAAGGGCGGTCCGCCCACGCATTGAGCACGGTAGAGAAGGGCGTCTTTCCTGTCTTCGACACCGGGGAGTCCACCGAGTCGGCGGAAGCCGAAGTCCGCGCGCTGAGAAGCCGGTATCCGGATCTGCTAGGGCCCGTGTGGTACCGCGCCGACGAAACTGGCAGAGTTGCTGCCGTCGAACCGATGTGATGAGTTGAGTGTTATCGCAGGCGGCCGACACCAGCTGTTTAATGACCTCGAACGCCAGTCGCACGATCGCGGATCACGCTTCTCCACCAGATTCGTGAGGAGGCAGCACGCATTCCTGAGGAGCCGATTCGCATGCAGGCTGATTGGCCGATCGATTCTTCCTTTGTTCGCGGTCTCGGGGATTTAATCCATATCCTCGTCGAAGTAGGAGGAAACCAGATATCCATCTGCTCGGCCGGATTATGCCGGCCCTGGCCGCGATGCACTGGGGCTCAATGGTGGTCCACAGATCCCATCCTGAGCTGCAGCACCTATCGTTCGTTGATCTATGAAATCTCTCCGGCCTCGGGAGAGGGCCGAACCCGGATGGTCGATCAGCGCTCCGATTTCCTGGGACTCTACCTTCTCTCCGCTCCAGCCGACAGGTTTGTCGACCCGCTGGTCCGCCGTTGGCATCGACGACGCCACCCATGCGCTTTCGTTTGCGATCTACAACCAGTCGGCGGCATCCGTTGCGTACAAGGTCAGGGTCTATGCGGCCGATGGCGCCCTTGCCGCGGAATCAGAGACGCCGGCGGTCCCGGCATCAGGCGGCACAGACGCAGCAGGGGCCACGAGGGGATTTCTGCTGAGGGACCTCGCCGGGTCCTCACTACCGCAAGGCCTTTTGAAAGTAACGGTCGAAGGAGACGGGCTCTCCTCCGCTTTGTTCCTGCAGTTCAGCAGCAGTTCCGCGACGAGCCTCCCGGCGTCGCCGGAATTCGTCCCGGGAGTTGCCTCGAGTCCCTCCTCACAAGGGCTCACAGCACAGGATTCGAGGGACATGCGGTCGCGTCTGATTCCGCAGTGACCGAGGGGGCAGTGACCGGGTGAAGGCTTTGTCCAGCCGGGCCACCGTTCTGCTGAAGAAGCCACCAGGACCAACTTGGTGTCCGATGCCGGAGCACTTCCAACGCATCTTCCGATTGGCCTCACGCGTGCGGGTGTACTGACGTGGCACGCGGAACCATCAGAATCGGCATTTCCGGCTGGACCTACGCCCCCTGGCGCGGTAAATTCTATCCCGCAAAGCTTCCCCAGAAGCAGGAACTCGCCTATGCCGCTCGAGTTTTCTCCTCCATCGAGATCAATGGCACATTTTATGGCTTGCAGCGACCCGAGGCGTTCGGCGTCTGGCGGAGTGAAACACCTGAGGATTTTGTTTTTGCCGTGAAGGGATCCCGGTACATCACCCACATGCTGAGGCTCCGTGAGGTTGAGGTCCCACTGGCCAACTTTCTGGCGTCCGGCGTACTGCGGCTGGGTCCGAAACTTGGTCCCATCTTGTGGCAATTCCCGCCCAACATGAAATTCGATGCTGCCCTGTTTGGCGCGTTCTTCGCCCTGCTGCCACAGGATACGCAGCAAGCCGGCATGCTCGCGAAGCATCACGACAAGCGGCTCTCCGGTCGGGGCTGGCTGGAGAGCGACGTCCAGCAGCCTTTGCGTCATGCCGTGGAGGTTCGCCACGACAGTTTTCGTGATCCTCACTTCATTCGCCTGCTGCGCAAACACAAAGTTGCGCTGGTCTGCGCCGACACGGTGGACTGGCCCCGGTTGTCGGACGTCACCTCGGATTTTGTCTACTGCCGGCTGCACGGGTCAGAGGAGCTCTATGTGAGCGGCTACGATTCCGCCACCCTGGATCAATGGGCGGATCGCGTGAGAACCTGGGCCGGCGGCGGGGCTCCGGAGGATCTGGATCATGTGCTACCAGTCACGAAGCGCAAGACCGGGCCGGATGTGTTCGTCTATTTCGACAACGATGCGAAGGTGCGAGCTCCAGTAGATGCAGTGTCCCTGGCGCGGCGGTTGGAGTGAGCGTACCGGCCAGAGGTTTGCGGGCATGATTGCGCGGACGCGACCAAGGCAATTCGATCTAGGCGGAACCGAGCGTCGTCCTGCTCCTGTCGGCCACCGGCCTTGCCGTTGGGCGCCTGTTGAGCAGATACTCTGACGCAAAGTACCGGGAGGCCGTGAATCAGCGGCTGATCCTATTCCACAAAAAGAAAGAAGCTGCCGGCGGGCAGTGGGATGATCCCACTGGGCGCCCCGCCGGCAGCTGAAACAAAGGCCGTCTGGCCGACTGGGTTACCTTACTTGTACTGCGGAGTGAAGCTCCAGGACCAGGAGTTGAAAGCAGTCAGGATATCCAGACCTGAGGGCGTGCTGAAGCGTGAACCTTTTCCGCTCGCTGCTACGGAGAATGTTCCGCGAGTGATGAAGTTGAAGCCTCCACCGCCGATGACGCCACTGGCTGGAAGTTGCGAGAGAATGTTCGCCGGCACGGTGAACTGGCCGGCGGACGTATTCTCAATGCAGACAAACGCGGTCCCTGTTGTGCTCGCGGTTTGTGGATTGACCGTGATGCTGGCGCCTACGATCGACAGTAGTGTAGAGGGCTCGCCGCCTGTCCAACGCACGGTGAAGCCGTTGTTGCGGTCGATCACCTTGAAGTCGTCAGGATTGTTGGTTACCACCAGATCCTGAACGATGTCGAGTGTGCCGGAGAAGCTGCCGACATCCGCCCCGCCAGGACCCGTGAACGAGTAGCGGCCGGGAGAGAGATAGGTATTGGGAACGTTGGGCGCATTGTAGGTGAATCCAACCACCTGGGTGCTCTGCCGCAACGCTGACTGATTGCCATTGGGGCCGCTGGAAGTGATCTGCGGACCCGCGTCCAGACCGACGGTGGTGATGTTGGGATAGGGATTCGTCGGCGTGCCTGCATTGTAGACTACGCAGCTGCCAGGGGAGGGATTCAAGTTCGGAAAGCCCTGCGGCAGCTCGCCGCGAAGCGATTTGGGGAGATCGGCGCCTCCAAACCGCATGAATGCGGCGGAGAACGTATCAAGCTTTGTCGTGGAGGTCACGGCGGTCACGCCGCCAGCACCAACCGTGTCGGTCGTTGCATACGCGGTGGCTCTATTGAGAGTCAGTGTACCCGAGGCATAGGTGCCTTTTGCTATCCAGCTCTCGATCTCGGCCGGAGTTGGCGACGTGTCGCTGCTGCCGGAACCGTTGCCTCCGTTTCCTCCATTTCCCCCACCACTTCCACTCGTGATGATGGGCGCTCCCGTCTCGAAGTAAGCGGGGGCGGAGGTAAACGCTCCACCCGGGCGGGCGCGCAGCGCAATGAAGGCGATGGTTCCCGACGACGTATAGAACTCAGCGAGTCCACGAGTCCCCGCGGTCGCCGCGAACTGATTGGGCAGGACGACGGCCAGGTGCCCTTGCGCGGGGAGATCCACGCTCAGGTTCGTCGTGGTCGTTCCATCGGCAGTGCGAAGGTTCAAGACGATCGATTCGGAGGTGGGGTTGGGGTTCACGATCGCTACCGAGGTGACCAGGCCCGAGGCCGTGTCGTTATCAAAGGGCACGAGGAGCCGGCTGCTGGCGGACACCGCGGGCGCCGTGGCGTCCTGGGTCGAATTTGCCGTAGTGGCCGTGAAGATGGCGTAGCCGTTAATGCCGGGGCTCGAGGTCAATTCCGCATAGCCCTGAGACACCGAACTCGCGGTGCCGGGCGTCTGAAGGAAGATCGTGGACCCTGCCGGAATATTCAGATTGGAGGTGGATACGTTCTCGAGGAAGGTCGGATTCCACGCCGCCGTGCCTCCGCCTGAACCTGCGACCGACAGTCTGAAATTCAACGAAGCTGTGAGGTTGCTGGTAGTTGTATTGGTGAGGACGATGGTCGTTGACCAACTGGCGCCGTCGGCAACCTGAGGGATGATTTGCACCTGGGAGCCGGAGGCGGGTGGGTTGGTGACGGTAGCCCCGATAATGGGCGAGCCGGTCTGGGGGTACACCGGCGCCGAGGCAAACGCCTGCGTGGGATTGAAGCGCAGGGCGATGGTGGAGAACGTACCGGATGTGGTGTAGAACTCGGCTAAGCCACGCTTCCCGCTGGTCTCTGGAAACAGGGTCGGCAGGACGAAAGCGCTATGCCCCTTGGCGGGCAATTGAGGAAGCGCGCCGGTGGTCGTAGTCCCATCCGCTGTTTTGATGTTGACCTGAATCGTCTGGCCAATCGCATTCGGATTGGCGATGGCGACCGCGGTGACGAGGCCCGCTGAGTTGTCGAACGGTACCAGGATGCGGCTGGACGCTGTGACTGCGGGCGCCGTACCGTCCTGTGTGCTGCCTGTCTTAAAGGTGAAAATGGCGTAGCCCACGACTCCTGGACCGGCGTCCAGTTCGCCCCAGCCTTGCGCCACGGCGGCCGCAGTCCCTGGAGTGTGCAGGAAGATGGTGGATCCCGCCGCCAGATTGAAAGTGGGGAGGGCGACATTCTCAAGGAACGTGGGCGTCCACGCCTCGGTAGCGCCGTTCGTTGTCTCCCGATTGAACCGCAAATTGACCGTCTGCGAGGCAGTCGTCTTGTTCGAGAGCACGATTGTCGTGGACCAGCCTCCACCGTCGGCAACCTGTGGAATAATCTGCACTTCCGCGAATGCCGGCAGCAGAGCCAGCGTCATGCAACCTATCGCCAGGCGCGCACCGCACCTTAGCGCTTCCGATCCGTTCTTCATCGATTTCCTCCATTGTTCAGCGAACTTCAAAGATATGAGCGAGATCTGACCGATTGGGGATACCCCGTCCTTGGTATCCTGCCACAAGCAAAAGGCACCTTCAAGGATGTCGTGATTCGTTGCGGGGGGACCGACAGCCCGTGTGTGGGTGGGTGCGATCGAAACGGAGCTTGTGTTCCAGGAAACCATCGCGGAAATGGGCGACTTTGGCGGCTTATGGATATCGGTTTCTGTTCGAGCTGGATGCAGTTTGAGATTTCCGGCCTTGCCGCGATTCAGAGAAGCAAGTTTCCATGGGCCAAGTCACTGGCAGCGGCATTCGTCACATCCGGCGGCACACCATAGCGACGAAACGGTGGCCAGATTGTTGAATGCGCTGATCTACGCACGATTGAAGCTCACCTCCTGGTGTGAACGTTCTGTTCGGCATAACCAGCGATAAACTGAATGCGCAATGCGCAGGGCGTATGGACGACGCGCCGCGGCTGCAGCCGCAGCGGCGAAAGCAGCTGACGGTTTCGACCGACTCGTGGCCGTGGCTTCTCGCCGGGCATCCTGGGAGCCGGCCAGTCGAATTGGAAGGCGGTTTTGATCCGAAGTGGCATGGGCTATGCTGACAATCGAATGGTATCTGCCGTACGGATTCTGCCGGGCTTGCCGCCATACGGGCCGATGCCGATGGCGTTCCCACCTGAGTGGGGCCATCTAGGACGGGAAGGGACGGTCGTCGAGTTCACGACGGACGAAGGCGTGTGGGTGGGCAACTTCCAGCCCGGTTTGGGCGGGCTCCAGTTCGCAGGTCTTCATCCCAACGAGGTCGACGTGGTGGTCATCGCCGCCGGTGATCTGTGGGTTGTCAATACCAACGAAAAAACTGCGTTTCGGACGCTCCCTGCGTTAGAAGGCATCTTAGAGGTACACAATCCGGAAGGGTGGATACTCAGCAGGCAGGGACTCGCGCTCGCAAGGCTCGGACCGAAGGGGCTCATGTGGCACACTCGACGGCTTTCGTGGGATGGATTCGATCAACTGCACATCGTCCAGGACGAATTGAGGGGACTAGCGTGGTCGCCGATCGACGACAAATGGTGCGCGTTTAGTGTAGAACTCAACACGGGGAAATCAACGGGAGGAAGCTACTTCCCTGACGACGTCGAAGGCTGGGAAACCTTGAGCTCATGAACTGTCAGGTCAGGATATCTTCCGTGCGCCCGCGTCGAACTGTGAACTGAGGCTCAGGTAGGATTCGAACGTGAAAGCAAAAGAGTTGTCGATCCCGGACGCCCGGACTGCCAATGGAATCAATACGAAGATTGTTGGCTACGCACCCTGGACGACCTTCGAACTCAAATCACCGCAAGCTGATGAGAACCTTAGATACGCTCCCCAAGCGACGACACAACCCGATCGGAGCCGGCTTCAGTTTCCAAGTGGCGCGTAATTCGCCCGAGGCAGTTGCCCGGATTAGGGACTACGACCTGACTGTTGCTTCTTTATCGACCGAATGAGGACGCAGGGTGCTGCAGAGCCGCGTTAGGCACTCAGTACGGATGGTTTCAGTCTCTCGGTTGCTTTCGTTTGTTCCCAGGTGTTCCATTCTTCCACCAGTTTGCCGTCCACAATGCGAGCGATGTTGATACCCAGCAGCGTAACGGGTTCCCCGGTCTCTCGTATTTGGACCTTGGCGGTCATACGGGTGACGACCTTCTCGCCGTCGACCAGTTGATCCTCAATGTGAAAGGAGTCCTTGCTATAGATAAAGAGGTTGTGGAAGTACAGGATGCTTTGACGGAGCCCCTCCCGATCGCGGTCACCCGCTGATGGGTGCCCGACATAATTGGGCGCAACGACTTGATCCAGCGTCGAAACGTCTCCGGCGGCATATAGATCCACGAGTTTTCGAAAGACCGCTTTTCTGGACTCCGGAGAATCTTGCATCGTTGCGTTGTGCATGGCGATTTCCTCTCACGGTATCAAATCATGCCTCCTAAGACCATGACGCGCCAGCCCTGCGAATTCGGATGGCTGAAACAGCCGATAGCGTCCGCTCCATTCTGAGGGAACCGCGATGGATGGCGAAAAACGCGCTTGCGGTGACTGATCCTGCCCTCCACCTGAGTGGTCGCCAGGACGGAAGTTGAGGCAGAGATACGGGGGCCGTTCTGGACAGCTATTGCCGTTCATGGAGGCAGCAGGTCAGGAAGGACTCGAACCTGATGCCAAAGGACCTAAGCGGTCTGTGGCTGATCGGCTTCAGCGGAATCGATAGCTAGGACGATGGCTCCCCGACATGGATTCGAACCACGATTCACGGCTCCAAAGGCCGCTGTCCTACCATTAGACGATCGGGGAGCAATTGGGGCAGTGGCTGCCGCCAATACTGTTAGTTTAACCTATCTCGACTAGCTGAGCAGCAACTCCAAGTCCTCACGGGTCAGGTTCTTGAGCAGGCTGTTGTCCTCGCTCAGAATCGCGTCGGCCAGGTCGCGCTTGCTCTTCTGCAACTCCAGTACCTTCTCCTCGACCGTACCCTTCGCGATCAGGCGGTATGCGAAGACCTGGCGGGTTTGACCAATGCGGTGGGCGCGGTCCACGGCCTGCGCCTCCACCGCCGGATTCCACCATGGATCCAGCAGGAACACATACTCCGCCGCCGTCAGATTCAAGCCCAGGCCGCCGGCCTTCAGGCTGATCAGGAACAGGCCGCATTCGGGATCGTTCTGGAAGGTCTCGACGTGCGCCTGACGGTCCCGGGTCGCACCGTCCAGGTACTCATAGCGGATCCCCAGCTTGTCCAGCCGGGCGCGCACGATGGCAAGCAGGCTGGTGAACTGCGAAAAGACCAGCGCCTTATGCCCTTCGTCGCGCAGCTCTTCCAGCTGATCCATGAGGAGGTCGATCTTGGCGCTTGGCTCATCGGACCGACGGGCATCCAGCAATCCGGGGTGGCACGCTGCCTGCCTCAGCCGGAGCAGGGCTTCCAGGACATGCATCTTCGACCGCCCGAGTCCACGCGCCGTCACGCGCTGCAGCAGCGACTCCCGGTAGTGCGCTCGCAGCTCTTCATACTGGCGCCGTTGCGCCGGCTCCAGCTCGCAGTAGACGGTCTGCTCGGTTTTGTCCGGAAGTTCGCGGGCTACCTGCTTCTTCGTCCTCCGGAGGATGAAGGGCCGCAGCGCCTGCGACAGCAACTGCCGCGCCTCCTCACTGGGATTGCGCGCCAGGCCGCCGGCCATCTGCAGAACTTTGGCCTCGCCGAGCATCCCCGGGTTCAGGAATTCGAACAGGCTCCACAACTCGCCCAGGTGGTTCTCCACGGGAGTGCCGCTCAGGGCCAGCCGGTGCCGGCCGCGCAGCAATCGGACCGCCTTCGCCGACGCCGTCGAAGCATTCTTGATTGCCTGCGCCTCATCCAGCACCAGATAGTCGAACTCGATCTCGGCCAGCCGCGGAGCATCCCGCAGCACGGTGCCATAGGTCGTCAGGACGAGGTCGTGCTCCTGAATCTCAGCCACGTCGCGCGCCAGGCCGCTATATTCCAACACGCGAAGCCCGGGCACAAAGCGGGCCGCTTCCTGCCGCCAGTTGAAGATCACGGAACGCGGCGCCACGACCATTGAGGGCCCGTGGCCTTCGGTTCGCCGCTGCTCCAGGGCCGCCAGCACCTGGGGCGTTTTTCCGACGCCCATATCGTCTGCCAGGCATCCGCCAAAGCCGAAGTCGCGGAGAAAGCTCATCCACCCCAGCCCCTCACGCTGGTAGTCCCGCAACTGCCCGACAAACCCGGCCGGCTGCTCGATGGAACGGATGCCCTGGAACCTGGTCGTCCGTTCGCGAATGAGCTGGAACTGCTCGTCGAAGCGCACCGCGGGCTGCGCCGCCAGCAGCGCGTCCAGCAGCATCGCCTGATTCATGCGGAAGCGCAGGTGGTCGTCCTGCTTCTGCCCGAGTCCCGCCAGGGGTCCGAATTGCTGCAGCCACTTTTCGGGCAGCAGGCCGAACGTCCCGTCTCCGAGCTGGATCATGCCATCGCCGCGCCGCAGCGCGGCCAGCAAGGCAGGCAACTCTACCGTCGTATCGCCGTAGTCCGCTGATCCGTGCAATTCAAACCAGTCGATGCCCGAACGCACATCCACCCGGACCTCGCCCGCGCGCCGGAACGCCTTCCCCTCCGCCTCGACGTGCCAGGACGCCTGCACAAGTTCGCGCACCACCTTGGGCATCGCCTTTGTCGCCAGGCGCCAGGCGCCGCGTCCGTCGCTGGGGGGCCTCAAACCGAGACTGCGCAGCATGCCCCGGGCTTCTTCCTCCAGTCCCTGGTCCCGCAGGAAGAAGACACGATCCTCGGGCAACCAGAAGCCTCGTCCGGGCGACGACTCTTCCTTCCAGCCAAACCCGTAATCGAAGATCAGTCGCGACTGGAAATACTCCTCCCCCCACATCTCGCGCTTCTGTGAGATTCGCAAGCCAACGCGACCGGGGCCGCGGCGCTCCTCGAACTTGAGCACGTCGTCCAAGTCCATGTGCGGCAGCACCGGACTGGCCAGCAGCCGCTCCATGACGGTATCCCGCTCCCTGTCGGGAAACGGGATGCGCCTGAACTCGCGCAACTGGGTGATCCAGGGATGAGCCTCGGGCTGCTCGAGCCGGGCCACGCGCCCTTTTGCAAACAGAAAACCAGCACTGGAGATCAACGCCGGCTCGCCCAGATCCATTCGCTCTTCCCCCCGGCGCAGAGAGCCTTCGATGCCCCACTGGTCGTGGTCGTCCTGCCGGATGTCAAGCCAGAACTGCCAGGGTGCCCCATCGTCCCACCCGGCCTCGGACAGATCGCCGACCACGCCAGCGCCTCTCACCATCAGGCGCCCCGTCGCGGCCATCTGGGGCACCAGCCTCCGCGCCAGGGCGGCAGGCAGGGCCCGACGGCGCTGGGAACCCAGAGCCGGCGCATACATCATGTACGTTTCCTGGGCGCCCATCAGCGACGCCAATACCTCTACATCCACGGGGTCCGGCAGCGAGGCAACCTGCTGGGCGCTGATCCGGAAGTCCTTTAACGTCGTCCACTCGCCGTTTTTCTTCCTGGTTCGGAAGTAGATGTCCAGCACCAGGGTGCCAGCCGATTGGGAGGCTGTACCTTCCACAACGTATTGAATTTCAAAGTCCGCCGGCAGTTCCGGACCGTCCACGGGGCGGCCTTGAAACTGCCTTTCGATCGAGCCCAACTGCTCGCTCCACAGGGGCAACTGAGGCGCGGGCGGGGCAAAGGCAGGAGCCGCCCCAGTCTGGTTTTGAAGCGGATCGTCGCGCAATTGAAGTGTACGTGCGTCTGCCGCTTCGGCCAGGGCTCCGCGATCGTCCGCCGCAATCACCGCGGCCCACACGTGTTTGCAGGGCCCCTCATCGATGAAATAGGGGCAATTGCACTCCACGTACAGGCGGTTGTTGTCGTACCGCAGGTTTACGCGGTAAGGCCGGGACCCCTGGACGTCCGCTATCAGATGGCGCGGGCTTGCCTGACGGACCGAAACCGCCCCACCCGCGAAGAGATCCTGGCCCCGGAATTGAACTCGCCGGTCAAACTGATAGGCGAGTTTTGAAGAGATCGTCATTGAGTAGAAGGTAATCTTTCATTTTAGCGACCTCCTCCTCTTCCCTGCTTGTCAGGACGAAAATGAGCCCTCATCCTACTTCGTTTTGACGGGGTCCGGGGGCCGGCTGGGCAGTTTTTTGCCACCCTGCTGGATGCGCTTCATCACCTCATCGATGGCCCGCTCCAATTGCGGATCGTGTCCTGTTATCACCGATTTGGGATCGTTCTCGACGGTGATGTCGGGCTCCACCCCGACGCCTTCAATGATCCATTCACCTTTCGTATTGGCGAACCCGAATTCCGGTACGTTGACTACGCCGCCGTCCACCAGATTGCCGTGGTTGGTGATGCCCACGACGCCGCCCCAGCTTCGCTTGCCGATCAGTGGACCGAGTTTCGCTTCCCGGAACATGGCCGGGAAGATATCGCCGTCCGAGGCGGAGGTCTCGTTCAGGAGACACACCATGGGGCCGATCATCACGCCGTCGGGGTAGGTGGTGGGCTCGTCGGAATTGCGCGAGAAGCCCGTGGCCAGCATCTGGCGCCGCAGGCGTTCAATCAGCATACGGGACACATTACCGCCGCCGTTGCCGCGGTCGTCGATCACCAACCCATCCTTGCGAAGCTGGCCGTAGTACCACTTGATGAACTCGCGGATGCCTTCAGCGCCCATGTTCGGCACATGGATGTAGCCCACTCGCCCGTTGGTCGCCTTGTCGACACGCGCGCGGTTGGCTTCGATCATCTCGAGATAGATCAGGTCGGTCTCGCTGTCGAGGGGCTGGAAGGTGATCTCCCTGGATCCGCTCAGCTCCGGTTTGCTGTTCACCGTGAAACGGACAGGCTTCCCTGCCTTACCCCGCAGCAGCCGGTAGGGATCCTCGTTGGCTTTCAGTTCCTCACCATCCACGGCCAGGAGATAGTCGCCCGCCTTCACGTCGACACCCACCTCAGTCAGGGGCGACCGGTAGACGGCTTCCTCATTCTGTCCCGCGAAGATCCGCGCGATCTTGTAGCGCCCGGATGCTTCGTCCAACTCAAACCGGGCGCCGGGCAGGGCCACCCGCGGCCGTTCCGGCCGGTCCCAGGCGCCACCGTCAATGTAGGCATGGCCGGAGTTCAGTTCCGCGATCATCTCGCCGATGATGTAGTTCAAATCCGACCGGTGCCCGACGTACTCCAGCATGGGGGCATACTGCTGCCGCAGTGCTTCCCAGTCGTAGCCATTCATGTTTTTGGCGTAAAAGAAGTCACGATAGCGGCGCCACACCTCATTGAAGATCTGCGCCCATTCCTGGGATGGGATCCGTTCCAGTTTCAGGTCCGCCGTGGAAACCGCCTTCTTGGAGTCGCGACCCTTTGGGGTCACGTCGTAGATCGAGAATCCACCGCCCTGCCTGACCAGCATCTTCGAGCCGTCGAACGACGTCGCATAGCCACCGGCGCCATCGGCCAGTGTCGTTTCCTTGCGATCCTTCAAAGAGAAGATCTGGATCGCCGGCTGCGTCTCGCTCTCGCGGCCATAGTACGGGTTCCCGGCCTTCACGTAGACGAGGTGACCTTTCACCGCCGTCAGGGAGCCGTAATTGGCCGCCGGCACCGGGACCCGCACGACCCTGGCGCTGATCCCATCGAAATCGATGTGAATCGACTTCTTCTCTTCTGGCTTCTTGTCGTCCGCCTTCTTCTCGCCGGCTTCCTTCTCATCCTGGATCTGCACCTGGTCGTCTTCCGGTGCAAAGGAGTTCTTGACGTCCTTCCGCAGCGCCAGCCCGTAAATCAGCGTGTTGCGAGCCGTGGCGTAGTTGAACTCAGAGGCGCTGATGATGGGTGCATACTCCCGGTCGCCCAGGAACCACAGGTAGTTGCCTTCGGGATCCCAGGCCGGGGCGTATTCGTTGAACAGCTCGGCGGTCACCTGGCGCGCCTTGTTCTCAGCCGCGCTCCAGATCCACACAGACTGGAATCCATTCGGATTGTTCAGACTGTAGGCAAGATAGCCGCTGTCCGGCGACCAGACGTAATCGCGCAGGTTGCCCCGCCGGTCGCGAGCCACCTCAAGCACAGACTTGTCCGAGAGCGTCAGCACAAACAGCTTGCCGTCCTTGTCGCTGAAGGCAATCTTCTTCGAATCCGGCGACCAGGTGGGCCGGTAGCGCATCGCATGTCCGCCCGTCGTGAGCTGTTCCGGCTGGCCGGACCCGTCCTGGTTGACCACCCACAGCTCTTCCTCTCCTGTGCGATCGCTAATGTAGACGATCCGGCGGCCGTCCGGAGACCACTCCGCCGCCTTGTCATGCGCGTTCGAACTGTGCGTCAGGTTCCGGACCACGCCCTTTTCAATGGGAGCCGTGAAGATGTCGCCGTGGGCAACAAACAACGCACGCTCGCCCTTCGGGCTGAGATCAAAGCCGGACACCTGCCCACCGACGTTGACGATGGAGGGCCGCGAAGCGACGCCATCCGTCGGGACATCAATCGAGATTTTTTTGGACTGGCCGTTCCTGGCCTCCAGCACCTGAAGCTCTCCGTTCAGCTCGTAGACAATGCGTCCCTGGCGGTCGGCACTCGCCCACCTTACGTCCCACTTGGTGGAATTGGTGAGTTCCTTGACCTTCTTCGAGGCCGGGTCGTACTCGTAGATGTTGAACGTCCCGGTGCGGTCGGACGAGAAGTAGACCTTCGAGCCGATCCACATCGGCTCGCGCTCGGTGCGCGGCGAATTGGCGATGGCCTCGACGTCATTCGTCTTCAGGTTGTAGATGAACAGATCCTGCTGCCAGCCGCCCTGATATCGCTTCCAGGTGCGGAAATCACGGAACAGCGGAGAATAGAGGACCTTTTGTCCATCGGGCGACATCACCCCGGGACCGGAAGTCGGCATGGGAAGCGCCTTGGCGGGCCCACCGGCTGCCGGTACGGTATACAACCTGGAATCGGCCACGGCCCAGGAGTCGCGCACCGAGCGGAAGATCACTGATTTTCCATCCGGCGTCCAGCCATATACCTGGTTGTCATAACCCCAGCGAGCCGGCAGCGGCCCGCGCGCCGGATAGTACGTCAACTGCTTCGGTACCCCGCCTGTCGCGGGCATTACATAAACCTGCTCGTCCCCGTCATACTGCCCCGTGAAGGCGATCCATTTGCCGTCCGGCGAGAACTTCGCGAATAGCTCCAGGCCGGGGTGGGCGGTCAAACGAGTGGCCGTCCCGCCAGACGCCGGCGCCGTCCAGATATCACCCGAGTAAGTGAAGGCGACCTTGTCGCCATGAATGTCCGGGAATCGCAGCAACCTGGTCTGGCCGAAGGCTAACGAAGCGCTCAGGAGAAGAAGACAAATCTGCCTCATACAACTCGAATCCTAGCATGCAGCGGGTGATTGATCCTGTAAACTCCACTCGCCTCTTGACCCGACTACAGCTTCACACTTCAGAATGGGGACGTGAGGTAATCCGCTGTCATGAACATTACGGAACTGGGCCGGCGGCATGGGCTTTCCCGGTCCACCCTGCTCTACTACGACCGCATCGGCCTGCTGACCCCTTCCGGGCGCCAGTTGAACGGCTACCGCCGCTACACGGCAGGGGACGAGCAGCGCCTGGCCCAGATCTGTCTCTACCGGCAGACCGGCCTGCCGTTGTCGGAGATCCGAAAAGTCATCGACAAACCCCGCAAAGATCTCTCCGCCTCGCTGGAGCGTCAACTGCAGCACCTGGCCGCCGAGATCGAGTCCTTGCGCAATCGTCAGCGCATTATCGTCGGGCTGTTGCAGAACCGCCGCCTGCTGGAACGAGTGAACATCATGAACCGCGAGACCTGGACCAAGCTGCTGCGCGCCTCCGGCTTCACCGACGCCGATCTCCATCGATGGCACCAGGACTTTGAGCGCATGGATCCGGATTACCACCAGCGTTTTCTGGAATTCCTCTGCATTCCGGAAGAGGAGATTTCGGCCATCCGCACCTGGTCGCGCGAAGCCATAAAATAGCAGCCATGCTGCGCCGCAATTTCCTGAAAGCTGCCGGAGCCGCCGCCGCACCCGCCCTCGCCAAAGGGGACCGCCGCCCCAACATCCTGTTCATCATGGCCGACGATCATGCGGCCCATGCCATCAGCGCCTACGGCAGCACCATCAATGAAACGCCCAACATTGACCGCATCGGCCGCGACGGCGTCCGGCTGGACAACTGCTTCTGCACAAACTCCATCTGCACGCCCAGCCGGGCCGTCATCCTGACGGGCCAGTACAGCCATGTGAACGGCGTCAAGACCCTGAACGACCCGCTTGACCCTGCTCGCCCGAACGTCGCCAAACTGCTGCAGGCTGGGGGCTATGCCACGGCGATGATCGGCAAGTGGCATCTCCACAATGATCCCTCCGGCTTCGACTACTGGAATATTCTGCCCGGCCAGGGTTCCTATTACAACCCTGAATTCATCGAAATGGGGCAACGCAGAAAGCACACAGGCTACTGCACGGACCTCATCACCGACTTCTCCCTCGATTGGTTGAAACGCAGGCCGAAGGAGAAACCGTTCTTCCTCATGTGCCACCACAAGGCACCGCACCGGCCATGGCAGCCGGCGCCGAAGTACAGCTACCAGTTCGCCACCAGCACCATCGAGGAGCCCTTCACCCTTTACGACCATTACGAGAACCGGTCGGAAGCCGCGCGCCGAGCCACTATGCGCGTCGGCGAGAACATGACGAAGACAGATGTGAAGGCCGACGCGCCCGCCAATCTGAAGGGCGACGAGCTACGCAAGTGGGGCTACCAGCGCTACATCAAGGACTACCTGCGCTGCATCCAGAGTGTCGACGACGGCGTGGGCCGGTTGTTCGGCCAGATATCGCGAGAGGACCTGGAGGACAACACCGTGGTCATCTACACTTCCGACCAGGGCTTCTTCCTCGGTGATCACGGCTGGTTCGACAAGCGCTTCATGTATGAAGAATCGCTGCGAATGCCCTGCCTCATCCGATACCCCAAGGAGATCCAGCACAGCATCAACCACGACTTGATCCTGAACCTCGACTTTGCCGAGACCTTCCTCGACTTTGCCGGCATACCCGCTCCGCCGGACATGCAGGGCCGCAGCTTCCGGCAGAACCTGCGCGGCAAGACTCCAAAGGACTGGCGGCAATCGATGTATTACCGCTACTGGATGCATCTTGCGGACCACAATGTCGCCGCCCACTATGGAGTCCGCACGGAGCGCTACAAGCTCATCTACTACTACGGCAAGGCGCTGGGCACCGCCGGCTCCATCGACAAGGACACTCCACCCGAGTGGGAACTGTTCGACCTGCTGAAGGATCCGCGGGAGCTGAACAACGTGTACGCGGATCCGGCCTACCAGAAGACCCTGATTGAGCTCAAAGCCATGCTGGACCGGCTGCAGAAGGAGTACGGCGACCAGCCCTGTCCTGCCTGAGCGTCCTCAGGCGTTGGCCCAGATCGGATCCTTAACCCCGGCGAGAGTCCTTGCTCCGCCGTCTTCCAGATCCAGCACCACCACCTCGTTCACCCCGCGCTTCAGGAACTGCTTGGGGCAATACAACGTCTGCTGCGGCCCGATCTTCCAATGCCGGCCCAGGCAATGGCTGTTGACCCAGACGTAGCCTTTGCCCCAGCCTCGGGTGTCGATGTAGGTGTCCGCGGCAGCCGCCAGAGCGAAGGTTCCCCGCCAGAAGGCAGGCGCGGTCTGGGGGCTGCCGGCAAACTTCAGCTTCGGCAGCTTTCCAATCTGATAGGGACTCATGCTCCAGCCATGCAGCTCCTGCCCATTCAGGGTGACCGCACGCAGAATACCTTTGCGATCATCCATCAGCTTCAGGCCGAAATTGATGCGGCCCATGTTCTCCACCAGAATGCGCAGCGGTTCGCCCGCTTTCAGATCCACGTCCAGGGAATCCTGCTCCAGGCGGCGATCCAACCGTCCCAGCACACGGCCGCCCTGCAGGAGGACCGCGTAGTCGTGCAACCCTTCCACCCGCAGCTTGCCCTGGCCTGCCGACTCGACGGGCGTCTCATAGAGAACGAACCCATAGTCCAGCCCGATCGACTCGAAGGTCTGCGGCTTCTCCGCGGTCAGCACGGGTTTCATCTCCGCCAGCAGAGGCGCGGACTCCTTCAACTCGAATCGGGGCACCTCGATCATCGGCAGCGGAGCGGGCAGTTCTGGAATCACTTCGCCCGGCAGCAGATGTTTCTCAATCACGGCGCGATAGGCAGCGAATTTCTTCGCGGGCCGGCCCGCCTCGTCGATGGGCGAATCGTAGTCGTAGCTCGTGATGTCCGGCTGATAGACCTTATCGAAGTTTGCACCGGCCATGGGGCCGAATGACGTCCCGCCATGCGCCATGTAGAGGTTGAAAGAGATGTTCCGCTCCAGCATCCAGTTCAAACCGTCCAGATGGACCTTGTTGTCCCCCGTGTGGTGTTTCTCGCCCCAGTGATCGAACCAGCCCACCCAGTATTCACCGCACATCAGCGGCACGTCTTTTCGGAACTTTGCGAAATTGGCGAACTCTTCCCTTGGATCACCCCCGAAGTTCACGACCGAGAGCAGGTCCGGCAGTGTGCCACCACTGAGCATGTAGTCCAGCGAGCCGTCAGAGGTATAGAGGGTGATCTCGAGCCCGCCGTCGACCAGCATCCTGCGGATCGCCTTGAGGTACTCTTTGTCCTTCCCAAACGATCCGTATTCGTTCTCGACCTGGGCCAGGATCACGGGGCCGCCGCGAGTGATCTGCATCGGGACCACTTCCTTGACCAGCCGCTTCAGATAGCGGGCCGCCGGCTCCAGGAAACGAGGATCCGTGGTGCGCACCTTGATATCCGGGTCTTTGAAGAGCCAGGAAGGATACCCGCCGAACTCCCACTCGGCGCAACTGTAAGGACCGGGCCGGACAATCACCCAGAGCCCTTCCTCCTGCGCCGTCCGGATGAACGCGGCAATGTCGAGATTGCCGCTGAAATCGAACTCGCCCGGCCGCGGCTCGTGCAAGTTCCAGAAGGAGTACATGCAGAGGGTATTCAGGCCCATGGCCCGCATCTTCTTCATGCGGTCGCGCCAGTACTCCCTGGGCACGCGCGCATAGTGCATCTCGCCGGAGCGAATGACCCAGGGCTTGCCGTTCAGGAGGAACCGGTCGCCCTCCACCCCAAACGTCTGCCGTGCCGGGGCTCCCGCCAATGGCTGGGCCACCGCGGCCGCCAGCACACCCAAAGCATCACGCCGTCTCATGCCTACCAGACTACCGCCGCCGTCTACCCAAACTCACTGCGCCGCCGCTCCCCGGCCGCTCACCAGGTAGACAGCGAAGCTCCCCAACCAATGTCCGCCCTCATAATGTTCCCCAGTGATGCTGGCCAATCCCGCCTGTTTGAGCCTCGCCGAGAGGGCGCTGAGCGATTTCCGGCGCGGATCCGCAGCCGGCAGCCGCGAGACAATCCCTTCGAGCATCCAGGCCCGGCTCAGATTCAAGCCGGCCAGGTGCCACATCTTTCCGTCCGTCACATCGGTGACGACAGTAGGTTCCATTTCGATGCGCGGCAGGAAGGCGGTCAGCCATACAGCAAACTCCTGCGCGGGCAGGATTCGCCGAACGACGTCGGCCTCGGCCAGGCACGGCGACAGGAAGTCCTCGCCCGAAGGCTCATACGTCACAGGGCATGCCTTGTCCTTCAGGTAGTAGTCACGGGCCCGCGACTCCACCAATCGGCCGAAGCTGGTGTTCCCGGTTACGCGCGCGTAGTCGATCATCAGCCCCAGAGAGAACGCCGTGTTGTTGTGCTCGCCGGTGCGAATCGGCCAGGCCAGTTTGGGAAGCCACAAGCTCAGGCGGGCCGTGACCGCGTCTTCCAACGGCTTCAGATTCGCGGCCCAGCGCCGCGCATCCGGATCGTCCCATTCGTGCAGCTCCGCCGCCAGTTGCAGCAGCCAGGCCAAGCCGTAGGGCCGCTCGAAGGTTCCGCGCCCCGGCGCATTCAGGTACTTCACTTCCTGGGCGATGTTCTCCGGTGTAAGGCTTTGGCTGACGGCCAGCCGCGCCTGCGCCGCAAAGCCGGCCCGAGGAAACTGCCGCGCCAGCCGTACCAGCAGCCAGTGCCCGTGGACGCAGGAGTGCCAGTCGAAGCATCCATAGAACGCCGGAGTCAGCTCGCGCGGCGGCTTCACATCCGCATCGGAGCTCAAGGCGTGGGCGATCTTGTTCGGATACTCGGAGTGGACGCAATCCAGGGCCAGCTTCGCGAACCGTCCGGCCGCCGCGGCGTCAAACACAGTCTCGGCCATCAACCCTCCGGCCAGGCAAATCCCAAGCAGCAGAATCCGCATGTTCTCTCAGAATACTCGCTGTGATGGCAATTCACGTGCCCCGGCCGCTTGCCAATGACCATTCGCAAAGTCGGCGGGGATCACCCGGCGGCAAGCCAGACGACCGCGGTGTCAGTCCCGATTACCGCCCGTACCACCCATGCGCGGCCCGCTTCGGCGTGTAGTCCGCCTTCGGCAGATCATCCTGTGTGCGCATCGTCCAGCGCAGCAGTTCGGCCAGCAGGCGCGGCTTGATCTCCGCCGCCTCCTGCGCGGCCCACAGATTCTTCAACTCATAGGGGTCGCGCACCACGTTGTAGATTTCGCCAGCACCCTCCGAGTCGAATACGAGCTTCCAGTCGCCCATCCGGACCATCTTCATCGTGCCGCTCTGGGTCACCGAGTTCAGCTCATCGTAGGTGGGAATTGCATCCGCGGTCCCTCTGCCCCGCCCCGAGTTGGGCGGCACCACATCGCCCGGGCCATAGCTCAGACCGCCGAAGCCAACTTCCGAGTAGATGCTCTCGAACTCGCTCTTCGGGTAGGGTTGCCCGGTGAGCATCGGCCACAAGCTGCGGCCCTGGCTGCCGAAGGGAATCTCCGCCCCGATGGCTTCGCACAAAGTCGGCAGCACATCGGCCGTCGACACAAAGGCGGGCAACTGCGCCTGCGGCCGGATGTTCCAGCCAGACCACGTCATCGGGATCCGCGTGAGCACTTCCGGCAGTTCCGCACCCTTCCGTTCCAATCCGTAGTCGCAGAAGAAATCGCCGTGATCGGCCAGGTACACGACAATCGTATTGCGCGCTTTGCCGCTCGATTCCAGATGCCCCAGCAGCCGGCCAACCTGGTCGTCGATCATGCGCAGCATGCCCAGGTAGTTCGACCGTGTCCGCTGCCAGCGATCGGCATAGCCCGGATAGGTCCGCTCCTCCAACTGCCGGAGCCAGCGCCAACGGAAACTCTTCGAGGCGAGCGCCTCCAGCCCCACGTCACGGGGTGGCACCCGGTCCGGAGGGAACATGTCGAAGTACGGCTTCGGAACCTGATAGGGGTTGTGCGGTTCGGGGAAGCTGACCCAAAGCGCGAACGGATCGTTCTTTGCGCTATCGATGAACTCGATAGCGCTGGAAACGATGCGGTGCGGGAACTGGGTCTCCACGGGAAATGGCGTTGGCTCCTGGCCTGTCCCGTGGTTCAGGAGTTTCATCCATTTTTCGAAGGCCACCAGCTCCTTCGGGGCGGGATCAGGCAACCATCCGTCCAGATGGCTGAAGGGCCGCCAAAGATCGACCCGTGCCGGAGTCAGATGCGAGTGGTTCTTGCCCGAAAGCCCAGTGCGATAGCCCAGGTCGCGGCAGACGTGGAAAAGGTCCTTATCAAAGGTGGCCGCGTTCGCGGCGCTATTCTGCCGGACACGGTGCGCGTGCGGCCAACGCCCGGTGAGCATGCTGATGCGCGCCGGCACACACAAAGGGGCTGTCGTGTACGCCTGGTCGAAACGAACCCCGCGAGCCGACATTCCGTCCAGTGCCGGCATCGTATCCAGCGGAAATCCGGAGGCACGCGTCAACCCGGCGCGCTGCTGGTCCGACATGACAATCAGAATGTTGGGCCGTGGTCCTGACCGGGCCGCACCAACAGGAACCTGCCCGCCTCTGGCGAGTGCGGCGGCGGGCAGTGACTTCAAAATGTCTCGTCGATTGCAGTCCATGGGGTCTCGATAGGCGAAGCGGCTTCACGCGACATCATATCGAAGCCTACCGACTTGTTAGGAGCGATCCTCGCCTCCAGGGCGCCAGACTTCCCATTCACCTTAGTCCCAATCCGGGGTACCATCGCCACAAGGACTTTGACACATGATTCGAAGAAAAATGCTGGCGGCCTGCCTGGGAATCGGCCCCCTCTCCTCTCTTCTCATCCCGGCATATGGCCAGGGAAAAGGCAAAGGGAAAGGCAAGGGCCCGAAGAACAAACACGATGACGATGAGCATGGTCCGGAAGGGGGCCGGGGTGGCCACTACTTCCGCAACGAGGATATCGTGGTGGTCCAACGCTACTACCAGGGGCCGCGGGACCTGCCGCCAGGCCTGCGCAAGAAATACTATCGCACCGGCGAACTTCCTCCTGGCTGGCAGAAGAAGATCAGGCCCTTCCCCCCGGAACTGGTGCGCGTGCTGCCCCCGCCGCCGCCCAACTGCGAACGAGGCTACATCGACGGCGTGGCCGTGGTCTACGACCGGACCACCCGCATCATTGTCGATTCCATCGACCTGATTGCCGCCATCTCGGGCCATTGACGGCCTAGTGATCCACGAGGCCGGCTGCCGGGAGGCGGACTGCATTCCCTCTGCCTGGTTAGCCGGCCGCCCTTCCGATCTCCTCCAACTCCTCAATCTCCATCCGCAGTTCGCGCTGCTCTTTTACTCTCAGCCCGAAGTAGACAACGATCCAGACCGCCGTCAGCACTAGAAAGGGCAGACCATTCGGGAGCAGGCTGTGGCCAGGAGTCCCGGACAGCCCAATCGCCAGGATGAACGTCCCCAGGCTAAGCAGCAGCGGCCCCAACGACCAAAGCAGCAGCCTTCCCAGAAGCTGCCGCCGGCGTCCCAGTTCCGCCCGGCAGAACTCCAGGCCCGTGAGCGGGCCCGCGTCACCAGGTACGACAGAAGACCACATCGCGCGGTTCAGGAAGTACAGCCCGCAAAGGCTCCAGCCGAGCGCCAGCAGGAAGAGCGGATGCAGCATACTCGCGTGTCGAGGGAACAGCCAGAGGCCGAGCGCGTAGCACACTCCGACGGCAATTGGTCCCGCTATAGTCCCAATCAGTTTCTTCCGCGTTTTGGCGCGAAGGTCCCGCGCCCTCATTTGGATGAGCTTCGAAGTCATGGCAGTCATCTCCGTTGGCTGGTCATGCCAGATTGCTTTCAGCTTGTCGCCGGGGCGTTCATTCCTCATGGTTCTTCCCTTCGTGGAACCATTTCGCCAGGATGTTTTTGCTTCGATGAATCCGGATGGCCACATTCCCGGGGGAGAGGCCGGTGATTTCTCCAATCGAAGCGGAGTCCATGTCTTCCAGGAAGCAGATCATCACCTGCCGGTCGATCGGCTTCAGCAGTTGGATCAGGCCCGTGATGCGATCCAGATCGGCTTGCTGCTGGACGGCTGCCATCGCTGATCCTCTGTCCGTCAACTGTTCCACCTGCTCCAAGGTCACCAGCTTCGAGAAGGTGCGCCGCTCGCGAATCACATGCGACGCCGCGACGTGGTGGGCCACGCGGTATACCCAGGTCCTAGTAGAGCAGCGCCCGTCATAGCTTTGGAAGCTCCGCCACAACTGAAAGTGAATGTCCTGGCTTAGATCACGGCGTTTTTCGGGATCGGCCTCATACGCGCGCGCCAACCGCTCCAGGGCCGGTCCGAATTCGTACGCCGCCTCCCTGTACAGAGAGTCCTGCCGGCCCGATTCGCTTGAGATGGTGGACTTGCCTCCCACATCCAAGGTAGTCGACGGCGGCGGAGGTTTCTTACAGTTCCCGGTCGGCAATTGCGCGAGACAGAGTGTTGGCAATCCTGCCGGGCAATTCAGCCGGGCCGGCGGAATCAGTGGGCTTTGACGTGTTTGGCCAGTGAAGCAGGGAATCGAACCCGCCCGCGCTTACGTCCGGAACATGAAATCCGCTGCGCGCCACCCTGCCACATTGCGCTGGATGATCCCCAGCCAGCGGCGCTGCTGCGCCCGGTTCATCCCATGATTCGTATCGCGGTCATACTGGCAGTCCCCCATGGAACTGTTGATCGCGTACATCCGCGCATTGGCTACGGCCGCATCCGTGGTCTCGTGGCCGAGTTGCAGCAAGGCCATGGAAGTGGGGGCGCGCAGGGCCAGCAGGTTCACTTCCAGTTCCCGTCCGAACAGACCCATCAGGTCCATGTGCCCCTGCTCGTGCGACAGATAGTAACTCTCCTCCCCGCGTGGAATGCGCGAAGGAACATAGTTCGTCAGGGCACGGTTCAGATTGACGCTGACATTCGCGCTGCCGAAACGGTACTGGCCGCCTTCGGTCACCATGGCATGTTGGGCCGGATCGAAGTTGATAGTGATCGCGACACGCGCCACAATCGGGTGTCCATTGCGGGCGACGAGTGTTCCAGGCCCAGGATTTGGAATCTCCTGGAAGTCACCCCAAGTCAATTGGCGAGGCCAGCCGGTCATGAATTCGTTCCCCTCCGAGAAAGACCTCGGCGCGCATCCGCGGCGCCGGATTGGAACTATTCTAAACCTGGAGCGCAAATCTGAAAACAGGGTTCCGGACTCCGTCAACTCGCGTTGCGCCCGCCCGCACCTGTAACAAAGCCTACACGCCCATAGATTTTTTCCTTCCTTGCCTGCAACGATCGGCGATCGCCCCTCACGTATCTTTCGACAGTCCCGTGCAGAGCGGGACACCCGATGCCGCTGGGAACGGCTCTTCACCATTCAGGCTCAGGTGCGAAGTGGCCCGGCATCACCTCGTTAACGCAACAACCCGATTTGGTCCGCACAACTGATCTGCGCACCAAAGGAGTACGCCATGCCACAGAAGACTATCGAACCGTTTGCCGCCGTCAAATCGGCTCGCGCGCTTGCCAAAGGACAGGAAGACCCGGGATTCCAGCCAGTGCAGGATTTCCTGCAGCGCTTCGGATACCTGCGGCCCAACTCCTACAAAACCAACCAACTGGACGACCAGACCTCAGAAGGTCTGATGCGCTTTCAGCGGCAGCATGGTCTCCCGGTAACGGGTGTCTTCGACGCCCCCACCCGCGACGTGATGAGCACCCACCGCTGCGGCATGCCCGATCCCGCTTCCGCGGTGGCGTTCAGCGTTGGCTGCTCGTGGCCAAACCCGAATCTCACCTTCGCCTTCGAAGACGGCACAAATGACATCGGCGGAGCCGCCGAGTTCCAGGCCGTTCGCAATGCCATCGCCACCTGGGCCGCGTCCTCGCCGCTGAGATTCACCGAAGTGGCCAGGAATCAGAATCCCGACATCGCCATCGACTGGCGGCCTGCCAACGACCCCGACCACTCCATGGTGGGTGGGGTCCTTGCTCATGCCGACTTTCCACCCGGCTGCAGCGTGATCACCGAAGGCTTGCCGAAACCCCTGCACTTCGACGACTCGGAACACCTCTGGGTGGTGGGGGCGGTCGCGGGCGGCTTCGATGTCGAAACTGTCGCCCTCCACGAGTTCGGCCATCTTCTCGGCCTGCAGCACTCCAACGTCGCCGGTTCGGTCATGTTCCCCACAGTCTCGTCGAACTTCACCAAGCGATCGCTCACGGCGGACGACCTCGGAGGCATCCATGCCTTGTATCCCGCGGGCATCCCGACGCCCGGCACCTATACCATCCGCCAGAAGAGTTCCAATCGCTTCCTCGACGCACACGAGATCGCCGATAAGGACTTCCGCCTGGTCACCCGTCCGGCCCAGAACAACGACACGCAACGCTGGGAACTCACGTCGGTCGGCGCGGTCTATACCATCCGCCAGAAGATCAACGGCCGCTTCCTGGATGCCCACGACAGCTCCGCCAACGACTTCCGCCTGGTCACCCGCACCGCCCAGAACGACGCCAGCCAGCGTTGGGTCGTTATACCTGCCGGCGACGGCAGTTCCACCTTCCGCCAACTCAACAATCTCCGGTTCATGGATGCGCATGAGATCGAAGGCGAAGATTTCCGCCTCGTCACCCGGCCGGCCCAGAACAACAACACCCAGCGCTGGCTGATCAACAGCGCGGGCACCAATCTCTTCACCATGCAACAGAAGAGCAACAACCGCTTCGTCGACGCCCACGAGACCTCGGACAAAGACTTCTCGGTAGTCACCCGCACGGCGCAAAACAACGATTCGCAGCGCTGGATCTTCGGCCAGGTCGGCGCGGTCTTCACCGTCCGTCAGAAGAGCAATGGCCGCTTCGTGGACGCCCATGAAGTATCCGCCAACGATTTCTCTGTCGTCACCCGCCCCAACCAGAACAACGACACCCAACGCTGGATCGTGATGTGGGCCGGCGATGGAAGCTTCACCATCCAGCAGTTGAGCGGCGGCCGGTTCGTGGACGCTTACGAATCGTCGGCCAACGACTTTGGAGTGGTCACGAGGGGCGCGAAGAACAACGACAGCCAGCGCTGGCTCTTCGACAAACTATAAACGCCCGCCAGTGCCGGCAACGGCCTGCGGTCTGAGCATGGGCTGGGGCCGGGCGAGTCCACCGATTCACCCGGCCCTGCCAGGGATACCTTCGCTATGAAACCAACTCGAAGTGGCCAGTCCGCCCCGGTTGAACTCCGCATCAGGAATGCCGCCGATGTGGATTTCGACCGGATTCGTGTCTTCCTCCCCGACAGCCTGGAGGTCGATTTTGGCCCGGTGCCGAAAAGTGGTCTCTCTGCCTTTCATCCGGTAAGCCGCGCCTACCGCTACGCCGGCATCGAAGTCCAGGCGGCCGGCCGGAGCTACTCGCTCCAGCCCGCCGATTACCTCGGCGAAAAGGAGCTGCCCGCCGGGCGCTACACCTACTCTGTGAACATAGCGGGCGGGCAGTTGACCTTGGAACTGGAAAAGGTTCCATAGGGCCCACCCGCGCAGTCCGTCGACGGCTCTTGCCGGGATCTTTCCAAGTGGCCAGTCCACCAACTATCCGCCGTCACCCGCGTACACTGTGACAGATGGGTCAACGGACAATCTTCTGGCTGTGCATCGGCGCCGCGGCCGCAACCGGCATCACGGTCGAACTTATGATCGGACAGATCGGCCATCGGAGCGAGGCGTGGGACGCGCCGGCTTACTGGTCGGTAGGACTGCCGCTGATGATGGCCGCCGCCCTGCTCTTCGGCTTCCTCGCCCGCCAGTTGCCGCTCGCCATCGGCTACGCCCCCTTCGCTGGACAACTGGCCGCCATGACCGCCAAAACCGGCGGTGGCGGCATGATCATACCCGGCTTACTCCTGCTCGCTGCCCTGGGCCTGTCCGGAGTGGCGGCCGCCTACGCCGGCGCCTTCCTGGCCCGCCGCCTGCGCTGAGCACCCAGCCAACCAGCGGCACGGGCCCATCCCGGCAGTCGCGCGCCTGAGGTTCGTACCCGCGCAATCGTGCTCCGCCGGGTATAGACTGTCTCCAGCCGGGACCGCCCGACAGGAGCAGCCCCTGCTGGATTGCGAGGCACTCAGGCCAATGAAAGCCAATAGACGTCACTTCATCCAGACATTGGGATCGAGTTCAGCCGGACTCGCTATCGGCACGGCCGCCCTCACCACGGCCCCCGAAATCGCATCGGCGAAGGGCAACGATGGGCAGTTGCTGCTGGTTGGCGATAATATCGCCGTCACCAATACTCAATATGGAAAGGTCCGGGGGTACGTCCTCCGCGGCATCCATCACTTTCTGGGCATGCCCTACGGCGCGGATACCTCCGGCGCCAACCGGTTCATGCCTCCGCGCAAGCCGGCAGCCTGGAACGGGGTCTTCCCTGCTCTCTTCTACGGCAACTCCGCGCCCCAGAACATGGACAATCGCTACGCCAACGCTTACGCTTCCTTCCGTGACCACTGGAACTACGGCGACGTCAGCGAAGACTGCCTGCGGATCAACGTCTTCACCCCGGGCATCAACGACGGCAAGAAGCGGCCCGTACTCTTCTGGATCCACGGCGGCGGCTTCACGGCCGGCAACGCCATCGAGCAGGACGGCTATGGCGGCGAGAACTTCGCCCGTCTAGGCAACGCCGTCGTCTGCTCCATCAATCACCGCCTGGGGCCCCTCGGCTTCTGCAATCTGGCGGGTGTGGGCGGTGAGAAGTTTGCCGCCTCCGGCAACGTCGGCATGATGGACATCGTCGCCTCGCTGGAGTGGGTCCGCGACAATATCGCCAACTTTGGCGGAGACCCCGGCAATGTCACCATCATGGGCCAGTCGGGTGGCGGAGCCAAAGTCTGCATCCTCACTGCCATGCCCTCGGCCAAGGGCCTGTTCCACAAGGCAGTGGTCCTCAGCGGCGCCTCCCGCAAATCCGGCGAGAAGGCATTCTCCGAAAAGCTGGGCGCCGCCGTCGTGAAGGAAGCCGGCCTCACCTCGACCGACCTGGACAAGCTACAGGCCATGCCCTGGAAGGAGTTCTACGCCTTCGCCACCAAGGCGCAACAGGCCGTCGCCAGGGAGGCAGGACCAGGTGGCGGAATGATGCGCGGCTTCAGCCCCGTCGTGGACGGCACAATCCTTCCTCAACACCCTTACGATCCCGTTGGCGCGCCCACCGCGGCCAATGTGCCCATGATCATCAGCTCCGTCGAGAACGAGCAATCGCCCAGTTGGACCGATTCCTCGCTGGAGGCAGTAACCCTGGAGGATGTCGCCGACAAGGTCAAGCTCCGCGCGGGCTTCGGCGCCGGCTTCGGAGACAAAGCGAAGGACGTCGTCGAATCCTACGCCAAAGCATTCCCGGGCAAAAAGCCGGTGGAGATCTGGTCGCTCGTCAGCAGCAACCGGCAATCCGTAGTCGCCCTGGCGGATGTGAAGTCCAAACAACCGGCGCCTGTCTTTGTGGACTGGTTCACCTGGCAGCCGCCGCTCTTCGATAGCCGCGCACGCGCCTTCCACTGCGTGGATATCTGTTTCTGGCTCTACAACACCGATGTGATGCTGACCCACACCGGCGGAGGCCCCAGGCCCAAAGCCCTCTCCACGAAAATGGCCGGAGCCCTGCTCCAGTTCATGAGGACCGGCGATCCGAATGGAGGCGGTCTGCCCCCTTGGCCGAGGTATACCTCTGCCAAAGGAGAAACCATGGTTCTCGACGACGTCTGTAAGGTCGAGAACGATCCCGACCGCGACGCCAGGAAAGCCCTGCCCGGCCTGACCTAGCCAATACGGGGAACGGCAGTCCATCGGCGGACAGCCGTTCCCCGCATCATTGCTGCCGGGAATCCACTCTGCAAAACTAGCGCTTCACCTCAGCCAGGTTCGACTTGTCCACCAGCATCGTGCCCGTATCCATGAATACCGGATACAGTGCCTTGGGATCGGACGCGTTCGGTTTACCCGTTGCCGCCTGCTTCTCCAGCACAATCCCGGCCAGCGTCTTCAACCCGTAGTAGCCCATCGTGTAGGGCTTCTGCATCAGAGTCGCTGCAATCTTTCCCTTCTCGATCCAGCCCAGCGTGCTGGCCGCTGTATCCATGGCGACGATGACCTTGCCTTCCACCTTCTCGCGCTCCAGCACCTCCGCAATCTCGCTGCCGGACAGCGATTCCAGAGAGACGAACGCATCCACTGGAGTCTTCTTCCCCACCAGTTCCGTCGTCTTGTCGAAAGCCACTCGCGCATCGCCCTTCATATCGATCACCTGCGCCACCTTGATCCCGGGTGAGCCGGCAAGCGCCGCGCGGTAGCCATCCAGACGCTCCTCCAGATTCTTCTGATTCGCGATGGTGTAGAAAACAACGTTTCCTTTGCCGTTCAGCAGCTTGGCCAGCAACCCGCCGCCCATCTGCCCGGCCTGGTAGTTGTTCGTGCCAATGAAGAACAGCCGCTGGCTTTGCGGAGCATCGGAATCCACGGTGATCACCGGCACCCCGGCGGCGACCGCGGCGTCGATCTCGGGCCTCAGTACCTCCGAATCGCCCGGCGAAATCAGAATCCCCGCCGGCTTGTTGCGCATGATGCGCTTGAACTCAGCCAGCTCCGACTTCGCATCGTATGTATCTGGTCCGATGAGCTCGGCTTGAACATTCAACTCCGTGGCGGCCTTCACCAATCCGGCTCCGGCTTCCTGCCAGTACGGAATCTTGGGATTGGCGCAGACGAGATAGTATTTCTCGCTGGGCTGATGGCGGGGGCCGCCGCCGCAACCAGTCAGAGTCAGGACAGCGAACACGGCGAACACGGTTCGTTTCATGGTGTCACTCCCTCCGTTCAATATATTCCGATTGAACGAAGTCAATGACAGGTCAGCTGCACCGCACGCCGGACGCGAGGCACTCCGCCTCACCCGGACACAAAACGGGGACCGCGGTCCGCTCTTAGACCTCCGGTCCCCGGTGCTCTCCAGAATGTGTGATCCGCTACAAACCGGTCTACACGACCGCCCGCTCTACCCCTTCAGTTTGTTCGCGACCTCCGCGATCCTGCGCCCCTGATACCGTGCCCCGTTCAGGTCGCGCTCGGACGGCTGCCTCGATCCGTCCCCGCCCGCGATAGTCGTCGCCCCGTAAGGCGCGCCGCCGGACACTTCCTCCACCCCCATCTGGCCCGCATACCCGTAATCCAGGCCAACGACGATCAATCCAAAATGGAGCAGGTTGGCGATGATGGAAAACAACGTGGCCTCCTGCCCGCCATGCTGCGTCGCCGAAGAAGTGAACGCCCCGCCCACCTTCCCGTTCAGCGCGCCGCTCAACCACAGTTTGCCGGCCTGGTCCAGGAAACTCGCCATCTGCGATGCCATCCGCCCAAACCTCGTGCCCACCCCGATGATGATCGCATCGTAATTGGCCAGTTCGCCGATCGTGGCAATGGGTGCCTTCTGGTCCAGCTTGAAGTGATTGGCCTTGGCCACCTCCTCGGGTACCGTTTCCGGCACTCGCCGGATGTCGACCTCCGCACCCGCTCCGCGAGCGCCCTCTGCCACCGCCTCGGCCATCTTCTCAATGTGGCCGTACGTCGAGTAATACAGAACAAGAACTTTGCTCATGATTCATCCCTTCCCTTCGTGTGACAGCTGATCACTTATTGTTGGTCCGAACGGGAAACAGAGTCCAGTAGTCCTTCACACCCCTCGACGCGTCTCCGTGACCTGGCCCCATAGCCAACAGCCGGGCACCGGAACTGGTTGTCCGCCATCGCACGAAGCGACGCGCCGGTGCCACCAGCACACTCGCCTTCCACGCTCCCGCGGCCCAGCTCGAAAGACAGCCCGCCTGCACGGTTCGTAGCGTACAAAATTGTATACAATGGGCCACTCCCAGTAAGGCGGCTATGTCAAAAGCGGACGTTAAGAAATTCAAAGGCACCAGCGGCTGCGATCGTACCTATGTCCAAGGCGGTGACGCCACCGGCGATGTCATTCACGTCTTCGCCGCGATGAAAGCGGAGCCTACCGCCGCTCTCGTCATCTTCCAATGGGACACCAATACAGGCGAGGCGATCCGGCAGAAAATGCTGACCCTTGGCATTGATGCCAAGCGCATGCTCGTCCAGATCGAGGCCGGACCGCGCAACACCGTGCGCAACCGGGTGACCGGCTGGTGCAAGGATGCCGGATTCACGATAATCCAGTTGCACGAAAGTACAGAGCGCGGCATCGGGGCGCTGCAGGATGACGCCCTGCGCAAATCCATGCACGTAACCTTGCGGGGCGACAAGGGGATCACCGCAACAGACACACGCTTTATTGACTTCTGGCAGGCCAAATTCAAGGCCAGCACCGTCGGCAACCATACCGTCGTCCTCTGGGGGCGCAGCAGCGGCAAGGACAAGACCACCGCCCAGCAGTTCGGCCCGCATCCCTACGGCGATTCCAGCACCACCGGACTCATTCAGATCGCTACGAAGTGCCTGGAGAAATCCTGGAAGGTGGTCCTGTGCGGAGACATCGACGCCACGAAGCAGAATCGGTTTCCGCCGGCGTGCGTCTTCATCGGCAAGTTCTGGCGCCCGGAGCACTGGGCAGGCAATGCCCTCACGCAGAAGGAACAGGTTCGCTTGTTCTACATCCTGAAACAGGTGCTCAAAGCCGAAAACTTCCGCATGGTTCACGTCGGTATGCGCAGCGGCAACCTGGACTATTTCGCCTTCGCCGGCCAGACGATCGTGTATCTCGTAGCCAACGGATTCGACGACCGCCGCATCAAGGCGCTGGCCGACGCGGTCCCAAAGCGCTGGGTTCGAAGTGAGCCCGCCAAAACACCTCGCCAGGCCTATCAGCGCACCTGGGACCCGGAGTGGCTCAATGTAGTCGGAAGGACCGACCTGGGGCTGCTCATGAACAATGCCCAGGAGCAGCGGCAAATGTTCAAGGCACTTAACTATCCCATCGATCCCCAAACCCAGATCAACGGCAACCTGCTCTATCGCGCCATCAAGGCCAAGCTGAAAGTGGATCCCAACTACGGCGACGGCACCGAGCTTCTGAACGCGTATCTCACACAGAAGAGCAAACGCGGATTTACAGATGACTACCTGAACGATCTGATCGGCCTGATAGCAGGCAAGCTCGTCTGACAGTCTGTTTCTTCCAAGGTTCGACAGCCGGAATCGAACAGGACGAGTTGCTGCAGCGGCTGGGCTCTGCGCATGGTTACATTGGGAACCTCGGCTCCAGGGGAGACGAGAAATCAATCACAGATCTGCTCGCCGGTGGCGGCCTGGCCGGCTTGCGACTCAAGGGTGAAACGGTGGCGACAGTCCGCCTGTCGTGCACTGACTTCACTGCCAGGGCCCGCGGCCCGCTAGTTGCCTGGCCGGCGTGTACAGAAGTTAGTCCAATCGGCCGATGGATGGAACGACACTGCGCCTGGCAATAGGAGCCCTTCTGGCATGGAAACCAATATAAGCGACTGCACGCCCGGCTTCTGCGAATCCGGAACTGCGGGCGGCCACGATTTCCCGCTCTCGGAATGGTCTGACGGACCCGGCGGCGGCGATCCCAATCTCGATTTCACAGATTCGGGCGTCTCTGCCCCCGTCGCGGTTCCAGACCGGCTGGTCTATCCGCCCCAGTCCGCGGCGTCCGATGCAAAAACGGTCTGCATGGGATTGGCCATGGGCTTGGCTGTACTCGCCTCCAACAAGCCAGCGACGTTCTCCTGGCTGCTGCACGAATCGCTAGCCTACGTGCCCATTCTGATCCTCGGCTTTGCGCTCGCCAGTATCGCCGGCTACCGGCTGTGGCACCACCGCACCCCGCCCAACGCCGCCTGGGCTGCCCTGCTCCTCATGGCGTCGGCTTCCATCCTCGCCGTCACCGGAACTCTGGAATTGTAGAACTCCGCGGCTGGAAGTCCGCATGCATCGCCACTAGACGCGCCCACTGATGCGGAACGGCTCTTTCAGGCCTTCGCGCGGTTTCTCTCCAGGCCCATCCTCACCAGAGTCGACACGTTCGCCGTCGCGATCAGCGACTCCAGCACCGTCCCCCCAATCGAGCGGCTGACATAACCGTTCACCAGCCACATTAAGGTGGTTGTCAGCAGTACCAGCCGTAGGCGGATGCCGTCGAGCGTGAACAGCGCCACCGTCGCCACACAGGACGCGAAAACAGGCAGCCAACCCCAGCCTCCATGGGCGACTCTCAAGCCCACCCAGACATTCAAAGCGACGGCCGCCGCCGCCAGCCAAAGGGAGCGCGAACGCACGGATAAATATGTCCGGCCCGCGGAAATACCAGCCGACCCGGCCGCGGCCAGGTTCCCCAGCATAAAGTAATGGGCCCCATAGACCACACTCTCGGCCGAAAGCAGTATCTTCATCCGCCGGTCGTCCCTGCTGAGAAAAGCCCCCACGCCAAGCACCAGCGCCACATAACCGGCACACTGCGCCGGAGAAAAATAGTCCATTCTCTCTCTATTCTCGCAGTTTTCGCCCCTTTCAGCGGCCGCTGGAGCGAAACTGCCTCTGGAATCAAACCCGAAGAACCCGGGACGCCAGCCTGCGGCCTGCGAGGTCGGCGACAATCAGGAGATGATTCGAGTCCTGATTAGCGCTTGTCTCCTGGGAGAGCCAGTGCGGTTCGACGGCGGCGATAAGCGCGTGGAGGGGGAGATCCTGGCCCGTTGGCGGGCAGAGGGTCGGCTGATTCCAATCTGCCCCGAGATGGCCGGAGGCCTCGGAGTTCCGAGGCCCCCTGCGGAGATCCAGGGTAACGGCGGTGGCCTGGCCGTACTCCAGGGATCGGCCCGGGTGGAGGATCTCCAGGGCCGGGATGTGACTACGGCCTTTGTGGAAGGAGCCCGCCGCGCCCTGGCCCTCGCCCGCGAACACGCAGCACCGATTGCCGTGTTGACCGACCGCAGCCCGTCCTGCGGAACCACCACGATTCACGACGGCACCTTCGGCGTGGGGATGTGCCCCGGCCTGATGGGCGTAACGGCGGCGCTGCTCCACTCGGAAGGCATCGCCGTGTTTGCCCAGGATGCTCTCCTGGAGGCCGAAAAGATGGTCTTGGCGCTGGAAGCCAGTCCAGCGAATCCTAGCCGGTAGCTCCAGACTTCGGGAAACCACCGGCCGGCCGCCGCTTGCCGAATCCGTCCCAACCACCGCGGGTCGTGGCCGCATACCGTCACTGACGAACGCTGGTCACGAGTCCGTCACCCATCGCCAATCCTGCCCCTCAGAATGTGTTCAGCTTGATCTGCTGTCTGCAGAACCACTTACCCGTCAATCGCCCGGGCACCCAACGAGCGGCATCCTCGATTGGTGTTTCACTTGCTCTCCCAGGGATGCTGGCGGCGCTCCAGGCGCCCGGCTTCCCCTATGGCTCGCCTACTCTCCGTGAACGTCGGACTTCCGGCCAACGTCGAATGGAACGGCCGCACCGTGTACACTGCCGTCTGGAAGAATCCGGTGGCGGGCCGCTGCCGGGTCGGCCGCCTCAACCTGGAAGGCGACGGCCAGGGCGATCTCGCCGGACATGGCGGAGAACACCGCGCGGTCTTCGTCTACCAGATCGAGTCCTACCGCTACTGGCAGGACCAGTTGCACCGCTCCGGCTTCGTGTACGGGCAGTTTGGCGAGAACTTCACGATCGAAGGGCTCGAGGACGCCTCCGTCTGCATGGGCGACCGTTACCGGATCGGCAGCGCGCTCTTCGAAGTCACGCAACCAAGAGTCACCTGCTACCGCGTCGGCATTCGCATGGCGGAACCCCGGATGCCGGCGCTCCTCACGTCCAGCGGCCGCCCCGGTTTCTACTTCCGAGTGCTTCAGGAGGGTGAAGTCGGCGCCGGCGACGAGATCGTCAAGGTGGGCGAGGCGAAGGTACGCATGACAGTCGCGGAGATCAATGCCCTGCTCTACTCGCCGGATCATGCGCACAGCCTCCTGGAACAGGCGCTGCGCATCGAGGCCCTCTCGTCCGGATGGCGGGCATCGTTCGAAAAACTGCTGCAAAGCCGGGGCAACGGAAACCCGGGTCTCGCGCCGGAAGCGGCGGCGCATCCCACCGCGCCCGGCTTTCGCCGCCTCAGGGTATCCGCCATCGATCAGGAGTCCGCGGACGTTTTCTCCTTCACCCTGCAGGATCCCGGGCACCAGCCCTTGCCGGTCGCGCTGCCGGGCCAATACGTCGTCCTGCGGATTCTGCGGACCGCAAACGGTGCGCCCCTCTTTCGCAGCTATTCTCTGTCAGGCCCTCCTTCCGCCGGGCAATATCGAATCAGCGTCAAGGTCGAGCCCGATGGGGCTGCCGGTACCTGGCTTCGGCAGCACATTCACCAGGGTGCTTCTCTCGATGTCAGTTCTCCACGCGGCAGTTTCTGCCTGAAGCCAGAAGGCGGGCCGTTGGTGCTCCTCAGCGCGGGCATCGGCGCTACGCCGGTCCTGGCAATGCTGCACGCCCTGGCCTCGGCGCGCTCCACCCGCGATGTCGTTTGGATGCACGCGGCACGCGATCGCGACCACCATCCCTTCGCAGCCGAAGTCCGCCGTCTGATGCAGTCGCTCCGCAAGGGCCGCAGCTTCGTCTGCTACAGCAGGCCCGGCCCGGAGGACCGCCTCGGAGAGGACTTCGACTTCTCCGGGCATCTGTCGCAGCCCGTCTTCGACCAGGCCGGCATTCGCCCCGAAGCGGAAATCTATCTCTGCGGGCCGGACCGCTTCATGCAGCAGATGCAGGCGGCCCTCACCGCCTTCGGCTGTCCGCCCGGCCGTATTCACATCGAGATCTTCAACGGCAGCGAGCCGATGACACCTGGCGTCGTCAGCACGGCAAGGCGCCCGCCCCATAGCCCGGACGGCGACACGACAACCGGACCGCTGGTGTCGTTTGCTCGCAGTGGAATCACCGCACACTGGAATCCTGCCGCCTACCAGAGCATCCTGGAACTGGCCGAAGCCTGTGACGTGCCGGTCCGCTGGTCATGCCGGGCCGGGGTCTGCCACAACTGCGAGACCGGACTCGTCTCAGGAGCAGTTGCCTACGCACCGGACCCGCTCGACCAGCCCGCCGAGGGCAACATCCTCGTCTGCTGTTCCCACCCGGTCCGCGATCTCGTTGTCGATCTGTAGAGTCGGGTTTAGATCGGGCCGGACTGCGGCCACCTGATCCAGCGCTCGCGTCCCTCCAACCATCTTCGATTCAATGCCTTAGGGAGACATACCCCTGGTTCTCGGGGCCCGCTCCTCGATCACCAGAGAGCGGATGCTTCCGGACTGCTGCGTCCTGGGCGGACCCACGCCGCCAAGTAACATTTACGCAGGAGCTGAGTTTCTCACACTATCTTTGGAGAAATTTCTCTTGTAAGAGAGAAATTTCTATGGCCCAATGTAAAGCACACACAGCTACACCTGATAGTCTCCGCACATCTCAAACTCGACAGTGGGAAGGAACCAGAAGCCTATGACTCGTCTACTCATTTGTTTGCTTATATTTGCAGTGAGTATCCTCTCAGCCGCCGAACCAACCGGCACCCTCACCGGCACGGTCCTCGATCCAGCCGGCGCCACCGTGCCCTCAGCGAAGATTTCGGTAATCAATACGCAAACGGGCTTGAAGCGCGACGGGGAAAGCGGCACCGACGGCAGCTTCGTCTTTCCGCTCCTGCCGGTCGGGTCCTACCGGGTGACGGTCGAGGCAGGCGGGTTCGGCCGGTTTGAACAAAAGGGCATTCAACTGGCCGCGGACCAGTCGGCTACGGTATCCATCCACCTTCAATTGGGAACCACCAGCCAGTCGGTGGAAATCACGGCTGGCGCGGCCATGGTGGAGACCCGCTCCGGTGCGCTCAGCCAGGTGGTCAACCAGCAGAAGATCTCAGAACTCCCCCTCGACGGACGAAATGCTGCCTCTCTGGTCCTCCTGGCGCCCGGCGCCGTCGATCTCCGGGCCGGCAACTCCAGGGGCGCGGGCGACACTCTGCAGACGATTTCGTCGCCCAGCGCCGTGTCGGTGTCCGCCAACGGCGGCCGCGCCGACACCGCCAACTACAGCCTGGATGGCGGCAGCAACCAGGACACCTACACGAACGTGAATAATCCCTTCCCCAACCCTGATGCGGTCGAGGAATTCAGCGTCCAGACAAATAGTTTCAGCGCCGAGTACGGCCGGGGCTCCGGCGCCATCGTCAACGTGGTCACGAAGTCGGGCACAAACGAGTTTCACGGCAGCCTGTTCGAATTCCTGCGCAACGGCAATCTGAATGCCCGGAACTTCTTTGCCGCTCGCCACGACGAGCTCAAGCGCAACCAGTTCGGCGGCAGCTTCGGCGGACCGATCGTCCGCAACAAGCTCTTCTTCTTCGGAACCTACCAGGGGACCCAACTCCGGGACGTGATGGCGGGCCAGTCAGCTACCGTTTATACCGCGGCGCAGCAGCGCGGCGACTTCAGCGGCCTCAGCCGGCAGATCGTCGATCCCATCACCAAGACCCCCTTCGCCGGAAACCAGATCCCGCTCAGCCGCTTCGACCCGGCCGCGGCCAAACTGCTGACCCACCTTCCCGTTTCGACTTCCCCCGATGGCCTGGTCTTCTACGAACTGCCCAGGCGTGACCACGAAAACCAGTTCATGGGGCGCGTCGATTACCTGTTGGGCTCGCACCGGCTCTATGCCCGCTACTTCGACAACACCTATAAGCGGGACTCGGTCTCCGATGGCGCTTACCTCATCACCGCCAGCCGCGGCGTGGACCTGCCAACGAAGACAACCTCCTTCAACGACACCATGACCCTGGGCCCGACGCTTCTGAACAACTTCATCGCCTCCTACACCCGGAACTCCTCCCAGGTGCTCAGCGGCGCGCCCTTCGACTACTCCGCGCTGGGCATTCAGAATGTCGCCACCACTAACCCGGCGGAGCTCGTCATCGCCGTTTCCGGCTACTTCAGCATCAACAGCGGCCACCCGGGCAGCTTCGTGCGGGACACGTTTCAGCTGGCCGACAGTCTCCACTGGATCAAGGGCAAGCACGAGATCGCGGTGGGCGGCGACTACCTGCGGTCGAACTTCGACGGCACCAACACCTACCGCCAGAACGGACAATACCGCTTCCGGGGCACCAGCTACTCCGGCAACCCCCTCACCGACGTCGTACTCGGCTACGCGGACCGGTTCATCCAGGGCGGCGGCGAATATCAGACACGCCGCGGCAACATGGGCAGCCTGTTCATCCAGGACAACTACCGCGTGCGGCGGGATCTGACCATCAGCATGGGCTTGCGCTGGGATCCCTTCTATCCCTTTACCGAAAAAGACGGCAAAGTGGAGTGCTTCGTCCCCGGCTCGCAATCGACGCGCTACCGCAACGCACCGTCCGGCTATCTGTACGCGGGCGACAGCGGCTGCCCGGCCGGCGGCTTCGACTCCCGTTGGGCGCAGTTTGCCCCGCGCGTGGGTCTCTCCTACAACCCGAATGGAGGCAAAACCGTAGTGCGCGCCGGCGCCGGGCTGTTCTACCAGCCGCCGTTCCTCGAGGCCTTCAACAACATGTCGGATAGCGCACCCTTCAGCCCGCAGGTCCAGATGTTCCGGGTGCCTTTCTCCAACCCCTACGCCTCCGCCTTCAATCCGTTCCCGGCTCAGTTCTCCACCACCCTGCCCCCTGCGGACGTGGCGTTCCAGCTGCCGCTCAGCCTGGCAGTCTCCTATTCGCCGGATTGGCGGCCCTCCCGCGTTCTCAACTGGAACTTCACGGTGGAACAACAGGTGACCAAAGACCTGCTCGCCCGCATCTCCTACGTGGGCTCCAAGGGCACGCACCTCAACTACAACACCGACATCAACGCTCCGCGGCCCAGCCCGACGGCCACCGCGGACAACGAAGACGACCGGCGCCCCTATTCGCAGTTCCTGCAGTTCACCCAGAACATCTCCGGCGCCAACTCCAACTACAACGCTCTTCAGCTCTCGGTGGACAAACGCTTCTCCCGGGGCTTCACCCTCTCCGCGAACTATACGTGGAGCAAGAGCATCGACCCCATGTCTTACGCCACCGACCTCGACGGCATCAACGTGATCAATCCGTACAACGTCAATGCCTACCGCGGAGTTTCCGACTTCAACACGCCCCACCGCGTTGTGCTGAACTCTCTCTGGCAGCTGCCCTCGCCCTCACACGGTGTGGCCAGGCTGATCCTGGGCGACTGGCAGGCCTCCGGCATCTTCACCTGGCAGAGCGGCTTCCCTCTGAACTTCTCTACCGCCAACGACACCTCGTTCAGCTTGCCGACCGTCGGCGACGACCAGGCCCAACTGTCGTGCAGCCCGTCCTACACCAGCGGTTCCCGCGGCGACCGGATCGCCAGCTGGTTCGACACCAAATGCTTCGGCATACCGGCCGACAACACCTTCGGCAACGCCGGCCGCAATATCATGATCGGCCCGGGTACGGTCAACGTGGATTTCGGCATGCACAAGGCATTCCGGATCACGGAAAAGAGCCAGCTCCAGTTCCGGTCGGAGTTCTTCAACTTCTTCAATCACACCCAACTGGAGAATCCGGATACCACCGTCGGCGATACCAACTTCGGCCGCATTCTGGGAGCCCGGTCGCCCCGGACACTCCAGATGGCGCTGCGCCTGACCTTCTAAATAAAGTAGATGGGCATGACAGTCTCTTCGCGGCGAAGCTTCCTGGGGGGCGCGCTGGGCGCCCCCGCCCTGTTTGGGCAGGCACAGTTCCCAGGCGTCCAATACTCGCAGTATTCGCGCTGCCTGCCGGACTACCTGCGAAAACTGGCGGCGGCTGCCTATCAGAAAAGGCAAACCGCCCTGGGCGCTCTCACCACGCCGGCGCTCGTCAAAGCGCGCCAGGCCTGGGTGCGCCAAACCCTGATGACGATCATCGGCGGCTTCCCCGAAAAGTCACCCTTGAACGCCCGCACCGTCGGCTCGCTCGAACGCTCCGGCTACCGGCTCGAAAAGGTCGTCTATGAGAGCCTGCCCGGCTTCCATATCCCGGCGAACCTCTACATCCCAACCGTGGGCAAACCCCCATTTCCAGCCGTGCTCTTTCAGCTCGGTCATTCCGGAAATGGAAAGGCCTACGAAAGCTACCAGCGTGCATGCCAGGGACTCGTGAAGCAGGGCTTCCTGGTGCTGGCCTTCGACCCCATGGGCCAGGGAGAACGCATCTACTATCCCGGCGTGCCCGGCCAGCGCTCCCGCCTCGAGGGCGGCGCTGACGGCGAACACACGACACCCGGACGCCAGATGCTCCTCACCGGAACATCCTCCACACAGATGCAGCTGTGGGATGCGGTCCGCAGCCTCGATTACCTCGCGAGCCACCCCCTGGCCGATACGGCTCGCCTGGCGTCGACCGGCCAGTCCGGCGGCGGCACGTTGACCATGCTGCTGTGCGCCGTGGACGAGCGCCTCAAAACCGCCGCCGTCTTCAGCGGGAATACCGAGAATGTGGCTTGCAGGAATTTTCTGCCGCCGGGCTCGACAGACGACGCGGAGCAGGACTTTGTAGGCTCGGGCCCCTTGGGCTTTGATCGCTGGGATCTCTTCTACCCCTTCGCGCCCAAGCCGATGCTGATCTCGGTCAGCGACAAGGACAGCTTCGGCACCTACTCGCCCAACTACCTGCACGACGGCTGGCCGGAGTTCCAGAAACTGGCCGGCATCTACCGGGTGCTGGGCGCAGCCGAGGCCGTGCGCTGGGTGGATACGCCCCTGCCCCACGGACTCTCCTACGACAGCCGGCTGCAGCTCTACAACTGGATGCTGCGCCACCTGAAAGGCGAGACCCGGACGGTCACCGAGGAGACCGGAACAGCTCCGGAGCCGGACGCGGCCTTGTGCGTGACAACCCAGGCGAGCACCGTGGCCGCCTTTGCCGGGGAAACGCCCTTCACCCTGACGAAGGCTCGCGCCGCCGGACTGCCTCGCGCCACGAAAGACGCTTCTCTGGAGAAACTGCTGCGGCTGGAGCGCCCTGCCGCATCCGTGGCAAAAGTTCTGAAGGCCGTCCCTACCGCCGGCGGCGTCTCCGTGGAAGCATTGGAAATCGCCTCCGCCCCGGGTGTCGTCCTGCCTGCATGGCGGTTCATCCCCAGGCAGCGGGCTGCCGGCCCGGTGCTGCTGTTGCTGCACCCGGGCGGGCGGAATCGTGCCTGGCATGAGGGCGAGTTGTTTCATCGCCTGGCGCTGGGCGGAGTGACAGTCTGCGCGGCGGACCTGCGCGGCATCGGCGACCTCATGCCCGAGTTCAGTGGGGGTGCGCCGGGCTACACCCGCGCCCACCAGTCCGAAGAAGACTACGCCTGGGGCTCGCTGATCCTGGGCCGGCCCCTGGCGGGCCAGCGGGTCACCGACATTCTCGCTCTGGCCGCTGCCTTGCGCCAGGGCGGACATCAGGTGGCGCTGGCAGCCTATGGAGCCACGGCGGTGCCGGCCATCTGCGCCGCGGCGCTCGATCCGGGCATCGCCCGCCTCTACGTCGCGGGTGGACTGTCGTCCTTCCGCAGTCTGGTCGAGATCGAGGATTACCGGCATTCCCTGGCCGATTTCCTGCCGGGCGTGCTGGGGCAGACGGATCTGCCGGAACTGGTCGCGGGGCTGGCTCCGCGGCCGGTCACCATCGGCGGCGCAGTCGATGCGGCGGGTCAACGCCACCCGCTTCCCTCGATGAAAGAGATCTATGCGGCGGGTCTCCAACGCGGCCATGTATCGCTGCGGGCCGAGCCCGATTGGAGCGAAGAGATCCTGCGCTCCCTCTGCTTGTGATATGCGGGACGCATCCTATACTGAGAGGCGGCTTGGGTTGAAAGAATCGAACACCAGGTGGGTGAGCGCAAGGAGCATAGCCGGATGAAAAAGCCGTCGTTTCAGGAATTGGCCAGGCGCGCCAATGTCAGCACGGCCACTGTGTCGCGGATAGCCAGGGGTCAGGTGAATGTGGATCCCGCCATCCGCGAACGCGTGCGCGTGGCGGCCCAGCAACTCGGCATCGACCTTCACCAGCGCCGGAACGAGAAGTCCACCATCATCGCGTTCCTCCTTGCCAATCGCGACATCCTCCACAACTTCCAGGCGCGCATCCTCTTCGGCGCGGAAAACTACTGCTCCGCCCAGAGCAAGGAACTGCTCTTTCTCACCCTGCGCTATGCGCCCAGCGTACCGTCGCGCGATCTCCACCTGCCCCGGATCCTGACCCAGCGTGCGCTGGTGCGCGCGGTGATCCTGGGCGGCACGAATTCGCCCAATATGTTGGAGGCGCTGCGCGAACGGGAAATCCCCTTCTCCGTACTCGGCAACAACGTGTTGGGGCAATGGTCCCCCGAGGGCGTCGATGCTGTGTACTCGGATGACACACAGGGCGCATTCGACCTCACCGGACATCTGATCTCAGAAGGGCATCGCGACATCTGGTTCATTGGCGACAACGATCTGCCATGGTACGCGCGCTGCTCCGTAGGCTACCGCCAGCGCATGGTCGACGCGGGCCTCACGCCGCGCTTCAGTGAAATCCATTCGGACGACCGGCAGTTGGGCTACCTGGCGATGCGCTCCATCCTCTCGCGCCGTGAACCGGTGACAGCGGTCATCGCCGGCAGCGACCAGATCGCTCGAGGCGTTTATGAGGCACTGCAGCAGGCCGGATTGCGCATCCCTGCCGATATCAGCGTCGCCGGCTTCAACGACAGCGAAGGCGCGCTGATGGATCCGCCGCTGACCAGCGTGCGCGAGTTTCCCGAAGAGCTCGGCAAACACCTGGCGGAATTTGTCCTGCGGCGCGTGCAGGAGCCCGATCGCGAGGCACAGCAATTGATCATCCCAACCCGCGTCGTGGTTCGAGCCTCCACGCGCGCCATCTGGACAGACCGGCCGGTGACGTCTGAGACCGAGGCCGGCCTGGTGTCGTCAACCAATGGGATCCATGAAACCTGAGCTGGAAGCGCACCCGGTGGAAGCAGCAGGCGGCTCGGCGCAGCGGCGGCGATGGTGGATCGTCTGGGCCCTGTTCGGCTCCACGGTCCTCAACTACTTCAACCGCCAGACCCTCTCCGTGCTGGCCCCGCTGATCTCCCAGCAACTGCACCTGAGCCATAGCGACCTCTCGCGGATCTTCGCCGCCTTCCAGGTCTCCTATGCGGTGATGTGGCTGCTCGGCGGCATCGCCCTGGACCTGGTCGGCACCCGCCTCGGCCTGTCGCTTGCCGTTGTGTGGTGGTCCCTGGTGAGCCTCGCCACGTCCTTCGCGAACTCTGTAGCCTCCTTCGGAGCCCTGCGCTTCCTGCTGGGCATCGGCGAAGGCTTCAACTGGCCCGGAGCCAGCAAAACGGTGGCGGAGGTCTTTCCTCCGAAGGAACGCGGCCTCGCCGTCGCCATCTTCGATAGCGGCTCCAGCGTCGGCGGAGCACTCGCCGCGTTCTGCATCCCCTGGATCGCCCTGCGCTTTGGCTGGCGTTCCGCCTTCGCCTTCTCCGGCTTGCTGGGTTTCGCCTGGCTCGCCTGGTGGCTCATGGCTTATCCCCGGCCGCTCGCCGGAACACGGGCGCAGGCCGGAGGCGCAAACTCCATGCGGCTCTGGCTCCCCACTCTCCGGCGCAGGGCGACCTGGGCCGTTGTGCTGGGCCGGTCGCTGACCGATCCTGTCTGGTGGTTCTACGTGTTCTGGCTGCCGCAATACCTCAGCGACGCCCGCGGCTTCAGCCTGGAGCGGATCGCGCTCTTCGCCTGGATCCCCTTTGTCGCCGCCGATGCCGGAAACTTTGCCGGCGGCTACCTGTCCGGGCGGCTCATCGCCGGCGGCATGCCGGTGATGAAAGCGCGCAAAGCCGTCTGCGTCGGGAGTTGCCTGCCGATGCTGGCCGGCATCCCGGCGGCTTCCGTCCACAGCCCCTACTGGGCTCTGGCGCTCATCTGCCTCGCGCTGTTCGGCTATGCAAGTTGGTCGACGATGGGCCTGACGCTGCCCTCCGACTTGTTTGCGCCGGAAGTCGTAGGCTCGGTAACCGGACTCAGCGGTCTGGGCGCCGGCGCGGTCTCCACTCTCTTTACCCTCTCGATCGGAGTCCTGGTCGACCGGTTTTCGTATGGACCTGCGTTTGTTGCAGCCGGCGTTCTGCCGCTCCTGGCAACGCTGAGCATTCTGTTGTTGATCCGGCCGGGCGAAGCTGTCCGGTCTGCATAGGGAACCATTTCCAAGGAGGTCCGCAATGAAGTTCGGAGTAACCAGAAGGGGCTTCGTGGGCGCGGCGGCCGCGGCCCTGCCCTCCACCGCCCTGTCCTATTCACGAATTCCCGGCGCGAACGACCGCATTCAGATCGGCGCCATCGGCTGCGGCCACCGGGCCTCCGGCCACCGCAAAATGCTGAAGAAGTCGCTGGCAACGGATCCAAAGTTCGATTTCCGCAGCGTCTGCGATCTCTGGTCCGTCAATCGCGAACGGGCGGCCGAAGACGCACAGCGCCTCTTTGGGATGAAGCCAAAGACCTACAAGTACTCTGAGGAACTGCTGGCCGATCCCGAATTGGACGCCGTCATGCTCGGCACCGGCGACCACCAGCACGCCCGTCTGCTGGCCGAAGTCGTCAAGGCCGGCAAGGATTGCTACTGCGAGAAGCCAATGGCCAATACGCTGGAGGACGCCAAACTCGCTCGCGACGCCGTCCGCGGCAGCGACCGGGTGGCGCAGATGGGGTCGCAGTGGCTCAGCGATCCCTACCAGCAGATGGTCCGCGACTTCATCCACAGCGGCAAACTCGGCCGCATCGTCGCCATCGATCAAAGCTGGAACTTCAGCGGGCCGCGCTGGCACGTGCCAAAGAATCCCGACGTGGCCGCGATCCGGGAGGAAGACACCGACTGGAAGCGCTGGCTCATGGGACGCCCCTGGCGGCCCTTCAACCCGCGCGTCTACTTCGAGTTCCGCATCTTCAAGGACTTTTCAGGCGGCATCACCGACCAGTGGTACAGTCATGGCTCCGGCTTGGCGCACTTCTATCTGGATACGTTCATTCCCGACGACACGATGGCCAACGGCGGCATCTTCGCCTGGCATGACGTGCGCGAGAACCCGGACACCATGATGATGTCCTCCACGTTCCAGGAGAAACAGGTGCTCTATACCTACAGCACCACCTTCGGCAACTCCTATGGAGACCACACCATCATTCGCGGGACCAAGGGGACTCTCTACTCGCCCGGCGGGGAGGGCAGCCCGCAATGGTGGTTCCTCGAAGAGACCCGCAGCGCCTGGGGGTCGAACGTCGTGTTTGACCTGCACAAGGCGAAGGGCAAGCCGGAACCTCTCCTGCTGCCCGGCACGACGGAACCGCCGCCCGTCGACCAGGACGACAACCTCAAGTACCACACCGACAACTGGCTGCAGTGCATGCGCAGCCGCAAGACGCCCAATGGCAGCATCGAGACCGGCTTCGCCCACGCGGTGGCCGTCGTAATGGCCAATCGCAGCTATCGCGAGGGCCGCAAGATGTTTTGGGACCGCAAGAACGAACAGATTTTGGACCACCCGCCCGCGGCCTGACACCGCGGCGATTCAAACTCATGGCAAGAGAATACAGCACCATCGCTCGACGTGTGCCCACGGTCGAGACTCAGTTCCGGCGCATCGCGACGGAGTTCCCTGTCCCGGAATCCATCCCGATTCTCCAGAAGCTGCACGAATACGAACCAGTGGCGATGCGCGGTCAGCCGCCCGTCCTCTGGGACCGCGCCGAAGGGTTCCAGGTTTATGACCGCTGGGGCAACCGCTGGATCGACTGGTCCTCCGGCGTCCTCATCACCAACGCGGGGCACGGCCGCGCCGAGATCGTCGAGGCGATCAAACGGCAGGCGGATGCCCACATGCTCACCAGCTACTGCTTCCCCAGCGAAAGCCGCGCACGCCTGGTGGAACGCCTGGCCGGACTTCTGCCGGACCCGCTCAAAAAAGTCTTCCTGTTGACCACGGGGTCCGAAGCCGTCGAATGCGCCATCAAACTTTGCCGCATCCACGGACAGTCTGCCGGGCGTCACGTGATTGTCTCGTTCGACAAGGCGTTTCACGGCCGCACCCTCGGCGCACAGCAGGCCGGCGGCATTCCCGCCCTGAAGGCTTGGATCGGTCATCTGGATCCGGGCTTTGTGCAGGTGCCCTTCCCCGATGGCTTCCGCACGGAGGACTCATCCTTTGAAGGCTTCACGCGCGCCCTGGCAGAACTCTCCGTAGCGCCGCAGTCTGTAGCGGGCGTGATCCTGGAGACCTACCAGGGCGGCAGCGCGGCCTTTGCGCCGGTCGAATACATGCAGGCGCTCCGGCGCTGGTGCACGGACAACGGAGCGCTTCTCGTCTGCGACGAAGTGCAGGCGGGCTTCGGGCGCACCGGACGGCTCTGGGGCTTCGAGCACTACGGCCTGGTACCGGACCTGGCTACCTTTGGCAAGGGCATATCGAGTTCCCTGCCCCTCTCGGCCGTAGCGGGCCGGCCGGAAATCCTCGACCTGCCGGCCGCGGGCAGCATGACTTCCACCCACACCGGCAATCCAGTATGTTGCGAGGCCGCCTTGGCCTCCATCGAGATCCTGTTGCGCGAAAACCTCACGGAAAACGCGCGCCGCCTGGGTGCCCTCCTGCATGAGCACTTGGAGTCGTTGACGGAGCGATTCCCGCAGATCGGCGCCGTGGCGGGCAAAGGACTGGTAGCCGGCCTGGCCTGTGTAAAGCCCGGAACGAAGGAACCGGACGGCGATCTGGCCTGGGCGGTAGTCCAGCGCTGCGTGGAGAGCGGCCTGCTGCTCTTCAGCCCCGTAGGCTATGGCGGAGCGACGGTGAAGATTGCGCCGCCCCTCGTAATCAGCGAAGACGCGATGAGGGAAGGGCTGACGGTGCTGGCCAATGCGTTCACGGAGGCGGCGGGCCGCGAAGCGTGAGAGGGTCTCCCTAAAACCGGGAGGGACGGGGCAGAGCCGTCCCTCCTCCGGCGGGACAGAAGTCTCGCCATGACGGTCGGAGTCTACGGCTCCGTCTCGGCTCGGAAGAGGATCTTCACCTCTGGGGACGGCCACGACTGAACACCAGAGGGCGGCCAGATAGGCTCGACAGCGGAGGCGACCACGACACACCCGCGGACCCGCTCAGCCACCAGCTCCCGCACCGCCGCTGCGGCCCGTGCCAGTTCCTCCTCCTGCCACAGCATCTCCGCTCGAAGTCCCACCTTTCGCAGCGCAAACCGTTCCAGAATCTCCGGGACAGTCACGGCGTCGCTGCCCCGGAATTCGATGGCTCGGACCACCGGCCGCTCCACCACGACAAAACGCACGATCGGGCCGGAGCGGCTCTCCCCCACTTCCGAGGCCGCATAGGAGAAGCGGCCAGTGCGGTTGAGAGCTTCCACATCGCGGCGCAAAGTCTCAGGCTCACATGGCCCGCCGGTGCGGGAGGTAATCAGCACTCGCAAAGCAGCAGGCGGGAAGCGCGTAGCGCCCCTGAACTCAATGTCCACGATGGCGGGCCCGGTGGCCTTTGCCGGCGGAGTCTTCTGTGGCTCGGGAATCGCCTCAAATGGGCTGCTTTGAGGAGAAGAACTACCAGGTCCCTGGCCGGACATCGAAAAGGCCGGAGTGACCGGGACCCAAATTAGGGTGAGCCCGATGAGAAGCTTCATAACTGGGCGGGTGCAGTTCCTGGGTACCATAGCTTTCAGCTGGATAAGTTCCGGTCTCCCGGAATCCAGGTAATTGACTCCCTAGCCTTCATCGTATGTCTCCCTGCTGGAACCAGGCGATGCAAGCGGGGCGATAGGTCATGGAGGCGGCCTGTCACTATCGCTCTTCAGATAAGCCACTCCAGCAATCTACCCTGAATCGTCAATCTTGATCGCACTGACAGGCCTCACTCACAACCTGCGCAGCCTGTTGGTGGAGACGTGCAGGCACGTCAGCCCGCCGCGGCAAGACGTCGCGTAATCTGATCCCGTAACGGGTCGAGCAGCTGGAACCATTCCAGTCGATCCAACCACACAGGGCCGCCTTTTCACAGCCAAATGCGGAAGTAAAAGTCCGGCTCCACTGCGGTTTCCATTTCCTGAACTGATACAGGAAGCACTCGATAGCTGCACTCGATTCCAACGAAACGCGGCCTGGAGGAATCAACTGGCTTCCCCGCGAAGCGTCTGGTTGCCACCTTGCGATCGCATCCCATTTCCACAGGTCATTCCACACCACCGCGAGCAAATCCAATGCGGAGCCGTCTTTGGAGTCTCGCCCATGCATGCAAATGGGTGAATCCTGCGAACGCCAATGCGAGCGCCGCGACAATAATGAAAACGCGCGGTCTGCTCACACAATCAGTAAATTGAACCCCTGCGCCGCCCAAATGCGCTTGTGACCCGACCGGGGTTGTGGTAACTGTGGGCTAATCATGACCCCGGGGCGCGTGCAGTTCGGCGCGTTCGAGTTCGACTCAAAGGCGCGGGTTCTCTCCAAAAACGGCCTCGACTTGCGCGTGCCCGCTCAATCTCTGGCAATCCTGGAGATGTTAATCGAACGGGCCGGGGAAGTGGTACTCCGCGAAGAGATCATCAGTCGGTTGTGGCCGAATGGGACGATTGTCGAGTTTGAGCACAGCATCAATTCCGCCGTGAAGCGGCTTCGGGATGCGTTACGCGACAACGCCGTGGCACCGAAATTCATCGAGACCCTGCCGAAGCGTGGCTACCGTTTTGTCGCTCCAGTGCGTGGCGAAACCCGGGGAACACCCAGATACCGCATTCTCGGTGAGGCCGGCCGTGGGGCCATGGGCGTCGTCTATCGAGCGGAAGATCTGCTGCTGAAAAGAACAGTTGCCCTCAAATCCCTGGCAGGCGGGGCAGCCGTGGACGCCGGAGCGCTGGACCTGATTGTGCGGGAAGCGCAGGCAATGGCCGCTCTGAATCATCCTGGGATTTGCACCCTCTATGGAACCGATGAACACGACGGCACACCGTGCCTGGTCATGGAATTCGTGGAGGGATACTCTCTCGACCGCCGGCGCGAAAGTCTCCTGACGGGCGAGCAGGTGATCGACATCGGCGTTCAAACCGCGGCTGCCTTGGAAGCGGCGCACAATGCCGGCGTAATCCATCGGGATGTAAAACCCGCCAATATCCTCGTGACAAACAGCGGGCAGGTCAAACTCACCGATTTCGGGATCGCCCATCGGGACGGCAGCGCCAGAACGGGAGCGGCGGGCACCAGCCGGTACATGTCCCCCGAACAGGCGCAGGGACTCGAGGTAGATGCCTCCGCCGACGTGTTTTCCCTCGGAGCAGTCCTGTACGAACTGGCCGCTGGGTGCCCCCACTCAGCATCCGACGCGCCCTCCAGGCACAATACTGCCATTTCGCCATCACTCGATTCCGTCATCCTCAAGGCACTCGCCAGGGACCCCGCACAAAGATGGCGCTCTGCCGCTGACCTGGCCATGGCTCTCAGGGCGTCCTCCACGGAATCGGGGACGAGGCAGGCTCCCGGCGAAGCACGGCGTCTGCGGCGTTGGATCGCACCGGTGGCCATCGCTGCTGCCATCGGCATGGCCGGATTGCTTGTCAATGCGATCGTAAGTTCCGCTCCGGATATCGCCTCGAACCAGTTTCGGCTGACTCCGATTCCGGCCGGAGGCCGCGGATTGTGGGCCGTTTGGTCCCCGGACGGAGCAAGAATTGCCTACGCCGGTCTATCGACCACTCCCGGTGTGTGGCAGCATGCTCTCATTATCCAGGGACTCTCGTCATTCCAGCGAGTTTGGCTTACGCAGGGAGAGGCGGCCCATCCATTCTTTTCCGCCGACGGCTCCCGCGTCTATTTCACTGCGCCCAGTGGAAGCAGCCGCCGGGCCTTGTGGTCCGTTTCGGTTGCCGGCGGGAGCCCGTCACTCATTCTCGACAACCTGGGCGGATTCGAACTCCTCGACGGTGCGGCAGCATCGCCCGATGGCAGCGCACTGGTAATGGTTCGCGTGGACAAGGACTCCGAAGAGAACTCTTTGTGGGTTTCCTCACCCCCTGGCGCGCCTTTGACGAAGCTCGAGGGTGCGCCCGTGACCGCGAAAGGGCTGCGGCGCGCGCCACTTCGGTTCTCGCCGGATGGAACGAAGCTGCTGGTGGTATTCAGCCCGATGGTCCAGGCAGAGCAGGAGTGGTGGCTCCTGAAATGGCCTCCTCCCAGTGCATCCGTATCAAGCCCGCCGCGGCGGCTGTTTGCGAACGGCCCCGTCACCTTCGGCCTGACTTCCGCGGACTGGCTTGGCGACAACAGGCACCTGGTCGTTGCCAAGGTCGAGGAGGGTTATGTCGGAGGCCCGCTGTGGCTGGCGGACACCGTGACAGAACAATGGCAGCGGATGTCGGCCGACCCCACCGCGTACTGCAACCCACGAGTCTGCCGGGATGGCCGCGTGCTGGTGGAAGTCGTTCGAGAGGATGAGCACATCGTGGCAATTCCTCTCGATGGGACGCCGGTCCGAACGCTGTTTCGCTCAGAAAGACGGCAGTTCTTCCCCTGTTTCGCACCCCGCACCAATCAACTGCTCTTTGTTGGAGACGAACGCGGTGCGCCCGAGATCTGGATGACCGGCCCTGGCGGAGACGACCCCCAGCCCGTAGTCACGCAAAAGGATCTTCCCGCTGGCAGGCAGTGGCTCTTCGAGGCGCCTGAGTTTTCTCCGGATGGAAAGCGGATCGCCTATTCGGCGGGTGGTGTGATCTGGGTCTCGCCGGTGGCGGGAGGACCTGCGGTTCGAATCGCGGCAGGATCGGGTCCAACATGGTCCGCCGACGGCGAGTGGCTGGCCTATGCTGAGAACGAACCCGCCGCATCGGGGCTTGTCAAAGTCCGGGTGACCGAACCGCGGGACGTCCAAGTGGTGTACCGGACCAGAACACCATTTCGATCGCCGAGGTGGTCTCCGGACGGAAAATGGATCACCACGGAGCTGCCCGGCGGCTTTGGGGTGATTTCGCCGGAGGGCAAACAGCAGCGCGTGCTGCGTCCGGGGAAGCCGGATTGGGGCCTGGCCTCGGGCTGGTCCGGCGACGGGACCTTCCTCTACCTGGCCTATCAGGATGGCCGCGAACGGGTGCTCGCCCGCTTCGAACCAAGTACCGGCAAGGAGCACCGCTTGCTTCAGTTGGGAGAGACCAGTTTTTCGTACCTTGGCGCGGCCTGCCGTGCCAGGTTGAGCGAGTCGCCCGATCGGAGGACCCTGGTCTCCTCCGTATACAGCGAGTACCACGAACCCTGGCTCTTGACCGGATTGTCCGCCCCGCGAAGCTTCCTGTCGCGCGTCCTGCGTCCCTAAGACCGGCCGGGCCCCGCCCGCCCAACACGGCGGCCAGGTGCCCCAGGGGCGGTCCAGCCGCCCCTCGCTCAGGGCACTGACCCTCCGTGCAACTCGAACGATCTGTCCTCCCCCCGGCGATCCAGCGCGACTGCACGCTGCTCAATTCCAGTCAGCAGGAAGTCCTCGGCACCGCTAGTGAGCGCGGTAGTCCCCACGGCTGAAATACTTCTCCAGCCAGCAGTACAAGGCGACGAATAGGTACCGGCTGCCCATCTCTTTGATCTTCAACTTGGATTCACCAGCCCGCCGATTACGCCAGGTGATTGGGACCACAGTCCAGGAGTATCCTCGCACAATGGTCTTCAGCGGTAGCTCCACAGTCAGGTTGAAATGCGGCGAAATGTACGGCCGGCACCCCTCGATTACGGTTCGGCGATACGCCTTAAACGCATTCGTGAAGTCGTTCAGGTGAACACCGAACAACAGGCGCAGAAATAGATTCGCTATGCGGTTCAGCAGGAGCTTGTGCCGCGGATAGTCGATCACGCCGCCTCCACGCACAAAGCGGGAACCGAAAACAGCGTCCCAACCCTGCCCCAGTTCCTGCCAATAACGGACCACATCCCGGCAGTCGTCCGATTCATCGGCCATCATCACCACCACCGCGTCCCCTGTCACATGTTCAAAACCATATGTGATGGCGCGGCCAAAGCCGTGATCGTTCTGGTTCTGTATCGGTTTGCACTCCGGGATACGTTCGTGAAGCTCCTGGAGCAGGTTCCAGGTGGAGTCACTGCTTCCATCGTCGACAACCACGATCTCGTGTGGGACCTCGTGCAGGCGCAATTCAAGGTGAAGGTGCTCCACCGTGGCGGAAATGCAGCCTTCCTCGTCCCTCGCTGGAATCACCACGGAGAGCAATTTGAGCGGACTCCGGATGACCGGCAGTGGTGATTTCATGTGCCATTCGCTCCCAGACTCTCCACACGGTTGTGACTACGCAGCCCTATGACTATGAGAACCGGCGCATGCATTGGACCGTCCGCTCGGGGCGTCGGGCCGGCGCGCCTCTCAGGAGCCCACGGCCTATTGGTAGTCGCAGACAACCCAAAACGTACCATTGACGAAACTCCGCCGACACCCAGTGACGGAAATCATTGAGCCGCCACCGACAGGCGCTGTCCCCAACTGACGGAGATCTCCTCGAAGATGGTTGTCAGCGTCTTCTCGATTCTCCAACTCGGATAGTGAGTTCGCATCTTTCTCAGATCGCTGTAATAACAGATGTGGTCACCGATCCGGTTCTCCTCGACGTACCGCCAGTTCATCTTCCTCCCCGTAATGTCCTCTGCCATCCGAAATGCCTCGAGGACGGAGCAGGAATTCGCCTTGCCGCCGCCGAGATTGTACACCTCGGCCACGCGCGGGGCCTTCCAGAATTCATACATAAAACTGGCGACATCCTCTGAGTGGATATTGTCACGTACCTGCTTACCCTTGTAGCCGAAGACTTTATACTCCCTGCCTTCCATATTGCATTTCAGGAGGTAGCTCAGGAATCCGTGCAGTTCCACCCCGGAGTGGTTTGGACCAGTGAGGCATCCTCCCCGCAGGCAGCACGTCGGCATTCCGAAATATCGGCCATACTCCTGCACCATGACGTCCCCGGCCACCTTGGATGCACCGAAGAGGGAGTGCTTGCTCTGGTCAATGGAGAAGGTCTCCGGAATGCCATTCTCGAAGGCAGGTTCAGCGTAATCCCACCGTGTCTCGTATTCCTTGAGTGCCAGGGTGTTGGGACGATCCCCGTAAACCTTGTTCGTTGACATGTGGATAAATGGTGACTCGGGACAGCACTGCCGAGCCGCCTCCAGCAAATGGAGCGTCCCCAGCGCATTCACTTCAAAGTCGAGAAACGGAATCGCCGCTGCACGGTCATGGGATGGCTGCGCCGCGGTATGAATGATCAGATCCGGGCGCAGCATGCGAAGATGCGACAGGACTGCGTCACGATCTCGAATGTCCACGGCCGCATGCTGATACTCGGGAATCTCTCGTCGCAATCTTTCCAGGACCCAACTCGTATCGCCTTCCGGCCCGAAGAACACGGCACGATGATTGCTATCGATTCCGGAGACCCGGAATCCTCTTCGCCCGAAGTACACCGAGACCTCAGACCCAATGAGCCCGCAGGAGCCTGTAACTAGTACGACTGGTTGTGACATGGGACCTCATTTCCGCATCATCAACGGCGCAGTAGTGCGCAATCCGCGCCTGCGCTTGATCTTTTTCAATATGCTTATCTTGCCGGTTCTCCAGGAGAAACCCGAGTTACTCAGTGACTTCGGCCAAGCTCGGCGCTGGCTAGAGGGAAATTAAGCATTACCCTTAGGTGCTGGATTAGCAAATGCTCCTTTAAAATGTCTTTCATACCGGGTCACCTCCACAAATCTGAATTCATGTGCTTCCATTGCCACACAGGAACCGGAAGGCAACCTTGATCCACTTGCACTCGAGAATCGCCACCAAATGCCATCTGGAGCCATAATGGATCCATTCGCTTCAATCAGGCCCTTTACATCAACCACAGTGGAGGCAGGGACAAACTATCCACGGAGCGCGCATTGGATTGCCTCCGTATTCACCAACTGGCGCTCGTCTCAACACGGGCGGGTGGCACTGCCGCATAGAGAATGCCACCGTCGATGACAGAGCGAAACTCCATCCGCCAACCATGCTTGATGAGGTATTCTGGAACCCAATTCAAAGGATGCTTACTACTGGCCAATACTGAGAAAGTGGTGTGATCCCGCAGAAAATCAATAACACCCAGCGTGTGCGAGTTCTGTGCCGGAATAATGGCTGCTGGCCGGTCATACACATCCATGCCAAAACGGCTGAACATCTCTTTGGTTCCAAGATAGTAGAGGCGATCTGCAGCGGGCTTCCCACCATAGTAGAGAGCCTCTAAATACTGCAACTCGTCGCTGACTACCAGAGGCGTCCTCGTGTCTTCAACCTGAGCGAGGGCGGCTAGCGCCGGCACTGAGCGGCCGTGAAGTTCTGCGGTCACTGCACCACGGTTGGCTGCAATTCGGTAGCCCCCAGGGACGGCCAACACCAAAAGAAGGCACGCTGCGATCAACTTAACAGTACCTTCGCTAAATTTCTCCATCAGCAGCGGCAAAGCGCAGCACCCTCCAACAATGAATGTCTGCACGTAGCGTGGATGGAACCCTCCATCCACTGCAATGGCCAATAGAAAACCTTGTAGTGGAAGCAGCAGGAGTGCAACCGAAAGCATTCTCTCAGACTGCCGCGCTGCAACTGCCGGCTGGCCAGGTCCGCTTGGTTGCCCTATCTCGCGCAATAAAAGAAAAAGGCATATGGGCAACAGAACCACTATGGTCCCAGGCGTTACGGCCAGGCTTGCACCCCAATAGGATGGAATATCGGAAACATGGGGTTTCGACCAGAAACTGTGTCCAATCTCCCGATTCATCGTGAGCAGTATTGGACTTGTGAGGATGGGCGGAATGGCCGAGAGAATGAAAGCGCCCCACGCTGACCGCCGAATTGATCTGGCGTGGGCCGAGCGGAGGAGTTCAGCCTCTGCAAAGCACAATACAATCAACGGAGCAAGGTAGTGCACGGACGTCAATATCAAAAGAGAAACCGCGAGCAGGAAGGTCCACCGCTTTCCGTCTTCCAGCCGCTGCCAGCATATCGCGGCGAAAGCCGTCAGCCCGAGCATGAGTCCGTATGGCCGGGCTTCGGTTGCGTACATCGCCACTGGAGACAGGGCCAGCAGGAGAGAACCGCACAAGCCCAACATGGAACCGAGCCGTCGGGAAAGAAACACATAGACACCGATCAACGCAAGACCCCAGCCGGCCACTGCAGGTAGACGGTAGGCGAGATGGGGATTGATCGGCAACCACGCCAGCAGTGACGTGATCCAGTAGAAGGCAGGAGGCGCACCGTCGGCTCCCCTCAGCAATGCCTGCCATTGTTCCAACGGTGATCTGAGGCTGCACACATAAAGCGTCAATAGCTCGTCGTACCAGAATGGTTTGTTCAGTGCGCGTACTACAGACAAAACAACTGAGACCGCAACGGCAATAGTCAGGACGATCTTATTCATCGCTCGTGTCCTCACGGCAGAAGCCCGTATGCCAACTGCAATCGATGCGAGATTATAGCACTGCTTTTCCCGTACACCGTTATTGGTTTGATGTAGTAGTACTAGGTCGAGAGGATTAAGACAATACTAACGTTTAGTGATCAGTTTCGACGATGTCCATATTTGTAATTGGGCCAAGCGGAAACATCTTCCCGCTCTCAATGCGGCATTCTAATAATCTTGAATAAGTTATAAACTTCTATCCTGTGCTTCAACTTATACTTGCCCAATACTGCCGGCGCAGGTCATCTTGCATTTCGCTCTGCCGGAGTTGAGCAGGGCCTCCTACTGCCGCAGGTTCCTGCAGGCGCACTGCCACCTGAGGTTCAGCGAGGGCGTTCCCGCATTGGGGTTGTCGCAATACAACCACTGACTCTTCTCGGGTCAAACAACCTCAGTGGACCGGATGAGCGAGCTCACGAATCTCACGGACCTGCAGCGATTCTGCATACTGCTCTGCAACAGGAGAGAAGTAGCCCAGCCGCTCCCTTTGGAGCAGCCAGGGTGTCCCGCGCCTCATCAGGCTCCAATGGCCTCGCGGATGCTTCTTGAACGCCTGGAACAAACTGTGGCCCTTTCAACGCTTCCGGCGGATTGCAAGGCGGCAGGAGTACCACAATGGACCGAACTTCACAGTCGCCCCTGGGACTGACACGTTTGCCGGAAAGTTTCGGCGCTCATCTTCAGGAATCTCCTTTGAGGTTGCTACTGCCGCTGCCCGGGCACCGACTACCCGTGCCCTTTGATCCCCTAGAGGCTGCATCGGCCGTCCGCCCCTTCGCAGTTCTCTCCCAAATCCAGCCGCTGCCAGAATCCGGTCACACGCTTTGAAAATAATCCTCCATCGCACCTAACAAATTGACCAACAGCGACTTACAGCTGCTGCATCTCCCTCCTGAGGCGCCGCTTCTTTGGAGTCCATCCAGTACAATCCCGGCCAAGGAGAATTATGAAAAGAAGAAGAGGATTGGCACATTCCCGAAAGAACGCAGTTCGCGCCGGAGGACCCAACCCGTCCTGGAACCACCGTCGCGCCTGGCTCCGGCCTCCCACTCGCGTCGCCTGCCCCACGCCGAGGAGGCGACAGCCACAGGCTACACTTCCGCGACACACAGCGAGGGTCTCTCCCAAGCCCATACCCTCGAACCAGGCCGTGAATTCCACTCGCCCTGAGCGAACAAAGCCATTATCAGCATGCCCTGTCCCAGAACGACGGGCTACCCATCCGTCACGCACGCCGAGGATCTCTCCCAAGCCCATACCCTCGAACTACGCCGCGAATTCCACTCGCCCTGAGCGAACAAAGCCATCATCGGCATGCCCAGTCCCAGAGCGCCAGCGACGGGCTACCCATCCGCCACGCACGTCGAGGTTCTCCTCCAAGCCCAGTCCCTCAAACTACACCCCGATTTCCACTCTCCCTGAGCGAACAAAGCCAACGCGGCCGTTCCCGGTCCGCCCGGCAGTCCACCTCAGGCCAGCAATCCGTCACTACCATCAACCACAAGGCCCGGGGCTATCACCAAAACCGATCCAGTGGGAAGGCGGACGCCCTTGTCCTCAACTGGTCCCCTGACGGCCGCCCGTACCACCCCGTCCATCCACAACTGACCTCGTGAACCCCAGGGGCCGGCCCAACGCCCCGCCCGCTCTTTGCCTCGTGAATTAATCTCCGAGGGTGCCGGGATCTGTTCTCTTGCGAGCCCTGGGCTTTCGCCGTGAACGTTCTAAAGCTGTTTCGGGTGTCGTCGCAGTGGACGGCTTCCCCGGTGGTTCTTTGATAATCAAATGTTG
>JAFKEE010000027.1 GCA_017307505.1 Acidobacteriota bacterium | reverse complement strand
TCGAAACCGAGCTCACGGGCGTGCATGCGACCGACCCCAAATCGGCCATCGTCCGCTTCACGCGGGAGTGCAAACCCGACCTCATCGTCATGGGCGCCCATGGCCATAAGGGTCTGAAGGACCTCGTCTTCGGAGCGACGATCAACGAGGTCCGGCACGCAGTGGGAGTGCCCGTGCTGGTGGTCCAGGATGACACGCAAGGGGTTCCAGGTTGAGACAGGCTGGCCCGCCCGCTGTGTCCTCCAGACTCAGGTCACTGGGAAGCCCATTCCTAAGCAATTGATTTGATTGATTCAAGCTATGGCATATGGCTTGCTGATAGTGGAACAGAAGCTATGGCGAGAATTCTCCAATCCGTGCTGGCACTGTTCCTGGCCGCCGGACTGGGTGCCACCACGCTCGAACGCCTGACCGTCGACCAGATGGTGGAGAAATCCACTTCGATCGTGCGCGGCAAAGTGCTTTCTGCTTCCCCCGTTCAACGCGGCAGCCTGATCTACACCGTTTACCGGCTCCAGGTGATGGAGTGGATTAAGGGTTCCACGACGTCGACCAGCACCGAAGTCTATGTCCCCGGTGGAGTGATCAACGGCCGCAGGCAGAGCATAGCCGGGGCCCCTGCCCTGGAGTTGGGCGCCGAATATGTTGTGTTTGTGTGGCTGAGCCCCAGTGGCACGCCGCACATCATCGGGTTGAGCCAGGGTGTCCTCTCCGTCAAGATGAGCACGAGCGCCGGCGCCGCCGAGGCGGTACTCTCACGGGGGCCCATTGAAGACGCCCAAGTGGTTGACAACAATGGTCAGCCCACTTCGGACGCAGGTCTCAAGCTCAGCCTGAGCAATCTCCGGTTGCGGGCCCGCCAGGCGGTGGTCCGATGAGGATGCGAAGCTGGGCGGCAGCCGCGATTCTTGCCGTTTCCTGCGGCACCATTGCCCCGGCTTACTATCATTGGGTCCGGTTCCAGTCGGGCAGCGCTCCCTACACGCCGGTCTACGCGCACTACGATCTGAACGCTCTACAAAACAAGACAGTGCCCTTCTTCATCTCCGACAGCGGCCCCACGCAGATGGCCAGCGGAGATAGTTTCGGTGCAGTGATCAGCCAGATCCGCTCCGCCGCGGCGGTGTGGAACGGCGTCGCAACTTCTGACATCCGGCTGTCGTTTGGGGGACTGTTCACGGCGGGCACGACAATGAACGCCCCGGGCATCCAGGTGCAGTTCTCGGACGAGATCCCGCCTGGGATGATCGCCTATGGCGTGCCCACGATCGCCAACGACGCGGTTCAGAGCCCCAGCGGCCCCTTCTATCCCATCACGGGTGCGGTGCTGATGCTGCGGAAATCGATGGCCGCGGACCGCCCGAGCTGGGCTGAGTCGTTCTTCCTCCCCGTTGTGCATGAGTTTGGCCACACGCTCGGCCTGCAGCATACCTGGACGTCCAGCGTGATGTCGACAGAAGTGACGCGGACGACGACCAAGAGCAAGCCGCTCGGCCTCGACGACATTGCGGGGATCTCCGTTCTTTACCCCAACGACAAGTTTAAGGCGACCACCGGCGTGATCACCGGGCGGGTGACCATGGGGGGCGCGGGCGTGAATCTGGCGTCAGTCGTGGCCCTGGCGCCGAACCGGCAGGCCATCAGCGCCCTGACTTACCCGGATGGCACTTACCGGATTGAGGGCGTGCCCGCTGGTTCCTACTACGTCTACGCGCACAGCCTGCCGCCCGCCGTACAAGGCGAGATCCAGCCCGTGAATGTGATTTTGCCGGTCGATCCTTCCGGATCCCTGATGCCCAGCGGAGCTTTTGAGCTCGCCTTCGCGCCGGGCAGTTCAACGCCGCAGCAGCCATATCAGGTGGCCGCCGGCCAGTCCACCGATGGCGTCAACGTTGCGGTGAATCCCCGCGCCAGTGTAAATCTTTTCGGCGTACAGACTTACAGCTACTTCTACTACGGCGACAACAACAGCAAGTACACGGCAGTCAAGCCCGCGACGCTGCTGCTGGGCAAGACGATTGGCCGCTCCGTGTTGACCGGCAATGGTTTGCCGATGAGCGGGGCGGGGCTCACCATCTCCTCCATCAACGGGTTCGAGTCTGTCACCACTTCGCCGTATACTTCGCAGTTCCTCATCGCCGACCTGAAGTTGAACCCTACCTCCGCCGAGGGCCCGCGGCACCTGCGTTTTGACTATAACGGAGAGAGCTACATCCTGCCCTCGGGCGTCCAGTTCATGCAGCAACTGCCGCCGGCCATCCAAAGCGTGACCCAGAACGCAGACCGGACACTCACCCTGTCCGGGAGCAACCTGGGCGCCTCGACAACGATTTGGATGGACGGCGTCAGCGCGAAGGTCGTATCCGTGCAGGACGGCAAGCTGGTGATTGCACCGCCCCCTGCCCCGGCCGGCTACCGCGGTGTTCTGGCGGCGTTCAATCCCGACGGCCAGAGCTCACTCTTTATCTACGGTGTGGATTCACCCGCATACGTCTACGACACCCCGGCGCTGGCGCAGATCAACGTGGCGCCCACCGCCGTCTCGGCCGGAGCTGAGACGGTGATCGAAATCAACGGCGTGAACACGAGTTTCGACAACTGGCTCCCCAGCCTCGGCATTGGTTCCAGCGATGTGACGGTCCGTCAGGTTTGGGCCATGAACGCAACCAAAGCCGTGGCCGCCGTTACGATCTCGCCCCAGGCGACTGCCGGTCCGGCGGCGCTGACGGTGGGCAGCGGTCTGCTGCTGAACAATCTGGCGGGCGGTTTCCAGGTCCTGCCGAACTCCAAGCCCCTCTATGTGGCGGCCTCGACCATCACCCCGGGTACGATATTCTCCGGCGGACAGGCCGTCCTGCCGATGGTCAACCTGGCAAGCGCCAGACCGTCGACCGTCACCGCTGTCCTGACTGACCGAACTGGAAACGACCGCATCGCCCAAGCCATCGCCACTCCGAACAATACGATCACAGTTCAGATCCCTGACGGCTTCCCGCTGGGGCCGACGATTGTGAAGGTGATTGTCGACGGCGTCAGCGCACTGCCTGCCGTGATTCAGGTGGATCCGCGGCCGCCCTCCATCCTCGCGATCCAATCCGTTCTGGGGACTACCGTGGCGGCATCGGCCGGCGCGCATCCGGGCGACACCCTGCAACTCCTGGTTATCAACCTGAGCGATGGGGTGAACGCCGTGGATCCCAGCCGGGTCTCGGTGACCTCGCCGGGCATCGCCGATCACAGCGTGCAGTCGGTGACCGCGAACCCGTCGATGCCGGGCAGTTATCTGGTTCAGTTCTCCCTTTCGACCTCTACCCCGGCCTCGGCTTCCCTGCCCCTGGTGATCTCGATCGACGGCCGCTCTTCTGCCGCCTATAACGTGGCCGTCGTCCAGTAGGCCCTGCCTTCGATCTCCTGCACAGTCCCGAATCTTCCGAGAGCACTCTGACTGCGTGCCCGTTGGCATGCCGATGACCGGGCTCCTCTCTCGGAACACCACACACAGAACGGGTGTGTGTCCCGGTTGACGATAGAGTCGGCCTCCCTACTCGCAGTTCCAGCATGGCGGACCCAGCGAGATGGCGTCCCCAGCGCGCCAGTACGCACGCCGGGGGAACCTGCCCTTTACTTGCCCCGGCTCAGCTTCCGGAAGTACTCCGCCACCGCGTCGCCGTAGCCGGCCGGTGCCTTTGCCTGCGATCCGCTGCGCACCTGGCCGCCCGCGGGCCCGTTCTCCAGTTGTTTGCGCAGCCGCAGCTCCAGTTGTTCCATCTGCGGCACGATGTCGGATTCGATGCGGCCCATCAGCGTCGCGTTGTCGCCCAGCTTTCTGGGATCCAGGCGCTGCATATCGCGGATGAGGCGGTCCACGTCGGCCTTCGTCTCATTGTCGGCCGCATCGTCCTGCCTCAGTTGCCGCAGTTGCCGCAGTGCTTCGTCATAGGTGCCTTCCAGGCCCTGCTGCTGGCCGGAACGCGGGCCCGGATCGAACTGGCGCCGGCCATCGTTCATGGCGCCATACTCTTCCCGCAGACCCATGGGCTGTCCGCCGCGATTGAAGCCGCCGTCGGAGCCGCGGCCCATTTGCCGGCCGCCATAGCTGCCGCCGGCCGGGCCTTCTCCGCCCCGCTGGCCGCCACCCTGTTGTCCCTGACCCTGGCCTTGCCCCTGCTGCTGGCCCTGCTGACCTTGTCCCTGGCCCTGGCCTTGCTGGCCTTGCTGTCCCTGTTGCCCCTGCTGCTGGCCCTGGCCCTGTTGCTGACCCTGACCCTGCTGTCCGCGCTGCAACTGGCTCTGCATCCGCCCGCGCAGCTGTTCCAGCTGATTGAGGGCCTGCTCCGTGCGATCCCTGCCCTCCCCTGCCTGCTGGCCGCGCTGCGCCATATCCCGGGCTTCCTGCACCTGCCGGCTGAGCTTCTCCAGAGAATCCGTCACCACCTTCTCGCGCGGCGGCAGATAGGGACCCAGGCCCCGGCGCACCCACTCGGAGCCGAACTTCATACGCAGTCCGAGCTCATTCTGCTGCGCCTCGCCTAAAGCGTCGCGCAGACGCGAAGCCGCGCCCTTCTGCGACCCGTCCATGGCACGGGCCGTATCCTTCATCTGCTGCTCCAGGCGCTTGTACTCGCGCTCCATCGCCTCTTTCTCCTGGGCGAGGCGCTCAATCGTCTGCGGAGTAGGAACCGGCTGCCGTGGCTGTGCCCCCGGAGCGGGCACTCCATCGGGATACATCTGGCGGATCTGGTTCTCGTACTGCTTCTGTCGCTCGGCCAGTTGCTGGGAGCGGTTCGACAGATCGTCCATGCGCTGGCCGGACTGCTGCTGGCGCATGCCGCCGATCATGTCGCGTGCTTCCTTCATGCGCTCCGCCGCACGGCGCGCGCTCTCTGTACTGCCCTGGCCCTGCTCCGCCTGCGCCTTGCGCATGTCGTCCAGGGCTCGATCGAGCTGCTGCTGGGCCCGGGCCATGCGCTGGTCGTTCTGTTGCTGGCTCTGCTGTCCGCTGGAACCCTGCTGGCCGCGCTGAGGCTGCCCCTGCGAGCGGCCCTGTTGCGCCTGACCCGAAGATCCACCCTGCTGCGGCTGTCCCTGCTGGGACTGACCCTGCTGAGACTGGCTTTGCTGACCCTGCTGGCCCTGCTGCGATTCGCCGCGCTGCAACTGCTCCATCTTCTTGCGCAGCTCCTCGGCTTCACGCCGCAGCATCTCCTGGGCCCAGCGCTGCTGGAACTGCTGCTGCTTCTGCTGTTGCTGCTGCTGGGCGAGTTCCTGCTGGCGCCGCGCCAGTTCTTCCAGCTTCTTCAGCGCTTCGTCGACTTCCTTCTCGCGCTGCTCCTGGGAGTTGCGCGACTGCGCCGTTTCGTACTGGTTCTTCTCGGTATCGAGCTCGAGGTCGAACAGGCTCTCGAGATCCCGCATCTGGCCGCCGCCGCCACCACCTCCGCCGCCGCGCTGGCCAAAGGCGACCTGAATCTGACGGAACATGCTTTCAGCGCGCAGCAGGTGCTGCAGGGCCTTCTGTTCCGGTGAGAGCGAATCCTTCCACTTCTGGCCCTTCAGCTGCCCGGTCGCTTCGTTCATCGCGGCCGAGGCGAGGTCCATCTCTTTCGAGAACTTCTGGAACTCCTCGTTCGTCCCGGCCAGTTCGCGGCTGCGCATGCGCTGCGCCAGCGATTTCGCCTGGTCGGACAGCTTTTGCTGCACGCCGGAGAGGAACTGCGCGTTCTCCTGAGACTGCGCTTTGGAGCCGCCGCTCTTGATCTGATTCCAGGTCGCGGCGATGATCTCTTTCTGCCGCTGGGCGATCTCGCCCTGCTGGTCTTCCCCGCCCCCGCCACCACCGCCGCCGGTCTGCGATTGCTGATACTCCTTCTCGAAGGGCTGCGCCTCGAGGAAGAAGATGTCCGTCTGCGTCGTGGTCTTGGCGTCGCGGGCAACTGCGTAGATGCCCACGACATCGCCCGGTGAGAGCTTGAAATCTTCCAGCGAGATGGTGGTGGAGCCGTGGGCGTCTTTCGCCCCCTTCTGCCGCAGCATCGGCACGGTCTTCTCGTCGCCGCCATTGACGGAGTAGCGCAACTCCATATCCGCCAGGCCGAAGTCATCGGAGGAGTCGAGTTCCACCGTCACTTCTTCAATCGGGCTGACCTTCGCATCGCGGCCCGGCTTCGAGATCTTCACCTCGGGCGGACGCTCAGCCTTGGCTTCGATGAAGTAATCCTCCGTGAGCCGGACCGGCGTGCCGTCTTCCATGGCCGCGACATAGTACATCCCGTCCTTGCGGATGGGGACCTTGGCCAGTTGGGCATTGCCGCCCTGCGTTTCCAGCGGGATTCGCGAACCGTCGTCCATAATAAGCACGCCGTTCGTCAGGGGCCGGTCTGTGGTCACATGCAGGTCGACATCGGTTCCTTCCACCGCTCGCAGGTCACCAGCGGGTTCAACCGTTGCCACCGGAATGCCCAGATAGCCGGGGTAATGATAGACGGCACGCAGTTTCTTCACGGCCGGCAGGTCGATCACTGTCAACCGGTGGATGGCCGACCTCATCTTCGAGGTCTCCACCATGTATTCGAGATTCTCAGCCAGGCCCGCGAACAGGAACGAATAGCCGCCGCCCGTGGGCTTCGGCTCCATGCGGAGCGTCTCCCATTTGGCGGATCCGGCCGGCCGGGCCCGCAGTGTGACTTCCGCGGTATCGAACCCCAACAGCAGCGCCTCAATCACCTGGTCGCCGCCGCGCCGCACCTTGGCGTCGCCGGGCTTCACCTGAATCTGATAGATGGGACCCGCGCCGGGACGCGGCGCGCCGGCCCAAAGCAGGTGCGCTCCGTAGCCCAACGTGCCAGGACCGGCGATGGTCAACCACACCAGGACGCCAACGCCCAGCGCACAGCCCAGGGCCAGGCCGCCCAGCAGCCGGCCGCTGACGAGATGCCACGGCTGAGCCTGCTCCGCTTTGCGCAGAGCCTCTTCGGCCAGCAGTTCCGAGAACGGGTTGTCGTCTTTGCTCTGCTCGAGGGTGAGGGCTCGCTGTTCGAACCCCGCATCGCCGACTTCCACGGCTTTGGCCGCCTCGCGCCGGTTCAGGCGCAGCAGGGGTACCACAAGCCAGAAGGCGAGACCCAGGGCAACTGCCAGAAACAAGGTGAGCCGCGTGTAGAAGAGACTGTTGTCGGAGAACGCAAAGCGATCCGCAATGTAGGCCAGACCCACGGTGGCGGCCAGGGCGAGCAGCGCCAGCAGCGCTCCGCCGCGGGCCAGGGTTTTCCACCGCAAACGCTTCTCGACCGCTTCCAGATAGCTCCGAAACCGTTCCAGTGCCGTCATGCTGTCTCCTGAACCAGGTGTCTGCTCCCTACGAGCGCCTCCAACAACCCCGCCAGGACCGCGGCGCCTAGAACCCAGGCGGCCAGCGGCCATTTGCTCTCATTATTGCTCTGTCCGGCTGCCTGCTGTCCGGTGGTGCCAGGCGATTGCCACAGTTCCGCCGATTCCTTCGGCATCAGTTCCAGATCCGATTCCCGCCGGTCGACGTTGGCGGCGATCATCTGCGACTTGCCCGCGCCGCGCCTCACTTCCCAGAATCCGGCCCGGCTCAACACCAGCGGAGCGCCCTTCGCGCTCTCTTCCAGCGTCAACGCCCGTTTGCCGTCGGGATCCATGGCTTCAAACGCCTTCGAGCCGGCTCCGCCTTTAAAATCGAGCGCCGTGTCGACGCTGGCGTTCAACGACGCCTCTTCCCACCCGCTCAGCCGGTGAGCGATCTGTTCGACGAACGGCACAAACGACGGCTGCACGGGAAAGTCATTCGCCAGATTGTCGAGCGCCGAAGCCAGCACGACCACGGTGCCTTCGCCGATCTTTTGCTCGAGCAGGATGGGGGTCCGATCCGTGAGCCTGGCAAGGATGCGCGCCTGGCCCGGATCCGCGTCGATCGACTGGTAGAAATGCACGCCTTCCCAACGTCCCGCCTTGGCAATCGCCGCATAGGCGTCATCCGCCGTGCCCAGCGTCTGGTAGCGTTCCGCGCCGCGGGCCGCGTAGCGCGAGGCCTTGACCAGCGTGCCCAGAATCGGCACCTTGCCCGCCGAGACATTCGCCGGACCCAGCACAACCAGGGCCGAGCCGCCCTGCTGGACATAGCGCTTCAGCATGCCGTCGTCGAAGCCGCCGGTGTCGGACACGACGATAAACGAGGCGCGCTCGAGATTCGCCGGTGTCCCACTCGAGTAGCTTTCCACCGTGTACGCGCCGGCCGTGGCTGCCTCCAGCGCGTCCCGGAAATAAAGGGCAGAGCGGGCCGACCGCTCGCCATAGAGAAACACGACCCGCTGCGGATCGCTGCGCTCGATGGCAAACAGATAGCGGTCGTCCACCTTCAGCCCGTCGGATTCCTGGAGGCTGACGGCGCATTTTGAGAAACCGTGCGGCAGGTCGAGCCCATTGAACTCCACCTTCGCCCGGCCGGAGGCAGGTACCTGCAAGGTCTGTTTCCCGGCGGGCTGTCCGTTCACCTCGAGGATCACGGTACGGGCGGCGGCATTGGTATGGAAGCCCGCGATCGTTGCCTGGACTTTCACCGTCTTGCCGTCCCGGACGCGTGCGGGCGCGGTGACGCTCTCCACCGTCCAGTTCGGTTCTGTTTTGTCGGCTACAGTGTGCAGAACCAGTCTGGTCCCGCCGCCCAGGCGCAGGTCGCTGAAACCCGCCGGCATGGAGCTGCGCTGCAGATCGCTGATGAGATGCACTTCCAATGGAGCCTTGACGGACTCCTGGTAAGCACGCAGGGCGCGGGCCAGTTCCCCCAGAGAACTGCGCGAAGTACCCGCCTCCAGACGCGGCACATCGGCGGGGGTGACGAACCGCAGCTGCGAGTCGAACACGGCCACCTTCACGTTTTCGCCCATGAGCTTGGAGGCTTCCGATCTGGCGTTGGCCATGCGATTGCCGAAGCCCATGCTGGCGGAGTCGTCGATCACCACCACGCGATTCGCGCTCGGGCCGCCGGCGGGCGTGTTGCGCCAGATGAACGGCTGGGCGAAGGCGATCACGATCAGGGCCAGCAGTGCCAGCCGCATTGCCATCAGCAGCAGGTAATCGAGACGGCGGTGCTTCAACGAAGCTTCGGTGCTCTTCTCGAAGAACATCAGCGAGCTGAAGTGCTGCGTCTCACTGCGGTGCCGCTTCAGCAGGTGGAAGTAGATGGGCAGGCTGAGCAGCCCGAAGCCCGCAAGAAACCATGGCGCAAAGAGACCCATGACGTTAGAACCTCCCCGCCCGGATTACCAGATAGCGCCGCAACGCTTCGTCCAGGGGCTGATCCGTCATCGCCAGGAAGTAGCTCAGGCCCGCTCCGCGTGACAGCGAGTCCATCTCCTGGAGATGAGCGGCCATCTTCTTGAGGTAAACGTCCTTCACGTACTCGGGGCTCACTTCCATCTCCTCGCCGGTCTCCATATCGATCAGGATCTTCGACGCCTTCAGCGTAGGTTTGATCTCCTCGGGATCCAGCACATGCAGGAGAACCACATCGTTGCCGCGTTGCCGCAGCGGAGCTACCGTCTTCACCACATCCGACGCCGGAGCATAGAAGTCCGAGATCACCAGCACCATTCCGCGGCGCTGCAGGAACTGCTGGAAGTGGAGGAAGGGCTTTGCGAAATCTGTGCGGCTGCCGGGCTCCGACCTGTTTAGGCCATGCAGCACCTTGACCCATTGGCCGTGCCGCGAGGACGGCTCGACGTAGTCGCGGATCTCGTCGTCGAAGCCGATGAGACCCACGGCGTCGCGCTGCTGATGCGCCAGGTAGGCCAGCGATGCGCCCAGGAATCGCGCATAGTCGATCTTCTTCACACCCTGCGCCTGGAAGCCCATGGACGCGCTGCGGTCCAGCAGCACCGTGACCCGCGTATTAGTCTCGCCGCGATAGCGCTTCAGGTACAGCCTGTCGGTGCGGGCGTACGCATTCCAGTCCACATACCGCAGGTCGTCGCCCGGGACGTACATGCGATATTCGGCGAACTCCTGGCTAAAGCCGAAGTCCGGCGAGCGGTGCAGGCCGGCCACGAAGCCGTCGACCACCGTTTTGGCGGTGAGTTCGAGGTTCGCGATACCGGCCAGTACCTTGGGATCGAGGAAGCGCTGGATCATGGTCACCCCTTGGTCGGTACGACCTCCAGAATCTTCTTGAGGATGTCGTCGGGCGTGAGCCGGTCGCTCTCCGCCTGGAAGTTGAGCAGAATGCGGTGGCGCATCACCGGGCGCATCAGGGCCGCCACATCTTCGAAGCTGACGTGATAGCGGCCGCGCATCAGTGAGCGCGCCTTGGCGGCCAGCACCAGGTTCTGCGCACCGCGCACACTGGCGCCGAAGTTCACATACTTCTTCACGTAGTCGCAGGCGGAAGCATCCACCGGACGCGTGCCGCGGACCAGGTTCACCGCATAGCGGGCCACTTCCTCCGCGATGGGCACCATGCGCACGAGCTGCTGGAAGTTGAGGATCTCCTCGGCTGTCGTGACGGGCTGCAGATCGGCTACGGCCGTGGTGGTGGTGAGCCCGACGACCTTCAGCTCATCCTCCGCCGGCAGGTAGTCGAGCAGTGTGTTGAACAGGAAGCGGTCGAGCTGCGCTTCGGGCAGAGGATACGTGCCTTCGAGTTCGATGGGGTTCTGCGTAGCGAGTACGAAGAACGGCGCGGGCAGCTTGTACTGGTTGCCGCGCACGGTGCAGCTGCGCTCCTGCATCGCTTCCAGCAGCGCGGCCTGCGTCTTGGGCGGCGTGCGGTTGATTTCGTCCGCCAGCAGCACGTTGCCGAAGATCGGCCCCTGGACGAACGTCCAGATGCGGCGGCCGGTGCCGGGCTCCTCTTCGAGAATATCGGTGCCGGTGATGTCGCTGGGCATCAGATCCGGTGTGAACTGGATGCGCCGGAACATCAGCCCCAGCGTCTCGGCCATGGTGCGCACCAGAAGCGTCTTGGCCGTGCCCGGCATGCCGGTGATCAGACAATGGCCGCCGACAAACAACGCGACCATCAACTGCTCCAGCACCTCGTCCTGGCCGACGATCACCTTGCGCACCTGCGCGATCATCGACTCCTGCACGATGCCGAAGCGTGCGATCCGATCTTTCAAGGTTTCCGAATCGAGTTGCATCATTTGATCTATTCTTTCCTGTTCAACTCCAGCAGCAGCTTCTGCGCCGGCTTGTAGCCCGGCGCCGCCTCCAGCGCGGCCAGAACCGCGTCCTTGGCGTCGTCGATACGCTTCATCCCCTGGTAAGCCCGCGCCAGTTCATAATTTGCCGAAGCCGGATCCACGGTCTTCATCGCCAGCACCGCACGCCACTCTTCGGCGGCTCCATCCCACTTCCCCAGCGAGGCGCGCAGCCCGCCGAGCCTGCGGTGCAGCTCTTCATCCTTCACCGGATAGATGTACAACAGGCGGTTCAGCGCGGCTTCGGCGGCGCCCGGATTGCCTGCCTCTTCCTGAAGCCTGGCCAGCTTCTTCAAAGTCTCGGGCTCACGCCCGCCCTGCTTGGCATAGCGTTCCAGTTCCGCAATCGCCTCCACCTTCCTGCCCTGTGCCTGATAGGCCTCGGCCAGCGCCTCATACACGCTGCCCGCTTCCACATAATCCGGATACTCGTCCCGGATGGCATTGCCGATTTTGAGCACCTCGTCCCACTGCTTACCCCGCACGGCGCTGTTTAGCGGCTTCATCTGCTTGGTCCACTCTTCGAACTTGGCCAGCGGCACCCGGTGCTCATTCTCCAGCCAGGCCAGAAAGTCCTTATCGAACTGCTCCGGCTTCACGCCCAGGACTTTCTCGATCACGGCCGCCGTCGTCGTCACCTGGGAGAACTCGCTGAGCATTGCCATCACCTTCGGCCAGCCGTACTTCTGCGTGATGTAGTCGATCGTCCGCCCGCCCTGGAAGTAACTCACAATGACCTGCGCCGGATACGCAGGCCGCATGTAGCCGCGGTCCAGCGTCGAAATTGGCAGCAGCGTCTTCTTCTTCATCGCGCCCAGGATGTCAGGTGTCAACCGGTCGCCCCACTCCGGCGAAACGGCCGTTTCCTCATGCACCGACACGCCTTCTGTGAACCAGCGCGGGACATGATGTTTCGTGATGGTCAGCAGGTAGACGTGGCTCAGCTCGTGCCACAGCGTGCTCGCCCAGTGGAAATCGCCGGGCTTGCGGCCCGACGGGCTGTCCATCGCGACACTCAGCCCAAAAGTGACGCCCAGCGCGCCGAGTCCGGGCATGCCCATTGTGCGCACGGCGAAGTCCTGATGGTCCGTATACATCTCCACCTGCACGGGGCCCGGCAGCTTGAAGTTGTACTTCTTGTCGTAGGCGTCCAGGGCTCGGGTGATCTCGCGCTCCACGTAGGGCCGCAGCAGTTCGGCTTCGCTCTTGTGCAGCCGCAGAATGTAGCGCGGCTGCTTATAGACGATGAAATTCTTGTAGCTGTCGAGCAGCGTGAGCGAATTGGCCGTGGCCGCGTTGCGGTAGTTGGCCTCAAAGGCCTCGCCCAGAAGGCGGCGAGCCTCAACATCTTCGCCCACCCGCATCAGGTTGATCCCCAGCTCGCTCTTGGCCGGCAGGAAGGTGGGATCCAATTCCAGCGCCTTGCGATAGAAGCCGATCGCCTCATCATAGCGGCGGTTCAGAACGAACTGGCGCGCGATGCGCGCATAGCCCTCGCCATAATGCGGATTCACGGCCAGCATACGGCCGATCCACGGTGAGGTGCCTTTGTCCTTCAACAGGTCGATGGTGGCCAGCACGGCCATGGCATCCATCGCCTGCGGCGCGTCCTGGATGGTGTTCAGCGCTTCCGCCGTCGCCGCCTCAAAGCTGCCGTCTTCCAGCAGCACGAGAGCGCGCAGTTCTCTCGCCGCGATCAGCTTCGGATTCTTCTCCAGAGCCTGCTGGGTCAGGCTGATCGCCTTCTGGTCGAAATTCTCCTCAGCCAGCATGGCCATGCCCAGCAGCGCGTCGGCGTTGTCCTTGTCCAGGGTGAGCGCCTCCTGGAACAGGCCCGCCGCGTCTCCAGGATTGAAGCCTTCCATCAACAACCGGCCCCAGCGCACCCGGAGTCCCGGGTTTCTCTCGTCCGCCTTTACCGCGGCACGGAACGTGTCGTTGGCGCCTTTGAAATCCCCCAGACCCCACTGCCCTTCTGCCCGCAACGCCGGGTTATTGGAGTTCCGCAGGACGGTGAAACACTGCGCGGCCTCCTGTGCATGGCCCAGCTTTTTGGCGTGCCAGCAGTCCGCGGGCGTGCCGGCCAGCAGGAACAGCAGGATGGGCCCGGCGTGGATCACTTGTCGATCTCCTCCTGGGTCCGCGCCAGTTCCAGCAGCAGCGCGCTGAGCTTCGATTTGTACTCGGCAATCGGCATGGCCGCCTTCTCGAACTTCAGCTTGTCGATCGCCGATTCCAGCTCTTCCTTGCGCGCCAGCAGCAGCCGTTTCTGCGGATCGTTCATTGCCTTCTGGGCCGCGCCGAAGCGCACCACGGCCAGACGGCTGGCCAGAGAGTTGTCATCCAGCACGGAATGCTCCGTCGCCAGGCGCTTCTGCGTCTCGTAGAACGAAGCGGTCTTCTGCTTGGCGTAGTTGTAGGCTTCCAGCGCCGTCACCGTTTCGTTCTTGTCGGCATCGGCGGCCGCATCGCGCATGGCCTCCACCCAGTACCGGGCAAAAACCACCGCGTTCTTTTCCGTGCCCGTCTTGGTGGCCGTCACCACCACCCGGTTCTCGCGCTTCAAGGTCTCCAGCACGGCGCCGCTGCAACTGGTCGAGACCACCACCAGTTGCTTGCCGGGGATCCGGTCGAGCCAGCCGCGCAGTTCGTCCACCGTCAGATCCGGGCCAGGCACATTGAACTTAAACACCGAGCCATCGAGATTGCCGTGGCCGATCAGGAGCAGCACCAGCGTGTCTTCCGGCTTCGCCTGGGCCGCATAACCGGCCAGAGTTTTCTGGATGCCCGCCTTCGTCGCCGCCGCCCCGCCCAGGACGTCTCCACCCATCAGCTTCTTCGATTCGGCCGCCAGCATGTTGAACCGCGACTCATAGTCCGGTTCGCCGCCCAGACCCGCCACCGTCAGGTGGAAGTCCGCCGCCCACGTCGGACTCATCAACAACAGGATTGCCGCTATCCGTTTCATACCGCACCCCATCGCCGCCGCAGGAACCATTCGCCCGCTTTCAGTGCCGCGAACAGCAGGAACGCCGCCGGAGCATTCCAGATATCGCGCGTCTCCTTCACCGAGATGCCCGCATCCGAGTATTCGATCTCTTCCGGCAGCCGGCCCGTGTCCGACGGCTTGTAATACCGCCCGCCCGTCTGCTGCGCGATCCGCTCCAGCAGTTCCCGGTTCTGTTCGGTCCGGAAGTGTTCGGCCACTCCGTCTTCCCTCTGGAATGTCAGCACGTCGCGCCCGAGTTCCTTCTCGCCCTGCTTGGCGATCACTTCCATCAGGTACGATCCGGCATTATCGGCCTTCCACTCGCCGGCATAGACGCCCGGCTGTCCCGTCACCGGCCGCATCGGCACCAGGTCGGCCACCCCGCCCGGCCCAAGAACATGGCCCTCCACCGTCGCATCCGACGCCGGCAGATAGTTCTGGTCGCGCACCTCCACATGGAACGGAACACGCGTCTCGTCGGAGTACACCGCCTTGTCCGTCACCGCCGAGACATGCTCGGAAGTGGAGCTCACCAGCCAGCGCAACAACTGCTGCCAGAAGACTTCATGGCTCATATCCTTCGAGTCCTGCAGCATCTGCCAGCGCCAGCTTCCGCCTGTCGCAAAGACACCCACACGCCCGCGGCCGAAGTTCTGCGTCGTCAATAGGGGGAACTTGCCCTTGCTGGTCGGCGACAGCTCCGCCAGCACCAGGGCGCCGGGTTTGGCCGGACCCGTCTCCTGGTAGTCGGCCAGGTAGGGCAGCGCCTTCCAGCGCGAGATATTCTTCTCCGGATCTTCTTCGATCCGCGTGATGAGACTGTCGCGGCCGGCCACTGCCAGTTCGACCGTCGCCGGATCTCGATGGAACGTCGATTTCCGGTCGGGCAGCATCACCGGCATAATCTCGGCCACTTCGCTCTTGTTCCAGCCGCCGTCGCTCAACGCCGCGCGGCCGCCCAGGAACAGCACGCCGCCTCCGCGCCGGTCGACAAACTCTTTGATCAGGCCCTGCTGCACCGGGTTGAAGTAACTCGCCTCGACATTGCCGATCACCAGTCCCTGATACTTGAACAGCTCGTCCACCGTATCCGGGAAGCCGTGCTCCAGCTCTTTCCCATCGGTTGTGCCCTGGCGGTACAGCTTGTTCTGCGTCGTTCTGAGGATGCTCGCCAACTGCAGGCTGCGGTCGAGCTCCGCCGCGCGCCGGATGAACTTCATCTCCCAGCGCGGCTCGCCCTCGATGTACAGGATGCGCGGTTTGCGGTCTTCCACGTTCACCAGCCGCGTCAGTACATTGTTGTCCCTGTTTGTTTCGCCTTCCAGCAGGTCGACACCCACCTTCAGCGACTTGGCGCCCGCCACACCAGACTGGAACGAGATCACCTCACGCGCCGTCTGCCCGTCTTCCGGCAGCTTCACCACCCGCGACGCCAGCACCTTGCCGTCGCCGTGTACGCTCAGCTTCGCTACCTTGCCCGCGAAGCCCGACTGCCGCAGCGTGACCGTCGCCGAAAGCCGCGCGTCCGGCAGTGACCGAGGCACAATCTGGACATCGCTCACCTCGATATCGCGCGCCAGTTGCTCGCTGCCGAAACCCACCGCATGAACCGGGATCCGCGACCGGCGCAGCGTCGCCATGGTATCGGAATCGAGCCCGCCCGCATTGTCCGCCCCATCGCTTAACAGGACCACCGCTCCAATCGGCAGCGTCGCCGATTCCGCCGTCGCACCCTTCAGGGCTTCACCCAGATTGGTGACCGGCTGGTCGGCCTGCGCCGGCACGGTCTCTACCCGCTCCAGCGTCCGGCCCGCCCGGTACAGCCTTACCGGGAAGCGCTTCTTCAACTGCTCGAGGAGCCCTGAGTCCAGCAACCCCTTCGCCTGGCCGATGCGTCCTTCCAGCGCCATGCTCGTGGAGGCATCGACCACCACGGCCACCACGTTCTGCTGGGGCTTCAGCATCGACACACTCAGCGCCGGCTGCCATAACAAAATTAACAATACGAGCAGACCCACCCACTGTATGCCCGCCAACACAACGGCCCGCGTCTTCGGCACGGGTTTCCGCAGGAAAAGCAACGCCACCAGCACTGCCGCAGCCAGGGCAAGCAGCCCCAGCAGCCACACGGGCCAGCCGCTGAGCAGGACGAGAGTGCCCTTGCGATACACCGGCCACGGATACTTGAAGAGAAACTCGAACATTGTGCTTTCTAGTGGGTCATGGAATAGATGATGTAGTTCAACCCGGTGCGGTATGCCTGCGACGTATATTTCTCGGGATAGTGCGGACTGTCGGCCCACTCCCAGGCGTCGCCCTGGTCCATGTTGTGGCAGATGGCGACTACGATTCGCCCTTTGTCGTCCCGCACCGCACGCCACTTCGGCTCGTAGCCGTCATACTCGTAGGTCTTGGTAAAGGGGTAGTTGACGATACCTGGTACCTGGATTCGGTCCTCCAGGTCATACAACACATGGAAGATGGGGTCGCTGTTCTCGATATCGACAATCGGGCGGTCGCCGAAGCCCTTGTTCAGGCTCGCCGTGAAGACGTCCCATTCGAAGGTCCCGTGGAAGTCGTCCGTCATCAGGAATCCGCCGCGATCGGTAAACTCGCGTAACTTCTTCGCCTGGGCATCCGGCAGATCCCAGTGCCCCGCTTCGACAACATATACAAACGGGTAGTTAAAGATGTCATCGCTAACGAGGTCGACGATGTGCTCCACGCTGTTGGCGTGGATCCGGGAGAGGCGCCGCAGCCCTTGCAGGAACTGCCGGTCCGCCTTCGGATAGTCCACCGTCCACTGGCCGCGCATGGCCCACATACCGGATGCCTGCACATTCCGGTAGCGTAGACGCGCGAAGTAGAACTCCGTCTTCTCATTGGCATCCGGGGGTGTTGGAATGTAGTCGGATTCGGGAAAGATATCGCGAATCCAGCGCTGCCCCATGAGCGAGCACACCAGCAGCAGGCCTAATCCGACTACGGTCAACAGCCTGCGCAGGCGCAATCAGTATCCCCCTCTTGTGCGCTCCAGAATAGCAAAACCCGGCTGCTTGTATTGACGCGCAAACAAGCGGCCGGGTATCGGAAATGTGAAATATACTTCGAGGTGCCAGTGGGTTGCGGCGATCGTGGGACCAGCGATCAGCACTCAGCGGTCAGCTTTCAGCTTGGATCCTGCGCTCACCCCGCGCATCCGCCAGGCACGCGCACATCCTGAAGAGCTGATAGCTGACAGCTGAGCGCTGACAGCTAAAAAGCTCCGACCCCCACCTAAGCCGCGAGCAACCCCCGCAGATTCCACCCGCAGATAATGCTGCCTTCCTTCTTGTTCCCGTTCGGACCCGGCCAGTGCGTCTCCAGGCTCACCGCACCCTGGTATCCGTCCTTCAGCAGCGCCGCAATCTGGCCCTTCCAGTCGACGTGGCGCGACCCTACCGGACCCCACACCGGCTTGTGCCCTTCCATGTGGCAATCCTTCGCATGGACGTGCACAATCCGGCCCTTCGGCAGCAGGTTGTACCCAAACGGGTACGGCTCCTCGCCCGCCACCAGCGCATTGGCCGGATCCCAAACCAGCTTCAGGTGCGAATGCGGAACTGCGTTCAGAAATCGGGCAGCCTCCGCCGCGGTGCCGATGTTGCACGCATGTTCGTTCTCGATCCCGCAAATGATGCCGTGCGCTTTGAATTGATCCGCAATCTTCGACATCGCTGCGCACGCCGGCTCAAAGCACTTCTCCGGATCCACGGTCCGCCAGAAGGAGAAGACCCGCACCACCTTCGCGCCCGTCATCTCGCACAACTGCAGCGCCCGGTCCACCAGCCGCGGCTGATCTTCAATCGTGTGCGTCGAACCAAAAATGTCCTGCTGGAACCGGCCATCCACCTCGCCGCCCTCCGGCAGCGTGCACTTCAGAATCGGCGATGACAGACCCAGTACCCGGATGCCCTTCGCGTTCAAAAGCTCCATCGCCTTCTTCACTTCATCGTCAGTGAGGTTCATGATGTTCTTCCCCCACACGACGCGCAGTTCACAGGCTGTCATGCCGATGGGCGCCATCGCCTCCAGCGCCTCGCCCAGGTCGGGCGAGAATTCATCGGTAATCGCAGCCAGTTCGAGTTTCGGAGTCATACGTTCTATTTTGCCTCTTCCATCACCAGGTGTTGGTCCGGCTTCACATTCGTGAGCCGTTGTTTCGCACCGCTAGGCCATTCTATTTCAATCGAGGTGATGGAAGTGTCTTTGCCCAGTCCGAACGTCAGGGCCAGGTCCGACTGCGAACAGTAGCTCGATCCGCTGTGCACCGTCTGCCATTGCTTGCCCGATGCGGACTCCACACGAACCACCGCGCCAATCCCGCTGCGGTTCGACTTCCCGCCCTTCAGCCGGAGGTTGATCCAGTGGTTCTTCGCCGTATTCGCGTCGTTGCGATATAGATACGCCGGACCGTTGTTCGTCGCGATCAACAGATCCAGGTCGCCGTCGCGATCGAAATCGGCGTAGGCCGCCCCGCGCGCCACCACAGGCCGGGCCAGTTCGGCGCCCAGTTTCCCGCTCATGTCCTCAAACTTGCCCTTCCCCAGGTTGTGGAAGACCAGCGGAGGTTCGGCGAACTTCACCTTGGGCTGCACCCGGCCGATCTCCTCTTCGATGTGACCATTGCCGGAGAAGATGTCCAGCCAGCCGTCCAGGTCGTAGTCGAAGTAGAACACGCCGAAGGCCAGGCTCAACAGGGACGCCCGCCCCACGGTCGATCTCGGAGCCTCGTCCACGAACAGCCCCTTGCCTTCGTTCCGGTACAGGCCCAGCATCTGATTCGTGAAGTTGCCCACCAGCAGGTGCGGCCGCCCGGACCGGTCAAAGTCGCCCGAATCCACGCCCATCGCTCCGCGGGCCACGCCGTCTTCGCCAAAGGCCACACCAGCCGATACGCCCTCTTCCACGAAGGTCCCGTTCTTCAAATTCCGGTACAGCTTATTCGGCTGCGTATCGTTGGCGACGAACAGGTCAGGCCAGCCGTCCCCGTTGTAATCCAGCACCGTCACGCCCAGCGACTTGGACGTCGCGTCATACACCTTGGCCTTCTTCGTCGCGTCTTCAAACTTGCCGCCGCCTAGATTCCGGTACAGCTTCGACGACACGCCCTTGTACGACTCCGGAGTGCAGTACGACTTGCTCACCCCGTCCAGCGAGCACCACAGGTCTTTCTCCCTCGACCATTGCACGTAGTTCGCCACGAAGAGGTCGAGCTGTCCGTCCTTGTCGTAGTCAACGAATGCGGCCGACGTCCCGAACGCGGCATTGTCGATGCCCGCCGCCTTCGTCACGTCCTTGAACTTGAACCCGCCCTCGTTGTGCAGCAGACGGTCGCCTTCCAACGCGGTGATGTACAGGTCCTCCCGTCCGTCGTTGTCGAAATCGCCGGCCGCGATGCCCATCGCATACATCTCGACATCCAGCCCGCTGCCCGCCGTCACATTTGTGAATGTGCCGTTCTTGTTGTTCCGGTACACCGCGGAGAGAGACCGCCGCCCCTTCGGCGTCCAGTCCTTGCTGTTCAGCAACACGATGTCCGGATACCCGTCGCCGTCGAGATCGACGAACGCGCAGCCGGACCCCATCGTCTCCGGCAGCCACTTCTTCCCGGCCTTGCCGGCATTGTGCGTAAACGTGATGCCGGCTGCCTTGCTTACGTCCGTGAACTTCGGCGTCTGCGCGGCCAGGGAACCTGCCACCGCGAGGAGAATCAGCACTCTCATTGAATCGAACCTGCTTTCTTGCCGGAAACCAGCGACGACTCGTGCTCGTGAATCGTCTGCCGCTCGTTGTTGTCTTCCGGTGAGAGTTGCCGCATCTTGGCCGTCAGCGCCTGGGACGACTCGTCCGCCTTGAAGCGCCGGAACAGCTTTTCTTCCTTCGCCGCCTGCTCCGTGTCGCCCAGTCCGCGGCACGCCAGCATCAACGTGTAGTGCGCCTGCAGATCCTCAGGATCCACATCCAGCACCTTCTTCAACGCCTCCACCGCGCCCTTGTAATCGCGCTTCAGGAAGAGGATCCGCCCGATCTGGTTCTGCACCACCCGGTCCCGCGGATACTTCTGCGCCGTCACTTCCAACGACTTCAAGGCACCGTCGTAGTCGCCCTCGGCCTTCTGCGCCATCGCCTGGAAGAACCAGATACGGCCCAGCGACGAATCCGCCTTCATCGCCTTGTCCAGGAACTCCTTCGCACGCTCGATCTCGCCTTCCTGGATCAACGCCCGGGCCACGTTCAGCCACCCGTCGGCATACTCCGGCTCCGCCTCGGTTACCCGGGTAAACCCATACTCCGCTGCCTTCAGGTCGCCCTGTAGCAGCGACCCGATGCCCCAGTCGTTCCAGCGCTCCCGGTCCGCCTTCTGCGCCTGCTGCTTCCAAACTGTCGCCTCGCCGGGCTTGGCCAGTTGCAGCTGCACCTGAGCCTTCGCCAGCACCGTGATCGGGATATCCGGCGTCTGCACCGCAGGATCCTGCTCCGTCTGCCGGCTGTCGTAGTGAATGCTCACCAGCTTCGGATCCTGCCCCGGCTTCACCTTCATCCCGTAGCTGAACTGGTTGTAGTAGTGGGTGAACTTACGGTAGTTCAGCTTCGCCGTGAAGGTAATCGGCCCTTTGGCATCCTTGGGGATCTTTACCCGGTAATGCGCCACGTCCGCCGCGCCAGGCGGAATCAGCTTCACATACAGCAGCGAACGCGCCTGCCAGGCATTCCGCTTGTTGATCGGGTTCGAGTCGCCATCCAGCATGTACGACTTGTAGAAGTGCGCCCCCGGCTCCACAGGAGCCAGGTTCCCCTGCTTCGGGTTCTGCAGGTTGCCCGACAGGAACACCTGCTTGCCCGTGGCGTCGTGCCCTTCCAGTTCCACCCAGATATCGAACGCATCCACGGTGCCGCCCGGGAAGAAGTGGCCGATCTTCTTCGTCCGCACCACCACATCCATACGGATCGTCGAGCCCGGCTGGAACTTCGTCGAAGTCTTATCCAACGGCGCAGCCAGTTCCGACACCTCGCGGATCATGTACGCCGAGGCCGTCTGGTCCGCCTCTTCGCCGACGGCAAAGGTCGTCATCGTCTGCGGACCCGCATCCGCCCGCCGCTGCATCTGCGTCTGCGGAGCCTCGCCGGCCGGCGCCGCAGCGAAAATGTCCACCGCGATGAAGCCCGACTGCAGGAAGCCCTGCACCGCCGCCAGTTGCGTCTTGTCGCCATTCACATAAGGAACAGCCGTATTCGCCGCCGCGAAGCGGTGGTTGTGGACCATCCCATCCCGGTTGCCCGGATCCTTCGACGGCACCAGTTGCATGTGGCACCCGCCGCAGGTCTTCGACTGGTCCGGATAGTAGAACGACCGCGCGCCCTGCCCGCTCACACCCGAAGCCTGCCAGTTGTCGTAATCGTTGAACCCGCGCATCCAGCGGTAATTGTTCACCGGTTCGTCCAGGTGCACCTTGTGGCACGTCGAACAGAACTCGGCGCTGTCTTTCATGAAAGGCTTCAGGAACGTACGCCGGTGCGGCTCCGGTTCCACCTTGGTCAGGAATCGGTCCACCCAGTGGATGAAGGGATTCTTCGACGAAGCCAGATCGTGCAGCTTCGGATACTCGATCGTGAACCCGCCATTGCCCATCGTCGAGTCGACGTGCGTGATCGAATGGCACGACACGCAGCCCAGGCCGTTCTGAGCCTCAGGCGTTTCGAGCTGATCCTTGATCGGCTTCTCAAACCGGCCGTTGAAGAACACGGCGTGGTCGTGGCACCCGGCGCACCACTTCGACCCGCGTGTGCCCGAAATGTCCTGCATATACTCGATCGCCTTCGAGTAGTACTTGTTGTTGAACGACGAGAAGTGGTGCATCGACGACTGCCACTGCTGGTAGATATCCTTGTGGCACTCGCCGCAGAACTTCGAATCCATGAAGAAGGTCGACGGAATCACTCCGCCGACATTGGTGCGCGACGACGATGGCCAGAATGGAGTCTTCGGCCCGCCGCCCTCCTCTTCCATCGACGCCGGCACATAGCCGGTGTTCGTCACCTTCAACTGGTGTTCCGGAAAGACCTTCTGGTAGCCCAGCGCCAGCACGCAGAACACCGCGCTGCAGGCGAACACAAGCTGCGCCGAGCGCCGCTTCGATTCGACTACGATCGCCAGCGCGCCCAGCAGCCCGGCCCCAATGTGGGTCCATAGCAGCCACTGGAACTCCCGGGCCGCGCCGACGTAACACAGCGCTCCGCCAGTGGCCACCGCGGCCACGGCATACAGCGCCGTCCGCCGGTACAGCGGGGATGTGAAAGCCAGCCAAAGCAGCGCCGCGGCCCATGCCGTGCCCAGTCCAATATGGACTAAGACATTGGTCATGTAGAAGATCCCTGGAGTCGCGAACGCCAGCAAGTAGAAGCTGTTGACGAGCAGGACGAGGAACGCCAGCCCGGCCCAGCGGGCAGCTTTCGTCAGATTCATGTCAGTTCACCTGTTTGGAATGTGTGCCGGATTCGTGCAGTGCGCGCAGCAGGCGCAGTGCGGGTCTCGTGTTGTACTGCTTCTGGTACTCGCGATATTCCGCCGAGTCGGGATAATGCTGACCCGCCGGATAAGGGTAGGCACTCATCCCATGAAACGGCAGGGGTTCCACCGTCTGGGAATATGCTGTGTTGGCGTCGCGATCTTTGGCCCAGCCGTCCACCTTCAGCAGCCAGTCGCGTTGCCAGCCCGCCGGCAGTTTCGGTAATGCGCTGCCGTCGAACTTCAATTGGACCTCGTCGCCGGACCCCATCACCACCAGCTTGTCGTCCACATCGCCCAGCAGCGGGGTCACCGGGCCATAACGTGTGTATTGACCCGGGGTCGGGTTCCACATCGAGGTCACCGAGGGGTTGTCATAGAAGAACTGCTCCGGCTGCTTCCGTTCCGGATGCACGATGTTCTTCGAGAATCCGCGGAACCGCAGATCCGTCTGCCCCGCCGCCATTTCCGTCATCTTGACCTGCGGAGCTTCATTCGTCTCACTCAGGAAGATCTCGTCCCAGTACAGGCAGAGATTCGTCACAATCCGTACTTCGCGCGACGCGCTCAAAAACTTGCCAGTCAGATCCACGGCGATCGTCTTCGGCTTGCCGGCCGGCATGCCCATGTCTTCGATCACCGTCACCCACTGGCCCGTCTTGTCTTTGACCTGCAGCTTCGGAGTCGCCAGCCCGGTCTTCGTCCGCTGCGACTCGCCCAGGAACGTCGATCCGTCCGCCCAATCCACCCAGCCGTGCAGAATCAGCACTGCCCGGTTGTCCTTCGCCGCCTGGCCGAAATCCAGGTCCAGCGCATGCATCGACGCCACGTTCTGCAGGTCCCTGCGGAAGCCGTCCGGATACCGGGCGTCCCGCTTCAGGACCGCCGCGGTCACATCCCGGCCGCTGTCTTCCGTGGCTTTTCTGGGGTACACCCTCTTCGTCACGCCAAACAGCCGGAACTCCGGAAACGGCGGCGACTTCCACTTGTCGTTTGTGAACACTTCCTGCTGCGCCGGATGATCCACTGCGATCAGCTTCACCTGGTCGAGATAAGTGACCTCGCTCAACTCCTCGGTGATCCGGACCTCATATTGCCCGCCGACCGCCTTCAGTTGATCGCCGCGAATCGAAATGAACTCGTCATGATCCACCGGGAAATACTGCCCGTCGCCCGACGATGCCCCCAGCGGAGCCACACCCAAGGTGTCCGTGATGAACTCGAATTCACGCCCGTTCCAGGTCCAGATCGTCGGGCACGAGCCCGACAGCCGCTGCGCCTCCTCGAACTTTAAGGGCGTCGCAATCTTCTGCTTCATCTCGTTCTGAATCAACCCGTTCGGCCAGGTGATGCGGATCGTGTCGATCTCTTTGTTCCCACGCACCCCCACCGTCAGCGGATACCCGCGGTACATCTGCTTCTGATACAACGCCCCGGCCTTGACCTCGACTTCGGCCCCCGCTGCCAGCTTCAGGTTCTTCACGCCGTTCAGCGCCACCCGTGTCCAGCCGGTCTTCAGCACGGTCTGGTTCATCAGCCGCTGCACCGTACCGTCCGGCAGCATGGCAGCGGCGTCCACCCGGCCGTCGCCGTCGAAATCGGCCGCGGCCAGGGCTGTGACTTCGGAGGGAATCCCCGCCCCGGTCTGACCCGCAAATGCCGTCTTGCCCCGATTCCGGTAGACCTGCCCGGCGGTCAGCGCGTCCAGCAGGCCTCGATTCTCGAAGTCGGCCAGGGCGAAGCTGCCCTTGGCGGGCCAGGCCAGAGTCTGGAAAGCGCCGTTCTGGTTCAAAGCCGCCCCGCCTTGCCACACCAGATCCAGCTGCGAATCGTTGTTTAGATCCGCCACCGTCAGCCCCGCGGCGCCCTGAGGCACTGCCGCCAATTCGCGCACTTCGTACTTGCCGGCCAGCCGGTCCTTATAGAGGACGGCGTTCCGGCCCGCATACGAAACGATCATGTCGTGAGACTTCGTATCCGGAATCACCCGAATCTCGACGCCCGCCACGGCCGTCCCGGCCACAAACGGCAGGTCGGCCGTATGGTCTTCGAAACCGCCAGGCATCTGATTTCGCAGCAGTTTTGTCTGCGCGCCCAGCAGCACCAGGTCCAGGTCGTAGTCGTGGTCATAATCAATCCACAGCGCCGACTCAAACCGGCCCGCGGGCAATTCCACACCCTTCTTGAAGCCGGTCTTGGACCCTTCCAGCAGCACAGCGCCGCTCTTCGTCAGGACACACAGATCGACGAAACCGTCATTGTTATAGTCACCGGGTACGGCAGCCAGAACGTCCTTCAGGGCGCTCAACGCTGCCTGAGGAACCGGCGTCAGGCCTTTCCGAAACAGAGCCAATCCGCCGTTCGAAACCACCAGCAGATCGGTCGAACCTGTCCCGTCCACATCGATCACCTGCAGGGACGCCCCGGCGGCCGTGAACTTGCCGGGCAGCGCCGTCGCCGCGAACTTCAGCGGGCCCGGCTGGGCGGCATCCGCTGCCAGCGCGCCGTCCACCGGATCCAGGATCTCCGAGTACAGGCTCCACTCGACATCCTCATTGCCCGTACCCGCATCGTCGTGCGTCTTCTTCAATGCCTGGAACCGGCCCAACTCCGCCTTCGCCTTCTCGGGTTCGCTCTGCTGCCGGTAGAAGTTGAACAACTGGAAGTGCGGGGCCGCGAAGTTGGGGTCCAGTTGCGCGCTCAGCTCGAACTTCTTGTTCGCTTCCTCCGACCGTCCAACCGCCTTATAGAGGACCCCGAGGTTGTACTCCGTGATCGCCTCACCCGGCACCAGTTTGGCCATCTGCTCCAACTGGGCGATGGCTTTCTCTGACTCGCCCATCTTCTTGAACTCGATGCCCAGATTGAACCAGGTGTGCGGGATCTTCGGATCCAACTTCTGCACCGCTTCAAGTTCCGCCATGCCTTCTTTGCCGTTGCCCGCGCGCAGCAGCGCCAGGGCATAGTTCAAGCGGTCCATCGTGGACGAGGGATTGAGTTTCAGCGCCTGCCTAAACTGTTCCACCGCCTGGGCTTGGGTGGTGGGATTCTCGTAATAGGCCTTGCCGAGTGTGCGCAGCCGCAGCAACTGCTCAGAGGGGCCGCCGGGCGGCTCTGCCGGGAGAACGAACGCTAATACTGCGAGCGCAACGCAGCCTCCACAGAGAGACACACCCCTAAAGTTCATCTCCAGTATTGAGACACAACGTTGAAACAATGGTCAATAATATGTCCCTACTAGTCGCCGGGCCCGACAAACGAAACGCCCGCCAGGGGCAGGAATCCCCAGGCGGGCGCTCCGTTGAGTCGACAGGAATTGCCTACTTCACGGGGATGGTGACGGAGTTCGAGGTCACCGTGGCGCCGGCAACCGACTGGCTGACGGTCACGGTGTTGTTGCCGCTCACATTCGGAACCACGACCACCACGGCATAGACGCCCGCCTGGCCCGGCAGCATGGCCGCACCCACCACCGTGGCGTCCGTTGTACCGAACTTCACCGAGGGGCTCGGCAGCACGAACGCAAAGGCATCGGCCGTCGCGTATTGCCCTGTCTGCATAGGTGGAACGGTCAGCCCGAAGTTCGTGCCGACAATCCCGATCTGCTCACCGGGCACTGCCGGGCTATCCGGCCGCACCAGGGTCAAATCGCTGTTGTGGAACGCGATCCCGCCAATCTTGTCGAAGAACAGCCCCGGAGCCACGGGGGCTACCGTGACATTGGTGCTGGCGCTCGAGCCGCCCGCCGTCACCACCGTCACCGGCTGCGTACCCAGGGCCACATCCGCCGGAACCTGCGCGACGATGTAATCCGTCGGAACCAACCCATTGTCCCGGGCCAGCGAGATAATCGCCGCCGGCTTGTTGCCAATCAGCACGGCCGTGCCGTTCAACTGCAGCGGAGCTTTCGATTCGTACGCCGCTTCACTGCCCGGAGCGCTCATCAGGTTGCTGCCGAAGACGGTCATCCAGCCCAGCGGAGACACCTTATTCATGGTGGGATCACTGACGCCGGCAATCACGGCAGTGATGAGGGGTGTATTCAGCACGGTCCCGGTCTGATTGCGGAAGACGCCACCCGGGAAGTCCGTCGTGTGGACGTTGTAGTACGTGCTGTTCGGATCGATCGACACCTGGTTCATGGAACGGATCGCCAGGTCGCTGGATTGCACCAGCGCCCGGTAGACATTCCCGAAACCGCTGGGATTCACCGGTTGGTTGGCAGCCGCCAGGCCGGAGTTGATCACCACCGGACCGTTCGCACCGGCGGCCCCGTCATGGATGTGCATGCCGGTAATCTGGACGCTCGCCGGGAAGCGGTAGTTGGCGTCGAAGATCGTATAGCCGGCGACGATCCACCCCTCGTTATTCCTCAGGGTGTGCATCGTGAAGGAGGCGTTCGCCGAGGCATCGATGCTTGTGGCCGGCACTTCGTTCGTGGTCAGCAATTGCGTCTGGAAGTTCATCCGGTCGGTGTTTCGCAACTGGCCGCGGGCGGCGCCGCCAGGGGACACGGCCGTATGGACATTCACATAGTAGTTGGAGGGGGCGACGAAAAGCCCCGCGACCGCCGCGGCCTGGTTCACGTTGGCCGGATCGATCTGGACCTCATATCGCAGATTGCCGCCGGCGGCATTGGCCGGCACCTGGCCGGAGAGTCCTGTATTGATCACAACGCCAGCGTTCACCCCGGCCGGACCGTTGTGAATGTGGAAACCGGTGAAGTTGGTCCCTTCCGGGAAGCCCGAGTAGTTCGCGTCGAACGTCACTTCGGCGGAAAGCGGAGCGCCGCTGGCCGCGCGGGCCGCAATCACATTGATCGCGCACACAGCCTTTGCCGTGCTGCCCGTGATCGCCGGCACCTCGTTGTCCGGACTCATGAAGGTCATCAGGACCAACCGTTCGGCTTTCATCAGTTGGCCGCGCATCTCGCCGCCGGGGTTGCGGGTCGTATGCATGTTCAGGTAGAAGCCGGACGGATCCGCCACCAGGTCGCGCAGGGCGGCGAGCGCGTTCGCGTTGGTAGGCAGCACCGGGCCTTGCAGGGAGAGGGTACCGGTGGTGGCATCGGCTACCGGCGCCGGGAGCGTCGAGTCAATTACGACAGGTCCGTTCGCGGTGGCGGCTCCGCGATGGATGTGCATCGCTGTGAGGTTCGAACTCCCAGCGAGTTTGTAGACAGACTTGAAATCCACGGCGCCGCTCACAATCTGGCCCGAAGCGTCACGAGTGACGTGTACCAGCAATGTGGCGACCGCCGTGGAGGCATCTCCTGCGATGGCGGGCACTTCATTCAACGAGGAGAGGTTGACACGATATGGAATCGTTTCGATGGACTGCGCGGCCATCGAAAGCCCGAGAGCGAAACCTAGGAGGAGAGTTTTTTTCATGGTTGCAGACATCCCAGAAAGACCGAACGTTGACCCTGGTAGCACCCTTTGGTGAGACTACCGCCAGATGGGACAGACCCTTAGAGGCTGCCAGAACAGAAAAGATTCATTGAATGAGTAGGATCGGGCATAATAGAGGGAGTCCGATCGAGAGAGGCTCATGTTCTTCAAGCGCGAGAAAGCAACAGAATCCACTTTTTCCACCCAACTGGACAGGCTGCGGAGCGCCGGCTACAACGTATCCCAATCCGGCGGGTCCACTCTCGTCGCCAAGGGCAAACTTGGCGCTAAGGTCCAGGAAGGCTCCGGCGCACCCATCGCCATTCAGGAAGTGGGCATCGTGGTGGGCTCCGAACTCGCCGTCCTCACGGATCTCGGCTTCCAGAAGATCTTCATGAGCCCTGGCGGGAAAAAGATGCCTGCCTTGGCGGAACACCTCGTCGCCCTCCACGCGTTTGAAGAGGACCTGCGCGAAACCGTCGGTCTCACCAGCCTCTACAACCAGGGCCTCGGCACCACCAACGAAAAGCACCTTTACGACCGGGTGCAGGATCGGGACCAGGGCGTGCCGAAGCGCGCCTGGGAATTGAACTAACCTCCAACCATGTTGGCCCTGCTGCTGGCCGCCGTCACGGTCACCACCTCCTTTGAAGGTGGGAATCTCGGCAAAGTAGAGACCGTGGCGCCAGATCACCTGCGCCTGGCCGTCAAAGGACAAGCCGACCAGAACGGCCGGAATCGCCAGGCCAACTGGTACTACTTCGAACTGGGAAATCTTCCGCGGGGCGAGTTCCGCTTCGACCTGACTGAGCTCGTGGGCGAGTACAACTTCAAGCCAGGCAGCCATGCCGTCACCAAGGACACCCGGCCCGTCTACAGCTACGACGGCGGCCGCACCTGGACCCATTTCACCGATCAGCAGGTTTCCTGGAACGAACAAGCCAAAGAACTCACCGTCCGCTTCACCCCCGCCAAGACGGCAATCCGCATCGCCCACACCCCGCCGTACACGAATGCAAACGTTCAGGCATTACTCAAGGAATTCCAAGGTAAACCATTCCTAAAGCAGGAGATAATAGGCAAAAGCGTTCACGGCCGCTCAATCCCTCTGCTCACAATCACAGATCCAGCCACGCCCGAAGCCGGCAAACTGGTGATCTGGTGGATGGCACGGCAGCACGCCTGGGAAACCGGTACGTCCTGGGCCCTGGAGGGCGGTCTGCGCAAACTCCTCGCGCCGGGCGCCGCCAACCTGCGCAAGCGGTTTGTCTTTAAGGTACTGCCCTGCCCTGACCCGGATGGCATGGCCGAAGGCGCCGTCCGCTTCAACTCGAACGGCTTCGACATCAACAGGAACTGGGATGCAGTCGACGCCGCCACCATGCCCGAGATCGCCGCCATGCTTAAGACGATCCTCGACTGGGTGGACGCAGGCCACCGGATCGACCTCTTCCTGGCCATGCACAACACCGAATCGGTCGACTATATCGACACGATGCTCTCCACCGGCGGACCGGAGTTGAACGCCCTGGCGCAGCGCTTCCAACGGCTGTTGAATGAGAAGACGGTGTTCTACGCACCGAACGGGCCGCGCGATGCCGGCGAATCCACCACGCCCGGCATGAAGGGACGCAAAACCGTCCACCAGGAACTGTTCGCCGCCCGCAAGATTCCCGCGTTCCTCATGGAGCAGATGGTGGAATACCACCCGCGGCTTCACCGCCTGCCCACCGTCCAGGACAGGCTCGACTTCGGCGCCGCGCTGGTTGACGTCCTCACGGAAGCCGTGGCGCCGGCCGGGCAGTAATCAGGCCGCAGCCTGGTACGGCCGCTCATCGTCGCGCGGCATGCAGATCCAACCGATGATGTAAGCCAGGACCCCAAAGCCGTGCAGCACCACGCACGCCAAGAGGACCACCCGCACCAGCGTCACGTCCCAGCCCAGGTGCCGTGCCAGCCCGGCGCACACACCGGCAATCTTCTTGTTGGCCATATCCCGCGACAGAGGCCGCTGCGCCTGGTACGAAGGCTTCGGTGCACTGGCCGCCGGACCACCCGCGGACTTTCCGCATTGGCCGCAAAAACGAGCATCGTCGTTCATTTGGGTTCCGCATTGCGTGCAGTACATCTTGGATCTCCTTGCATCTACAGATACGGAGCGCCCTCCCCGCTTGTTCCGGGAATCGGAACTCAGGCCGGGGGAAATCTCGTGAACTCAATTCGCCGGCCCTTCAGCGTGGCTGTCCGATCCTGGTACCGCAACCGGCATTCACCGCCATGCTGAGACCGGATCTCGACCCGCGCCAACTGGCCCCGCTCCCAGGATAAATCCACTTCGAACGCACCGCGCGCCCGAAGCCCCGTCACCTTCCCATCCGGCCACGCATCCGGTAGCGCCGGCAGCAGGTGCAGCTCGCCCATGTGGCTCTGCAGCAGCATCTCCGCAATGCCGGCCGCCCCGCCAAAGTTCCCGTCAATCTGGAACGGCGGGTGCGAGCAGAACAGGTTCGGCATCACCCCGCCCCTGTTGAACTTACCCGGGGCCGACCGCCCCGGCTCGAACAGATTGCTCAACAGCTTGTAGGCGTGATTTCCATCCAGCAGCCGCGCCCAGAAGTTGATCTTCCAGGCTCGCGACCAGCCCGTGCCGCCATCGCCCCGGAGCTCCAGGGTCCGGCGGGCCGCGGCGCACAGCTCGGGCGTAGTCCGGGGGTGGAACTCCCGGCCCGGATGCAGCCCATACAGATGCGATACATGCCGGTGCTCGCGCTCCTTTTCCTCGAAATCCTCCGGCCACTCCTGCAACTGCCCGCGGGCGCCCACCTTGTACGGCAGCAGGCGATCCAGCTTGGCTTGCAGCTCTTTCCGGAAGCCAGCGTCCACATTCAGGATCTTCCCTGCCTCCAGGCAGTTCCGGAAAAGATCGCGCGTGATAGCCAGGTCCATCGTGGGACCCATTGTTACGCCGGCTGTCTGCTTCTTCCCACTTGCGTCGAGATACACGAACGAGTTCTCCGGCGAATTCCCCGCCGCCGTCACCAGATGCCCGTGCCCGTCATCCACCAGCCAGTCACACAGGAACTCCGCCGCCCCCTTCATCAGCGGATACGCTTCCGTCAGGTATCGCCGGTCGCCGCCGAACTGGTAATGCTCCCACAGGTGCTGGCACATCCAGGCTCCGCCCACCGGCCAGAACGACGGAATCGCGTCGTTGTCCACAGGTTGGGCACCGCGCCAAAGCGTCGTGTTGTGGTGCAGAACCCACCCACGCCGGTGGTACATCCGCGCCGCCACCTGACGCCCGGTGACCGCCAGCTCCCTCACCATCCGCAGCAGCGGCTCGGCGCACTCCGCCAGATTCGCCACCTCCGTGGGCCAGTAGTTCATCTCCGTATTGATATTGGTCGTATAACCGCTGGCCCAGGGCGGGATCACCATCGGATTCCAGATCCCCTGCAGATTCAACGGCTGGGTGCCCGGCCTCGAACCGGCAATGGTCAGGTAGCGGCCATACTGGAAATACAACGCGGCCAGCGACGGGTCGTTGCCGTTCTTGAACGCCGGAATCCGTTGATCGGTGGGCAATTCACTCTGTTTCGTGGCCGCGCCCAGGTCGATGGTCACTCGCTTGAATAAGCGCTGGTGATCGTTCACGTGCTCGTCGCGCAGGGCCGGCCAGCCTTTGTTGGACGCCGCCGCCATCTGCCGCCCGGCAATCTCCTGCGGATTCAGCCCCGCCTTGCTGGGGCCCTTGTCGAAGCCGTTGAAACTGGTGGCCGCGGTCAGCAGCAGCACCGTCTCCGTACTGTTGCGGACGCTCAGAACGCCATTCTCGACACGCGCCGTTCCGTCGGTGGAATGCACCTGAACCCGTGCCTCAAAGAAGGTCCCCAGCCCGCCCGCCTCCGCACCGTACAGCACGGTTTTCGCGATCGGCTTCCGGGACCCGTCCTGATTCCAGATCTCCGGATACTTCCACTGTTCCTTGCGTTTCTCCACCCACTCCAGCGGCCGCCGGAGCGCAAACCCGGGCGCCTGCCCGTGCATCCGGATGCTGTCCGTCCTGTTGACGGAGAGAGTCTCCGCCGTGGGATGAACTGACTTCAACGTCACCTGGAAACGCAGCGCCCGAGGCTGCGAAGCCTTCAGCCGCAGCACCAGCACCTTGCCTGGATGCGAGATGAAACATTCCCTTGTGTATTCCACTCCGCCCACGGTGTAAGCCGTCCGGGCGATCGCCTGCACCAGGTCCAACTCCCGCATGTAACTGCCGGGCGCCGCGCTGTGCTCGAAGGTCACCCGCAGATCCCCCAGAGGCTGGTAGCAGGGCCACGACCGCCCCGTCCAGTTTTTCGTGATGATGTCGGCGGCCTCGGCGTACTGCCGCTGCTTCAGCAGCGCGACCACCTCGTCGAAACGCTTGCTGACATCCAGGGGAAGGTTGTCCACACCCGGTTCGCTGGAAGTGAGCGTATCGTCATTCAGCGAGATCAACTCCTCCGGCACCGAACCGAAGATCATGCCCCCCAAACGCCCATTCCCCAGGGGCAGCGCCTCATTCCAGTCGCGGGCCGGCTGGTCATACCATAGCCGGAGATTCGGATCTTTCACGGTGGGCAGGGCAAGGGAAGCGGCGCTTTGGAGAAAACTTCGACGGGTTGGCATGGCTCGGAATCGACTCCAAGTTTACGCCCGCGAGGTCAGACCCGTCTGCCCCTTGAATCGGTACTCAGCCCCTGCGCCGCTTTCATCACCGCCGTGAAGGCGATCAGCGGGAACAGGCACAGGGCAACCGGAGCCCACAGCGCCCTCAACAGCGACCCGTACCAGGAGCGCCACGCCAGGATGGGAGTCAGCAGCAGCAACCCGGCCGGCAGATAGTACTTCCACACCGTCAGGGTCACCAGCAGAGGCAGCCAGAACGAACTCATCGCCACGGCTACCAGGAACACCACCGACGATCGCCCATAACCGCTGGCGGACCGCAGGAACATCCCTTCCAGCCCTCTCCAGGTGGAAGCGAAGGAGTTGTACCTCCGCGTGTACGCCATGCTCTCGCAGCGCAGTACCGCGATGCTCATGCGGTGCCGTTTGATGAGCCGCGCCAGCGCCAGGTCTTCCAAAGGTTGGGAGGCGACCGCCTTATGGCCTCCAATGAAATTGTAGGCGCTGCGCCGGAAGAGCAGGCATTGGCCGTTCGCCATCGCCTCGGGATGTTTCGGATTGTTCAGGTTCCTGGCGCTCACACCGGCAAAACCGAGTCCCATGGCGTAGGGCATCAGCATTTTCTCGTACCAGTTAACCAGCGTCTGGTGCGGCAGCACCGTAGCGGCGTGCAGGCTGTGGCTGGCGGCGTAGGCCAGCAGGGACGGCAGGAAGCGCGGTTCGTACCAGGTGTCCGGATCGGAGAACAGGATCCAGGCGGAATCGGTGTAAAGCACGCCGGTCCAGCAGGCATTCGACTTGTTCAGCCAGCCGCGCTCCACGGGCCGCGCCGCACGCACCACAGCGCCAGCTTCTTCCGCCCGAGCCGCGGTCTGGTCCCGGGAATGGTCGTCGATGACCACCCGCAGCGACTCCGGAAAGCTGCGCACCGCCCGGCCGATGACTGCTTCGTCGTCTCGCGCGGGAATAATCACGCAGTGATCCAGATTCCCCTGGGCCGCCACCGCGCTATCGGATTGCAGCCGCAATTCCGGCAGCAGCCGGTATTGGTATCTCGAATACGCCGCAAATACCGCGATCAGGATGACCACCACCAGGGCCGCCGCCAGGACATAGGGATCCCAGCTGGTTTCCGCTCCAGCGTTGAGCTCCGGTGGCATGGTAAGGATTTCTCTCACAGTTGTTGTTCAGTGCCGGACGCCACCCGCCCAGGGTATGAGCGGTAGCCCCCACCGCCCGGGCATGGCTCGGTCAGAGATCCGCCAGCAATTCCCGAACCCATTGATTTCGCAATGGGTTTCCATCCAGCGTAGGGAGTGAAGGAGGCTCTCCTGTCGTACGGCCAATGAAGCTCATTGTACGAACGTTTGACCCTCCGGCGAAACCCGGACTGCGCACACGAGACGCACAGGTGGGTGAGAATGCGCAGCGCGGATCCGGCCGATTGGAGAATGCACCCAGCCGCCTCAGTGAAGAATCATCCGGGCTTCCGCCATCACCAGCAATCGGCCCCATTCTCGACCCGAAAGTGCGGTCCAGCGGTGCCCGAATGCGCCGGCCGAAAGCCGAATCCGTACGGATTTGCTGAAAGTGAGGCAGACATCGACAATCCCGATTACGTCCTTGTAATCCTCGTGCCAGTTTCCTTTGGGGAATGTGTAAGTTGGGGGGATTCACCCAGCGCTGGTGGCTTTCACCCAAACGAAACGAAATCCCCTGTTGTGGAGAATTCCCGCAAAAAATCCTATCCTCTTGATTTCAGATATGATACTCGTATTTCAAGCATGGGCATTGGTTTGGTCTGGTTCATGCTCTGCAGATCTCGAGCCGTGTACTGCGGCGACGGCGGTCACGCTGTACTGAGTGGAAATTATAGATAAGGAGAGCAACATGCGCTTGCATCAACGCTCCAGGGGCTGGATGAAGTGGACTCTCGTGGTAATGGTGCTGTTAGCATCCACTGCGCTGGTCAGCTCCACCAAACCGCCCTTTACTGAGCGCGACAAGGCATTCTACGCGGATGAAGCTTTAGTCAACTTCGTCCGTCCGGGCCTTGTGTTCACGATTGTGAGTCATGAGATTGCGTCCGATGGCACCGTGAAGGTTCGGTTCAAGATGACCGATCCCAAAGGCGCTGCCCTGGAACGCGAAGGAATCAATACGCCGGGCGCCGTGAGCGCCAGCTTTATCCTGGCCACGATTCCGAACAACAACAAGTTCTATCAGGCTTACACAACACGTCTGAAGACCAGCACCTACGCCCCGACGGCCGGCAAGCAGGCCCGCCAGGCGTCTGGTGACACCGGCGGATCGTTTGCCAAGGTGGCCGACGGCGAGTACGTTTACACCTTCGGGACGAAGCTGCCTTCCAGCTACGACAAGACGGCGACCCACACGATCGCTGTCTATGGCAGCCGGAACCTGAGCGAGTTCGACCTCGGCACCAATTACGCCAGCGCCACCTACAGCTTCGTGCCGGACGGCACGGCGGTGAAGAAGGTTCGCGACGTCATCAGCACCTCCTCCTGCAACAAGTGCCACGACGACCTGTCGTTCCATGGCGGCTCCCGCAAGGGCGTGGAAGTCTGCATCATGTGCCATGCGCCGGGCTATTCCCTCGGCACCACCACCGTGCAGAACACCAATCCGGAAACCGACAACACCATCGACATGACCCAGATGGTGCACAAGATCCATGCCGGCAGCAGCCTGGCCAGCGTGCAGGCAGGCGGCAAGTATCAGATCGTCGGCTTCGGCAACGCCGTCAGCGACTTCTCCGAAGTCAACATGCCGTCGAAACCGAATAACTGCCAGTGGTGCCACGATCAGGGCAACACCGCCAAGCAGAAGGACGCCTGGCTGACCCAGCCGAGTCGCGCCGCCTGCGGTTCGTGCCACGACACCACCAACTTCACCACCGGTGAAGGCCACGTCGGCCTGCCCCAGGCTACCGACAATCAGTGCTCCACCTGCCACATCCCGCAGGGCGAAATCGACTTCGACGCCTCCATCAAGGGCGCGCACGTCGTTGAGCAGGCCTCCTCGCTCACCCGCGGCGCCATCGCCAAGATCGTCAGCGTTGAGAACACCAATGCCGGCCAGCAGCCGGTTCTGACCATTTCGTTGAAGGACCGTTCCGGCGCCGACATGGATATCAAGGAACTCATCCCTGGCGCAGGCCGCGGACGTCTGGCCATCACTCTCGCCGGCCCCACCACCGACTACGGCACTGGCATCAGCGCCACCGGCACCAACGGCTACGTGCAGGACAACATTACTGTGACCAGCATGACCGGTGGACCGGGCACCTATAAGTACACCTTCAGCAAGGCCATCCCGGCCGGCGCCAAGGGTACCTGGGTACTCGCCGTCGAAGGCCGTAGCGACGAGACAGTCCTCGCCGGCACGCAGAAGCAGCGCACGTACGAAGTCAATATCCCCAACGATATGAAGTACTTCTCCGTCGATGGCACGGATGTCGTCACCCGCCGCCACATCGTCGAGACCGCCACCTGCAACAACTGCCACTACAATCTCACCCTGCATGGCGAGAATCGCAATGAAATCCAGAATTGCGTGATCTGCCACAACCCGAACATGACCGACGCCGCCCGCCGCCCGGCTGCTCAGGCCCCGAACGAGTCCATCAGCATGGCCTCGATGGTGCACCGCATCCACACCGGCAAGGAACAGCCGCGTGATTTCACGGTCTATGGCTTCGGCAACTCCGCCAACAACTTCAACGACATCGGGTTCCCTGAGCCTGCCTCTGTCTCCAACTGCAATATGTGCCACTCCCCCAACACGCAGAATGCGCCGGCAAACGGCGTCCTGCCTGTCACGGATCCCAGGGGCTGGCTCACCACCGCCGGCACCACTTCGGCGGCCTGCCTGAGCTGCCACGCCAGCAAAGATGCTGCGTCGCACGCTCTGGCGAACACCACCACGCTCGGCGAGAGCTGCGGCGCCTGTCACGGGCCCAGCGCTGAATTCGCCGTCAGCAAGGTGCACGCTAAGTAAGTTGAATCTCAATTACGGGCAGGTTCCGCAAGGGACCTGCCCCTTTTTCTCAGATCGGGAGAACTCATGACTTTCCGGTTATTGCCGTGGACCGCGGCGGTGGCGCTGTCGGTTTTGGCGGCGGGTGCGTCACAGGATCAGAAGCCGCCGGACAAATCCGCGGCGCAGCAGGCCGCTAAACCTGCAGCGCCAGCGAAAAAAGAATTCATCGGGTCGGAAACCTGCGCGGGTTGCCACGAGGACATCAGCACTGCTTTTAAAAAGAATCCTCATTCCATCCTCGAAACCAACAAGAAGCGCGGTTGGGAGACCAAAGCCTGCGAGTCGTGTCACGGACCGGGTTCGGTCCACGCCGAAACCAATTCGGCCGATGACATCCGCAGCCCGAAGCAGATGAAGGCCTCGGCGATCGACGCCATGTGCCTCAGCTGCCACAAGAATCAACAGACCCATGTCGGCCGGCTGCAAAGCAGCCATGCGCGCAACAACGTACCCTGCACCTCCTGCCACAACATGCACAAGCAAGGCGAGGAGTCGAGCGAGTACCAGCTCAAGCGCACCACCGGCATCAATCAGAAATGCAGCAGCTGCCATCGGGATGTGGCCGCGAGTTTCGTCAAACCCAATCACCATCGCGTCCCGGAAGGCGCCATGAGCTGCACCGGTTGCCACAATCCCCACGCCAGCAACCTCAATCGCAACCTGCGCATGTCGGGTGCCAGTGAGCCCGGCTGCTTCGCCTGCCATGCCGACAAGCGCGGCCCGTTCGTCTTCGAACACGCGCCCAGCCGGAATGAACCCTGCTCCACCTGCCACGAGCCCCATGGCTCGGTCAACCCGCGCATGCTCAAGCGGGCGGAGGTGGCCCCGCTTTGCCTGGAATGCCACTCCAATATCCAGACTCCCCCGGCGGCCACGACGGTGGGCGGAATTCCTCCGGCGCTGCACGACCTGCGCAGCCCGCGGTTCCGCAACTGCACCACCTGTCATCAGAAGATCCACGGTTCGAACGTGAATGGGGCGTTGCTGCGATGAGAATCTTTCTGGCATTGCTTCTGCCGCTGACGCTTCTGGCGCAGGAGTCTGCCGAGAAAAAGGAAGCGACGACCGAAAAGAAGGAAGAGAAGGCGGCCGCTGAATCGCCGCAGCCTCAAAAAGAGAAGGAACTCACCGGGTATATCGACGTCGGCGCACGCTGGGTCGGTCACGCCGGCGACTTCAGCACCTATCGCAGCCTGGTCAACCTCAGCCAGGGCACCCGCCTGCTGGGCATGGACGTCGGCTACGAACCCGCGGCCAACCGCCTGTTCACCAGCCTGCGCATCCAAGGCTACAACTGGGGCGGTGATCCTTATAATACGGCCCGGTTCGACCTGCAGAAACGTGGCGTCTACCGCTACGTGGGCAGCTACTCGAACATCGCCTACTACAACTACCTGCCCTCGTTCGCCGATGTCACCGCGAATAAAGGCGTCTATCTGAACCAGCGCTCCTACGACACCACGCGGCGCAATTTCGACAACGAGCTGACGCTGTTCCCGGGCGGCCGCATCATGCCCTACCTCGGCTACTCGCGCAACTCCGACAGCGGCAACGGCATCACCACGCTCGTCGCCGACATGAACGAGTACCCCCTGCGCAACCTCATCACCTGGGGGATGAACGAAATCCGCGGCGGTGTTCGCATCGAGATGAACCGCTGGCACGTCACCCTCGAAGAGGGCGGCACGAACTTCAAGGACGATCAGGGTGTGTATTCCACCGACAAGCTCACCGGCAACCGGACCTCGCCGTACCTCGGCCAGTCCCTTTACCTGTTGAGCGGTGCTCAGTACTACCGCGTCCGCGGCAACGGCGCCTATACCAAGGCACTGCTCACGGCCAGCCCGTGGAACTGGCTGGATCTCTCCGGCTCAGTGGTCCGCACCTCGCCCAAGACGTTCGCTTCCTATAACGATACGCTCAAGGGCAGCCTGGTTTCGGGCGACGACCCGCTGCTGATCATCCCGCAGATCACCGACTCCTACTACGGCAATGTGCGCATGCCGCACACCGCCGCGACGGCGTCGGCGGAACTCCGGCCCATGGAACGCCTGCGCGTCCGCACCACCTGGGAGACCGACCGTTTCCATACCAGCGGCAGCGGCGTCCTCACCACCTCTTACTTCCTGACCTCTACGGCCACCACCGGCACGCCGGTCACCGGTACCGACGGCGAACGTCTCGACGTCAGCCGCAACCGGCAGCAGGTGGAAGCCCTCTATGACATCTCCAAGCAGTACACCGTGCGCGGCGGCTACCGCTACGAGTGGGGCGATGTCGTCCTCAAGGCAAACCAGTTCATCACCGATAACCCGGTGGAGCGCGGCGAACTGCAGCGCCACGTCGGGCTGTTCGGCTTCCTCGCCCGGCCGGTTACCCGGTTGACTGTCACCGGCGACTTCGAACTGGCCAACGGCATCAAGACCTACTACCGCAGCGGCCTCATGGACACCAAGCGCATCAACCTCCAGAGCCGTGTCACTCTGCCCAAGAGCATGTTGTTCAACCTGATCTACGCCCGGTTCGACAACAAGAACCCCACCACGGGCATCAACCTCAACGCTGTCTCCCAGTCCACTTCGGCCAACCTGCAGTGGCTGCCCAACGACGGCAAGAAGATCAGCATCATCGCGGACTATACGCGCTCCACCATCAAGAGCGACTTCAATTACCTCTATCCGCTGGGACTCTTCCCGGTGCAGTCGCTCTACCGGGACAATGCGCACAGCGGCACCCTGATGGCCGACTTGCGGTTGCCCCTCGGCAAGAACTACAGTGGACGTCTGTCCTTTGGCGGCTCATTCGTGAGAACGGCGGGCACCCGCCCGTCGAACTACTACCAGCCGCAAGGCAGGATCCAACTGCCCGTGACACCCAAGCTGGAGTTCTTCTCGGAGTGGAAGTACTATGGGCTGCACCAGCCCTACTACTACTACGAGGGCTTCCGGTCGAATATGTTCACCGGCGGCGTGCGGTTCCTGATGTAAGGGCCGGAGGAGCAATATGAAGCGGATTTTCCTAGCATTGGTCGCCGGCGCGGTAGTCTCCCAGGCAGCAGTCCTGGTGGGCGACTCCTCGCGCGGCGCGGCGCTCTTCAAGAGTCAGAACTGCGAAACCTGCCACAGCGTCAACGGCGAAGGCGGCAAGATGGCTCCGGACCTGGGCAAACGCTCCAGCCGGGGCTACTCTCCCTCCGACCTCGCGGCGCTGATGTGGAATCATGCACCCCAGATGTGGTCGGCCATGGAGAAGGCGAACCTGACCAAGCCCAAGCTGGACAGCCAGCAGTCGGCCGATCTCTTCGCTTATTTCTTCGCCGCCCGCTACTTCGAAAAGAAGGGCGACGCCGGCCGCGGCCGCCAGCTCTTCGTATCCAAGGGCTGCGCCGAGTGCCACAACATCACCTCCGCCAATGGCCTGGGCGGCACCCCGGTCATGAAGTGGGCCTCTGTCACCGATCCCATCGAGCTGGCCCGCCAGATGTGGAACCACTCGCCCAAGATGCGGGACACGATGAATGCCAAGGGCATGAAGATGCCCGTCCTCACCGCCCTGGAGATGAACGACATCTCGGTCTACCTCCAGAACCTCCCGCAGACCAAAAACCTGAAGCCGGAGTTTGCCCCCGCCTCGCCCACCACGGGTGAGGCGCTGTTCCAGGCCAAGGGCTGCATCGGCTGCCATGTCGGCGACAACAGCCTGGCCAAGAAGTCGTCCATGCGCACGGCCAGTGAGTTTGCCGCGTCGATGTGGAACCACTCCTCCAAGATGAAACAGCAGTCCGAACTGCTGCCCGAGGAGATGCGCCGCCTGGTCGGCTACATCTGGGCGCTGCAGTTCACCACGGACGACGGTGTGGCTGCCCGCGGCCAGAAGGTCTTCGAAACCCGGGGTTGCGCCACCTGTCACGACAAAGGGCAGGCGCCGAAGCTGGCAATGGGCGACCGCGCCAATTCGTACGAGATGATCTCGGTCCTCTGGGGTCATGGCCCGTCGATGCAGAAGCAGATGGCGAGCCAGGGCATCAAGTGGCCGAGGTTCGAGAATACCGACATGTCGGACCTGCTGGCGTATCTCAAAACGCGCCGGTAGTTCTTCTACGCTCCGATAAGAAGGGTGGGGCTTCGGTTCCACCCTTTTTCTATGCCTGCCCTTATTGCTCGGCCCGGTCCACGAAATGCAGGTTCAGAAGCGCCTTCCGCGTCCCTGGATCCACCAGCAACTGCCAGGCGAGTTTCCTCCGGCTGCCCTCGATCAGGCGCCGGAGCACTGACCGGGCCGGCCCGCCCATGGCGCCCAGCGGCAGCTGAGTCTGATAGAGAAAGTTCGCCGGCATCGCGCCCAGCGCCACCTGCCGGCTGGTCGCTTTGCTCAAAGCTGCAACGAATTCGTGCAGAGCACGATCGAAGTTTCGAGGACCCGGCGGCAGGTAAATCCGGGTGTCCATTAGCGACGCCCGCGTCACAAATTTGCAGTCTTCATCGAAAAATCCCGAGGGGATCAGGTCGATGCTTCCGTCCGACTCCAGGTACGTGTAATTCAGGGCAATTTCGCGTCGTGCGGCTTCCAGCACGCGGGCAATCGTGGCCCTGCGTTCCGAGGTCGTCGGAGGATTGAGCGGTTGCGCGTAAGTCGGATTAAATCGAACGGGTTTCGGGACCAGCACCCGCCCTCCGGTTCCGGCCGGTGGCTTCCGGGTATCCACGACCTCAATGACCTCCCGCGGGCAGAAGCTCTCCGGATCCTCGTAGTTGATTTGCCAGCCGTACTCGGCCTCCAGCGAATCAGCCGCGGCAGCCAGAGGACGCCCGCTCTCGATCCGGATCCGCATCCGGTCACCCGCCCGTTCAATCCTGGCCGGAAATCCCGATTGCCCGGCGTCCACACAAAATCCAGTCGTCCACGCCGCACAAATCAGGAACGGGCCGATGCAACGGTTGGAAATCATGCCGGACAGCCACTCTGTGTGACATAAGTTTACTCCTGAATTTCACTCATGCCGCAAAGTATTTGCCGGATCCAGGCGAAGAATTCTCAGCGCCGGAGCCAGACTGGCCAGCACGGCCACCAGCAAAAGCCCCGCCGCTACCCCGCCCAGCGTCAGCGGATCCGTGGTCGTCACCCCCCACAGCATGCTGCGCAGCACCCGGGTTGCCGCCATCGCGCCCAGCAGGCCAATCGAAACACCCGCCAGCGTCAGCCACAGGCCCGGCAGCACCACGGAACGCACCGCCCGCCCAAACGTAGCCCCCAGCGCCATGCGAATGCCCAACTCCCGGGTTCGCTCCACCACGCTCCCCGAGATCAGCCCGTAGAGACCAATCCCCGAGAGCAGCAGCGAGAGGCCCGCCAGTCCGGCCAGCAGCGACATCATGAAGCGCTCCATCCCCAGCGTGCCGGCGCGCACCTCGTCCATTGCTTTGAAACCGGAAATCGGCAGCAGCGGATCCACGGCCGCGGCGGCCTGCTGCATCCCCGCCTTCAATGCGGCGACGCTGCCGTTCCCCCGCACCACCCAGTGCGGAGCAAACCAGGTATGCGCGGAGGCCAGCAACTCACCAGCCACCTGCCCCGAGGCAACATAGAGGAACGGCACCTGGCCGTAGGGTCCAAATCGGCCCCAACCCGCGCCCGACTGCACATTGCCCACGACGCCCACCACCTCAAACTGCTGGCGCCCCACCTGAAGGTGGCTGCCAACGGCCTCCTGCTCCCGGAAATACTCAGCCACGAAGGCGTCGTTGACCAACGCCACCAGGCCCGTCGACGCCGAGTCCGAATCCTGCAGCAGCCTGCCTCGCCGCAACGGGATCCGCATCGTCTCGAAATAGCCCGGAGTCACATAGGTGATGTTCGTGATCTCGTTGCGGCCCTGCTCCCGCGCAGCCGGCCCATCCAGCCGGTGGAAGCCCACGTTCAGCGCGCCTTCGAACGGCAGGCTCAAGGTCACCGCCGCCGATTCCACGCCCGGAATCTGCTTCATCCGTTCCAAACCGGCCCGGAACAGCCGGCCTACCGCCTGCGAATCCTTATATCGAGCGTCCTGCAGGGAGAAGCTGGCCGTCAGGACGCGATTCGGATCGAACCCGGGGTCCAGCCCGCGCAGATGAGCGAAACTCCGCACCAGCAGTCCAGCCGAGACCAGCAGAATCACCCCCAACGCAACCTCCGTCACCACCAGGAAGCGCTGCGGCCAGTGATTCGCCCGCCCCGCATGGCCACGGCTGCCGCCCTGGATCAGGTTCCCCTGGATGTCGATCCGGCTGAAATGCAGCGCCGGCGCCAGGCCGAAGACCAGGCTGGTCAACAGCGAGAGGCCCAACGTGACAGCCAGCACCCGCCCATCCACCTGAACCGGCTGCCATACCGGGAACAGGTCACCGGCCAGCCGTCCCAGGCCGCCCAGCGCCAGAGCCCCCAGCGCCAGCCCGAGCAGCCCGCCCGCCATCGACACCAGGACACTCTCCGTCAGCAACTGCCGCACGACACCGGCCCGCCCGCAGCCCAACGCCAGCCGCGTCGCCAGCTCCCGCGACCGGCTGCCCGCCCGCGCCAGCAGCAAACTGGCAATGTTCACACACGCAATCAGCAGCACCATGCCCACCGCGCTCCACAGGATCAGCAGCGGAGACCGGATCTCCAGGGTGAAGCTCGCCTGCAGCGGAAACGCAATCAGACGGTACTCCTCCGGCTGGTTGGCGCTCCGCGTTCTCGGGCGCGCCGCCCAGAGCGCCGCCAGTTGCTGCTGGACCGACGCCCACGACAGGCTGTCCGGCAGGCGGGCAATGACGTGATAGTTCGTGCCCTGCCCCTCGCCGGTGGTACTGGGCCGCAACGGCGTCCACACATCCACCACGGAATTGGTCCGGAACTCCGCCGGCATCACGCCCACCACCTCGTGCGGTTCCCCGCGCAGGTGAATCACCTTGCCCGTCACCGCCGGATCCGACGCGAACACCCGCTGCCACAGGGCGTGGCTGATCACCGCCACCGGCGGACCGCCCACCCGGTCCTCGTCCGCGGAAAACTCGCGCCCCACCATCGGCGCCACGCCCAGCACCCGGAAATATCCGCTACCCACCCGCTGCTGCCGCGCGAACTCCGCCCGGTTCTGACCCGGGAAGGCCAGATTGATCCCAGTCACCGAAGCGCTGTAGACCGCTTTGTCCAACGCCGGCGCTCCATCCCGGACCATCTCCCAGATCCGGCCGTTCACCGCCGTATTCAACCCTCCGCCCTGCCCCAGGAACTCCAGCGAAATCTGCGCCAGCCGGTCCGCCCGCGGATACGGCAGCGGCCGCAATAACAGGCTGTCGACAATGCTGAAGATGGCCGTGTTCGCGCCAATCCCCAGAGCCAGCGTCAGCACGGCTGTGCAGAAAAACCCAGGACTCCGCCGCAGCGCCCGCGCCGCATACCGCAGGTCGCGCAGCTTGCTCTCCACCGGCCGGATCGTATTCATCTCGCGAATCTCCTCCTGCACCAGTTGCCGGTTGCCGAACCTGCGCAGCGCCGCCGCCCGGGCCTCCTCCGGAGCCATTCCGCGCTCCTCGTTCTCGGCCGTCTCGATCTCGATATAGGAGTCGATCTCCTCCGCCCGCTCCCGTTCCCATTGAGCCCTGCGGAAATACTTCATCCAGCCCATAGCCATTACTCCTCGACGGGCCGGATCACACGCTCCACGGCGCGTGCCAGTTGCGTCCAGCGATCCGTCTCGGCCACCAGTTGCTTGCGGCCGGCCGGGGTCAGCCGGTAATAGCGGGCTTTGCGATTGTTTTCGGAAGTACCCCAGAACGAGGCGATCCAGCCGCGGTCTTCCAGCCGGTGCAGCGCCGGGTACAGCGACCCGTGCTCCACCTGCAAAACCTCCTCGGACCGGTGCTCGATCACATGGGCGATGGTATGGCCATGAGCCGGCCCCATCATCAGGGTCTGCAGGATCAGCATGTCCAGGGTGCCCTGGAGCATATCGGGGGTATCGCGCTTCGGCATGGTCTAGTGGCGATCTTACTCCACTAGACGTTCGACCGGAAGATGCGTAAATGTAAACTCTGTTGCCCTGGAATCAGAGGGTTATGGAAACAGGCTATCGAGGGGAAGCTACGCGTGATGGCGCCGCGCCAACGCCGCCTGCCACGCCGACTTCAGCCGCTTCTCGAGTTCCGGCGGCACCGGACCGCACTCTTCCCTGCCCTGGAACTGCCGCTCCGCCGCCACGCAGCGCTTCAGACTCTGCAGGAATTCCACACACGGCGGACAGTCCGCGATGTGTTCTTCCACTTCCTGGCATTCCACCCCGTCCAACTCGCCGTCCACATACTCCGACAGCTTCGCGAAGACCTCCAGGCAGGCCGGATCTCGCTTGTCGTGCTGGTGCGTCGTCATTGCGCCTTCTCCACATACGCCGCCAGGCTCTTGCGCAGGGCAAGCCGCCCGCGGTGCAGTCTCTGCTTGACCGTATCCTCTGTGAGGTCCAGAACTTCCGCCGTGTCCGCCGTGGACAGGTCCTCCACGTCGCGCAGCAGCACCACAGACCGGTATGTATCCGGCAATGCCCTCATCGCCCGTTCCAACTCCTCACTCAATTCCTGCCGCAGGACCCGTCCCTCCGGCAGTTCAGCCGTGTCCGCCACCTGGATAGGACGCTCGCCTTCCTGCCCCGGCAGAAGCTCGTCCAACGACAGCTCTCGGTCCGGAGCGAATACGCTCTTGCGCCGCTTCATCAGGCAGTAATTCTTGGCGATCCGGAACACCCAGGCCTTGACGCGCTCCGGATCCTCCAACTGGTCGAAGCTCTCAAAGATCTTCAGCAGTGTGTCCTGCGCAACTTCCTCGGCGTCTTCCCGCTGGCCGCACATCAGCCACGTGTACTGGAAAATCCGGTTCTGGAAACTCTCGACAAACGGTGTGAAGGCAGACTCGTCACCGGCCAGCAACCGCCGCGCCCATTCCACTTCCGGAGCAACCCGGCTTACTGTTGTCACGCCCCTATCTTACTTGCTCATTCAGCGGCTTGCCGCACTGATTTCCTCAACCACCGGCGAAGCCGTGGCTCCGGTCCGAATCTCCACGGCAATCGCCGGCGTGGCCAGCATGGTGTTCTTGATCAGGCACTTCTCCGCCGAACGGCGGATTCCTTCGATGTCCTTCTCTTCAAACACACCCGGCACCTCAATCCCGATCACAAACTGGTCCAGCCGCGCCGGCGCCTTGGCCTTCTCGGCCGTGATCTTCACGCGCAGCCCCGCGCTCTCCAGCTTGCGGACATTCAGATACTGTACTGCGTAATACCCTGCGCAAGTCGCCAGCGAAGCCAGCAGCAGTTCCGGTGGAGTCATCCCCTCGTCCGCGCCGCCGTTGTCCAGGGGCTGGTCACAGATCAGCTTGTGCCCCCGCGCTTCCGCCTCGAACTGCGCATCGCCCAAATAGTTAACAGTAAGTTCCATATAAATGCCTTCACCTGCAAAGATGCAGTCAAACCGCCGAGGTGACATGTCACCGTGTGCGGAAAAACGCATCATTTCTTTCGTGCGAATGAGAATCATCTTTCTTTCGATCGCGGCCGCCCTCAGCGCCCGGGCACAGGATCCCCTGAGCCTTCGCGAAGCCGTGAAAATGGCGCTGGCCAAGCACCCCGCCATCGAGGCCGCCACGGCTCGTGTCCAGGCCGCCGGCGCCCGCGTCGAACAGGCTCGCGGCGGACTCATGCCCCAGGTGCGCTACACCGAAATGTTCCAGTCCGGCAACAATCCCGTCTACGTCTTCGGAGCCCTGCTCACCCAGCGCCAGTTCACCGCCAACAACTTCGCCCTGGGTGCCCTGAACCGGCCCGACCCGCTGAACAACTTCCAGTCCATGGTGACGGCGGAACAGCTGGTTTATGATTTCGGCGGCCTCCGCAAGACCATCCACGCCGCCGAGATCGGCCGCAAGATCTCGGAAGAAGAAAAGAAGTCCGCGGAGCTGATGCTCGCCGCCGGCACCGCCCGGGCCTACCACGGCGTCACCCTCGCCACGGAAGGTCTTACTGTGGCCCGCGAGGCCCTCAAGACCGCCGAAGCCGATCAGGCCCGCGCCGAAACCATCCGTGCCGCCGGCATGGCTACCGACGCCGACGTCCTCTCTATTAAGGTGCATGTCGCCGCCATGCGCGAACAGGTCATCCGCCGCCAGGCCGACCTCCGCATCGCCCAGGCTGCCCTGAACGACGCCCTCGGCCTGCCGCTCGACACCCAACACAAACTCACCACGGAACTCACCCCGGCCCCGGCCGCCAAAGTCACCACGGATTCCGCCCGCCGGCCGGAACTCGAGATGGCCCGCTTAGGCCAGGAAGCCGCCTCCGCCCAGGCGGCCGCCGCGAAGGCCGGCTACTGGCCCCAGTTCTTCCTGCGCGGATCCTTTGAAGCCGACCGCCAGAACTTCGCCACGAAGGGCGGAGCCAACTGGATGTTTGCCGCCGGCCTGAAGTGGACCCTCTTTGACGGTAATCGCACCCGAAACGCCGTGGCCGAAGCCCAGTCCATGGCCGGCGCCGCCGCCGCGGGCCAGCGTCAGATGCAGAGCGCCGTCCAGTTGGAGGTCCGCCGCGCCCAGGCCGACTTCGACTCCGCCACTGAGCGCATCCAGGTCACCGACGCCACCATCGCCCAGGCCGAGGAGAGCCTCCGCATCCTGCGCAATCGCTATTCGAACGGCCTCGCTACCGTCACTGATCTTCTGCGCGCCCAAACCGCCCTGCTGGACGCCAAAATGCGCCGCCTGGGTTCGATCTATGAACAACGTCTGGCGGCCGTCGCCGTGGAGCAGGCCGAAGGAATTCTGAATGGAGACTCGAATGTTCTGCAGTAACTCGACCAAGCTGGCGGCCCTCGGTCTGGCCGCGATCTGGCTCACCGGCTGCGGCGGAGAGAAGCCCGCACCGAAGAAGGCCGAGGACGGGCCCGCCGTCAAGGTGAGCGTCATCCGGACCGCCCAGGAAGACATGCCGGACGAGTATGTCGCCACCGGCACCGTGAAGGCCCGCACCACCAGCGTCCTTTCGGCCCGCGTCATGGGCTATATCCGGGAGCTCAAGCCCCAGGCGGGCGACACGGTGAAGGCCGGCCAGGTCGTTGCCGTCATCGAAGCCAAAGAGATTGAAACCAGCGTCCGACAGGCCGAAGCCGCCCGCGAAGAGGCCCGCGGCGCCATCCCCGAAATCGACAACGCCATCGCCGCCGCCAAAGCCCAACTCGATCTCGCCGCCTCCACCCTGGGCCGCATGAAGAACCTCTACGATCAGAAATCCATCACGCCCCAGGAGTTCGACGAAGTCAGCGCCCGCCATCGCATGGCCCAGGCCAACTACGAAATGGCCAGAGCAAAACGAACCCAGCTCGACCAGAAGATCCGGCAAGCCACCGAAGCGGTAGCCCAGGCGTCCGTCATGCGGGGCTACACCGAAGTGACCGCCCCCTTCACCGGCATCGTCATCGAACGCAAAGCGGAGCCCGGCATGCTCGCTGCGCCCGGCATGCCCCTGCTGGTAGTGGAACAGGCCGGCAGCTACCGCCTGGAAGCCGCCGTCGAAGAAGCCCGCCTCGCCACCATCCGCCCGGGCCAGGCAGTAAAGGTCGATCTCGAATCGGTGGATCACCCGCTCGATGCCCGCGTCGAGGAGATCGTCCCCGCCCTCGATCCCGCCTCCCGCTCCTTCACCGTCAAGATCGGCCTCGCCGCGGCCGGCCCCCTCCGTAGCGGCATGTTCGGCCGTGCCCGCTTTGCCCAGGGCTCCAAGCAGGCCCTCACCATCCCCGTCATGGCCCTCCTGGAACAGGGCCAGGTCCAGCGCGTCTTCGTCGTCGACAACGGCATCGCCCGCGGCCGTCTCATCACCACCGGAGCCCGCACCGCCGGCCGCGTCGAAGTCCTCAGCGGACTGCAGCCCGGTGAGTCCGTCGTCTCGCCCGCGCCCAACAATCTCGCCGATGGCGGCAAGGTCGAGGTGCGCCCGTGAGCGAATCACCCAGATACGGTCTGGCTGGCCGGCTCGCCCACGGCTGGATCAACTCCAAACTCACTCCGCTGGTCATCGGCGCCTCGCTGCTGATGGGCGTCTTCTCCGTCATCATGCTGCCGCGGGAAGAGGAGCCCCAGATCATCGTCCCCATGATCGACGTCATGGTGGGCATGCCCGGAGCCAGCGCCCGCGAAGTGGAAGAGCGCGTCACCAAGCCGATGGAGAAGCTGCTTTGGGAGATCCCCGGAGTCGAGTACATCTACTCCACATCCTCCCCGGGCATGTCCATGGCAATTGTGCGCTTCAAGGTCGGCGAGGACGAAGAGAAAAGCATCGTCAAGCTCAACCAGAAGATGCACTCGAATTACGACCTCATCCCCTCTGGTGCGACACAGCCTCTCGTGAAGCCGCGCTCCATCGACGATGTCCCCATCCTGGCCCTCACCTTTCACTCCGCCCGCTATAACGACTTCGAATTGCGCCGCGTCGCCGCCCAGGTGCACGACGCCATCAAGCAGGTCAGCGACGTCAGTGAGGTGACCATCCTCGGAGGCCAGCGCCGCGCCCTGAAAGTCACTCTCGACGCCACGCGCCTTTCCGGCTTCAACCTCTCGCCGCTCCAGGTGCTCGGCGCCATCGGCCAGTCGAACCAGAAACTGCCGGCCGGCCAGGCTGCCCAGGGCAATCAGGAGACCATCCTCGAAGCCGGAGCCTGGCTCCGCAGCGCCCAGGACGCGGCCTCCCTCGTGGTCGCCGTCGCCAACGGCCGGCCCATCTACCTGCGTGATGTCGCCACCGTGGAAGACACCGGCGAGGAACCGACACAGTACGTGCAGTTCGCCTCCGCGGGCAAGTTCGAACCCGCCGTCACGCTCTCCATTGCCAAGCGCAAAGGCATGAACGCCATCACCGTCGCCGACCACGTCATCGAGCGAGTCGACGCACTCAAGGGCCAGGTCATCCCCGCCGACATCAGCGTCGACATTACGCGCAACTACGGCGAGACCGCGGCCGAAAAGTCGAATGAGCTGCTCTTCCACATGGGCATCGCCGTCGTCTCGGTCAGCATCCTCATCGCGCTGGTGCTCGGCTTCCGGGAGTCGCTCATCGTCTTCACGGCTATTCCGGTCACCCTCGCCCTGACCCTCACGGTCTTCTACCTCTACGGCTACACGCTGAACCGCATCACTCTCTTTGCGCTCATCTTCTCGATAGGCATCCTCGTCGATGACGCCATCGTCGTCGTCGAGAACATCGTCCGGCATACCCACCTGCCCGCCAACGCGGGCCGCCCGCTGGCCGATGTGGCGGTGGAAGCCGTGGACGAAGTCGGCAACCCCACCATCCTGGCCACCCTCACCGTCATCGCCGCCATCCTGCCCATGGCTTTCGTCGGCGGACTCATGGGGCCGTACATGCGTCCCATCCCCATCGGCTCCACCGCGGCTATGATCTTTTCCATCATCGTCGCGTTCCTGGTCACGCCCTGGGCCGCCGTGCGCCTGCTCAAGTCCAACTCGGGTCACGGCCACGACGAAACGGAAGACCGCTTCACCACGTTCTACCGCCACGCCATGGACAAACTGCTGCACGTGCCCGTGCTGCGCTACGGCTTCCTGCTGATGGTGGTGGTGCTCCTGCTCGGCTCCATGGGCCTGGTCTACATCGAGTTCGTCAAGGTCAAGATGCTGCCCTTCGACAACAAGAGCGAGTTCCAGGTCATCGTCGATATGCCCGAAGGCACGACCCTGGAAGAGACTGCCCGCGTCACGCGCCAGCTGGCCGAAGCCACCTTCGCTCAACCTGAGGTCGTCAACGTCCAGACCTACACCGGCACCGCCTCACCCTATAACTTCAACGGACTCGTCCGCCACTACTTCCTGCGCAGCGGCCCCAACATGGCCGACATCCAGGTGAACCTCCTGGGCAAGGGCGACCGCAAGCTCAAGAGCCATGACATCGCCAAGCAGGTCCGCGAACGCCTGCTGCCCATTGCCCGCGCCAACCACGCGCGGATGAAAGTCGCCGAAGTTCCGCCCGGACCGCCTGTGCTGCAGACCCTGGTCGCCGAGGTCTACGGACCCACGGCCGCCGGACGCGACCGCCTCGCCGCCGGGATCCTCGACATCTTCGACAAAACGCCCGGTGTCGTCGACGCCGACTGGTATGTCGAGGATGCGCAGCCCAAACAGATCTGGCACGTCGATCGCGAGAAGGCCGCGCTGAACGGAGTCTCCACCGCCGACATCGCTCAGACCCTGCGGCTCGCTTCGGCCGGTATGTCCGCCGGCCTCCTGCACATCGAGTCGGCGAAGGAAGACATCCCCATCACCCTGCGGCTCGATCGCGCCACACGCAGCGACTTCGACCGTCTCCGGGGCCTCAAAGTGGCCGGCCGCTCCGGCAACCTCGTCTCACTGGCGGAACTCGTTCGCGTCGAGAACACCACCAGCGAACGCAGCATCTATCACAAGAACCTGATGCCCGTTACCTACGTCACCGCCGACGTGGCCGGCATCATGGAGAGCCCTGTCTACGCCATCCTGAACCTCGGACCCAAAATCGCCAAACTGCCCGTCGAGGGTGGGTATGAGATCGAGCAGTATACCTCGCACCAGCCCTTCGAAGACTCGAAGTACTCCATGAAGTGGGATGGCGAATGGCATATCACCTACGAGGTCTTCCGCGATCTCGGCCTCGCCTTCGCCGCCGTCCTCGTGCTCATCTACGTGCTGGTCGTCGGCTGGTTCCAGAGCTTCCTGACGCCGCTCATCATCATGGCCGCCATTCCCTTCTCGCTGGTGGGCATCCTGCCGGCGCACGGCCTGATGAACGCCTTCTTCACCGCGACCTCCATGATCGGCTTCATCGCCGGAGCCGGCATTGTCGTCCGCAACAGCATCATCCTCGTCGATTTCGTGGAACTGCGCCTGAAGGAAGGCATGCCTCTGGATAAAGCGGTCATCGATGCCGGAGCCGTCCGTTTCCGGCCCATGATGCTCACCGCCGCCGCCGTGGTCGTCGGCAGCATCGTTATCCTGTTCGATCCCATCTTTCAGGGTCTGGCCATTGCGTTGATGGCCGGAGAAATCGCCTCGCTGACGCTCTCCCGCGTCACCGTCCCCATCGTCTACTTCATCGCCAACCGGAGGAAACAATCCCTATGACTGTCGACCGCTACCTGCGAATGATCGCCGGCTTCTTCGTCATGCTCAGTGTCGCGCTGGGCGTCTGGCACGACCCGCGCTGGTTCTACTTCACCGCGTTCGTGGGGCTCAATCTGTTCCAGAGCGCCTTCACCAACTGGTGTCCCATGATCACCATCCTGCGGAAAATCGGGGTGAAGGGCTGACTTGCTCTCAGCGGTTGAACAGGCTCGACAACAGGCTGCCGGCTTTCGAGACCGGGGCCTCCGCCTCGCCGGCCAGCACCCGTGCGAAGTCGGCGTAGGCTTTCCCCAGCCGCGTATTCTCCGCCACAAACCGGCCTTCCGTCTGGGCCTTGCGAATACTCGGGTAGTCGTTCGGCAGCTGCTTCAACACCTGAATGCCCAGGATCTTCGCGATCTCCGGGCCCGAAGGATCCGTGGGATGCCAGCGATTCACCAGCAGCCCGTAACGGCTGTCCGGCAGGCCCCACCGCGACAGCTCTTCGCTCCGCTGCTGCGTGAGCCGCAGCGAGGGCACCTCTGTCGTGCAGACCAGGTAGACCTTTCTCGATCGCCGCACCAGCTCAATCGATGCGGGATTCACCAGTTCCGGCAGATCCACCAGGATCGTGTCGTACTTGCTGCGCACGAAGTTCAGCAGCTGGAAATACTGCGGCCAGCCCGGCTGCCGGGTGTCCAGCGAGCGCGAGGACAGCAGGAAATCCACACCCTCCACACTCACCGTGCAGTTGCGCAGCTTGAACTGGTCAATCTCCTCCATCGAGTGAAGCAGGGATTGAATGGAATTCTTCAGCTTGAGATCCAGCAGGATACTCAACACACTGCTGCGCAGGTCCGCGTCAATCACCAGCACGCGCTTGCCATGGTTGCGGGCCAGCGCCATGGCCGTGTTCAGCACCACGGTCGAAGCGCCGCTGCCCGCCTTGGAAGGCAGGAAGCTGAACATGTAGTCTTCCGGTCCGCCCTTCAGGGCGACCAGCGAGGAATGAATCGCTTCGGAAAGATCCTGCGTCCCGAAGGAATCGCTCAGGACAGCCGTGAACCCGGCCTCCTTCGCCGCCTGCATCATGCCCGGCGGGCAGCCGACCCCGATCACCGGCATGCCGGCGTCCGTCGATTTGATCGAGGAACAGCAGTGCAGCGCCAGATCCCCGCTGCCCAGGTCGATCAGGATCACTTCCGGCGCGGAAGTGTTGATCATTCTGGCGATTTCGTATGGATTGGGAACGCTCGGATATTCCTTGACCAACTGCAAAAGTCCGGTATCCGCGGCCAATGCCCTGACATAGGGCGAACGCTCAGGGGTCGCCTGGATAATGATTGTGGTGAACATCAGCGGCTCCGGGTGTACTCTCCCGTTCTACACCTATATCGGCTGATTTGTCAGGATTCTTGCGGTCAGAATTCGGAGATGTGTGTCTTACACTCAAAAATCAAGTCCGACACAAGATGTTTCCGCTCGTTCGATAGGCACGATCTTCGCCCGGCTATCTCGTACTCCGCGACCGCTTCCTCCCACCGCCCGGCCCGCTGCAGCACAAACCCAAGCAGAATATGCGGTTCCGGCGACGCTTCTTCCAGCCTGGCCGCCTCGTGGCACCACGTCTCCACCGCCCGGAAGTCATTAAAAGCAAAGGCTAACCAGGCCAGCCGGAGGGCGCCCGCGGCCGACTCCCTCCCTCGCGCCACCTCTTCCTCCAGGTACGCGTACGCCACATCCAGCCGGTTTTCGCCAATCAGGCGCAGCGCGAAATCCTCAGGCAGCTCCCAGGGCGCCGCTTCGAAGCCTGTCTCGAAGCAGAGCGAACACACGGCTTCCGGCTCGGGCCGTGGCATCTGGCACATCAGGCAGATTTTCATTTGGGGCATATCACCCAATAAAGAAAGGCAACAGAATCAGCAAGTTGTAAAAACCCCGAGAATTCAACGAATCTCGACTTTGGTGTCTGAATTGCTTCAGTAAGGACAAAGGACCTAATGGACTCCGCTCTGGCTCTACATCGTTTCCACTTCGCGTTTACGATTACTTTTCACTACCTATTCGTCCAGCTCACGCTCGGCCTGGCTCTTCTCATCTTCATACTCAAGACCCTGGCTTTGCGCACCGGCAACGAACACTATAACGATACCGCCCGCTTCTGGGCCAAGATCTTCGCCGTCAACTTCGCCCTCGGCGTCGTCACCGGCATCCCCATGGAATTCCAGTTCGGCACGAACTGGTCCCGCTTCTCCAAAGCCGCCGGTGGCGTCATCGGACACACCCTCGGCATGGAGGGACTGTACTCATTTTTCCTGGAAAGCAGTTTTTTGGGCCTGTTAATCTTTGGCGAGAAGCTGATAGGCCGCGTCGGCCACTGGTTCTCCGCCCTGGCCGTCTGGGTAGGCAGCTGGCTCTCCGGCTACCTCATCGTCGCCACCGATGCCTGGATGCAGCGCCCTGTCGGTTATGAGCTCGGCCCCAACGGCGAGATCATCCTCAATAGCTGGAGCGCCCTGCTATTTAACGAATGGGCCTTCTGGCAGTTCGTTCACACCATCCTCGGCGGCGTGGTCACCGGCTGCTTTGCCATGGCCAGCCTGGGCGCGTTCTATCTGCTCATCGGCAAACATAAGGACTACGGCCGCACCTTCCTCCGTGTGGCGGTCACCACCGGAGCCATTGCTACGGTCCTGGTCGCGTTCCCCACCGGGGATCAACAGGGCGCCCTGGTCGCCCGCCATCAGGGACCCACGCTCGCCGCCATGGAAGGCCACTTCGAAACCGGACCCAACGCCCCCATGGCCATCATGGGCCAGCCCGACGTCGAACAACGCCGTCTCGACAACCCCTTTGTCCTGCCGGGTGTCCTCAGCATGATCGTTCACAAACGCTGGGACGCCGAAGTCCGCGGCCTCGATGCCTTCCCCAAGGAGAACTGGCCCGACAACATTCCGCTGCTCTACTACTCGTTCCACATCATGGTGGGTCTGGGGACCATCTTCATCGCCATCATGGGCCTCTCGGCCCTGCAGTTGTGGCGCGGCAAGCTCTTCACGTTTAAGCCCCTGCTCTGGGCGCTGCTGCTGGCCATGCCGCTGCCGTACGTCGCCAATACGGCCGGTTGGATGACCGCCGAAGTCGGCCGCCAGCCCTGGCTCATCTACGGGCTGATGCGGACCACCGCCGGCTTCTCGGCCCGCGTCTCCAGCGGCAACGCCATGTTCACTCTGTTCGGCTTCATGGGCATCTATTCGGTGCTGCTGATGCTCGGCCTCTTCCTTATCTGGCGGGAAATCGAGCACGGCCCCGGCTCCGCACCGGCTGCCCATTAAAGGAGATTTCAGAAACCCATGCTACCTGTCATCTGGTTTTGCATCGTTGCCGTCATGGTCGCCATGTACGTCGTGCTCGATGGCTTCGACCTCGGCGCCGGCATCGTCCACCTCGGCGTCGCCCGCTCAGACCGCGAACGCCGCGCGGTGATCAAGTCCATCGGCCCCGTCTGGGACGGCAATGAAGTCTGGCTGCTCGCCGGCGGCGGAGCCCTCTACTTCGCCTTCCCCGCCCTCTACGCCTCGTCCTTCAGCGGCTTCTATCTGCCGCTCATGATGGTGCTCTGGCTGCTCATCCTGCGCGGCATCTCGGTGGAGTTCCGCAATCACCTCGACAACCCCGTCTGGAAGCCCCTTTGGGACGTGGTCTTCTGTTTCTCCAGCGGCCTGCTGGCCGTCTTCTTTGGAGTAGCCCTCGGCAACGTGGTCCGCGGAGTGCCGCTCGACGCTTCCGGCGAGTTCTTCCTGCCCCTGTGGACAGACTGGACGCCCGGCGCCCAGCCCGGCATCCTCGACTGGTACACCATCCTCGTCGGCCTCTTCGCCTTCTTTACCCTCACCCACCACGGCGCCCTGTGGGTCGCCTATAAGACCGAAAACGGTGTGCGCGAACGGGCGCGCCGTATCGCCCGGGCGTCCTGGTTCGCGGTCGCTGCCTTCACGGTCATCGTCACGGTGGTCAGTTTCCGCATCCAGCCCCAGCTCAGCCGCAGCTTCGCCGCCCTGCCGGCCGGTTTCGTCTTCCCGCTGCTCGCCCTCGCGGGCCTCGCCGGTGCCTTCCTCTTCTGGAAGCGGGAAGAGGATCTCAAGGCTTTCGTCAGCTCCGCCGTGTTCGTCATTGGCATGCTCACCAGCGTCGTGTTCGGGGTCTTCCCGTATGTGCTGCCTGCCAACACCGACCCGGCTCTCAGCCTCACCATCCATAACGCCAGCGCCCCGGCCTATGGCCTGCGCATCGGCCTCCTCTGGTTCGCCCCGGGCATGGCCCTGGCCGCTTCTTACTCCGTGTTCCTCTACCGCAAGTTCGCGGGCAAGGTGCAGTTGGAGGAAGGCGGCTACTGAGACGGTAGAATGGGCGGTATGACCAGATTTTCACGCTGGGCGGCGATCGGTCTCGCAGCCGCCTCCTGTTTTGGCCAGGCACCGAAGAAATCCACTGCTCCGGTCAAACCGGCCACAGCCGTGAAACCTGCGGCGCCGCCCACTTTCGACAAGCCGAAATTCGAAGCCTTCGTGCGCCACCTCCTGCTGTGGGGCCCGCAGATCGGCGTCGCCGTGGCCGATCCCCAGCCCTCCGACATGCCCGGCTACCGCCAGGTCAAGGTGACCGGCAGCTACCAGAAGGTGTCGCTCGACGAGATGTTCTATATCAGTGAGGACGGGCAGAAGATCGTCCGCGGGACCGTCTATCAGCTCGGCAAAAGCCCCTTCACCGCCGAACTCGCCAAGCTGAAAACCGACCTCCAGCCCTCCATGGGGACCCCCGGCGCCCCCGTCGTCCTCGTTCTCTTCAGCGACTTCCAGTGCAACTTCTGCCGGGACGAAGCCAAGCAGTTGCGCGCCAACCTCCTCAAGACCTACCCCAAGGAAGTCCGCCTCTACTTTAAGGATTTCCCCATCGAGCAGCTCCACCCCTGGGCCAAACCCGCCGCCATCGCCGGCCGCTGCATCTTCCGCCAGAACCCGGCGGCCTTCTGGGAGTATCACGACTGGATCTTCGACAAGCAGGCCGAAATTGCGCCCGAGACGCTGAAGTCCAAGATCACTGAGTGGATGAAGGGCAAGGAGCTCGACGCGACCCAGTTCTCCGCCTGCTTCGACAACAAGGCCACCCTGCCCGAGGTCGAGGCGAGCATGGCCGAAGCGCGCTCCCTGCGGGTCAGCTCCACACCCACCATGTTCGTCAATGGCCGCATGCTGCCTGGCAGCCTCCAGTTCCAGCAGTTGAAAGGCATCATCGATTTCGAGTTGGAATACGCCAAGACCACGGGCGAGGGCGGCGAAAAGTGCTGCGAACTCACCCTGCCGGTCCCCGGCAAGAAATAGACCGCGAAAGTTGTAATTCATGACCAGACAGCGACTGTCCCTCCTCAGCCTGGCCGCCTCCGCCGCCACCCTCCTGCAGGCCGGATCCGTACCCCCTAAGGGCCAGATCAGTGCGGATCACTACCAGCAGACGGTGAAGTATCTCGCCTCCGACGGGCTGAAAGGACGCGGCACCGGCACCCCTCAACTCAAGAAGGCGGCCGCCTACATCGCGGGGCAGTTCAAGGCGCTAGGCATCCCGCCCGCGTCCGGTTCCAGCTACTACCAGACCTTCGAGGTCACCACCAATGCCAAGCTCGGCAAGGGCAATGAGCTCTCGTTCACGAACGGGAGCGGCAAGAAACAGCCTGCCGGCCTCGGCCAGGATTTCAATCCGTTCAACTTCTCGGGCAATGCCAAGGTTTCCGGTCCTGTGGTCTTCGCCGGCTATGGCATCACAGCGCCCGAATACGATTACGACGACTACGCCGGCCTCGACGTAAAGGGCAAGATTGTCCTGGTCCTGCGCCATGAGCCGCAGGAGTTCGACGAAAAGAGCAAGTTCGCCGGCAAGGTCTACACTTCCCACGAGCAGAAGCAGGTCAAAGCCGTCAACGCCAAGTTCCACGGCGCGAAGGCGGTCCTGTTCGTGAATGACATGTCGAACCACCCGGTGGACTCCGACACAGTCGACAAGTTCTCCAGTCACGTCGGCCCGAACTCCCCAGACATCCCCTTCGTCCAGGTGCGGGCCGAAGTGGCGTCCCAATGGCTCCATCCCCTGGGCAAGAACCTCAAGGAGTGGATCGAGACAGTCGACAAGACCATGAAGCCGGCGTCCTTCGAGATCCCTGGTTTGACGGTGGACATGCAGGTGAACGTCCTGCGGGAAGTCCGGCAGGTCCCGAACGTCGTCGCCTACCTGAAGGGCGAGACGGACGAATACGTGATCCTCGGCGCCCACTTCGACCACCTGGGCATGGGAGAACAGAGCTCCATGGCGCCCGACCTGGCAGGGAAAGCCATCCACCACGGCGCCGACGACAACGCCTCGGGTTCCGCCGGGCTGCTGGAACTGGCCGACTACTTCGCCGCTCAGCCCAAGCGCAAGCGCGGCATCCTCTTCCTGGCCTTCTCGGCCGAGGAACTGGGTCTGATCGGGTCGTCCTACTACGTGAACAACCCCGTCCTGCCGCTGGAGAAGGCGGTGGCCATGATCAATATGGATATGATCGGGCGGATCAAGGACGGCAAGGTTTTTGTGGGCGGCACGGGCACCGGGTCAACGCTGATGGCAGTGCTCGACTCCGTCAAACCCGCGCACCCGAAGCTCAACCTGGACCTGTCGGAACAAGGCGGTTACGGCTCCAGCGATCATTTCTCCTTTACTGTCAAGCAGGTACCGGTGCTGTTCTTCTTCTCCGGCCTGCACTCGGACTACCACAAGCCCAGCGATACCTGGGAGAAGATCGACCATCAGAGCGCGGCCGACCTGGTGAACCTGGTGGCCGAGGTGACGGTGAAACTGCAGGACGCGCCTGTGCGGCCGGCTTACGTGAAGGTGTCGTCTCCGGCGCCGGCAGCCATGGCCAGCGCGTCGGCCACGGGAGGCGCCTCTCCCTGGTTCGGCAGCGTCCCGGACATGGGCGAGACCAAGGGCGGCTTCAAGCTGTCCGACGTGACCAAGGGGTCCCCCGCCGATCTGGCTGGCCTCAAGGGCGGCGACCTCATCACCGAATTCGACGGCAAACCGATCTCGAACCTGATGGACTTCACATATGCGCTACGCTCAAAGAAGCCGGGCGATGTCGTACCTTTGAAGTACAGGCGCGATGGCAAGGACGCGGAAACGAAGGCGACTCTGAAATCCCGGAGCCAAATGCGTTAACCGCCTAAGTAATTTGGACGTTACTGCCGATAAGAGAAGTACGCATGGAAGAGGCGAAACTACCAGCCGGCCAAGTGTGGGATCTGCCGCCCGTCATCCTTCACCCTTTCTCTGATCCGGGCGGACCGGACAAGCTCGTCGAGAGTTCCCGGGCGCACCTGATGCTGCAAGGCATGCTCCCGACGGGAGAACTGACTCAGGAAGAGATCCTGGAGCGGCTGCTGTCGGGCCGCCTGTGCGAACTGCGCATGCTCTACTATGTCGGCAAGGACCTCGAACGCTGGCTGGAGCAATGCGCGGAACTCGTTGCCAGGGATACCGTTCTGCGCGAAGCCGGCATCACCGCGGCCGCCTTCACGCAACTGCTGATCGAAAACCCGCCGGGTGATGTCCGCGAAAAGCTCACCAAGTGGGGCGTCGCCGACTACAAGGCCATCTTCAGCCGGGCGCTTGGGCTCAACGCCATCTTCAACAAGGCGCCGGACCAGGATTGGCTGGCCCCGCACTTCATCCAGTATTACTACCGCTACGCCGACCAGCTGTTCCAGTGCCGTCAGAGCATGGAGCCTTTCAAGACGCTGGCCCCGTGGAACTTCCGCTTCGAACTGTTCGCGTCGGGAGAGTATTCCCGGATGCTCGAACGCGAGTGGGAAGAGATCTAGCCCATCCTCCGTCTGAAATTCGCCTGAAATGGCGCCAACCCGGCGTGCCTGCCGATAGAATGGCTACATGCGGTTTGCGCCTTTCCTGCTGGCCCGTCAGAATCTACCCAGCCACGTTCTCGCCGACATTCCTGGGACTGTCCGCTATGAGTTGCAGAACTCCGGCTTTGCCCAGCGCGTGAGGCCAGGCGGTTCCGTCGCCATCGGAGTCGGCAGCCGCGGCATCGCCAACATCGACATCATCGTGCGTGCGGTCGTCGAGTGGTGGAAGGAACAGGGCGCCAAACCCTTCATTTTTCCCGCCATGGGCAGCCATGGAGCCGCGACCGCCAAGGGCCAGTCCGAGGTGCTCGCCAAGTACGGCATCACCGAAGCGAACATGGGTTGTCCCGTGCGCAGCGCCCTGAACGTCGTCGATCTCGGAACCACGCCCGAGGGGATCGAAGTCGTCATGGACAAACTCGCCTATCAGTCCGGCGCCGTCATGATGTGCAGCCGGGTGAAATGGCACACCGACTTCGAGGGCAAAATCGAGAGCGGGCTGTTCAAGATGATGGCGATCGGGCTGGGCAAGTTCGCGGGCGCCCAGCGCTACCACACCCACGGCTATCGCCTGGGGCTGGAGACGGTGATCCGCAGTGTGGGCCGCCAGGTGCTGGCGTCCGGCCGGATCCTGGGCGGCCTGGCGATCCTCGAGGACGGAAACCACGAAACCGGACATATCGAGGCCGTGCCCGCCGAGACCATGGAGACGCGGGAAGAGGAGCTCCTGGTGCAGGTAAAGAGCTGGATGCCCCGCATTCCGTTGCGCGACCTCGACCTGTTGGTCGTCAATCAACTGGGGAAGAACATCTCAGGCGCCGGCATGGACCCTAAGGTGATCAACCGAACCGTCTATGGGGATTACAACCCATGGCCGTATGCTCCGCGGGTGGGCCGGGTGTTCCTGAGGGACATCCATCCGATGAGCTACGGCAACGCAGTCGGGGTGGGCATGAGCGACATCGTCAACAGCCGTGTGGTGAAGGGGATGAAGAAGAAGCCGACGTACGTGAACGGCCTGACCTCGGGCGCGATGGCGTCCATCCGCATTCCAGTCCATTTTTCGACAGACAGGGAGTGCCTGAACCAGATCTGGCGTACGGTGGGCATCCTGGAACCGCGGCAGTTGAAGATCGGTTGGATTCGCAACTCGCAGGATTTGACCCTGATGGCTTTTTCAGAGAATCTTCGCACGGAGCTCGAACAAAACCCAATGGTAGAGATTTTGGGGCCGGCGAAGGAGCTGGAGTATGACGGAAAGGGCAACCTCATCAACTGGCTGGCCTGAAACATGCCCATAAATAAGCAGAGGGCGCCGCAACGGGCGCCCTCTCAATATTGTTGTTTCCTGCGACGAGGAGCTGGTTAGCCCTGGCTCGAAGAACTGGTCATCACGTTGTTCACTTTGCCGAAGATGGTCTTGATGCTGTCGGCGACGCCAGGGACGATAGCCCCCGCGGCGACGGCAACGAAGCCGGCCATCAGCGCGTATTCAATGAGGTCTTGACCGCGAGTATCTTTCCAGACCCGAAGCCGAAGCACGATTTGTTGCAAGCGATTCATTTCTCTTATCCTCTCCTTTGTCCATCTCCATGCTTTCGCACGTTCTTGGATAGCCTTACAATAACAGCCATTACTAGACCTTAAAATAAGTTTACCTACTCAGTTCAGGAGGCGGGAATTACTGATCGCTTCACCGCGCTGTCTTACAAAAGCATTAGGCCGACATACCGAAAACGAACACTAAACTAGGACCGATACTGATAAAGCCAAAGAGGGCAGCAGAGCCGCCCTCCATGGGATGATAAGATGTTGCAGGCACGCGAGAGGGCTTAGCCCTGGCTCGAGGAACTGGTCATCACGTTGTTGACCTTACCGAAGATGGTCTTGATGCTGCTGGCCACACCGGGAACGATGGCGCCGGCGGCGACGGCTACGAAGCCGGCCATCAAAGCGTATTCAATGAGGTCCTGGCCACGGGTGTCCTTCATGATCCGCAGCTTCCAGATGAGCGTGTTGAGTTTCTTCATTGTGATCTCCTCTCCCTTGCAAACGATTTGTCTTGTCGTTGCTAGACCCACAGTAACAGTACCTCTCGGCTACACAAATCCAACGAAGCACCTAATTCTCAACTTAGATTCAACCAAGGATTCCTTAGGTGAAGCAGTAATCCTGAGGAGTCCGAAGGCCGGGGCGCGGGGCGAATAAACCCTCTTCAGAATCTGTAGGTCCAATCTTTTCCTTCCGATAGATGACTCAGGCGAATCCCTTGTCACCCTCCCAAAATCTTTGGCGGTACCTCCTGCTGGCCGGGTACTTGTACTGTGGAACGGCAGGTTTGGGGGCTCCGATTTTATCCGATGAGGTCTTCAGTTTGAGTACTTCGGTACTGCGGCTGCCGGATCTGCTGGCCGCTCTGCGCGCCGACGTTCATCCGCCGCTTTACTATCTCCTTCTCCATCTATGGTTTACGGTGGCTCCCGCGAACGAGCTGAGTTTGCGGGTCTTTTCGGCGCTGGGACTGGGCCTGGCGGGGTGGTTTTTCTGGCGTTTTCTGGCGGAGGCCGAGGAACCTGGAATCGCCTGGACCGGAGCGGCTCTCCTGCTGGCCAATCCACTGCTCCTGCTGATGGCAGGGTATGGCCGAATGTATACCCTGGAGACCGCGGTGTGTGCGGCGTCCTTATGGTGCAGCTGGCGGCTGCTCAACGGGCCGAAGGCCTCCCGGTCTGCCGGGCTTGCCTTGATGCTGGCCACCACGGCCGGCCTTCTGACTCACAACTGGTTTGTTTTCTTCCTGCTGGGGCTGGGCGTGACGATGCTGGCGCGATTCGGTTCCTCGGCCTTCCGGCTTGCCGTGCCTGTCGTGGGCGGCGGTTTTCTCTATATGGCCCTGTGGGGCGACGCGGCGCTGGCCCAGATCGGGTCTACGGGGGAGCAACTGGCCTGGTTGAAACGGCCGGGTTGGACGGCCGGGCTCGAGGTTCTGGCGGCGCATCTCTGGCTGCTGGCGGCCGTGGCGCCGGTTCTCCTTATCATCGTGGCCCTGCGGGGCGCGAGACCCCGTCCAACGGGCGCCTGGTGGCAACCGGCGCTGGGGGCCCTGATCTGTATCCTAGTTCCCTGGGTGATATCGCAGTGGAAACCCCTTTATAATTCGCGCTTTACGGTGGTGGCCGCGCCGTTCCTGGCATGGGCCCTGGCGGGCTTCGTATGGCGCGCCGGGACGGCCACCATCCCGGTGCTGACGGTGGCGGCGTGTCTTTGGGCTACCTTTGATGCGCGGAATGTGTCTCCGTGCAATAGCCGGTCGGCCGCGGAGATCCTGGCTCAGCGCGTTCAACCGACGGATACGGTGGTCTATTGCCGGCTATCCCGGCAGCCCATCGAGTGGTACTGGGGCCGCGGGCCGGGAAGCCGGACCAGCTTCCCTGCCTCGATCGATCAACACCCCGGCTACGAAGGAACACCTAGAACACCTGAGCTGGAAGCTGAGGCGGCGCGGTTGCTGGCCGGAGCGCCGGGGCGGATCGTCGCGGTGGTGGACTCGGCCAGTCCGGCCTCCCAGGTTCTGCTGCGAGCGCTCGAGCGCGACTTCCGTCCGGAGGAGCCGGCGTGCGCCGCGTGCGAGTCGGCCGGGAAGCACTACTTCAACCGGATCCAGGTCTTTGAGCGGCGGCCTTAAGTTTGCGAAGCTGGTTGATTGGCCGCTCAACGTACTGCTCCCCGTAAGCGCAAACGGGCTCGACCTGTCAGGATCGAGACGCACATGCCTTCCCTGCCGGACTTTCGGGCCGTGATCCTGCTGGCCCTTGTGCTGACCCTGGCCGGATGGTGGTTCTGGCGGAACTATACGGTGACACTGCAGAGCCCGGTGAGGCTGCACTGGCAGTCGCCGATCGTGGTGGCCGAACGAATCACGTCCGGCGGAGCGATCGAGGCGCAGGCCGACCAGAATGGAAAGGGCCTTACGGCCTGGCAGGAGTACGCCTGCCGCAAGTTCGGCTCCGATTGCCGTCTGGCCCTGGCGATCCAGCGGGCGGAAAACCCGCAGGGCAAGTGCGAGATCTACCACTACAACACGGACGGGTCCTTGGACTGGGGCTACTTCCAGATCAACACCGTGCATCTGCAGCGGCCGGGGCTGAACCTGCGCGACCTGCTGGACTGCCAGGCCAATATCGACTTCGCCTACCAGCTCTATAAAGAGCATGGAGGGTTTTCACCGTGGAGCACCTATAAGAACGGGCGCTACCGGCTGTTCATGCACTAAGCGAGGATGCCCATGCGGCGGGCGACCCTGTCGAGAATCTCGACCGCCTGGTCGAGGTGCGCCTTCGTATGGCCGGCGGTGACGATGGCCCGGATGCGGGCCTTCCCTTTTGGCACTGTCGGGAAACCAATGCCGGTGGCCCAGAGGCCTTCCTCGAAGAGCGCGGCGGAGAAGGCGTGGGCCATCTTCGCTTCGCCGACCTGGATGGGGGTGATGGGCGTCTCGCTGACGCCGGTGTCGAAGCCTTTGTCCTTGAGGGCGGCTTTGAAGTAGCGGGTGTTGTCCCAGAGCTTCTCGATGCGTTCAGGCTCTTCCACCAGGAGGTCGAAGGCCGCGCTGCAGGCGGCGGTGACGGCCGGCGGATGCGAGGTGGAGAAAAGGAACGGCCGGGCGCGGTGATAGAGGAACTCGATGAGGTCCTTGCTGCCGCAGACGTAGCCGCCGAGGACTCCGATGGCCTTGGAGAGCGTGCCAACCTGGATGTGGACTCGGCCGTGCAGATTGAAGTGATCGACGGTACCGCGGCCGTTGCGGCCGAGGACTCCGGAGGAGTGGGCGTCGTCGACCATCATGATGGCTCCGTGGGCTTCGGCGGCTTCCGTGAGGTGGTCGAGCGGGCCGATGTCGCCGTCCATGGAGAAGACGCCGTCGGTGATGAGCAGCTTGCGGCCGGGTTCGTCCTTGAGAGCCTCCAGTTTCTCGATGGCGTGGGCGACGTCGCGATGGCGGAAGACGTGGATCTTGGCGCGGGAGAGACGGCAGCCGTCGATGATGGAGGCGTGGTTCAGTTCGTCGCTGATGATGTGATCCTCGGGGCTGAGGATGGCGCTGACCGTGCCGGCGTTGGCGGCAAAGCCGCTCTGGAAGACGACGCAGGCCTCGGTGTGCTTGAACGCGGCGATCTTGCGTTCCAGGGCCATGTGCATGTCGAGGGTGCCGGTGATGGTGCGGACGGCTCCGGTGCCGGCTCCGTACTTGCGGACGGCCTCGAGGGCGGCTTCCTTAAGCTTGGGGTGGTTGGCCAGGCCGAGGTAGTTGTTGGAGGCGAGGTTGATGACCTCGCGGCCGTCGGCGTGGCTCACGGCCTCGCAGGCGCTTTCGAGTTCGCGGAGTCGGAAGTAGGATCCGGCGGCTTTCAATTCGTCGAGTTGTTGGCCGAGATAGGCCAGGGGATTTGTTGGCATTAGGCTAAGCCTCGTTGGCGGGCGGAGGAGGCGGGGTCTGGGGACCCCGCGCGGACCAGGGGGGCCGCCTTCCTGGAGAAGGCGGATGGGGGTGATTGCGGGGGCTGGTTGGATTTGGTGATCGCTTTGGAGGAGAGGCCGTTGTCCGTGGCCCGCTCCCTTACGGTCGCGGTTCGCAGCGCGGTGGGGGGCCACTCCCTTACGGTCGCGGTTCGTGGCGTGGTGGGGGACCACTCCCTTACGGTCGTGGTTCGTGGCGCGGCGTGGGCCCGCTCCTTACCAGTCGCGGTTCGCAGCGCGGTGGGTGGCCACGCCGGGGCGGGGGTGGTTCGTGGCGCTGGTTGCCGCGGGGTGGCCATTCGGCTAGTCTTCCCAGCTCATTACAATCTTGACGGCTTCGCCTCGCTCTAACATGCCGAAGGCGTCCTGGAAGTCGCGGTAGCCGCACTGGTGGGTGATCAGCGGCATCAGGTCCAGCTTCTGGTCGAGGAGGAAGCGCTCGCACTGGTACCAGGTCTGGTACATCAGGCGGCCGTTGATGCCTCGCACGGTGACGGACTTGAAGATGATCTCTTCGGCCAGGTTGATGCCGACTTCGGTGGGCGGGATGCCCAGCATGGCGACATCGCCGCCGGCACGGACGATCTTGAATGCCGTGTGGATGCCGGGGGCGCTGCCGGACATTTCCAGGGCTACGTCGACGCCGATGCCATCGGGCGTGCGCTCGAGTAGTCCCTTTTCCCAGCCTTCGACCTTCGGGTCGTAGGTGAAGCGGAGACCTAGCTTGTTGGCCATTTCGCGCTTGTTGGCGTGGGGTTCCACGACGAGGACGTTGAGGGCTCCGGCGGCCTGGGCGATGGCGCAGGCCATGAGGCCGATGGCTCCGGCTCCGATGACGGCGACGGTACGGCCGTTGACGGGCTGGGCCATGACGGTGTGCATGGCGTTGCCATAGGGGTCGAAGATCGCGGCGACTTCATGGGGGATGCCGGGCTTGAGGCGCCAGACATTGGACTGCGGCATGGAGATGAAGCGGGCGAAGCAGCCGTCGCGGTCGACGCCGATGATCCTCATGGTGCGGCAGATGTGGCCGAGGCCGGTGCGGCAGAAGAAGCAGTGGCCGCAGCCGATGTGGCCTTCGCCGGAGACGAGGTCGCCGGGCTTGAATTCGTCGACGGCTTCGCCGACGCGCTCGACCATACCCATGAATTCGTGGCCGACGACGAGGGGCGGATGAATGCGGCGCTGGGCCCATTCGTCCCACTGGTAGATGTGGACATCGGTGCCACAAATGCCCGTCTTGAGAACCCGTATCAAGACGTCATTTTTGCCGATCTCGGGGACCGGAACATCCTTTAGAATCATTCCCCGCTCGGCTTGAGACTTGACGAGAGCGGGCATCAGAACGGACGACGAAACAGCCATTTGAACCTAGTATATCGGTTATGATTTATGCGGGTTCCATGTATCACAACCGAATCACTCATTCCCTAGCCCTGCTTGCCGTTGTAGGCCTGTCTGTGTGCGCGCAGACCAAGAAAGAAACGGCTCTCGACCGTTATGTCGCCAAGCCGGATCCCGCTTACAAGTGGGAACTGGTGAAGACGATTCCGGGCCAGGGCGTGACCGCCTACGTCCTAAATGTCACTTCTCAGAACTATCTTACGACTGCCGAAGTGAACAGGACGGAATGGAAGCACTGGGTGACGGTGTACAAGCCGGAGAAGGTGGAAAGCGACATTGCGCTGCTGGCGATTGGCGGCGGGAGCAATAACAATGCGGCTCCGGACAAGCAGGATGTGTTCCTGGCGGGGATGGCGGCGAAGACGCAGAGTGTGACGGTGGATCTGAAGATGATCCCGAACCAGCCGCTGAGTTTTTATGGCGAATCGCGGCAGCGGACGGAAGACGCGATCATCGCGTTCACGTGGCAGAAGTTCCTGGAGACGGGCGACGAGAAGTGGCCGCTGCGGCTGCCGATGACGAAGGGCGCGGTGAAGTCGATGGACGCAACGCAGGAGTTTCTGGCGAGCGAGGCGGGCGGCAAAGTGAAGGTGGCGCGGTGGGTGGTGACGGGCGGCAGCAAGCGCGGCTGGACGACGTGGACGGTGGGCGCGGTGGACAAGCGCGTGATCGCGGTGATGCCGGTGGTGATCGATATGTTGAACATGGAAGCGTCGTTCACGCATCACTGGCGGGTGTATGGGTTCTGGGCGCCGGCGGTGAAGGATTACGTCGAGCACGGAATCATGGAGTGGCAGGGTACGGAGCAGTACAAGAAGCTGCTGGAGATTGAAGAGCCGTACGAGTACCGGGACCGGATGACGATGCCGAAGTACATTGTGAACTCGGCGGGCGACCAGTTCTTCGTGGTGGACTCGTCGCAGTTCTACTGGAACGACCTGAAGGGCGAGAAGTACCTGCGGTATGTGCCGAACACAGACCATGGGGTGACGCGGCGATCGGATGCGGCGCAGAGCCTGGCGTCCTATTACGAGTCGATCGTGAAGAGCTGGAAGCGGCCGGAGTTCGACTGGTCGATTTCGAAAGACGGCATTATCACGGTGACGTGCAAGGACAAGCCGAGCGCGGTGAAACTGTGGAGCGCGACGAACCCGGAGGCGCGCGATTTCCGGCTGGAGCAGATTGGGCCGGCGTATCAGAGTAAAGATGTGGCGGAGGAGAGCCCGAACAAGTGGGTGGTGAAGCTGGCGAAGCCGGAGCATGGGTATTCGGCTTCGTTTCTGGAGCTGACGTTCCCGACGCCGGGCGGAAGTGAATGGAAGTTCACCACGGGCGTGAAGGTGATGCCGGATGTGTATCCCTTCCCTGCTCCGACACCGAAGACGCCGAAGGGCGGGGTGTTGCGGAAGAAGTAGGACGGGCCGGGCCGGGTTTGGACCGGGCCGGAGAGAGCAGCCGCCATGCATGAGAGTGCGTGGCGGCTGTTTGTGTTTGTGGGGCGGAAGAACCGGGTGGACGAATGGGTTTGTTACCTCAAAATCGTGGGGTTTCGGGGTGGGCGGAGGTGTCGGGCCAGCTCCTTGGGCTGGATTGCGTCGCGCGGATGGGTTTGTTCCCTCAAAAACGCGGTTGTTTGCTGGTTTGAATGCTGACGGAGGCGTCGGGAGTAATGACGTCCGGAATGGGTTTGTTCCCTCGTGGCGGTTGGATTGGGAGCTCCGGGTGGGACCGGCGGGCCTTTCGGTCGACGCAGGGAGAATGGCTTTGTTCCCTCACGGCGGATGGAATTGCGGCCTGGCTGGTGAATCTATACGCGTTCTTCTGAGCGAACCGGATTGGGTTTGATCGCTCGGTACGAGCGGATTGGAGCGGGCCGGGTGCGTTTGGAAGGGATTGTCTGAGGGCACTGGTCGGAGGAATGGCTTTGTTCCCTCAAAAATGAGCTGGTGTACGGGTTGGCGTATGGATCGTGCCGACACCTGCCGTTTGGGCTGGTGGGCGGTGGAATGGGTTTGATCCCTCAAAATTGTGGTGATGCCCGCGTGTGCGCGCTCCGGTTCCGGCTGGAAGATGAACGGGAGCGCGGGCGTGGGTTGTGGGGCGGTGCGGATGTCAAAGAACTGGAGACGGGGCGCCTGGGCGGGCGGCCGAATCTCATTGACTGGGTTTCGTGCCAGTCGAAGCGGGATTATGGCATGAGAGGGTGGGAGTTTTCGAAGAGGCTGGTGGTAAGTTGCTGAATTGAAATGGAAGATATTCTGGGTTCCGCGGTGACTCGCGCAGGGCCGCCCCCAAAATGATAGAGCGTGCCAGACCGGACTACAGCGGCGAAGATTTCAGGGGCGCTCGCCTCACCGCCGCTCGCGAGGTGGACTCCGCCTGGACTTCCTCTGTCCTGGAAACGCGCTCCATGCAGCACTGCCGTCGATTCAAGCTTAAGCCATTGTAGCCATGGAGTTCACAACGAGGGCATCTGGTTGGCCCTTCGAGCAGAGGTCAATGAATTCACACAGGCCATTCCCGCCACCTTTCAACTGGTTCCGCGTTCGATGCCTCGTTGATCAATTTGTCATGATTTGCATTTGCCAAACCTGATGGACCAAATGCATTATGCCACGCAGCAGTTCGACTCTGCGCCTCCTACTGGCGCTCGCCAAAGCACAGGCAGGTTGACTGAGTGTAATTCATGCACGGGGGGCCGCAGTGGCCGCCAGTGGAATGGAGTCAAGCCAGATGCTGTAGTTCGGGATTGATTTCGTGGCTTCACGGTTGCCGGATTGTAGCCGTCTCCTTGATATGGTTCCGGCGGAACGTTGCCTCAGTGATTCTGAGCAGTTGGAGTCACATATCCTTTCCGGGCGCGCACTCGTGCCCCCACTAGCCGTTGCTTTGCGGCCTCGGTCAAGTCGACCTTGACGTGCCGCTGCTTACCAGGCGGCGCGATCGGAGCTTTGTAGAACAGCGAGTAACTGCGTGATGCGCAATCGCATACATCTGATTCCCGTCCATCCGGAAGAGAACTCGCTGGCAGTCTTCCTGCGGCGCGTTGATGGACGAATCGCACAGGATTTCAACGCTCGCGTTGCGGGCATCTCTGGCAGAACCGATTCTACTCCTGCCCGATGGGCCCGCCCACCTTTGGACAGCAAGTCGCTACGTCGAACCAAATCCGATTCGAACAGGGCTGGCGGAGCAGCCGGTCGATTACGAATGGTCGAGTGCTGAGGTGCGTTTCAGTGGCCATGACCGTCGCCGGGTCCTCTACATGGAGTTCTTACGAAGATCTGGCGGAGTCGAGAACTGGCGTCAACTGTTTGAAACACCGGAGCAGCAAGAAGAGTATCGACGCCTTCGAAAGTCAAGCAAGCAACCAGGAGTCCACGGGGCGAGCGACAGAACCCAAGAGGAGAAGGCTCTGGACGCCGGTTGATTACCAGGGAATCACCGACTATGCTGTTCATCATTGCGCTGTAAATCGTACGGCAAGGGCATGGATCCAGGAGGCGAGAAGAGGCTGGGCCGAACCAGGCTGTGCCCCGTCCAGACGCCCGTCCGGCGCTTATTGTGCAATCACCACCCTGACAGTATGTGGTGGAGTTCTTCCGTAGACCGACATTGCTACAGAGAGGACACGTGATTCTAGCGGCGCGGATCATAGGATTACTTGCAGCTGTGGTTCTGTTTTCAGTCTTCGGAGTTCAGAGACTGACTTATAGCAGAGGCACAGTATATGTGCTGCTGATGTTGTTTGGATTGGTCGGCGTACTGGCCGGCGAACATGCGGTACGCTTCCTACAGAAGCTTCAGAAACGAAATCCGACCGTGACGAAGTGAAGTTCACCGGCGACGGCGGCCTGCACCAGGAGATCCGCGATCGCATCGTTGCGTTTGGCTGGTGGGCCCGTCCTTCCTTGAGGACAGGAGTGGATATGTCTGCCGGACGCTTCAAGGATCTTCCACTCACTACCACCCCATCATAAGTCAATTAAGACAGAATTCTCCGTTTACGGAAAACAGTTGGCCGGACAACTTTTGAAATTAGAATTCCTTCCGGCTGACCGTGTGAGCGGAGAATCTCTGCCGGCACTTACCGTGCGTGTGACTCCAATTTGCAGCATTTCGTCCTCGTGGCGGGTTTGGGAAAGGTCCTCTGCCAGGCCGCGGTCTCCCTGGGATTCGCAGGGTGCACTTTGCTCGTGCGGCCTGTTTCCTGTTGACAGTCTCCGGGTCGAGGGATAGGCTAATTCGAAAGTGCTATTCGAATTTGGACTGAGCTTCGGAATCGTCCGCTGGCCGGAAGCGCTATGAACGAAGCCGCAAAACGAGGAACGTATAGCTCGCATCGAGTCCGGCAGCGCCAGCGCATCCTGGATGCGGCGGAGAAGCTGTTCGACGAACACGGGATCGACCGGGTGAGCATCGCCGAGATTGTCAATGGCGCCGGCATCCGGCCGTCTACGCTGTACGAGTACTTTTCGAACAAAGACGATATCGTCTGGGCGATTGTCGCGGATGTGTTTGCGGACGGGGCGGAACGAGCCAAGAAGGCGATGGATGCCGCGGCTACGGCGTTGGACAAGATCACTGCCCTGCTCGAGTTCATGGCCGAGGGGTTCACTCAGAGTCCTTCGAAGATCCGGTTCATGGCTCAGTTCGATTCGATGTACGCGCGGCAATGGTCGCCGGAACGGCTGCTGTCGCTGGAAGCACAGGTCAGTCCTGGAGGATTGGAATACTTCAGCACTCTGGTTCGGGCAGGGATTGCGGATGGCACGCTCCGGCCGGATCTGGATCCGGAACTCACAATGCACGCGGTGATCAATGCCGTGATTGGGGCGCAACGGCGGCTGGCGTCTCTGGGGCGGCGGGTGGAAATGGAGTACGGACAACCGGTGGACCGGCTGTTCCGCGAGACGATTCGAATTCTCCTGCTCGGGATGCGGGCGCCCGCTCCGCCGAGTGAAGTGAAACGAAAGAACAGCCCGAGTTCGGGCAAGCGGAAGAAGAGGTAGTTGTGAGACAGAGTGCCCACCGTAGTTTTCCGGACACGCTGAGGTCCCTGGTTCGGTTTGAGAGCGATGCCCGGGTGCCGGGTGTTCGACAGCTGACACGCATAGTTCGTGGAGGCGTGGGGCTGCGGCCTTGCCGCTGTTGGGCGGTGATGCTGGCGCTGTTGTCGATGCCAGCCGTCTTTACGGTGATGGCGGCCGCTCCTGCGAATTCGCCGCGGTTGGAACTCGCGGCGGATTCGAACTGGCGCTTCCTGTTGGGCGATCCGAGCGGTGCCGAAGCAAGATCGTATGACGACACGAGTTGGCGCAAGGTGGATTTGCCGCACGACTGGAGCATTGAGGGCAAACCGGCGAAGGACAACCCGACAGGTTCCGGCGGCGGGTTCTATCCGGCGGGCACGGGGTGGTATCGCCGGAGCTTCCGGGCTCCCGCGGAATGGAAGGGGCAACGCGTCCATGTGGTGTTCGACGGGGTGTACCGGGATGCCACGGTCTACCTGAACGGCCATAAGTTGGGCAATCAGCCTTACGGGTACACCAGCTTTCGCTTTGATCTCACTCCGGACCTGGACTTCACGCAGCCGAATGTCCTGGCGGTGCGCGTGGACAACTCGCAGCAGCCGAACAGCCGGTGGTATAGCGGGTCCGGCATCTACCGGCATGTTCGGGTGGTGGTGATCCATCCGGCGCACGTGGCGGACTGGGGTGTATTCGTGACGACGAAAGCGGTTGCGGGTGATCGGGCCACGCTTGCGGTGCGAACCCGCGTGGCCAATGAGGGCAGCGCGCGGACAGGATTCACGGTCGAGACGAGGATCCTCGACCGGAATGGGAAACCGGCGGGCTCGGCCAAGTCGAGTCTGGAGGTGCCGGCAAGCGGCGCCGCCGAAGCGAATCAGGAAGTCGTGGTGGCGCGAGCGAGGCTCTGGTCGATGGAGGATCCCACGCTGTACCGTGTGGTGACCCGAGTTCTGCAGGGTGGGACGGTGGTGGACGAGGTCGAGACGCCTTTTGGCATTCGGACCATCACCTGGTCGGCGGAGAAGGGGCTGCTGCTGAATGGGAAGCCGATTAAACTGGCGGGCGGGAGTGTGCATCACGACAACGGTCCGTTGGGGGCGATGGCGTTCGACCGTGCGGAAGAGCGGAGGGTGCAGATCCTGAAAGCGGCCGGCTTCAATGCGGTGCGAACATCTCACAACCCGCCATCCCCGGCCTTTCTGGACGCGTGCGACCGGTTGGGCCTGCTGGTGTTTGATGAGGCCTTCGACACGTGGAAGGCGAACAAGGCGAAGTTCGACTATGGACGCGACTTTGAAGAGTGGTGGCAGCGCGATCTTTCGGCGATGGTGCTGCGGGATCGCAATCATCCGTCGGTGATTTTCTGGAGCATCGGAAACGAGATCCCCGAAGTACTGGTGGAGCGAGGGCCAGGGATTGCGAAGAAGCTGGCGGCCCAGGTGCGGTCGCTCGACAGCAGCCGTCCGGTGAGCCAGGCATTCCCGACCAGCACGTCGGGCGAATACCCGGACGCGGTGATCGCCAATCTCGATGTGACGGGGTACAACTACAATCTGGCGGCTCATCACGAGGAGGACCACCGGCGGCTGCCTGGCCGGCTGATGATGACTACGGAATCGTTCCCGGGGGCGGCGTTCACGGAGTGGCGGCTGTCGAAGGACAACCCGTACATCCTGGGGGAATTTGTGTGGACCGCCATGGACTACCTGGGCGAGTCGGGCATCGGGTCGTGGAGCTACGGGTCGCCTCAGCTGGCGGCGATGGCCAGCAAGGCGATGTCGGGCATGCAGTCGATGGTCGACAAGATGTTCCTGGCGATGGCGAATGGGATGGACATGAGCGCCCTGATGACGCAGGGTGCGGCGCAGGGCGGCGAGTCTCCGCTGAGTGCGCTGTTTCCGGGCTTTCCCTGGCATGCGGCGCAGTGTGGAGATATCGACCTGACGGGGTATCGAAAGCCGCAGTCCTATTATCGGGACATTCTGTGGAACGGTGGCGACCGGGTGTATGCGACGGTCAGGCTGCCTGAGCCGGAGGGCAAGAAGACGGTGGTGGCGGGCTGGGCGGTTTTCCCCACGATGCCCAGTTGGACCTGGCCCGGGCAGGAAGGAAAGACGCTGCAGGTGGAGGTGTACTCGGGGGTGGAGAAGGTCCGGCTGTACCTGAACGGCCAGTTGATCGGGGAGAAGCCGGCGGGCCGCGAGCAGGAGTTCAAGGCGATGTTCGATGTGCCGTACTCGGCGGGCCAGTTGAGGGCGGTTGGCGTGCGCGGCGACCGTGTTGTCGCGGAGAGCGTCCTTACGACCACGGGCCGTCCGGCGCGGCTGAAGTTGTCGGCGGATCGTGCAGCTGTGCAGGCAGACGGCCAGGATCTTTCCTTCGTGACCGTGGAAGCAGTGGATGCGGAGGGGCGGCTGCAGACGAGCGCAGACCAGGAGGCTGAGTTCGCAGTGGAAGGTCCGGGTTTGATCGCGGCGGTGGGCAATGCGGACGGGCGGGATTCCGAGTCCTACCAGGGCAACCGGCGCAGGCTGTACCAGGGACGAGCGCTGGTGGTGATCCGGAGCTCGAAGCAAAGCGGTGCGATCCGGCTGAAGGCGACGGCGCCCGGATTGACGGAGGCGAGTGTGACGATTCAGGCGAAGGGGGGTAAGCAGGCGCCGGCGGAATTGCAGTGACGCGAGAGGGAATGATGCCTGGCGGCGCGGCGCTTGTGGCCGAGGGCCGGAGCGCCGGGCCGCCAAGGGTCCCGAAGGTTTCGCGGGTCGCTGGACTGCCTGTTTCCGTGCTTAATTCTGAATGGCGCCCTGCGTGTCGTAAAGGCTCATCGCGCACTCGGTGAGCTTGCTATCGGCTGTGGATTCCTCCTTCATGGTCTGGTGCAGGAGCTTGGCGACCTCGGTCTGATCCAGTTGCTCGGCCAGAGCGCGAGCGGTGCCATAAGCGGATATTTCATAGTGTTCGACGCGCTGGGCCGCGGCGATGATGGCCAGATCGCGCTGGAGCCCCTCGTCGTGCTCACTCAGGGCTTCGCTGCCTTCCTCGATCAGGCCTTTCATGCCCTTGCAGGTTTTGCCGCGGGCCGGCACCTGAAGGAGTTTGAAGACTTCCTCAATGCGGTCCACCTGATTCTCGGTTTCCTTCAGATGTTTGTTCAGGGCCTGAGCCAGTTCCTCTGAGCTTGCGGCTTTGGCGAGCCTGGGAATGGCCTTGGTGAGTTGTTTCTCGGCATCGTAGATGTCGCGGATGTTTTCAATCAGACAAGTGTGCAGAACGCTCTGTTGCATTGGGCCTCCGGGGCGTAGACTCGTGCGGCCAAGGATGTGTTTCAGCGGCGGCAACGGAATTCGATGAAGGCCGCACAGCGTTCTACAGGACGAGCCGTCTTCGCTCTTTCGTTCGGTGCGCCTGGGCGATGGCATGCGGGCAAGTTGCGAAGGGTTGCCGTTGTCTTCGAAACCCGATTATTCCGATGGAAGAAAGGCCGGGTCTCCAGTCAACAGCGATTCTGGAAGGCGGAGTGCAAGAAGAAGGGCATGTGTGACAAGCCAGGAGTTCCAACCGGGCAGTGGAATCCCCGTCCAGCAGACGAGGCAAGCTTCGAAGACGAATTCCAGGAAGGGTTCGGAAGGACTGTGCGATTCCTGCATTCGCGAGGCGCCAGAGGCGACCTGGCGGAAGAGATAGCGCAGGCCGCGTGGGCGAGAGGCTGGGAGCGACGAGACCAACTGCAGCGTTCGGACTCGATCGTGTGCTGGGTGAACGGGATCGCCAAAAACATGTTCCGGAACATCGCGCGAACGATTTATCGCACGGTTCCGTTGAGTACCGGCTGCGGCCCGTGTACGAATGGCAGCCGCGGTCATCAGGCGCTGCAACTCGAATCGCAGGTCGATCTGCGGCGAGTGCTTCGCGGCGGGAACGAGCGCGACAGCCTGATTCTTCGTCTGTTTTACGAGGAAGGCTATGCCACCGAGGAGATTGCCGCACGGTTGGGTGTAAGCGCTGTGGCCGTGCGGATCCGGCTGTGCCGAGTGCGCAGGCGCCTGCGTGAGCTCTTCGGCGTCAAAGAACTGGTTGAAGCCTGACCGGCTGTCTTCCATGGAGCACGGTCTTTCAGGATGGGTCGTAGTGCGGCGGCGTCGCCAGGAGAGGTAAGCATCGCCGCCGCTCTACGCATTGGCCTGATCAGCTTCAAAGTGCGCCGGTGGGATCAGGCTCAATCCGGAACCATCTCGGCCTGTGCGGCTGGTTGAGCTCAGTGCGCGGCACTGGCGTATTCCTTTTGGAGAGCCATGGCCTTTTCGAGGTGGTTGCGCAGTGTGGGCAGCATGCGTTCGGCAAATTTGCGAACTGCCGGGTCCTGGGCCGAGGTGCTGGCCTGCTGGAAGGCCAGGATATCCTCCTTATGGTCGTCGACCATCGCGGCGACGTAGGCCTTATCAAAACCATCGCCGGAGTGCAGGCTCAGTTTGGCTACCTTGGCCCGGGCTTTCATGGACAGGCCCGAATCCAGGGTCACCCCCTTGGTGCTGGCCAAGGTTGCCAGTTCGGTATTGGCCCGGACGTGATCCTGGACGATCATGGCGGCCAACTTCTTCACTTCGGTACTGGCCGATTTCTCTTGGGCCTTGCGTCCCAGCTCCACCTCCAGTTTTCCGCCGTCGGCTGCACTGGTGATGAAGTCCTTGTCGGTTTCGAACATCGCAGAAGCTCCTGTGAAGGTGAGCAACAACAACAGACAATGCTTCATGGGATTCTCCTTGACCGTAAGCTCTCGGTCCAGCTTTATGGGCCGGTTCCTGATTCAAGAGCGAGCGAGTCTACAGTTAGAAAGATGTTGAGCGGCATTTGTTTCAGTTCGTCCTGGCCAGACGCCAGTGCCGGGAAGTGGCTCTCGGGCAAATTGCCCGCTTCAATTCTCTAGGATTAGTCCTACATGCCAGGTAGCGGCGAGGAGATGGCTTTCGTATTGGATTCAATAGGTTGGACAGTGCCACGGAGTTGCCGCGGGACAGCGGCCTGCACGGAATCCGATGCAAGTCAGGCGGCTTTGATGCCCGCTCGAAAAATACGCGTCAATCTGTTAGGGGCGCTTTTGCGATAAAGCCGCCATAACGCTCAGTTTTTACGGACTTGCCCTCTGAACATACGGTACTTTTTGCGGGAACTGATTGCCGGAAGGCAATAAAAGGAACTCTATTGATTGCAGGGTATCAATGCAGACTGATTTGGCATACGACTTGCGGGGTATCAAGTCAGGCAGGTTCAATATTATGCAAACCGCCCCTCGAGTTCTCATCATCGATCAAGACGCCAATGATCGGCGCTATGCGGCCGAGACGATTGCCGAGTGGGGCTACGAAACCGCTCAATCGACTGGTTTTGACGAAGGCCTGACCCGCTGCCGGCAATTTCGGCCGAACCTGATTTTGTGTGAATTCTGTATCGCCGATACCAATGGTTTCTCTTTTATTCGCCGCCTCCGCTCGCGCGGTTTACGCACGCCTGTCGTGCTGCAGTCCAGTGAGAGCAGCATCGACCTGGCGATCGAGGCAGTGCACAGGCGCGGCGCCTATTGGATGCTGCAGAAGCCCCTGGTATCGCTGGAGCTTCGGCGGCTCTTTGCCCGTCTCCAGGACGAGGGCAAAGCCACCAGTGCGGCGGCCGCTGAAGTTTCGAAGCCGCAGTTTCATTTTGGAGCCAGCGAGGAGATGCTTCGCATCCGGCAGACGGTCGAACGGGTCTCGGCCACGCGGGCCGGCATCATGATCTCCGGCGAGAGCGGCACAGGCAAAGACGTGCTTGCCCAGACGATCCACAAGCTGAGCCAGAGGCCGGGCCGATTCGTCGCAATCAATTCGGCGGGATTGCCCGAAGGATTGATTGAAAGCGAGCTGTTCGGCTACCGCCGCGGGACTTTCACCGGCGCCGCAGAGGATCACATCGGCCTGGTGGAACAAGCGAATGAAGGCACGCTGTTCCTTGACGAGATCGGGGAGATGCCACTGACCGCGCAGGCTAAGCTGCTGCGCGTACTGGAGGATTCACGGGTGCAGCCGCTGGGCGGCGCCCTGACAGACGAGCTGGACTTCCGGCTCATTTCGGCCACGAACCGGGATCTGCGGGAGTCGATCCGGGATGGCGGATTCCGCAACGACCTGTTCCACCGGCTGAATGTGATTCCGATTCATCTGCCGCCGCTCCGCGCACGGAAGGAAGACATTCCGGCGCTGGCTGACAGTCTGTGCAGACTGCTGGGCGAGGAGTACGGGCATCCAGCTTTTCGTGTGGGGCAGCATGCCATGGAATTGCTGATCCGGCACGCCTGGCCGGGGAATGTCAGGGAGTTGCGCAACGTGCTGGAGAGAGCGATGATCCTGAGCGACGGGCAGGTGGCAATGCCGGCCCATTTGCCACCGCTGCTCCAGAGTGCGCTTCGGGGGTACTCCCCTTCCCTGCAACGGACAGAGGTGGAGGCCAACCGCATCACGATTCCCTTCCCGACTTCGGTCCGAAGCGCGGAGGAATCGATCATTCTGGCGACGATGGCGTTGACCAAGGACGACCGGAGGGAGACGGCTCGAATCACTGGCCTGTGCGTGAAGACGATTCATGCAAGGTTGAAGTCTTACCGACAGCGGCCCAAGGAGACGGAAGAGGCCCCGCCGGCCGCAGAGCCACCGCCGGACGATGGAGATAGCGAGTAGTCCCGCACGCAGCGCGATTGTGCCTCAAACAGCGGGACCTCTATAATCGCCATACCTGCTATGGCTGCTGGAAGGCTCTGTGTCTGGGCGGCGTTGACTGCCACCACTGCGTTTGGCGGCGGCACGCCTCTGGACGGAGTCTGGCGGAGCGTCGGGTATGGCGATGTCTATGCCGTTCACGGCAAGGACTGGCAGACGTTTGAGGTCACCGGTTCGACATGTGTGGCCGGGTTTAGGGCTCGACGCGTAGCAGGCCGCGGAGACCGATTTCGGGCCAAAGAGGGGGACTCGTTCTCAGTCGTTGAAGAGGGCACGGGTCCCCTCAAACGCCTGGTGCGTGCCGGGGCATTGAACAGTGTGCTGATGGAACGGGTTGCCGCCCTGCCCTCCAGCTGCTCTCCTCCTACTGCCAATACGCCACTTGGTAATTTCGATGTCTTCACCCAGACGTTTGCTGAGCAATACGTTGCGTTCGTCTTGAGAGGCGTGGATTGGGCTCGACGGGTTTCTGAACAAAGAGCCCGGATTGGGCCCGGGACTACGCCTGGCGAACTGTTTCGAGTCCTGTCTGAGCTCATCCGGCCGCTGGCGGATATTCATACGGGGCTTGAGGCTCCTTCGCTGAAGAAGAGCTTTGATGCCTCACTACGGCCGGACAGCGAGCGTCTTGTGGGTGGGGCTATTGTGCAGTTTGAAAAGTCTGGGCGGAAGGCATTGGCGGCCGTGACAGACCGGGCCTACTTCCAGGGAAGAGTGCGGCCCTTCTGCCGCGGGCAGTGGCAATACGGCGTGACTGCGGGCCACGCCGGTTATCTGCGGATTCTCCAATTTGGGGATTACGCGCGGCGTGGCGGGCATGAGGGCGACCTGCGTGCGCTGCAAAGCGCCCTGGACGTGATTCTGGTGAATCCTGCGCTGCGCGGGCTGGTGATTGATTTACGGCTCTCGTTTGGCGGGGATGACCGGCTGGGCCTGGCGATGGCGGGCCGCCTGACGGAGAGAGAGTATCTCGCTTATGAGATCCAGGGGCGATCGGATGCGCTGGACGCGGACCGGTTCAGTCCGGGGGTGAAGGTTCCGGTCAAGGTGGGGCGGGCTCCCCGGTTTGCAGGACCGGTGGTTTTGTTGACAGGCCCCATTACGATGAGCGCGGCGGAGACTTTTGCGCAGGCGTTGATGGGGCGGTCGCCGCGGGTGATGCGGGTGGGGGAGAGCACGCAGGGGGTGTTCTGCGATCCGCTGGCGCGGCATCTGCCGAATGGGTGGGATGTCGAATTGCCGAATGCGGTGTACCGGGATGCGGAGGGATGGGCTTACGATGTGAGGGGGTTGCCTCCGGATGTTCCGGTGATTGGGTTCGCGCAGGAAGATTTGCGGAATGGACGGGATCCGGGGCTGGAGGCGGCTTTGCGGGTCCTAGAAGGCAGATAGGCGGCACGTCACCTTTCCTGTTGCCCTGCTGAATCACTGAGCGTACACTCATTTATAGAAGTTGTTGTATGGCGAAGCCCAAGAGTGAAGATAAGCGCAATGCGATTCTGGCATCGGCGACCAAGGTGTTCGCGGAGCGGGGATTGAGTGCGCCAACGGCGGCGATTACGAGCGCGGCACGGGTGGCGGAGGGTTCGCTTTTCACCTACTTCAAGACCAAGGACGAGCTGATCAACGCGCTGTACCTGGAGCTCAAACTGGAGCTCAGCGATGCGATGATGTCCGGTTTTCCCCGCAAGCTGGGTGTGCGGAGCAGGCTGGAACATGTGTGGAACGGCTATGTCGATTGGGGAGCCACGCATCCTGAGGGTCAGCAGGTGTTGAGGCAGATCCAGGTCTGGGGCGGACTGACAGAGAGTGTGAAAGCGGCCTCGGCCGCCGCCTTCGGAGAGTTCGACCGTATCGCGGAGGATGCCGCAGCGCAAAAGGCTTTCCGGGATCTGCCGATGCCTTACATCTGGGCCGCACTGGCCACTCTGGCGGACATGACGATGGACTTCATGCGGCGGTATCCGGACCAGGCTGGGGTGTACCGGGTGAAGGGGTTTGAACTGTTCTGGTCCGGCGTTGCGCGGAAGTAGTTTGTTTGAATCTTACGTGAGTGCGTACGCATTCATATAGCTGCAGGAAACAGGAGATCAGGATGCGATACAGATTGCTGGGCAACAGCGGGCTGCGGGTTTCTGAAGCGGCTCTGGGCACGATGACGTTTGGCGACGACTGGGGCTGGGGCTCCGGGAAGGACGAGGCGCGCAAGGTCTACGATGCGTTCCGCGAGGCCGGCGGCAATTTCATCGATACCGCGAACATCTACACGAACGGGACGAGTGAGAGCTGGCTGGGCGAATTCATGGACGGACACAGAGAGAGTGTCGTGCTGGCCACGAAGTACTCCAACGCGTTTCCGGGCACGGATCCCAATGCGGCTGGCAATCAGCGGAAGAACCTGGTGCAGGCGGTGGAAGCCAGTCTTAAACGGCTGAAGACGGACTACATCGATCTGTACTGGGTGCATATCTGGGACGGCATGACTCCGGTGGACGAGGTGATGCGCGGACTGGACGACCTGGTGCGCGCGGGAAAAGTGCTATATACGGGCATCTCGGATGCTCCGGCATGGTGGATTGCCCAGGCCAATACGCTTGCTCAGCTGCGGGGCTGGACGTCGTTTGCCGGCCTGCAGATTGAGTACAGCCTGCTGGAGCGTACGGTCGAGCGGGAACTGATCCCGATGGCGAAGGCGCTGAATATCGGGGTGACGGCCTGGTCGCCTTTGAGCGGCGGCGTGCTGACGGGCAAGTACCAGGGCGGCGGAGCCGCGGATGCCCGCATGAATCACGACATGATGAAGGACTTTCAGCCGGAAGGCGTGGATGTCGGGAAAGTGCTCGAAGCGGTGAAGCAGGTCGCGCAGGAGACAGGCCGGAGCATGGCGCAGGTGGCTTTGGCCTGGCTGCAGACCCGGCCGGTGCCGGTGATTCCGATCCTGGGCGCACGGAAGCTCTCGCAGTTCCAAGACAACCTGGCCAGCTTCACCCTGACGCTTACCGAAGATCAAAGCAAGAGGCTGGATGAGGCTTCCCGGATTGAACCCGGCTTCCCGGAGAAGATGTTCCAGCGGGATCTAGTGCAGGCGATCCGGCACGGCGGGTTGCGTAATCAGATCCTGGCTTAGTTGGAGAACAGATCAGGGCGGGGGCATTCCAAAGGAGTGCCCCCATTGAGCTGTTACAGGTTCCACCAGTAAGTCCACTTGAGGACCAGGGCCCGGTTCTTGACGGCGAAGAGACCCGGGGTGTTCTGGCCCGGCTGCAGGTATTCGGGCATGTAGTTGTCGGTCCAGACCAGGAACACGTCCGAAGCGGGCTTGTAGCGCCATTGGATGCGCGTGTTCACATTCATATTCTTCTGCTGTTCGTTGTACTGCACGAACGTTGTGAAGTAGAGGGTGTTCGTCAGGGTCACGTCGAAACGCGGGCCGATCAACCAGAAGGTATTGCGGCCCCAGGGCTCTTTCAAGCGAATGTCGTTGTAGCTGACGGAACCGGTGAGACTCACATAGGGTTGAATGCGGTAGCCGATGGTGCTGGTGAGGTTGAGACGCGTGCCGTTCGCGTAGTAGCCGCCATAGAGCGTGGAGAAGCCGTAGCGCAGGACGCTTTGCGGCTTGGAGTCGAACTTGGTGGTCCAGAAGTTCCAGCGATGGATGGAGCCGGTTTCCAGTTTCTCGCGGCCGGAGTTGGTGGGATCGAAGGGCTGCAGCAGACGAACGTAATCCGTACCGGCGGTCGCGGTGAAGACATTGAGCCCGCGGGTGCTGAACGTGTAGCCAACGGTATTCTCGTAGTCGCTGAGCCTGCCCTGCCAATCGAAGAAAGTACTGCTGTTGACGGTGGGGCCGTGGCTGAGAATGCGGCCGCCCTCCGGCAGGAACGTATAGCCGACCGTGGACAGGGTCCGGTGATAGCCGTTGCGCGGGACATATCCGACCTCGGCCGTGTAGTGCGGGTCGATGTTCTCCGACTGCCCGAGCAGCAGCCAGCGGCGGCTGTTGTACTGCAGGTGGCCGGCGTAGACATCGCCGCTCTTCTGGTTGCCGGACTGGAAGGATTTCAGGTAGAGCAGCTTGCCGGTCCAGAGATTGTCGGCAGAGGCGAGATTGTACTCCAGCCCAAGGTTCCGGTTGTAGGTGGAAGGAGAGGGCGGCCGGGTGACGGACTGGTAGGAGGCGGATTCCTTGTCGACCAGGAGGATGCCGAGGTTGGAACGGCTGAACATGCGGCGCTGCAGGGCGAAGACGGAGAAGTTCTGCGGGGGCAAGCCCTGGCCGTCCTCAGCGCCGGTCTGCATATCCATGACGCCAAGGCGCCAATCCTTGTTCAGCTTGCCGCTGAGGCGAGCGCCGAAGCGGATGGGCACTCCGCCAAGCCCGATGCGGCGGCTGAAGAACGGGCGGATGGTGGCATAGCCGAAGTTGGCGAACTGGTCTCCGTTTTCCAGGAAGAACTGGCGCTTTTCGGGGAAGAACAGCTCGTAGCGGTCGAGGTTGGTGACCTGCTGGTCGACATCGACCTGGGAGAAGTCCGGGTTGACCGTGAGATCGAGGTTGAGGGCCGAACCGATGGCGACCTTGGCATCGAGGCCGATGTCGTGACGGGTTTCGCGCGGCGTGTTGGCTTCGTGATCAGTACTGATGCCGCCCAGGGCGTAGGGGATGAGTGAGATGTTGGGTCCCTGGGAGGGTGGCGGCTCGTCCCAGATGAGGACACCGGTGAGGGCAAGCGCGGCGGTTGGGAAGTGGCGCGGAATGGGGGTCCAGGAGGATTTTTCGGTGGTCTTGAGGTCGAGCCGGCTGAAGTTGACGCCCCAGCGCTTGATGCCCTTCTTGTAGCGAATGCTCCGGAAGGGGATGGCGATCTCGAGTTCGTAGCGGTCGTCGTAAGTTTTGACGGAGGACGTCCACTTGTTATCCCAGCTTAAATTGGCTTTGCCGCCCTCGTAGAGAAGGCCGTCCCACTGGGCTCCGGCGGCATTGACGCCGAAGGTGAAGCCGTTGGTCTGGTCGTCGAAGGTGTCGAGGAAGAAGATGAAGTTGTCGTTGTTGCCGAAGTTCCAGTCGCGGCGGAGGGATTCGACCATGTAAGGTCCCGGGACATTGCCGTGGTAGCAGATGGCGCTGAGGTAGATGTTGTGGTCGTCATACATCATGCGGACATCGGTGCGGACGTTGGCTTTGCCGGTGTCCATGGGCAGGACCATCCAGAAGTTGTTGACGACTTCAGCGGATTGCCAGGCGGGTTCGTGGGCGCTGCCGTCGATGACGACGGGCGACGGGGCACGGTGGATGTGGAGCTGGTAGGATTCGTTCTGCTTCTGACCAGCGGCGTGCGGCGCCAAAAGGCACAGGCAGGCCCAGAAGGCCAGGCAGGGGAGTCCGGCGAAACGGCCTGATCCGGTCCGGCTGCGTTGAAACCAGTTCGAAGACGCTGTGGGATGGAGTGGGGTGCGCTGCACTTTCACGCGTGAACTGCTCCGGGCCGCCTGTCTGAGGCGCGGGGATTCCCTGCCCTTCCTGCGAGCTGAGCGATAGCGAGGAAGGAAAGGCTCCTTACACTGGCGTTTTCCGGCACTGACTCCAAAACGGGCATCTGAACTTTTGTATCAGAAATCGGTGCCGCAGGTGTTTGCGATCTGTTTTTCCTGGAATGTCAGCGGGCGGACGATTGAAGAATCAGGCACTTGCGCGGCCTTCGCTTGGCGGCAGGTTTAGGGGAACAGAGTTGGATCCTCTGCGGCGGCTCCTGCACGCGGGCAAGCGTGATAGATTGGGGGCGGCCTCGGCCGGCACCCATGGAGACAGGCGGATGGATTAATTCCTTGGACAGCCGCCGCGGCTTTGGTTCGCGAGACAAGGAGATCTCACCCATGCAAGCCGATCGCCGTAGATTTCTAGCCGCTGCGGGCGGTGCGGGCCTGGCCGCGATTCCTTCGAGCGCGGCGCCGACTCCGGCGGTGCAGGCTCGCTACGACAAGTTGGATGCGGTGCTGAATCAGCCGGTGCTGAAGAGGCAGTACTTCCCGGCTCCGGTGATTATCGAATCGGTGGAACTGCTGCATCTCGACGGCGCTTATCTGTGCAGGGTGCGCTCCAAGGACGGAGCGGAAGGCATCTCCGTGGCGCACAGCTCGATGAACCGGCTGTTCCCGATCTTCCTGAAGGATGTGGCTCCGTTCTTCATCGGGAAGGACGCGCGTGAACTCGATCTGATCCTGGAGAAGGTGTTCATCTTCAACTTCAATTTCCGGTTCAGCGGGCTGGCGCTCGGGTTGCCTCTGGCGACCGTGGAGTTTGCCATCCTCGAGATGCTGGGCCGCATGGCGAAGAAGCCGGTGGGCGAACTGATCGGGGAGATTCACAACAAGGAAGTGGGCGTCTACATGGCCACGGAGTGGCGTGAGAAGCCGGTGGAGGAATCCATTGAGCTGATCAAGGGCGCCGTCGCCGAGCACGACATCCATGCGCTGAAGATCAAAATAGGCGGGCTCATGTTCATGACGAAAGACATGTATGCGCAAGGGCCGCCCGGACGGACCGAGAGGATGATCCCCCTGGTCCGCAAGACCTTCGGCGACAAGATGGCGCTGTATGCGGATTCGAACAGCTTCTACACGGTGCCGGAAGCGATCCGGGTGGGCCGGCTGCTGGAGGAGTACAAATATGTGTACTTCGAGGAACCCGTGAAGTTCGACCACATCGAAGAGATCAAGCAAGTGGCGGACACCCTGAAGATCCCGGTTGCCAATGGCGAGCAGGATTTCGATTACTACGGCTTCCGCTGGCTGCTGGCGAATGACGGGTTGGATATTGTCCAACCGGACAACTATTATTTTGGCGGCCTGATCCGGTCCATGAAGGTGGCGCGCATGGCCGCGGCGTTTGGCAAGACGATTGTTCCGCACATGTCAGGCGGAGGGCTCGGATTCCTCTACGACGTCCAGTTCGTTTCGGCGGCTCCGAACGCCGGGGAGCACCACGAGTTCAAGTCGTTCAAGACCCACGTGAAGTATGAGTGCAAGACCGCGCCGATGAAAGTGGTAAACGGAAAGATCAAGGTGCCGACCGGGCCTGGATTTGGCGCAGATCTCGACCCCGACTGGGTGAAGAAGCACCAACCGGTGAAACTGTAGGTCCGGCTACGCTTTATGACCGGTGCGATGCGCCGTGTCGATGATCTGGCGCAGGCGCTTCCAATCCGTGTCGCCGGCCACGGTGCAGTCGGCTCCTAGGATGAACTGTGGCGGAGCGCTCTTTACGACACGCTGGACCTCATCGTTCAGCTGCTGAGGGGTTGCCGCGGCCAGCAGGTTGTGCCGGTCGAGACCGCCCATGAAGGGGCGTTTGAACATCTTCGCGATTTCGGGCAGCGCCAGCTGTTTGCCGATCAGCTTGGGATTGCAGTTGACGACCTGGCCGGGGTATTCGAGCGTAGCCTCGTAGCCGGAGTAGGGTGCATTGTAGTCGCAGACGTGCAGGATGTTGAAGGGGCAGGTGGTGCTGATCTCCTTCATGGCGACGAGGTCAAAGGGCTTCACATAGTTGGCGAAGATCTTCGGCGTGCTGAACTGTTTGGCTTCAGACCCCTGCGTTGACATGTAGAATCCATCGACGCCGGCTTTGATACAGGCGCGCACGAACAGCATCTGGCTTTCGGTGAGGATCTCCAGGCCCCGTTTGACGGCTTCCGGATTCTCTTCCAGATGTTTGTGAAGGAGAGGTGCGGTGGCGCAATGGCCGGCGCACATGTAAGGGGAGTAGAGGGTCATCAGGATCAGGGCCTCTTTCTTTGCGTCCCTGACGAGATCCCTCACGGTCTGCAGTTGGGCTTCGTAGAAATCGAGTTTCTGGAGCTTCAGATTGGCCCAGTCGGCCGGAGTGTTGAGGTTTGGCTGGCGGTCGTAGGTCTGCTCGAACTGGATCTTCACGAAGTCCATGTCCGTGGCGCGGAAGTACTCCATGTGGCGCCGGGCGGCGGCGGATCCGGTTTTGTACTGCGGTCCGAAGTGGAGAAAGAATGCGGCCGGAGTGTAATTCGGGTCCGGCTTACCTGCCAGCCACTGAAGCATGCGCTCCCGCTTATTTACCGGGCCGGCGGCCTGCGCGGCTCGGCCGGCGATGAACGCGCCAGCGCCCAGAGGCGCAAGACGGAGAAAACTGCGTCTGTCCATGTATGAAGAATACACGGGCGCAGGCGACGGTACGCGATATTTTTGAGGCAGAGTCGGCAGGGAACCAGGCGCAACGGACCGGCTCTGCCGGAGGGGCTACTTAGCCCGTTTGGCCGTGAGTTCCTCCGTTGCGAAGTCGGCTACTTTGCGAGTGAATTTGATCTCGTCGCCCGAGACTTTGCCTTTGTACTCGATCCGGATTTCATTGCCTTCCATTTTGAAGATCTCTACAAAAGAGATCTCGTCTCCCTTGATCGTGCCGTCCTTGATCTCGGACTCATTGGCCATATCGCCGGGGCCGCCTTTGAGTTTGCCGGTCAGCTTGGCGCCGTCGGCTTTGAAATCGTAAGTGTACTTTTGCGGACCGATCTGGGTGTCGAACTCGGCCGTCCATTTTCCGGTCACGTCGGCCGCGAGTGCCATGGCGGCGCAGACGAGAGCGAGCATCAAGGATCGCAGGAACATTGAGGAGACTCCTTGGGGGTGATTCTCCCACATCCCGCGGCTCGTATTGCCGCCGTAAACTTCGCCACTTCCCAACGTCGCCGGAATGGAGAATGGCGCACAATCGACGGAAATTCAGGTGTCAGACGTGTAAGCAGAATCAAGTGTTCCTGGGGCCTGGCGCGAACACTCCCTCCATCTTCCAGTGCCGCTACTTAGTGCACAGGGGCGATTGGCAGGCCCGACGCCGAGTCAAGCCAGGATTGCAATCCTCCGGCGTGCCAGTCAATGTCTCCGAAAAGGGCGCGATAGCGGCGCCCGACGGGATGCTGTTGCGGCAGGATGAGCGGATTCTCCGCACAGTACTCCACTACCGTGATCTGTTTAGGATCCGTGATGTGAGCGAGCCCCCGCTTGAGTAAGTAAATGACTTCGACATCATCGTCCGGAAGGCTGTAGCCGACAAAGATCGCGCGCTTCGACTGCCGGAGGACCCGCTGGGCTTCGTACCACACCTGACCCAGATGGGGATTGCGGTAATCCTTGAGATGCGAAGGCGCGACCAGCAGCGGGCGCAACTGCCGCCCACACACTCCGCACGGCGCCCCATCCGTCGTAAACGACGACCGCAAGTCCGGCCCTATGATCTGCCCATAGATTGAGAGGAAACGAGTGGAATCGGTGGCGCCCAACTCCAGGCGCTGGCAAGTGCGGCAGTACAGCCAGTTCAGTGATCCGTGCAGTTTCAGCAGGGAGCCGAATCGCTGCTCCGGGCCAACGGGGGCCAGATTCGCAATGCCGCAGCGGTAGTTGGGCAGACCCCCTTCAGGACGCCACTGCCGGCTGAGGTGCATCATGCTGGTGTCCACAACAAGGTCGTAGTTGGTAGTGATCACCTGCGGGGTACACGGCAGAGGAAAAAGGCGCTGCAGCAGCGAGTAGTGATTGTTGGTGGGGAACTTCACAAGGGCTTCCTCGAGGACGTCGAAGATGCCCAGTTCAATCGCCTGGCGGAGTTCGGCCAGCACCGTCACATCCCATTCCGCGTGAAACAACTCGCGGCGGTCCAGGGCCATATCCAGGAGGCTCATCAACAACGGGAGTCCGGGGTACTCTTCCTTTGGAAGACCGGCACGAACGTGAAACTCCGTTTCGAGGAACTGCACGAGCCTGGCGACCAACCCCTTCGGATCGGCAGCGGCCAGCAGAGACTTTTCCGCGTACATCCTGGGCAGGATCTCGTCGGTCATCGGACCTTTCACGGATTTGGTGGCGCCGGCGCCCAGGAATAAGACGGTGTCGTCCATGCGGAGTCCTCTCAGGATGCTCCCGCGGCTCCGGCGATTGCAAGACAAATGTACGGATTCCGGCGTGCTGGCCGAAGCGGCGCAAGGAACCGCAGCGACCGCGGGTTGACGAACCGTTCCGGATTGGCCTAACCTGACGGTGGAGTCTGAAAGGCTCCGTGTAATTACGTATGGAAACAAATAGTGGCAGTAGTTCAATAGCCAAGCGGAATGAGCCTCCCTTGTGGGTGGGCTTTCCGCGGACGGCTTGCTCTTCTGCCGTGAGTTTTGACCGGTCTTCCCTGCCCCCTTCCCACTAGGGCATCCAGGCTGGTTCCTCGCGGCGCCAGCAGGACGCCTCGCGGGGGCCCGCTTCCCAACCAACTCATTCCCGTTTGATTGCCCGCACCCGCTCTCCGTGTGCGCAGCCAGGCTGATTCGCCGGCACGCCCCGTCGTCCTGATGGGGTTCCCGGTAGAGGCGCTGTCTGCCTGCACAGGCTGGCTGACGGGCACAACCCAGAACTGCAGCCACGAGAGGAGATGCATCACCATGCTCAAACCACTCGTGGATCTCGAGCTCAAGAAGACGAACGGGCGCACCGGGGCCGGAACCGGGCCTGCCGCGCGCCAGGAGCAGGGTGTCCTGGCAAACGCAGTACGTAGCGATTCCGAGGCGCTGCTGCGGGCGTACTCCGTGGATTGGGACGGTTTGTCCGAACAGGCGGTGGCGGAAAGGCTACAAAAGTATGGGCCCAACACGGTGGCTGCGGCAGAGACGGACGCCTGGTGGCGCCATCTGGTGCATGCCTTCAACAACGCGTTCATCCTGCTGCTGCTGGCTCTGGCCGCCGTGGCCGCCATCAGCGGAGATTCGCAAGCAGCCACCATCATTGCAACCATGGTGCTGGTGAGCGCCATCCTGCGCTTTGCCCAGGAGTTCCGCTCGAGCAAAGCGGCAGAGAAGTTGAACGAACTGGTCCAGACGACGGCGACGGTCACGCGCGGCGGAGTGAAGGTTGAAACGGCGGTGGATGAACTGGTGCCCGGTGACATCGTTCACCTCTCCGCGGGCGACATGGTGCCGGCGGACCTGAGACTGCTGGCCACCAAGGATCTCTTCGTCAGCCAGGCGGCTTTGACCGGCGAGTCGATGCCAGTGGAGAAGTCGGCACAGGTTGATGGAGTTCCCCATGCGGAGTTGACTGAGCAACCTACGCTCTGCTTCATGGGGACGAACGTCATCAGCGGCACGGGCACCGGGCTTGTGCTGCAGACAGGCGCCGGCACGCATCTGGGCGCTCTGGCACGCGAAGTGACGGGCCGCAGGGTGGAGACGGACTTCGATCGCGGCGTAAGCCGGGTGAGCCGCCTGCTGATCCGGTTTACGCTCGTCATGGTTCCGCTGGTGTTCGTGCTGAACGGCTGGACGAAGGGCGACTGGGGCCAGGCGTTCTTCTTCGCGCTGTCCGTGGCTGTCGGGTTGACGCCCGAGATGCTGCCCATGGTGGTGACGGCTAATCTCGCCCGGGGCGCGGTGAGCATGTCCCGCAAGAAGGTGATTGTGAAACGGCTCCATTCGATCCAGAACTTCGGAGCGATGGACGTTCTGTGTTCCGACAAGACCGGCACGCTGACGCAGGATCGCGTCGTGCTGGAGCGGCACCTGGATGTGCTGGGCCGGGCCTCGGAGAAGGTGCTGCAACTCGCCTACTTGAACAGCTACTACCAGACCGGGCTGAAGAACCTGCTGGATGTGGCCGTGCTCCAGCATGCGGAACTGGAGCAGGGCCTGCATCTGGCGACCGACTACCGGCTGGTGGATGAGATCCCTTTCGACTTTGTCCGTCGCCGCATTTCGGTGGCTGTCGAAACAGATAAGGCAGAGGAACTGCTCATCACCAAAGGCGCGGTAGAGGAGATGCTTCGGATCACCTCCCTGGTGGATGTGGACCGGCAACTGGTCCCACTCAAGGACGAGTTGCGGGAGAAAGCACTGCGCATGGCCCGGGCGCTCAACGAAGAAGGGTTCCGGGTGATCGCTGTCGGTTACCGCAAGTTCGCACTTGGAAAGGCCGTCTACTCCGTTGCGGACGAATGCGAGCTGATCCTGGCCGGGTTCGTGGCCTTTCTCGATCCGCCGAAGGAGTCGGCTGCGCCGGCGATCCGGGCGCTGAAAGAGCATGGGGTCTCCGTGAAGATCCTCACCGGGGACAACGAAGTGGTGACCCGCAAAATCTGCACCGAGGTCGGCATCGCAGCAGGCAGGATTCTGCTGGGCCGCGAGATCGCCAGGATGGACGACGAAGCCCTCGGCAAAGTAGTAGAGGAAACGGCTGTCTTCGCGAAGGTGTCTCCTCTGGAGAAGGCGCGGGTTATCTCGGCCCTGAAGGCGCAAGGGCATGTGGTGGGCTTCCTGGGAGACGGCATCAACGATGCGGCGGCCCTGCGGGAGGCGGACATCGGGATTTCAGTCAACACCGCGGTGGACGTCGCAAAGGAATCGGCCGATATCATCCTGCTGGAGAAGAGCCTGATGGTGCTGGAGGAGGGTGTTCTGGAGGGCCGGCGGACCTTCGGCAATATCGTGAAGTACATCCGCATGGGCACCAGTTCGAACTTCGGCAACATGCTGAGCGTGCTCGGCGCCAGTGTCTGGCTGCCGTTCCTGCCCATGCTGCCGGTGCAACTGCTGGTGCAGAACCTGCTGTACGATTTCTCCCAGACCGCCATCCCGTTTGACGAGGTCGAGGAGGAGTACCTGAAGGCGCCGCGGCGATGGGACGTGGCGGCGATCGGGCGCTTCATGCTGTTCCTGGGGCCGGTGTCATCGCTGTTCGACTATGCCACATTCGCCCTGATGTGGTTCTATTTCGGCGCGAAGACGCCTGCGGGCCAGTCGCTCTTCCAGACGGGCTGGTTTGTGGAAGGACTCCTCTCGCAGACGCTGATCGTCCACATCATCCGGACGCGCCGGATCCCGTTTCTGGAGAGCCGCGCCGCACTGCCGTTGAGCCTGCTTACCGGGCTTGTGATCTGCGCAGGGCTGGCGATTCCGTTCACTCCGTTCGGGAAGACGCTGGGCCTGCGCCCGTTGCCTGGCGTCTACTTCGGGTGGCTCGTGGTGATCCTCAGCGCCTATGGCGTCCTGACACAGTGGATGAAGAACTGGTTTGCGCGCCGCTTCGGCTACTACTGAGCGAAGCGGCCTCGCCCGAGGTCCGGGCTCGCACGGACCGGGCCTCGGGCATATGATGAGTACGCGACAAAACGCTCGCAGTTCAGGAGTGTTAATTAATGGCGCGACTTATTCTCTTTGGCATGATTCTGGGCGGTGTGTTGCTGCCCTGCAGTGGAGCTTCCTACTACAAGACGAGGCTGGAGGATGCGCAGGCCGTCTACCTGACGCAGGACCGCTTCGCCGTGCGGGCCGACGGACTGGCAGATGACAGTGCCGGGCTCCAGGCCGCCATCGACAAAGTCCAGGAGACGAAAGGGGAAGGAATCCTCTTTGTTCCCGAAGGCCGCTACCGCGTGACGCGGACCATCTATGTATGGCCAGGCATCCGGGTGATTGGCTATGGCGAGAAACGGCCGGTCTTCGTGCTGGGCGATCACACCCCGGGCTTCCAACAGGGGATCGCGACCATGTTCTTCTTTGCGGGCATGCGGCCGATGCAGGGCCGGGGCTTTCGTCTGCCTCCGCCGCCGCCCGGCACGGTGCCGCCGAACAACAATATCGGGGATGCCAACCCCGGCACGTTCTACTCGGCGATGAGCAATATTGATTTCGAGATCGGCAATGATAACGCGGCGGCCGTCGCTGTGCGTTTCCACGTCGCCCAACACGGCTACCTGGCGCACATGGACTTCCACATTGGATCGGGCCTGGCAGGCATCCACGATGCCGGCAACATCGCCTACGATGTCCATTTCCACGGCGGCCGTTATGGAATCCTCACCAAGAAGCCCTCGCCGGCCTGGCAGTTCTCCGTCATCGATGCCACCTTTGACGGGCAACGCGAGGCAGCCATCCGAGAAAACGAGGCGCAGTTGACCCTGGTGCATTGCGAGTTTCGAAACGTACCCACCGCCGTCGCCATCGACTCCGGCTATTCCGACCAACTCTGGGTCAAGGACGCCCGCTTCATGGACATCAGCGGTCCGGCGTTGATCATCAGCAATGAAAAAAGCCGGCTGACGCAGATCAACGTGGAGAGCAGTCACTGCCGGAATGTTCCTGTCTTTGCCCGGCTCCGGGAGAGCGGCAGGCAATTGAAGAGTCCGGGTGCGGCCTATCTTGTGAAATCGATGTCGCACGGCTATGCGCTCCGTTCCGCGGGCGCGGTGGCCGAACTGCGGACCGATTTTCTGACTGAGCCCCTCAAGACCCTGCCGCCTGCGCTGCCGAACGCTTTGAAAGACCCTCCGCCCACAGAGAAGTGGGTGAATTTGAAATCGCTAGGCCTGAAAGGGGACGGAACAACCGACGAGACCGTGGCCCTGCAGAAGGCCATCAACGAGAATCCGGTTTTATACATACCCATGGGCCGCTACGTAGTGAGCGACACGCTGACGCTCCGTCCGGACAGCATTCTCATCGGACTTCACCCGGATGAGACGCAATTCGACATCCTGGATGGGACACCCGCCTTTCAGGGGCCAGGCAGCGCGAAGGCGCTTTTGCTGGCACCGCGCGGCGCGACCAACCTGGTCACCGGCATCGGCCTTTACACAGGCGGAGCGAATAGCCGTGCGGTGGCCGCGCTCTGGCTGGCCGGCAAGGACTCGCAGATGGACGATGTCCGCTTTCTGGGCGGGCACGGGACGCGCGGCCCAGCGGGCAAACGCGAGCAGCCTTACAACAGCAACCTCAGCGCCGACCCCGATCCGCGCCGCCGGTGGGACGGCCAGTATCCCAGCCTCTGGGTAACGCACGGAGGAGGCGGTACGTTCTCGAACCTGTGGACGCCCAGCACGTTCGCACAGACCGGCCTGTACATCTCGGATACGACCACCCCGGGCAAAGTATACCAGGTATCCAGCGAACACCATGTGCGGACCGAGGCGAAGATCGACCACGTGGAGAACTGGGACTTCTACGCCCTGCAAACCGAAGGCGAGAGGGGCGAGAGCGAATCGGCCTCCGCGCTGGAGATCAGTTATTCGAAGAACCTGACGATTGCGAACTTCCACGGATACCGGGTGGTGCGCAGCTATCGCCCCTTTCCGTACGCGATCAAGGTGACGGACTCGACGGGCATCCGATTCCGGAACATTCATATCGATAACAACAGCTCCCTGATGATGTGCACGGAGAAGGACGGATGCCGGCAGTATGTGCGGCAGGGCAAGGTGTCCTACGGCACAGCGATCTGGGATCCGACCTTCCAGACGGAAGTGCGCGACCGGGAGTTCGCCCACCTGGATTGGAATACTGCCCGGCCCACGCCGCCGGCAGGATACCCGGCCACAGTGATCGCACCCGGCGCGAAAGTGGAAAAACTCGCCGGCGGCTTCTACAACAGCGCGGGTGGGACGGCCGATGCCCAGGGCCGGCTCTATTTCGTCGATGCGCACTGGCACCGGATCTATCGATACTCCCCCGATACGCGCGAGCTCAGAATCCTGCGCGACAGCCCGCTGGATCCCGTCAATCTCGCCATCGACAAGGCCGGCAACGTCATCGTGACATCCTCCGGCGGCAGCGGCCTGGCCGTCTACGCGTTCAAGCCGGACGGGCCTGAGGATGAGGTCACGGTGCTGGCTCCTCAACCGGCGCAGGAGCGTCCAGGCAGTACCGCCTTGCTGCCAGTGAACTACTGGGTCAACGGCGATTTCACAAATACGCTGGACCCGGTGAAGCTGGAGTACACCACGCTGGATCAGATGTTCCGCAAAGTGGTGACCTCGCGCACGAAGCACCACTATGTCTCACCGGACGGCACCCTGTTCATTCCGTCCAATGATGTCATCGTGCAGGGCCCGGCTTATCTCGGGTACAAATGGGCCTACATCCTGCAAGCCTACGGGTTGGTCAAGGCGGAGGCCGGACATCCGTTCTACGTGACAAATGAATCCGACCAGAGAACCTACCGGGGCAAGATTCAGGCGGATGGCACCCTGAGCGAACTGGAATCGTTCGTGGAACAAGGCGGCGAGAGCGTCGCGCAGGACAAGGCGGGCAACATCTATCTGGCGGCCGGAGACATCTTCGTCTACACGCCGGCCGGCAAACTGATCGATGTGGTCCGGGTGCCGGAGAGACCGATCCACCTGGTCTTCGGCGGCCCCTTGGGCAAGACGCTGTTCATTCTCACCCAGTCGAGCTTGTATTCGGTTCGAACGAAGTGAGCGTCTACTGCTTAACGACAGGATTGCCGTTCTCGTCGAGGTGCGGATAGGGCCCACCCAGGCGGAAGCGGTCGAGGATGTAGTCGTCGTATTGAGGAGTGGGTTCGAAGTAGCCGCCTTTGCGGATGTGCTGCTTCACCACCGCCTCATTCAATTCGACGCCCAGGCCCGGAGCATCCGGTACCTGGATGTAGCCGCGATCCACGATGGGCTTGGCCGGGCCCGTGACGAGGTCACCCCACCAGGGGATGTCGACCGCGTGGTTCTCCATGGCCAGCATGTCCTTCAGCGTAGCGGCCATATGGACCGAGGCCAGGCAGCCGACCGGGGATCCGGCGAAGTGAATGGCCGTCTGCACACCGTTCATGGAGGCATAGTCGCAGATGCGTTTGGTCTCGCGGATGGCGCCAGAGGTCAACGGATCCGGGTGGATGATATCAACGGCGCGATTGTCGATCAGAGCCTTGAAGCCTTCCTCCAGGCCGAAAAGGCTCTCGCCTGTCGCAATCGGAGTGGTGGTGGCCTCGGACAGTTCCCGATAAGCGCGCCAGTTTTTCGGCGCATCCCCGCCGGCTCCGAGGTGCCCGACCTGGATCATATCTTCCGCCCAGGCGAGATTGTAAGGTTCAAACGCACGCGCGTAACGGATGCTGTCATTGACACTGAGCGGGCCGAAGTGGTCTGTCGCCAGCGGCGCATCCCAGCCGATCTGGTCACGGATAGCCTGGACGTACTCACACAGATACTGCAATCCCTTGGTCGTGGCGGTGTTATAGCTGGTGACGGCGCCTGGCCGGTCGGCCACCAGACTGGTGCCCAGATCCATCTTGAAGAACGTGAACCCCTGCGCCTTCCGCTTGCGCAGGCGTTCGGCAAAGATCTTCGGATCCTTGCTCTGGTCGGTATCGCAGTAGACCCGGATGGAGTCCCGATACTTCGATCCGATCAGCCGCCAGGCCGGGACGCGATAGACTTTGCCGGCAATGTCGTGCAGGGCCATGTCGATGGCACTGTAGCCGCCGCCCATGCGCTGCTGGTTGGCGAAGTTCCGGATGCTGTCGAGAATCGGCTCGATCTGGAGGGGATTGCGGCCCACCAGGTGGGGCTTCAGAACCAAGGCCGTGCCTTCCCTGCCCGCGTCACGCACCTCGCCCAGGCCATAGACGCCCTGATTCGTGTCGATGCGAATGATGGGGTAGTCATAGTTCGACGCCACCAGGACGGAGCGGACATCCGTGATCTTCAACTGGCTGGGCGCGGAGTTCTTATTCAAGGTTTGAGACGAAGCCGCAGCCTCGGTCATGCGGAAGAGTCCGGGCAAGGCTGTGGCGGCGAGCAACTGCCTGCGGGAGAGGACGGAACGGAGGCGAGCCATTGTAGGGAGGAGTCCTTTCTATTTCGTTATTGCGGACGCCGCGAAGGCGGGAACGGGAAACTCGAGCGAACGGCGAGCACCAGGTCGTGGGCTCCGCCAGACTGGGCGGCGCTGTAAAAGCCGACGGTTGTGTTGAGCCGCAGGAACCAGGCATCCCCCTGGCGCGTCGGGTGGCGCCCTTCGTTGCCGTCAATCCCGCCGCCGGCCACCATCTCGCCGCTGCCTTGCAGGATGAAGTAGATCTCCTCTTCCGTCTCGTGGTGATGCGGGATGTTCGTGCCGCCTGGCGCGAAGTCCATGAGGAAGAGGCTCACCATCTGGCTGGCAGCAGGCAATTTGTCGCGCTTGCTTTCGGTGGTGCCCATGAGGAGCTTGAACTGCGTGGTAGGCCCATGGCTCGCCAACTGCTGCAAAGGCACGTCGGCCGTGTTGGCGATCATCCACTGGCGGGCCGGCGGGACGATGTTGCCGCCGGGCAGTCGGAAACCCATCACCAGCAGGCGAAGCGGCTCAGAGGAATTATTGACGACACCGTGACGTCTGCCGGGCGGCAGGTACAGATAGTCATTCGGCTTGACCGCTTGTTCAGCGCCATCGCAAATCACAGAACCCATGCCGCTGAGGATGAAGTAGATCTGCTCCTCGGCCGGGTAGGAGACCAGCGCGGATTTCCCCGCAGGCGCAACCCGCAGCTCACCGTACCGTGCGATGCTCTTCAGGTGCCTGGCCTGCGGATCGCCTGCCCCGAACAAGGGGTGATAAGTGGCGCCGGCGGAGCCCGCGGTGAGCTCGTCCGGCTGCGCCTTGGCGTCTGCAAGGGATCGTCTCAGAAAAGTCGGGTCGGCGGCACAAAGGATCGTTGCGGCACTGAAGAGGGCCGGACAGATCAGGCGAAGCGAACGCGGAAGCATAGCGGATCTCAGCCTCGGCGACCATTCTATGCCGGATTGCGCCTGGTTTCAGAGCCCCCACTCTGAAATGCCGCACCCTGAAACCCTAGGCCTGGTATCCGAACCAGAAGGATCGCCGGGCACGGGCCCGCTCTCTGGCGCGGTTGCAGTCCTGGATCACGAAGACAGGATCCATCGACGGAACGCGCCCGCCCATCGCCTGCAGCCAGATGCGAGGCCGCTACATCAGCTCGAGCTGGAGTGGCGGATTCGACGTCTTCCACTCACGTTCAAACTCAGCCCGCACGAAACCGGCCGCCTCTTTTTTCTGTTGCGCCTCCAGTGACTTCCACAATCCGAAGAGCATTCGTCCATTCCGGACTGAGCGCCGGATTCCTTCGCGGAAGATCACCTCGGCGCCCGCGGCGTCGCCGGAGCGGAGGACGGCAGAGCCCAGCGATTCGCGCAGCGGCATATACCACGGCGGAGGTTCGTCGTAGTTCAGACGGTCCTGGAGTTCGACGGCGCGGCGCCAGTGAGCCACGGATGACGTGGCATCCGCAGCCAGGCGCGCCTGGAGAATCGCATCGGCAAGCGCCAGGACATCGGCAGCTTTGCTGGTCATCCAAGGCCACGTCCCGGGGACTCTTCCTCGCGTCTCCTGAAAACTGGCTGATTCCCGCATTGCGGCAGCCCTGTCGCCCTTGGCGGCAAAAGCCTGGGCCCGCCCCCAATGCCACAGGGCCGTGCTCGCCAGCAGCTTCGCGTTTGGCTTATCGAGTTTCAGCAACTCGTCCCAGCGTCCGAAGCGGAGCCGCGTGAAGACGGCATAGGGCATGAACGCATCAATCATTTCCGGCATGCTGTCGACCGCGCTCCCGGCTTCTTTCACCATCAAGTCCGCCGCGGCGACCGCCTCCGCGGGCCGCCCCTGCATCGACCGGGCGTATGCGATGAAGTGGACATTGTGGATGTAGTAGCCGACGTATCCGCTCTGCACGCCGGTGCGCGCGAAGTACTCCCGGTCGACCTGGGCCGCGCGTTCATTGACTGACGCGGCCGTCTCCCAATCGCCCAGGATCAGCCAGATGTGGCCCGGCATGTGAACCATGTGGCCAGCTGCGGGCATAATCGCCATCAGGCGCTGCGCTGAAGGGACAGCCCGTTCCGGCGATGGAGACATCTCCACCGCATGGATGTAGAAATGGTTCGCTCCGGGATGGTTCGGATTCCGCCGCAGCACCTGCTCCAGGACGCTTACGGCCTGGGCGGTGCCCTCCGCCGGGCTGCCGTCGGCGTGCCACCATTTCCAGCGCACCTTGACCATGAGGCTCTCGGCATAGAGCGCCGCTGCATCCGGATCGTCCGGATACGCTTCATGCAACCGCCGGTGGGCCTCAATCGCCTGGTCCGGCCGGTAATCCGGACAGCGGGATGAAGCTGCTTCCAGATAGGCGCGCTCAAAGGGCGTCGCCTCAAGACCGGACGCCTTAGCGAGTGCCGCGCAGCCCTCCATCAGGTTCATGTCCATATCCATGTCCATGTTGATGTGCGGACCCAGCGCCATCGCGATGCCCCAAAGCGGCATTACCGCGCCGGGATCAAGCTCGGCGGCTTTCCGGAATGAACGCAACGACTCGTAGCGGTTGAAGCCGTACATCAGGTTCAAGCCCTGGTCGAAGAATTTCTGGGCTTCCGGGTTGGCGGTGGCAATGCGGTGCGAGTAAGGCCCGAGATGGCCGAGAAGTTCGACCGGCTTCTCCGTCGGGGGCGTGGCATGCTGTGCGTGCTGCGCCTGGGCGGTCATCGACCATAGCAGCAACAGAACGACTGATCCGGCTCTGCGATACAAATTCTCGTCCTCCTCTGAACTGCGCCGGTGGGCGGCGGGCCCGGAGCCTGCCTGGCCGGTGGGTTGGAGCCCGGGATCCGTGCTGGCGTGCAAGGGCGCGCGTCCTGATTAGATCCCAGCAGGAACGCCCGATCCGGCCTTTAGGTCAGTATGAATGGACGCGCGCAAATCTCCAACTCCGGTGCGCACGCCCGGGGTCCGCTTTGCAGCCGCCGGAGGTAGCGGGGCACGGCTCAGGTTCGCGGCGGTGTTTCGTGGCGAGCCAGCATTCGGTACAGCGTGGCCCGGCCGATGCCCAGCAGTTCCGCCGCCCGCAGCCGGTTTCCGTCGCAGAGTTGGAGGACGTGGAGCGCGTGCTGATACTCCACTTCCGCCATGGTCAAGGGGGTGGATTTCTGTTCGGACTCGGTCGGGGTGAGCAGGTAATCCGGCAGATCGTTGATGTCGATCACGGAATTCTTGGCCATCATGCAGGCGTAGTTGAGTGCATTCTCCAACTCGCGGATGTTGCCGGGCCAGAAGTAGCGCGTCAGCACCAGTTCCGCCCGTCGACTCAGATTCAATCCCGGTTTGCCGTACTTCGCGGCACAATCCACCAGGAAATGGCGGATGAGTAGCGGCAGGTCTTCGTGGCGTTCGCGGAGCGGCGGAACACTGAAGTGCACGGTCGACAGGCGGTAGAAAAGGTCTTCGCGAAATGTACCATCAGCCACCTGTTTGCGCAGATCGCGATTGGTGGCCGCCACGATGCGCAGGTCGACTTTCACGGCGTTGTTGTCGCCCAGAGGCCGCACTTCCCGGTTCTGCAGCAACCGGAGAACCTTGGCCTGCAACGGCAACGGCATCTCTCCGATTTCGTCCAGGAAAAGCGTACCGTTCGCAGCCGCCAGAACGAGCCCCGGGCGATCTTCCGTCGCGCCCGTGAAGGAACCCCGCTTGTGTCCGAAAAGCTCGCTCTCGAAGAGGGTATCGACGATGGAAGCGCAGTTGCAGGCGACGAAGGAGCCCAAGGTTCCGCTCCAGGTGTGGAGCGCCCGGGCGACGAGTTCCTTGCCTGAGCCGGTCTCTCCACTCACCAGAGCGGTTGTGAAGTGGGGAGCGACACGGCGCACACGCGCCAGCAGATGCAGCATGGCCGGACTGCGGCCCACAACCCCTCCAAACGTGAAGGAGTCCAGCAGGTCCAACTCAGTCTTCACGTCCCGGTTTTGGATCTCCCGTTGCGCCAGCCAGTATGTGAGTCGTTCGCGGATGATATTGGCCGCCACCGGCTTGTTCAGGTAGTCTTCCGCGCCGGCCCGCATGGCGTTGACCGCCGACTCAGTGGAATGAATGGCAGTGTGAACGAGGATCTGTGTTTCCGGACTCAGTTCGTGTATCAGCCGGATGAGCTGTATCCCGTCATAACCCGGCAGCGCCAGGTCCAACAGGACAAGGTGCGGCCTGCTTTTCTTCACCAGGGCAATCGCATCGGCGGCATCGCAGGCCCAGGATACGGCCCACGGCTGATTGCGCACGGCGGCATGGATGTTTTCCAGCGCCAGAGGATCCTTGTCTGCGACCAGAATGCGCGGCAAATCTCCGGGGCGCTGTTCATTTTGAATACCGGGCGTGTTCACCTGTGGTCTCTCCGCTGGGTAGCTCATTGGAATGCCGCCTGATCGAAATGGCTACGAGGGGAAGCCCCGGCACGACAGGTGGTGCGGCTCGGGGTGGAGGTCTTGTCGCAGGCGACCGAGGCCAGGTTGGACAACCTCGAAGCGGCGAATGAACGGTGCATCGACCCTGTCTGCCTCCTCAATCCCATTCGGTCTACATGTAATAGTACTATACGTACCGAGAGAATTGTACTGAGAACTCTCTCGGCGATATCCCCTATCCCACCGAATCCAATCCACTTAGGTGGAAATTGATCATGTATCAAGTTGGGAATTTGATTCAAAATGGTGCAGCTCGCTCGACGCTGGTTTGTTGATTCTAAATGGCTTTTGCGATGGACCATTAAGTGCTGTCCATTAAACGCTGCTAATTCGGTCAATCGGCAGCGCCTGTGGGAGGAACGTGTTGAATGGGATCACAACAGCAGTCACTGCCTGTGGTGAGCGAGGACGTCGGGCTGGATTCCGAATCGCTGCATTCCGGTCAATCCGCAGCAACGCGCATCGGGTTTGCCATCCGCCGCGCGAAACTGAGCGGAAAGGACGCTCGGGCGGAGCCGCGATTCAGCGTCAGGGAAGAGCCGGCGGCTGTGTGGGTATTAACCCAGAGTCGATCGCAGATGCGGACGGGTCGATTGCTGGACATCAGTCACTCGGGACTGGGCATTCTCCTGGAGGAGGAGATTCCGGCCGGATCGTGGATCCGGGTGGAGTTTGGGGATGTGGCGGTATTCGGTGAGGTCCGCTACTGCCGCCGGCAGGCTGGCAGCGGGTACCGGTTGGGCGCGCTCACTGATTGGGTGATTGCCAAGGCCGACATTGCGCGCTGGGGCGCACTGCGCGGCCAGGATGCCGAGACACAGTTGTGCGATGCGTTCCGACAGATGAAGTTAGCGGCAGTACGGTATGGGCCGCCGCTCTAACGTCTGACAACGGTCAGACTCACTTTCGCCGGATATTCGGCTGAGTGGTGCACCCGGTTGTGTGCGATGACGCCTTTTGACTCGTCGTAATTCTTCCCGCCGGTGTTCAAATTCCGGTCGAAACGCGGGAAGTTGCTGCTCGAGATTTCCAGCCGGATGCGGTGGCCGGCTGCGAAAAAGTTGCTGGTGTTCATTGGCGAGAGGGTGACTTTGTACACCTTCCCGCGCTCCATCCAGACGGGAGGACGGTCGTAGCCCTCGCGGTAGCGCATGCGCTGGATTGTCTCGTCCAGATTGTAGGCCGTGCCGTCCGGGTAGACGTCGATCAGCTTGGCCGTGAAGTCGGTGTCTTTTGCGTCGGAATCGACAAACAGTGTGACCTCAATGGGTCCGCTCACTTCCACACCCTCTTTCAGGGGCTCTGTGGAGTAGACGAGGATGTCGTGGCGCGCTTCCATGCGCCTCTGATCAAACGCTCCGCCGGCCACCGCGTTGCCGGTACAGCAGACGTTGCCACCGTAGGACGGCACCGGATTGGCGGGATCGTAGACAAACTGGTCAGGTTTATCCTGGGCAGGCGGCGCCGCGGTGAGCCGGCCGTCGCCCGCCGCGCTGTTAGCTGCTCCTGCGCTGGACAGATAGTATTCCATCGCCTGTGCCCCGGCAGGAGGCCATGTCTCGGAGGACTGCCACTTATTGATCCCCATCGTGTAGTAGCGGACCTTGGGCATTTTGGCCAGGACGCCGTTCTCCTCGCCCTTCAGGAAGTGATCGAACCAGCCGTAGGTGAGGTTGTTGTAGTCCAGACGGGCGTCGCCGACGCTCCGTTCGCCGACGATTGTATTCTCGGTCGCCCGCTTGTATCCGCAATGCAATGTTGGGGCAATGATGGCGTACTGCTGGTTGGCGATCTCAGGCCGGGCCGTCTTGCGAACGTAGTTGTAGGCAGCCAGGTTCGGGCCCACCGAGACGTCGTACCACGACATGAACCAGAAACCGGGGATGTTGATGGGCTTGTCATCATGCCATAGCCCACCGCGATACCAGGCGGGATCGTTGGGCTCCCGTTTGATCATGGCGCCGCCGGTGGAGACCTCCATGCGGTCGGCGAAGATGCCGTTGGGGCCGTCGACAGCCTTAATGATGTCCATCTCCGGCAGGTGACGCAGCGCCACAGACCAGTCGACATACGGCAGTTGAGCGGCGAGGTCGAACGCCTTGGACGCTTTAATCAGGTCCTGTTGGGACATATTGGGCGGGAACATGGGCCGGAGTTGATTCTGCTCGCCATACAGCCAGGCAATGAACAGCATCTGGACGGCGCCGCCGCGATACCAGTTGCCCTGTTCGAAGTAGGGCGCCACCCGGCCGACGCCCGCTCCGAAGCCTTGCGGAATCATCGTGGTGAACGCCGGATTGCCCATGGCGGCCACGGCGAGCTGCCATTCCGCTGTCGATGAGCAGCCGATGGTGCCAACCTTGCCGTTGGACCATGGCTGCTTGGAGATCCAGGAGATCGCGTCGCTGCCATCCGAGAGCGGCGCACCCAGAATGTCGTACTGGCCTTCTGAGAAGAAGTGGCCGCGTTCATTCATGACGACGTAGGCGTAGCCGCGCTTCACAGCCTCCAGTTCGGTGGACATGTCGCGGGGCGCACCGAGTTTCACGTCCCAGAAGTTGAAATTGTAGGGCGTGCGGACGAAGATCGTGGGGTAATTCTTCGAGGTGTCCTTGGGCCGGTAGACGTCGGTGGCCATGCGCTTGCCGTCCGACATCGGCACCATCAGCTTGCGGTCAATCACGGCAATCGAGGCCAGTTCCGCCTCCGTCTTGTTGCGGGCAGCGACGGTCTCGGGATCCGGCGGTTCTTTCTTCTGCGCGGAAGTGTGCGGCGGAATCAGAGAAACGATCGCCGCCACGGAGACGAGGGAGGCGGCGAGGACGGTGAGGCGGAGCAGGCGGCTGGGTGGGCGGCGGTTGGTCGGCTGGTGCATGGTGGAAGCAGGTCTTTCCCCACAGCATGGTCCGCGGTAGAGGACCATGCGCGAAGGTAACAGTGTAACGTTTTCGAACTTCTGCGGGAGGAGGCCCGGCGGCTATGATGGGGTGACATCCAGTTTGGACCATGAAGCTTTTCTATACGTTGGTCGCACTTTCCCTGGCCGCCACAGCCGCCGAGGCCCCTCACAGTCCGAGTCTGATCCTGAAAGAAAACTGGGTGATTCAACCCAGCGCAGTTGTCGGCAGCTCCGGCGCGGCCGTTTCGACAGCCGGATTCAGTGTCAAAGGCTGGTACAAGGCCACTATGCCCTCCACGGTGGTGAGCGCACTGGCGCAGCTGGGCGTCTACGCGGATCCCTACTACGGCATGAACCTTCGCCAGATCGCGGGCACGACGTATCCGATCGCCGGGAATTTTTCGAACCTGGCGATGCCCCCGGAGAGTCCGTTCCGCGGCTCCTGGTGGTTCCGGACAGAGTTCGAGACGCCCGCCGGGTTCCGGGATAAGACCCTTTGGCTTCGTTTCGACGGAATCAACTACCGGGCCAATATCTGGTTGAACGGCCGCCAGGTCGCGGATGCCGGCAAGACCGCCGGAGCCTGGCGCCTGTTCGAGTTCAATGTGAGCGGGCTGGTGAAACCCGGCGCCAAGAATGCACTGGCCGTGGAGATCTTCCCGCCCCAACCCGATGATCTGGGGATCACCTTTGTCGACTGGAATCCGACGCCGGCAGACAAAGGCATGGGGTTATGGCGGAATGTTCACCTGGATGCCACAGGTCCCGTATCCATCCGATTCCCGCAGGTAATCACTCGCCTGAACCTGCCGGAGAATACGAAAGCCGAGCTGACCGTGACCGCTGAACTGCGGAATGGGTCCACGAGGCCGGTGAAAGGCATTCTCAAGGGTCAGATTGAAGCGGCAACCTTCACCAGGGAGGTGCAGCTGGCCGCGGGTGAGACCAAAGTTGTCACGTTCGCGCCGGCCGACTTTGCGCAGCTCCGGATCGAGAAGCCCAGGCTGTGGTGGCCGGTGCAGACCGGTCCGCAGAATCTGTATCCGCTGAAACTGGAGTTTGAAACTGGCGGCACCGTGTCGGATTCGAGCACCGTCCGGTTCGGGATTCGCGAAATCACCTCCATCCTGAACAAGGAGAATCACCGGATCTTCCAGGTGAACGGGAAGAACATCCTGATCCGCGGTGCGGGCTACTCGTTCGACATGCTGCTGCGGAGTTCTCCGGAACGGCAGCGCGCCGATCTGGAGTATCTCAGCGACATGAATCTGAACACAATCCGCATGGAAGGGAAGATCGAGGACGATCACTTCCTGGAAATGTGCGACGAGATGGGGATTCTCGTGATGGCGGGCTGGTGCTGCTGCGACCACTGGGAAAAGTGGGAGAACTGGAAGGAAGAGGATCATTCCATCGCCGGGGCGTCGCTCCGCGACCAGATCCGGCGGCTGCGGAATCATCCGGCCGTGTTCACCTGGCTGAACGGCAGCGACGGACCGCCCCCGCCGGCGGTCGAGAAAATGTACGTCAAGATCCTGAACGAGCTGAACTGGCCGAATCCGTTCCAGTCGTCGGCTATGTCGAAGGCCACTGAGGTGACGGGTCCGACCGGTATAAAGATGACGGGTCCGTATGAATACATCGCCCCGAGCTACTGGCTGCTGGATCAGGACCGCGGCGGGGCCCATGGGTTCAATACCGAGACCAGCCCGGGGCCGGCGGTACCGCCCCTCGACAGCCTGCGCGCGATGCTGCCGGAGAATAAGCTGTGGCCCATCAATGAGGTCTGGGATTTCCACTCAGGCGGCGCCGTCTTCAAGGACGTGCGGGTCTTCACCGAAGCGCTGGATGCGCGCTACGGCCCTTCGGCCGGTGTCGAGGAGTATGCCCGCAAGGCGCAAGTCATGGCCTATGAGGGCCATAGGGCGATGTTCGAAGCGTTCGGGAGAAACAAGTACAGATCGACAGGCGTGATCCAGTGGATGCTGAACAATGCCTGGCCGTCGATGATCTGGCACCTCTACGACTGGTACCTGCGGCCGGGCGGCAGTTACTTCGGAGCGAAGAAGGGCTGCGAGCCGCTGCACATCCAGTACAGCTACGACGACCGGTCGATTGTGGTGGTGAACTCGCTGTACCAGCGATTTCCGGGATTGAAAGCGAAGGCGTGGGTGTACAACCTGGACATGACCGAGAAGTGGAGCAAGGAGGCGTCCTTGGATGCCGAGGCCGACAGCTCGACCGCCGTTCTTGCCCTGCCTGCGCTGGAGGGGCTCTCCACAACCTACTTCGTGCGGCTGGCGCTGGAGGACCCGACAGGCAAGACCGTGAGCACAAACTTCTACTGGCTGTCGACGAAGCTGGAGGTGCTGGATTGGGCCAAGTCCACCTGGTATGTGACTCCGACAAAGGAGTTCGCGGACCTGACGGGATTGAACCGGCTGCCTCCGGTGCAAGTGAACTATTCGTTCCGCAATGAGAAGCAGGGAGAACGCGGAGTGACCCGCGTGACCCTGGAGAATCCCTCCCGGAATCTGGCCTTCTCGGTCCACTTGAAGGTGAACACGAGTGAACTGGATCCCGACAATCCAACCGACCCGGCGCATGAACTGGAGATCCTGCCTGTGCTCTGGGAAGACAACTATTTTGTATTGTTGCCCGGGGAAAAGCGGGTGGTTTCAGCGTCCTACCGACTCACGGACGTGAAGCACGGGCAACCGGCGGTGATTGTGGATGGCTGGAACGTTGCCGGGCATGCCGTGAACTGATTGCGGGCCGCAAGGCGGGCGCGATTCCTGACAGAGTGTGTGAAGATAGTCATTCGGTCACAGCATGAGCGATCTTGCTCCAAGATTGACGGTCGTCATACCGGTTTTCAATGGCAGCGCCCTGCTGAAGCAGGCGCTGGAGGCCATGTCCGGCTCGCGGGTCAAGCCGTTCGAACTGCTGGTGGTAGACGATTGCTCGACCGATGATTCAGCGGCAGTGGCCCGGGCATACGGGGCTCAGGTGCTGCGCACGGAAAGCCAGTCGGGCCCGGCCCGCGCCCGGAATCTGGGCGCTCAGGCGGCCCGGGGCGATGTGCTCTTCTTCCTGGATGCGGATGTCTGCGTCCATCCGGAGACGATCGAACTGGTCCTGGAAGCATTCTCCGATCCGGAACTGGATGCCCTGATGGGCTCCTATGACGACGATCCCGCGGAGCCGGACTTCCTCTCGCAATACAAGAACCTGATGCACTGTTATGTGCACCACAACTCGCGGAGCGAAGCCTGCACTTTCTGGAGCGGTTGCGGCGCCATCCGCCGTGAGGTGTTCCTGGCCTACAGCGGCTTTGACGAGAGCTACGCCCGGCCCGCGATTGAGGACATCGAATTGGGCTACCGGCTGACGGAGGCCGGCCGGCGGATCGTGCTCGACCGGAACGTCCAGGTGAAGCACCTGAAGCGCTGGAGTTTCTGGAATCTGCTGAAGACCGACATCTTCGACCGCGGAATCCCGTGGACGGAGCTGATCCTGCGCGACAACCACATGCCCAACGACCTCAACATTCAGTTGAGCCAGCGGGTGAGCGTGGCGCTGGTGTATGTTCTGACGCTTTTTGGAATGGCGTGCTCAGTGTATTGGCGCGGCTACTTCCTGACGCCGTTTTTCGCAGTTGTGTTCTTCCTGCTGGGCCGTTACTGGCTGGATGGCGCGGCGAAACGGTCGAAAGGCGTCCTGCTGGCGATGTTCGGGACCGGGGTGACGATTGTCGCACTGGCCTGGTGGCACCGCATGATGGGCATTATTCCCCTGGTGGTGCTGACCTTCCCCGCCCTGCTGCTGCGCCACCGGTATGAGTTGAAGCACGGTCCTCGCGGAACGGTGCTCAGTATCGCGACGGTGCTGTACTTTGTCCTGGCCCTGGTCGTAATCGGCATGTACCTGCCGCACCATCCGCTGGCCTTGCCCGCCGCGCTGATCCTGCTGCTGGTGCTGGTGCTGAATTCGCAGTTCTATATTTTCCTGGCGGAAAAGCGGGGCCGCTGGTTCACCCTGGCGGCGATTCCCTTCCACCTGCTCTATCACTTCTACAATGGCCTCTCGTTCGCAGTTGGGCTCGTGCGGCACACGTGGCGGCAAGCCTTCCAGAGGCCCACGGTGCAGGCAACTTCGGACCATGGCCAGCGCTGATTCGTTCATCCTTACCTACCATTCCCTGGACGAATCCGGGTCTGTCATTTCCGTGACACCACAACTGTTCCGGCGCCAGATGGCGATGCTCAACGCCAGCGGGCGGAAAGTGGTGCCGCTGGAGCTGATCACGGCCACGCCCAATGCCGCGGCGATCACGTTCGACGACGGCTATGTCAACTTCTTCGACCACGCGCTGCCTGTGCTGGACGACTTCGGCTTTCCGTCGACCGTCTTTGTGGTGAGCCGCCTGTGCGGGCGGCAATCGGCCTGGGCGGGTTCGGGTCCGGGACGGCCGCTGATGGACTGGGGCCAGCTCCGGCAACTGTGGAGCCGCCGGGTGAGTGTAGGCGCGCACACAGCGACGCACGCCGACCTGCGGAATCTGGCACCTGGTGCCGTGGCCGGGGAACTGGATGAGTGCCGGTGTGAGATTGAACAGCGGACCGGGCGAAAGGTACGCACGTTCGCCTACCCCTACGGAGCGGCGGACGCCCAGGTGCGGCGGATCGCCGCCGAACGGTTTGACTGGTGCTGCGGCGTGGAGCTGGACTTCGTGGGACCTGCGGCCGATCCGGCCTTGCTGCCGCGGCTCGACATGTTTTACTTCGATTCGCCCTCCCGTTTTGCGAGGCTGGTGGAGGGAAACGCGCAGCAATATGTAGCGCTGAGGCGCGCTCTGCGGCGGATCCGAGCGATGATTCCTTTTGCTCGCTTCTGATTGACTTTGAAAAGGAAAGGTCGATAGGATATTCGCAGACTGGTGCGCGTACTCTGTGACAGCCGGAGTCGCCCGCAGGATGAGTCGAAGGTTTGATTTCGGGAAGACGGACGGCGGCCCCGCCGCCGGCGGTACAGGAGAAAGGGACTGATGAGACAAGCGTTGGGCATGATCGAGACCAAAGGCCTGGTCGCCCTGTTTGAGGCCTCGGACGCGATGTTGAAGGCAGCGAACGTGACGTTTTCCGGCTGGGAAACGGTGGGTAGCGGCCTGGTGACGGCGTTTGTGGAAGGCGACGTGGCGGCGGTGAAGGCGGCCACGGACGTGGGTGCAGCCGCGGCGCGCCGTGTTGGTGAACTCTCCTGTGTCCAGGTCATTCCCCGTCCGCACGACGGTCTGGATCTGTTCCTGCAGCAGGCGGCCCGCAAGGGCAACGGCACCCCGGCCGAACCGGACGGGCAGATGGCCGTCGGTCTGATTGAAACGCGCGGCCTGGTGGGTCTGATTGAAGCTTCCGATGCGATGTGCAAAGCGGCCAGCGTACAACTGATCCGCAGCATCGAGATCGGCGGCGGTTTTGTGACATCCGTGGTGCGCGGCGATGTCGGCAGTGTGCGGGCGGCCGTGGATGCCGGAGCGCATGCGGCTCGGCGGGTGGGAGAACTGGTTGCCTCGCACGTAATTCCGCGGCCGCATGACGGCCTGGTGGAAGGGATTCTGCGCTAGTCGCCGGGGACAAGGAAACTCACATGGAAATCACAGCAGCGATTGGAATGATCGAAACCAAGGGCCTGGTACCCCTGGTGTACGCCACGGACGCGATGCTGAAGGCGGCGACCGTTGAATTCAAGGGCTGGAAGAAAGTGGGCAGCGGGCTGTGCACGGCGATCGTGACGGGCGATGTTGCGTCGGTGAAAGCGGCCGTGGAAGCGGGCGCGGCGGCGGCACGGCCGGTGGGCGAAGTGGTGAGCGTCCACGTGATCGCGCGGCCTCACGGTGATGTGAAGCACGTACTGCCGAAGTAGGCACCGGGGTCAGGCTAAGTCACCATGACAATCAATCGGGATCAACTGGTTGCCGAGATCGCCGAGCAGGTCCTGCTCCGATTGCAGCAACAGGCAAAGCCCGCGGCTGCACCGGCCTCGCCCAAGGCAGTAGCTCCGCTGGGTGACGGCGTTTTGCCCTCAGTGGACGCAGCAGTGAAGGCCGCGGCCGAGGCACAGGTGAAGATTGCGGCGCTGAGCCTGGAGCAGCGCGGGCAGATCATCACGATCATCCGGCGCCTGTGCGAGCAGAACAAGCAGGAGTGGGCGCGGCTGGAATTGGAAGAGACCGGCTTGGGCCGGCTGGACCACAAGATCGCTAAGCTCGAGATCGTGAAGAACGTGTTGGGCGTGGAAGCGATGACCAGCCAGTCGCGGAGCGATGCTTCCGGCCTGTGCATCATCGAGCGCGCGCCGTGGGGCGTAATCGGAATGGTGTTGCCGGCAACGCACTCCGTGCCGACCATGGCCAGCAACGCGATCAACGTGATTGCTTCGGGCAACACGGCGGTTTTCAGCCCGCATCCGGCGGCAGCCAAAGTGGCGGCGCGGGCTCTGCAGGTATTTAACCGGGAGATCGAAAGGGCCACGGGTATTTCGAATGCCCTGGTGACGATGCAGGATCCGAGCATCCGCGCGGCGGAAGAGATGTTCCATCATCCGGGCATCGCCCTGCTGTGCGTGACCGGCGGTCCGGCGGTGGTGCGTGCGGCGGGCAAGTCCGGCAAGCGCGTGATTGCCGCAGGTCCGGGCAATCCACCGGTGGTGGTGGACGAGACGGCGCAGTTGGACGAGGCGGCGAAGGCGATCATCGCGGGCGCATCGTTCGACAACAATCTGCTGTGCATCGGCGAGAAAGAAGTGTTCGTGGTGGCGCAGGTTTGGGATGCGTTCATCGCGGCCATGAAGCGCGCCGGTGCGGTAGAGCTCGACGTAGCGGCGGTGGAGCGGCTGACCGAAGCAGCCTTCCGCTGGGACGGCGAGGGCAAGGGCTGCGGCCATGCGCATGTGCGCAAGGAGCTCATCGGCAAGGATGTCTCAGTTCTGGCGGCCGCGGCTGGAGTGAGCGTACCGGCGGGCACTCCGCTGCTGTTCGGCGAGACGAGTGAAGATCACGCCTTTGTGCAGGAAGAGCAGATGATGCCGTTCCTGCCGCTGGTGAAGGTGAAGGACGTGAACGCGGGCATTGCCGCTTCGGTGAAGGCCGAGCATGGCTACCGCCACACGGCGCTGATCCATTCGCGAAACATCGAGAACGTGACGAAGATGGCCCGGGCCATGAACACCACTCTGTTTGTGCACAACGCTCCCTGCACGGCGGCGCTGGGCACGGATGGCGCCGGCTATCTGAGTTTCAGTATTGCGACGCCTACGGGCGAGGGCGTGACGACGCCGCTGACGTTTACCCGTGAACGCCAACTGACGATTGGCGGCGGGGCGTTGCGGGTCATCTAACGGGACATATGGAATTCGAGGTAAGAGCATGAAGAGTGCGGATCTGAAAGACCTCAAGGTGATCTGCGCCGAAGATGTGGAGGCAGCAGCGCGCAGTGGCGCGAAGGAACTGCTGATCCGTGAGAACGCCGTGTTTACCCCGTCCGCCCAGGATCTGGTGGCCTCCCATCAGATGAAGGTCAGCAGCGGGTCCGGTTCGGCCTCCACAACCCCTGCCACGCCGGCAGCCGCCAATGTTGTGGGTGCGGGTACACAGTGGGAAAAGTTGTTTTTCTCGCCGGAAGCGGAAGCAATCAAGGCCGAGATCGTGCATGCCGGGCACAAGCTGTGGCACCGGCAGTATGTCGACGGCAACGGCGGCAATATCAGCTACCGGATCGGCGAAGACGCGGTGATCTGTACGCCCACGCTGATGAGCAAAGGCGATCTGACTCCGGCGGACCTGTGCATCGTGGACCTGAAGGGCACGCAGTTGTATGGCGCCCGTCCGCGAACCAGTGAGATCCTGCTCCACCTGGAGATCTACAAGGCCGTGCCGGCCGCCAAGGGTGTGGTGCACTGCCATCCGCCGCATGCGACTGCGTATGCGATTACGGGCCGCGTGCCTCCGAACTGTGTGATCCCTGAGTACGAAGTGTTCGTGGGCAGCATTGCGGTGTCGCCCTACGAGACCCCTGGTACGCAGAAGTTCGCCGAGACCGTGATTCCGTATGTCCGGACGCACAACACCGTGCTGCTGGGCAATCACGGCATCGTTTGCTGGGCCGATACGGTGACCCATGCCGAGTGGTATGCCGAGGTCGTGGAGACCTACTGCCACACGCTGTTGATCGCGAGCCAACTGGGCGCGCCGATTTCGCAGATCCCGGGCGCCAAGGCAACCGACCTGCTGGCCATCAAGCAGAAGCTGGGGATCCCCGATGCCCGGTTTGATCTTGACGAGTGCCAGGTGTGCGACATCATGAATCCGGAGACGCCGATCTCCCTGCCTCCGCGGCCCGGCGCGGGCGGCTTGAAGCCACCCGCTGCGCAGGGCGACGATATGGAGTCGCTGGTGCAGAGCGTAGCCGATGCGGTGCTCGCCGCACTGAACAAGAAGACCAGCTGATTTTCCAATGAAAGCGGCTGGGCGCCTGCTGAAAATCCGGGAGATCCTTGAATCCCAGGAGTTCGTCGACCTGGAGACGTTGTGCAGCCTGCTCAACGCCTCCGAGTCGACCGTGCGACGGGACCTCAGCCTGCTGGAAAAAGACAGCGTCCTCAAGAGGGTACACGGCGGCGCGCTGGCCCTGCAGACCCACGACCAACTGCTGGACTACACCTGGCAGAGCGGCCGCATGGCTGAGGAAAAGAGGCGCATCGCCCGCGTGACCGCCGGCCTGGTGGAAGACGGACAGACAATTCTTCTCGATGGAGGATCAACGGCGGCCGCTGTGGCACGAGAGCTGGTGACACGCTCGCTGCACGTGCTGACGAACTCGCTGGCGATTGCCGAGGTATTCGAACAGTCCAGGCAGATTGAGCTGACGCTCACCGGCGGCTACCTGTATCCACGGCTGCGCGTCATGCTGGGACAACTGTGCGAGCAGATGCTGGCCAGCGTGAGCGCGGATGTCCTGATCATGGGCATCGGCGGCGTGACCGAGGCCGGATTCAGCAACAACAATACGCTGCTGGTGGGTTCCGAACGCAAGATGATCGAGGCCTCGAGGCGCGTCATCCTGGTGGCCGATCACACGAAATTCGGGCGTGCGGCGATGGTGCCGCTGGCCCCTTTGGATGTCGCCGATATCGTGATCTCGGATACTGAACTCAGCCTGGAGTACAGGCAGATGCTGGAAGCGCAGGGCGTGCGGGTCCTGCTCGCTTAAGCCGCCGCTTATTTCGCGGGCGTCTCTTTCTTTGATTCCAGTGCACCCAGGCGTTTAGTGACATCGGCCAGCCGCTCTTTCAACTGCGCATTCTCCTTCTCCATACTGGCCAGTCGGTCGACCACGCCCGCGGGCAGCACGCGCGGATCGGGGACGCTGCGCAAGCTGCGCAGCGCGCCTTCCAGTGCTTCCTTCTCCAGCACGGTGCGCGGGCTGCTGGCGGCGATGGTGAGTTGTCCCATGGCTCGTGCATCGCCCAACCGGCCGAGGGCACGGGCGGCCGAAGGACGGACCGCGTAGTCGGGATCGCCGAGCCACCCGCAGAGCGCGATGAACGTGCGCTCGCGAAGCTTCTCGTCGCGGCCCAATACGCCCAGGGCGGAGATGGCCCGGCTGCGGATATTGGGATCGCCCGGCTTGGTGGCGAGGTCCGAGAGAGTGTCGTAGGCGGAGACAGCGTCCGCCTGTTCCAGCGACTGGATAGCGGCGACGCGGACCATTGGCCGAGGCGATGACTTCGCCGTGTTTACCAGCAGCGTCAGGCTGGCTTTCTGGAGATCAGGCGTGGCCTTCATGCGCCCCAACTGGCGGGCGGCCATGGCCTGGAGCTTGTCGACGGGGCTGGCCGTGGCGTAGCGGACGAGCACCTGGTGGGCCGGAACGTTGAAGGGATAGGCCGACAGCGAAGCCAGGACGGCGCTGAGCACTCTCGGATCGGCGATGCCGGACTTCTCCGCGTCGAGGAGCGCCTGCGCGGCCTCGGGCATCTGAAGGCGGCCCAGGGCCGTCGCCGCGACCTGGCGCACGGGCCAGAGGGCGGTCGGTGAAAGCAACAGGCGGGAGAGGGCCGAGATGGAGGAACTGGCCGTCTGGTTGCCGAGCGCCTCAGCGGCACGGATCTGGGCCAGGGGCGTGGGTCCACTGGTGGCGAGCCATTCGAGCATGGCACGTGGGGTTTCGACCGTCAGAGTGGAGAGCAGTTTGCCGTGGGCGTCGATGGCGAAGGCCTCGGGGGCGGAGTCGAAGGAGAACGGATAATCCTGAGTCGGGCGGTCGAGTTCGACCGTGCGCCATTCGTCCTTTCCGGCCACGCGGAAGTACAGTTCGATGGGCAGGTTGAAGGCGGGGCTGTCCGCGGCGATCCGCTGCGTCTGCTGCAGGGTGAGCGTAGCGGTTTTCTTCACAGGATCCCAGCGGTAGGCGGCCTTGAGGCGCGGGATGCCTTTGCCGTATACCCATTGATCGAAGAAGCGCTCGAGGTCGCGGCCCGATTCCTTCTCCAGCGCCCGGCGCAGATCTGCTGTTTCTACACTTCCCCAGCGATGATCGTTCAAGTAGTTCTTTACACCACCCCAGAAGACTTTGTCGCCAAGCTGGCTGCGCAGCATGTGGACGATCCAGGCGCCCTTCCAATAGATCTTGCCGCCGTCGTACTGGAAAACCTCCATCGGCTGATTGAACTGCCGCCAGACCATCGGGCGGCCGGTTTCACTGGAGTCCGTGGCCGAGAGGCTCTGGGCCGCGCCGCGCATGAGGGATTGGAAGACGGCTTCATTGTCGGCATGGCCAGCCCAGGCCATGTGGAGATAGGTGCCGAAGCCTTCGTTCAACCAGCCCTGGGAGGCGTTGCGGTAACTGGCGATGCCGCCGAACCAGCTATGGGCGAGCATATGGGCCACCAGGTTGGTCTCGATGGTATAGCCGGGCCAGCCAGGTTCCAGCGGTTCCAGGCCATCGTCGTTGGGTCCGGTGCTGAACATGGCCGGATCGATCATGGAGAAGCCGGCGTGCTCCATGCCGCGGTGATGATGGTCAGTCACGGCGGCATGCGCGAAGGAGTCGTAGGGGTAGTCGACGCCGGTGAGCGAGGAGTAGAAGTCGAGGATCTGATTCACCCGGCGGAACGTGTAGCGGCCCGCGGCTTCTTTGCCGGCGGGCACGAAAGCCAGGACCGGGCGGCCGCGCCAGGTATTCTCCAGTTTGACGTAGCGGCCAACCGCGAAGCCAAGCATGTGCGGATCAGTGGGCTGCTCGCTCTTCCAGTGCCAGCTGACTTCGTCGCCGGCCGGCGTGGCCCCCACCAGCTTGCCGACAGAGACGGCCGAGAAGCCTTTGGGCACGGTGATGAGAAGGTCTGACGTCCAGCGCTCGTTCGGCCAGTCGTGTGCGGGCAGCCAGTGGCGCGCATCCATCCCTTCACCCATCGTGTAGACGACGGTCTGTTTCTGGGGATCGTTGGCATTGGGCAGGATGAAGTGGAGGCCGCGATCGGGGCGTTCGACGCGGAAGTGCACCGTGACGTCGACGTTGCGGCCGGGCTCGACCGGAGCGGCGAAGGGGATCTCCAGGGATTTGTCGTCGTAGCTGAAGGTCACCGTCTCCCCGTTCACCTGGGTGTCGAGGATCCGCATGTCGACGGCATCGAGACGAAGGGAGCGGACGGGATTGGCGATGGGCGTGAGGGTGAAAGTGACTCGTCCTTCGGCCACTCGTTCGGCGATTTCTTTGGCCGTGAAGTGGTACTCCAGCTTCATGTGCAAGAAATCGACAGGACGGTCGGCGCTGTAGTTGCCGGAAGGGGGTGCCGTCTCCGGTTGAGCGTTGACAACAGGCAGTGTGCCCAACAGGCAGATGGCGGCAAGACAGGCGGAGCGGACTTTCATGACGAACCCTTCCCTTCGATGCACGGGTGGAGGGTGCACGGATGGACGGACTGAAGCACCCACTTCCGACGAGTTTACAGCATGAGGCAATGAGCGTTCCGCCGACGCAGACGGCTGCCGTGGGGCCTGCTTTGGGACAATAGACGGAGCGGCAGATATCGGGCCGCGCACCATGCCGTATCGAGGACGCTTCGCCCCATCGCCGACCGGCCCATTGCACCAGGGATCCCTGGCTGCGGCTATTGCGAGCTATGTCGACGCGCGGCGCGCCGGTGGTGAGTGGCTGGTGCGGATGGAAGACGTTGATGAACCGCGCAGCGTGCCCGGGGCGGCGGACGAGATCCTGCGCACACTGGAAGCTTTTGGGCTCACCTGGGACGGCCCGGTGGTCTACCAAAGCCAGCGGAAGGAATTGTATGGCGCTGCTTTGGAGCGTTTGCGGACTTCGGGGCAGATCTATCCTTGCGGCTGTACGCGGAAGGAGATTGCGGACTCCTCGATTGTGATCGCACCCAGTGGCGAGAAACCGTATCCGGGCACTTGCCGGAACGGACTGCCGGCCGGACGCAAAGCGCGGGCGTGGCGGGTGCGTGTTCCGGAGGAGACCTTCATGTTCACGGACAGAAGGCTCGGACGGCAGAAGCAGAACCTGCTGGCCGAGGTAGGCGACTTCGTGCTGCTCCGCGCCGATGGCTACTTCGCGTATCAACTGGCGGTGGTCGTCGACGATGCGGAACAAGGCATCACGGATGTCGTGCGCGGTGAGGATCTGCTGGCATCCACCCCACGGCAGATCTATTTGCAGAGGCTATTGGGCTATCCGGAGCCGCGCTACCAGCACGTGCCGGTGGTCCGGAATCCGATGGGCGAGAAGCTGAGCAAACAGACCGGGGCCGCACCTGTCGACTCGTCCCAGCCGGCTCCGGCCGTTGCGGCGGCGCTGCGATTTCTGGGATTCGATCCGCCGCAGGGTCTATCGCACGCGGAACTGCTGAAATGGGCCATCCTGAGGAGATGAAGTCCGATCAGTTTTGGATCGCGCCGCGTGTGCGTGGGTCGAAACGCCCGGTGGTGGCTCTGGAGTCCACGATCATCGCGCATGGCATGCCGTATCCGGTGAATGTCGAAACGGCGCTGGAAGTCGAGTCGATTGTCACGGCGCACGGTGCGACTCCGGCGACTTTGGGGATTCTCGACGGCCGCATCATCGTGGGCATGAGCGAGGCCGAGATACGGCGCATGGGCTCAGAACCAGGGGTGTTGAAGGCGTGCGAACGAGACATCCCGATGGCTGTGGCACAGGGGCGGAATGCCGCGGTCACCGCTGGAGCGAGCATTGCCATCGCGGCGGCGGCGGGCATCCGGGTGTTTGTGACGGGCGGGATCGGGGCCGTGGGTCCGCATGCGTCCAGGGACTTCGACATCTCGGCGGATCTGCCCGCGATCGCCGGATACCCTGTGATCACGGTCTGCGCCGGCGCCAAGGCGTTTATGGACATCGGCGCGACCTTGGAGTGGCTGGAGACGCAGCGGGTGCCGGTGGCGACCTGGGGCAGCGACGAGTTTCCGCTGTTCTACTCGAGGCGCAGCGGCTTCCGCAGCGGTTGGCGAGTGGAGGCCGCGGAAGAGGTGGCGCGGGTCTTTGCCGCCAAACGCAGGCTGGGCATGGACGGCGGACTGCTGGTGGCCGTGCCGCTGCCGGAGGAGCAGGCCCTGCCGGAGGAAGTGACCCGGACCGCCATTCAAGGGGCGCTGGAACAGGCGGAGGCCGCAGGCATCAGCGGGAAAGCCCTGACCCCGTTTCTGCTTTCCAAAATCAAAGAACTGACCGGCGGACGGAGCCTCGAGAGCAACATCGCGCTCATCAAGAACAATGCCCGCGTCGGGGCGCAGATCGCGGTAGCTCTCGGTGGGATGGACCTGCCGTAGATCTACTTCTGTGCCTGCGCTGCCAGCCAGTCGGCTGTGGCCGTGATGCTGGCCGGCGTGTCCCGGTGGAAGTCCTCCGGGGTGAGGAGTTTCACGTTTGTGCGGCCGGCCACTCCGCGGCGCACCTGATCGACCGGCGCGTAATGATCGAGCGTGCCGCTGATGAGCAGGACCGGACGCGAGCCAAGGCGCGCCAGCACGTCGCTCTCGTCAGCGGGCAACTGCGCTTCCCTGCCCAGGTAGAAGCCCATACGGGGCATCAGGCCGTGCAGATGGGAGAAGTGGCGGATTCCCTCGGAGCCGTCGCCGGGCTGGGAAAGCTTCAAGGGCTGGAAGCCGCCAACCATGGCTATACCGGTGACGTTGGGCTCCTGGGCAGCGGTCCAGAGTGCAACGCGAGCGCCCAGAGAGAATCCTGCCAGGTAGACCTTTCCAGGATCGATGACATCCAGGCTGCGCATGGCGGCAACGGCGGCACGAGTGTCGGCGACCATTTTTCCGAGCAGCGACCAGTGGGGATAGCGGCGGTAGAACTCCTTCTGCTGGTGGATGCGGGTGCCAAAGCCGATCTGGTCGAAGGCCAGCACAGCAAAGCCGCGCTTCACCAACTCTTCAATCGGGCGCCGGCCCTGCCGGGAGTAGCCGGTGGAATGACTGTAGGGATGCAACCAGATGACGGCCGGGACACGCTGGCCCTGGCCGACTCGGGCAGCGGGCAGGTACAGGTCGGCCTTGAGATCGTCGCCGAATGCGATGGGCGCATACTTCGCTCCGGGAATCTGCAACGGCCGGTGATAGAGATCGGCCAACCAGCCATCACTGGAGAAGGCGGAAGCCTTGATGGCGGAGGCTGCCGGGTAAGTCAGTCCGGCCGGTTCGTCACCGAGCAGATAGCGGATGGGATCCGGGCCTGGCTTGGCCGCGGTCTCGCCGCTGAGCCGCTTCCAGGTGTCGAAATCGTAGCCTAGGATCCAGGTTTCCGGCGGTTTGCCGGTGGCTCGTCCGAAGACGAGGTCGAAGAAGTCGACGTACTTCTCGATGTCTTCCGCGGTAGTTGGATGCTCGCCGGCGCGCAGCGAGAGACCGACCTTGCCGGGCGTTCCAAACCAATCGTAAACGCGCTTCACGCTGCGGTACGCCTGCTCAAAGCCGAAGGGAGCGCCCTGCCCTTCCGAGTAGGCGGACGCCAGTAGCAGTCCGCGCGGAGCCACCATCGCCATCAGCAGGTTCTGATCGATGGGCAATTGATTCTCGCGGCCCGAGAAAAAGCGCAGGCGCGGATGGAACCAATGAGGGAAGTTGGTGGTGATGCCGTCCAGGCTCTCGTTGAAGAAGGCGTCCGTAGTGAAACGCCACGGATTCCCTTCCCCGGTGTTGCCGCTGGAGAGAGCGATCGCGCCGATGCGTTCGTCCAGAGCAGCGGCCAGCAGCGCCTGCTTGCCGTTGCGCGAATGTCCACTGATCGCGATGCGGGCCTTGTCGACTTCGGGGACGGTCTCCAGGAAATCGACCGCGCGCATGCCGGCCCAGGCCCAGCGGGCGAGGCAGGAGAAGTCGTAATCCGGATACGCTTCGATGAAGGTCTCGCTGTCATCCTCAAACCCATAGACCGGGTCCATTGCCTGGTAGACGGCTCCGATATAGCCTCGGCGCACAGCAGTGCTCACCCAGGCCCTGGTGCGGGGATGGTTCGTCAGGAAAACGGGAAACGGCCCCTTGCCTGGCGGAAGGATGAGCTGCACGTGGAGCCGGGCTTTGTGCTCCGGGCCAAACTCGAGCAGGACTTCCCGGATGGTCAGCGCACCGTCTTTGGACTCACGCTGGACGGTGACCTTCAGGTTGGAGGGTTTCGGTGGGATCCGGCCAAAGACCCATTGTTCATAGAGAGACCGGACGTGCTCGCGCTGCGCCGCCCACTCGGCCCGTGTGCGGACGGCGGATCCGGTTTTGACATCGACAAAAGGATCCGGAAGGAACGGCCGCTTGGGCAGTTTCGAGAAGTCAGGCGGCAGTTCGCCGGTGCGGCGCTGCCACTCTTCCCAGCTCTTGTCCCTGGCATTAATGCGGCCGGTAATCTTCGTGTTCGACGCGGGCAGGGATCGAAGGAGAATGTCGAGGTCCTGCTGCGGTTGAGCGGAGGCCGTGGCCAGAAGGCCGGTGAATGCGAGCAGAGCGTACCGCATGGATGGCCTACTTCGCCAGGGCAGCGTCAATGGCCTTCTGGGCCAGGGGTCCCATCACTTCATACCCGGCTTCGTTCGGGTGCAGGCCGTCGTAGGTGAGTTCCTTCTTGAGAACCTGTTTTTCGTCGAGGGAAGGCGTGAAGTAGTCGAGGTAAATGGCGCCTGTACCGGCTGCATAGCCGCGCATCCAGGTATTGAGCTCCCGAATCTTCTCGTTGGGGCGCCGTTCCGTCTGCGGGCGGATGTAGTCGCAGGTGGGCAGCAAGGCGGACAAGACCACGCGGATGCCGTTGGCGCGGGCAAGTTCCGCCATCGACATCAGGTTGGCTTCGGTCTCCTCCAAGGTCATGGGGCCTGTGTTGCCCGAGATGTCGTTGGTGCCGGCAAGGATTACGACCACCTTCGGGTGCAGGTTGATGACGTCGGCGCGAAAGCGCAGCAACATCTGCGGAGTCGTCTGGCCGCTGATGCCGCGATTGATATACGGTTTGCCCGGGAAGAACTTGCCGTAGCGGCGGCCCCAGCCGTCGGTGATGGAATCGCCCATGAAGACGACGCGCTCCTCGCCGGCTGCGGGCGCGGCGACAGTGGCGTTCTCGGCCCGTTAGCGATTGAGTTTGGGCCAATCCTTGAGAGTACGCTCCTGGCGTTCGACGGTGGTCTTGAGCTTCGAAAGTTCGGAGGGCTCGGCGGCGGGTGTTTGGGCGGAAAGTACAGCGGCGGATGCGAACAGAAGGAGTGTGAGTTTCATGGTGCCTCCACCATGCTATTCGATTCGGCGGGGCCGGCTGGGGCCGTTACGGATTCGTACTAAGCACTGCGCGCCCAGGCACGTTGTTTCTCTGTCGAACCCGGATCGGCGAGTATGCGCGCCGACTCCTCTTGAAGTCGCTCGACGTATTCGGGGAGACTTGGATTCCAGTGCGCCAACTGCCACAGGGCCTCCCTGCCGACCGAGGTCCACACGCCTTCGGGTTCTGCCTGGTCGTTGAGCATCGACTCCAGTGCAGGCACCACCCTGGGATCGCCCTGCCTCCTGGATCGCCGGTTCTTGATGAAGCCCAAGCTCAACACGGCCCAGAAGCGAATGAAATCATCCGGATCAGACAATGCGGCCAACAGGGCGGGCATCGCGCGATTCGAATGTTGATAGGCCAGTGAATGGGCGGCTTCGGCTCGAACAGCAGGTTTTCGCGAGGAGTCCGCCAGCACCTTGGATAGCACCCTCGCCACGCGCGCGTTCCCTTTGGGATCCACCCAGCCCAGGGCTCTGGCCGCCGCAAGTTGCCGGCCGGGCTCATGGTCCTGTAGAGCGGCGATCAGCGGCCGGATCACTCGGGTATCCTGCGTCGCCTCCAATGCCAGTGCCGTTTCGAAAAGTTCTCCATCTTCCCGCTGGGACCAAAGCTGAGCCAGAAGGATATCCACGGCAACTCCAGGCTTCGCGATAGATAGGATCCTGGCTGCGGTACCGCGGGCGAAGTGGCCGAGCGAGGCGCTTGTGATTGCCGCGCGTAGCGTGGCCTCCACTGCCGCGCCGTGCCTGTTCTTGTGTTCCATTGAACATCCCAGCTCAGGCCAATTATGCTGTGCACGACGGATCGCTTTGAGAACCCTGCGCCAGTGCCGCTCCCGGACCGAACAGCTTCGCCGGTTTGGACGCATGCCTTTTAAAATCGTAAGCGCGGCAAGCCCATTCAACTGGGGGGTGCCGCGCTTCCTCGAACTCATGCGACTATTATCGGTAATCCGCCCAGTTAATATGGCGCATATCGCCGCTCCGCGTGAACTGGCGATGCATGGCCAGACCCAGCGACAGCGACAGCGGTTCATGGCTCGTCGGCGCCGTGAACGCCAGGTAATCGCGCAACTGCTGCCGGTAGTCCGGATGCGCGCAGTTGTTGATGATCAGTTCAGCGCGCTCGTGTGGATCCTTGCCGCGCAGGTCGGCTACGCCCTGCTCCGTGATGATGATCTGCACCGAGTGCTCGCTGTGGTCCATATGGGAAGCCAGCGGGACGATGGCCGAGATCTTGCCGCCCTTCGCCGTCGACGGGCACGAGAAGATCGACAGGTAGGCATTGCGGGTGAAGTCGCCCGACCCGCCGATGCCGTTCATCATCGTCTTGCCCATGACGTGGGTCGAGTTCACGTTGCCGCCGAGATCGACTTCAATCGCCGTATTCATCGACACGATGCCCAACCGCCGCACGATCTCGGGGTGGTTTGAGATCTCCTGCGGGCGCATGAGAATGCGGCTCTTGAAGAACTCGATATTGGAAGTGACGTTCTGCATCGCGCCTGGCGATAACGTCAGCGCGCAGGTGGAAGCGAAAGTGCAGCGGCCGTTCTCCAGCAACGGCACGACGGAGTCCTGCAGGACTTCCGTGTACATCTCAAACGCCGGAATCTCCTTGCTGCGGCCCAGGGCGCCCAGCACCGCGTTGGCGATATTCCCGACGCCCGACTGCAGCGGCAGGAACTGAGGCGGGATGCGGTTGGCCTTCATCTCGGCTACCAGGAAGTCGGCGACGTTCTGCCCGATCTGGTCGGTGACCGGCGTGGGTTCGTCAAACCCGCCGCTCTCGTCTGCCAGATTCGTCAGCACGACACCGGCAATCTTCTTGGGATCCACGACACAGATGGGCGAGCCGATCCGGTCGGACGAGGCGTAGACGGGAATCTCCTGGCGGGCCGGCGGATCCAACGGCTCGAAGATGTCGTGCATGCCCAGCAGCGTGGCCGGGTGCTTCGCGTTCAGCTCGATCAGAACCTTATCCGCCAGGCGCAGGTAGGTATTGGCCGCGCCCACGGAAGTGGACAGAACAATGCCGCCGCCCGGGGTGATATCGCAGGCTTCCACCACAGCCCAGTGCACCGGCCCCAGGAAGCCGTACCGCACGATCTGAGGCAGCAGCGAGAGGTGCATGTCGACAAACTTCACATGACCCGAGTTGATCTGCTTGCGCAGGACAGCGTTCGACTGGTACGGCGTACGGAAGCTGATCGCCTCGGCCTCGGCCAGTGCGCCGTCGAGCGACTTGCCGGTGGAAGCGCCGGTCAGAACCCCGACCTTGAACTCCCGCCCCGCGGCGTGTTCCCGTTTCGCCTTCTCGGCGAGCGCAAAAGGAATGGCCTTGGCCGCGCCGGCCGGCGTGAATCCGCTAAACCCGATCGTGGAGCCATGATGAATCAGCTCGGCCGCCTCTTCCGCGGTTAGAATGGGGAACGGTAGTGACATACGAAGACTTAACTCCTATTCGGAGCCCTTGCGGGCCGGATGAAATAGCGCCAGCAGCTCGCGGGCGGCGCTGAATGAACTGATGTGACCCCGGCGGACTTCCTCCGTCATCAACGGCAGGCGGGCGCCTACCTGCGGGTCTGCCTTGAACTGGGCTTCCAAGCCTAGGCTGATCAACTCCTGCATCCAGTTGAGAGCCTGGCGGCGGCGGCGTTCGTGGAAATGCCCGTTCGCCTTCATCTGAGCGCGATGCTCCAGCACCGACTCCCAGACCTCGGGCACGCCCTCGCCAGTCAGCGAGGAGCATGTCAGTACCTTGGGCGACCAGCCGTCAGGACTCATCGGAAACAGGTGCAAGGCGTTTGAATACTCTACGCGGGCGCGTTCGGCTCGGGGCTTGTTGTCGCCGTCCGCCTTGTTGATGACCATGCCGTCGATCATCTCGATGATGCCGCGCTTGATGCCCTGCAACTCATCGCCCGCCCCGGAGATCATCAGCAGCAGGAAGTAATCCGTCATCGACCGGACAGCCGTCTCACTTTGCCCGACGCCCACTGTTTCGACAATGACATTCCGGTAGCCGGCTGCCTCGCACAGCAGGATCGTCTCCCGCGTGCGGCGGGCCACTCCGCCGAGATGGCACTTCGACGGTGAAGGCCGGATAAAGGCGTCCTCCTCCATTGACAGCCGCTCCATGCGCGTTTTGTCCCCCAGGATGCTGCCGCCGGAGATCGGGCTGGAAGGATCCACACTCAGCACGGCCACCTTCTCGCCGTGCTCGCGCACCAGATGCAAGCCCAGGGTGTCGATGAAGGTCGATTTCCCTGCTCCGGGCACTCCCGTAATCCCGATACGGCGAGAACCGCCGGACCGCGGGAGAACGCCTTCGAGGATTCGCTCGGCCAGGTCGCCGTCCGAGGGGAGTTCGCTTTCTATGACGGTAATGGCGCGCGCCAGCACGACCCGATCGCCGCGCAGGACGCCGTCCACATAGGCTTCAGCGGACAGGCGGCCCCGTCGAGGCCGCCCGCCGCCCAATGTTGCGCCTGGCGTGGGATCAGGCGGCACTCGGCATCTCCATCAATGCCGCCAGCACCTTCTGCGCGCAGACAGGAATCACCGAACCCGGTCCAAACACATCGATCGCGCCGGCCGCCTTGAGCTCGTCGTAGTCCTGGGGAGGAATCACGCCACCCACGAATACCACAATGTCTTCACGGCCCAGCCGTTTCAATTCCGCCACCAGCTCAGGCACCAGCGATTTGTGACCGCCAGCGAGCGAGCTGACGCCCACGGCATGCACGTCGTTTTCGACCGCCATGCGCGCCACTTCCTTGGGGGTGGCGAACAGCGGGCCGACGTCGACGTCGAAGCCCAGGTCGGCAAAGGCGGTGGCCACCACTTTGGCTCCGCGATCGTGTCCGTCCTGGCCCATCTTGGCGACCAGCAGACGAGGCCGCCGGCCTTCCAGTTTGGAGAACTCCTCGGCGGCCTTGCTGGCCTTCTGGAACTCCGGATCGCTCTGGCTCTCGCTGGAGTAAACACCGGAGATCGTGCGGTTCACGGCCTGGTACCTCCCATGCACCTTCTCGAGCGCCATCGAGATCTCGCCCAGCGTCGCCCGCAGGCGGGCGGCGTTCACCGCGAGTTCCAGCACGTTGCCATCCCCGGTCTCGGCGCACCTGGTCAGAGCGTCAAGAGCGGCCTGGACCGCGGCGGAGTCGCGCGTCGCCTTCACTTCGTTCAGCCGGCGGACCTGGCTCTCGCGGACGGCCTGGTTGTCGACCATCAGCACGTCGAGCTGTTCTTCCTGCTCCAGCCGGTACTTGTTGATGCCGACAATCGTCTCCTTGCCGGAGTCGATGCGCGCCTGACGGCGGGCCGCCGCCTCTTCAATACGCATCTTCGGCAGGCCGGTTTCGATGGCCTTGGTCATGCCGCCCAGGGTTTCCACTTCCTGGATGAGATGCCAAGCCTTCTGCATCAGCTCATTGGTGAGCGATTCGACGTAATAGCTGCCGGCCCAGGGATCCACCACGCGGCAGATGCCGGTCTCTTCCTGCAGGTAGATCTGGGTGTTTCTCGCGATGCGCGCCGAAAAATCGGTCGGCAGCGCAATGGCTTCGTCGAGCGCATTCGTATGCAGCGACTGTGTGTGGCCCAATGCGGCAGCAGTGGCTTCGACAGCCGTACGCACCACGTTGTTGAACACGTCCTGCGCCGTCAGCGACCAACCCGAGGTCTGCGAGTGCGTCCGCAGCGCCATTGACTTCGGGTTCTTCGGGTGGAACGACTTCACGATCTTCGCCCACAGCACGCGAGCGGCGCGCATCTTGGCGATCTCCATGAAGTGGTTCATGCCGATGGCCCAGAAGAAGCTCAGGCGCGGCGCGAACTCGTCGATGCTCAAGCCGGACTTGATGCCCGTCCGCAGGTACTCCAAGCCGTCAGCCAGCGTGTAGGCCAGTTCGATATCGGCCGTCGCACCTGCTTCCTGCATGTGATAGCCCGAGATGGAGATGCAGTTGAACTTGGGCATCTTCTCGGAGCAGTACCGGAAGATGTCGCCAATAATGTGCATCGACGGAGCCGGCGGATAGATGTACGTGTTGCGGACCATGAACTCCTTCAGAATGTCGTTCTGAATGGTTCCGCTCAGCTTCTGCGTCGGCACGCCCTGTTCTTCGGCGGCCACGATGTAGAACGCCATGATCGGCAGCACCGCGCCGTTCATAGTCATCGACACCGACATCTGGTCCAGCGGGATCTGATTGAAGAGGATCTTCATGTCCTCGACAGAGTCGATCGCCACGCCGGCCTTGCCGACATCGCCCGTCACCCGCTCGTGATCGCTGTCGTAGCCGCGGTGCGTTGCCAGGTCGAAGGCGACCGAGAGTCCCTTCTGGCCGGCCGCAAGATTGCGGCGGTAGAAAGCGTTCGACTCTTCGGCGGTGGAGAACCCGGCGTACTGCCGGATGGTCCAGGGCCGCATGACGTACATCGTGGAGTAAGGGCCGCGCAGATACGGCGGCAGGCCGGCGGCGTACTCGAGATGCTCGAGCCCGGCCAGATCCTCCTCGGTGTAGTAAGGCTTCACCGCGATCTGCTCGTTCGTGATCCAGTTCTGGGCCGCAGCGGATGCAGGAGCAGCCTCTGGGGCCGGAGCCGCATAGTCAATCTTTGTGAAATCCGGACGCATGGCTTACTTCTCCTCCTTTCCGCCGATACCCAGCTTGTCCTGCCACTCGTTCAACGTGTCCACCATATTCGATAGCACGTGAACGAAGCCAGCCACGCCGAGCGTCTTCAGTTCCTCAATCTGCTCCTTCGGATTGCCAGCCACAACCACCGGCACCTTCACATTGGAACAAACTTCGCGCGCGAACTCGATGTACTCGGGATCGGAACTGCACAAAACGATCAATGCCGCATCCGTACCGTCGTAGCTCTCGCTCTCTTCGATGTCGAAGCCGGCGCAGCCGAAGAAGTTCTGGCAGAACTGGCCGCGGGCCATCTTCATCTTGAGATCGCCGCGCTTCAGCAGCAGGACCTTGGGCGTCTTGCCGGCCTGCTTCGCGTAGCGCTCGGTGCGCAGACGGATCGCCTCGATCGGCGCAGCCAGGTGCCAGCCGCTCAGGATCCCGGCATGATCGAGTTCCTTCTCGTGAATGTCCGGGTAGTTGTTTACACCAACCAGCACCCGCCGGCGCGAGGCAATGGCCTTCTCCTTGGCAGCACGGGAGGCCGCGATCGCCGCCGAGATGGTGCCCTGGGCAGCGGCAAAGCCACCCTCGGCTTCTATCTGCTGGAAGAGCTTCCAGGCAGCCTGCGCCAGGGCGTCCGTCAGGGCCTCGATGTAATAGGACCCGCCGGCCGGATCGGCCACCTTATCCAGGTGCGCTTCTTCCTTGAGGACCAGCTGAACGTTCTTTGCCAGGCGCTCCGGGAATCCGGTCGCCTGCACGCTCAGAGAATCCGCCCCACCCAGTACGCCGGACAGAGCTTCCGTGGTCACCCGCAGCAGGTTCGTGTACGGATCGTAGATGCTCTTGTTCTCGAGCGCAGTGACGGTGTGGATCCGCACGGGCGCTTCCGGCCGCCCAAAGGCGGAAACCACCTGCTTCCAAAGCAGACGGGCCGCGCGGAGCTTGGCGATTTCCACGAAGTAATTGGAGCCAACGGCGAAGACGAACGTCTGGGCCGGATCCGCACCGGCGGCCAGGCGATCCGCGCCCTCGGCGATCGCATAGGCGAGTTCCTGGACGGCAGTGGCGCCCGCTTCGTGGTGAGCAGCAGCCTGAATGGCCCCCTCGGGGGCGGGCCCCTGGGCAATCGCCCACGGGCCGGCGTTCAAGGCGCGCGCCGTCTGCGCGGGCAGGTTTTCCTTCCGGTAATAGGGCCGTACGGCAATGCCCTCTTCCGTCTTCCAAACCAGCCGCTTCTCGTAGTCCGCGCCCTTCAGGTCGGCGATGATCGTCGCTTCCCAGTCGGCTGTGGAAACCGGCGGGAACTCTTCCTTCAGGCGCAAGGTATCAGTGCCCGGTGCCGCATCAGGCATGGGGTGTGCCCTCCTGGACCACCTCAATGAGGTAGCTGAAATCTTTCGGATGGACAAAGAAGATCATCGTGCCGCGGGAGCCGGGGCCGGGTTCCTGGGTGAGGTTAAAACCCTTCTCCTTCATCACCGCATACGCCACGTTGATATCCTTCACGCGGAAAGCGAGGTGGGCGAAACCACCCCGCCCGCCGCTCTTCTCAATCTGCTTCGCCACCGGCGATTCCGGCGACAGCGGTTCCAGCAACTGGATCAGATTCGGCCCCGCGCCGATCTGAAGCAGGACTTCCCGCACCTGGTGCTTCCCGTAGACTTCCTCGCGATGCAGTTCGGTAAAGCCCAGCGCCTTGTACTTCACCACCTGTGCATCCAACTCGCCCTGCTTCACGGCGATGGCGACATGATCAACAAATTCGAATCCGGCGGCAATCAGTTCGTTTACCATGACGTGCCTCCTTCTACTCGAATTCCACCAGGACTGCGCCCGCCTGGACGCCGTCACCCGGATTCACATTGATCTTCGAGATCTTGCCCGCCACGGGCGCGGTAATGTTGGTTTCCATCTTCATGGCTTCCAGCACGAGGATGGTGTCGCCCGTCTGGATGTTCTGCCCTTCCTGCGCCGAAATCTTTACAACAATACCGGAGATCGGGCTGCGGCAGACTTTGTCTTCGTTCACCGGAGCGCCGCCATTCGATGCGGCAGGCGCCTGCGGAGCGGCGGGAACACGCACGGCGGCAGGCTGCATGAGGTAGCCCACCGGCGGCAGTTGCGGCTGCTCCGGCGCCGAGGCTTCCACCTCGACTTCATAAACTTTCTGGTCAATCGTAATCTTCAGTTTCACGGCTGCTCTCCTGCTTACCTGACCCTCAGAGTGTGATGCTGTACGTTCAAGCGATGCGAGGCCTGGATGCTGACGCGGCCTTCCTGGGCCCAGGCGGTGGAACCCAACAGGCGCACCGTGCGGATGGGCGCCCGCGTACCGAGATAGGCGGCTACGGCCGCGGAGATGGCGAGCATGATCTCGTCCGGAATCTCCTCCGGTTCCCTGGGCACCACCTTCTCTTCGGCTTCCACCTCGACGCTGCCGGACGGAGCGGCCGCTGCCGCCCCTTCCAGTTCGCCGATCTTGGCCGTCAGAGCCGCCAGATGCTGGCGCAGCGCTTCCAACTCCTCGCTGAGACTCTTCAGTGTGACTTTGCTCATTGAATGCCTCGCTCTACAGCGGCATCAGACCGTGCTTCTTGCCAGGCCTGAGTTCGCGCTTCGTGTGCAGGTATTCCAGCGCCTGCGCGATCACCTTGCGGGTGTCGGCCGGCTCGATGATATCGTCCACCAGCCGGCGGCCGGCGGCGACGAACGGATTGGAGAAGGCTTCGCGGTACTGGTCGATCATCTCCTTGCGCTTGGCCGCCTTATCGGTCGCTTCGCTGATCTCTTTCCGGAAGACGATCTCGGCCGCGCCTTCCGCGCCCATGACGGCGATTTCGGCGGTGGGCCAGGCGTAGCTGCGGTCCGCGCCCAGATCCTTGCAGCACATTGCAAGGTAAGCGCCACCGTAGGCTTTGCGCAGGATGACGGTGATCTTGGGCACCGTCGCAGCGGAGTAAGCGAACAGCATCTTGGCGCCGTGCCGGATGATGCCGCCGTATTCCTGCTGAACGCCAGGCAGGAAGCCGGGCACGTCCACCAGGGTCACCAGCGGAATGTTGAAGGCGTTGCAGAAGCGGATGAACCGGGCACCCTTGCTGCTGGCATCGAGGTCGAGCACGCCGGCCTGCACCGCAGGCTGGTTGGCGATGATGCCGATGCTGCGGCCGCAAATGCGGGCAAAACCGATCACGATGTTGGGAGCATGGCCCGCCTGGACTTCCAGGAAGTCGCCGTTGTCGATGATCCGCAGGATGACGTCGCGGACGTCGTAGCCCTTCTTGCCGTCGACCGGAACGATCGTGGCCAGTTCGGGATTCGGTTCACAATTGTATTCGCCCGTGATCTCAGGCGGATCTTCCAGGTTGTTCGACGGCAGGAAACTCAGCAGCTTCTGGCAGAGCAGCAGAGCATCCTTGTCGTCTTCCGCGATGAAGTGGATGACGCCGGATTTCGCCATATGGGCATCAGGTCCGCCCAGGTCTTCCGCCGTGACCGTCTCACCGGTCACCTGCTTGATCACCTGGGGTCCGGTGATGAACATCTGCGCCTTGCGGGTCTGGATGATGAAATCGGTCAGTGCCGGCGAATAGGCCGCGCCGCCCGCGCAGGGTCCGCAGATGATCGACACCTGGGGCACCGCTCCGCTCAGCATGACATTGGTATAGAACACCTTGCCGTAGCCGGAAAGCGAATCGATGCCTTCCTGCACGCGCGCTCCGCCCGAGTCGTTGATGAAGACAAAGGGTGAACCAGTCTTCAACGACTGCATCATCGCCTCGGACACCTTCGTGGAATGCAGTTCGCCCGCCGAGCCGCCCAGGACCGTGAAGTCCTGGCTGGCCACGTGAACCAGCCGGCCGTGGATGGCCGCCGAGCCGGTCACCACACCGTCGGCCGCCGTCTCCTTGCCGGCCATTCCGAACAGGGTCGCGCGGTGCTGTGCGAACAAACCGGTTTCCATGAAGGAACCTTTGTCCACCAGCGCGTCCACCCGTTCCCGGGCCGTCATTTTGCCACTGGCGCGGTGTTTATCGAGCTTGTCCGCACCGCCGCCGAGCATCACCTGCTCGCGTTTCTTGCGAAGTTCTTCAACCCGAATATCCATCGATTTAATCGACATGAATCCTACCTCAAACTCTTAAATTCCAGATTCCTGCAAGGCCGGAGTTCTCCCGTTACCGGTGCCCGGCCCGGGCCGCATCGAACCTCAATCGCCGCGCTACGCGGACGGCGCCACCGTCACCTTGTGCGTCTTGCCGTTCAGCTTGACGTCGTAGGAGATGGTGGACATCACCGGCCCTTTGCCGGTTTCGGCATTGCCGCCGGGCGCCGGAGCGGCGGCAGGCTTGGCCGAGGGGTCCTTGCCGAGGTTCTTCGGACCCTCCTGTCTGGTGGAAAAGAACTTAGGCGCCACTTGGGGAAACATGGCGTAGGTCAGGACATCTTCATCCGAGCCGTTGCAGCCCTTCAGGGCGAGCCCGGAAGAACGGAGTTGGTCCCATTCCGGCTTCAACAGGTCGGCCGGCCGGCAGGTGATGGGGTTCTTCTTGGCCTGCTTGTGAGCAAGGTTGATCACTTCGGAGTCGCGCTGGCCGAGAGTCGAGCCGTAATAGCCCAGCATCAGGTCTGCGAATTCGCCGGTCAGGACCTTGTAGCGGCCCATCATGACGTTAAAAACTGCTTGCGTGCCAACGATTTGGCTCGACGGGGTGACCAGCGGGGGATAGCCGGCATCCTTGCGGACATTCGGCACTTCCGCCAGCACTTCCTTCAACCGGTTCGCGGCGCCCTGCTGCTTCAACTGGCTCTCCATATTGGAGATCATGCCGCCCGGAATCTGGCTCTCGAAGATCTCGGTCTCGACACCCGTAATATTCGATAGAAACTCTTTGTACCTCGGCCGGATGCCGGCGAAGTACTCTTTCACCTTCAACAGGCGGCTCTTGTCCAGTTTCGTGTTGTACGGGGTGCCTTCCAGCATCTCCACCAGGCTTTCGGTGGGGTTGTGGCCCGGTCCCAGGCTGAGGCTCGAAATGGCGGTGTCGACACAATCGGCGCCGGCTTCGATGGCCTTCATCAGGCTGACCAGCGTAACGCCTGTAGTTGCATGGACATGCACGTGAACCCGCAGTTCCTCGCCGCAGGCTTCCTTGATCGCCTTGACGATGTCGTAGGCCGGTTGCGGCTTCAGCAGCGCGGCCATGTCCTTAATACAGATGGAGTCGCAACCGAGATCGACCAACTGCTCGGCCATCTCGACATAACCGGTCACGGTATGGAGAGGGCTCACGGTGTAGCAGATGGTGCCCTGCGCGTGCTTGCCGGATCTTTTGACGGCCTTGATGGCCTGGCGGACGTTGCGGATGTCATTCAGGGCGTCAAACACGCGGAAGACGTCCATGCCGTTCTCGGCAGCCTTATCTACAAAGCGGTCGACCACGCCATCTTCATAATGGCGGTAACCCAACAGATTCTGACCGCGCAGCAGCATTTGCAGGCGGGAATTCGGTAAAAGCTTGCGGAATTGGCGGAGGCGTTCCCAGGGATCTTCATTAAGAAAACGAATGCAGGAGTCAAACGTGGCCCCGCCCCAACACTCAACTGACCAGTACCCGGCCTTGTCGATGTCTTCGCACGCCGGAACCATGTCCTCCATCGCCATGCGGGTCGCCATCAGGCTCTGATGCGCGTCCCTCAGAATGAGCTCGGTCACTTCGATCGTCTTAGGCATGTATGATTACCTTCTATGACAGTTTTACCGCCAAAATGACCTTAGCGCGGTCTCTGTCCACTTCAGAATATCAGACCTTGATGTCCTGTGGGAATTCTCAACACATGCAGGATTCGGGTAACCAGACCGGCCGTCAGCGCGCCCTAGCCAGAAGGAACACAACGATGAAACGATGGCTCGCCCTCGCGAGCGAGCCACAGGTTTAGGAAAACGCCTGCCGCAGCACTTCGTAGCTCTTGGCTACCGCTGTTTGCGGGCTTTCTTTGCCTTCCATTTCCAGGCTGACCCAGCCGTTGTAGTTGGCTTTGCGCAGGATGCCTGCAATGCGCTTGTAGTCGAGATCGAGCGTGTACCACTCGCCGCCGCCGTAGTAAGTCTTGGCCTGCACAATCGTCGCCTTCGGCGCCAGCCGTTCAATGCCCGCGTACGGGTCACCCGGATAGTTGCCCGTATCCATGTTGATGCCAAGCCAGGGTGAGTTCACCTTCTGGTGGATATTGAGAAGGTTGTCGATGCTGGTCGTCAGACCCCAGTGATTCTCCAGCGCCAGCATGACGCCAAGCTTCTCACACGTGGGCAGACACTTCTCAATGGAGGACACACACCAGCCGATGGCGTCATCCAGCTTGTAGCCGGGCAGCGGCGGTTCATCGCCCTTGACCTTCATCAGCTCATTGAAGTCCGGAATCGTCTTCCAGCGCCCGGAATTCAGCCGTACGCAGGGAATACCCAGACGAGCAGCCAGTTCCAGACAGCGCACAGTGTGGTCGATCATCTTCGCGCGTTCGTCGGCGGCCGGCGAAACGAAATCCTGGTGGATGGACAGCAGGGGCATGCTCAGCCCCAGGGTGAAGGCGCGCTTCTTGAGACCGTTCACATAGGCCGGCGACTCATCAGTCATCTGGCGGTGAAGAATCTCGACGCCATCGAAGCCCAGGCGGGCTGCGTCCTCGATCACATCTTCGATCGGATACTTGGTGGGTTTGAAGTGCCAGTAGGAGTAGGTGGAAACCGCGAGCTGGATGCGGCGTTGCGCTTTAGGCTGGGCTGCGGCTGGCGCTGGAGCAGCCGCCAGGGCAACCGCACCGGCGCTAAGCAGGCTTCGGCGAGACAGTGACATTCCGAAAGCCTACCACTAGCCGAGCTTCAGAATCACGCCCTCGCTTGTCGCGGCCCAAATATGGGTGTCGTCGACGTAGGCCAGCACCGCGCGCACCCCCGAGGCATGGTAGTCCACCCGCATCTCGCGCCATTCCGCGCCCGTGTTCTGGAAGATTCGCAGTTTACCCGGGATCGGACTGGTGCGCATCCGTCCTCGCGTCTCGATGGCGGCCACGAGCCCGCCACCCGCTGCCAAGGGCACGGCATCGTACACGAAAACATCCTTGCGCCGGAAATAGGGCCGGTTCGATCCGCCCCGCAGGTTCACGACATAGACCTCGGAGGAGAATTCCATGCTTTCGCCGTATTGAAACAGCGTCATGGCCAGTTCCCCGCCGCGCATCCTGACAACGTGGCCGAACGACGAGACCATCGAACTCTTCCAGGTGGCCCCGCCGTCCCTGGTTTCCAATACAATGGTCGACCCGGGCACCGCCCTCCGGCGCATCGCCCGCTCAGGAATCATCCAGTCCGGCAGGCGCGAGCCCTCCGGCGGAGGCGCCGCCGAGGTGCCAACGAGAATGCCGGTTTTGGGCCCGATCCAATTCATCCACGCCCACTCCGTGTTCTCCGGCTTGAGCTTGAGTTCGTTCGCTTCGGGTACCTCGGTCCAACTCAACCCGCCGTCCACGGTCCGGTAGACGGCAAGCCCGGCCCCGTAGGCCCAGCCGTTCTTCTCATCGAGAAAGTGAACGCGCGCGATCTCCGCGCCCTTTTTGGTCTTCGGCAGCTTGCGCTTTTCCCAGGTGGCGCCGCTTTCATTCGAATACCAGAGCGATCCCTGGCAGACGCAGAAGTATCGGGACTCGTCCAGCAGGAACAGCGAGTACGGCAGGTCCTTCATCTTGACCTGGGTCCAATGCAACCCGCCATCGCGTGTGACAAGTGCAAAGTTTTCGTCCCTGCCCTTGCGGACCATGGCCCCCACGGCAATTCCACGCTCCGGCGACGCAAACCGCAGGTCGTTCAGAATCACATCGGTGTCGTCCTGATCGAACTGATACTGCATGCGCCAGCGCATACCGCCGTAGGGCTTTGTGGAAGCGTCCGCTCTGGCGACATGTCCTGGAGGGAGTTCCGCGGCGCGGGCAGAATACATCCCTTCCGCAACGTCGCCTGGCGCCTTCTTCGCGTCAGCCTTCGGCGGAGCTTTGGGATCCTGTCCGGATGCAATGCCCAAACCGCACGCCCCAGCCAGAAATACCCGCCGGCTGGATCGCGGCAGCTCGTCGTATCTTCTACTCATCTTCACCCCGCCGCGCGATATGCCCATGAGACCGGACCAGTTCCACGTGGTTCGCTTCCTCAATCGCACTGGGCGACATCCGGGCCAGAACCAGCAGGCAGCCAACCTGTTCCCCAATGGTGGTAAGCAGTTCCATTTCCGCCCCGGTATGGCGATGCGGCGTGCGATGCTGCACGTTGATCACACCCACCACCCGGTTTCGGGCGATCACCGGAGAAGAAAGAAACGCTTCGTAGGTGTCTTCCGGCAGCTCCGAGAACGCCTTGAACCGGGCGTCTTTGTAGGCTTCCATCCCGAGGGCCAGCATCTTCCGCTCGCGGGCCACCCACCCGGTCAGTCCTTCACTGAGTTTCAGACGGACGGTCCCAATCTGGGTGGGATGCGGGCTGGACGTGGCGCACAGCACAAGTTCTTCGCGATCCAGAAGATACAGCAGGCAGGAATCGCAGTCGGTGAAGTCGTGGACCAGCTTGACGATGGCCTGCAGAGTGTCGGCCAGGCTCAGTTCGCGCACCATCAGGCGGCTTACCCGCTGGTAGACGCCCAACTGCTGCTCCAGCCGTTCGAGTCTCGTTTCCAGATCCTTCGCTTTCGGCACGCTGTCATTATGCCAATTCACGCTCCCGGATGCTTCCACCCCCCGGAAGGGCATTGCGTTCCCCTCCTTTGGACCTCTACCATAGGAACAATCCGGCAGGCCTTAGCAATTTATGCCGCTTTTTGCGGCTGCAGCCTTGGGGGTCCAAGGACACAGGAGACTGTTAGACATGTGGAACCGCAATAAAAAGGAAGACGACATCCAGTACCGGCCTTCATCGCCGGCGCCCAGTGCATCGGAGCAAAGCAGAGAGGCGATCCCGGTGAGTGCTTATCCGACGCGGCAGACCGAATACGGTTCCGCGCGGGTGACCGCATCCATCGGCAAGAGCCTGGTCATCAACGGACACATCCAGGGGAAAGAAGACCTGGTCATCGACGGGCGCCTGGAAGGCAACGTCGATCTGCCCGAAAACCGCCTTACGGTCGGCGCCACCGGCCACGTCCAGGGCGGCATTCGTGCCCGCGAGATCGTCGTGGTCGGCACCGTCCAGGGCAACATGGAAGCCAGCGAACGCGTCGAGATCAAGAAGGGCGCGCGTGTGATCGGCGACCTGAAGGCCCAGCGGCCCGTCATTGAGGACGAAGCCTACTTCAAGGGCAATGTCGAGACCATCCGCGTCGACACACCTAAGCCCGCACCCAAACCGCAGCAACCCGCGCCGCCCATCGTCGACGCGCAGGCCGCACCGGAAACCAAGCCGGAGATCAAGCGCGGATGAACTGGCGCCCCCAGCCGCCAACTTCCAGCACTACCTCCTCATCGAATGTACCCGCAGGAGCAAGGCGCTCCTATGCCCTGGAGAGCCTCACCAATCTCCTGCGGACCCAGGAAGGGCTCCAGATTCTTGATCTCGGCGGACTGAACCAGGCCAATCTCGACTTCGTGACTGGCCTGGGCCACCGCCTCTACGCCGAAGACATCGTCAAAGCCTGCGACGCGTTCTTCACCAAGCAGGAGTTCGCCAACAAACAGTTCGACGTCCACCGCATCGGCCAGTTCATCGACCAGACCTTCGATTTCCCCGACCAGTCGTCGGACGGGGCTCTGGTCTGGGACGTCCTCCAGTTCCTGCCGAACCCGATCGCGCAAGCCGTCCTCGACCGTCTTTACCGGATCCTCGCGCCGGAGTCCTTCCTGCTCGCGTTCTTCCACCCGGAATCGGGCGGCCCAGCGGCCAAACCGCACTCCTGCCGCATCATCGATGCCAAACATCTGATGTTTGTGCCCCGCGAATCGCCGCGCACCATCGAACTCTACACCACGCGTTCGATTGAACGCTTCTTCCACAAGTTCGCCTCGGTCAAATTCTTCCTGACGCGTGAGAACCTGCAGGAAGTGATCGTCAAACGCTAAGCACCTCCGCGCTACAATGCGACGATGGACCGCAGGCAGTTCCTTGGCGCCGCCGCAGTGATGCAGACCCTGCCCGCGCAGCCCCAGAGCATCCCAGTCATCGACACACACGTCCACCTGTTCGACCCGCGCCGGCCCGGCGGAATCCCCTGGCCCGCGAAGGACGATACGGCTCTCTACAAACCAGCCCTGCCCGGACGCTACAAGGCCCTTTCCGCTCCCTTTGGGATCCGCGGAGCGATCGAAGTGGAAGCCAGCCCCCGCTTCGAAGACAACCAGTGGGTGCTCGACACCATCCGCGACGAACCGCTCTTCGTGGGCACCATCGGGAATCTGGAACCAGCCGCCCCCGAGTTCCCCAGCCAGCTCGACGCTTTTCTGAAGAACCCACTCTTCCTCGGCATTCGCTACGGCAACCTCTGGTCGCGCGACCTCGGCGCGTCCCTCGACAAGCCGGCCTTCGTTTCGGGCATGAGGCGTCTGGCCGCCGCCGGCCTGATTCTCGACACCGCCAACCCGACCCCTGCTCTGCTGGCCGATGTCGTCAAGCTGACCGACGCAGTCCCGGAGTTACGCGTGATGCTCGACCACCTGCCGCAGCTCACAATTCCGGCCGATCCGGCCGCCCGCCGCGCTTATGAAGCCACGGTCCGGCAACTCATCCAGCGCCCCCAGGTCTTCGTGAAGGTCTCCAGCATCCTGCGGCGCGTCGACGGCAAGGTCCCCACGGATCCGGCCTTCTACAAACCCCGTCTCGACGAACTCTGGGAACAGTTCGGCGAGGACCGGCTTGTCTATGGCAGCGACTGGCCCAACAGCGACCACTGGGCGGAATACCCGCAGGTTTTCCGGATCGCGGATGACTACTTCCGCCGGAAAGGTCCGGAAGCCGCGGCGAAGTACTTCTGGAAGAACTCCAAGACCGCCTACCGCTGGAAGAAACGGGCCGCCGGTCAGCCGGGAGACTGATCCCTCCCGCCGGCGCTTTGCGCGTCCAGAGTGTGCGCAAACTTTTCCTGCGAGTTCAAACAGGATTGGCCCTGCTTGTGCTTGCCCAATCGGTGCCGGCACTGCTCCAGGCACAATCATCGCCGTGGTGGAAGAAGGTGGAAGGCTTCGAGGGCACCTTCAACACACATCGGAAGTTGACAGGTTCCGGCTCCACCGGACAGCTTTCCTCGAAACATTCCATTCTCACCGACGCCTCGGGCAAACTTTCCTTCACGCGATGGGACAACCAGCGTGACGCCTGGGTCGGTACTGTCTCGGGCTCATTCCTCGTGGATCATACTTTGATGCGCGACGACACCGCCTGCCGGAACGACGTCACCATCCACGGCGCCGGCCCTTTGGTCCGCCCGCCTGACTCCAGTCCCCTCGAAGTTCTGCTCTTCTTCGAAGACGACGGCACCTACTATCTCCAGATCAACTACGCCTCGTCACCGGCCACGGAAACCACTGTGGGCGTCTGCGTCTTCGGCAGCGGCACGGAAGTCAGAAGCGTCAGCGAGTCGTGGTATCCGGACTTCCACAACAACGGCGTCCACCAGCCTATCCCTCCGCAGCCCGGCCACCTCAGCTACAGTGGCCGCGTCGATGATCTGGGCGACGTGGGCTGGGGCATACTGCTCAACGGCTCGGCACTCGCCGACAACTTTCCGTTCGACGTCACCTGGAACCTCCAGCCCATCGGCGTGGAGGAGGTGGTGGAGGTGCTCATCAGCGACAACTTCGAACAGTTCCGGCCGGCAGCGGCGGCCGGCGGCGGACTTGGCGGCACGGTCACGCTCAATGCCCGGCTGCACGCCAAGAAGGGCGAACTGAAAGAGAAAGCCACGCAGTTCCACTGGCAGTTTGCGCAGGTTTCGCGCGAGCCCGGATATGCGCTAAACGCGCCCCTGCAGCAGCCCGGCACCGATCCCGACCTCCGCTTCGAGCCTGGCGGAAATGTCGTGGTGAGCTCCGGCGATGGACTCTCCGCCCAGACCCCGCCCGGCGAATATACAGAGAGCTCCGCCGTCGCCGGATCCTACGATTGGGGCGGCTTTGGCCGCTTCACCGTGACAGCCACCATGGAGGATGGCCGCGAAATCCGCGGCTACCTGGAGACGGACCCGTCACAAACCGAAGTCCGGCTGCCGAAACGCGCGGATGGCGACCTGATCGCCAAGGTCTGGCGCGACCAGATGGGCGTCGGCTCCTTTTCCGACTCGTCCGACAGGGAAGACCTGCCGGACGGGGACGGCAACCAGGGCGATGGCCTCACCCTGTATGAGGAGTACCGCGGCTTCGTCGAAAACGGCAAACACATCGAGGGCGATCCCAAGGCCAAGGATTACTTCGCATTGAACCGCGCCGGCGGCGTGGTCACAGCCGGCCTCAGGACGTTCGGTGCGCTCACCGGCCTAAAAGTCCATGGCCGACTTCAGCCCTCCGAACTGCCCGCGAACCGTGTCATCAATACCAACCACTCCGCCACACCACACCAGGTGGACCAGCACGCCGTGATCCTCGAAGCCGACAGCTCAGTCCAGGGCTACGCGCAGGCTCTCGGCGGACCCGGTACGCCCGGCCTCATCACGAAGGTCGTCCTGCCGGTTTTGACCGGTGCGGAAGGCGCGGATGAAGTCCAATACCTCGGCGATTCAATGGTGCATGAGCTTCTGCACACAGTGAATGTTTACCACCACGGCGAGGCGCTGGAGCAAACTGTTACCTGGTCCGGCAATGCCACGGACGGCTATTTCGAAACGTGGAATGGCGTCAGGAAGCCCGTTCGAATTCAGTATGAGAACGGCACACCGTACACCATAGATCTCGGCGCGGGCCGGCCCATCCTGCTCGGCCCATATGGCAGCCCATATTCCGGCGTCGACAACTGCATCATGCGCTACGATGCGGCCAGGGGCTACCCGGCCCAGTCCGATCCCGACCTGCGCTATCGCACCGACGAGATTCCAGGCCATCAGCTCTGCAAAAGCTCCGATGGCACGGGCGTAAATGATCCGGGCCGGCAGCCGCAGTCCCGCTTTGGTCCCGCCGCGCCCAATCGCGGCAATTGCGCCGGTCAGATTCTGGTCAACGATGCTGTGAAGGCACCCGTACGATGAAACTCTTCTTGTTCCTCCTCCTCACCACTAACGCCCTTCAAGCTCAGACGGCCGAGCCTCCTTCCCTGGAGGTCGTGCTTTCGCTGAACGGCCGCGACCAGGCGGTCCTCCAGCCGGGCGAAGCGCTCATCGCTTCGGCGGCTTTCCTCTCTAGCGGACAGACGCGCGAGCGTGCCGCCACTGCTTCCCTCACCCTGTGGAGATCCGATGGCACGCAGGTTGAGAATGACTTGCACGAGCGCGAAACCAACACCAGCCTCGCGGAGGGCCAGGAACTCGTGCTCCGCCTTTGGACCGTGTCGCCTGAGGTGACCGCGAAGCTTCCGCCCGGCGAGTACCTGGCCTGGCTGGAATCGGAGGGCCAGGAGCCTGCCGCCGCCAGGTTCCGGGTGGAAGCCTCCATCTCCGCCGACGATCTCGACCACCAGGCCATGCGGTGCCTCATGCTGTCGCGCTGGCTGGAACTCGAGGCTCAATTTGACCAGGCCGTCCAAGTGGCGGAGGAGCTCATTGCCCTCCAACCTGACAATCTGGCAGCGCGAATTCGCCGGGCGGACGCGCTCACGGCTGCCGGCCGCCTGGACGATGCGCTCGCCGCGCTGAACAATGCCGAACGGCAGTATGCTTCGCTGCACCCCGCCGGCACGCATCCTCCCGTGTTGATCCAGAAACGTCAGGAAAAGCTCTTGAAAGCCCTGGGCCAGGGGGATGATACTCTGGACGGAGTTTCCTCCAGGAAACCCTGAAAGGGCAGCCCGATGAGCATCGTTGATCAGGCGCAGCAGACACAGCTTCGGAATATTCAGACCAAAACAGGCAAGACCCTGGACCAACTCAAGGAACTGGTCCTCGCCAGCGGGCTGAGCAAGCACGGCGAAATCCTCGCCATGCTGAAAAAGGATCTCGGCCTGGGCCATGGCGACGCCAACGCCGTGGCGCACTATGCGCGGAAGGACACCGCTGCGCCCGCTGCGGCAAAACCGGCCGCGCCAGGCGGCGATCCGGTTCTGGACGAAATCTACACCGGCCCCAAGGCCGCCCTGCGCCCCATCCATGAAAAGCTGATGGCGCAGATCCACGCCTTCGGTGAGTTCGAAATCGCACCCAAGAAGGGTTATGTCAGCCTCCGGCGCAGGAAGCAGTTCGCGATGATCGGCCCGGCCACCAACACCCGGGTCGAGGTCGGTCTCAACATGAAAGAGGAGGCGGGCACAGCGCGCCTGGAGGTACAGCCGCCCAAGGGCATGTGCAGCCACAAGGTGAAAGTGACGGACGCCGCCCAGGTGGACGCCGAGCTCATCGCCTGGATTCGCAAGGCATACGACGGCGCCGCCTGAACCAGCCCAGCGATATTCGCTCCGGAGCGCCTTCCCACGATACACTTAGGTCTTCCACGTTCCTGGTTCTTGGGGCAGCTCCGAAGATGGCACATTCCGGCGCACAGACCGAAAAGCAGTCCATGCAGATCCCGGTGGTTCTGGCCACCGTGCTGCTGGTGCTCGTCCTGCTGTACCTGGGGCGTGTGTTCTTCATTACGCTGATCTCGGCAATCCTGCTGGCGTTCCTGCTGGAACCCATTGTCAATTTCGGCATGCGCTTTCGGATCCCGAGGGGCGCCTCCAGCTTCCTGGCCTGCACCTTCATGCTGGGCATCCTCTATCTCATGGGCCTCGGCCTGTGGACCCAGGTGGTGGGCCTGTGGGAAGACCTGCCCACATATAGCAAGCGCGTGACGGAACTGGTGGATGCCGCAGCCAAGCAACTGGAGGGCGTTGAGAAGACGGCCCAGGAACTGTTGGTGCCTAAGCGTCTGCGGGAAGCCCAACCCCAACCGCAGCCGGAGCCGCCCAAGACCACCAGCAAAAAACGCAGGACCACTCCCCCTCAGCCCGATCAACCGCCGCCGATCCAGGAAGTGCGCATCCGCCAGGACGACAGCCAATTGGTCGCGGCCATCTACTCCCATCTGAGCGACTTCTACGACGCCGCCCTCATGGCCTCGTTTGTCCCATTCCTGGTCTACTTTCTGTTGAGCTGGCGCGACCACTTCCGCCGCAGCGTGCTGCAGATCATTGCCACCGATGGAAAGCGGGAGAACATTCAACGCGCCTGGGACGGCATCGCCAATGTGGCCCGGGCCTACCTGGTCGGCAACTTCCTGCTCGGCCTGGTTCTGGCCGCGGCCAGTGCCGTCTTTTTCTGGTTCGTGAAGCTGCCCTACTGGCAGGTGGTCGGCCCCCTGAGCGGTTTCCTCAGCCTGGTCCCGTACCTCGGCATGCCGCTAGCGGTGATTCCGCCCTTCGTGGCAGCGCTGCCTGTCTACTCCGGCCTCAGCGCCTACCTCATCATCGGGGCCACCACGGCAGTGTTCCATCTCATCGCCTTGAACCTCCTCTACCCCAAACTGGTAGGAGCGCGTGTGCACCTGAATCCTCTGGTAGTAACCGTGGCGTTGATGCTCTGGTACCTGCTTTGGGGCGGAGCCGGCCTCATCCTGGCAATCCCGATCACGGCGGGCCTGAAGGCGGCCTTCGAGAACATCCCGTCGCTGCGGGGCATCGGCCGGATCCTGGGCGATTGATGATGGTCGACTGACGCAAGGCTCATTGGCCTGGTTCTTCTTCTGACCACAGTCCATGGCCAACTCACCACGAGGGGCCCACTCAAGTTTGTAATAGCAAAAATGCTATAAAATGAAGTAGACTGATGCCGTGGACTGTCGAGACCCTGAATGCCGTTGTCGACTCTGAACTCGAGTCCCTGCCTGTTGATATGCGTGCGCGGTTTTACTATATCTCCCAGTTGATTCAAGACTTTGGATTGGAACAGGTGAGGGAACCCCATGTGAAGCACCTTCGCGGCTCACTTTGGGAGATGCGCATGAAAGGACGCGATGGCATATCCCGGGCACTATACGTCACCACTGTCGGACAGCGAGTAGTCGTCCTGCGTGCATTCATAAAGAAAACCCAGGCAACTCCTGCCCGGGAAATCGCGTTGGCGCTAAAGAGGGCAAAGGAGATTCAAGCATGACCAAAGTCAACACCCTCCACCAGAAATGGATGAAAGACGAGAGCTACCGTCAGGCCCGTGAGGAGCTTGCGCCTGAGTTCGATCTCGCGCGTTCCATGATCGCAGCGCGCGTGGCGGCCGGCCTCACCCAGGCACAACTCGCCAAACGCATGGCCACCACGCAATCTGTCGTCGCACGTCTGGAGAGTGGCCGTTCCCGGCCCTCTGTCCAGTCACTAGAGAAACTTGCGGCGGCTACAGGAACCCGCCTCAAAATCACCTTTGAGCGCACCGTCGCCCGTTGATTCGACTCAGAGCTCCTACCTTCAATCCCAACAGGTAAAGGATCAGGCGGCTGTTCAGCTCACCACCCGCAACTGTAGCGCCTGGTCCACGGCGCCCGACAGTTTCAAGGTAGGATGCACCCCGCACGGAGCGAGTGTCTTCCAGTTAGGTGCGTCAGCAACGTGGATGGTCCAGCACCAGTCCCCTGCCCCCGGTTCCGGTTTCAGAATGTTCGCTTCCTCCACCCGGCCGCTGTAGATGTCGGGCACGGTCGCCACCCGCAGGTAATCCTCCGGAGCCAGCGTCTCCGCCTTATATCGGATTTCCACCACCGGCTCGCCCGGTGCCCCATCCCACAAATCGCCAGCCAGTTCGGCGGCTTTCCGGCGCTCGCCATAAGACGCCGTAGTGCACCACGAAGGCCCGCCCGGCCGGCCCAACAGCACCTCGCCGATGCGCAAGGTATTGCTGTCCTCCGCCGCCAACTGCCCGGACGTAGACCCCACCCCGGAGGCGGCCGGTGACCCGCTGGAAGCCTTCGCCATCGCCAACAGATGCCTCAGACGCAGATACCGGCAAAGCTCCTCATCGGTGTCGATGCGACGCCCGCGTAGCAGATACCTCGCTCCGGCGGATTGCACGAGTTTGGTAAGCGCGCCAAAGGGCTCGTGCGTCGAAGGTCCAGCCTCCGACAGCCGGTTCAGGAACTCCGACCACAGGTCGCGTTCCAGATCGTTCCGCAGGCATTCCCGATCCAGGTTCAACCGCAGCAACTGCCCGGATGGCGTGGCTTTCAAGGCCTCGTACCATTTTGACAACCGCGACCAGGCCGCCGGCCCGATCTGGGCAATGCAATACTCCCGCGTCGGCTCGAGCACAGCAGCTGGCGCGGGTGGTCTCGGCGGTGCCCCCGCGGCGGTGGGCGGTGCCGCGGAGGCCGGAGCGGCAGGCGCCGGGGCGCGCAGCAGGCCGAACAGATCCCAACTCCCGCTCGCCGAACGCGGCGCCGGCTCGGACGGGGGAACCGGCACGGCTTGCGGTGCGGCCACAGCTCGCGCGGGCCTCGGAGGCGCCACCTCGCAGATAGGCAGGGGCGACGTTGCCCACGTCGTCAGGTTCAGCCGGAACATCGGATTCAAGGCCTGAAACAACGGCAAAGTCGCCGGATCGTTGGAAACATTCACCGGCATTGTCCCCAACTGCTTCACTTTTTCCGCCGGAGCCTTGGCCGACAAAGCCTTGACGAACTCCAACACCTCCGGATGATTCGGCGCCGACTTCCTGTACGTCACCACCTGGATTCCATAGTTGCGCAGGAAAACGCCCGCTCTCAGGTTCGTCATTCGCGCTTCATCCACCAGCGCGAAATGCTGCCCAGGCACACTGTCAAAGACCGACACCAGCTCGTCCAGGGTATTCAGCACGTCCGGATCACTCAGGCTGTAGCCCAGAAAGACGAGGGAGAACCGGCTCAGCACATCCTCCATGAACCTGGCATAGGCCCGGTTCTCATGGATCACTTTGCGGAAGTCCTGCAGCCCCAGCACCAGCGTGTCCGGTCCGTGAATATCGCCATGGACTTTGACCAGAAACGGACGGCGGTTGCGGAACGGATCGCGCAACTCGCTCTGATCCTCGTGCGTGAAGACTTCCAGGCGCTTGCGATTCACCTCGCTCCAGGCATCCTCCAACAGGGTGTCGTAGTTTGTGGTGATATAGGCAGCAAAAGGAACCCGGGTCAATTCCTTGTGCACCTCGGTCGGCGCCGTCACTCCGCCGAACTTTTCCTTCATGAACCGGACGAAGTTCCCGCGTCCCAGTTTGTTCACCAGCGCATCGGCCAGCATCAGGTAATCGGGCTGCGCAGCCCATTCGATGAGCTGCGTCAGTTCGAGGTCGGTTACCTGTCCGGAGGCGTGCGCCTGTTGCGCAAGCTCCTTCAGCAGACCGGGCCAGTCCGGCAATCCCGCCGCAAGCGAAAGACCCGACCCGAGAAAAGCGACCGCGCGGTCATCCGCGATCGCCTTCAATAGGTCGGGTGGCGGTGTCATATTTCGTAGATTGTACTTCTAACGCCGCGTGAACAATCCGGGCACCCCCAGCGGATATCTACTTCGCCAGCATGGCAAAGCCAAACAAAGTGTCGCCCGCTGCCACCACCAGGTATTGCGTGCCGTCCAGTTCATACGTCATCGGAGCATTGCTCATGCCCGTCCCCAGATTCGTGTGCCACAGCGGCTGCCCCTTCTGCGCATCCAGGGCCACAAAGTTGGAGGATGAATCGGCGGCGAACACCAGGTTGCCCGCCGTCGAAAGAACACCCGAGCGCGGTCCCCCGGTCCCCTCCCAGGTATGGCTCCACTTGATCTGGCCGGTCTTGTAATCAATCGCACGCAGCGCGGATTGCGACCAGCCGCCATGATCGTTTCCACCCCAGCCCTCGGGTTTGATGTCGTTGTCGTAGATGTAATAGACGCTGTAGGCGTCCGTCGCATTCACATAGAACAGCCCCGTCAGCGGACTGAAGCTCGGCGGCGGCCAGTTCGCAGCGCCCGCCTGGTTCGGCGAAACCAGCACACCATCGATCTGCGGCATCTTGGCAGGATTCGGAATCGGCTGCCCCTTGGCATCCAGGCCCTTCGCCCAGTTGGCCTTCGCAAACGTCTTGGTGACGATGTTCTTGCCGTTGGTCCGGTCCAGTACGAAGAAGTACCCGTTGCGGCTGGCCTGCGCCAGCAACTTGCGCGGCTTCCCGTCGATCTCGCCGTCAATCAATACCGGAGCCTCCACGCCATCCCAATCGTGCGTGTCGTGCGGCGAAACCTGGAAATACCAGGCAAGCTTCCCCGTGTCCGGATTCAGCGCGATGATGCTCTCGGTGTAAAGGTTGTCGCCCTCCCGGCCTTTGCCGGCGATGACAGGCTGAGGATTACCGGTCCCGAAATACAACAGGTTCAATTCCGAGTCGTAGGCGTAGGCGCCCCAGGTCATCCCGCCGCCGTGCAGCATCGCTTCCGTGTTCGGCCAGGTTTTCGCCTCCGGTTCACCGGGCTGCGGATGAGCGTACCATCGCCACTGCAACTTCCCGGTCTCCGGATCGTGCGATTCAATGTAGCCCGGAGCGTCCAGATCGTCGCCGCTGACGCCCGCGATCACATGGTTGTTAATCACCAGAGGAGCCGCGGACCCGAAGTACATCTGGTCCAGGTCGCAGATCGAACTTCGCCAGCGCTCCTTGCCGTCTTTCGTGTTCAGGGCCACAAGATGGCAGTCCGGCGTCTCGAAGTACAACGAGTTCCCAGAAATCGCAACGCCCCGGCTGCCGATATGGATACCGCCCGTGGAGGTCCAGGAGAACTGCCACACCTCGTGCCCGGTGCGCGCGTCAACCGCCCACACCTTGTCAGGTACCGAAAAGTATAGGATCCCGTCCACCAATACCGGCGTCGCCTTGATCGAGGAAGCAAAGCCGGAACCGGAGTTGGTCCGGTAGACCCAGGCCAGACTCAGCGAGTTCACGTTCGAGTCGTTGATTTTGGAGAGCGGGCTGAACCTGCGGCCGGAATAGTCTCCAATTGTCATGGGCCAGGCGTCCTTGGGCGGGCCTGACACCTTGGATGGTTCCAGCGCCGGCAGCAGGAGTCCCGAACCGAGCACAACCAGGCCGAAAACCGGCTTCGTGACAAACTTCGTCAGCATCATTTCAGGGACTCCAGGTAGGCAACGATATCGTGGATGTTTTTGTCCGTGTACTGGTCCAGCAGGGTGACGTGCATGGCGTAGGGGTCGTGCTTCACCACCTTCACCTGCGGGGTGATTTTGAACGACTTGTATTGCCCCTGCGCATCACGCAGCGACACGTTGAAATCGTCCAGCCTGTCCAGAACGCCTTCCGCCACACTCCCGTCGGCCAGGGTGACGGTCACCGTCACTGGTTTCGCTGCCGCCGTCCGGGCACCGGCCCGGCCGAAGCCGACGCTTCGGGGGAACAGGAACTTTGTCTGCAGCGTCGGAGCATCATACTTCTTCCCGACGCCTGCCAGATCGCCGCTGGGTGAGTGGCACGTGCTGCACTTGCCGTCGCCGTTGAAATAGGCCGCGCCTGCCTTCGGATCCCCGGTCAGGATGTTCTGGACCTTCAGCATGGGCCCGCTACGCAATGTGTAGTAGACCGTCTGGTGCAGGAAATGAGCCAAGTCGCCCACCTGCTCCTGGGTCAAACTGGAGCCCTTCCGGCCGCTGCGCAGCGGATGGTTCTTCGCCAGAAAGGGTCCGATCTCATTGCCGTACCGGTCATGCAGCACCAGGACGGAACGAACCAGGTCCGGACCGCGCTGCTCGGCCGGCAGTGTCTCGTTCCCGCCTCGTCCGTTCAGGCCGTGGCAGGTAATGCATTCGGCTGTATAGACCGCCTTGCCGCGCTCCGCCCCTGCGTCGTCAACAACATGCGAGTTCGCGGCGCCGGCACCCAACGGGCCCGGACCGCGTCCTGCCACCGGAGCCGACGCACTGCCGCGCCCGGCCCGGGTTGCCGGCGCCTCCGTGCCGGAGTTCGGTCCCAGCTTGGCCGTGAGGTACTCGGCAATCTGGACGAGTTCCGCATCGGTCGCCTTCGCGCCCCGAGCCACCATGGCGTTCACCACGGCCGTCCACTGCTCGCGCGACCGTCCTTTGCCCATGATCGTGTCCGGACCATGGCATGTCGCGCCACAGACACGTTGGGTCACTTCCCTGCCCGCGCCTTCCGGCAGCGTTCGGGTGGACCGGTTGGGAGGCGTTTGCGCAGATAGACTGGCCCAGGAAACAGCCGTGAACGCCAGCACGGCCCCAGCGTTGGGGAATTTCATTGCTGACGATTCTATCAAGTCGCCAGCCCGACAGGCGGCCTCATTTGCTCCAACTGCCCAAAAGAGTGGAACCGCTTACACACTTGTAAATATGGGACGAAAAGGCCTGTTTCCAGAATCAGGCCGGCCGCCTAAAGGACGTTGACCGCTCGGCCGGCCAGGATCACGATGGTGCTCAGCGAGATGAGAGCCTGTACCATCATCATGGCTTTCGCCCAGCGGGACAGCACTGGAACGTCGGTGGGCGACAGGGCGGTGCTCGTGTTGAATGCCAGGAAAAGGTAATCGACGAATCCGGGGTGCCAGTACTTCAACCCCGACGCCGCCCGAGCCTGGGAAGACATCGTCATCTGGGGAAACAGGAACGAACCCAGTTCGTGGGTGCCCCGCGAGTGCCGCTCATGCGGACCGCCGCCGTCCAACCGCCAGTACCACGAAGCGAACACCAGGATGTTGCTGATCCACAATCCAGTTGCCGCCGTGAGCAGGTCCTGGGCCGAGTCCCGGTGCGAGGGCAGACCGGCCACCAGAAGGCTCAGGGAAGAGATCAACGCCACGGTCACAACGGAGGACAACAGGTAACCGCCAATGCGGCTGGCATCGTGCCGCCCCGTGTGGTGCAGGGTGGTGGTGGCCGCGGCCAGGACGCACACAATCGTCAGGATCAGCCAGGCCGGACCGAAGACCAGATGAGAAGGCAGGGCAAGCTGAAGCGCCCCCACGGCAATCAACCCCAGCGCGGAAGGCCAGCGTGGTTCCTGCGGAAGCGAGGGCTGGGCTAACTCGACGGCATCTGACATTGCTCTACACGTAACACACTTGCCCGCGGGAGTGGCCTCGCCGGAAATTCACTACACCCGCGGCCGAAATAATCAGGAAGTTACAGCAGAAACAAATTCCTTTTCCAGCTGTCGTTGAAAAGGCGGTTTCCGCGTCTTTGTATGTAGAGACGGTGAGGCTCACTCGGCTCATCGTGATTTGGGGGCCGCGCATTCCGCAGCCCGGCCCCTCTCTTTTCCAAACCCTGCACTTCCTGTGTGGGGACGTGTGTCAATTCAATGAATTCGCGTTCACCCGTAGTGTCTTTATTCCGCCCTGGGCCCGCCGGCCTGGTTGTGCTCGCTTACTGCGCCCTGCTCAGTGCTCTGATGGCGCGCACTCCCTTATGGCTCGACGAAATCCTGCAACTGCTGGGCACCACGTCAGCGGATCCACGCCAAGCCATTACCTGGTCCGCGCAGAACGCCGGTGGCGTGCCCCTCGGTTATCTCATTCAATGGGGCTTCCTTCACTGCCTCGGGAACTCGCCCCTCGTCGCGCGATTGCCCTCTGCCCTGGCAGCCGTGCTCTCGGCGTGGATATTGCTCCGAATTTGCCACGAAATTGCCCTGCCCCGTCCGTCCATCGCGTTGATCCTCTTCCTGATTCTCCCGTTGCCGCTCCGCTATGCCGTCGAAGCCCGGCCCTACTCACTGGCTCTGCTGTTCACCCTCGTGGCCACCGAGGCAGCCCTTCACCTTTGCCGCCATCCTCGTGCGCTCTACTTTGCGATCTACCTGACCTCCGCCATCGCCGCGCTCTACACTCAGCCATACTCCGGGTTCCTGCTGGCCGCTCATGCCATCTGGCTGCTTAGGGAGAAGCGCTCACCTACCCTGCACCTCGTTGCTCTGCTCGCAGTCCCGGCCGCCGCCTTTGTTCCTTGGTTTCTCTACGCCAGAACGCTCTGGGCACAGTCGATCCAGGCTTCAGGCATCCATTCTCATTTCGAGATCACAACCATCCGGCTGATCCTCAGAGAGATCTGCGGGGGCGGCTACGCCGTCTCAATCCCCCTGATCACCCTGGCAGTATATGGCTGGGTGCGCGGGAATCTGTCGTCAAACCACAGATGGCTGCTGGCCTCTTCGGTGATGGTCCCGTTGGTCTGCGTGCTGGCGGCCGATGCCTGGTTCGGTTACTTCTTCGCCATTCGCCAACTTGTCTTCATCCTGCCAGCCCTCATCCTCCTGACAGCGGAGGGAGCCCGGCTTCTGCTCGCACAACACCGGACTCTCGGCACGGCCGTCCTGGCCACACTTCTCTTATCCGCCACCGCCCACAACTACAGGCACATCCGAACAAAGGGAGAAAACTGGGCGCTGGCCGCGTCCGTCCTTCAATTGGCTACCCAGAGCCAGGCCTGCGCAATGATCGCCCCACAAGCCCATTTATCGCTCTACACCCTTTTCGCACCCACACTCCGAAATCGCACGTGTCCCAACGACCTCACATCCCAGTCGACTGTGGTTGCCGCCACCTCCCCCTACACGACACCTTCGGAAGCCCTTCACCTTTGGCAACAGCTCTCTGAGGCGGGCTTCCAAAGCAGCTACCGGACCGAAGCCGGGGGCACCAGGATCTATGTTTTGCGCCGCCAGCCCGCCGGGACGGGGTCCCGCTGGCCGGCCGGTCGCGGCCCGCTTGCCGCCGATCCGGGCCCGTTCACCGTTCATTTGCGGACATTCATCGCTATCCAGCCAATACTGACGAGTGAAGCTAATCATGTCTCGCAGAGCATTGCTGTGCCCCACTCTACTCCTGGCTCTCCTTACGCTCCCAGTTGCCGCACAGTCAATGGGCAACGCCGGCACGATCCTCGGGTCGCTCCAGGACCCCTCTCAGCAGGCGGTCCCCGGCGCCAACGTGGAAATCTCCAATCCGATCACTGGCTATAAGCGGCTTGTTCTCACCGACACATCGGGCAGCTTCCGGTTCTCCAACGTTCCTCCGAACTCCTATCACCTCAGCGCCGTAGCCCCTGGCTTCGCGAAGTTGGACCAGGACATCGTGGTCCGAACCTCGGTCCCCATCAACCTGACCCTCGCCCTACAACTCGAAGGATCCGCCTCCTCCGTCACGGTCGAAGCCGACAGCACCGATGTGCTGGAAACGGTGCCCTTCGCCCACAGCGACGTCGATCACAGCAGCCTCATGAAACTGCCGTCGGGCTCGCCCGGCGCCGGCCTCAGCGACGCCATCACCCTGAGCGCCCCGGGCGTTGTGGCGGATTCGAATGGCTTCTTCCACCCGCTCGGCGACCATGCCCAGACCAGTTTTTCCATCGACGGCCAGCCGATCAGCGATCAGCAGAGCAAGCAGTTCTCCACCCAGATTCCGGTCAATGCGATCCAGAGTATGGAACTGATTACCGGCGCGCCGCCCGCCGAGTTCGGCGATAAAACCAGCCTGGTGGTGAACGCGGTGACCCGATCCGGCCTTGACCAGAACGGCCACGGCGCTCTCCGCCTGCAATACGGCTCATTCGGCACGATCTCGGAAGATGCGAATCTTTCCCTGGGCAGCTCAAAGTTCGGTAACTTCCTGGCATTCAATACACTGCGTTCCGGCCGCTTCCTCGACACACCGGAATTTCACCCGATGCACGCCATTGGCAACAACGGCACCCTGTTCGACCGCATCGACTACAAGCCGAACGCCCGCGACTCCTTCCACGTCAACCTGTTCGCCGCCCGCAACTGGTTCCAGACCCCCATCACCTACGACCAGCCCGGCCAGGACCAGCGGCAGAAGGTGAATACGTTCAACATCTCCGGGGGCTATCAGCGCACCATCGGAACCAATGTGCTGCTCACCATCACCCCCTTCGTCCGGCGCGATCACGTGAACTACTACCCCAGCTCCGACCCGTTCGCCGACAGCCCGGCCACCGTTCAGCAGGAGCGGTATCTCACCAACTACGGCTTCCGCGGAGATGTCGCTTACGTGAAAGGCCGCCACAACCTGAAGTTCGGGACCCAGGTGATGCAGACCCGTTTAAGCGAAGAGTTCCACCTGGGCATTACGAACTCGTCGTTCAATCCGGTCTGCCTCTCCGCTTCCGGCGATCCACTGGACCTGCCCACCGTCACCGACCCCAACGCCTGCGCCGGGGCCATGTTGGGCGCCACGCCCAATCCGGACCTGCTGCCCGGCCTCGTCGGCATCGACCTTACCCGCGGAGGCACGCCGCTCTTCTATAACAATCGCGGCAAAGTCAACCAATACGCCTTCTATGGCCAGGATGCGATCACCTTTGGAAATCTGAGCATCAACCTCGGACTGCGCATCGACAGCTACAACGGCCTCAGTGCGGCTACCGGTGTTCAGCCCCGGGCGGGTGTTTCCTATCACAACAAACGGACCGGCACCGTCTTCCGCACCTCGTTCTCGCGGACCTTCGAAACGCCGTATAACGAAAACCTGCTCATCTCCAGCTCAACCGGAGCCGGCGGCCTGGCCGCGAACGCCTTCGGTGCCTTTGGCCAGGAGCCGCTGCGGCCCGGCAACCGCAATCAGTACAACGCCGGGCTCCAGCAGGCGGTTGGCAAGTGGGCCGTCATCGACGCCGACTACTTCTGGAAGTACACCCGCAACGCTTACGACTTCGACACCCTGTTCAATACACCAATTCAGTTCCCCATTTCGTGGCGCCGGTCGGCGATCGATGGCGTCTCGGTCAAGTTGAGCACCGTCGACATTCACGGCTTCCAGGCCTACACCACCCTGGGTCACACGCGGGCCCGCTTCTTCGGCCCATCCAACGGCGGCCTCATCTTCAACTCCCCTCTCGCCACCAGCGTCTTTCGTATCGATCACGACCAGGCACTGCAACAGACCACGAACCTGCGCTATCAGAAGAAGAAGGATGCACCCTGGGTCGCGTTCACCTGGCGCTATGACAGCGGGATGGTTTCGGGCGCGGTACCCGACCTGGAGAGCGCCCTGGGCCTGACCGCGGCGGAACAATCGGCGATCGGCTTCTACTGTGGCGGCACCTTCGCCTCGCTCAACAATCCCATCACCTCGTGCGGCAACTCGAACTACGGCGCTACGAGGCTGAATATCCCGGCCGCCGGCACGGCGAACGACGACCACAATCCGCCCCGCATCGCCCCGCGTCACCTCTTCGACATCAGCGCCGGAACCGACGACCTCTTCCACCGGGAAAAGTTCAAAACCTCTCTGCGTTTCACCGTGCTCAACCTGACCAACCAGGTGGCTCTCTACAACTTCCTCTCCACCTTCAGCGGGACCCATTTCGTCGGCCCGCGCACCTATCAGGCTGAGCTTGGTTTCAGCTTCTGAATCTCAACGCCTGCAATACAGCACCCCACCCCACGCGGGTGGGGTGTTTTGTTGACGGAATGCTCAGAAATGTGTAATTATTCACATGAGCGAATAAGTATTCATACGTGTTCCGCGACATGCACCCCACGACCGGGAGTCCAGAAATGACGAAGCCCCAGCCGGCCTTTTCGCTGCCGAGTGTCGCCGCTGGCGACCTGACCAGCGACTTCGACCTCACCGTCGAAGAACTCCAGACGCTGCTCGATCTGGCGGCTGACGTAAAGCGACACCCCGGCCATTACCGCACAGCCCTCAGCGGGCGGATCATCAGCCTGCTCTTCGAAAAGCCCTCGCTCCGCACCCGCATCACCTTTGAAGTGGCCGCCAAACAACTGGGCGGCGATGCCATTCTGAACATCGGGCCCATCGGCGGCCGCGAACCCGTAGCCGACGTGGCTCGCAACCTGGAGCGCTGGACCGACCTCATTGTCGCCCGCACTTTCGACCAGAAGACCGTGGACGACCTCGCCCGCTTTGCCAGGGTCCCGGTCATCAACGCGCTCAGTGACATGTACCATCCCTGCCAGGTCTTCGCCGACATGCTTACCCTGCGTGAGCATTGGGGTGGAGTCGCCGGCCGCAAGCTCGCCTTCGTCGGCGACGGCAACAACGTCGCGCATTCCCTCATGCTGAATGCCGCCCGGCTGGGTTTGAACTTCGCGTGCGTCATCCCGGCAGGATACGAACCCAACGAAACCATCGTGGCCGAGGCCCGCAAGTTTGGTCAGGCGACCGGTGCGACGGTTCAGGTCACCACTGATATCGACGAAGGCCTGGCGAACGCCAATGCGGTCTACACGGATGTGTGGGCATCCATGGGCCAGGAGCACGAGGCCGCCGAACGAGCGCGTGTCTTTGCCCCCTTCCAGGTGAATACCGAACTCATGGCCAAGGCCGCGCCCGGGGCACTGTTCCTGCACTGCCTGCCGGCGCACCGCGAGGAAGAAGTCACCGCCGAGGTCATCGAGTCTTCCGTTTCCGTTGTCTTTGATGAGGCCGAAAACCGGCTGCACGCACAGAAGGCACTGTTGCTGATGCTGCTGGATGGGCCCGCCCGCTAGCTGACACGCCGGTCCGCCTCTGCGGGTTCAACCCGAAGCGAGAAGTTTGCCCGGCCAGCCGTGGATTGAGAATAGTTTTACAGTAATTCAGAGGAACGCCAATGGGTAAGAACCAATGAAGCTCTGGGGTGGTAGATTCGAATCCGGTCCATCGGAAGTCTTTCAACGCTATTCGTGGTCTCTGCACTTCGATAGCCGGCTCTTCCGGGTGGATGTCCTCGGCTCCATCGCCTATGCGCGGGCTCTCACGCGCGTCGGCATCCTGAACGACGAGGAATGCTCCACGCTCTGCGAGGCCCTGGCCTCCATTCCCGAGCCTCCGCCCGACGCGCCGGATGAGGACATCCACACCTACGTCATCCGCATGCTGAAGGAAAAGGCGGGTGCGGTGGCGGATAAAATGCACACCGGCCGCAGCCGCAACGAACAGGTCTCGCTCGACGTGCGCTTCTGGCTGCGCGAAGAGATCGACCGGACCCGGGGCCTGCTGCGTGCCCTCATGTCGGACCTGCTCGACTTCGCGGGTAAGCACGTGGACACGGTCGTGGCCGGCTACACCCACATGCGCCGCGCCCAACCGGTGACCTGGGCCCATTACCTGCTGGCTTACTTCGAAGCCTTTGCCCGCGACCATGAGCGGTTCACCCAGGCCCGCGGCCGCGTCAACCGCATGCCGCTCGGTTCCGGCGCCCTGGCCGGCTCCGGCTTTCCCATCGACCGCGAGGAACTGGCCGCCGAACTCGGCTTCCAGGGCGTCACCAACAACAGCATGGACGTCAGCGCCGACCGTGACTTCCTCATCGACTACCTCTCCTCGGCCAGCACCTGCATGCTGCACCTCTCGCGCCTGGCGGAGGACTGGATCCTCTACAGCTCCGACGAGTTCGGCTGGCTGCAGTTAGGAGATGGTGTCACCAGCGGTTCCTCTCTGATGCCGCAGAAGAAGAATCCCGACTCGCTGGAACTGATCCGCGGCAAATGCGGCCGCGTCTTCGCCTCCTACACCTCCCTCATGATGACGATGAAGGGTCTGCCCATGACCTACAATCGTGACATGCAGGAGGACAAGGAGCCCCTGTTCGATGCTGTCGATCAGCTCACCTTGTCGCTGGAAATGGCCGCTGTCGTAGTCCAGACCACCAAACTGAACCCCGAACCGGCCCTGCAGGCCGCCGAGGAAGGCTGGCTGGTGGCCACCGATCTGGCCGAGGCTCTTTCCCGCTCCGGCTTGCCGTTCCACCAGGCACATCAATTGGTGGGCAGCCTGGTGCTGGAAAGCGTCCGGGCCAACAAGAAGCCCAGTGAATGGACCGCCGAGGCCCTCACCGCTTTCGATCCGCGCTTCCAACCCGAGATGGCGGCGCTGATGAACCCGGCCGAAGGCATGAAAACCCGCACTTCCAAAGGGGGCACGGCGCCCTCGACTGTCAAGAACGCCCTGGCCGAAGCGCGCCAGAGGCTGGAGTCCATGTCGTCATGACCAAGAACTACCGTCAAGGACAGATCCTCAAACTGATTCGGACGAAAAGGATCGGTACGCAGGAAGAGCTTGCCCGTGAGCTGAAGGAAGAAGGCATCGAGACCACGCAGGTGACGCTGTCCCGCGACATCCGCGAACTCGGCCTGGCCAAGACCGCCGACGGCTACCGCGAGATCCTGCCCGACCCCACCGGCCCAAGCCTGGCCCAGGTGATGGCCGAATACCTGCTCGACGTCCGCCTCGCCCAGAACATGGTGATCCTGAAGACCTCCACCGGCAGTGCGAACTCGCTGGCAGTGGCCCTGGACCAGGAAGACTGGGCCGAAGTGGCCGGAACGGTCGCCGGCGACGACACTGTGCTGGTGGTTTGCTGGGACAACCAGCGCGCCAAGACCGTGCAGGAGCGCCTGCTCGGCTACGTCAACCAGTGAGACAGCCATGAGCATTCTCGGTGCGCCGCTACCGGTGGGTAGTCCGGCCCCCGACTTCACCCTCAAAGACCACGAGGGCCGCGACGTCCGGCTCTCGGCCCTGCGCGGCCGGCGCGTCATGCTCGTCTTCTATCCCGGAGACGACACCCCCACCTGTAGCCTGCAATTGAGCGAGCTGCGCGATGTGAACGACGAACTGGAAGCTCATGGTATCCAGATGTTTGGCGTCAACCCGGCCAGTGAGATCAGCCACCAGAAGTTCATCCGCAAGCTCTGCCTGCCATTTCCGTTGCTGGTGGATCGCGGCGGCCGCGTCGCCAAGATCTACAACTGTGGCTTCTGGCTGCTGGTGCGCCGCACGGTCTACGTAATCGGGACAGACGGCCGCATCGAATTCGCCGAGCGCGGCAAACCCACGCCGGAGTGCGTTTTCGAGGCTCTCAAGATAAGCTAGCCGGCCTCATTCGTACTTAAGGGCCTGGATTGGATCCACACGAGCCGCCCGCATCGACGGAATCAGGCCCGCCAGGACGCCCACTGCCGCCAGCAGCCCCAGGGCAATCGCGAAGCTCACCGGGTCGGCACCTTCCAGCCCATACAACTGGGAAGCCACCAGCCGCAGCAGTCCAGAGGCTGCCACCGTTCCCATCACCGCTCCCGCGCCAAGCATCAGTAGCAGCTGTTTTGCGACCATCCACACGATGCTGCCCTGCCTCGCCCCCAACGCCATCCGGATGCCGATTTCATTCGTCCGCGCCTGCACCATGTAGGCCAGGATCCCGTAGAGCCCGAGTGCGGCCAGTGAAGCCGCCAGGGCACTGAACGCCAGGGCGAGAGCAGCCAGTAGCCGCTCCTGCGCCAGTGATTCTTCGCGCTGCTCCTCCAGCGTGCGCATGTCGAAGACGGGCAGGCCCGCATCCAACCTTGCGACCGCCTGCCGCAGAACCGGCATGGCCAGGCCCGGATCATGCTGCGTGCGCACCATCACATGCAACCCGCCGGTCATTGCCAAAAACCGTTGGTAAGGCCAGAACACCTGCGCCTTGGGCGTCTCGCGGACGCTCAGATACTTGGCATTCTCGACGACCCCAGTCACCACCGAGTCCGGAGGAGCCTGCGATCCCTCGGACAAGCCGATCCGGCGGCCGACCACATTCACGCTGCCGAAGTACTTCAGAGCGAATTGCCGGTTCACAATGGCCACCTTCCACTGCGACCCCGCATCGCGTTCGTCAAAGGTTCGGCCGGCCAGCAGCGGCAGCCCGATCGTCTCGAAGTAGGAGCCGCTGACGCCATTGCTCAGCGGGCTGATCGACTCGCCCGGCCTGGGCTTATAGCCCTCCACCTTGACCCCCGCATGCCACTCCTCGCTAGCCAGCATCCGGATCCCCGTCAAGGCCACGCTCTGCACACCGGCCGTGCTTTGGAGGTTCGACTCCAGGCTCCGGAAGAAGGGCCCGATGCGGTCCTTGGCGTAGCCGCTCAAACTCGGATCCACCGTGAAGGCCACGACGTGCGACATCTGGAAGCCCGGATCCACCGACCGCAGCTTGCTTAGGCTCCGGCCGAACAGCCCCGCCCCCACCAGCAGCAGCACCGAGAGCGCCACCTGCGCCACCACCAACACGCGCCGCAGCCGCAAGTGGCCGGCGCCGGTGGTGACCCGTCCGCCCTGATCCTTCAAAGTCGGGGCCAGTTCCAGCCTCGTCCCTCGCCATGCGGGCACGAACCCGAACAGCACGCCTGTCAGCAAAGAAACCACGCCGGTGAAGGCCAGGATTCTCAAATCCGGCGTGGTGGTGATGGAAAGCGCTTGGTCCTCCACCTTCATGAACCGCACCATGAAATCACTGCACCAGATCGACAACAGCGACCCCAGAGCCCCGCCGCACAAGGACAGCAGCAGGCTCTCCACCAGCAGTTGCCGCAGCAGTCTTGCCCGGCTGGCGCCCATCGCCAGGCGCACCGCGATCTCCTTCCGCCGCACCTCGGTCCGAGCCAGCAGCAGGCTGGCGACATTCGCGCAGGCGATCAGCAGAACCAGTCCCACCAGGATCGTCAGGACCCGCAGCGGCTTCTCCGCCGCCTGGCGCAGCTGCGAGAATCCGCGTGCTGCCGGAACCACCTCCAGCCGCTGCTTCAGCAGCGATTGCGCCGCCTCGGGAGGAGCCTTCGCGAAGAACCCGTCCTTTGTCTCCTCCTGCAGGAAGTTGTGATACACCCCGTCCAGCGCCGCCTGCGCCTGTGTCGCTGAGACACCAGGCCGCAGCCGGCCAAACACCTGCAGCCAGGCGCTGCGCCGGTTGTTCAGGTCATCCCAGGTCGGAGTCACCCAGCTTTTCATCATCAGCGGGATCCGCACCGCCACCGGCTCCGTCCCATCCAGACCGTCAAAGCCCGCCTGGCTCACGCCCACGACAGTCATCGGACGGTCGTTCACCCGGATCGTTTTGCCCACCAGAGTGGGATCGCCATGGAACCGTTCTTTCCAGTACCGGTAGCCGAGTACCGCCACCGGGTGTCCGGCCGGCCGCAGATCGTCCGCCTCCGTCAACGTGCGCCCCACGGCCGCACCCACGCCCAGGATCCTGAAGTAATCGCCGGAGACCAGCTCCGCGGCCGCCAACTCCGCCTCTTCGCCAAAGCGCAGCGTAGCCCGGGTGGAGAACCGCGCCATCAGCCCCTCGAAATCGGCCAGCGCCGGCTGCTTCAGGTCCAGAAACATGGGATGCGAGAAGATGAACTCCGGAGTCCCGCGGCTTGAGCCCCACATCGTCCCCACCGCCTTCAGCTGCACCAGGGCCCGCGGCTCCTTCACCGGCAGCAGACGCAGCAGCACCTGGTCAGTGAGCGTGAAGATGGCCGTATTGGCGCCAATGCCCAACCCGAGCGACAACACCACCACCGCCGTGAACACGGGATTCTTCACGAACGATCGCAGCGCGAATCGGAGATCCTGCGTGAAAGTCTGCATCGATCATTTGGGATGCAGCCTGCGTGCCAGGAGAAAACTCCCCAAAATGCGGCCTTTCGGCTTCTGTTTTCCGATCTTTCTGTCCGCAAATGGGACGCACCCGTCCGCCCGCGCAATGCGGCCCCGCCCCAAATCCCGCCCCGCCCGGTGCTACTGTGTTCTGCATGACCGCGTATCGCCTGCGCCGCACGGCTGCCCTTCTACCCCTTTTCGCTTCCCTGCTCTGCGCCGAGGCGAAGCTCCCAGCCCTCTTCACGGACCACATGGTGATCCAGCGCAGCCGGCCCGTTCACGTTTGGGGCGCTGCCACACCGGGCGAGGAGGTCTCCGCCACATTCCGCGGAGCCACGGTCAGAAATCGGGCCAACTCCATCGGCCAATGGAGCATCTTTCTGCCTCCCGGCGAAGCTGGCGGTCCCTTCGACCTCACGGTGAAAGCGTCCAACACCATCGCCCTCCACGACATCCTGGTGGGCGACGTCTGGGTCGCCTCCGGCCAGTCCAACATGGAGTTCGCCACCCGCGATGCCGTCGACGCCGACAAGGAAATCAGCGCCGCCAACTATCCCAACATCCGCCTGTTCCGTGTGGAAAACAATGTGGCCACGCATCCCTTGGATGACGTCACAGCGGCCCCCTGGGCCAGCGTCACGCCGCAAACGGTGGGCGAATTCTCCGCGGTGGCTTATTTCTTCGGCCGCCACATCAACGAGAAACAGCGCATCCCCATCGGTCTCATCGAGTCGAACTGGGGCGGCACGCCGGCCGAAGCCTGGACCAGCATGCGCGCCCTCTCGTCTGACGCCTCTCTCATGCCGGTCTTCTCCGAGTGGGCCAAGATGAACGACGACGCCATCGCCACGCACCTGCGCCGCGAGCAGCAACTGGCCGAATGGCAGAAGTCGGTCGATCAGGCCAAAGCCGATGGCCGCAAGGCGCCGGGCCGTCCCTGGGCCCCCAATGAGCGCGACTGCTGGTCGCCGGCCGGTCTTTACAATGCGATGATCGCCCCGCTCACGCCCTTCCCCATCCGAGGAGCCATCTGGTACCAGGGTGAGAGCAACGCCGGCGTCGAGCGTGTCTCCACTTACTCACGCCTGTTCCAGACCATGATCCAGGACTGGCGCCGCGCCTGGGGGGAAGACTTCCCGTTCCTCTTCGTCCAGCTCGCGAACTACACCACCGGCTCCAGCAGCCGGTGGCCGGAATTGCGCGACGCGCAGAGGCAGACACTGGCGCTCCGCAATACCGCCATGGCCACCGCCGTTGACATCGGCGACCCCAAGGACATCCACCCGAAGAACAAGCAGGACGTGGGCCTGCGCCTGGGCCTGGCCGCCCGCGCCATCGTTTACGGGGAGCCCATCGAATACTCCGGTCCCACGTACCGTCAGGCCGTCGCCGAAGGTCCCGCCCTGCGCCTGTTCTTCGATCACACAGGTACCGGACTTACCGTACGTGGCGGAGCCCTCAAGGGCTTTGAAGTCGCTGGGGCAGACCACAAGTATGTTCCGGCCGACGCTCGGATCGACGGCAACACCGTGGTTCTCACCAGCACGGCCGTCGCCAACCCCGTTTCTGCGCGGTACGCCTGGAAGGACAATCCGGAGACCAGCCTCTACAACAAGGAAGGCCTCCCCGCGCCCCCGTTCCAGACCGCGCAGTAGCCCTACGGCCGGCGGTCCACATCCAGATTCTTATCGCCGAAGTGGAGCCGTGCAATGTACAGCAGGTTCCACGAATCAGCAGGAAATGGGTGCCCCGGCAGCCGGAACGCGGCGCCCCTCGGCTCAACAGGGCACTCGCGCCGTACGCGGTCAATCGTCTGGGCGATGGCCCGGTCCTCCTTCACCTTGCGCATGTGTGCATCGTGAAGCACGAACAGGCACACCGCTGTCAGGCAGAAGGTCATCGCCGGACGCAACGGCAAGCGGTGCAGCAGGGCCGCCATGTAAATAGACCAGCCGGCCATCGGGATGTAGACCACAAACAGGCTGCCGCGCAAGGGAAGGAAGATCACTGGCAGCACCGCGAAGACCAGGAAGGCCAGGCTGAACTGCAGGCAGGGCTGCCTGGACTTCACTGCCACGACCAGCAGGATCGCCAGCAGCACGCAAAACTGGGCAACGTTGAACCAGCCCGGGGGCTGATAGAACAGCATGTCGGTATAGCGTGCGTAGTGCTGGAAATAATAAGGGATGCTGATGTGCTGGTGGTACTCGGGGATGCCGGTGAAGATGCTCTGCTTCGACAACTTCGAGAGGACGTAAGGGATTGTCAGCAGGCCGGTGACGACGCCGGGCCAGGAGAACCGCCGGTCATACAAAGCGTCGTAGGCCAGCAGCGCCAGGGGCAGCGTCACGGCCGATTCTTTCGAGTTCAAAGCGCACAGGTAGAGCGGCAGCAGCAGCCACCAGCGAATGGGCCGGCCTGCTTTTCGATCCTCGATATAAAAGCCCAGCGCCGCGAAATAGAACGAAAAGGAGAGCAGGTCGTAAATGGTGCCGCCGTTGTAATAAAGATCCTCGAATTCTCCATGAAACGCGCCCAGCAGCGCGGCCAGCGCTCCGGCGGCCCTTGATCCGGTGAGCGCAGCCGCCACACGGTACAGCAGCCCGCTATTGAGGACGACGAGCGCAAAACACAGTACCCGCAGCGGCTCGGGATGGAACCCGAACAGCCCGTAAAGGATCCGGTAGACCAGCGCCCCCATCGGCCGGTAATAGGGCGACCAGAACTTCAGATTCGCAAGGAGTACGTCGCGCCAAGGATCGACCCAGCATCGATAGAGATTCATGAGGTCGTCGGGCGTAAACGACACCCGCAGACCACCGCCGGCAAACCAGAAAGGCGCGACCGCAATGACCGTCGCGGCGCCTGCCGCGGCCCATTTGGTACGCACGCCCCTAAGACCCGCGGTCCCGCAAAATAACTACAATCCCGCGCAATTCAATTCATTGGTAAAGCTTCACACTCAACGCCTGCGCGCCCTGGGCCCGATTCGACTACACTAGTTCAATTGCGCTTTGGACCGGCATGCGGCTGCCAGCAATTTACCCCATCGTCGACACCCAGGCCCTGATTCGTAGGGGACGGGACCCGCTGTTTTTTGCAGAAGCCCTGCTGGAAGGCGGAGCCCGCATGCTGCAGTTCCGCCACAAAGACGCCTATAGCCGCTCCACGTTCGAGACCGCCAGGCAGTTGTCGTCCCTCTGTGCCGCCGCCGGAGCAGCCTTCGTCGTGAACGACCGTGCCGACATCGCCGCCCTGCTCGAAGCCGGTCTCCACGTGGGACAGCAGGACCTGCCGCCCACGCTCGTGCGCCGGGTCCTCAGCGATACACTGATGCTAGGCTTCTCCACGCATAACGAGCAGCAACTCAGGGCTGGCGACGCCGAACCCGTCGACTACCTCGCCCTCGGGCCCATCTTTGATACCGGCTCCAAATTGAACCCCGATCCCACGGTTGGATTGGAACGATTGTCCAGCGCGCGCCGTCTGACTTCAAAACCCCTGGTGGCCATTGGAGGCATCACCCTCGAAACCGCCCGCTCCGTGTGGAGCGCCGGCGCCGACTCCATCGCCGTGATAGGCGACCTCATGCCCGAGGAAATTACCAAGATGACCGTCCGGGAGCGAATGGAAGCATGGCTCAAACTGAAGTAAAGGCACCAGCACTTGTCAAAGGTCTGGGGCTGCTCGACGCCACTACCCTGGTCATGGGATCCATGATCGGCAGTGGCGTTTTTATTGTCGCCGCCGATATTTCCCGCCAGGTGCAATCGCCCGGCCTGATGATGCTCACCTGGGTGATCACGGCCATCCTCACCATCATCGCCGCGCTCAGCTACGGCGAACTCTCGGCTGCCATGCCCCAGGCCGGCGGGCAGTACATCTATCTTCGCGAAGCCTTCGGCCCCCTCTACGGCTTCCTCTACGGCTGGACCTTCTTCACGGTCATTCAAACCGGCACCATCGCCGCCGTCGCCGTCGCCTTCGCGAAATTCCTGGGCGTCTTCGTACCTGCCGTCTCCACCACGAACTGGATCTTCAAGGTAGGCTCCGTCGGCCTCAATACCCAGATGATCGTCGCCATCTCGGTCATCGTCCTGCTCACGTGGGTGAACACCCAGGGGCTGCGCGCCGGAGCCATTCTCCAGAACGTCTTCACCATCGCAAAGGTCGGAGCCCTTCTCGGCCTCATCGCCCTCGGGATTCTGGTCGGACGCAGGCCGGAAGCGATCACCGCCAACTTCACCGACTTCTGGCGCAGCTCCGGTTCCCCCTGGGACATCATCCGCGTCCTGGGTGTCGCCATGGTTGGCGCGCTCTTCTCCTCCGACTCCTGGCACAGCGTCACCCTGGCCGCCGGCGAGATCCGCAATCCCAAACGCGACCTGCCCTTGTCCCTGGCCCTGGGCGTCGGCGTGGTGAGCATCCTTTATATGGGCTGCAACCTGGTTTACCTGATGGCCCTGCCTCTGAACGCCATCATGAACGCCCCGGAGGATCGCGTCGCCACCGCCGTGATTTCCCAGATCCTCGGGCCCGCCGCCACCCAGGTGATGGCCGTCGCCGTCATGGTCTCCACTTTCGGCTGCATCAATGGTCTGGTGCTCTGCGGAGCCCGCGTCTATTACGCCATGGCCGAAGACGGCCTCTTCTTCAAAGCGGTCAAGCGCGTCGATCCCGTCCACCACACCCCTTACGTCTCGCTGTGGGTCCAGTGCTTCTGGGCCTGCCTGCTCACGTTAACGGGCCGTTACAACGATCTCCTCGACTATGTTATCTTCGCTGTTTTGCTTTTCTACGTTCTGACGATTGTGGGTTTGTTCGTGCTCCGCCGCACCCGTCCCACGATGGAGCGCCCCTATCGGGCCATTGGTTATCCGCTGCTGCCGGTCGTCTATATCGTGGCCGGAAGCGTGATTGAAGGTCTGCTGCTGATTTATAAGCCCAACTACACCTGGCCCGGGTTGATTCTCGTGCTGTTGGGCATCCCCGTCTACTTCCTCTGGAAGAGACAAAGCGTGGAAGGCTGAGCCGCCGCAAGTCCGGCGCGCCGCTCGGCTGAGTTTGCAGGAAAGGATTATGAGGTTCATCGCATGAGTTTATTCGCGACCAAGTCCATTGAACGGTTGCTGGAGGAGTCGGAGGGCAAGGGCGGCCATTCCCTGACACGGACCCTCGGCGCCGGTCAACTGGTAGCGCTGGGCATCGGCGCCATCATCGGCGCCGGCATTTTTACGCTCACCGGCGTCGCCGCCGCCCACCACGCCGGGCCGGCCATCGTCTATTCGTTCATCCTCGCGGCCATCGGCTGCGCCTTTGCCGGACTCTGCTACAGCGAGTTCTCCACCATGATCCCCATCGCCGGCAGCGCGTACACTTACGCCTACGCCACCATGGGCGAACTGCTGGCCTGGATCATTGGATGGGCTCTGGTCCTCGAATACGCCGTCGGTGCCGCCACCGTCTCAGTCAGTTGGTCGGGCACTGTCGATTCCATCTTTAAATCGTTCGGCATCCACCTGCCACAGGCTCTGATCGCCTCGCCCTGGGATCCCAACCCCGGCATCATGAACCTGCCCGCCGTCTTCATCCTGGTCGTCATCTCCACCATCCTGATCATCGGCATCCAGGAATCGGCCCGCTTTAACGCCACCATCGTCGTGGTCAAAGTAGCCGTCGTGATCCTCTTCATCGGCCTCGGCTACTTCTTCATCAACCGCGCCAACTACGTGCCCTTCCTGCCGGAAAACACCACCGGCAAGTTCGGCGAGTTCGGCATCTCCGGTGTGCTGGCGGCCGCCGGACAGATCTTCTTCGCCTATATCGGTTTTGACGCCGTCTCGACAGCCGCGCAGGAAGCAAAGAATCCCAAGCGCGACATGCCCATCGGCATCGTCGGTTCCCTCATCGTCTGTACGATCCTCTACATCATGTACGCCCTGGTGCTCACCGGCGTCGTGAATTACAAGGATCTCAACGTCACCGCCCCGCTCGCGGTCGCCGTCGACGCCATGAAGTACGGCTGGCTCGGCTTCGTCATGAAGCTCGGCTCCCTCGCCGGGCTCACCTCGGTCATGCTCGTCATGCTCCTCGGCCAGAGCCGCGTGTTCTACTCCATGTCCCGTGACGGTCTGCTGCCCGGCGTCTTCTCCGAAGTTCACCCCAAGTTCCATACACCCTGGAAGTCGAACCTCATGCTGCTGGTCGGTGTCGCCCTGCTCGGCGCCTTCACGCCCATCGCGCAGCTCGGCAACCTCACCAGCATCGGCACCCTCTGCGCCTTCGTGCTGGTCTGCATCGCCGTCATCATCATGCGCCGCACCCGGCCCGACCTGCCCCGCCCCTTCAAGACCCCGCTGGTGCCGCTCGTCCCGATCCTGGGTGTCGGCTTCAACCTGCTGCTCATGTTCAGCCTCGACTCGCTGACCAAAATCGCATTTGTTATCTGGATGCTGCTCGGCCTGGTGATCTATTTCACCTACAGCAAGTCGCGCAGCCACCTGCAACTTTCACTTTTGGGGAAGAAGTAGACTACCTCAGTGACACGACGAGAGTTGTTGCGAAGGGCCGCCCTGACCGGAGCGGCCCTTCCACTTGCCGCACAGCAAGAGACCGATGCGCTCCTGGTAGCTCCCAGCGAGATCAGCGGTCTGCAGCCCTCAGCCGCTCTCAGGAACCTCCGGGACGACTGCATCACGAAGGGCCCCTGGAGCGTGACTTACACCCGCCCCACGGGCCTCAGCGAGGCCGGACTCCACGACTTCTTCAGCGAAGCCCCCTACTGGTGGCCCGATCCCAAGAACCCCAACGGCGCCTACGTCCGAAAAGACGGCAAGGTCAATCACGACCGCTTTACCGCTCACGACATTTTCCTCGCCCGGATGAGCAACGCCGTCCTCGCCCTGGCCCTCTCCGCCGCCTTGAATCGGGACGCCGAAGCCGCCGCGCGCGCCTGGCAACTGCTGGACGTCTGGTTCCTCCAGCCCGATACCTACATGAATCCGAACCTCGAGTTCGGCCAGGCCATCCGCGGCATCACTACCGGCCGCGGCATCGGCATCATCGACACACGCCCCCTCATCTGGTGCGTCCAGGGGATCGCGCTGCTGGAACGCTCGCTCCCGAATCCCAGGCTCTCCGCCGGGCTCCGGCGCTGGTTCTCTGACTACGTCCAGTGGCTCACCACCAGTTCCAAGGGACTCGATGAACGGGACAATGGCAACAACCACTCCACCTGGTGGGCCGCCCAGGTCGCAGCCTACTCGATCTTCTGCGGCGACAAGAAGGCGGAACTCAAAACCTACGAACTCTGCCGTACCCGGCTTATTCCCGGGCAGTTGCGACCGGACGGCAGCGCCCCCGCTGAGGAGGCCCGCACCCGTTCGCTCAGCTACTCCATCATGAACCTCGACGGCTTCAGCCTCCTCTGCCGCCTGGCTGCCGCGCGAGGGGTGGATCTCTGGAACTTCAAGACCTCGGACGGCGCGGGCGTCCTCACTTCGGTGGAGTATCTGGCGCCCTTCGCCGCCGCCCCCTCCCGCTGGAAAAAGCCGCAGATTACGCCCATTAGCCCGGCACGAGGCTACTTCCTCGGGCTGGCCGGCATGGCCGCCAATCGCCGCGAGTGGGTCGAGTTGCAGCAGAAGACCGGCCACCCCGGCGGCTCCTGGGGCCTTCTCTTCGATATGCTGATGACTCAATGGCTCACGCGCGCCTGCTAGAGATCGGCTGGCCCGAGTTCGGGTTCACCTCCGAAACCCCGGATTGGCGGGCGCCCCTCGAGGTCTACCGCCGCCGTCTTTCGCAACTGGAAGAGGCGATGGTTCGCGAGGGCCTCACCCACCTGGCCGTCTACGGCGACCGCGAGCACTTCGCCAATCTCGCCTGGCTCACCGGCTTCGACCCCCGCTTCGAAGAGGCGCTGTGCTTCGTCCGGCCCGGAGCCAAGCCCCTGCTGCTGGCCGGCAACGAGTGCCTGGGCTATCTGCCCTCAGCGCCCCCGGTCGCCGCCGGAGACATCGAGGTCCGCCGCTACACGCCGTTCTCCCTGCCCGACCAGCCCAGCCAACCGGGCAATCTCCTCGATGGCCTCGACATCGACGCCCACTGCAAGGTCGGAGTCGCCGGCTGGAAGTCCTACGGCCAGCCCAACTCGATCGATGCGCCCTCTTACCTCGTCGACGAGCTCCGCTTCGCCGCGGGCTATGAAAACGTCTCGAACGCGGCGCATCTCTTCATCGACAATACGCACGGTCTGAGGACCACGGTCGATCCGCACGAAATTGCCTTCTTCGAATGGACCAACGGCCTGGCCGCGGAAGGCATGCGCCGGGTCATCCACGCCATCCAGCCGGGTGCGCTGGATTACGACCTGCTCGAGCACGCCCGCTTCAACGGAGTGCCCCTGTCGGCTCACATGACGCTGAAGTGTGGAGCGAATCGCGTCAGTCTGGCCAGCGCCCGCGGCGAACGGGTCACCGTCGGCGGCCGCTTTTCCTGCGGCATAGCCTACTGGGGTGCGAACGTTTGCCGTTGCGGCTGGGTCGCCGCATCAGAGAAGGACCTCCCGCCCGAGGCCGAAGGCTACCTGGATCACTTTGCCATCCCCTATTTCACGGCCATGGCCGCCTGGTTCGGCGCCCTGCGCATTGGCGCGGCGGGCGACGCTCTCCACCAGGCCATCCACACTCGCCTCGACCCGGAGACTTTCCGCGTCTTCCTGAACGCCGGTCACCTGATTCACCTCGATGAATGGCTTTGTTCGCCCGTCTGGGCCGGATCCACCGTCCCCCTGCGCTCGGGCATGGTGATGCAGTCGGACGTCATCCCCTCCAACCCGAAGTACTACTCTTCCCGCATGGAAGACGGCTACCTCCTGGCGGACGCGTCGCTGCAGGCGCAACTGAGCCCGAACCTCCTCCAGCGATGCCTCGCGCGCCGCGAGTTCATGCGCACCACACTTGGTCTGCCCGTCCACGACGACGTCCTCCCGCTCAGCAACCTGTGCGGGATTGTGACTCCCTATCTGCTCGCGCCCCATCAAGTGATTTCCCTCGCAGGTTAGGGCGATTCCACAAGCTGACCGGTTCCTGCGCTGCGCTATGCTGGGGCAATGCATCGCAGACTGTGGACGCTCGCGCTGGCCGTTGCCCTGGCAAGCCCCGCCGCTTTTTCGGCGGACAAACCCAATCTCACCGGAACCTGGGTACTCAACGTCAAAAAGAGCGAGTTCGGCCCCAGTCCGGGTCCCGACAAATTCGAGCGCAAGATTGTCCACAACGACCCCGAGCTCAAGATGACGACCACGCAGTCCTTCCAGAGTCAGGAACGAACCAACGATGTGGTTTACATCCTGGACGGCGCTCCGCACAACGTGAAGTCCGGACAGGGCGAGGCGGAGATCACCGCCACATGGAAGGGTAAGAACCTGGAAGTGAAATCGGTCCGCAACATCCAAGGCAATGAAATCGTCGCCGTCGAGACCTGGACCCTCGGCGAGGATGGCAAAACCCTGACCACGGTCAGCCACATCAAGGCCCCCATGGGCGAACTCGACCTCAAGTTCTTTTTCGAGAAACAGTAGCCTTCCACCCTGCAGGAACACACACGGGTCGGGTTCCAGGCGCCGCGCCGCTCAGTATTCCTGACGCCACGGGCCGGATACGCTAATCTCTTAGAGCATGACCTCCTCGGCCCGCGCCTTCAGCGCGCTGGAACGGCCCGATCACCGTTTCAAGTTCTTCGACAGTCTTGTCGTCATCTTTGTCACCATCCTGCTGATCTCCAACCTGATTGGCCCCAAGATTTGCGCTATCGGCCCCTTCCGCATCAGCGGAGCCCAGTTGCTCTTTCCCATCACCTACATCTTTGGTGACGTGTTTACAGAGGTTTACGGCTATGCCGGCTCCCGCCGGGCCATCTGGCTCGGCTTCTTCGGTTCCGCCCTCATGGCCTTCATGGGCATGGTCGTCGTCTGGCTGCCGCCCGCTCCGGACTTCAAAGACCAGGCCGCCTTCGCTACAGTCTTCGGCGCCGTCCCGCGCATGATCGCCGCTAGCCTCTGTGCCTACTGGGCCGGCGAGTTCGCCAACTCGTTCGTGATGGCCAAGATGAAAGTTTGGACTCAGGGCAAGGCCCTCTGGATGCGGACGATCGGTTCCACCGTGGTCGGCCAGTTCGTCGACTCCGTCGTGATCATGACCCTGGCGTTCGGATTCAAGGAGTCCTGGGGCACCATTCTGAACCTCATCTTCTCGGGCTATATCGGAAAGGTACTGTATGAGGTCATCGCAACGCCTGGGACTTACCTTGTGGTGAATGGACTAAAACGTCTGGAAGGCGTGGACGTGTATGACACCGGCACCAATTTCAACCCCTTCGCAAAGGGGTCCTCGGGCGAGACATTTGTGGCCCTGACGCCACAGTCCGAATCCGCCACCGCGGATTGAAACCCCAAACGTTCCCTGTACGTCAGCATCTTTGATTTGCGTTAAAATATGGGAGGTGTCGGTCCTGGGTGTCTCCCCCAACGGCCGTCCGCCACGGTTCCTGGAAGGTGAGCCGCCCTGGAAAGCCTTGTAAAGCTTATGACGAGCAAAGAACTGGTCTCCGTCTTCCTCACCGGAACGCTGTTGATCTGTCCGGCCATGCCCTTGGCCGCCCAGAAGAAGAAGCAGGATTCCGCCGCCCGCGAAACCGTCGCCAAGCCACAAACCGAGAAGGAAAAGCGGAAAGCGGAGGAAAAGCTCAAGAAAGAGCTGATGACTCCCTACCGCAAGTGGTTGAACGAGGACGTCATCTACATCATCACGGACGAGGAAAAGAAGGCTTTTTCCCGGCTGGCGACCGATGAGGAGCGGGAGCAGTTCATTGAACAGTTCTGGCTCCGCCGCGACCCCACCCCGGACTCGCAGGAGAACGAGTACAAGGAAGAACACTATCGCCGTATCGCGTACGCCAACGAGCGCTACGCGTCCGGCATCCCGGGTTGGAAGACCGACCGCGGTCAGATCTACATCACCTTCGGTCCGCCGGATGAAATCGAATCGCATCCCTCGGGCGGCACGTACGAGCGCCCCTATGAAGAGGGCGGCGGCACCACTTCCACCTATCCCTTTGAAAAATGGCGCTACCGGTACCTCGCCAACGTAGGCAGCGGCACCGACATCCAGATCGAATTCGTCGACAAAACCATGACCGGCGAGTACCGCATGACCATGGACCCGTCCGAGAAGGACGCCTTGCTCATGGTGCCCGGCGCTGGTCTGACGATGATGGAACAGATGGGTCTGGCGAACAAGAGCGACCGTTTCAACCGCACGGACGGCACCCGCCTGGGTACCGGCAACTCGCCCCTGCCAGCCCGCATGAACCAGTTTGAACGCCTGCAGCAGTTCGCCGACCTTCAGAAGGCTCCGAAGGTGAAATTCACCGACCTCGAAGCCCAGGTGAACTCGCGCATCATGTTCAACCTGCTGCCCATGCAGGCCCGCGCGGACTTCTTCCCCACCACCAGCACTACGGTGATGACCAACATCACCCTGCAGTTCAACCGCAAAGACCTGCAGTTCAAGCAAAACGGGCCGGTAAGCCAGGGCGTCGTGAACATCTACGCCCGCATCACCTCCATGGCCCGCCGCGTCGTCAACGTGTTTGAAGACGTCGTGACAGTCGACCTTGCCACCGACATGCTCCAGGAAGGCAGCAAGGGCGCTTCCATCTATCAGAAATCAGTTCCGCTCGCCCCTGGCAAGTACCGCCTCAACGTTGTGGCCAAGGATGTCGTCGGCGGCAACATGAACAACTATGAAATGTCCCTCGACGTCCCCCGCATGGAAGACGACAAGCTGTTTGCCAGCTCACTCATCCTGGCGGATGTCCTCGAGAAGGTACCTACGCGCAGCATCGGTACCGGCCAGTTCGTCATCGGCTCCTCCAAGGTTCGCCCCCGCATGGGTGACAACTTCAAGAACAGCGAGAAGATGGGCATCTACGTGAAGCTCTATAACTTCCAGCCGGACGAGAAGACCAATAAGCCCCAGGGCACCGTGGAATACGAGATCGTCAAGACCAGCGACAACTCCAAAGTGCTTGAATTCACTGAGGATGTCACGCAGATCGAGGGTTCGGCCTCGCAAATGACCATTGAGAAGATGCTGCCCCTCGGCAACCTCAACCTGGCGCCCGGGCAGTACACAATCCGCCTGAAAGTGACCGACAAGCTCAAGAATCAGTCCTTGACCCAGTCGGCCCAGTTCTCTATAACATAAGAGGTTGTTCTGAAGAAAGGTTCGGGCACGAGGAGGCCCGCCAACACCGGATGATTCGCACCACCGGGGTTGTTATTTTGGCCGCCATCCTGGGCGGCACTGGAACTCTGTCAGGAGCCGAACTGAAGTTGTTCGGCTCTATACAAGGACAGGTGCGTAACGGCGCCGGCGTAGGCCAGATGGGTGCCGCCGTCTTCCTGATGAACCGCTACGAACGTATTGTTCAACGGGTTCTCACCGCACCTGATGGCCGGTTCCGCTTCGACGCCCTCACTCCCGACAACTACAGCGTTCGCGTCTCGCTCAGCACCTTCGTGCCCGCCATGCGCAACAACATCCCTGTGCGCGCCGGCATGGAGAGCTTCCTGAATATCCAGTTAGCCACGCTCTTCAGCTCCATCGAACTCGTCTATTCGAACCCAAGCCAGACAGGCCTGCTGAGCGACGACTGGAAGTGGGTTCTGCGCAGTTCCACCGCCACCCGCCCCGTTCTGCGGTTCCTGCCGAACGATCCGTGGCTGAATGGTGGCTCCGCGCCTTCCAAATCGGGTTCCCCCTTCACGGCCACCTCCGGCCTCGTCCGGGTGTCAGCCGGCGATCAGGGCATCTCTTCTTCTCTGGGATCCGAAGCGGATTTGGGTACCGCCTTCGCCCTGGCCACCTCGCTCTTCGGCAGCAACGTGGTGAAATTCAGCGGCAATTTCGGTTATGCCCCCGGCACCAACACGCCGACGACGGGCTTCCGAACGAGCTACAGCCGCCATAGCGACTCCGTCTCTTCCCCAAATGTGGAACTGACCGTCCGCCAGGCCGCGCTCCGCCAGCGCGCCGGCCAGAGTTTCTTCTCCGGACAGGGTGCCAATCAGGCGACGCCCACGCTGCGCACCATGTCCGTCAAGGTGAGCGAGAAGACCAACATCACCGACGCGATGTCGCTGGAGTACGGCGCCGTCCTGGAGTCGGTCGTCTTCATCGAGCACTTGAACCTTTTCAGTCCCTTCGCCCGCATGACTTACGACCTGGGCCGCCTTGGCCTGATCGAAGCCGGTTTCTCCAGCGGCGCACCTGCCCTCGATCTCATCGCCCACAATCGGGATGACAGCGGGCAGGAAGCTCTGCTTGGTTTGGCGATGTTCCCGCGCGTCTCCCTGAACCGGGGACGCGCCCGCGTCCAGCGCAACGAAACCTTTGAGCTTGGTTACCGCCGTGCCGCCGGCTCCCGCACCTACGCCGCCTCGGTTTACCAGGACTTCATCCGCGACGCCGCTGTCACGTTCGATTCCGAAAACAACGACTTCGGCGACGGCGATCGTCTGCCCGACCTCGCGTCCCGCAGTTCCATCTTCAACATGGGGAACTACAAGACCATCGGCTACTCCGGTTCGGTCACGCAGAACTTCCTCACGAATTGGAACGCAACTCTCATGGCCGGCGCCACCGGCATGATGAGCCCGGGGGTTTCCACCCTCGAGTCGAACTCCGGCTCCGAGCTGCGTCAGAGCATGCGCCCTGTGCGGAAGGCCTGGGCCTCGGCCCGCCTGACTGGCCAATTGCCCAGCTCAGGCACCCGTGTCATCGCGTCCTATGTCTGGACGCCCGACGGCACCCTGGGACCCACCCACGCCTACCTGACGCAGACGAACACTCCGCAGCTGGGCATGAACTTCCAGGTCCGCCAACCCCTGCCGGCCGTGGCCGGTATGCCGGGCCGCCTGGAGATGAACGCTGAACTGCGCAACCTGCTGGCCCAGGGCTATGTCCCCATCACCAGCGCGGATGGGAGCATGTTGCTGTTGATCCAGTTCCCACGCTCCTTCCGCGGCGGCGTCAGCTTTATCTTCTAGTTACCATCTGGGCAGGATCCGCTGCCACGTGGGGTCGACGTGTTTCCGCATCTCGGCCGCGTCATCCCGCTTCCGGTAGGGCAGCTGGTTGTGCCGTTCCTCCAGGCGGGCCACCTGGTCCATATCCAGTTCAATCCCCAACCCCGGCTTGTCTGGAATCACCACGGCTCCGTCCACAAACTTCACCCGGCCGCCCACAATCACCTCATCCTGTTCACTTTGCCAGGGATAGTGCGTGTCGCAGGCAAAATGCATACCCGGAGACACACAGCAGGCATGCGCCATGATCATCATGCTCACGCCCAGGTGGCTGTTGGAGTGCATCGACACGCCTACGCCCAGGGAATCGCATAGATCCGAAAGCCTTTGCACGTTGCGTATCCCGCCCCAATAGTGCGGATCCGATAGCACCACCTGCACGGCGTCCGTGCGCCACGCAGGCACGACATCGTCCAGGCCAGTTACCGCGACATTCGAAGCCAATGGGGTGTCGATCCCTTCGGCCAGCAGGCGCTTGCGCACCTCCGCCATACCCTCCATCGAGGCCGTGGGGTCTTCCAGATACCCGCCGCCCGAGAGCTCTTCGCGCAGCGACTGCCCCACGTGGACCGAAGTCTCGACCGACCAGGCGCAGTTCGGATCGATCCGCAGCGGATAGTTCGGCCCGAACTCGCGCCGCAACGCCCGGATCGTCTCAATCTCGACCTCAGGCTCCAACACGCCGCCCTTTAACTTGATCTCTTTGTATCCATACTTTTCGATCATCTGGCGGCACTGCCGGACCATCGTTTCCGGCGACAGACACTCACCGTACTCGTCTTCCCGCGCATCCGAGCCTTCCCCGCCCCCGCCGGAGTGCTTGTAGAACAGGTACGCCGAAAACGGAGCCGCATCCCGCGCCCGGCCGCCCAGCAGGTCGCACACGGGCTTGCCTACGGCCTTCCCAATGATGTCCAGGCAGGCCGCCTCCACCGCGGCAAAAGCGCGCGTCCGGGCATCCCGGGGATTCTCGCCTGGCACCATCCAGGTCTGCGACCGGTCGCCGCTCGCCTCCGGCTTGCCCCAACCCGACCACAGCGCGTGCAACTGGAACGGATCCATGCCCAAAACCATGGGCCGGATGGCATTCAACGCCGCCACGGAGCCGTCTCCGCCATGCGCCTCGGCCACACCGCGAATACCGTCATCGGTGTCCAGAATCAGAATCGTACGGAGAGCGTAAGGAGAGTGGAGCCCGTAGGAACTACGGATGGGAGGGTCGGCGACCGCGACAGGATGAATGGAAAATGAACTGATGCGCACGGTGTGAGCGTATCACGCCGCGCGCATCGAATTGTGTGGGGAGTGAGCCGGCGAATCAGCCGGCCCGGCAAAGGCGGGAGTACCCTACTTGCGCATGCCCGTGTTCGGGCTCTTCAGCCGCAACTGGCGCAGCTTCCGCTTCGTGCGCTTCGGCTTCGTGATGATGAACGTGCCGCTGCCCAGATATTCGGCCTGATACAGATTTTCTTTGACTTTTTCCGCCAAGGGAACCTCCAAGATCGTTGACTAAACACCTCATTGTACCGCAATACGCTAGCCTGAAAGGAGATGGGGTCTGGCACATTCCGCGCCCTGCGGCACCGAAACTTCCGTCTCTATGCCGGTGGGATGACCGTGTCCCTGGCCGGCACCTGGATGCAGCAACTGGCCCAGAGCTGGCTGGTCTACCGGCTCACCCATTCCGAATGGATGCTGGGCCTTACCTGGTTCTGCGCCAACATCCCGATTCTCCTGCTGAGCCCCATCACCGGCCTCGTCGCGGACCGTTACCCGCGCCGCCGCATTGTCCTCTACGCCCAGACGGCCGCCATGGTGCAGGCCGTCATCCTGGCGGCGCTCACCCTGACGGGGCGCATCCAGGTCTGGCACGTGCTGAGCCTCGCCGTGGTGTTGGGCGTCGCCAGCGCCTTCGACATTCCCGGCCGCCAGGCGCTGTTCGTCCACCTGGTCGGCAAGGAAGATCTGGTCAATGCGATCAGCCTCAACTCCGCTGTTTTCAATTCGGCACGGGTCATCGGGCCGCCCATTGCCGGCTTTGTCGTCGCCAAGCTGGGCGAAGGCACCTGTTTCGCCTTGAATGCCCTCAGCTTCCTTGCCGTCATCTTCAGCCTGGTCGCGATGGACGTCGTCGAACCGCCGCCCCAGGGCCCGGCGGAAACACCACTGGAGCGCATCGCCCAGGGCTTCCGCTACGCATGGGGGACCAAAGCCATCCGAGTCCTGCTCGTGACCGCCGGAGCAGCCAGCCTCGCCGCCGCCCCGGCCTCCGCCCTGGCCCCGGTCTTCGCCGAGGAGATCTTTCATCGCGGCGCGCAGGGCCTGGGCATGCTCAGCGGAGCACTGGGTTTAGGTGCGATCCTGGGTACCCTCAGTCTCGCCGGACGCCGCGGAGCCAGCGGGCTCCACTGGGTCATCCTGCTGGCGACGCTCGGGATGGGCGCCGGCTTCATCGCTTACTCCTGGTCCAACTCGTTCCCCTTCTCCCTGGGGATTATGACCTTTCTCGGCACCTGCATCTTCCGCCAGAACGCCGCCAACAATACGGCCATTCAAACCCATGTGGAAGATCACTTTCGCGGACGCGTCATGGGTCTTTATTCGATGATGGTGATAGGCATGTTGCCGGTGGGCAGCCTGCTCTCCGGAGCCATGGCCTCGGCGATCGGTTCCCGCTGGACCACGACGATCGGTGGATTCGCGAGTCTCTTGGCCGCTGCGTTCGTCTATTTCCATAGGAGGACTCTCCAAACTTGGCTCGATCTCTGATCCTCACCGCCGTGCTCGTCCTGCCGTTCCTCGGCCGGGCCGGCGCCCAGGTCCCCGATGCCGCGCAGATTCAGCGGGTTACCGCTGAGATCGCCGACATCACGGGCCTGGAGGTCAAACATCCGGTCCCCTACGAAGCCATTTCCCGGGCGGGCTGGAAGAAGTGGGTGCAGGACGAGATTCAGGCCAGCGTCAAACCGGCGGAGATCCGGGCCGAAGAGTTGCTCCTCAAGAAGCTCGGCCTGGTGCCGCAGAATTTCGACCTCAAGTCCGCCACGGTCGACCTGCTGGGCGAGCAGGCCGCGGCCGTCTATGACCACCGCCGCAAGAAGATGCTCTTCGTCGACGGCGCTACCGACGACGCCATGGCTGAAGCTGTACTCGTCCATGAACTTTCCCATGCCGTGGCCGACCAGCACTTCGACATGAAGCGCTTTCTGGAAAAAGGACCCAAATCGGACGAGGCGCAGTCCGCTCGCATGGCCGTCGTCGAAGGCCAGGCAATGTGGATCATGGTGGAATCCCAGCTCCGCAAGATGGGCCAAAGCCTCAAAACCAACCCCGCCACTCTCGAGATGATGCTGCCCGCCATGGGGAAGATGGCCGCGGAAACTTACCCCATCTTCAGCAGCGCTCCGCTATATCTGAGGGAAACACTGCTCTTCCCCTACTCGGGTGGGATGATGTTCCAGCAGGCGATCTTCGTTCGCTCGGGCAAGGAGTCGTTTGCCGAGATCCTGCGCAAGCCGCCCATCTCCACCCAGCAGATCCTCCATCCGGCCAAATACGTCCAGAATATCGAGCCGACGCATCCGGCTTTGCCGGCGGTCGCCGCCCGCAAAGAGTACGAGAGCCTGACCGAGGGCAGCATCGGCGAGCTCGATTTCCGGATCCTGCTGCAGCAGTACACCAACCTCGAAGACGCCACGAAGCAGGCTGAAAAGTGGCGCGGCTCCAGCCTGGACCTCCTGGAGCACAAACGCGACAAGCACACCGTGCTGCGCTGGTCGGTCGAATGGGATTCCCCCGAATCTGCCCGGGACTTCCTGCGCATGTATCGCCATGTGCTGGCCGGCAAATGGAAGAAGTTGGAAGTAAAGGAAGTGACTGAAACCGTGCTCTCGGGTACAGGTGACGATGGAGACTTCCGCCTCATCGCGGATGGCGCCAAGGTCACCGGGCTGGAAGGGTTGAAACCCGACGCGGCTCCGGCCCGTCCGGCTCTCTAGCCGGTGCGTTATATTGAAAGGCAAGCTGGATTATGATCAACCGTAGAAACTTCGTAGGCCTTGGCGCGGCGGCATCGCTCGGCGGTCTCAACCTTTTCGCGGACTTGCAGGTCCCGAAACCCGCGCCCGAGCTCGTCATCACCCTGAACAGCGGCGAACTGGTCCTGCTGAGCAAGCTCAAGGGTAAGGTCGTTGTCCTCGAGTTCCTGCTCACCACCTGCCCCCACTGCCAGCGTTGCTCGGCGGTGATGCAGAAGGTCCTGAACGACATGGGCGGAGAGAAGGCATTCACGGCACTGGGCGCCGCGGTGAATCCCGACGATCTCACCCAGGCCCGAATGATGATCCCTGAGTACATCTACAAGCTCGGCCTCAAGTTCCCGGTTGGCTATACCAAGCGCGAGATGGCCTACCAGTGGCTGGGAGCCGATCAGAGCAAGGGCCCGGTCTATTTCCCGCAGCTCGTGTTCATCGATCGCAAGGGCATCATCCGCGCTTACCACCCTGGCACCGACACGAAGTTCTTCGAGGACGAAGAAAACAACGTGCGCAAGGTAGTGGAAAGTTTGGTCAAGGAAGGCACCGGCGCCGCGCTTCGTTCTCAGGCAAAGAAGGGCTAATCCACATGCGTCTGCTCTCCGCCACGCTGCTTGCGGCGTTGTTCCTTTCCTCCGCGGCGATGGCGGAGATTCTTCCGCGGCCCGCCGAAGAAATCAAGTTCATCGCCCATACGGGCGACACTGTCACGCTCTCTGCCCTCAAGGGCAAGGTGGTCGTGCTGGAGTTCCTGCTCACCACTTGCCCCCATTGCCAGGAGACCGCCCGCAAACTCGCCGGACTTCAGCGGGAGTTCGGGCCGAGAGGTCTGCAGGTGATCGGACTGGCTATCGACGAGAACGCCGGCCAGAACATCTCGAACTTCATCGCCAAGAGCGGAGCGAACTTTCCCCTGGGTGTTTACGACTACATGAAGTCGCGCGCCTACCTGCAGATTCCTGACGTTATGCGCATGTCGATGCCGCACATCGCTATTGTGGACCGCAAGGGCATGATCCAGGTCCATCACGGCGCCCAGGAACCCTGGATGGCCGACTCGGCAGTCGAAGCGAACCTGCGTGCGGAGATCACCCGTTTGCTGGGCCCGGTCCCCGCCGCCAAACCCGCAGCAAAGAAAAAGAGCTAGCTTCCATGCGCCTTCCTGTGATCGCTCTTACACTGGCCGCCAGCCTGTTTGGGCAACAACCACCCAACACCCTCACGAAGGATGAAAAACAGCTGGGCTGGGTGCTCCTTTTCGATGGCAAAACCATGAAGGGCTGGTCCAAGGCCGGCGCCGATGCATGGACTGTCGAAGACGGCTGCATCAAATCGCTCTCCAACCCCAAACTGCGCGAAGACCTGCTGTCGTCGGCGACCTTCGGCGATTTCGTGCTGACCTTTGAGTGGAAGGTCGCTCCGGGTTCGAACAGCGGCGTGAAGTACAAGATCCAGGATTCCGCGCTCATCGACGCCGCGCAGTTGCCCAACCCGAAAATCCCGTTCGAACAGCAGGTTGCCTACGAACTACAGCACCACTCCGCGCGCCTGGACAAAGTGAAGGAGGGCACCGGAGCACAGGTCTACCCCGTAGCCTTCGAATACCAGGTCATCGACAACCAGCGGCATCCTGACGCGATGCACAGCCCCTTGAGCCGCGCTGCCTCCCTCTATCGCATGGCGGCCGCCACCAAGGACGCCACCAAGCCCGTAGGCGAGTTCAACCAGGCCAAGATCGTAGTGCGTGGCAAGCACGTGGAGCACTGGCTGAATGGCGTGAAGGTGGTGGATACCGATCTGGATACCCCCCAGGTGCGCAAACACATCGAAGAGCGCTGGCCCGCCGGCCATCCGGTGCGCGAACTGCTCGAAAAGATGCCGAAACAAATCACGCCGATCGCGTTGCAGCACCACAATGACGTCGCGTGGTTCCGAAACATTAAGATTCGCCGTCTGCCGCCGCCCAACTAGGCTATAATTAAAGAGAACTGTGCGCCCGTAGCTCAGCTGGATAGAGCGTTTGCCTCCGGAGCAAAAGGTCAGAGGTTCGAATCCTCTCGGGCGTACCAAACATTTCAGCGAATGCCAGGGCTACTGCAAAGTAGCCTTTTTCATTGCTCTACCAGGCATAGCTGGAGGCGCGGGCCGGTTTACCCGCTCGCGCCTCCCAACTCTTCCTCACACCGGAGTGGCTCCCGCCGCCTCCGGCTGATACAAGACCTCCATCACCTGCACTCGCTTCACGCCACGCGGCACCGTCCACTCGATCGTGTCGCCGCTGCGATAGCCCAACAGCGCCGTCCCGATGGGCGCCAGCACCGAGAGGGACGACTCGCCATGCCCCGCTTCGCTGGGATACACCAGCCGGTAGGTCTTCAACTCGCCCGAGTCGATATCGCGGAGACGGACCACGGAGTGCATCGTGACGACATCCGCCGGCAGCTCAGCGACGTCAACGATGTCCGCACGGTCGAGCTCCGCTTCCAGTTGTTGCAGGTCCTGGCGGCTCGCGGCGCGATCGGCAACAATGCTGCTCAGCCGGTCATAGTCGTTCTGCGTCATATAAATGTGTTTTTCCATGGAGAGGCTCCCACCGCAGAGAGTGCAGTTCGCGGGCCATCCGCTCCATATCAAAACAAAGGACTTGTATTCTGTACCCGGCGCCGGGCTGCCTCAAAACCGCCAAAGAGTGCCCTATCGGACACTTCCGGACCGAAAAAAACAGAAAGGGCTGCCTCGCCGGCAGCCCTTCCCCACTCCGCTCTGGTCTTGTCTGTTTACTTTGCAGGTTCCACAAAACGCATCTTCCACACGGTGGTGGACTTGTATTCCTCGCCCGGCTTCAGCACCGTGCTGGGGAAATCCGGATGATTCGGAGAATCCGGATAGTGCTGCGTCTCCAGGCAGAACCCGGTGCGCTGCGCGTAATTTGTGGCGTTCTTGCCCGTGACCGTACCATCCAGGAAGTTCCCTGTGTAGAACTGCACACCCGGCTCCGTCGTCCAAACCTCCAGCACGCGTCCTGACACTGGATCCACAGCTCTCGCCGCCATCACCAGGCCATTGGCCGAACGGTTCAACACGAAGTTGTGGTCGTAGCCCTTGCCCAGCTTCAACTGCTCGTCTTTGTCGTTGATGCGCGAACCGATCACCGTCGGCTTGCGGAAATCGAACGGCGTGCCGGTTACATCTTTCAACTCGCCAGTCGGAATCAGGCCGCTATCCACGGGGGTAAAGCGGTCCGCATTGAGCTGCATGACCTGACCCAGGATGTCGCCATTGCCCTGCCCGGCCAGGTTGAAGTACGTGTGGTTCGTGACATTCAACACGGTCGCTTTGTCCGTGGTTGCGTGGTAGTCGATCTGGATGTCGTCGTTATCGCTGAGCGTGTAGGTCACGGTGACGGTCAGCGTGCCGGGATAGCCTTCCTCGCCATCCTTGCTGGTGTAGCTCAGGATGGCCTTGTGGACGCCATTCGCCTCCTCCGTCTTGCCGCTCCACATCACACGATCGAAGCCCACCAGGCCGCCGTGCAGGCTGTTCTCGCCGTTGTTCTTGGCCAGCGTGTATTCCTTGCCGTCCAGGGTGAACTTGCCCTTCGCGATGCGGTTGCCATAGCGGCCCACCACGGCGCCAAAGTACGGGTTCGGGCCCTCATAGCCCTTCAGGGAGTCGAAGCCCAGAGCGATGTCGGCCAGACGGCCCTTGGCGTCCGGCGTCTTCAGGGTGACCACCCGCGCACCGTAGTTGGTGATCGCGATCTCGACCCCGTTCCTGTTCCTGAGCGTATAAAGGTTCACGGTCTCACCTTTCTCGGTCTTGCCGAATTCCTGCGTTGACACGGCGCCTACCCCTCCTTGTTCCACCTTCTTGCAGCCGGCGAGAACCGCCACGGCGACTATCAGCGTGATTATCTTCGAATGCATCATGCCTCCAATGCAGCACTTCAGAACGATTCCAGCGTCTTACTGCTGAAGTCGCCTTCCACCGGCGACAGTCTGTATCGATAAGAGTATGACTGATCGGACGGGATTCGATAAGCCTGCATGGGCAGCGCATTCAGCGACCAGCTGTCGATGCCCCCCACGCCCATCTGCTTCCAGTCCAGATTCAGGAAGACCTGCGGATGAGGCTGCATCATGAAGGTGTAAGCCGCCCGTTCCAGATCGTCCTTCGTGAAATGCTTGGCCCCGACGCTCAGGCGCGGAGCGCCCACGGCCAGCAGACCCACCCCCTGGGCGTTCGTCAAGGCCACCCACCGCACATCGGTCTTGTTGCCGTTCTCCTGCGGGCGCGAATAATCCACCCACTCCTTGGCCACCGTGCTCTTGTAGATGCCAATGCGTTCGAACGGCCGGTCGATGTACGTCTCCGCCGGACCGCGTCCGTACCAGGACAGATTTTCCAGGCCCGGAGACACCACCAGTTCCGTCCCGAAGCGCTCCATCATGGCCCGCTTCTGCGAACCCGGCTGGTACGACGTCTCGACGATCACGTCGCCCGTGCCATGCACCATATACGTCATCGTGACCACGGCCCCGCCCGCATTGGCCGGCATCGCCTTCACCGTGATCTTCGCCGTGCGGTCATCCACTTTGTCGACCTGCGCCGACTGCACGTCCCACCACGTCCCGGCGTCGCGCCACACCTTCGTGTCCGACTCCACCGGGCGCTTGCCCATGGCCTTCCGGCCGCCCACGTCGTTGTCCGTCTCGGCGCGCCAGAAGTCGACACGCGGCCCTCGGTCGAGCAGCGACACACCTTTGTACTTGTAGGATGTGATGACGCCTTCCTTCTTGCTGAACATCATCGAGAAGTTGCCGCCCTTGAACGCGACCCACTCGCCTTCGTCGTTCACAGTGAGTGCCGGGGCCTTGGTGAAATCCGCCGGCTTGCCTTCTTCGCTGCCCGGCAGCGGGAACTGGTCATACGAAATCTCATGCCCGCGCTTCGCCCACGACTGGTCGCCCTTCAGCTTGTAGCTGATGTTCAGCCAGTACTCGTTGCCCGGCCCGGCCTTCAGCTTCGGAATGGCCAGAGCGTACTCCCGCTCCGCGCCGGGCGCGATATTCAGGTCCGCAATCCGCCCCGACGCCAGCACCGCGCCGCCGGCCGTCGAAACAGTCCACGTGGCTTCCGCAATGTCCTGAGCGTTGGTGAAGTTGAACCAGTTCTTGACCTTGATGCGGCCATCCACCAGGTCCACCGCCGACGTATGCAGGTTGCGGTAAACGTACTTGATCGCCGACAAACCCGGATGCGCCTTGCGGTCGGCCGACACCAGGCCGTTGTTGTTGAAGTTATTGTCGTTGCGGATGCCCGTCTTGTCTTCCCACCAGCCGCCATAGGCCAGGAAGCGCGAAGAAGGCCAGTTCTGCTTGTACTCCTGGGGCGTCGGCACCCACAGACCCTGGTCCACCCAGTCCCACACAAACGCGCCCTGCGCATTCGTCCCGCTGTAGAAAATGTCCCAGTACTCCTTCAAGCCGCCGTTCGAATTGCCCATCGCGTGCGTATATTCGCACAGGATCAGCGGCATGTCGGGCCGCTTGGCCGCCGCGGCCTTCACCTGCGCCGGCGTCGGATACATGAACGAATTGATGTCCGCATTCGATCCGCCGTGCGACGTGGAACCCTCGTAGTGCCAGGGCCGCGACGGATCCCGCTGCTTCGCCCACTGGTACGTCACCTTCGCGTTCAGCCCGTCACCACTCTCATTGCCCATCGACCACGAGAAGATCGACGGATGGTTCTTGTCGCGCTCGACCATGCGCTGCACCCGGTCCAGGTAGGCACCCGTCCAGTCGGGTGATTCCGTCAGCAGGTTCCCCGGACCGCTGTTGCCATAGTGGTGGCACTCGATATTCGCTTCGTCCATCACATAGAGGCCGTACTGGTCGCACAGCTCATACCAGTCGGGATGATTCGGATAGTGGGAGGTCCGGACAGCGTTGATGTTGTACTGCTTCATCAACTCGATATCCTTGATCATCAGCGCCCGGTCCACCACCTTACCCGTCTCCGGCGAGTGCTCATGGCGGTTCGTGCCTTTGATCAGCACCACCTGGCCATTCACCTTCAACCGGCCACCCTCGATCCTGATCGTGCGGAAGCCCACCCGCTGCGGAATCACTTCAATCACCGCGCCCGACGCGCTCTTCAGCGTCAGCAGCATCTTGTACAGATACGGCGTCTCCGCCGACCACAGCTTCGGCGCATTCACCTGCATGGCCAACTCCGCGTTGGCCGAGCACGGCGCCTGCGCCTTGCCCACAGAGGCTCCGGCTGCATCGTACAGGTCCGCCTGCAGCGTGCACTTCTCCGGATTCAGGATCTCCGCTTTGACCTTCAACGAACCGTCCATCGGCGACTGCACTTCGTAGTCGCGCACGTGGCTCGGTGCCGTTGACCACAGATAGACCTCGCGGTAAATGCCGCTCAGCCGCCACATGTCCTGGTCTTCCAGGTACGCGCCGTCGCCAAAACGGTAGACCTGCACCGCCAGCACATTCGAACCGGGCTTCAGGTGCTTCGTGATATTGAACTCGGCCGGAGTGCGGCTGTCCTCGTTGTAGCCGACCATCACACCGTTCACCCAGACGTAGAAGGCGGAATCGACACCGGCGAAGTGCAGGTACACTTCACGGCCCTTCCAGGCAGGCGAAACCGTGAACGTCCGCCGGTAGCTGCCCACGGGGTTGAAGTCCTTGGGCGGCGTCGGCATCTTCTTCGGATCCTGCGGGAACGGATAGATCAGGTTCGTGTAGATCGGGATGTCGAAGCCATGCAGTTGCCAGTTCGCGGGCACCGGCATGGTGCGCCACGCCGAGTCGTTGAAGTCCGTCCGGAAGAAGTCCAGCGGACGGTCCGCGGGCCGCAGCACACCATCGAACTTCCAGGTGCCGTTCAGCGACTGGAACCACGGCGATTGCGCCATCTGCCCGGTCTTGGCCAGTTCGGCCGTCGGGTACACCATCATCGTGGCGTGGGGTTTCTCCTCGCCAACCTTGAAAATGGCGGGGTTGTCCCACTCCGGCCGATCGGCTGCGAGGCAAGCGCTTACAAGCAATACTAGAGAGACAGACGAGGTCAAAACTTTCCGCATGGTTTAGGCTCCGGCGACTACCGCATCCGAAAATATCACACCTGCGGGTAGCGTATCTTTTCCAGGAAAAGACCGGACGCCGGAGCCGTCCAGGCCGCCACATCCAATTGCGGCCCCCGATTCTCGATCAGATCCTGAAACTGCGCCACCGTCACTTCACTCTTGCCCACTTTCACAAGAGTTCCTGCAAGCCTTCTCACCATCCGCCACAGGAAGTGCGACGCCTCAATATGGAACAGAATCAGGTCATCCTGTTCTTCGACGCTGGCCGACTCCACCACGACGATGCTCGACTCACCCGGCTTCGAAGGATCCTTGGCCCGGAACCGCGCGAAATCGTGCCGTCCCGGAATCAGCGCCGCCGCCGCCTTCATCTGGTCGATGTCCAACGGCTCCTTGATCCACCAGACATACTTCTTCGAGAACGCCGTCTTCCGCCGCGAGATCTGGTACACATAGCTGCGCGATGCCGCATCGTGCCGGGCATGGAACTTCGCCGGAACCTCTTTGGCGGAAATGATGGCGATGTCGGCAGGCAGCGCCTCATTCATCTTCCGGGCCAGCAGCTCCGGCGACACGGCCCGTTTCGGGTTGGCCCGCAGATGCGCTACCTGTTCCGCCGCATGCACGCCCGCGTCGGTCCGGCCCGCGCCCATCAGTTCCACCGGTCCGGCGAACAGTTCCTCGGCGGCCTTGCGCAGTTCGCCCATCACCGTCTTCGGAGCATTGGCCTGCTCCGCCCAGCCGCGGTACTGCGTGCCGTCGTACTCAATTAGAAGCTTCCACGTTCTCACTACTTGAGCTTACCCCGCAGCCGTGGAGGGAACGTCGCCAATCACCAGATGGGGTGCACGGCAGGTAGGTCTGCACGCAATCCCAGCCGCCGGATCCGCTCGACTACTCTCCGTTCCATTCCATAGCCGTACCAGAGCGGCTGAAGGTTCGCGCTGATCGCCCGCATCACCGTCAATCCTGTCGTCGCAATGTCGGACGAGGTCACATCGACCAGCGCGGCACGAACGCCGGCCCGCCCCAACTCGGCCGCAAGAGATGCCAGCGATCGTTCGCAGCCCTGTTCCAGCAGCGCCCGAAGCGGGACCTTGCCGCTGCCGCGGAGCCGGTCGAACACGCTCGCCCGGCCGGGCTCAAAGAACCATGCCGCGTGGTCCATCATCTCGCGCACATCCTCCGGACGAGCAGGCGCGCGCAGAGTCCCCCGCCGCATCATCTTGCGCAGGTGCGGGCCGGTCTGACCCAGTTCGAGCACCGCCTGCCGCAACGCGCCGGCAGGATCCAGATCCGCCCCCAGGGCGATCGTGGCTCCGGGGTACTCCACACCATCGCCGAGGGCCAGACACAGCACGGCGGTCCCGCAGGCCGCCGTCTCCAGGCGATACAGTTCCACTTGCGCACCCAGCCCGCGTACCGCGTCGATCACAGCCGCCAGCGCCGGATCCAGCGAATCGTCCAGTTCAATCCGGAGGGCCGCACGCCCCGTCAGCCAGGTAGACAGGAACGCGTCGCGCTCCACCAGCTCCAGCACGGCGCGCAAAGCGGCCTCGTCCCCGTCCGGATGCGAAGCCAGCCCGTTGGAGGTGCCTTGCGAGAGAAACTGGTCCGCCTGCACCGTCATCGCCAGGTACGACGAGATGGCCGGAAGCCAGACCAGCTCGCGGGTATCCAGCCATTCACCCGCGACCCACGGCTGCACGCTCTGTGGAGAAAAGCGAACGTAAGGAAACCCAGGCCGTCCGTACTGCTCCTCCGAATACACCGGATTCGTATCCAGCCACGCGCCCGTCAACTCCTGGGCCGCAGCCCAGACGATACGGGAGGGGTCCGGGATCGAAGGCGCATACCGCTCCACCGCCTCACCCACCGCCGAGAAGATCGCGCCGCTCAAGTCCAGGCCCTTGCCCCAGCCGATGGGCAACTGCCGCAACGATCCATCTTCCCTGACTACATGCGGCGGTGCCGCGGTGGCCACGATGGGTGTCGCCACGCCAAGCTCCTCAGGACTCTCGATCACCAACCGCGACACAATCCCCGTGCGGAAATCCAATACGCCGGCCAGTTGCTCCATCACACCGTCACTGTCACGGCGCGGAGCACTGCGCGGGTGCACCGAAGCTCCGCCGCACACCGCGCACACCGGCAGCGGCACCACCCGATGCAGCGACGACGTGCAGGCGCGCGTGTCAATCGCCATGACGTGATCGAGCAGCGGGGACGCCAGCGGGCCGTTGCGCAGAATGGCCCGCATCTCGCGGATCAATACCGGTGCGGCCAGCGCCATCGATTCGTCACGGTCATCGTCTTCCGGCCTTTGTTGCGAGGCCGCATAGAGCCGGGCCTGGGCGCACGCCGGGCAACCAGCCCGGCCCGGAACAGCCACCGGCCCCAGCAGAGACTCCGTGTTGCGGAAATCAGCCCCCAGGCAAGCCACACCGGCAGCCAGTGCTCGTGCCGCTTCGCTCTCGAAGCCGCGCAAACACAAAGCTAATTGGGGGAGGGGGCCGTCAAGCCATGCAGGAGAGACCCGGACACCTGCGCCAAATGCCCTGCGCAGCGGTGCCGCCAGTTTGTTTTCTGAGAGGGGTCCGAGGAGGAGGATCTGAGTGGAACCCAACAACGGCGGGCGAGCCCCAGGGTTCGCCCGCCGGTTGGTAACGGTTGATTTACGCGCCACCCTTGGCGGCTTTTGCTGCTTTGGTGGCTTTGGTGGCAGCGGGCCTGGACGCTTTCTCCAGCGCCTTGGTGCTCACGGCTACCTGCTTGATCATGTTCTGCATGACGTCGAGTTGGTGGCTGGCCATCTCCAACTGGATCGGCGTCGTGATGCCCTTCACGATCTCCCAGAAGCGCAACCGGTCTTCCGCATCACCTCCCAGGAGCTTCAGAAGAGCAGCCGTGTCGCGCTGGAGCGCAACAATCTTAGGCTTAAGAATTTTGGGATCGGATCCTGGCACTACACTACCTCCGTGTTTTAGGGGATATCCCCAACAAAGTGTGAAACTTCGATGATTGTGGAGTCCATTTCAAATCATGTCAAGGATAAATGTATTGGACAGACGCACCACTTTCATGAAACCGTGCATGCTATCGCGCGTCCATCCACTCGAAGCCGACGCTCTCCCGGCGCAGAGGGTGCGTGGCCGGAAAGGACCGTCGTCCCGCATGTCCGAGCATCCCGCCACTCGTCTGCCCGACCCTGATCCCACTACGAGTCAACAACCCCTATCACCGAAACCGGCGTCGCCTGCGCCGCTCGCCAAACACGCTCCGGAGCCCTGGTACCAGCGCTTCGGCGCTACCTGCAGGGAACTCTTCTTCCCCTCGATGCTGCCTCCTCTGGCCGTCACCGCTCGTCCGGTGGAAGTCGCGGAACCATACGCAGCCGACCCGCTTCGTGGACCATCGCAACTGCTCTCCCTCGCCTTGCATGTGGGTGTGGTGGCGCTCCTCTTCACGGTGGGCAGCAGCCCCCAGGTGCAGCAGGCTGTAAAAAGTTTCGTACCCGTCGTTGCGCCTTACTGGCCGCGCGAACTTATGCCACGCACGCCGCAGCGTGACTCCCTCGCCGGAGGCGGAGGCGGCACACACTCACCCCTGCCCGAGAGCGTTGGTCGCCTGCCCCGCGTGGCGCCTCGCCAGTTCGTGCCACCCTCCGTGGACCACAACAACCTTGCCCCGCGACTGATTATGGAGGCCACCATCCTGGCAGCACCCGACGCACAGTTGCCCAAAGTCGACCTGCCCAACTTCGGCGATCCGTTCAGCAAGGCCACCATCCCCTCCGGCGGACCCGGTTCCAACGGTGGCATCGGCTCCGGCGACCGCGGCGGCGTGGGCCCTGGCCGCGGACCCGGCGCCGGACCCGGCAGTGATCCCTTCGGCTCAGTCAACCATGCCGGCCATGGTGGTGTCACCGCGCCTGTCCCGATCTTCCGGGTGGAACCGGAATACTCAGAAGAAGCGCGCAAGGCCAAGTATCAGGGTGCGGTCCGCCTCGCGATTATCGTCGATGAACTAGGCAGGACGGCGGCGGTTCGGGTCATCGGCCCGCTCGGCATGGGCCTGGATGAAAAAGCTATGGAAGCCGTCCGCAAGTGGCGCTTCAAGCCAGGCACGAAGAACGGCCGGGCCATCCCGGTCGAGGCTCAGATCATCGTCAACTTCCAACTGCTCTGAACGCAGGCACACGCTCTGGGTGACACGAACGGCCGCGGCACCCACTGGGGGCTCGCGGCCGTCCTCTGCCAGTCGGAATTGAGCCTCTACTTCAGAGCCACCCGGCGCCCGGTTCGCGCGGACTCCCGCGCAGCCTCCAGGATCTCGGTCACCACCATATTGTTCTCCAGGGACGAGAGTCCAGCGGGCTTCAGTTTGCCGCGCACCACGGCTGTCAGGTAGGAGATCGAATCGCTCTCCTCGGCCGGCAGGGCCGCCGGCGTTTCGGTTCGTTCGTCATTGCGGCCCGGTTGCCGCGTGCGCAGGATATTGCCGCCCACGGCCAGCGCGACGCCCTTCTCCGTGTAGACTTCGAGGTCCTTGCGGCTATACGGCCAGTTCCAGGACCCTTCGATGATGCCCACGGCCTTCGGATACTCCACCAGCACGTTGGCTTCATCATCCACCCGTGGGTAGATGTCCGGCTTGATACGCTGCGTCATGGCGGTCACCGCGATGGGCCGCTGCCCGTCCATCAGCCACGTCATCAGATTGGCGCCGTAGCAGCCGAAGTCGAACAGGGCACCAGCGCCGTTCTTCACCGGATCGGTAAGCCAGCCCAGGAACTCCGGCCCAACTCCGATCTCCTTCGGACCCTGGTGGCCGTCCATGGCCACCATCTTGCGGATGTCGCCCATCGTCTTCTGCTTCTTCACCAGGTCATAGATCGCGCCGTGGCTGCGATACCAGGTGGTCTCGTAGTTCACGATGACGTGGATGCCCGACGAGGCGGCGGATTTCTGGATCGCGCGGGCGTGCTCCATGTTCACAGCCAGCGGTTTCTCCATCATCACGTGAATCTTTCGGGCAGCCGCCGCCTGCACAACCACCGGGTGGTCGAAGGTGGACGTGAACGACGCCACGGCCTCGGGCTTCGTCTTGTCCAGCATCGTCTTCAGGTCAGTGAAGAACAGATTGGCCTCGAGATGGTATTTTTCCGCGTATTTCGCGTGAAGTTTGGTGTCGGGGTCGTAGAGCCCGACAATCTGTACATGCTTGCCGCGGGCGGCGCGCAGAAATCCATCGACATGTCCGTGAACCAGACCGGCGATGGCAAGGCGAAGCGGCGGCGCCTGATCCTGGGCGAACACCGTGGCGGCGAGCGTGGCGAGGGCGAGGGTCCTAAAAAGGGTCACGGCAGCATCATATCCTGGAGAGAACCCCATGAGTGCAACCAATCAGTACCTGGAGTTCCTGCAGGAGTGGCTCTCGCCGCTGGGGGAAATCTCAGCGCGGGCCATGTTCGGCGGCCATTGTCTCTATTGCGACGGCCTCACGTTCGCCCTCCTGGCCGGTAACACGTTGTATCTCAAAGCGGATGAGCTCTCCCGGGCACACTTCACTGACCTTGGCCTGAGGCCCTTTCAGCCCTTTCCGGACAAGCCTGAGGTGATGCAGTACTACCCGCCGCCGCCTGAGTTTTTCGACAATGGAGAAGAGATGGAACGGTGGGGCCGCCTGGCTGTTGAGGCTGCCCGGCGGGCCAAGGCCAGTAAAGGGAAACGCAAGCGTGCTTGAGCCGCGTCAGAAGATAGCCGGGACGATACAATGGCTATGGGAACCAGAGCCTCGAGATTCTGCCCACCTGACCTTGAACGCGGCCTGTTGCCGCGAGCGAATAACAAACCAGTGAACGAATCCAACAACAGTCACCAGCCGCATCACCCGACCTTCCGCGTAGCTGTCAGCGCCAACTTTACGGCCGAACCCATCCGGCCCGTGCTGGCATTCTGGGGCCGGGTCCTGAACCGCGAATTGGATCTGCGCTTCGCGCCCTACGACCAGATCCTGCAGACCGTGCTTGATCCGTCCGGAGAGTTCGCCCAGAACGACCATGGCGTGAACCTGGTGTTATGCCGCTATGAGGATCTGGGCCACTTCGAGAGTTACGATACCGAGACCCTGCAACGCCTCGAAGAAATCGTCCAGGAATTGACCGCCGCGCTGCGGTCAGCGCCCTCACACCTGCCCGCGCCCATCGTGTTCTGCCTTTGCCCTCCTTCCCCCGAATTTGCCGCCGATCCGGCCTGCTCCGCCAGCCTCGAACGCGCCCGGCGTGTGATCGAGCACACACTCGGCGAGACACCCGGCATCCAGTGCCTCGACTACACCGAGATCGACCGGATTTATCCGGTGGAGAACCAGCACGATGCCGAAGGCCAGCGCCTGGGGCGGATCCCATACACCGAACAGTACTTCGCCGCGCTGGGCACCGCACTGGTCCGCCGCGCCCAGGCGATGTTCATGCCCCCCTACAAGGTCATCGCGGTGGATTGCGACAACACCTTGTGGCGCGGCATCTGCGGCGAGGACGGCCCGGCCGGCGTCACACTCGATGGCCCGCGCCGCATGCTGCACGAGTTCCTCCTCGACCAGCGTGAAGCCGGCATGCTGCTGGTCATGGCCAGCAAGAACAACGATCAGGACGTCTTCGACACCTTCGCCGCCCACCCCGAGTTCCCCCTCCAGTTGCGCCACTTCACCGCCTGGCGGCTGAACTGGGAATCGAAGGCCGCCAACCTGGCCTCCCTCGCAGAGGAACTGAATGTCGGCCTGGACACGTTCATCTTCCTCGACGACAACCCCAAGGAATGCGCGGAAGTCGCGGACGGCGCCCCCGAAGCTCTGCCGCTCGTCCTCCCTGAGGACATCGAGGAGCTGCCCGAATTCCTCCGCCACATCTGGGCCTTCGACCATCCGGTAATCACCGAGGAAGACCGTCAGCGCAGCACTCTTTACGCCCAGACCCTTGAGTTCGGACGCGAAATCAAACGGGCCACCAGCCTGGAGGAGTTCATCGCCGGCCTGAACCTGCGCGTGGACTTCCAGGCCCTGGCGCCCGAACGGCTGGGCCGCGTCGCGCAACTCACCCAGCGCACCAACCAGTTCAACTGCACCACCATCCGCCGCAACGAGCAGGAGATCCAGGCTCTGCTGGCCGACGGCCGCTACCGCTGCTTCACCGGCGAAGTGTCCGACCGTTTCGGCGAGTACGGCCTGGTCGGCGTCCTCATCGTGGAGCGTCTCGAGAGCGAGATGCGCGTCGACACCTTCCTGCTCAGCTGCCGAGCCCTCGGCCGCGGCGTCGAACATCGCATGATCTCGGCCCTGGCCGAAGAGGCCCTCGACAACGGAATCTACACAGTCAGCGTCGCCTTCCGGCCCACGTCCAAGAACATGCCCGCCCGCCAGTTCCTCGATAGCATCGGCTTCGGCACCGTCGAGACCACGGGTGACGAAATCCTCTACCGCTTCCCGGCCACCGAACTCCAAGCCCTGCGCTGGAAACCAAATCGCCTGGACGCCGGAGCGGCGGAACCCAAGGCGAGATCCAAACCGAAAGCGCCGGCCGTGCGCCGGTTTGTCGAGTTCGCCCGCATCGCGCACGATCTGCGCACCCCGGCTCAAGTCGTAACCGAAGTGCGCCGCCAGGCCCAGGCCGTTCTGGCTCACTCCACCGCTCCGGACGCCCCGGCCAGCGATGTCGAGCGCCGCCTCGCCGCCATCTGGACGGAACTGCTCGAGCGCCCGGCCACCTCGGTTCACAGCAACTTCTTCGACCTCGGCGGCCATTCCCTGCTCGCCGTCCTCCTGCTCATGCGAGTCAAAGAGGAGTTCGCGGTCGAACTGTCGGTGGACGACGTCTACTCGGGCACGTTGACCCTGGGCGAACTGGCGCGCACAATCGAAGCACACCAACTGGGCGCCATGGACGCCGACGAGTATCACGCCCTTCTGGCCGAGATCGAAGGGCTGTCGGATGAGGAAGTCCAGGCCCTGCTCCGCCAGGAAGGGCAGGCAGGCGAGAACGGGCAGTACTAATGCGGATTCTGCTCACCTCGAACGCGTCGTACGACCCGCCGCGCGGCGGTTCCACGCGCTCGAATCTGGCCTGGCTGCGGCACCTGGCCTCGCAGGGCCACGAATGCGTGGTAGTCTCGCCCACTGTCGACGGCGCGGCCGATCGCACCACCGTGGTCGACGGCATCACCATCCACGGGGTGAAGGACCTCTCCTTCCGCGTACCCCTGCTCGCCACGCACATCCAGACGTTCCAGCCCGATTGGGTCCTGGTTTCCAGTGAGGACGTCAGCCATGTGCTGCTGCGCGAAGCCGGCACCGTCGCTCCGGGCCGCATCGTCTATCTCGCCCACACCCCGCAGTTTTATCCCTTCGGCCCCGAAAGCTGGAACCGTGACAACGCCAGCACGGAAATGGCTCGCCAGGCCGTCAGCGTGGTCGCCATCGGCCATCACATGGCAGGTTACATCCAGGAACACCTGGGCCGCGAGGCGGTCGTCATCCACCCGCCCCTCTACGGCCAGCCGCCCTATAAGCAGTTCGGCCGCTTCGGTTCGGGCTTCGTACTGATGATCAATCCCTGCGCGGTGAAGGGCGTCAGCATCTTCCTCGATCTGGCCGCCCGCTTCCCCGGCATCGAATTTGCCGCCCTCAACGGCTGGGGGACCACCGCCGCCGACCGCGCCGCCCTCGAACGCCTGCCCAACACACGTTTACTCAAGAATGTTCCGGACATCGAGGAAGTGCTGGAGCAGGCCCGGCTCCTCCTGATGCCCTCTGTCTGGTACGAAGGCTTCGGCCTCATCGCCATGGAAGCCATGCTGCGCGGTCTGCCGGTGATTGCCAGCAACTCCGGCGGTCTCATGGAAGCCAAGGCCGGCACCGGCTTCGTCGTGCCCGTCCGCCCGGTGGAGCGCTATGAGCGCACCTTCGACGACACCCTCATGCCCCGGGCCATCGTCCCGCCGCAGGACCTGGAGCCCTGGGCCGCGGCCCTGCACACTCTCTTGACCAATGAATCCGCCTACTGGCGCGAGGCCCGCCAATCCCGTGACGCCGGCCTGCGCTTCGTCTCCACGCTCGATGTGGCCGATTTTGAACGGCACCTGCTCAGCCTCACCCCAGCAAAGCAACCCATCGGCGAGCACAGACGAGTCCAATCCACGGAGGAGAAGTTGAAAGCGCTGGATCCGGCCAAGCGAGCCCTGCTGCTCGCGCGGCTCAAGCAGAAGAAGGAGCAGTCGTGAAGGTTCTGCTGGCGCACAACTCCACTTATTTCCCTTCCCTCGGCGGTGGCGACAAATCGAACCGGTTGTTGATGGAGGCCCTGGCCGCCCGCGGCCACGCCGTGCGCGTCGTCACCCGGGTCGAACAATTCGGCCAGGAAGGCCACGACGCCATGCTGGCTGCCCTCAAGGCCCGCGGAGTGGAAGCTGACGGCACGGACGGCACCGGCATCCGCTACGACCTGGGTGGGGTGGCGGTCCGCGTCCTGTCGTTGAGCCCACACCTGCGCGGCTTCTTCCAGGCGCAGATCGACGACTTCCAGCCCGACATCATCATCACCTCGACAGACGACCCCGGCCAGCTTCTGTTCGACATCGCCGTCAAGGCTCCCAACGCGCGCGTCGTCTATCTGGTGCGAGCCACCATCGCCGTCCCCTTCGGGCCCGACAGTTCGATGGTCTCCGCCTCCAAGACCGAAGTCCTGAAGCGCGCCGACGCCACCGTCGGCGTCAGCCATTACGTCGCCGGCTACGTCCGGGAATGGAGCGGCATCGACGCCATCCACGTGCCCATCTCCCTCCTGGAAGACACGCACAACTTCCCCCTGCTGGGCCGTTTCGAGAATCCCTATGTCGCGATGGTGAATCCCTGCGCCGTCAAAGGCATCTCCATCTTCCTCGACCTCGCGGACCGCATGCCCGGCGTCCCTTTCGCCGCCATCCCTACCTGGGGCACGCAGGCCGAAGAGCTCGAGGCCATGCGTCAGCGGCCCAACATTACGCTCCTCAACCAGATGGACAACATCGACGGGCTGCTGCGCCAGACCAAGGTGATGCTGGTGCCCTCCGTCTGGGCCGAGGCGCGCTCCCGCATCGTGCTGGAAGCGATGTCCCGCGGCATCCCGGTGGTCGCCAGCGACGTCGGCGGCCTTCACGAAGCCAAACTCGGCGTCCCCTACCTGATCCGCGTCAACCCCATCGTCAAGTACAAACCGGCGGTCGACGCCAGCATGGTCCCCGTGGCCGAGGTCCCTCCGCAGGACGTCGTCCCCTGGCAGAAAGTGATGGAGCGCCTCACCTCAGACCAGCCGCACTGGGAAGAGCTCGCCGCCGCGTCGCGCAAAGCCGCGCTGGAATACGCCGCCAACCTCAACGTGCTGCCCTTCGAGAGTGTCCTCGAAGGCCTGCTCCATAAACCCAAGAAGCAGCCCCCCGCTCCGGCCGTCCGGCCTGCCCTGAGCGAGGAGAAAAAGAAACTGCTCGCGCTGCGGCTGAAGCAACATACCGCGGCCGCCAAGCCGGACAGCAACCCCTGGCTGCCGGGCATCGAGGAGATCCCGGCCGGCCGCCTGAAGCTCTTCTGCTTCCCCTGGGCCGGCGGCGGAGCCCTGCCCTACCGCGCCTGGCGCGACAAACTCAGCGCGCTCGCCTGCGTCGTCCCGGTGCGTCTGCCCGGGCGCGAAACCCGTGCCGCGGAACCCGCCTTCGAACGCATGGGCCCGCTCGTCGAGGCGATCCTCAAAGAGCTGCGCCCCTTCCTGGACGCCCCGTTCGCCTTCTTCGGCCACAGCATGGGCGCCGGCATCAGCTTTGAACTCACCCGGGCGCTCCGCCGCGAAGGGCTGCCGATGCCCGTCTCCCTGCACGTCTCCGGAGCGCGCGCCCCCCAGTACCGCCTCAACCACGTCCCGCCGCCGGAACCCTCCATGCGCGACTTCATTGAGGAACTGCGCCGCCTGGAAGGCTTCCCCCCCAGCGTTCTGAACAACCCCGAACTGCTGAAACTGGCCCTGCCGGCGCTGCTCTCCGACGCCCGCCTCTACCGCCACTACGCCTACGAAGCCCAGGCGCCGCTCGACCTCCCGCTCTTTGCCTACGGCGGCGAGGCCGATCCCAACGTCACGGCCGAGCACCTGGCGGCCTGGGGTCTGCAGACCACCCAGGTCTTCCGGCACTCCGAGTTCAAGGGCGGACATTTCTTCCTGGAACCCGCCCAGGCCGCCTTGCTCTCCACCATGAAGGCCGATCTTACGCTGGCGTTACAGGTTCGCTGAACTCGCGCTTCGGCTCCTGCCAGTCCCGCTCGGGCTCTGTGAGCTTGCCCGAAGCGTTAGCCCATGCCCAGAACAAGGCCGTCGATGCACTCAGGCCGCCCGCCACGACGCCGATCTCGCGCGCCGAGTAGTGCGTCGACGCGACGCCCGCGGCGCCCATGGAAAGCATCATCACCGCATTCGCCATGGTCTCCACCGTCGTGAACACGCGCCCGCGCAACCCGTCCGGAATGTGCAGCAGCAGAATGGTGCGGTTCAGCACCGAGTTGAAGCCCATCGCCACCCGCGAGAACGCGATGAAGATCATGGCGCCCCAGATCTCCGGCATCACGCTGAAGATCACATAGCACAAGCCATGCAGGAAAAACGCAATGGTCACGGCATGTTTGTAGCGCTCGAACGTGTACTTCGGCCCCATGCGGTGCCCCAGCATGCCGCCCAGCACCAGTCCGATTCCGGCGAAGCTCCAGATCAGGCCGATCCCTTTCGGCCCGGCCTTGAACACCACCTCGCCGAAGAGCGTGAACAGCACCTGCGCCGCGCCGCCGCCGGTGGACCAGCCCACCCCCAGCAGCGCGATCCCCAGGATCAGCGGCCGCGTGGACATATACCGCAGCCCTTCCCGGAACTCCTGGTAGTTCGACTGCCGCTTCGCCGCATTCACATCGCGCAGGGGCCGGAAATGCCCCTCCGGCGATTTCAGGCTCCAGATCGCCAGCGCACTGAACAGGAAGCTCGTTGCGTTGGCCACGAAGGCCCAGCGGTAGCCGAGCGCCCCCGTCGAGATCCCGCCCAGCATGGTCCCGATGGAAAGCGTGAGCCAGGAGGTCGTCTGCGTCAGTGCATTCGCGCTATGCAGCTCTTCCCGGCTTGCGATCCGCGGCAGAATCGCCGACCGCCCGCTGTTGAAGAACGGCGACGCGAACATCAGCAGTCCGCTCAGAACGTAGAGGAGCCACGTTTCCCGGTAAGTCAGCAGCAGGATGTGCAGGAGGGCGACCACGCACCGCATTAGGTCGGAAGCGACCATGATCTTGCGCCGGTCCATGCGGTCCAGCACCAGCCCCGCAATAGGCCCGGCGAGGATAGCCGGCAGGACGCGCGCAATCATCACCGCGCCCACGGTAGCTCCGCTGCCCGTCAGGTGCAGGGCCAGGCTGAGGACGGCGATGGAATTGAAATGGTCGCCGACCTCGCTGACGATCTGCCCCATCCAGCAATTCCGGTAATTGCGGTTGGTCCTGAGAATGTCGACGAATCCACTCACTCGTTCCAGAATAGCGGTCGCGGCGGGCGGAGCGGTGCAACGGGTCAACAGATGCGATAGTCTCATAGCCCGGAGGTGTTCCCATGACTCCTGCCCAACTCAGCCGCCGCGCTCTGGTCCGCGCCCTGGCTGTCCTGCCCGCCACCACACTCTTTCCGCGCTTCCAGGCTCTGGCCGCGCCCGATAGCGGCAAAGTGAAGATTACCGCCGTCAAGGCGATGGCCATCAAGAACATCGCCAACAACTGCCTCATCAAAATCGAAACGGACTCAGGGCTCGTGGGTTATGGCGAGGCCGGAGCCTCCGGTCCCATGGCGCGGGCGCGCATCGAAACCATGAACGGCCTCCTCCTTGGCAAGGACCCTCTGGCCATCGAGGTCCATTTCCATCAGATGACCTCGCTCATGCACACCTACATGGCGCAGATCGGAGTCATCTCCGGCATCGACATGGCGCTCTGGGATCTGGCCGGCAAGATCCTCAACAAGCCCGTGTGCGTGCTGATGGGCGGACCCTTCCGCGACGCCATCCCCATGTACTCCCATGGCCTGGGCTTCAACATGCTCGACAAAGGTTCCTGCCGCGAGTGGGCCGCGCGCATCAAAGCCATGCCCGAGGGTTTCAACGCCTTCAAGAACGGCATCGACCCCGTGCTCGGTGTGCCGGCCGCGCGCTACGCCAACACCCTGATGCCCGAGGATCTGCGCAAAGTGCACACGGCGTATACCAACACCCGCGACGCCGTGGGCGACGAGATCGACATCGCGGTCCACTGCCACAACGAGATGGACACACCCAGCGCGATCGGTGTGGCCAAGGCCGTGGAGTCGATGAACCCGCTCTTCCTGGAAGACCCCCTGAACGTCACCTTCCACGAGGGCTGGGCCGCCCTGAAGCGCTCCACACGCATCCCGATCCTCACAGGAGAGAAGCTGGAACTGGTCCGCGGCTTCAAACCGTTCCTCGATACACAGGTGGCCGACATCGTCCATCCGGATCTCGCCTTCGCCGGCGGCCTCACGGGCACGAAGAAGATCGCCGACCATGCGGCGTTGACCCGCACCCCGGTAGCCCTCCACAACGTGGGCTCACTCATCCTGACCATCGCCAATGCGCACTTCGGAGCCTCCATCCAGAACTTCTACCGCAGCGAAAGCGCGCTGGGCCGGCCCACGAGGCACGTCGAGAAGATGGCCGCCTCAAACCCACCCGAGGTGCGCCAGAGCAAACTGAAGGTGCCGATGGGTGCAGGCCTCGGGCTGGATCTTAATCAGGAATACTTGAAGGCCAACCTGGTCGACGGAGAACCGTGGTGGGGGTGACCGCCTGTCGTCCCACTCATCTCAGGAGTTGAGGCGGCAGGTGGTGGGGCTTCGGCTCCGGACCGGCAGGGCACGCCGCCTCACCCTTCCCGATCGAAGTCACGATCCATCCATTCGCCCCGTGCTTCAGGCTGAAAGCATTCAACCCGATCCCGGATGTCCCCAGACAAATCGTGCCGCTCGCACCGAACCATTTGCTTTTCTCGGACATGATCATCCCCAGGGAATGGGCCTCCCGAAAGTTCATTTGCGGATTGGATTTGCGCACCTCCTCCAGGATGGAAGTTGCCGCATCAATGGCCGCCGGAGTGGCCACGGTGGCGGCCGGTTCGCCCCGCGTGAGCCGGTAGAACAGCTCATCCACAGCATCCATCTGAGGAGTTGCGCTTGTCTCTCGCAGCTCTTCCAGGCCATCCGGAGTCACGCGAACCACCCATTCGATTTGACGTTCATCACAGCCCGAACAGGAATCGAACATTCGAAATAACCTCTTCTCGTGGACCTTGAGGAGGTCACCTTCCAGCCGTGTGAACTTCGCTTGGAACCACGTCACCCGATAATCCCGCAGGATCAGAGGGCGGGCTGACTGGCCATCCCAAATCCACAGGCTAATCTGCTTAGTACCGCTTCCACCCGCGGACTGCGCATAGGCGGCATCGATATAGAAACGCGCCCTCCCCTGCCGATCCTGTGGCAGTAAGCCAAGATTGGGCACAAGAGGACCTGTGGGTCTTTCAACACTTGCGCGCTTGAAAACCTCCGATGGCCCGGCCGACGAGGCCCGCCATTTTGCTAGTCCCACGGCAAACTCTCCTGGCGGGTCTGCGGCCTGGTCAATGCTCCAAGCCACCCGGTGCCGGCCCCTCGCCTTAGTAACGATAAACACGTTGCCAATCGCTCCGGGCGTCTGCACCAGCACAGCGTCCTTATTCAGGAGCAGACTCTGAGCGGGGTCAGTTGGAGCGATTACTGACAGCGCCTTCTTCGCACCCGCCAGGCCATCCGCGGGATGAGCGTCCATCCAGACTGTGACCCATTCGCGGCAGAGGGCCCAATGCCGCGCCACCAGAGCACGCGTGCCTGGTTCACCGTCCAGCCACTGATCGAACTTCAGGTGCTTCTGCAGTTCCGCATCCACCACCGCATATTCCGCCTGGATTCGCTGCAGAGCCCGCTGAGGCCAGGCAGGCAATTCCAGGCATACGCAGAGGAATAGGAATATCAGCGACGTTCGAGCACAACTTCCGGCCACGCAGTCTCCATTTCGCTCAAATCAAGCCTGGCCGAGTCACCAGGCCGGGAGGGGGCATTCTAGTCGTAGTCCTCCGTGAAAAATCAAAAGGCGCAGGGCAATTTGAATCGCCCTGCGCCTTGTATCAACTCAATCTCGGAAGCGGCTGCCCGACTGCCTACCAGCGGCCCCGGCCATGGCCCCGGCCGCGGTCATGCTTGTCCCAATGCTTGTCGTAGTGCTTGTCATAGTGGCGGTCGTAACCTCGTCCACCATAGAATGCACTGCCTCGCGGCGCATAGCCATACCCGCCGTAGTATCGCGGCGGCGGCGGCGCGTAGTAGCCTCCTCGCGGACCAAAGTAGGCATCAAAAGCAGCCACCGGTACGCGATACCGCGAACAGATCCCGTCCCAGCCATAACCACGCCGGTACATGTCGACCACAACCATTGGCTGGATGTGAGCATACCGGGCGATTACGAACACCCTGGGCATGTCGTACGCCGGCACGTATTGCTGCACATAGGCCACCTCCGGCGGCGCGTAGCCGTAATACGGCGCTGATCCGATATTGATCGAGATACCTACGCCCGCTTGCGCGGTGCAGGCCAGCATCAGAGTAAAAAGTGTTGTTGTGAGGAGTCTCATGCTCCGCTTCTCCTGACCCGTCTGACGCAGCGGAGAAGCGGAGCGTTTCTAAAAGATAGGATCGATCTTAGACCTTGGCCGGAACTTCAAAACCCTTGCGGTAGTTGCGCGTCAGGTGCGTGTCGGCTTCCTTGTCGTTCACGAACTTCTCCTTCGCCGGATCGAAGTTCAGAACACGTCCTAAGCGATAGGAAATATTGCCCAGGTGCGCCAACCCGCTGGCCAGATGCGCCGTTTCCACAGGACCATGCTGGTCTTCGGTCTTGCGGCTGCGGATCGCCTTGATCCAGTTGGCATAGTGGTCGCCGCCGGCCTTGCCCGACGGGCCCTTCTCCTTCTTTTGGCCCAGGTAGGTCTCGTAGGTGTCATAGCCCTTGATCACCATGTAGCCCTCTGAACCGTAGAAGATGTTGCCCACCGAGGCTCCGTCTTCGCTGTTTGTGCACCACGGCCGCACTTCAAACTGGATCAGCTTCTTCTCGTCGGGGTAGTGGTAGAGCGTCGTGAGCACTTCCGGCGTGATCTTGTCGTCGTCAAACAGGAACTTGCCGCCCATCGCCGTTATCTTCGACGGGAAGCCCTTCACGCCCAGGCCCCACATGCAGAGGTCGGTCTCGTGAATCCCCTGATTGCCCACGTCGCCATTGCCGTAGTTCCAGGTCCAGTGCCAGTTGTAATGCACGATCCGGCGGCTGAACGGTTCCTTCTCCGCCGGGCCGGTCCACATCTCGTAGTCCAGCCCCTCGGGGACCGGTTCCACGCCCTTCTTGCCGATCGAGGGACGCCACCGGAACACCAGGCCGCGCGACATATAGACGTTGCCGATTACACCCTTCTCCAGGTGAGCGACCGCCTCGCGGACCGCTGTCGAGGACCGCAACTGCACACCGTGCTGCACAATTCTCTTGTACTTGTGGGCCGCTTCCACCAGCTTCCGGCCTTCATAGATGTTGTGCGAGCCAGGCTTCTCGACGTAAACATCCTTGCCGGCCTGGCAGGCCCAGATCGCGGCCAGCGAATGCCAGTGGTTCGGCGTGGCGATGGTCACCGCGTCGATGTTCTTGTCATCGAACACCCGCCGCATGTCCTGGACCACTTGCGGCTTCTTGCCATACTTCTTTTCGAACGACTCCGCGCGTGCATTGCCGACCTTCAGGTCGACGTCGCACAACGTCACAACCTCGGCGTCCGGCTGCTGCATGATCCCTTGAATATGGTCCTTGCCGCGGCCATTGGTGCCGATTACGGCAATGCGAAGCTTGTCATTGGCGGCCATGGCCTTCTTCGCTGCCAGGTGGGAAACAACCACGCCGCCTGCGCCGGCGACGAAGGTTCTACGTGTACTCATGACGAACTCCTAATTCAAACAGTCGAGGGGGGCGAACTGAAATACCACTTTGTTCTATCACATGGGGGCGAAGCGGGTGTAACTCAGGTTACCTTTTGATCTATTCCAACCGCCGGATTCTTAGACTCCGGAACCACACCACGGAATGGTGGTTTTGCAGCACGATCGGGCTCTCCTTCACCGGAGCCTCGTACTCCAACTCCTTCACGCCGTTCAGCCAGTGCTCCACGTGCCCGCCGCGCACGACGATCCGCGACGCATTGAACTCGCCCGGCGGTTTCGCCGCGTGCGTCAACGGAGCAATCTTGCCGTAGAGCGACGCGGTCTGCTTCTCCGGGCGTCCCTTCGAATCCGGGTTGGCATCGTCGTCGATCAACTGGTACTCAGGACCGCGCCCTCGCGCGTTGTTCCCTTCCCCCTTCGGAGCCTTCCAACTGTCGACCTTTTCGATGAGGTACTTCACGCCCGAGTTGCCGCCCGGTTCGATCTTCCATTCGAACTCCAGTTCGAACGACCGGAATGTGGCTTCCGTGCGGATGTCCTGAAACCCGCCCTCCACCACACGCGCTTTCAGGCAGCCGTCCTCCACGACCCACGACTTCACCGGAAACGGTTGACCCGTCACCTCCAGCCAGCCCGCGGTCGTGCGCCCGTCGAACAGCGAAATCCACGGGGCGGCAGGCTGCAGCAGCAACAGGAGAAGAACCAGCATCCCCAAAGTGTACACGGGCGGACAATCCGGTTTCTCCTCCCGAAATGAGCGAGTAGAATCAGAGGAGGGATTTGCAGGCCATGCTCAAATGGCCATGGAAGTAATACTGGGTTCATCCCATTCAGCAGGAGGACTTCGATGATCAGATTGAATTTGCAGGTGGCGGCCCTGTCCTGCCTCGCAATGGGCCTAACCGCGCAGGGGCAGTCCATCGCCACTTACCAGGCGACGGTGAATGGCTCCAATATCGAATCGGGTAAGTGCACGATCGAAGTCGTAGTCGACGCGATCGCGGAGGTCGAGGTTCGCGGCACCCAGGGGCGCATCCGGACTCTCACCGGACAACCCTCCCAGTGGCGCCGCTTCCAATGCGACGGCACCATGCCCCTCAATATGTCGGACTTCCGCTTCAAGGGCATCGACGGCCGCGGCCGGGTGGAACTCATCCAGGACCCCCGCAACAATCGCGGCGTCGCCGTGGTGCGCATTGAAGACAACAAGGGCGGCAGCGAAGGCTACACCTTCGACCTCGAATGGCGGGGTGGCAACGGCAACGCCGGCAGCGGCGGCGGTTGGGGGAACGGTGGCGGCAGCGGCTGGGGTGGCGGAAGCGGCAGCGGCAGCGGTTGGGGCAATAGCGGTGGCAGCGGCTGGGGGAACAGCGGAGGCAGTGGCTGGGGCAAGGGCGGCAACAACGGCAACCGGGCCCGCATCAACGATTCCATCCGTGCCTGCCAGGATCAGCTGAGAAGCGACTCGCAGCAGCAGGGCTACTCCAACGTGCGCTTCCGTACCACCAATACCGATAATAATGCCGGCCGCCGCGACCGCATCACCGGCGTTCTCGACGCACGCGGCCGCAACAATCGGACCGACACGTTCAACTACAGCTGCGACGCCGACTTCCGGAACGGCACCGCCAGCAATGCCAACGTCCGCCGGCAGTAGCCGGTCTCTGTGAATACCCGCCTCGCCGGGCCGCCGCACCAGATCGCCATTTACTGACATGTCTGTAAGGCGATAGAATTGCGGTTGACCCGACAAGGCGGGTGGTTTCATGCCGTTCATCCACGAAGATTTCCTGCTCTCTTCTCCCTCCGCACGCAGGCTGTACCACGAGTACGCTCAGGATCAGCCCATCCTCGACTACCATTGCCATCTGCCGCCCGCTGACGTGGCCCGCAACCGCCAGTTCGCCAACCTGTTTGAGATCTGGCTGGAAGGCGACCACTACAAATGGCGAGCCATGCGGGCCAACGGCGTGAATGAGGACCTCGTCACGGGCGCCGCCTCCCCCAAAGAGAAGTTTCTGGCCTGGGCGAAGACCGTTCCGGATACCCTCCGCAATCCGCTCTACCACTGGACCCACCTGGAGCTGAAGCGCTACTTCGGCATCGACGAACTGCTCGACTCCTCCAACGCGGAGAGCGTCTGGGCCCGGGCCAACGAACAGCTCGCCACGGAGGGCCTGCGGGCCTGGGGCATCCTCGATCGCTTCCAGGTCAAGGCTGTCTGCACCACAGACGACCCCACCGACGACCTCGCCGATCATCAGGCCATCGCCGCCTCCGGCCTGGCCACCAAGGTCTATCCGACGTTCCGGCCCGACAAGGCCATGAATGTCCATCTGCCCGTCCAGTTCAATGAATGGCTGGGCCGGTTGGGCCAGGTTTCCGACATCGACATCACCGGTCTGCCAACCTTCCTCGACGCCCTGAAGCAACGCCACGACTTCTTCCATTCCATGGGCGGCCGGCTGAGCGACCACGGCATCAATGCCGCCTTCGCCGAACCCTGCACCCAGGCCGAAGCGGCCGAGATCTTCCACCAGGCCCGCGCCTGTGTCGCCGCCTCCCCCGAGAACCAGGCCAAATGGGCGTGTTTCCTCATGCTCTTCTTCGGCCGCCTCGACGCCGAGAAGGGCTGGACCAAGCAGCTCCACCTCATGGCGCGCCGCAGCAACAACACTCGCCTCTTCGGGAAACTGGGCCCCGACACCGGCTTCGACTCCATCGGAGACTGGCCGCAGATGGACGCCCTGGGCAAGTACCTCGACACGCTCGACCAGGAAAACGCCCTGCCCAAGACGATCCTCTACAATCTGAACCCCTCCTGGAACTACGCCTTTGCCACCATGATCGGCAACTTCCAGGACGGCTCCGTCGCGGGCAAGATCCAGTTCGGCAGCGGCTGGTGGTTCCTCGACCAGAAGGAAGCCATGGAGTGGCAGATGAACGCACTCTCCAACTGCGGCCTGCTCTCCCGCTTCGTCGGCATGCTGACCGATTCCCGCAGCTTCATGTCCTACCCGCGCCACGAGTACTTCCGCCGCACGCTCTGCAACCTTCTGGGCGATGACATGGAGAAGGGACTCCTGCCGGACAGCTTCGAACTCGTTGGCAACATGGCCCGAAACATCTGCTTCGCCAACGCCAGGGATTTCTTCGGCCTGGCCCTCTAGCCCCGGTTTGTTACAAGTAAGGCTGTAGACAACCTACATGCTCGGCAGTAGACTGTCTACAGCCATGAAGGTCCGGCAGTTCTTCCACAGAAAACAACAGGAACAGGATCTCGAGGACGAGATCCGGGCGCACTTCGAGATGGCGGTCCGCGAGCGGGTGGAACGCGGGGAGGACCCGCGCGAAGCCGAACTGGCCGTTCGCCGCGAGTTCGGCAACGAAGCCCTCGTCCGGGAGGTCACCCGCGACATGTGGGGTTGGCGCTGGCTGGAGGAGGTTCTGCAGGATGTTCGCTATGCCCTGCGCGGCATGCGCCGCAGCCCTGGCATCAGCGCCGTCATCATCGCCTCGCTCGCACTGGGCATTGGCGCGAACACCGCCATCTTCAGCCTGGTCTATTCCATCCTTCTGCGCGCCCTGCCGGTCCAGCAGCCGGAGCAACTGGTCGAACTGCTGCAGAAGTACCCGGGCGAGCCCCGTGGCAATGGCTACTGGTCATTCCGCAGCTATGAATACTACCGGGACAACAACCATGTCTTCTCGGCCGTGACAGGCCTCGGCATCGACAACATCGCCCGGCTCAACTTAGGCAATACGGACGACATCACCTGCGTCGCCGAGTTCGTCACTGGCAACTACTTCCAGACGCTGGGGGTCCGCCCTGCGCTGGGCCGGGCCATCACCGGGGCAGATCTAGCCCAGACGCAGGACGGCGCCGTCGCCCTCATCAGTTGGGACCTCTGGACAACGCGCTTCCAACGCGATCCGGGCGTCCTGGGCCGCCGCATCACCGTCAACGAGAAGCCGGCCACAATTGTCGGCGTCGCACCGCCCCAGTTCAGCGGAGTCCGCGCCGATGCCCAAACCTCGCTTTGGCTGCCCTCCAACCCGAAGGGCAGCCTCGCCCTCATCGCCCGCCTGAAGCCCGGCGTCACGCTGGAGCAGGCCCGAGCCGAGATGACGCTGCTCTACCGCTTCACGGTCGAGGAGCGCGTGGCCGCCGAGAGCACGCGCAGCAGCCCGGATCCCCAGGTCCGCCAGCTCCGCTTCGAGATGGAGCCCGCCGGGGCCGGGTTAAGCAGCGTCCGCGATAAGGTCGGCCAGAAGCTGGTCGTGCTGATGGCAATTGTCGGCATCCTGCTGCTGCTGGCCTGCGTGAACGTCGGAGGGCTGTTGCTGGCGCGCGGAGCGTCGCGGGCCCGGGAAATGGCCCTGCGGCTCGGCCTCGGCGCCAGCGCCAGCCGGCTGATGCGCCAGGTGCTCACCGAGTCTCTGGTCCTCTCCTTCTGCGGCACCGTCGCGGGTCTGGCCATCGCCGGTCTCGGGACGAAGACACTGCTCCAGATCATGGATAGCGGCCGGCCTCATGAACGCATCCATCTTCTGGTCCAGACCGACGCATCCCTCCTGGTCTTCTGCATTGCCGTGGCGGTCTGTAGCGGACTCCTATTCGGGCTCGCGCCGGCCTTCAGTGCCATCCGCCACGTGCCGGCGGACGCCCTGCGGCAGTCAGGACGGGCCTCCGGCAAACGATTCCACCGCATCTTTGGCCGTGGGCTGGTGGCGGCTCAGGTCGCGCTCTCGATGTTCCTCCTCAGCGCCGGCGCGCTGTTCGTCGCCCATCTGGCCAAGCTCAAGAGCGCCGACCTCGGCTTCCGCCGCGACAATGTCCTGCTGGTCTCACTCGACCCGTCCCGCTCGGGCTACAAGCCGGAGCAGCGCGCCGCCGTCTATCGCGACCTGTTCGACCGCATGAACTCCATCCCCGGAGTCCGCTCGGCCTCGATCGTCGGGCCCAGTCCGCTCCAGGGAGCCGGCGCCTCGGGCTTCGGCACCTTCGAAGGCTTCGAGGAGCGGCAGGAGGACAAGTGCTGGATCTCCATCGCCTGGGCCGCGCCCCGCTGCTTTGAAACGCTGGGCATCCAGCTGCTGACCGGCCGGGAATTCTCTTTCCGGGACCAGGCCCAGCCGCGTGTCGCAATCCTCAATCAGACGCTGGCGCGGCGCTATTTCCCGAAGGGCGACCCCATTGGGAAGCACGTCACCTTGGACCATGTGACGATGACCCGCGACCCGGCCACCTACGAGATCATCGGCGTCGTCTCGGACTCCAACTACATGGAGATCCGCGAAGAGCGGCGGCGCACCATCTATCTGCCCGCCTTCCGGGACGGCAGTGTCATCGCGGGCACATTCATCCTGCGGACCGGGGTCGATCCCGGCAGCATTGCCGGGGATGTCCGGCGTACCGTGCGCAGTGCGGCTCCTACGATTCCGGTCTCGAAGATCACGACGCTCAACGACCAGATCGATTCGTCCATCGTGCCGGAGCGGATGATGGCCGCCCTGTCGGGCTTCTTCGCGCTGCTCGCGGCCCTTCTGGCCGGCATCGGGCTGTGGGGCCAACTGGCATATACCGTCACGAGGCGGACCAACGAGATCGGCATCCGTATCACGCTGGGTGCGACGCCGGGCTCGGTTTCCCGCACCATTCTGCTGGAGGCGTCCACCATCGTCGCTGCCGGACTTCTGGTTGGCGTACCCGCTGTCCTGTGGGGCAAACAGCTGGCCGTGAAGCTGCTCACCGATGTCGCCGGCAACACCGGCACAACCCTCGGACTGGGCATGCTGGCCATCGCGGCGGTCGCTCTCCTGGCGGCGTATGGCCCGGCACGGCGGGCCGCCCGGCTCGACCCGATGGAGGCGCTGCGCCAGGAGTAGCCCTCGCGCTTGGCACGAGCCCCGGAAGGTGGGAGGATGGAACGCATCGGGAGGGTACCAACATGTTTGGCCGCAGACCGTTCCTTGGAGTCCTCAGCAGCCTGCCTTTCGCGCCGGGCCTGAAGGCCGCGTCGAAGAAGCGCGATGTGATCGCCGAGCTAGGCGTCCGGACGTTCATCAACGCCGCGGGCACCTACACGGCGTTGACTGCGTCCCTGATGCCGCCTGAGGTAATGGATGCCATGCGCTCCGCCTCTCGCCAGTACGTGAACCTGATTGACCTGCAGGACGCCGTGGGCAAGCGCATCGCCACGCTGCTGGAGTGCGAGTCGGCTATGGTGACCTCAGGAGCAGCCTGTGCCCTGACCATCGGCACCGCCGCCTGCCTCACCGGCAAGGACCGCTCGAAGATCCAAAGGCTGCCGGACGTCACCGGAATGCCGGGCGAAGTGCTGGTGCAGAAGAGCCACCGCTACGGCTACGACCACGCCGTGCGCGCCTGTGGCGTCAAACTGGTGGAGATCGAGACGGCCGAGGAACTGGAGAAGGCCGCCGGACCGCAGTCGGCGATGATGCTGTTCTTCAACGACGCCGAGCCCCGCGGCCGCATCAATGCCGAGGAGTGGACCCGGCTGGGCAAGAAGCACAACATCCCCACCTTCAATGACGCCTCAGCCGACGTGCCTCCAGTGAGCAATCTGAAGAAGTATACAAAGATGGGCTTCGACCTCGTCACGTTCTCCGGCGGCAAGGGCATCTGCGGGCCGCAGAGCGCGGGCCTGCTGCTGGGCCGCAAGGACCTGATCGAAGCGGCGCGCATGAACACCTCGCCCAACAGCGACACCATCTCGCGCGGCATGAAGGTGAACAAGGAAGAGATGGTAGGCATGCTGGTGGCACTGGAAGCCTATTTGCAGCGCGACCACGAAGCGGAGGGCCGCGAGTGGGACAAGCGGGTCGCCACCATTCAGAAGGCTGTTGAGAAGTGCAAGAGCGTGTCGTGTTCGGTGGAGGTGCCGCCGATTGCGAACCACACCCCGCACCTCAAGATCAAATGGGATCAGAACGTCATCAGGATCACTCCGCCCGATGTGCTGAAAGCGCTTCGGGAGGGTTCGCCCTCGATTGAGGCTTGCCCGATGACGAACAAAGAGATGCTGGTATTTACCGTCTGGATGATGCAGCCCGGCGACGCGGAGGTCGTAGCCCGCCGCGCCGCCGAGATTCTGAAAAAGGCCAGCGCCTAGATATAGGCGATCACATCAATCTCAACCAGCGAGTTGCCCGGAATATCGGCGGCAGCGATCGTGGTGCGCACCGGCGGCTCCATCCCGAAGCGGCCGAGGAAGGTCTCGTTCATGCCGGCGTAGTCTGCCATCGTCTTGATGTAGACATTGCACTTCAGCACCTTCTCCATCGAGGAACCGGCGTTCTTCAACTCAGCCTCGATCTCGTCCAGCACGATCTTGGTGTGAACCTTGATGTCACCGGGGACATGCGCGCCCTTGCCGGCAATGAACAGCAGGTTGCCCAGGGATACGGCGCCGGAGAATAGCGGCTGCTTCTTTGGCTTTTCGCCCTTATAGTGGACCTTCTTCGTGACTTTGTCTTGTGCAACAGCGGCGGCGGGCACAGCGAGTGCGGCGCCACCGGCTATGAATTTCCGGCGAGAATTGGCCATGCGCTGACTTGTATCAGCCCAGGGTCACTTTGCGCAAGTCTATTTTGCTGCGCTCCCACACGCCGAGCCCCATGGCTCCGCAGATCTCGACGTGCTCGGGCTGCTTGCGGACAAAGGTGCTGAACTTGTCGGGCAGATCGTCGGCCAGCGGCTTCTTCCCGACTTTGGCGCGCTGGGCGTCGATCACTTCCCAGCCGATGTGGTCGAGCGAGACCGGATCGGTGGAGAAGTACATCGTCTTGTGCTCCCAGACGAACTCGGGCCTGGCGAACGGTCCGCCGTGATAGACGCCCTTGATGCCGTCGCAGATGTGGAGCACGGCCTTGTTCCGGATCATGGGAATCGACACAGAAGCGGGGATGAACGCGCCGCAGGCGTTCAGCGATTTGGTCGCATGGCTGCGCGCCACGTTGTTGACCAGACCATGGGAGAGGTTCTTCAGCGCCACGGTAACGCCGGCGGACTGGTGGTCTTTGATCAGGCACAGGTTGATCAGCTTATTGACCTGTTTGGTAATGTACAGCGCAGCATAGGAGCGGCGGGCGGTCTCATTCGAGATGTCCTGTCCGGGCAGCACGAGCGCCATATCCATGTAGTGTTCCGGATCGTAGCCTTTGATGTCCTGCTGGATGGAATCCCCGCCGTTGACCGCGGTGGTCCACCGAACCCCTTCGGGCAGCCACTTGTCGAAGCCGGCCTCGAGGAACTCAGAGCGGTAGCGGTCGTAGACGACGATATCCTGCGGCTTGATGCCGGCAGCTTTCAGGCCATCGACAATCTGGTGCAGTACGCTGGCGTCAGACATGCAATGCGGACGTCCGACAGGATTCAGCTTGATGCCGACGACGTCGCCGGGCTCGACGAATTGCCTCCAGGCATCGGGCCAGCCGGCAGCACCGGTGAGATCCTTCATGCCGCGCTGCATCATCTCCTTGATGACAGCGGGCTGGTACTGGCCGGAGACGATCGAGCCAGGGTGATTCACTTCGATGACACGGCCCGGATAGAGCCCGGGCATGCCCCACTTGGTGCGTTCGGCGGCAGCGGCTACCTTCGCTCCAAAGGCAAGCGTAGCCACGGTGGCGCCCGCTGCGGTGGCGAGCCAATCCCTGCGGTTGATTCGGCGATCCATGCAGTCCCTCTGGGCTGAGTATAGCGCTCAGCCGAGCGCGCTCAGCAGATCGGTGGACGTGGTGCTGGGACACCAGTAACGCTCGATGTATTCGATGACGAGCTCGGTGCCTCGGGCATGGCTGACAAACGGTCGATCCTGCGGGTCGTACATGGCGTCGGTCATGTCCCGCAATAAGACGCAGGCAACGCCCCACTTCGACATCTGCTTGATGGCAAAGGTCCGGTTGAGGATACACATGTTGGTATGGACGCCCATGACGAACAGGCGCTGGATCCCGCGCGCCTTCAGCGCGCTGTAGACCTCGGAGCCCTGGTCGGAGATCAGATCGTTGGGCCCGATCACGATGCCGGCGTGCTGGCGCGACCAGGCTTTGTGCTGCTTGTCGCCGGGCGTGTCGCAGCCGCCATCGGTGTCGTCGATGGGCAATGGCGGTGAGGTGAGGTCGAGCGGTTTGGGGGGGTCTACTTTGGGCAGCGCCTGCATGGCCTTGCGCTGCGGGGCGTCCTTGTAGAAGTCCATCGTCTCTGAGGGAGCGTGGATGACGAGCATGCCGCTGGCCCGCGCCTTCTCCAGCAGCGGTCCGGTGCGCTTGACCAGCACGGCGACACGACCATTGGCGCCTTCGCACCAGTGCTTGTCCCACATGTCGCACAGAATGATGGCCGAGTGGCGCGGGTCCAGAGACTCGGTGAATTCGATGGCTTTGGTGTCGTCGCGTTTGCAGAGTTTCAGCATGGGCTTGGGCTGGCCGGCGAGGGCCGCTCCGAAGGTCGAGAGGAGAAGGGTTCGGCGTTGCATCGTCACGCCTCCACCTGGTTGGTTGAGCGGTTCCACTTCATGCGGCGGCCGTTCTTGAGCGACAGGTTCGCGAGTTGCACGACCAGCGCCGCCTGGAAGCCGAGCCACATGGGCGCCGCAGGGGCCTTGCGGGTCCGGACGCACTCGAGGAAGTTCATCACGTGGAGGTCGGTGGCCCAGCCGAAGCCCTTTTCGGAGCGCTTCTCGAGGACGGGCGTCTCTTCCCCGCCCTGCGCGAACACGCGGAAGTCCTCGCGGCCGATGTCCATGCGGGCCTTGCCACCGTCGAGATGGTTCATCTGGTCATACCGGCTCTTGTAGCGCATGGCGGCGTAGTTGATGGTGAAGACGCCGATGAAGTCCTCCGGATATTCGGCCGTTACGACGACGGATTCCGGAGTGTCGCCGCTGGCCGCATGGGGACGGCCCGCGGCGGCGGTCACGGCCAGCGGGGCTCCGGCGCCCATCAGCATGTGGATGCCATCGAAAACGTGGGCGCCCTGGTCGGCGACGATGCCCCCAGCGAACTCACTGTAGAGCCGCCAGCGGCTGAAGATGTCGGGATCCATGGGGCGTTTCGCGGCAGTGCCGAGCCATTGATCCCAATCGAGAGGACCTTTCAACTGCGAGACCTTCTCACCGCCGAGCTGCGTGTTCAGCCACCAGGACCGGACCATGCGGACATCGCCGAGCGTGCCGGCGGCCACCACCCGGCGGCCCTCCTGGTAGAGGTCGTAGCTGCGGCGCTGCATGCCCACCTGGACAATGTTTTTGGAGCGCTTTTCGGCCTCCACCAGTTCAACGCCCTGCTGGGGCGTGTGGCACAACGGCTTCTCGACGTAGACGTCCTTGCCGGCCGCCAGGGCATCGAGGACCATGCGATGGTGCCAGTGCTCGGGTGTGGCGATGAGGACGGCGTCGATGGACTTGTCGTCGAGAAGCTGGCGGTAGTTGCGGTAGGCCTTGGGCGTGGCCCCGCCCTGCGCCTTGGCCGCCGCGGAGAGAGCCCGCTCCAGGTTGGGCTCGTACACGTCGCAGATAGCCCCGACCCGCAGGGACGGGTCCTTCTGGAAGACGCCCATGACGAACGTGCCGCGGCCGCCGCTGCCGATGACGCCCAAGGAGATTTTCTCCGCGGCGTAAACGCTTTGCGCGGCCGCGGCCGCACCCATCAGAAAGATCCTGCGATTCAGTGGCATCGCGCTAGGCCTCCCGGTTGATTACTTAAAAGTGATCTGTTCAGCGTGCGTGGCTTTTATCCCCGCGTCCACAAGAGACGTCCACCTGCTGCCGTCGACGATCACGTCTTCAAAGACTACACCGCCAATCTGGTGTTTGGCGTCAAACCCCTGCAACAGCGAGGGAATTGCCTTGTGATCGGCTCGGATGCGGCGGAACTGGATGTTGCGGATCTGGCCGCGCTCCGCGTCCTTGCTGTAGCGGGACTTCAGGATTTTGAAGTCTACCAGGAGGCCCTGCGAGTCTTCGACCCGGCAGTTGTTGTAGAGGACGTCGGAGATGACGGCGCGATCGCCGTTGTGAATAGTGAAGGTGCCCTCGGGCCCCTCGACATGGATGAGGTCGTTGTCGAGGAAGCGGATGCCGCTGATGCTGGCGGCGCGGGTTTCGAAACCGATCTCGAGGCCGTTGCCCCAGGCTCCATTCCAGAGGACTGAGCGCTTGACCGTCACGTTGCTGACGTCCCGCTGGTTGTTGAACCTGGTGAAGTAGTCGACTCCGGCCTTGATGGCGACGCAGTCGTCCTTGGTGCGGATAAAGCACTGGTCGACGATCACATTGGTGCTGCCGACGACATCCACGCCATCGTCCCAATCGTTGTCGCTGACAAGCTTGACGTTGCGCAGGGTGACTTTGTCCGAGGCAGTGATGGGGACGGTCCAGTGCTTGCTGTTGGTGACGACGATGCCTTCGATCTCAACGTCGCTGGAGCGGTTGATCTCAATCATGCGGGACTCGCCGCGCTTGTAGAGACTGCCGTCGAGAATGCCCCGGCCCAGGATGTGAACTCCTTTCGCCTGATCCATGAAGATGGAACCACGCACGATGGCACCGCCGGCGATATACACGAGCTGGCCGCTGGTGACGTTGATACGTCCGACATTGTGAACCGTGCCGGCGGCGAAGTAGTGGACCCCGGTGGGTCCGGGCTTGGGCGGCGCGCTTTCGGGCGGGCTGGCGAAGAGAAGGAGCGGGTGCTTCGTGTCACCGTTGATTTCGACACTGAGCTGGGCTGTGCGATCGAGGCGAAAGGTGATGACTTTGCCGTTGATGACGGGGCGGATGTTCAGGCTTTTCGGCCGGATGGCCACCGTTTCGACGGGCCGGGCGACTGTGATCTCAATGTCGGCGCGGCGGGCGAACGAACTGTAGGAAAAGTAAGTCATTCCGCCAACAGGCAGACTGTAGACGAACGAAGGCTGTCCTGCGACTTTGACCTGGAAGACCTTGTCCTGTTCGATCCCATGAGGGGGCGCATAGACCGTCGCCCCGGCGAAGAGCGTGGCGGGAATCAGCAGACTGAGACAAAAGGGCTTCACTGAGTTCGCACCCGTGCAGGATTCTACCACCTGCCTGACCCGAATGCCGCCTTACTTGGCGGCGAGTTCGATGGAGCGCTCGTCGAAAAGGGGCGCGTCGTTGCCCAGCCGGATGAAGAGGTAGCGGGTTTTGGACTCGGCCGGGTGGTATTCGAAGTACTGCTTCTGGTCGAGTTCGCCGTAGAGGCCGCAGACGTCGGCGCCCGGTTCGGCTTCCCGAATCTTGTCGGCTTCCCTTTGGTACAGGGCGTTGGGTGTGATCTGGAAGACCTGCTTATTGGGGTCGCCCAAGGGGAACTTTTCGCCTGCGTCCGTGACGACGCAACCCATCTGCTGGCGTGAAGTCATCTTCGGGTAGAAGCGGCGATTGATGGCTTCCTGGACGCTCTGGCGCGCAGGCTTCTCCCAGACTTCGATGACCGCTGTTCCGGTGATGACCTCCTGGCCGGGCGCGACCAGGCGGATCTTGTTGTTGAGGACTTTGAATTCTCGGGTAGGACGGCCGTCACACTTCTGGACGGACATCCGCAAGCCGAGATCTTCGCTTTCCCACTGCACCCACTGACAACCGGGCTCGGGTTTGCGCTGGGCTGAAGCCGAGGCCAGCGCCACCAAAAAGAGAAACCACCTCATGGATTCTATTCTCTTACGTACGGGGCGGATAATGCGAATGCTGTGGCTCTCTCGGGAAGGAGCCCGCCCCTGCAGCGGATTGCTACCGCGGTTTACGGGAGGGCTATTACTGTGCAGCTGCGGGCGCCGTGGGCTCCGATGACTAGCGATTGCTCGATGTCGGCTGTCTTTGAGGGGCCGGAGATGAAGACCCCGAAGCCCGGGCGCTGCAGGTTCAGGTTCTCGTAGGCCTGCTGCATGTTGTGCACCAGCGAGCCTGCCTGGATGACCAGGACCAGGTGCTGGGCGATGACGAAGATCGCGCGTTGCGGGCCCAGGTTCGTACCCGGGACCCAGACGGCTCCGTTCTCGGCTACCGCGAGGGCTCCGGGCAGGATGGCCAGGTCGATGCCTTCCAGTTCGTGGGGGTTCTTCAGGGCAGCCAGGTCTACATTGCCCGGGAGGGACGGCACCGTGGAGGCGATCCGTTTGGCCGTCTGGTAGACCTCCAGGCTGGCGAGTAGGATTTGGAGATCGGCTTCGCCGGCGGCTTGGAGGAAGCGTCCGCCGACGCCGGCCAAGGTGGCGGCGAAGTGCGCTAGCGGGTCCGGGTAGGTGATGGCGTTGGGTGGGTCCGGTAGGGGCCGGAGGCTGGGCGCGTTGGCCCGCATGGCTTTCAGAATGCTGTCGCGGCTGGTGGTTGGCGAGGCCATTAGTGGCGTCCCCTTTCTTCCTGGTGATACGCGGGGCGTCCGTGGCTTGTGCTTCGGGATTGGATATGGAGGCGTCGTCCCAGGGAGCCGGCAAAGTCTGCGTAGGAGGTTGGAGTCGGAAGAGGTGTCCGAGGCGTCGTGGGTCGACTGGGTGAGCGGCGATGGGCTACCGTGTGGCCGACCTGGGGGTCGGCCGCGGACCAGGGGGTCCGCCCTCCTGTTTGTGTTGGGGCTTGGGGGGTTGCTTGGGCTCCGGCAGGCCGGTCTTGCTTCGGGGACAGCGTTGGAGATACGGCGATCCCCGTCGCCCGCTCCTTACCAGTCGCGGTTCGCAGCGTGGGGGAGTGCCACTCCAGGGAAGACGCAGGGGGAAGAGGCGCCCGCTTACTTACGTGCGCGGTTCGCAGGGCGGTGGAGGACCACTCCCTTGCGGTCGTGGTTCGTGGTGACGATGGGCCGGATGTGTGGGATTTCCTCACGGCTGAAATCTTGTCGGCCTTGCTACTGGAGCTGGGGCTGGTGATGGGCGCGGCCATTACTTGGGCTCCTTCTTCAGCAGGTCTCGGAAGGATTCTTTGGGCATCGGGGGGAGTTCGCGCTGCTTGCCCCAGGGGTTCCAGGGGCCGTAGACCAGGGCTCTTGGTAAGAGGGGCATCAGCGTTCGCATCAGCCGGCCGCCCAGGAGGAAGGCCCACTTGCGGGCCAGCACCTGGCCCATTACCCACATCGAGAAACGCTTCTGCCAGGGGACGTGCCCTTTCTTCGCCAACTCCTGCCGGAAGGCCAGGAGCTCGTGATGGAGGTCGATCTTGACCGGGCAGACGTCCGTGCAGGAACCGCACAGGCTCGACGCGAACGGGAGCGAGCCGTAGGCGGCCGGGTCGCGCTGCGGTCCTAGGATCGAGCCTATGGGGCCGGGTACCGTGTAGCCGTAGCTGTAGCCTCCGGAGCGGCGGTAGACCGGGCAGGTGTTCATGCAGGCTCCGCAGCGGATGCAGCTCAGGGAGCGGCGGAAGGCCTCTTCGCCGAGGATTCGGGCTCGGCCGTTGTCGACGATGACGACGTGCATTTCGCCGCCCGGCAGCGGGCCATGGAAGTGAGAGGTGTAGGTCGTTACCGGCTGGCCAGTGGCGCTGCGCGCGAGGAGGCGCAGGAAGATAGCGAGGTCCTGCGGACGAGGCACGATCTTCTCCACACCCATGCAGGCGATGTGGAGGGGCGGCAGACTGGTGCCCATGTCGGCATTGCCCTCGTTGGTACAGACAACGACTCCGCCAGTGGAGGCGATGGCGAAGTTGACACCAGTGAGGCCGGCCTGGGCTCCGAGGAAACGCTCGCGCAGATGGCCGCGCGCGGCTTCGGTGAGGTACTTGGGGTCGGACGCGCCCTTCTCGGTACCGAGCTGGATGTGGAAGAGTTCGCCGATGTCTTCCTTCTTGAGGTGGATGGCGGGCAGGACGATGTGGCTGGGCGGTTCCTTGCGCATCTGGACGATGCGTTCGCCCAAGTCCGTGTCGGTGACCTCGATCCCGTGGGCTTCGAGGTAAGGGTTGAGGTGGCACTCCTCGGTGAGCATCGACTTGGACTTCACGAGGCGCTTGACGCCGTGGTCTTTGAGGATCCTGAGGACGATGGCGTTGTGCTCGGCCCCATCGCGGGCCCAGTGGACGTGGATGCCGTTGGCGGTCGCGTTGCGTTCGAACTCCTCAAGGTAGTCGGCCAGACGGGAGAGGGTGTGGGCCTTGATGGCGGAGGCGGTGGCGCGGAGGTCCTCCCACTCGGGCACGGTGGAAGCCTGCCGGTCGCGTTTCACGCGGACAAACCAGAGGGATTCGTCGTGCCAGTGGGCCCGGGGCTCGTTGGCTACGAAGGGTGCGGCGCTTTCGGCGTGGCCTTTCATGAGAGCCTCGCGTGTTCGAGGATCTGGGCCACGTGGAGCACCTGCATGGGCTTTTTGTCGCGGGTGAGGAGCCCTTCGAGGTGCATGAGGCAGGACATGTCGAAGCCGGCGATGACCTCGGCTCCGGCCTGCTCGTGGTCGCGGATGCGGTCCTGTCCCATGAGGCAGGAGACGGCCTCTTCGGCCACGGCGAATGTGCCGCCGAAGCCGCAGCATTCGTCGGGGCGTTTGAGGTCGACGAGTTGGATGCCGCGGAGCTGTTCCAGGAGGACTTTCACCTTATTGAAGGGCGCGACCATGCGTTCTGACGACTTTGCCATGCGGAGCTCGCGCAGGCCGTGGCAGCTCATGTGGAGGCCGACCTTGCGGGCGAAGTCGCCGTCGACTTTGGTGACCTTGGCGACGTCGACGAGGTACTCGCAGAGTTCGAAGGTGTTGTCGCGCAGGTGTTCGAAGCCGGGCTTGCCAGCGAGCCATTGTTCGTAATGGTTGCGCACCATGGAGACGCAGCTGCCGGAGGGGGCAACGACATGGTCGTAACGGGCGAAGATGCGCAGGAACTTCTCGGCCAGCGGGCGGGCGTCCTCGCTGCAGCCGGAGTTGGCCATAGGCTGGCCGCAGCAAGTCTGTTCCTCAGGGAACTCGATGTCGAGGCCGAGGCCTCGCAGGACGCGCAGGGTGGAGAGACCGACCTGTGGATACAGTTGATCCACATAGCACGGTATGAATAGCCCAACTTTCGGCATGATCCTATTTAATCCCAAGGAAGACGCGGTCGAGTTCGCGGATGACTTCGTCGGACATGGGCGAGAGCTCGCCGACGGCCCGCGAGTTGATGAAGGCCTCGGCGGTGGACTCGATGACTTCGAGGCGGTCGAAGACTTCGAGGACGTCGGAGCCGGTGACAAGGACACCGTCATTCTCGAGGATGACGGTGGGCTGCATGATGGAGAGCATGGCCGCGAGCGCCTTCGGGTCGTCGAACTGGAGGCCGTAACGGGCCATAGCGGGGCGGCGCACGACGACATAGCTTTCGGGGATGGTGCGGGTGTCGACCATGGCTCCGGTGACGCTAAAGGCGGTGGCGTTGACCGGGTAGGCGTTAATGATTGAGCCGATGTGCGGGTGAGCCTGATAGATGGCGTGGTGGGCGGCGGCGGCGCGGCTGGGTTCGGACCCGGCGGGGACCTGGCCGTCGCGGACGAGCACAAGGTCTTCCGGTTGGATGAGGCCGCGATCGATCTGATAGGGCGTAATGAGGAAGGTGGACGGGTCGACGCGGGCGGAGTAGCTGCCCTGGGTACTGATGAAGAGGCGCTGGCGGTAGGCGCGCCGGACGAATTCGCAGAGGCGGTGGCGGGCTTCTTTCTCTTCGCTGGTGGGCGGGACGGACTCAGCGGCCTCGGTGGTGGGTTCCGGAAGCGGCTCACGTTGTTGGGCCAGGGCGAGTTCGGCGTCGGTGAGGTAGTGAACCGGGCGGCCGAGGAGGTGGGCTTTGATGATCGTCTTGCCAGTGAACTCGAAGGTCTCGAAGCGGCGGAAGGCTTCCTGGAGGTCGGGGCCGGCGGTGACGATGCCGTGGTTCTCGAGGATGACGCAGTCGAAGCCCTCTTTGAACGTGGCGGCAGTGGTGGCGCCGAGGGCGGCGCTGCCGGGGAGTTCGTAGGCCGCGAAACCGCCGGCTCCGCAGACGTGCCAGGACTGGTGGAAGAGGCGAGTGTCGGGGACGGCGCGCACCATACTGAAGGCGACAAGGGCGACAGGGTGGGCGTGGACGATGCCCCGGACGTCAGGCCGGGCTGCATAGATGGCCTGGTGGAGTGGGAGTTCGGAGGAAGGCTTGCGGGTGCCTTCGATGGAACCATCGGCGCGGACGAGAACGATGTCCTCGCGGCGGAGGGCTCCTTTGTCGACGCGGGCGGGGGTGATCCAGACGTCGCCGTTGGGTTCGCGAATGGAGAGGTTGCCTCCGGAGGTGGTGGTCATCCGGTAGCGGTAGATCCGCTCCATCAGGCGCAGGATCTCGTCGCGGGGATGGAGGTAAGGGTTCATGAGAGCCTCGCTGAAGGGACGGCGAAATGGCGGCAGCCTGGAGGTGGGGCCAGCGGGATGAAGCCGGCCGGATGGAAGATGTCTGCGTCGAGCACCGTATTTTCTATTGTGCCGTGTGGAGGAGGCGGATGGTTTGCAGGGGTGCGGGATGGAGGGGGAGCGACGGGCAGAACCCGGGAGGACCGGGAGTCGGGGCTCCCCTGATGGTCGGAGAAGGTGAGGTTTTCAAAGAACTGTCAGCGCCGGTGCAAAAATCCCCATAGTGCCGATCGAAAATTCCCCACCCCCTGACACGGACTGAGGCCGGTTACCGACTCTGAGAGGAGGAGGTACCGAGATCTGTTGAGGGGAAAAGACGTGCACGAGGTTGTTGAGATGAAAC